>NZ_JBTLRH010000001.1:690000-1445428 GCF_054482655.1 Aliiroseovarius sp. CAU 1755 | reverse complement strand
CGAATTGAAATCCTCGCGCAATTCGTCGTAATCGGCCGAAAACGCACGGTCGATCCGCGTCGTCAGGTCACCGTCCGAAAGCTGCCCAAGCCCCACGCGCAAGGCCTCAACGACCTCGCTCTGCGCGGCTTCCATCGCTGCGCGACGCGCCTCCGCCTCGGCCAGCGCGCGCTGCGCTGACGTCACGTCCTTGCCAAGAAACACAATCCGCAAAAGAACGCCCTTGCTGTCCAGAACAGGCGCAAAACTGCCTTCAACACATGCGATTGTTCCGTTGTCGCACTGCATTTCGAAGCGACCATAAATGCTTTCACCGTCATTCAGTCGTTCGAAGACAGGGCCTCGTTCGCGTGCCAGATCAGGATCAAACCGGAACAGGTCATTGACGTGCATCGCTGTCAACGCGTCGGCGGTTTTGTCCAGCAGCTCTCTGAGCAGGGCATTTGACGTCAGGACATGGCCCGACAGGCTGAATTCCGCTTTGACCTGATGGCTGTCGATCGAGCTTAGGATCGCGAGGTTCATGGTTTCCTGGGTCACGTCTTTCCATTCCACGACATACCCCATTGCGGTATCTTCCGGGTCGCAAACCAGGTTGATATCGAGCGTGAAGCGCGCATCCCCAACCGCGATTGTGTCATGGAAAGGGGTCCGCCCACGCCCTTCAAGAAAGCGTTTCACATCGTCATGTGTCGTTTCGGGCATGACACGCAACAGGCTCTCTCCGATCAGGTTGTCGGGGTCAAACCCACGCGCAACTTGTTCAAAATTCCCTTCATGGGTTCGCAGCACTGCCAAGAGGGCCGGGCTACAGGATGTGATCGTCAGAGCTTCATCCGTCAGCATCAAACTGGCGGACGACCGATCAAAAGCCGTGCCTCGAAACAGGTTCTCGCGCATCTGTTCAACCCCATCGCGCAACCGGTTCGAAAAGGCGCAAAGCGACTTTGCGATGCCTCCCAACTCGTCGCCTCGGGTCATGCTTGGGATGGGGGTGTCATAGTCCTCCAAAGCCACACGGTCGATCGCGTCCTTGATTCCAGACAAAGGGCGCGCAACGGTCAGCCACACGACGTAGGTCGTCGCGACCAGAGAAATCAGAAAGATCACGGCCGCGACCACCAAAGCCAAATTCTGATCTTTGCTGGCCACGTCGCGAAGCTGCTGGGCGGACCATGCAAGCGCAACCACACCAAGCACCTTGTCGTTTCCATCAGCTTGCACGGGCTGGGCGATTAGCGTCCCATCCAACGACCGCTGAACTTCGCCAGTCTCAAACGCGCGCAAGGCAAGGGCCTGCAAGTCCGGCAACACATCCGCATCGCTGCCGCCGTCAAACAACGTGTCCCTGGGTGTTGCAAAAGCGGCTGCATATCGCAGTTTTCCCTCACCTTCTGACAAAAGGCCTTCTAGCCGCCGTTCAACACCGACACGGCTATTTGCCCGGAACGACCCGACCAGCACATCCGAAGTAAACTTCGTCATGTCAGCAGCCTGATAGGCCACCGTGCTGTCGATGATCTTGTTCGAGGTCGCCATGGACAAATAGGCCAAGGCGACACCCACCAATGCACTGCTGATCGCCACAATAAGTGAGATCTTGAGGAAAATGGTGTTCAAACCCAATTTGCGAGCAATATCACGCGGCGATTTCTTCATGCACTGGCATCCTTTTGCGACACATCCACAACGTATCCGAGGCACCATAACCGCGAAGGTATTTCGCTGCAGTTAACGGCGGTCTTGTCGCGGGCTCGCAAAAATCCGGAACCTCAAAAACGTCTTGTCTATCGGGTCAACGGGCAGCGCAACATAGGCCAGCTGTTGCGGCAGTTCGCCCATGGACGGCGCGGCGCGCTGCCCCTAGAAGGGCGTCAAGATCAAGTTGAAAGGCGGCAAAACATGACGGGATGGTATGGATATTTCTTCGCGTTTTTCATGTTTTTCTTATCGCACTCGATCCCGGTGCGCCCTGCCGTCAAGGCGAGGTTGGTATCCAGACTGGGCCAGCGCGGTTTCACGATTGCCTATTCGGCCTTGTCTACCGCAATGTTGGTCTGGGTTATCGTGGCTGCAGGCCGCGCGCCCTTTATCGGGCTTTGGGATTGGGCGCTGTGGCAAAACCATGTCACGCTGACTTGCATGTTCCTGGCCTGTGTGATTGCAGCCATGGCGATCGGGCGGCCCAATCCGCTGTCATTTGGCGGAGCGCATAATGACCGGTTTGAGCCGTCCGCACCGGGGCTGGTCGGCTGGGTGCGCCATCCGCTTCTGGCGGCGCTGTTGTTGTGGGCGCTGGGGCATATGGTGCCAAACGGAAACCTTGCCCATCTCATTCTGTTCGGACTGTTTGCGGGCTTTTCGCTGCTCGGCGCAAAGATCGTTAACCGGCGCCAGAAACGGATCATGGGCGAGGCACGCTGGCACGCCCTGACCCAAACACGCCGAGAACTACGCCTCACCACCAACGGCGTGCTGCGTTTTGGAATTGGGGTCGCGGTCTATCTGACACTGATTGGCCTTCATGGGCCCGTCATCGGAGTCTCACCACTGTTCTGAAGCGCTATGCCGCGCGCCACATCGCGCGGGTTGCAGCCAAATTCCTGCCGAAAGGCGCGCGCGAATGCGCTGGCATCTGCATAGCCGACCCGCAACCCGACTTCGGCAATTGACAGACCATCCGCGATCAACATGCGTTTGGCAGCATTCAGGCGTAAACGCTTGTAGACCTGACGCGGGGTCGCCCCGAAATGCTTGTTGAAACGAAGCTCCAGATCGCGCTGGCGACAGTCAACCTTCCGCGCGAGTTCCGCGATGGTCAGCGGATTTTCGATCTGTGCCGCCATCACACGCAGGCACAGATCGACGCGCCGGTCAGACCGTATTTGGGGCGGTGCTTGGGTCGCGTGCGAACCATCCGACATGAAAAGCTGCGTGAGCTCCAAAAGCAAAGCCGTCCCGTGATCTTCGCCAATCAGCTCGCATGCTAGATCGAATGCCGCCATACCACCGCTGCAGGTGATCCGATCACCATCCCGCACCCAGCGCGCACGCTGAACATTGATGGAGGTAAACCTCTCGGCAAAGGCCTCGGTTCGGTCGAAATGAACTGTCGCACGACGCCCATCCAAAAGCCCGGCCGCTCCCAAAAGCCAGCTACCGGTATCAATTCCAGCCATCACCTGGAAATGACCCGCAAGAGCGCGCAACATCTTGGCGGTCGCAGGTGTGGCATGGGTTTGGTGATCATAACCCGCCACGACATACAGTATGTCACCGCGTCCGATCTCGCCAAGCGGCGTCGTGGGCATGACCGGCAACCCGCTGGAAGACTGCACCGTGCGGTCACCGGGCGTGCAAATCTGCCAAGTATAAGCCGCATACCCCAACAGCGCATTCGCGGCGCGCAAGGGTTCCAGAAGGTTGGCCAGCGCAAGGTTCGAAAACTGATCGAACAGCAAAAAGCTGATGCGTTGAGTTTGCTTTTCGGTTTTTGACCATTTCTGCATGATTTTGCTTAAATCTGCACATCACGCGCGTCAATCCCGGACATCATGAATGGACACGCGAACCATTCTGCGAGGATCCCATGCCCCTGACCATGAACACCGATGTTTTCATTACCTGCGCCGTCACCGGGTCAGGCAGCACGCAGGACCGATCGCCCCATGTGCCGCGCAGCCCCAAGCAGATCGCCGACAGCGCCCTTGCCGCCGCGAAAGCAGGCGCTGCCATCGTGCATTGCCATGTGCGCGACCCCGAAACTGGCACGCCCTCGCGCGACCTGAAACTCTACCGCGAAGTGACCGAGCGTATTCGCGACGCCGATGTCGACGTGGTCCTGAACCTGACCGCGGGCATGGGCGGCGACATCACGTTCGGCCCAACGGACGCGCCCATGCCGGTGAACGATGCCGGCACCGACATGATCGGCGCCGCCGAACGGGTCGCCCATGTGGCCGAGTGCCTGCCCGAAATCTGCACGCTGGATTGCGGCACCATGAACTTCGCCGAGGCCGATTATGTCATGACCAACACCCCCGGCATGTTGCGCGCCATGGGCCAGATGATGACCGATCTTGGTGTGAAACCCGAGATCGAGGCCTTCGACACGGGCCATCTCTGGTTTGCCAAGGAGTTGGTGAAGGAAGGCGTATTGGATAGCCCCGCCCTTGTGCAGCTCTGCATGGGTGTGCCGTGGGGCGCGCCGGACGACCTGAACACCTTCATGGCGATGGTCAACAATGTGCCGGACGATTGGACCTTCTCGGCCTTCGGGCTGGGGCGCAACCAGATGGCCTATGTCGCAGCGGCCGTGCTGGCGGGCGGCAACGTGCGCGTCGGGCTTGAGGATAACCTGTGGCTTGGCAAGGGCGAGCTTGCGACCAATGAACAGCTGGTGACCCGCGCGCGTGGCATCATCGAAGGCATGGGCGCCCGCGTGATCGGACCGGATGAGGTGCGCGAAAAGCTGGGCCTTGTGAAAAGAGCCCCGAAATGAAGGCGGCAATCATTGGCGGCGGCGTCATCGGCGGCGGCTGGGCCGCGCGGTTCCTTCTGAACGGGTGGGACGTCGCCGTGTTCGACCCCGACCCCGAGGCTGAACGCAAGATCGGCGAGGTTCTGACCAACGCCCGCCGCGCGCTGCCGGGCCTCTACGAAACCGCGCTGCCTGCAGAGGGCAAATTGACCTATCACGACGATCTGGCCCAAGCCGTCGCAGGTGCCGATTGGGTGCAGGAAAGCGTGCCGGAGCGGCTGGACCTAAAGCACAAAGTCTTTGCAGACCTGATGCGTCTCGCGCCGGAAACGGCGATCATCGGCTCATCAACATCGGGCTTCAAACCGTCGGAACTGAACGAAAAAGGCGCGCGTGCGATTGTCGCGCATCCGTTCAACCCGGTCTACCTTCTGCCGTTGATCGAGCTTGTGGGCGACGAAGGCACCTGCACCCGTGCCGCCGACATCCTACAGTCCATCGGCATGTTCCCCCTGAAAGTGCGCAAGGAAATCGACGCCCATATTGCCGACCGCTTCCTTGAGGCGGTCTGGCGCGAGGCGCTCTGGCTGGTCAAGGACGGCATCGCAACGACCGAGGAAATCGACGAGGCGATTCGCATGGGCTTCGGCCTTCGCTGGGCGCAGATGGGATTGTTTGAAACCTACCGCGTCGCGGGCGGCGAGGCTGGCATGAAACATTTCATGGCCCAGTTCGGCCCCTGCCTGTCCTGGCCCTGGACCAAGCTGATGGACGTGCCGGAATTCACCGATGAACTGGTTGACCTGATCGCAGGCCAGTCGGACGCGCAATCGGGCCATATGTCGATCCGCGAGTTGGAGCGCCTGCGCGATGACAACCTCGTCTCGATGCTGCGCGCCCTTAAGGCCCGCGGGCCGGGATCCGGCGCAGGCCGGGTGATCCGCGAACACGAGGCGGACCTGTGGCCTACGATGACCGATACCGTTCCCCTGCGCACCGTCACCCGTGACGTGCCGGTGGACTGGACGGACTATAACGGCCACATGAACGAAGGGCGCTATGGTCAGGTGTTCTCGGATGCTGCCGACCGGGTGATGGCGCATGTGGGCGCAGATGCGGATTATATCGCGTCGGGCCTCAGCTATTTCACCGCTGAAACCAACATCAAGTATATCGACGAATGCCATGCGGGCGAAACGGTCTACGTGGACACCACCGTGACCCTTGGCGAAGGCAAAAAGCTGCGCCTGTGGCACGAGATGAAGCGCACGAAGGATAGCGGGCTGCTGGCAACCTGCGATCAATTCCTGCTGCATGTGGACCTAAACACCCGCAAATCCTGCCCGCCCCGCGCCGATGTCGAAGCGCGCGTCGTAGCTTTGGCATCCTTACATGCCAACCACAGCGCATAAGGGTCGCGGGTCCGGCAACACGCTCAGCCAGCAGACGTGATGCGCGCTAGTCCAGCGTCTGGCGATAGCGTTTAAGCGCAATGGTCACGATCACCAGCATGATCACCGCGATGCCCAGCAAATCAACCGCGATATCGCTAAGATCAGCACCTTTCAGCATGACTTTGCGCACAAGGCGCAGAAAATGCGTCGCAGGAATGGCATTGCCAATTGCCTGCGCCCATCCGGGCATGGCGGCGAACGGAAACATGAAACCCGAAAGCAGAATGGTCGGGAGCAACGTGAAGAACGAGATTTGCATGGCCTGCATCTGACTGCGCGCCACCGTTGAGATTAGAAAACCAAGCGCAAGGTTCACGACGATGAACAGGTTGAAGCCGACGAAGAACGCCACTGGCGATCCGATGAAAGGCACACCGAACAGCACCCGCGCCGCGACCAGAAACACCAGCGTCTGCACATAACCCACAAGGATATAGGGGGCGATTTTACCCAGCATGACCTCCATCGGACGCACCGGTGTTGCGATCAAGGTCTCCATCGTGCCTTTTTCGCTTTCGCGCACGATCGCGACCGCCGTGATCATGATCATCGTCATCGACAAAATGACCCCCAGCAACCCCGGCACGATGTTGATCGAAGAGTTGCCTTCCGGGTTGTATTGACGGTGAACCACCACGCCGAACGGCGGCGGGCGGGCTGCGGTAAACCCAAGCGCGCCGGTCAGGGTCTGCGCCATCGCGGTGTCCACGATCCCCGACATCGCGCCTGCGGCCCCCCCAACGGCCGTCGGGTCAGAGGCATCAGCCGCAATCAGGATTTCAGGCGACAGACCGCGAACGATATCGGTTTCAAATCCCTGCGGGATCACCACGACGAAATTGGCGGTGCCGTCGCGCAGCGCACGCTCTCCTTGCGCCGGGCTTGTGACGACGCCCTCAAAATCGAAATAGGTCGAGCTTTGCATGCCCATCAGGATGGCGCGCGTGACGGGTCCTTCGTCTGCCATTTCGACCAATGTCGGCAAATGACGCGGGTCAGAGTTGATCGCATAGCCAAAGATCAGGAGCTGCATGATCGGAACGCCGATCATCATCACGAAGGTAATTCGGTCACGCCGCATCTGCACGAATTCCTTGGACAGAACGGCCAAAAATCGGGACCACGAAAACCGCCACCTCATGCCGGACCTCCGTCGTAATTGTCCGCTGCCCCCGCCATCAGATAAATGAACGCCTCTTCCAGCTCGGCCTCTTTCAAGACCCATTTATGTGTGCCTTTGGCTTGGTTTTGTGCCGCGAGCGCCTTCAGCGCCGCTTCATCCGTGCCCGACACATGCAAGACGGCCCCAAACCGCGCCACCTGCCCGACCCCGGGGTCAGCGCGCAATGTGGCCTCAAGCGCAGTCAGGTTCGGGCCGGTCACGCGATAGGTGTGCAGTCCGATCATTTTCGGGATATCGCGCGCGGTACCCGAGATGAGCTTTTTGCCATACGCGATATAGGCGATAAAGTCGCACTGGATGGCTTCGTCCATGTAATGGGTGGACACCAAAACGGTGACCCCTTTGGCGGACAAGCGCCGAATTTCATCCCAAAAGTCACGTCGCGCCTTGGGGTCCACGCCCGCCGTGGGTTCGTCCAGCAACAAAAGTGCCGGATCGTGGATCATGCAAGCCGCCAGCGCCAGTCGCTGCTTCCAACCGCCTGACAAGGTGCCCGCCAACTGCCCTGCCCGATTGGCAAGACCCAGATCCTCCAACGCGGCTTGCACCCGTGCGCGGCGATCCTTCACCTGAAACATCCGCGCGATGAAGTCGAGATTTTCACGAATGGTCAGGTCTTCATAAAGCGAAAACCTTTGGGTCATGTAGCCCACGTTTTCCTTGATCTGGTCCTGTTCGGTCAGAATGTCATAGCCAAGGCAGGTGCCGTGCCCCCCATCAGGCGTCAAAAGCCCGCACATCATGCGGATCGTTGTGGTCTTGCCCGACCCGTTCGGTCCCAGAAAGCCGTAGATCGCACCTTTCGGCACTTCCATGTCGAAGTGATCCACGACCACGCGACCACTGAAGGACTTTGTCAGATCGACCACAGATATGGCGGGCGCTTGGGTCATTGGCGGGGGCTAAGTGTCAGGGGTTGGCCCGGCAACACGCCGTCGGCATTTTCCAGAACGGCCTCGGCGCGGAACACAAGGCGGGCGCGTTCTTCGCGACTATAGATAATGGGAGGTGTATATTGCGGCGTTGTCGCCAGCCGCGTCACCCGCGCCGTCAGATTGGCGGGACAACCATTGCAGGTCACGTCAAAGACCTCTCCGGGTTGAACGCTGGCGCGATGTGCCTCGGGCACGAAGAACAAGGCTTTCAGAGCATCCGGCGGCAGGATGGACATAACGGGCGCGGCCGCGCCGACCACCTCGCCTTCTTCATAGAAAACGCGGTCAATCAACCCGCCGACCGGGGCGATCACCTCGCGATCAGCCAAAGCGGACCGGGCGTCGTCCAGCTGTGCCAGGGCGGCTTCGTGCGATGCTTCGGCGGCGATACGCTGGGCGTCGCGCGCTGGCAATTCTGCAACCTGCAACTGCGCCTCAAGCTGGGCCACACGCGCATTGGCGCTCAGAACCATGGTTTGGTCTGCATCGACACGCGCCTTTGACACGGACCCACTGGCCAGCAATTGCTCGGACCGATCAAGCGTGGACTGGGCCAACCGCTGGTCAGCCCGGGCCTGATCCAGCGTCGCCCGGATCACATCAATCTCGGCCGTCCGGCTGCCTGTCGACAGGTTGTCGAGGTTGGCCTGCGCCACCGCGACTTGTGCCGTAGCGGCGCGCAGAGCCGCCTTTTGGTGCGAGGCATCAATCATGAACAGGACATCGCCCGCCTCAACCATTTCACCTTCGTCGACCCCCATCTGCACGATCCGCCCCACTGCCGAGGGCGCGACGTAAACATAATCCGCCTCCACATAGCCGTTATAGGCGCTGACATCAGGGGATCCGAAGCCGGGGATAACGATGCTGATCAACGCAATCAGCCAGTCGGGTAGCGAGCTCATTGGGCATCTCCTTCAAGGGGGGCCAATCCCGCACACAGAATTTGCAGGTGGTTTTCAACCAATTCGTCCAGCTGCAAACCTCCGTCAGGGGCAACGCTGAAGACTTCGAACAAGATGATATGGGCGATGATCGGCCCCATCACAGATCGCGCAGTCAGTTCGGGGTCGATCGGTCGGATATGCCCCCCCTGAACCCCTTGCGCCAACAGCGCCGCGATGGCGGGCAGCGCACGAAACAGCACCTTGTCGCGAAACAAGCTTGCCAGTTGGGGCGCGATCGAGGCTTCGCGCAGGATGATCATCGGCACGGCCCGCACGGCGTCATCACTCAGCGCCTGCCCGACCTGTCGCAGAAACATCGCCAAAACAGGTCGTGGGTCGCCTTTATACCCTTGCATCGCGTCGAAAACAGATCCGGTCAACGGGGCGATGGCGCGTTCGACCAGTGCTTCCAGAATGGCATCTTTCGACGTGAAATACAGATAGACAGTGCCCTTTGAAAACCCGGCCCGACGCGCGATCTGGTCGACCGTGGTTTGAGAAAAGCCTTTTTCGGTGAACAGAGCGAGCGCTGCGTCCAAAACCTCATCCGGGCGCGCCTCGGCGCGACGGCGAAACTTTGGCTCTTTGGGTTTGAATGCTGTCATGCTCTCATTAATAACTGACTGGTCAGTTATATAAAGGGGAAAGTGTGCTGCCTTGCGTAACCGCTTTGCCATGCAACGCTTGCCGGCGTCGGCTACTTCTGGAAAACCGCCCAATAAACACCTGCCACCAAGACACCGCCGCCAACGATGTTGCCAAGGGTCACAAAGATGAGGTTGCGTAGAAAGCCCAACACATCATAGGCCACGATACCTTCAAACATGGCGACCGGAACCACATACATATTGGCAACCGAGTGCTCGAACCCGACGGCAACGAAGGCGGCAATGGGCAGCAAGACCGCCACAACCTTGCCCGTTACAGTGTGCGCCGCATAGCTCATCCATACCGCCAAACAGACCAGCATGTTGCACAATATGCCGCGAAAAAGCGCCTCTGTCGCTGTCAGGTCCAGCTTGGCCTGCGCCATCGCAGCGGCTGTCGTGGAAAGGTTGGCGCTGTCCAAGACCCCTGACTGCACGACAAAAGCGGCGATCATCAACGCGCCGACAAGGTTGCCCGCATACACGATCGTCCAGTTGCGCATCATCGCCGCAAGCGTGAAGTCCTGGTTGAGCCATGGCAGGACCATCAAGGTATTGCCGGTGAACAGCTCACCGCCCGCCACCAACACCAGCACAAGCCCGACCGAAAAAGCCAGTCCCCCGATCAGACGTGTCGGCCCAGCGCCAAAGGAGCTGTCGGAGATCACAAGCGTGTAAAACAGTGCGCCCAAGGCAATGAAAGCCCCTGCCATCAGTGCAAGTAAGGCAAGTTGCCGTGTGGTGTTCTGACTTTTGGCAAGGCCAATTGTGGCGACTCGTTCGGCAATCTGCGCCGGGGTTCGGGCTTCCATGTCCATATGCACCCTCTTATGTGCGCTTTGATTTGCGATGCTCTGCGGCCGCCACGTTCTGCTTCACGTTCAGAAAACTGTCAGGCGTGACAGATATCGAATCGATCCCAAAGCCGACAAGCGTGCGCGCATAGCCGGGGTCGTTGCTGGGCGCCTGACCGCAAAAGCCAACCTTCGACCCAACGGCATGCGCCTCGCGGATCACGGTTTCGATCATCCACAACACCGCAGGGTCATTTTCGCGAAACAAAGGAGCCAGCAATTCGGAATCGCGGTCAATGCCAAGGGTCAACTGGGTCAGATCATTCGATCCGATCGAGAAACCGTCAAACCGCTTGGCAAATTCTCGCGCCAGAATGACATTCGATGGCACCTCGCACATCACATAGACCTGAAGCCCGTTCACCCCGCGTTCCAACCCGTTCTCGGCCATGACCCGCAGCACATCGTCTGCTTCAGCCGGGGTGCGGCAGAACGGGATCATCACGATGGCATTGTCAAACCCCATTTCTTCGCGCAGTCGACGAATGGCGCGGCATTCAAGGGCAAACCCCTCGCGGTATTCATCCGAGTAATACCGCGAAGCACCACGGAACCCGATCATCGGGTTTTCCTCGTGCGGCTCGAACTGGCGTCCGCCCAGCAAATCGGCATATTCGTTGGTCTTGAAATCGCTCATTCGAATGATGACCGGTTTGGGATGGCACACAGCCGCGATCCGCGACAAGCCACGCGCCAGTTGATCAACGAAATATTGCGGCTTGTCGTCATACCCGCTTGTCAGCTCTTCGATGGCCTCTCGCGCGGCTGTGTCCTTCAGCGCGTCAAACTTCACCAGCGCCATAGGGTGCACCTTCACGGCCGAGTTTACCACAAATTCCATCCGCGCAAGGCCAACACCCGCGACAGGCAGGCGCCACCACCGGAATGCGGCAGCCGGGTTGGCGATGTTTAACATCACGTCCGTCGTCGTGTCGGGCACTGCGTCAAGGCGTTGCTCTTCCACGCTTATTTCGGCGTGGCCTGCATAGACGAACCCATCCTCGCCCTCTGCGCAGGACACGGTGATTACCTGTTCGTCATGCAACACATGCGTGGCATCGCCACAACCGACAATCGCGGGCAACCCCAGTTCTCGGCTGACGATAGCCGCATGAGATGTCCGGCCCCCATGATCGGTCACGATGGCCGCTGCGCGCTTCATGATCGGCACCCAATCCGGGTCGGTGGTCGAGGTCACGAGGATCGCGCCGTCGACAAAACGGTCGATATCTGCCGCCGTCTCGATCAGGCAGACCTGACCGTTGACAGCCGCCTCGCCTACGCTGAGACCCGTCAACAGCACCTCTCCCGTGCCAGACACGCTGTAGGATTTCAATGCCCCCGCTTCGACCCGCGACTGCACGGTTTCTGGGCGGGCCTGAACGATGAACAACGCGCCGCTGTTTCCATCCTTGGCCCATTCCATATCCATTGGCTGACCATAATGGTCCTCGATCGTGCGCGCATGCCGGGCGAGTTCAAGGATCTCATCATCTGACAGCACAAAAGCCGCGCGTTCTGCCTTTGAGGTGGGCACATTGCGGATATCGCCCCCGCTGGCCCCGGCATAGATCATTTTCTTTTCTTTTGCCCCAAGCCGCTTTTCAAGGATCGGGGTCAGCGAGGGGTCATCCAGAAATGGCTTGAAGGCCTGATATTCGTCCGGGTTAACGGCGCCTTGAACGACGTTTTCGCCAAGCCCCCAAGCCGCGCTGATCATCACCGTCTTATCAAAGCCGGTTTCCGTATCGATCGAGAACATGACCCCAGACCCTCCAATGTCCGAGCGCACCATCTGCTGGACCCCGACCGACAACGCCACCTTGGCGTAATCAAACCCCTTCAGCTGGCGGTATGTGATCGCACGATCGGTAAAAAGTGATGCAAAACACCGGCGACAGGCGTGCAGCAACGCCGCCTCGCCGCGAACGTTCAGGAACGTTTCCTGCTGACCGGCGAAACTCGCGTCCGGCAAATCCTCGGCAGTGGCGCTGGAACGCACGGCAACGGGCAAATCCGTGACACCAGAGCGCGCACCCAGATCGCGGTAGGCCGTGCGGATATCTGCCTCAAGATCGTCGGGTAAGTCGCCCTCAACAATGGATTTTCGGATTGCTTGCCCGGCCTCCTGCAAGGTTAGCTTCCCAGCCCCCAGCCTGTCCATCAGATCGGTGATCCGCACGCCCAGATCGTTGGCCGCCAGAAACGACCGGAATGCGTTGGCCGTGGTGGCAAAGCCCGGCGGCACCTGCACACCACGTTTGCCCAATTCTCGCACCATTTCGCCCAATGACGCGTTCTTGCCGCCGACAATGTCAACGTCTCCCCGCTTCAACTCCTCAAAGAAAACTACGGTTTGATCCTTCAGCGACATCGCAACCTCCCTGCGTCATGAATTCGCCAAAGGATAGCCGGTTTGGCTGCCCGCCGGTATGATCCGCGTCAAGGCCGGGCCAAGCGATCCGTGCCCGATGTCAGGTGGTCACCGTCCCCCGCCCAGACGCCTCGCCCATCGCGCGACGGTTGATCAGGATCAACGCAAACGGCACAAGAACCCGCGCAAGTTAAGCCATGACGCAACGCGAGACCAAGACCTTGCCAGCCAAGGGCGCCGCGGCCACAGGCCTGTCGCGTGCCGAGGTTGAAACCCGGCGTGCGACGCATGGCTGGAACGAGCTTCCGCAGCCTCCGACCACGCCCCCCATCACCGTGTTCATCCGTCAGTTTACCAATTTTTTGGTGGTCATCCTGATCCTTGCCGCGGTGATCGCCTTCTTCGTCGGTGATCCGGTCGACACGCTGGCGATTGGATTGGTCATCATGTTGAACGGCGTGCTGGGCTTTGTGCAGGAATGGCGCGCCGAAACGGCATTGATCGCCCTGCGCAAGATGCTGAGCACCCACACAACCGTCGTGCGTGACGGGCAGGAAGTGACCATCGACCCGCGCGAGCTGGTGCCCGATGACCTGATCCTGCTGGCAACCGGTAACCGCGTGCCCGCCGACGCGCGCCTGACGCACGCCTTGCAACTGAAATGCGACGAAAGCGTGCTGACCGGGGAAAGCCTGCCGGTCGAGAAAAGCACCGATCCATCTGAAGGCCACGACCTTTTCGCCGGCACCACGATCGTTTCAGGCCGCGCCGAAGCCATCGTGACAGCCATCGGCGCGGCGACGGAATTTGGCAAGATCGCCACCCTGACAAGCACCGCCCAGCGCGCCAAGACCGGGTTGCAAACGCAACTGGACCGCTTGGCGCGTCAGTTGGGGATAGCCGCCATCCTGATCGCTGGCTTTGTCTTTGCGTTGGGGATCTACCAACAGCAAGACCCCGTTGTAATCTTCATGACCGCCTTGTCGCTTGCCGTGGCGATGGTGCCCGAAGGCCTGCCAGCCGTCGTGACGATTACACTGGCCCTTGGCGCGGCCGCGATGGCGCGTCGCAATGCCCTTGCCCGCCGCCTGCAAGCGGTCGAGACATTGGGAGCGGCCTCCGTGATCTGCACGGATAAGACCGGCACATTGACAGAAAACATGATGACAGCGACACGGGTCTGGACCCCGGATCGCTCCTATGAGGTCACCGGAAGCGGCTATGACCCCACGGGTCACATCGCCTATCAGGGTCAGCGTCTGCGCGCCTCGGACGATCCGGGTCTGGCGCGACTTCTCACGGCGGTCCTGACCTGTTCACACGCGCGCCTGAGCCGACAGGGCGACAGTTGGTCGATGACCGGCGAACCCACCGAAGGCGCTTTGGTCACATTGGCTTACAAGGGCTGGTGCACGGCGCTTGACAGCACCGACGTTCTGCACGAACTGCCCTTCACGAGCGAACGCAAGCGCATGAGCGTTCTGGCCAGGACCGACGCCGGGCATATGGTCTTCACCAAAGGCGCGCCGGAACAGGTGCTGGACGTGTGTGACCAGGTGCAGGAGGGGGCGAACGCCCGCAAGCTAGGCGACCGCGACGTGGCCCTGATCAGCGAAAGCTATCACCAGATGGCCGAGGACGGGCTTCGTGTGATCGCGGTTGCTGCCCGCCCGACGACGTCCGAGGACTGCCGGGAAGCCGGGCTGATCTTCTTGGGGTTGGTCGGCCTGATCGACCCCCCCCGCGCCGAGGTTAAATCAGCGATAGCCTCTACGCGGTCCGCTGGCATTCGGGTAATCATGATCACCGGCGATGGACCGGTCACGGCCCGTGCCATTGCCCGCGCGGTCGGCCTGCCCGTTGCCCAAACGATGACCGGGGACGAACTGGATGCGCTGACCCCAGAGGCGTTGTCCAGGGCTCTGACGACAGACATTCTTTTTGCGCGCACCCAACCCATTCACAAACTGAAGATTGTGCAGGCGCTACAGGCGCAGGGCCAAGTGGTCGCCATGACTGGCGATGGGGTGAATGATGCCCCTGCCCTGAAAACAGCGGATATTGGCGTTGCCATGGGGGTTCGCGGCACGGAAGTTGCGAAAGATGCCTCGGACCTTGTGCTGCTGGACGACAATTTCGCAACCATCGTAAACGCCATCGAAGAAGGTCGGCGGCAATTTGCGAACATCCGTAAATTCGTGCGCTACCTTCTGGCCTCGAACGCGGGAGAGGTGGTGGCACTGGTGGTAAACATCCTGATCGGCGGTCCGCTGATCTTTCTTGCCACGCAAATCCTGTGGATGAACCTTGTCACCGACGGCGTCACCGCAGTGGCGCTTGGACTGGAAAAGACCGAGCCCGACCAGATGGATCACCGCCCCCGGCAGAAGTCCACACCGATCCTTGGCAAAACCGGCGTGGCCGTCATTTTGGGGTTTGGGCTCTATACCGGCTTGGCGAGCCTCTTTGTCTTTACACATTTTCTGGCGGTTGATGTCACGCAGGCCCGCACTGCAGCCTTCACAGCAATGGTCTTCTTCGAAAAGTTCAGCGTCTTCGCGTTTCGGTCGCTGCATCACCCGTGCTGGCGCATTGGCTGGTTGTCGAACCCGCTTTTGATCGGTGCACTGACGATCACGTTGGGCGCACAGATCGCAGCCGTCTATTGGCCGCCGCTGCAAACTCTGTTGCACACAGGACCGCTGCAGACCGACCATTGGGTCATGATCCTTGCCCTGACCGCCCCCATTTTGCTGGTTCCAGAGATCTTCAAGTCGCTTGCGCGTCGCAGATACGCCAAGGCCTGAGCCTCCCGCAGGTGCGCGCTGCATCGCCTTTATCAGGCGGCCCTGCTGCACTGTGCATTTGGGTTGTGAGGTGCTGCCGGGGGAAGAAAATATTTTACCATCTGGTAAATTTTTTGATTCTGTGCCTTCATTAGTCATCAAAATCAACAACAGGAATCAAAAAATGGTTCATTCCAACAGGGAAAACGGAGTTTCTTCGGGTCGAATAGCGCCAGCCGACGTGCAAGCCAACTTCTCCGACCTCCATCCAGCTTATGACGAACACGAAGCGCTCGTGGCCGCGGATCGTTGCTATTTTTGCCACGACGCGCCCTGCATGACGGCGTGCCCGACCTCGATCGATATTCCCCTTTTCATCCGCCAGATTGCCACCGGCACGGCGGAAGCGGCGGCCAAGACCATCCTTGACCAGAACATCCTGGGCGGCATGTGCGCGCGGGTCTGTCCGACCGAGACGCTCTGCGAAGAAGTGTGTGTGCGCGAAGTTGCCGAGGGCAAGCCCGTCGAAATCGGTCGTCTGCAACGCTTTGCCACCGACACATTGATGGCGAAAGGTTTGCACCCGTTCGTGCGTGCGGCTGAGACCGGCAAGCAGATTGCTGTCGTGGGCGCTGGCCCGTCCGGCCTTGCCTGCGCGCACCGCTTGGCGATGCTGGGCCACAACGTTGTGGTCTTCGAGGCGCGGTCCAAAGGGGGCGGTCTGAATGAATTTGGCATTGCTGCCTACAAATCCACCAATGATTTCGCGCAGAAGGAACTGGATTGGCTCATGGCCATTGGCGGGATCGAAATCCGCTATCAGCAGGCTTTGGGTCAGTCCATCACATTGGACGGGCTGCAAGATGATTTCGACGCAGTGTTTCTTGGCATGGGCCTGACCGCCGTCAACGCATTGCGTCTTGACGGTGAAGACAAAACCAACGTCACGGATGCCGTCGATTTCATCGCCGATTTGCGGCAGGCAAGTGACCTGACCGCCCTGCCCGTTGGCCGACGCGTCGTCGTCATCGGCGGCGGCATGACCGCGATTGACGCGGGCGTTCAGGCGAAACTGCTGGGCGCCGAGGACGTGACAATCGTTTACCGTCGCGGGCAAGAGGCGATGGCAGCGTCAAAGTTTGAACAGGACTTGGCGCGGCAGAAAGGCGTGACGTTGATCTGCAATGCGACCCCGGTGGGGATCGAAGGCAACGGATCGCTGACTGCCGTGACCTTCGCCTATACCGAAACGCGCGATGGCAAGTTGGAGACGTTGGACGAGACCTTCACCCTGCCCGCCGATCAACTGTTCAAAGCCATCGGCCAGAAACTTGGTGATACGCCGGACGGGTTGACGCTGGACGGTGGCAAGATCGCCGTCAATGACGCGCAGAAAACAAACTTGGCAAATGTTTGGGCCGGGGGCGATTGCGCCTCGGGCGGGGACGATCTGACCGTCACTGCCGTTGCCGAAGGTCGCGATGCGGCAATGGACATCCACGCCACTTTGACAGGAGCAAGCTAATGGCCGACCTGACATCAAACTTTCTTGGAATTAAGTCACCCAACCCGTTCTGGCTGGCCTCGGCCCCGCCCACCGACAAGGAATACAACGTGCGCCGCGCGTTCGAAGCCGGTTGGGGTGGTGTTGTGTGGAAGACGCTTGGAGCCGAAGGGCCACCCGTCGTCAACGTGAACGGCCCGCGCTATGGCGCGATCCACGGGGCCGACCGCCGCTTGCTGGGTCTGAACAACATCGAGTTGATCACCGACCGACCGCTTGAGGTGAACCTTGAGGAAATGACGCGCGTGAAGAAGGACTATCCCGACCACGCGCTGATCGCCTCCGTGATGGTGCCCTGCGAAGAAGACGAATGGAAACGCATCATCCCCCGCATCGCCGAAACCGGCTGCGACGGGTTCGAGCTGAACTTCGGCTGTCCGCACGGGATGGCCGAACGCGGCATGGGATCGGCCGTCGGCCAGGTGCCGGAGTATATTGAGATGGTCACGCGCTGGTGCAAGGAAGCCACCGACCTGCCCGTCATCGTGAAGCTGACGCCCAACATCACCAACATCCTTCTGCCCGCGCAGGCGGCAAAAGATGGCGGCGCGGATGCGGTCAGCCTGATCAACACGATCAACTCGATCACCAACGTTAATCTGGACGCCATGGCGCCAGAGCCGATGATCGACGGCAAAGGCACCCATGGCGGCTATTGCGGCCCGGCGGTGAAACCCATCGCCCTGAACATGGTGGCCGAGATTGCCCGCAACCCCGGCACGCATGGCTTGCCCATTTCGGGCATTGGCGGTGTGACCACATGGCGCGATGCAGCCGAATTCATGGCGCTTGGCGCGGGCAACGTGCAAGTGTGCACAGCGGCCATGACCTATGGGTTCAAAGTGGTACAGGAAATGATCTCGGGCCTCAGCCAGTGGATGGATGAAAAGGGCTACACCTCGATTGAAGAAGTTGTTGGGCGTGCTGTGCCCAACGTCACCGACTGGCAATATCTGAACCTCAACCACGTCACCAAGGCGCGGATTGATCAGGACGCTTGCATCAAATGCGGGCGCTGTTATGCAGCCTGCGAAGATACCTCGCATCAGGCGATCAGCATGTCGGACGACCGCGTTTTTGACGTTAAAGACGACGAATGCGTAGCGTGCAATCTGTGCGTCAACGTCTGCCCGGTCGACGGCTGCATCACGATGGAGACCATCGCCCCCGGTGCCATGGATGAACGAACGGGAACGGTTGTGAAGGAAGACTATGCCAACTGGACGACCCACCCCAACAACCCAAGCGCCACAGCCGCCGAGTAAGGCTGGGATGGCCCTGTCCTCCTCCCGGCAGGGCCATCTGGCGATGTTGTCTTTCTCGGCGCTGGTGTCGCTGTCCTTCAGCTTTGGCCACATCGTCGCAAAAGAGATCACCCCCACCGCCCTGAACACGGTGCGGTTTGCGCTGGCCGCGCTGGTCCTGTTCGGGCTGGCGCGCGTCATGCGTATACCGGTGCGCCCGGTCTTCACGGGTTTTTGGCGCTTTGGCCTGATGGGCGGGCTGATGGCCGTCTATTTCATTACCATGTTCGAAGCGCTCAGGATCACGACCCCGGTCTCGACCGCTGCCGTCTTCACCCTAACCCCGCTGATGGCCGCCGGGTGCGGATTGCTGATCGCGGGGCAACGGTCGGGGCGGTGGACGTTGATTGCGCTGACCATCGGTGCGGTGGGGGCTGTGTGGGTCATTTTCCGCGCCGACCTGAACGCACTGTTGCGTTTTGAGGTTGGGCGCGGCGAGGCGCTGTTTGCCATCGGCGCGCTGTGCCATGCGCTGGTGCCCGCTTTGGCGCGCAAGCTGGCGCAGGGTGTGCAGCCTTTGCAGACCTCGATCGGGACTGTGCTGGGCGCGTTGATCGTCACCGGCATTTATGGGTTCCGCGACGTGATCCACACGGATTTCGCGGCCCTGCGCCCGGCGGTTTGGATGGTCATTACCTATCTTGCGGTTGTCACCACAGCCGGCACGTTCTTTCTGGTCCAATATGCCAGCCAGCGCCTGCCCGCCAGCAAGGTCATGGCCTACACATATTTGGTGCCAAGCTGGGTGGTGCTGTGGGAGTTCCTGTTTTACGGCGCGACCCAACCTGCCCTTCTGATGGCCGGTGTGGCCGCAACCCTGCTGGCACTTGCCATGCTGCTTAGGGGCGAAGCGTTCTGACCAGCATATGGGTGATGAACGCCTCGGCATCTTCGAACCGTGTGTCACTGCGCACCGGCCCCAAGACCGCCTGCACCTGAAGGTCGAAATCCGCATAATGCTGTGTCATCGCCCAGATCGAGAAGATCAGGTGATGCGGGTCGATGGTTGCCAGTCGCCCCTCGACCATCCAACCTGCGATGATCGCAGCTTTTTCATCCACCAGCGTCTTCAGATCGGTGTTCAGCATATCGCCCAGACGGGGCGCGCCATGCAAAACCTCGGTCGCAAACAATCGGCTTTCACGGGGCATGTCGCGTGACATTTCGATCTTGCGGCTGACATAAGTCAGGATTTCTTCCATTGGATCACCGTCCGCGGACAAGTCGCGCAGCGGGCTGACCCATTGTTCAAGAAGACCTTCCAACAGTTCGGAATAAATCGCTTCTTTGCCGTTGAAGTAATAGACAATGTTTTGCTTCGATATCCCGGCAGCTTTGGCGATCTGATCAAGCGTTGCCCCCCGCAACCCCTTTTCCGAAAACACATCCAACGCCGCCTCAAAAATCGCCTGTCGCTTTTCGCGCTGAATCCGTGTCGGGCGGGATGTTGCACCTGCTTTCGCCATCAGGTGTCCCCATGCAGCTGAACGCCGGACAGCAGCAAGTCTTTGACGGCTGTCTTGGTCTCGTCCCACTGCGCATCCGACAGCTCGACCCCATTGTTCAGTGTCGTGATCTGATGGGTAAAGTCAGCGTAATGCTGCGTCGTCGCCCAGATTGCATAGAGCAGATGGCGCGCGCTGATCGGCCTGATCTTTCCGTTTTCGATCCATGCCTCGATCACCGTAATCCGGTTTTCGGTCCAAGAACGCAACTCGTCTTCCAGATAGTCCTGCACGATGGGCGCGCGCTGGATGATCTCGTTCGCCCAGACTTTCGAGCCATAGGGCCGCGTGCGCGCAAGATCCAGTTTGGTGTCGATATAGTCGCCCAGCGCCTGGATCGGATCGTTGTCGACCCTGATACTGTCCGCCGCCGCACGCCAGATATCGAAGATCTCGCCCACGACACGGCGATACAGCGCTTCTTTCGTCTCGAAATAATAAACCACGTTTGATTTGGGCAGCCCCGCCACGGCCGCGATGCGACTGATCGAGGCTCCGGCATATCCAAACTCGGCAAACACCTTTTCGGCGGCAACCAGAATGCGGGCTGTCACCTCTTCGCGATTGCGGCTTTGGATGCCTCTTGTCGTCTTATTCACGTCGCTCATCACACTCGTTGTTTGTGCAAAATCCGCACAGGGTTTCATCTTGTGGCACGAGTTTTGCGCAAAAAACAGGTGTTGTCTGCACGATCGGTCAGAAAAAGATTGACCGATCGTGCAGAAACACGCCAGCCTGTGGGTAACGACGGAATCTAATTTCCGCACGCCGCAAGGCCGACCAAATGGGAGATGACTATGAGCCACGGGAAAAACCTGCGCATCAATCCTGACCGTCTTTGGGACAGCATTATGGAGATGGCCAAGATCGGGCCGGGCGTCGCGGGCGGTAACAATCGCCAGACCCTGACCGACGAAGACGCCGAAGGCCGCGCTCTGTTTCAAAGCTGGTGCGAGGCTGCGGGCTGCACCATGGGCGTCGATACGATGGGCAACATGTTTGCCACCCGCCCTGGTGAAGACCCCGACGCCCTGCCTGTCTATATGGGCTCGCATCTGGATACGCAGCCGACGGGCGGCAAGTATGACGGTGTGTTGGGCGTGTTGGGTGGGCTTGAGGCCATCCGCACGATGAATGACCTGAACGTCAAAACCAAACACCCGATTGTTCTGACCAACTGGACCAACGAAGAAGGCACGCGCTTCGCGCCTGCCATGCTGGCCTCTGGCGTGTTTGCCGGCAAGCACACGCAAGACTGGGCTTACGCGCGCGAAGATGCCGAAGGTAAGAAATTCGGAGATGAACTGAAGCGCATCGGCTGGGTCGGCGACGAGGAAGTCGGCGCGCGCAAGATGCACGCGATGTTTGAACTGCACATTGAACAAGGCCCCATTCTTGAGGCCGAGGGCAAAGACATCGGCGTCGTCACCCATGGCCAAGGGCTGAACTGGCTGGAAGTGACCATCATCGGCAAGGAAAGCCACACAGGCTCGACCCCCATGCCCATGCGGATCAACGCGGGCCGCGGATTGGCTCTGATTACCGAGCTGGTCCATGAGATCGCGATGAAACACCAACCCAACGCGGTTGGCGCCATCGGGCATATCGACGTCTACCCGAACTCGCGCAACATCATCCCCGGCAAGGTCGTCTGCACCGTCGATTTCCGCTCGCACCTGCAAGAGGTGATCGACGCGATGATCGCCGAGTTTGACGAACGTGCGCCGAAGCTCTGTGCGGATATCGGCGTGGAAATGAGCTGGGAGATGGTCGGCACCTTCGACCCGCCCGCCTTTGACGAAGGCTGCGTGAAAGCCGTGCGCAATGCCGCGAAAGAACTGGGCTATAGCCACATGGACATCGTCTCCGGCGCGGGCCACGACGCCTGCTGGATCAACGAGATTTATCCGACGGCGATGATCATGTGTCCCTGCGTGGATGGGCTGAGCCACAACGAGGCCGAGGACATTTCCAAGGAATGGGCGGCGGCAGGCACGGACGTGCTGATGCATGCGGTTTTGGAGACGGCGGAAATCGTCGACTGAACAACTAGTTATGGCGCAAAGGTGCCCCACCCACTGGGTGAGGAGATCAAAAGACGCCATCCACAGGGAGAACTGAAATGACCACAGTCATTAAAAATGGAACCGTCGTCACAGCAGACCTTACCTACAAGGCAGACGTCTTGATCGACAACGGCAAGATCATCGAAATTGGCCCGGATCTGAAAGGCGACAAGGAGTTGGACGCCACCGGCTGCTATGTCATGCCCGGCGGGATCGACCCGCACACGCATCTCGAAATGCCGTTCATGGGGACCTATTCCTCGGATGATTTCGAAAGCGGCACGCGGGCGGCGCTTGCAGGTGGCACGACGATGGTGGTCGATTTCGCGCTACCGAACCAAGGGGAAAGCCTGCTGGACGCATTGAAACGCTGGGACAACAAATCGACCCGCGCGAACTGCGACTACTCGTTCCATATGGCGGTCACGTGGTGGGGCGAGCAAGTGTTCGACGACATGAAAACCGTCGTTCAGGGACGAGGCATCAACACGTTCAAGCACTTCCTTGCCTATAAGGGCGCGCTGATGGTGAATGACGACGAGCTCTTCGCCTCGTTCAACCGTCTGGCCGAGCTGGGCGCGACCCCGATGGTGCATGCCGAAAACGGCGACGTGGTGGCGGAACTTTCCGCCAAGCTGCTGGCCGAGGGCAACACCGGGCCGGAAGCCCACGCCTATTCGCGGCCCTCTCAGGTCGAAGGCGAAGCCACCAACCGCGCGATCATGATTGCCGACATGGCCGGTGCACCGCTCTATGTCGTGCATGTGTCCTGCGAGGAAAGCCACGAGGCGATCCGCCGCGCCCGCATGCAGGGCAAACGGGTTTGGGGTGAGCCGCTAATCCAGCACCTGACCTTGGATGAAAGCGAGTATTTCAACAAGGATTGGGATCACGCAGCGCGTCGCGTGATGTCGCCGCCCTTCCGCAACAAGATGCACCAAGACAGCCTGTGGGCCGGTCTGCAATCGGGCAGCTTGTCCGTCGTCGCGACCGACCATTGTGCCTTCACCACCGAACAAAAACGCTATGGCGTTGGGGATTTCACCAAGATCCCGAACGGCACCGGCGGTCTGGAAGATCGCATGCCGATGCTCTGGACGAATGGCGTGGCCACGGGGCGCCTGACGATGAATGAATTTGTCGCCGTCACCTCAACCAACATCGCCAAAATCCTGAACTGCTATCCCAAGAAAGGAGCTGTTCTGGTGGGGGCCGACGCCGACCTTGTTGTGTGGGATCCCGAGAAGGAAAAGACCATCACGGCAGGCAGCCAACAATCGGCCATCGATTATAACGTGTTTGAAGGCCACAAGGTCAAAGGCCTGCCCCGCTTCACGCTGACACGCGGCCAGGTTGCGGTGCATGACGGCGAAATCAAGACGCAGGAAGGCCACGGCAAGTTTGTGGAACGCGAACCGAACGCGACGGTCAACACCGCGCTCAGCAAATGGAAAGAACTGACCGCGCCACAGCCGGTCAAACGCACCGGCATTCCGGCGACAGGTGTCTAAGGTGAGCACAGAAACCATCGTAAAGGCCGAGAACCTCTCGCTGACCTTCCAAACCAATGACGGCCCGGTGCATGCGCTCAAGGACGTGTCGCTTGATATCAACAAGGGCGATTTCGTCAGCTTCATCGGCCCGTCGGGCTGTGGCAAGACAACGTTCCTGCGCTGCATGGCTGACCTGGAGGAGCCCACAGGTGGCTCGATCACGGTGAATGGTGTGTCGGCACGCGAGGCGCGTAAATCGCGCGCCTATGGTTATGTCTTTCAGCACGCAGGGCTGTATCCGTGGCGCACCATCGGGCGCAATGTTCGCCTGCCGCTTGAAATCATGGGGTATACGAAAGAGGACCAAGACGCGCGCATCAAACGCGTTCTCGAACTGGTCGAACTGGACGGGTTTGAGAAGAAATTCCCGTGGCAGCTGTCTGGCGGGATGCAACAACGCGCCTCGATCGCGCGGGCGCTGGCGTTTGACGCGGACATTCTGCTGATGGACGAACCCTTTGGCGCGCTGGACGAGATTGTGCGCGACCACTTGAACGAGCAGCTTTTGAAGCTGTGGGCCAAGACGCAGAAGACGATTGCTTTCGTCACCCACTCGATCCCCGAGGCGGTGTATCTGTCCACCAAGATCGTCGTCATGTCGCCCCGACCGGGGCGGATATCCGACGTGATCGAGAACCCGCTACCGGTGGATCGTCCCTTGGACATTCGGGACACGCAGGCGTTTCTGGACGTCGCACATCGGGTGCGCGAAGGGCTGCGGGCGGGACATTCCTATGACTAAGACCGCGCTTTCCGTTCTGACCGTTTTGGCTGCCATCGTCGTCATCTGGTATCTCGCTGTCGCGCCGATGAATATTCGCGTGGCTCTTGATCAGGCGGCACGCGCGGGCGCGGAAATTGAGCCCCCGTCAGCGGTTGAGCGGCGCAATGTGCCGATTTTGACCCTGATGTCGAACAACCGCGACCATATCGCGGCGGGATATGACCTTGATCGCCCCCGGCTTCCCACCCCCATGCAAGTCGGCGAAGAGCTGTGGAAGACCACGGGCGCGATGGTCCTGAAGGGGCGCACGTGGTCGAAACGGTCGCTGATCTATCACGGATGGATCACGCTTCAGTCCACCTTCTGGGGCTTCCTTCTGGGCACCACAATTGGCATCGTTGGTGCCATCGCCATCGTGCAGTCCCGCGTGATCGAGATGTCGGTGATGCCGTGGGCCATCATCTCGCAAGCCATCCCCATCGTGGCGCTGGCGCCGATGATCATCGTCTTGTCATCGCAGGTCGGGATCGAGGGGCGCGGGTTTCCCAAGGCGTTGATTTCATCCTACCTGTGCTTCTTCCCGGTGCTGGTGGGCATGGTCAAAGGTCTGCGCTCGCCGACCGCAGAGCAGTTGGACCTGTTGAAAACATACAGCGCGTCCGGCGTGCAGCGGTTCCTGAAACTGCGCATGCCAGCTTCGCTGCCCTATCTTTTCACGTCGCTGAAAATCGGCATTGCGGCGGCTCTTGTCGGTGCCATCATTGGCGAGCTTCCGACGGGGGCAATCAGCGGTCTTGGCGCGCGCATCCTGATCGGCGATCAGTTTGGCACGCCGTTGGCGATCTGGGCGGCGCTGTTTGCAGCCGCCATTCTAGCCGGTGTGCTGGTCACCCTGCTTGACCGAACGCAGCATGTGCTGCTGCGAAGGATGGGGATGCGCTCATGAACTGGTTGATCTTCGCCCTCGTCTTCTGGCTGGCGGCTTGGGCTGCAAATGTCACCATGGTCCGGTCCAAATGGTCCGACACGGCGCTTGTGCGATACGCTGTGCCGATCATCTTCGGCATGACACTGTTGGTCGCGTGGGAGGCTTTGGTCCACAGCTTCAACGTCTCAGCCGCAATCCTGCCAGCACCATCTGCGGTCGCGGACACGTTTGCGAACTCGACAGGGTTGCTGTGGGTGGATTTCAAGCAAACCGTTTTGAAAGGTGCGCTTAGCGGCTACTTTATCGGTGCGGGTGCGGCCTTTGTAATGGCGGTCTTGATTGACCGGTCCCCCTTCCTGACGCGCGGGCTTCTGCCCATCGGGAATTTTGTGGCCGCCCTGCCCATCGTCGGCATCGCCCCGATCCTTGTCAGTTGGTTCGGGTTTGACTGGCAGTCAAAAGCGGCTGTGGTGGTCGTCATGGTGTTCTTTCCCGTTCTGGTGAACACGGTGCAAGGCCTGCGCGAAACCGACGCCATGCTGCGCGATCTGATGAAAACCTACGCCGCGGGATATTTCAAAACCCTGTGGAAACTGCGCATCCCGGCCGCCATGCCGTTTATCTTCAACGGACTGAAAGTGGGGGCCACGCTGGCCCTGATCGGCGCAATCGTGGCCGAGTATTTCGGATCACCCACCCGCGGCATGGGCTTTCGCATTTCAACCGGTGTCGGCAGTCTGTCCATTGATCTGGTCTGGGCGGAAATTGCCGTCGCAGCATTGGCAGGCACGATGTTCTATGGTGTTGTGGCGTGGATCGAAAAGAAGGTGACATTCTGGCACCCGTCCCAACGAGGCTGAGCAATAATAATAACAAACGAAGTTCAACAAGGAGAGAGACATGAAATTCAATTCAGTGATCGGGGCTGCTGCCCTGGCGCTCACCTCGGGCACCGCTGTGGCGGCGGACGAAGTGAAATTGCAACTCAAATGGGTCACCCAGTCGCAGTTCGCGGGCTATTACGTCGCGCTGGACCAAGGGTTCTATACCGAAGAGGATCTGGACGTGACCATTCTGCCCGGTGGGCCGGATATTGCGCCCACTCAGGTGATCGCAGGCGGCGGGGCCGACGTGATCGTTGAATGGATGCCTGCCGCACTGGCCGCACGCGAAAAGGGTCTGCCGCTGGTCAACATCGCGCAGCCGTTCGCGTCGTCCGGTATGATGCTGACCTGCTGGGGCGATGTCGGTATCAGCGCGCCGGAAGATCTGGCCAACCGCACCCTTGGTGTCTGGTTCTTCGGCAACGAGTTTCCATTCATGAGCTGGATGTCCAAATTGGGTATCGCAACCGATGGCGCCAGCGAAACCGGTGTCGAAGTGTTGAAGCAAGGTTTCAACGTCGATCCCCTTGTGCAACGTCAGGCCGATTGCATTTCGACCATGACCTATAACGAATACTGGCAGGTCATTGACGCCGGTGTCACACCGGAAGAACTGGTGACGTTCAAGTATGAAGACCAAGGCGTCGCGACGCTGGAAGACGGCCTTTACGTGATGGAAGAAAACCTGAGCGACGAGGCGTTTACCAACAAGATGGAACGCTTCGTGCGCGCCTCGATGAAGGGTTGGAAATGGGCCGAAGAAAACCCGACCGATGCCGCCATGATCGTTCTTGAGTATGACGAAACCGGCGCCCAGACCGAGAACCATCAGGTGCGCATGATGGGCGAGATCGCCAAGCTGACGGCGGGTTCGAACGGTGCACTTGACCCGGCCGCTTACGAGCGGACGGTTCAGACGCTTCTGGCTGGCGGGTCGGACCCCGTCATCACGATGGAGCCTGAAGGTGCATGGACCAGTGCCATCACCGATGCTGCATTGAACTGATGTGACCAACAAAGCGGCGTGCCTTCGGGCGCGCCGTGACATGTTGCAATTGTGCCCGCGCGATTGAAGCACTACAGTTGGCCAGACCGATACAATAGCTTCCACCCGGCCGTTCACGTTCGTGACGGCCGACCTGCATTTCCGACGGGCTCGAATTGTTAGAAGAGATCAAATCACTTGCAATTCTGACGCTTGGAACCGCGCGGGATCTGGCCCCTATCGTCGGTGTCGTGGCCGTCTTCCAGTTTCTGGTTCTTCGCCAACCTATGGTCGATGTGGGTGACAAGCTTGTCGGGCTGTTGTTCGTCATGGCCGGTCTGGCAATCTTCGTGCGCGGGTTGGAACTGGCCTTGTTTCCGTTGGGCGAAACACTGGCAGATTCCTTTGCCAACAAGGGCAGCCTTGTTTGGCTGTTGCTGTTCGCTTTCGCCCTGGGGTTCGGCACCACAGTCGCCGAACCCGCCCTGATTGCCGTTAGCCGCGAAGCCGCGCGGGTGATGGCGGACATTGGGGCGGTTGATGCAGATGCAGCAGCGCAAGCCAGCTATGCCAACGCGCTGCGCTATACCGTTGCCGCCGCCGTTGGGTCGTCGCTCGTCATTGGCGTCATTCGTATCCTGCTGGGCTGGCCGATCCATTTCCTGATCATCGGTGGCTATCTGCTGGTGGTCGTGCTGACCGCCTTCGCGCCCGCCGAGATCATCGGCATCGCCTATGACAGCGGCGGGGTCACCACCTCGACCGTAACCGTTCCGCTGACGACGGCGCTTGGGGTCGGACTGGCAAGCGTCATTCGCGGACGCAACCCGATGATTGACGGCTTCGGGCTTGTCGCTTTTGCCAGCCTCTTGCCCATCGTCTTCGTTCTGGGGTTCGGGATCGTGGGGGGCATGAAATGATCGCGGACCTCTTGGGAACGATTGTCGTCACCATCAAGGATGTGCTGCCAATTGCGCTGGTGCTGGTCATCTTTCAGGCCGGCGTGCTGCGCAAACCGATCCCCCACCTGAAAAGCGTGTTGATCGGCGGCGTCTATGTCGTGCTGGGACTTGGCTTGTTTTTGTTCGGGCTGGAACGCGCGCTGTTTCCGCTGGGCGAGGCGATGGCACGCCAATTGACCGACCCGGCGTTTCTGGGCGACCCGACGGACTGGACGGCACATGGCTGGACTTATCTCTTTGCCTTCGCAATCGGGTTCTCGACCACCATCGCCGAGCCTTCTTTGATTGCCGTCGCGATGAAGGCCCGCGAGGTTTCGGGGGGCACCGTCAAGGAATGGGGCCTGCGTCTTGCCGTGGCTCTGGGCGTGGCCCTGAGCCTTGTGTTCGGCACCTACAGGATCGTCACGGGCACACCGCTCTATCTTTACATGATGGTCGGGTATGCGATTGTCATCGTGCAAACCATCTATGCGCCGAAAATCATCGTGCCGCTCGCCTATGACAGTGGCGGGGTGACAACATCCACCGTCACCGTGCCTTTGGTCGCCGCCCTTGGGCTTGGGCTTGCTTCGACCGTGCCGGGACGCAGCGCTGCCCTTGACGGGTTTGGGTTGATCGCACTTGCCAGCCTGTTTCCGATGATCACGGTCATGGGCTATGCACAGATCGTGCAATGGAATGAACGACGCCGGGGCGGTGCTGATCTGCCGCGTCACGAAACGGAGAACACGGAATGAAGTTCAAATTGATAATTGCGCTTGTGCAGGATGCATTGACCGATGCAGTGCTGGATGCCGCACGTGCGGCCGGGGCAACCGGGTCCACCGTCATCACCAATGTCAGGGGGGAAGGGCTTGAACAGAAAAAGACGTTCCTTGGCCTGACCGTCGCAGGCCAGCGCGACATGGCGCTGTTTTTGGTGGAAGAGCACCGCGCGACCACCATTCTGGAAACCATCAGCGATGCGGGTCGTTTTCTGGATGAGCCCGGGCGCGGCGTCGTGTTTCAACTGGATATCGAAGACGCCATCGGCCTTGAAACGCAAGTCCAGGCCCTGAAGACCTCGTTGGAGAAGGATGAACTATGAGCACGCCGGAAGAGACACGGGTCAAAGATGCCATCAGCCAAAAGCCGCACGTCATCAATGGTCTGGCGACGGTCGCGGATGCTTTGGAGATCATGCGCGACACCTCGCATGACGCCTTGGTCATCGAAAAGCGCTCGGTTGACGACGAATATGGCTTGATCACCACCAACATGATTGCCCGTCAGGTCACTGCATCAAACAGAAACCCGTCGCGTGTCAGCGTCTATGAGGTTATGGAAAAGCCAGCGGTGCATATTTCCTGCGACATGCAGGCGCGCTATGCGATCCGCCTTCTGACGCGCCTTGGTCTGGAATTTGCCCTGGTGATCGAAGAGGGCCACTTGATCGGCACAGTCAACCTGCGCGACCTCACTTTGGCCGAGATGTAAGCCCCCTCGCCGCGCCTACGGGATCAACCTCAAATGTGTCGCGGGGTCGAACAGGTGGGCATGCTCGGGGTCGACCGACAGTTTAAGAACATGTCCGGCGTCACGCGCATGATGAACGCCCGGCAGGCTTGCCGTGAACAAGATCCCGTCGCCATCCAAGCGACCATGCAGCAGCGTATTGGCGCCCAGGGGCTCTGCCAGATGCACTGTCAGAGAAAGCGGCCCGTTCTCATCTGGCACGACATGTTCGGGTCGAATGCCCAGCTTGACCGGGCCATCGGGCGCGGACGTGTTGCTGACGAGGGCTTGCCCCAATCGCACTTTTCCGCCTTGCACCTTGGCATCCAAAATGTTCATCGCAGGGCTGCCGATGAACTGCGCAGCAAAGAGTGTTCGGGGCGTTTCATAGACCTCAAGGGGCGTGCCGATCTGTTCTGCCACACCAGCATTCATGACGATCATGCGGTCGGCCATCGTCATCGCTTCGACCTGATCATGGGTCACGTATAGCGCGGTGATGCCCAGCTTGGATTGCAACTCTTTGATCTCCAAACGCATCTGGACGCGCAGCTTGGCGTCGAGGTTCGACAGCGGTTCGTCAAACAGGAACACCGCCGGTTCGCGCACAATGGCGCGGCCCATGGCGACGCGCTGGCGTTGACCGCCGGACAGTTGTTTGGGGCGGCGGTCCAGCAACGCCTCAAGCTGCAACAATTCTGCCGCCTCGCGCACCTTGCGGGCAATCTCATCCTTGGGTAGCCCTGCGATCTTCAGCCCGTAGCCCATATTCTGCGCCACCGACATATGCGGATAAAGCGCGTAGTTCTGGAACACCATGGCGATGTCGCGGTCCATCGGCTCTTTCTCGTTGGCACGTTCACCGCCGATCAGCACCTCGCCCGAGGTCACGGTTTCCAGCCCTGCCACCATACGCAACAGTGTGGACTTGCCACAGCCTGATGGGCCGACGATCACGATGAACTCGCCATCTTCTATTTCCGCGCTGATGCCGTGGATCACGTCCACGGGGCCAAAGCTTTTCTTGATATCTTTCAGCGTGACAGTCGCCATGAATTATTTCTCGCTATCTACTAGACCACGGATGAACAGTTTCTGCATCGACACCACCACGATCACAGGCGGGATCATCGCAAGGATCGAGGTCGCCATGATCACCGGCCAATCCGCCACATCGTCGCCCGACGGGAACATCTGCTTGATGCCCATGACGATGGTATTCATTTCAGGGTCCGTGGTGATCAGCAGCGGCCAGAGGTATTGGTTCCAGCCATAAATGAACAGGATCACGAACAGGGCGGCGACATTCGTGCGGCTCATCGGGACCACGATGTCCCAGAAAAACCGCATCGGGCGGGCGCCATCGACGCGCGCGGCCTCGGCCAGTTCATCGGGGATGGTCAGGAAAAACTGGCGAAACAGGAAAGTTGCGGTGGCCGATGCAATCAACGGGAAAATCAGGCCGGAATAGCTGTTCAGCATCCCGAACCCTGCCACAACCTCATAGGTCGGCACGATCCGCACCTCGACTGGCAGCATCAACGTCAGGAAGATCAGCCAGAAGAACATGTTGCGGCCCGGAAATCGGAAATAGACGATCGCGAAAGCGGACAGAAGCGAGATGACGATCTTGCCCACTGCAATCCCGATGGCCATCACCAGCGAATTGAACAGCATTGTCGCCACAGGGACATTGACGCCCGAAAACAGCGCAGCCTTGTAATTTTCAAAGAACTGATCGCCGGGCCAAAGCGGCATTGGCGGGCGTACAATTTCGGGTTGGGTGACAGTGGACGCGACAAAAGCGAGCCAGATCGGGAAGAAGATCACCAACACGCCAAGGATCATCAAAACATGGGTCAGCCACAGACCTGCCCCGCGTTTTTCCACCATGCCATGTATTTCGCGGGCCATCAGTAATGCACCCTTTTCTCAACGAATTTAAACTGAAGCACGGTCAGCAACCCGACCACGATCAACAAGATCACCGATTGCGCCGAGGACGCGCCCAGATCCTGTCCCACAAACCCGTCAGAGAACACTTTGTAAACTAGGATGGTCGTCGATTGCTGCGGCCCGCCCGAGGTGATGGTGTGGATCACACCGAAGGTTTCAAAGAACGAATAGACCACGTTGACCACCAGCAGAAAAAACGTGGTGGGCGACAGAAGTGGCAAGACGATGGTGAAGAAGCGCCGCCAGAAGCGCGCGCCGTCGATCGCGGCAGCCTCGATCACCGACCGGGGCACCGCTTGCAGGGCGGCAAAGAAAAATAGGAAGTTATAGCTGATCCGCCCCCAGGCCGAGGCGACAACGACCAGCCCCATCGCCTCGTTGCCATTCAGCACATGGTTCCAGTCATATCCCAACTGCCCCAGATACCATGACACCACGCCCACGCGGGTGTTGAACATGAACAGCCACAGCACACCGGCCACAGCAGGCGCGACCGCATACGGCCAGATCAAAAGCGTGCGATAGACCCCCGCCCCCTTGATCAGACGATCCGCCATCACCGCCAGAAACAGCGCCGGGATCATCGAGACAAGCGTGACGAGGATCGAGAATACTCCCGTCGTCACGAAGGACGCGCGATAGAACTTGTCCGACAGCAGATATTCGAAATTGCCCAAGCCCACATATTGCATCGACAGCCCGAACGGGTCGGGAATGAACAGCGACTGCCAGATCGCCTGCCCCGCCGGATAAAAGAAAAACACCGCCGAGATTATGACCTGTGGCGCAATCAGGCACAGCGGCAATAGCCAGCCCCGGAAGGTGACACGTTTTTCCATGTGAGCCCTCGAAATAGGTAAGACGGGCCGGTGGGGCCCGCCTTCTTGATGCGTGACTTACTTGTTGGCTTGCTCGAACCGGCGCAGAAGCGCATCGCCGCGTTCCTTGGCGCTGTCCATGGCCTCTTGCGCGGTCTTGTCACCCGCCCAGATGCCTTCCAGCTCTTCATCGATGATACCGCGGATCTGGTCGAACGATCCCAGACGAAGGCCCTTGGAATTGGCGGTCGGCTCTTTGGCGGTCATCTGGATCACAGCCACATCAGTGCCTGGGTTTTCGTCGTAGAACCCAGCTTCCTTGGTGGCGTCACCCGCGGCGACCGTGATCGGCAAATAGCCGGTGTCCTGATGCCATTGCGCCTGAACCGGGGTCGAGGACAGGAAGGACAGGAATTCACCCACGCCCTTGTATTCCTCGGCCTCGTGGCCCTGCATTACCCACAGGGACGCGCCCCCGATGATGGTGTTTTGCGGCGCGTTGCCCACACCTTCCCAATAAGGCAGCGGGCGCACGTCGAAGGCAAACTGTGCCTCGTCCTTAATGCCCGCGTAGCCTGCTGAGCTTTCAGTGAACAACGCGCATTCGCCGGCACGGAAGTTTGCGCCGCCTTCATTACGACGACCTGTATAGATGAATTCGCCATCCTTGGCCCATTCGCCCATCTTCGTCAGATGCGCCACCTGCGCTTCGCCGTTCAGCGCAAGTTCGGTGTCCAGACCGGCAAAGCCGTTGTCTTTCGTGGCAAACGGCACGTCGTGATAGGCCGAGAAGTTCTCTAGATGGATCCAGCTTTGCCAAGCCGTGACCAGCGGGCAGTCCTCGCCGCCAGCCTTCAACTGCTCAAGCACCGCATCGACGTTTTGCCACGTGGACAGGTCAGTGTCCGGGTCCACCCCGGCGGCCTCCATCGCGTCACGGTTCACCCACAGAACGGGCGTGGACGAGTTGAAGGGCAAGGACAGCATCTGGCCGTCTGTGGTGGTGTAATAGCCTTTGACAGCGCCGATATAGGCGTCGGAATCGAACGCGGCACCGCTTTCGGCCATCACCTCATAGACGGGCTTGATCGCACCGCCAGCCGCCATCATCGTGGCGGTGCCAACTTCGAACACCATCAGAACATGGGGCTGTTCGCCCGCACGAAACGCCGCGATCCCGGCGTTCAGGGTTTCCGAATAGTTGCCTTTGTGGCTGGCAACGACCGTATAGTCGCTTTGGCTGCCGTTGAACTGGTCAACCTGTGCGGCCACAAGCTCTCCCAGACGACCTGTAAAGGCGTGCCAGAATTGGATTTCAGTTTGCGCCATGGCCCCGATCGGGGACATCGCAGTGGTTGCAGCGGCAATTGCGCCGATCACGAATTTCTTCACTTCATCCTCCCTTGCACCAGCAGCGGTGCAGTTGTCAGTCTGCGCACGCAGGGCAAGTCACCCTGAACCGTGTCTTTTTGAAGCGTTGCATCCCGGTCAGCATAATGCAAGAGCATTTACTGCAGCAGTTTCATAACACTGCATTATAGTATAAACTGACGCGGTGAGCAAAAGGAGCGCCGGATGAAACAGCCGTTACGACTGCGGCAGCTTGAAGCCCTGATCGCTGTCACCCGTCACGGTTCGATGACGCGTGGCGCACAAGAACTGGGGATCAGCCAGCCCGCAGTCAGCCGCCTTTTGTCCGATCTGGGTGACGTCCTTGGCTTTTCGCTGTTTGACCGACGCGGTGGGCGATTGGTACCAACCCAAGAGGTGCGCCTGCTTTTGCCCGACATTCGCCGGGTCTTGGACATGATGGTCCAGATCTCAGAAGCAAGCCACAACATCACCGAAAAGAAGGCGGGGCATATCAGCATTGCCTGTTTGCCGGGCTTTGCGACCAGCCATCTTCCCGCTGTGGTGGCGGCCTTGTTGCGCGATCGTCCCGGCGTCAGCGTTACCATCGAACCCGACCGGCCCGAACGCATTCTGGAATGGATGGTTGGGGAGCAATATGATTTCGGCATAACCGATGGGTTCGAAGGCCACCCGGCGGTTGAAAGCGAACAGATCGACATCAGAACCGTTTGCATCTTCCCCACGGGTCACCCCCTTGCTGCCAAGAAGGTTGTCGAGCCTATTGATCTGGCAGAAGAAAGCCTTATTCACACGCGCCGCGACAGCCAGTTTTTCCGCAACCTCAACGAAGCCTTCCTGAAAGCCAATACACAGATCAACTCGATCGTGGAATCGCGCCAGTTCACCGCCGCCTGTGAATTGGTCTGTGCCGGGGTTGGCGTATCCGTCGTCAGCGAAGTTGACGCTGCAAAATATCTGGGCAAGGGGCTTGAGTTTCGACCCTTTTCACCCCGTGTGCCACATCGGCTTTCACTTGTGCGCCCAATCCTGAAACAGCCTTCCATGATCACCCTGGAATTTATCGAGCTGTTCACCAAAAGCCTTGAGCCATTCCGGCAAGACTAAGCTGCCCGTCTGCCAACTGGGTGGACGATTAGAGAACAGGCCAGGGCCCTTGGCCCCGCTGCCTGATTGATTTGTAGAATAGTGAGCCGGTTTTCAGACGTAACGCCAATCGCACTTGACGCCCTATGCTTGAGTAAAAGCAACCAGCGGCGCGCTGGCGGAGGAGGCGTCCGCCGCATCCTTGAAGTCAAAGCATTGTTTTAAATTAGCTTTACAGATTCAGAATCAACAGAGCACCACATTCAATACCATATCAAAGAATCCGAACACTGGGTTTCAAGGAAATTTGACTTATCACGGCCTACCCTTCGACCACCAGCGTGCTGCGCTTCTGACAATGCCAAACCAACTGCAAAACCTTCAAACTTTGGCCGGATGACGGTCAAGACCTGGTCTCTGCAAGGGTTTTCGATCTTTGGGTCTACAACCTTCCCATATTTTCGGTATTCCAATAGCTATTCCACGCAGGAATACCTCCTCAAATAATCTATTCCTGATCCCCCCTTAGGACTTCAACCATCACGGCTCGGAGATATGCTGCGTTGATTGGTGGACCGTCGGCGAATGTCTCTTGGATCTGCTTCATTGTTGGATGATTGAAAGTGTCATCCTGGATCATTTTCAAGCTGTTTGAAAGTGCGTGGCCTAGATAGCTTTCCCAATCTTTAAGCATCGGCAAATTCACCACCGAATGATCGCTTTGTTTGCTTCTTGATCAGGGATTTCGACCAGACTGTTGACTGAGTGTTGAACGGTAACTCTGGGACCAAACATTTCGCCAGTAGGTGGGAACTCCGGTCCAAGAATTTCAACGATGCACAGTGGTAGGCGAGCGTGGCTGTCCTAGATCGTACAATCGCTGCGTCTGCATGTCGCAGTTCGCGTCCACAATATGCACACATTCGATTCTTATGATGTTTGCATGAGTGACGCGCGCAACCCAAGGAGAAGAAACGAAATGTTTAAAGCAGGTGTATTGAGTGCAGCTATTTTCACTGCATGTCTGGCGGCCCCACTTGAGGCGGGCATCAGCACTTTGACCGCAGAAGCAGAAGCCGCGCTTCTTGAGGCCTTGAACGACGAATATCACGCGCAAGCGTTCTATAGTGCTTTGATCGATGAATACGGGGCGAACACGCCCTTTACCAAAATCATGGCGGCTGAAGAAAAGCACGCGGATCGGTTGATCCGCCTTTTGACAAAATACGGTGTTGAAGTTCCCGAAAACGGTTATCTCGATGGTAGTCTTCCGATGGCGTCGCTGCCGTCTTCTTTGGAAGAGGCGTACGAGGGAGGCATTTCCGCCGAGATCGCAAACATCGCGCTTTATGAGCAGAAACTTCTGCCAGCGGTTGCGGGCTACAAAGATGTGACGCGTGTTTTCACGTCGCTCAAAAGAGCATCTGAAAGCAATCACCTGCCTGCCTTCGAAAGATGTGACAACGGCGGCTGCCAAGTATCCGCGGCAACCGGTGGCCAAGGCGCACGCAAATTCTCGCAACGCCAAGGAGATGGGTCAGCCGCAAGCAAAGGCGCGGGCGCTCAGAGGGGCGACAGAAAAGGGCAGCGCAAAGGCAAAGGCAAAGGTAACGGCAATGGAAAAGGCCGCAGGTAGTCTGCCGTGGGTTCACTGAGCCTTGTCGGCAAAACCTGACTTTCAGTAACAACTGCCTGGCCCTCAGACAAATGCGGGCTAGGCAACCTGCGCATTGGCTCCCACTTTGGCGGGCCCGGCTGCTTTGACTCCCCCAACAAAACACGCTCAGATTGTGTTAAATTGGCAACAAGTTAACACAATTGAACGCCGGTCAATCCTGCCGTCTACTCCACTTGATCGAAGTCAAATTAAGATATTCGAATGTGATTAGAACACCATTATCACTCTGATGTATGGGTTAGTTTTTTGCTCAGTTTTACAGGGTGTGAGGGAAAGACATCTGAAGGGGAACGAAATGCGCAACAGATTTGCAAGATATGCGACCGTAGCACCGGCAGCTCTAATGGTCGTGCTGAACGGGCCGTTGAACGCGGGTACGTTCGAAGACATTGCTCTGCAAGAGGTCTTCGGTGACGGATACGTTTACGTTGACACCGAAGAGGGCGTGGTCGAACCGGGTGTTCAGGCCGTAACAGGCGACGTGAACGCGGACTACCCGAACACCAGCAGCCCAAGCGGCATTGAAAACTGCCTGATGGCAAGCAACCCAGACGTGACTTGCACCTCTGAACGTGGATCAGGCAAGCGCATCAAAACCAGACTGACCGGTCAAGGTGGCATGGACATGCTGTTCAGCACCCGTGCCAGCAGCGGGATCACTGAGTATTTCCTATACGGTAAAACCTCGAACCTTAGTGGTGCCCGCATAACCGGGATGGATATTCAATTGGGCACTGGGAGCGGCGAAGATTTCGTTCTGATGGATCCGAGCGATCCGGCAGTCGCGGCCCTATTCGACACGGACTATATTAGTAAATTCAACCTACCGGACGGCTTGTTCGGAAACGGTGGTAACGAAGGTGCAGGTACTGGCTTCTTCGACGACACCAAAGCGACGATGACCAGCACGCTGACAAACCCAACGCTTGCCTTGACCGATCTGACCAATGCGGCCCACAGCATGTATTTTGGCGATGCGCTTCTGGACAACAGCATGGTGCCCGATGGGTATTTCTGGGATGCAACCGGCACGCCGCTTGAATCAGACGAAGGTGTGTTGATTGCGTGGTACAACACCGGGGAAGGCAAGTGGCTTTATGGCACTCTCGGCACCGATACACCTGATCCCGGTGTCTTGTCACAAGACGAGCGTGTGGCCGAGCTTGCTAAGAGTCTTGGCGTAACCGTCGCACAATTGGGTTACACCAGCGGAGGGGAAATCCCCGCCGACATCTTGGCAAAAATGGAAGCCGACAGCATTTTCTCGGTCGACGTGATCGAGGATCTTCGCAACCTGAACCTCAACTTCATCATTGATCTTGGTGATGTCGATGGAAATCAGGTTACATTGCGCTTGGTGCCAACGTTTGAACCGATCGTTCAACAGGCACAGACACCCTATCAATTCTCAGTCGCCGGTCATCTGGATGGTGCTGCGAACGTGCCTTACCTTGACCTTGGCAATGCTGCGATATACAGCGCAGCGATCGATAGCCTGCTAGCAATGGACGCAGTCCAGCGCGCTGATCAGTTGGAGCGTATCGGCTTCAGCTTCATGCCTGCATTCTCTAGCCTTGGGTTCGAATTCTCGCGCAGTCAAGTAGGTGCTTTCAACAACGCATCCGGCCCTGCGTCTGGTGCAGACGAATCTGTGTCAACGCGCGGCGATGCAAGCAAATGGCAAATGGGAAGTGATCTGAACGCCATCATGTCGATCTCGGGCACGCGCACGCAATACGACAATTCATTGAATAGCGTTGGCTACGACCTCGACTTTGCCAATGTCAGCGTCGGCGTAGAAAAGACTGTGAACAACGATAGCTCAGTTGGCCTCATGCTGGGGTGGTCCAAAGGGACTGCCGACGCTTTCTTTGATCGCGGTTCGGTTGAGGCAACGGGCGTGTCGCTCGCTGCGTTCGGACGCACGACTTTTGGCAAGTCCGGCAACTTGCAGGGCATCATCGGCTACCAAGGCTTGTCCTATGACTCGACACGCAATGTGATGGGGCAAACGGCAACCGGAAGCACGGATGGATCGCAAATCTTCGCGGCAGTGCGCGGTGATTACATGGTCCAAAAAGGTGCGCTTTCCTTCGGTCCGACCATGGCGCTTGAATACTATGGACTAAATGTCGATGCCTACGATGAAACCGGGGCTGGGCCTTGGAATCTGACAGTTGGCGATCAGTCCAGTGACGTGTTCCTAGCGTCGGTCGGGGTGCGCGGCGCCTATGACTTGCCTAGCAATCGCGGCAACACGAAGCTGACGGGTAGCATCGCATTCACAAAAAGCTCGGGCAGGGACTATGTTGTTGAGAACGGGTTCGTCGGCCTGAATGGCAACCCTATCCCGGTTGATGGCTTTGATGAAGGCTGGGTGGACGTGAGCGTTGGCATTTCAACCGAGCTGTCGCGTTCAAACGGGTCACAGACCGTTCTTCACGGCGGTTACTCAGGCTCGTTCAGCGACACTTATGAAAGCCACGGTTTGAGCGCTGGCTTGCAGATGGTTTTCTAAGTCTCTGTGACACAAAAGACAGAATGCGGCGTCCAATTGGGCGCCGTTTTTCCATCTCCATTTGGCCTCCGCCAAAATCAGACACCAAGCTCCGCTATGGGCCGATTTTTACGACAGCGTAGAATTGCTCGGAAGCTCGCCCACAATGCAATGCAGACAAAGATACAATATCTATATGGCGGAGGAGGTGGGATTCGAACCCACGGTAGACTTTCACCTACGTCGGTTTTCAAGACCGGTGCATTCAACCACTCTGCCACTCCTCCGACCGGCGCAGAGATAACGGGCCTGATCCGATTCTGAAAGTGCCGAAATTTCGGGCCGGTTCCCGCCCATCAAAAGAACGCTGAACGCGAGAGCCTTTTCACGCGCCGCTCATGTCGTTAGACTGCCTTTCAAACACGGGCCAAAGGCCCATCGGCAGAGCAGTCTGGGCCATCTGGCCCACAATGGAATTAGGGGCGAGACATGGCAAGCAAGACCACTCTGAAAGTGGCCATGGCGCTTAGCGGCGCTTTTTTACTTGTGGGGTGTGACGACACGAACCTCCCGGCATTCATGAAAAATTCAAAAGACGCAAGCGCCGAGAGGGCAACCGGGCAACGAAAAGCAGCGAGCGTCGGCGAACGCGACGTGGAAGCGCCTGAAGTGTTCCAGATCGCCGAGAAAGGGCTTTGGGACGGCCGTCCAAGCCTGGGTGGTGTTTGGGTCGCGCATCCAGATGCCACCGACCCGGAGCGGGTGATCGTGCGCAACCAATCCAATGGGAAATCCGTCATCGGCGCACTGTTTCGGCGCGAACGAGACATGCCCGGACCGCGCTTTCAGGTGTCCTCTGACGCGGCCGAAACGCTGGGCATGCTTGCCGGTGCGCCCGCTGAACTTAGCGTGACGGCACTGCGCAAGGAAGATATTCCGCAAGAGCCGGACACACCGACCGAAGATTTGGCAGCCCCCGAAGAGATCCAGCAAGGCACACTTGATGATCCTATCGAAGCGGCTGCCGCGGCATTGGACAAAGCCGAGACCGCAGCCAAGGCCGGAGCAAAACCCGCCCCAAGGGCAGCAGCGAAACCCGCCGCCAGCGCGGCTGCGGCCAAACCGGCGGCAGCGGCCAAGCCCGCCCGCTCGCTACCAGCCGGAAATCTGACCAAGCCGTTCATTCAAATTGGCATCTTCTCGGTCGAAAAGAATGCCAAGAACACGGCTGAATCTTTGCGGCAAGCCGGCATGGTGCCGACCGTCAAACCGGGCAATACGAATGGCAAAGCCTTTTGGCGTGTTATCGTTGGTCCCGCCACCACCAGCACGGAACGCGCGGCGCTGTTGAAAAAAATCAAGGGGCTCGGCTTTGCTGACGCCTATTTCGTCACGAACTGATGCCCGTTTGGGCCAAACAGACACTACAGAGATAAAAAGGTCCCCGAACCGCTATGCGCATGCGACTGTTGCTTCTGATCCCTTCCCTTTTCACTGCGCTGCTGTTGGCAAGCCTGCCTGCACGCGCATTCGATACGCGCGCCAGCTCGGCCTATGTGCTTGATGTCACCACCGGCACAGTTCTGATGGAAAAAAACGCCGAGGTGCCCCTGCCCCCGGCGTCGATGTCGAAACTGATGACGGTGACCCTGCTGTATGAGGCGCTGGCAGACGGGCGCGTCACCATGAGCACGCCTTTCGGCGTCTCGGAACGGGCGGCTGCGATGGGGGGCTCGACGATGTTCCTGAATCGTGGCGACCGTCCGACGGTCGAGGACCTGATCCAGGGCATTGTCGTGCAATCCGGCAATGACGCCTGCGTGGCAGTGGCCGAAGGCCTTGCCGGCACCGAAGATTCCTTTGCGCGCATGATGTCCGATCGCGCCCGCGATCTGGGGATGAACAACTCCAGCTTCGGAAACTCGTCGGGCTGGCCCCATCCGATGCAACGTATGTCGATGAAGGATCTGGCGATACTTGCCCGTCATATCATCGTCGAGTTCCCCGACTATTATCACTATTTCAGCCAGACCGAATACCATTACGATGGCCGCGCGCCGGACAACCGGTTCAACCGCAATCCACTGCTGGACCTTGGGATCGGCGCGGATGGCTTGAAGACCGGGCATACCCAAGAAGCAGGCTATGGCCTTGTCGGGTCAGCCAAACAGGGTGACCGCCGGATCGTGTTCGTGATTTCGGGCATGACATCGGAGAAAGAGCGCGCTGACGAAGCCGAGGCCATCGTCAACTGGGCGTTCCGCCAATTCACCATGAAAACCACGCTGAAGGCCGGCGAGCGCGTCGCCGAAGCGCCGGTTTGGCTTGGGTCTGTGGACACGGTGGGATTGGTCCCGGCGCAGGATGTTGCGCTGTTGATCCCGGCCGCAGATCGCGAAGGGATCAGCGCGACGATCAACTGGAACGGCCCGATTGCCGCGCCGATTGCGCAGGGGCAGGAATTGGCCGAAATGGTCATCAGCCGCGAAGGGCTTAGCGACACGGTCATTCCGCTCTTTGCAGAACAAGGTGTAGGAAATGCTGGTTTCGCCAAGCGCCTGACCGTTGCGGCCGAACGTGTTTTGGCGTTGGCTTTGGGCAACGACGCCCCGCCTGCCGCGATCCAGCCTGACCCCGTCACGAACTGACCCCCGAAGGATGCGCGGACTATTCATCAGCTTCGAAGGGATCGACGGCTCGGGCAAATCAACCCAAGCGCAGGTTCTGGCCAAGACCCTGCGTGATCATGGCCACGATGTTGTCCTGACTCGCGAACCCGGCGGCAGCCCCGGTGCCGAAGAAATCCGTGCGCTGGTGCTGGAGGGCGACCCGGATCGCTGGTCCGCCCAGACCGAGCTTTTGCTGTTCACCGCGGCGCGGCGCGACCACCTGGAGCGCTTGATCAACCCCGCCCTTGCTGCCGGAAAAATCGTGATCACGGACCGGTTTGCAGACAGCACGCGGGTGTATCAGGGTACGCGATCGGGTGATCTGCGCGGAATGGTGGATCAGCTCCACAACCTGATGATCGGACAGGAACCTGACCTGACCTTCCTGATAGACATGGACCCCGACACAGGTCTTTCCCGTGCAAAAGGGCGCGGCGGCACGGAAGAACGGTTCGAAGATTTCGGCGCCGATCTGCAACGCTCATTACGCAAAGGCTTTCTGGATCTGGCAGCCACTGATCCAAAGCGGTTTCGGGTGATTGACGGCACCCGTTCGATCGACAGTGTCGCGCGCGACGTCTCGGAAATAGCGCTGGCGGCTCTTGCCTCTGAGGCCTCGGACCCATGAGCACCGCGCATGAGGACATTCCCGAACCCGATCGTATCGAAGGGGCGCCCCATCCGCGCGAAGCAGGTGCATTGGTTGGACAAGACGCGGCCGAAGCCGCTTTTCTTGAGACGTTCAATTCGGATCGGCTGCACCACGGGTGGTTGATCACTGGCCCTCGTGGGGTCGGAAAGGCGACCTTGGCATGGCGCATCGCGCGGTTCTTGCTGGCCACGCCGCCAGATGACGGCGGGATGTTCGCAGCCCCCGCCCCAACAACCCTTGATATTGCGCCCGATCATCCCGTAGCGCGTCGCCTTCGGGTTCTGTCTGACCCCGGACTGTTTTTGTTGCGCAGACCTTGGGTCGCAAAAGACAAACGCCTGCGCGGTGAAATTACCGTCGATGAGGTGCGCAAGCTCAAATCGTTCTTTGCGCTTTCTTCGGTGGACGGAGGGCGCCGGGTGGTGATCGTGGATGTGGCCGACGAGATGAACAATTCAGCGGCCAACGCGCTGTTGAAGCTGTTGGAAGAGCCGCCCGAAGGGGCAGTGCTTTTGCTGGTCAGCCACCAACCCACCCGACTGCTGCCCACCATCCGATCGCGGTGTCGCGAGTTGCGCCTTGGCAGGTTGTCCCCAGACGCTTTGGCACAGGTTCTGGGAACGCTTGACGAACAGCCGTCAGCCGCAGACACGATCAAATTGAACGAACTGGCAGCCGGATCCGCCGGAGAGGCGCTGCGCCTGATCCATCTGGACGGGCTGGCCACCTATCAGGCGTTGATCGACATTTTCTCGCAAGGACGCGAAATTGACCGGCCCCGCGCCCTGAAGCTGGCCGCCAGTGCGGTCGGCAAAGCCAATGCGGACCGGTTCGAGCTGATCTTGCGGCTGATCGACACGTTTCTGGCCCGTCTCGCCCGACATGGCGCAGGGGTGGCGCTGGCCGCCGAAGCCGCCCCTGGTGAATTCGCCTGCCTTGGACGCCTGGCCCCCACCCCCGACGCCGCCCGCGCCTGGGCTGATTTGCAGCAACAACTTTCAGCCCGCGCCAATCATGGCCGGGCGGTGCACCTTGACCCTGAGGCGCTCATCCTTGATATGGTTTTCAGGATCAATGATATGGCGGCACGCCGAGCCGCTTGAGGCAAGGACGCCCGATGAGCACGCACACGACGCCACAGATCACAGACAGCCATTGCCACCTCGATTTCCCTGATTTCGAAGGTGAACTTGATCAGGTCATTGCCCGCGCGGCGCAAGCCGGGGTCACGCGTATGGTGACGATCTGCACCAAGATGGCGAATTTGGGTCAGGTGCGCGCGATTGCTGAAGCCCATGACCCGGTGTTCTTCGCCGCAGCCACCCACCCTATGAGCGTCGCCGCAGAGCCGATGGTCACGGTGGAGGATCTGGTTGCCTTGGCACAGCACCCCAAATTCGTCGGCATCGGCGAAAGCGGGCTGGACTACCATTACACCGCCGACAGCCGCGCGGTGCAAATCGAAAGCCTGCTCATCCACATCGAGGCGGCGCGACAGACCAACCTTCCCTTGATCATCCATTCGCGTGACGCAGATGACGATATGGCGCGCATTCTGGCCCAAGAACACGCCAAGGGTGCCTTTTCTTGTGTGATGCATTGCTACAGCTCTGGCCCTGACCTTGCGCGGGTCGCGCTTGAGCTTGGGTTCTACCTGTCGATGTCCGGGATCGCGGCCTTCCCCCGCAGCCAAGAGGTGCGCGATATCTTTGCCGCCGCCCCCGTCGACCGGATCCTGGTTGAAACCGACGCGCCCTATCTGGCCCCGCCGCCGCATCGCGGCAAACGCAATGAACCCTCCTTCACCGCCCACACTGCCAAGGTTGGGGCAGATCTGTTCGGTTTGAGCTACCAAGCGTTCGCGGCACAGACACAGGCAAATTTCGACCGGCTTTTCTGTAAAGCCGCGGCCTATGGGGCGGTGTCCTGATGGCGCAGATCGACTTCACCTTGCTGGGCACAGGATCGTCTGGCGGTGTGCCGCGACTTGGCGATCAGGTTGGCGGAAACTGGGGCGACTGCGACCCGACAAACCCCAAGAACCGCCGCCGCCGCTGCTCGGCTCTGGTGACGCGCACCGGTGACGATGGCGGTGTGACGCGGGTGCTGATCGACACCTCGCCGGACATGCGCGCCCAATTGCTGGATGCGGGTGTGGGCAAGCTTGATGCGGTCGTCTTCACCCACAGCCATGCCGACCACATGCACGGGATCGACGACCTGCGCATGATCGTTTTCAACATGAAAGACCGCCTGCCCGTCTGGGCCGACGCCCCCACAGAAGAGGCGCTGATGTCGCGCTTCAGCTATGCGTTCATGCAACCCGAGGGATCGAGCTATCCGCCTATCCTGACCCTGCACACCATCACCGGCGACGTGGTCATCAAAGGTGCGGGCGGCGATATCCGCCTGACCCCGTTCGAGGTTCGCCACGGTCGCATGGACTCGCTTGGTTTCCGCATTGGAAAGCTGGCCTATCTGCCGGATGTCAGCGACATCCCCGAACAGGCTTTGCCCGCGCTTGAACAGCTTGACGTTTTCGTTCTGGACGCCCTGCGCCGCGCGCCGCACCCGACCCATTTCAATCTGGATCAGGCACTGGAATGGATTGACCGGGTCAAGGCCAAACGCGGCGTGTTGACCAATATGCATTTCGATCTGGACTATGCGACGGTTGATGCTGAGACCCCGGCACACATCACCCCGGCCTATGACGGCATGACCATTCGCATCGACGCGTGAATGAGCGCACTTGTCGAAATCGTCCTTCCGGTTTTCGTGGTGATCGGGTTCGGGTATCTGGTGCGCTGGCGCCAGATCCTGCGTGACGACGCCATAAATGGGCTGATGACGTTTGCCCAATCGGTTGCGATCCCCTGCCTGTTGTTCCTGGCCATCGCCCGTCTTGACCTGAGCGCCGAATTCGATCTGTCACTGCTGTCGAGCTTTTACACGGGTGCGATTGCAGGCTTTCTGGCCGGTTTGCTGGGCGCACGGTTTCTGTTCGCACGCCCCTGGCCAGACGCTGTGGCGTTTGGCTTCGTGTCGCTCTTCTCCAACTCGCTGCTGCTGGGCCTTCCAATCACCGAACGCGCCTTCGGGCCAGACGCTTTGGCAGGGAACTATGCCATCATCTCGATCCACGCGCCGGTTTGCTATGCCATCGGAATCACGGCGATGGAGATCGCGCGTGCGCAGGGCTCCAGCGCCTTTGACACGTTAAGGCAAATTGCCCGCACGATGGTGCGCAACATGCTGGTGATGGCCATTGCGGCAGGTTTCGTGGTCAATCTGGCGCAGCTTGCCCTGCCCGGCGTGATCGAAGAGGCGCTAAGCCTTCTGGCGCGCGCCGCCCTTCCCACCGCCCTTTTCGCCCTGGGCGGTGTGCTCTATCGCTATCGCCCCGAAGGCGATCTTCGCATCGTTGCCTTCTTGTGCGTGGTATCGCTGGGTCTGCACCCTGTCATCACCTGGGGGCTGGGGCGCAGCCTTGGCCTTGACGAGGACCAGTTCCGCTCGGCTGTTCTGACGGCTGCAAGTGCGCCGGGCATCAACGCATATATCTTTGCCAATCTCTATGGCGTGGGCAAGCGGGTTGCGGCCACAACTGTTCTGGTGGCAACAGCTCTGTCGATCCTGACGGTCTGGGGGTGGCTCGCCGCCTTGGGGGCCACGGGATACTAAGCCCGCACCTAGCAGACCTCGCTGATCAACAGGTCTTGCAAGTGCGGCGCCAGATCGGCGACGGGCTTTCCGCCGCGCTGACGCAAGCATTCCAGCAATCGACGGTCTTGCGGCAGGATTTCCAGCGCGCACCGCTGGATGCGCCCGACCTGAGGGGAAACAGGACGGCCAAACATTGTGACGCCCGGATAAACCGGACGCGTCGCCAAAAGCGGATGGTTGAAGAAGCTGAAAGAGGCACGATCTCCATTCGCCAAGAAGGTATAGGCGATCAAACCATCAGCCAGTTCGACCATCAAAGACCGAATTTCGTGCCGATCAACCCGCTTTGTCGTTCCGGTTTCAGTGCCATCCAGCCCTTTGTCGCTAAACCCACGCAACACCGTAGCCCCTGACATCTCGAAGATGCGCACCGTGTAGCTGTTGGCCCATCCCGACCGGCTCGACGAGGTCTGCCAGTAGGTGTGAATGCCAGAGGGCGGTGGATTGCGGCGCACCAAAAAGGTCGGGTCATTCACCAAAAACTGGTTGAGCTGCTGCATCGAGCTTTTCTCAGCCACGGCATCGGCCTCGCGGATCTGGTCCAGCGGCTCTAGTATGATGCGCCCGTCGACACCGAAATAGCTGCAAATGCGGTGCAGCACTTCGGGGCGTGGGTTGGTCTGCCCGCTGAGGTAGCGATTGAATTGCGTTCGGTTCACTCCGATGGCGCGGCACAAACTCGCCACCCGAACACCGCGTTCAGCAACCAATTGCCTTAGGTTCCGCGAGAAGGTCGCATGAATTTCACTAGCGCTTGGCATGCATCTTCCCCTGGCGCGCCATTTTTGGTTTCGCGTCAAACACCCTTTGTAATCGTCCTGGACAACGCGACTGTCCCGCCGCTTTTGCACCAAATACAACCTGCAGTTAGCCACCCCCGGCACCACACAGTGCCAAGCAGGACGAGTCGGCTTTTCTTCCTTTGAGCGTATAGAAGTATGCCCACCAACCTCAAGGTGGTATTTTGGGTCATCTGCGTCGTGTTTTGCGCTGTGGCGTTACGCGATCAGGCGAGAGCCTGAAAACCCGTAACATATGGCTTGTCGCGAATCGCCACGCCGAGTATTGTCGACCAAACGGTCAGCTTTAGTTGGCGCCGCTTTTTGGGTTTGGGAGGACCACATGGACGCATTGATCTGCGACGCAGTTCGCACCCCCATCGGACGATACGGTGGTGCCCTGTCGCTCGTGCGCGCCGATGATCTGGCGGCCCTACCCATTGCCGCCCTGATCGCACGAAACCCGGATGTTGACTGGGCCTCGGTTGATGATGTGATCTATGGATCAGCCAATCAGGCGGGTGAAGACAACCGCAACGTGGCCCGCATGGCAGCACTGCTGGCGGGCCTGCCGGTGGACGTGCCCGGCACCACGATCAACCGCCTGTGTGCCTCCGGCATGGACGCGGTGGGCATGGCCGCGCGCGGGATAAAAGCGGGCGACTATGATCTGTGCATCGCTGGCGGCGTTGAAAGCATGAGCCGCGCGCCTTTCGTGATGCCCAAAGCGACCTCCGCCTTCACCCGCGCCAATGCGGTCTATGACACCACCATCGGCTGGCGCTTTGTGAACCCGAAGATGGACAAGATGCACGGCACCCACTCGATGCCGCAAACCGCTGACAATGTGGCTGAAGACTACGCCGTAAGTCGCGAAGATCAGGACCTTTTTGCCGCACGCAGCCAAGCCCGCTGGGCGGCCGCACACGAGGCTGGGAGTTTTGCGGACGAGATCATTCCCGTGACGATCCCGCAGCGCAAAGGTGACCCGATTGTGGTCGATACGGACGAACACCCGCGTCCCGGCACCTCGGCCGAGAAGCTGGGTGGCCTGCGCGGCGTGAACGGCCCGGACCTGACGGTCACGGCGGGGAATGCGTCGGGCGTAAATGATGGGGCGGCGGCGATGTTGATCGCGTCCGATTCCGCCGCTGCAAAGAACAACCTGACCCCAATGGCGCGCGTTATCGGCATGCAAGCCGCTGGCGTGGCCCCGCGCATCATGGGCATCGGCCCTGTGCCAGCAAGCCGCAAGGTGTTGGCAAAAGCAGGTCTCACCATCGACCAGATGGATGTGATAGAATTGAACGAAGCCTTTGCCGCACAAGGTCTTGCCACCTTGCGCGAATTGGGCGTCGCGGATGATGACCCGCGGGTAAACCCAAATGGCGGCGCAATCGCGCTTGGCCACCCGCTTGGCATGTCGGGCGCGCGCCTTGTTTTGACGGCGGCTTATCAACTGAAACGCACAGGCGGGCGCTATGCGCTGTGCACGATGTGCGTGGGCGTGGGCCAAGGTGCGGCCCTCATTCTGGAAAGGATCTGACGATGTATGCTCAATTGGTGAAAACCGCAGGCACTGGCGTTAAGACCCGCGAGGAAATGTCTGATGAAGAACGGAATTTTCAAGATCGCGTGGATCGGGATGAGAAGATCGAACCGAAGGATTGGATGCCGGACGACTACCGCGCGACGTTGATCCGCCAGATCGGCCAGCACGCCCATTCCGAGATCGTCGGCCAATTGCCAGAAGGCAACTGGATCACCCGCGCACCCACGTTGGAGCGCAAGGCGATCCTGTTGGCGAAGGTGCAGGACGAGGCCGGTCATGGCCTGTATCTCTACGGTGCGGCTGAGACGCTCGGCGTTACCCGTGATGAGCTGACCGAAGAATTGCTGTCGGGCCGGATGAAGTATTCCTCTATCTTCAACTATCCCACGCTGAACTGGGCCGATATTGGCGCGGTTGGCTGGCTGGTGGATGGGGCGGCGATCATGAACCAGGTGCCGTTGCAGCGGACATCCTATGGCCCCTATTCCCGCGCGATGATCCGCATTTGCAAGGAAGAAAGCTTCCACCAGCGCCAGGGCTACGACATCATGATGAAGATGGCCGCAGGCAACGACGCCCAGCGCCGCATGGCGCAGGATGCGCTGAACCGGTTCTGGTATCCGTCGCTGATGATGTTCGGCCCGTCCGACAAGGACAGCGTTCATTCGGCCCAATCGCTTGCGTGGAAGATCAAGATCGACACCAATGACGAGCTGCGCCAGCGCTTTGTTGATCAGACCGTGCCGCAGGCGAAATACCTTGGCCTGACGATCCCGGATGAGCACCTGAAATGGAACGAGGACCGCGGTGCGCACGACTTCTCGGAACCCGACTGGACCGAGTTCTTCAACGTCATCAAGGGTAAAGGCCCCTGCAACGTCGAACGGATGGAAGCCCGCGTCAAAGCTTGGGAAGACGGTGCATGGGTGCGCGACGGGCTTATGGCCCACGCCCGCAAGAAAACCGCTGCCCGAACAGCCGCTGAATAAGGAAAGATCACATGTCCAAAGAATGGCCCCTCTGGGAAGTTTTCATCCGCGGTCAGCACGGGCTGAGCCACCGTCACGTGGGCAGCCTCCACGCCCCGGACGAAGAAATGGCGATCAAGAACGCCCGCGACGTCTATACGCGCCGCAACGAAGGCGTGTCGATCTGGGTGGTCGAAGCGCGCCACATCGCGGCCTCAAGCCCCGAAGAAAAAGGCCCGCTTTATGAGCCGTCGAACTCGAAAGTCTATCGTCACCCGACCTTCTTCGACATCCCTGACGACGTGGGGCATATGTGATGGCTGGAAAAACGAACGACGACGCCTTGTTTCAATTCCTGCTTCGGATGGGCGACAACAGTCTGATCCTTGGCCACCGGGTCAGCGAATGGTGCGGCTTGTCGCCTGTGTTGGAAGAAGACATCGCACTGGCCAACACCGCGCTGGACCTGATCGGTCAGACGCAATTCTGGCTGGGTCTGGCGGGCGAGGTTGAAGGCAAGGGTCGCACGGCTGATGATCTGGCCTTCCTGCGCGACGCATGGGATTTCCGCAACGTGCTAATGGTCGAACTGCCCAACGGCGATTTCGGCCAGACCATGATGCGCCAGTTTCTTTACGACGCATGGTCGCAGGTCATGGTCGGTCGCCTGATCAAGAGCGGTGATAAACGCATCGCTGATATCGCCGAGAAGGCCTCAAAGGAAGTCGCCTATCACGTCGAGCGGTCGGCTGACACCGTGGTTGGTCTTGGTGACGGGTCCGAGGAAAGCCACGCAAGGATGCAAGCCGCGATCGACTACCTCTGGCCTTATGTGGGCGAGATGTTTGACGGCGACGAGGTTGATGCGGCCATGGTCGCCGCCGGCATTGCCCCCGATCCCGCGTCCTTGCGCGAAGAATACGACGCGCTGGTGAACAAGGTGCTGTCTGAGGCCACCCTGAAAGTGCCGACAGACGTGTTCCACCACAAAGGCGGGCGCACGGGTTATATGCACACCGAACATCTGGGCCACCTTCTGACCAGCATGCAGTGGCTGCAACGCGCTTATCCCGGTGCGACCTGGTAATGGGCCAGCCCTCGGTTGATACGATCTGGGACTGGCTCGACCAAGTGCCCGACCCCGAGATCCCAGTGATCTCGCTGGTCGATCTTGGCATCATCCGGGACGTGCAGTGGGAAGGTGACATGTTGAATGTCACCGTGACGCCCACCTATTCGGGCTGCCCCGCGACCACGATCATCAACCTTGATATTCAGACCGCGCTGCGCGAGCACGGGATCGAAAAGCTGACGCTGCACCGACAGCTTTCCCCGGCCTGGACCACCGACTGGCTGACCGATAAGGGCAAGGCGGCGTTGGAGAAATTCGGCATCGCCCCCCCATCGGCCAAGGGCGAACCGGAACGCTGCCCCAATTGCGGTGGTCACGATCTGGAACGCACCAGCCAGTTCGGCTCGACCCCCTGCAAGGCACTGTGGCGTTGCCGCGACTGTCTTGAACCTTTTGACTATTTCAAGTGCATCTGACTGCATTGAGGAGACCCAACATGGCGCGCTTCCACAGCCTTACCGTGACCGACATCCAGAAAACCATCCGCGACGCGGTGGTGGTGACGCTGACTCCGGACGATCCTGAGGCCTTCAACTATACCCAAGGCCAATATCTGACCTTCCGCCGCGACTTCGACGGGCAGGAATTGCGCCGCTCCTATTCGATCTGTTCGGGGCTGGACGATGGCAAGCTGCAAGTTGGCATCAAACGGGTCGATGGCGGCGCGTTCTCGACTTGGGCGAACGAGGACTTAAAGCAGGGCGACACGGTTGAGGCCATGTCTCCCATGGGCAACTTCTTCGTGCCCTTGGCGCCGGATCTGGACCGCCACTATCTGGGCTTTGCGGGGGGGTCTGGCATCACACCGGTTCTGTCGATCATCAAGACGACACTGGCACGCGAATCGAATGCGCAGTTCACGCTGGTCTATGCCAACAAGGCCATCACCACGATCATGTTCCGCGAAGAGCTGGAAGACCTCAAGAACCGCTATATGGGGCGCTTCAACGTGATTCACATCCTTGAAAGCGACGCGCAGGATATCGACCTGTTCACCGGGCTGGTGGACGAAGCGAAATGCGCGCAACTGTTCAAAAGCTGGATCGACATCAAAGCCGTCGACACGGCCTTCATTTGCGGCCCCGAGCCGATGATGCTGGGCATCGCCCGCGCGCTGCGTGATCACGGGCTGGATGACGCGCAGATCAAATTCGAACTGTTCGCCTCGGGCCAACCCGGTCGCGCCGCCAAGAAAGCCGCCAGCAAAGCGGCAGTGAAAGGCGACGCGATCGATGCTGTCGTCGCGCTGGATGGGGCCAGCCGGTCCTTCACGATGGACGCCGAGACTTCGATCCTTGACGCGGCCTTGGCCAACGACATCGACGCGCCTTATGCTTGCAAGGCCGGGGTCTGTTCGACCTGTCGCTGCAAGGTCATCGAAGGCGAGGTCGAAATGCTGACCAACCACGCGCTCGAAGATTACGAGGTCGAGAAGGGCTATGTCCTGTCCTGCCAATCCTACGCCAAATCGGCGCGCGTCGTCATCGACTACGACCAGTAACCCCCAATGGAACGGAGACCGCTATGTCTGAGATGAGCATCACCGACTATCTGGCCCAAGGGGGCGTATTGACCGCACCGGGCAACGTGCCCGCACGCTATCGGGCCGAACTTTTGCGCCTGATGGCCACCTTCGTGGACAGCGCGCTGGCGGGGGCGGCTGGTTTTGCCGATATCGTCAACCAAGGGCCGGGCATCAAGGAACGCATCGCGGCCTCAAAAATCGTGCTGGAAAAGACGGACAACGCCGACAAGGTGTTGAAGATCATGGGCGAATTTGGCGCCGACACGGCCCGCTATGCCAACCACCATCCGTGGACCGACCGCTTGGCGCGCGACGCCGATATTGGCACCTCGCGCACGGATACGGACATGCGGCTGGCCGTCTTCAACTACCCGCTGGAAGGCTGGTCGGACGCGGTGGTGATGAACCTTCTGATGGGCCTTGCCGTTGGTGTGCAGATGGGTGAATTCAAGCGCGTGTCCTATGCTCCGCTGGCCGAAGCTTTCCGCGCCATTGCGCCGGTTGAGGCGCGCCACGCCGAACTCGCCGCCGAAGGGATTGCCCGACTGATTGAGACTGGTTCCGACATCGCAACACTGCAAACCAGCGTCGATTACTGGTGGCCCCGTGTGGCGGCAAGCTTCGGCAAAGATATTTCGACCCGCGCGGCGCAATTGCAGGCCTTCGGCTTGCGCAACTCAACCAATGCCGAACTGCGCGAAGAATGGGAAGCGGCAGCCGCGACCGAGCTTTCAAAACTTGGCCTAAGCGCGCCCTAAGCCGCCCGCCCCCTGACATTTCCGACGAAGGACAGAGCATGACCCTGATGAAAGTCTCCAGCTTCGCGGCTGGCAAATGGATTGCCCCCGGCGCCAATGCGCGCCCGATCGCCTCGGCCATTACCGGCGCGAAGATCGCCGAAGCCGGTGGGGCAGATATCAACAAGCAGGCGATGCTGGATTATGGGCGCAATGTGGGCGGCCCTGCCCTGCGCGCCATGGGGTTTCACGACCGCGCCAAAATGCTGAAAGCACTGGCCGCCCATCTGGGTGGGCACAAGCAGGCGCTTTATGACCTGAGCTTCGACACCGGCGCCACGCAATCCGATCACATGATCGACATTGATGGCGGCGTCGGCACCATGTTTGTGTTCGCCTCTAAGGGTCGGCGCGAAATGCCGGACGGCCAAATCTATCTGGACGGCGAGATCGAACAGCTGAGCCGCAATGGCACCTTCCTTGGCATGCACATTGCAACGCCGCTGAAAGGCGTGGCCGTGCACATCAACGCCTTCAACTTCCCGGTCTGGGGGATGTTGGAAAAACTCGCCCCGACCCTGCTGGCGGGCGTGCCTGCCATCGTAAAGCCAGCGACCTCGACGTGCTATGTGACCGAAGTCGCCGTGCGCATCATGCTGGACAGCGGCATTCTTCCTGAGGGCGCGTTGCAGTTGATATCCGGTGGCACGGGCGATCTGCTGGACCGGCTTGGCCCGCAGGATATCGTCAGCTTCACGGGATCTGCGAAAACCGCCAGTATGCTGCGGTCAAACCCGAATATCCTGAAGAACTCTGTGCGGTTTGTGGCGGAACAGGACAGCCTGAATGCGTCGATCCTAGGTCCAGATGTCACGCCGGACACCCCGGAATTTGACCTTTTCATCAAAGAGGTGCACCGCGAGATGACCACGAAAGCGGGGCAGAAATGCACCGCCATCCGCCGCATCATCGCACCCGACGCACAGGTTCAAAACGTGATCGAAGCACTGTCCGCGCGACTGGCAAAAACCGTCATCGGTGACCCGCGCGATGAAGCGACCCGCATGGGTGCTTTGGTATCTGCGGGCCAGAAGATCGACGTGCTGGAAAAAGCCGCGGCCATCGGATCGGAAAGCAAACTGGTCTATGGCGACCCGGACGACAACGACTTCGCGGGTGGGGTGGATGCGGGTGCGTTCGTGAAACCAATGCTCTTTCACTGCGAAGACCCCGACACCGCCACGGTGGTGCACGAGACCGAAGCTTTCGGGCCCGTCTCAACCATCATGGGCTATCGTGACATTGCGCACGCCATCGACCTTGCCAACAAGGGCGAAGGATCGCTGGTGGCCTCTGTCATCACAGCCTCCGGCGAGGTGGCGCGCGAGGTCGCGATGGGCGCAGGCGCGTTCCACGGGCGGCTCTATTTCAACAACGCAACCTCAATGAAGGAAAGCACCGGCCACGGCAGTCCCCTGCCCCACATGGTGCATGGCGGCCCCGGTCGCGCGGGCGGCGGCGAGGAAATGGGCGGCGTGCGCGGCGTTCTGCATTACATGCAACGCACCGCCATTCAGGGCAGCCCTGACATCCTGACCGCTATTGGCGGCAAATGGGTGCCCGGCGCGACCGAGATCAAAGGCCCTGCCCACCCCTTCACCCGCAAATTCGGCGATCTGTCGATTGGTGAAACGCTGCACACAGCCTTGCGCGAGGTCACGTTGGATGACATCGAGAAATTCGCGCATTTCACCGGCGACACGTTCTATGCCCACATGAACGATGAGGCCGCGAAGCGAAACCCGTTCTTCCCCGGCCGCGTGGCGCATGGCTATCTGCTACTGAGCTTTGCGGCAGGGCTGTTCGTGGAACCCGACGAAGGCCCGGTGCTGGCAAACACCGGCCTTGATAACTTGCGCTTCATGAAGCCCGTTGAAGCTGGCGACAGCATCGCCGTCCGCCTGACCGTTAAGGCCAAAACCCGTCGCACAGATGAGTATGGCGAAGTGCGTTGGCATGTAACCCTGACCAATCAGGATGACGATCTGGTGGCGGAATACGAGCTTCTGACCATGAACGCCTACTGACATGTGCGCCGGGGTGATCGCTGACGATGTGCAGGACGTTCTAACCCGTATGCGCGGCTCAAGCGATCTGCGGGTCTGGTCGGTGATCGTCACCATCATGGGCGACATGGTGCGCGGACAGAGCGATCAAATAGCCGGGACCACGCTGACTGCCCTGATGGGCGCCCTTGGCATCCGCCCCGAAGCCACACGTGTCGCGCTTTTTCGTCTGCGCAAGGACGGCTGGATCGACAGCCAACGCGCCGGGCGCGGGTCATTTTATGCGCTGACCGATCACGGGTTGGCCGAGACTCTCTCCGTGATGGACCGCATTTATGGCGCCCCACAGCCCGCGCCAGAAACCTGGCATCTTGCCGTGAGCCTTCTGGCCACTGACAGGCTTGGCTGTGAAGACGCCTTGACAGGCCAGGGCTTCGCCGAACTTTCCCCCGGCGTGTTTTTGGGAACTGCGCCTCCAGAACGAAGCGCGGGTCTGCTGGTGTTCTCAGACAGGACGCCGACCTTCCCAGACCAGATCCTGCCCCTGTTGGTGCCAACTTCGGTCCGACACGATGCCCGTAACCTGAGCGACGCCGCAAACCGTGCGCGCAATCTTACCGCGCACGCGCTGCCGCCGCTCGCGAAGGCTGCTTTACGGGTCTTGGTGTTACACAACTGGCGGCGCATCGCACTTCGTCTGCCTGACTTGCCCCTAAAGGCGTTCTGGCCCGAGGCAACACTGCGAGAAGACGTGCACGCTTTGCTCAACCGCCTTGGCCCGATCGACATCACCGCCCTGCCTCAGTGATGCCGTGTCGCATCAATATCCAGGGCCGGTCCAATCGTGGACAGCGCCCAGCCGAATCGACGGGAATACGGTCGCAGCTAGCAGAAGCCCAAGCGACATCGCCTTTGCTTTTCAATAGCTTGCCAGATCTGGAATGGTGCCCCCACGCGGACTCGAACCGCGGACCTACTGATTACAAACGGCCAAAATGGGTTTTCGCCGGTTTTCGCTGCACCGCGCCAAACCGCCATAAATGCATGAATTAAAACAGTTTTTATTGACGCTTTGCACGCCAACCCTACATCATGAACGCCACGAAACGCTGCACAGTGCTTCCGATATGCTTCCGGATTTCGTGTTCAACAGTAGGAGTGACGATGCCAAAACTGACCAAGCGACTTGTTGAAAGCCTATCACCAGAACCCAAAGAACGCATCCTCTGGGATGATGAATTGGCGGGCTTTGGGGTCAGGATCTATCCGACAGGGCGGCGGGTCTATGTGGTGCAATATCGGTTACATGGTCGAACGCGTCGAAAGAACCTTGGACAGCACGGCATTCTAACCGCCGAGGAAGCCCGTAAAGACGCCAAGCTGGTGCAAGCCGACGTCGCGCGTGGGTCTGACCCCTCAGCCGAGCGCAAGGCACGCCTACGCAGCCCCACGATCAAAGAGCTTGGCGAACGGTTCCTGACAGACCACGTGGCGCTGCATTGCAAACCAACGACCCTATACGACTATCGCAACATGCTGCGCGGTGTCGTGAACCCTGTTCTCGGTAGCCTCAAAGTGTCGGAGATTACCTTCACCGATATCCAAGCGTTTCACCTCAAGCGGCGCGAAACCCCGTATCAGGCCAATCGCGGGGTCATGGTTCTATCCAAGATGCTGAACCTTGCCGAGGATTGGGGACTGCGTCCGATGAACACCAACCCAACGCGCCGCATCAAACGCTATCCAGAAGAAGAAAAGAAACGCTATCTGGACGAAACCGAACAGGAGCGTCTTGGCACGGTTCTGGCGAACATGCTGCAAAACGAAGAAATCACCCGATACGTCTTTGCGGCGTTCTATCTGCTATTGTTGACGGGTTGTCGTCTGGGTGAAATTCAAAAGCTGAAATGGGATTACGTCACCCGCACCCATCTGGAATTGCCCGACAGTAAGACAGGGCGGCGGCGCATCCCCCTGCCCCGCGAAGCCCGCGCGCTTCTGGACACATTGGAACGCCGCGAGGGCAACCCCTATGTGATCTTGGGGTCGCACTCAGAAGGCTACTACAACGACCTGCAAAAGCCTTGGCGCAAAATTCGCGAACGGGCCGGATTAAGTGATGTGCGCGTGCATGACCTGCGACACACATATGCATCGGTCGCAGTAATGAACGGGATTGATCCGTTCACATTGAAGGAAATTCTTGGTCACAAGAACTTGTCCACAACTTTGCGTTATGCACACCTGTCAGACGATGCCGTGCAGAAAGCAGCGGGACAGATTGCCAATCGACTTGCAAGTGCGTTGGGAAGTGTGGCGTAACCCATCTAGAATGTAGGCAAGAAATATTCAGCCAATTGAAAGATGTCAGCTTGGAATGAGCTCACGAGAAAAAATTGCCGAACGGGTTTCGGATGAGATTGTCGACAGGCTCCACCAACTCATTGAAGGACAACGTGAAATTCACTTGTTCAAAGATAGGTTAGTGCATTTCTTGACGCGATACGAGCGTTACTTGGCGAATACCCCGCAAGTCACGCGCAAGGAGCGTCGTACGCAAGTTTCTCGACTTCGCGACAAAACTTCGGGATTTTTGAGTGCGCTGGCTGAACTGCACGATGAAGTCATACGCGATTTCGATACCCAGTTGGATCACCTTACACATGATGAAAGATGGGAAGGTTTCGACTTCTTGAACAAGGATCAGGATTTGCCCTCTGGCGATGAGACCTTGAAGCAAGCAAGGGTCGCATGCGAGAGAATTCTCGAAGTATGCCGAGGAGAATTAGATCGTCTAGACACGACCAAAGGTGCAAGAAAGGGCAGTTTGAACCCTTCACTAGATCAAATGCTCGTTGACTTAGCAGCATTGTATGAAACGGAAACAGGGCATTCGGCACGTTCTCATTGCTATCGCGATGAAACTGCTAAAGACGAATTCAACGGAAGATTCTTTCTTTTGGCGAAGGCATTACTTGACGAATTCGTGCCGGGTAGTTTCGGCACGCCGATTGCTCTTGGAAGACGCATTAATCAAGTTCTCCAAGAGGGCTGATTTGTTCCACACCACATAGGGTCTGAAAAAATCCCTATGTGGTGTTACTGGACCATTCCAAAACGCTTCATTGTCACCTCAACGCAACGAGCGACAACGAGGTGAACATGACACGCGCTTATCAACCAAACCAACTTATCGACGAACGCGAAGCCGCGTCGATCCTTTGCTATTCCGTCCGCGCTTTGCAGAACTGGCGGCATCGCGGCGGCGGACCTGACTTTGTGAAAGTGTCCGCCCGGTCGATCCGGTATCGTCGCGCCGATCTGGAAAAGTGGATCGCGGATCGCACGGTGTCCAACACCTCGCAAACCATCTGACATTCAGTTTTGCCCCGCAACAGTTGGTAGCGGTTGCGGGGATTTTGGGGCCGAGAGGCTTTCAAACGGGGCGCGGGGTGTCGCCACCCTGCGCCCTTTCCATGTCTGCCAAAAACGCAAACCAAAGAAAGGGACACCATGTCCAACCAACCCGCCTTCAAGTTCAGGCTTGGCCTGATCACCGCCACCATCTGGAAAAATGACAGCTTCTATTCCGTCGATTTCACCCGCTCCTACAAGGACGGCCAGGGCGATTGGCACAGCACGCAAAGCTATGCCCATCCCGATCTTCTGAACATCGCCAAATGCGCGGAACGCGCCGAGAACTGGATTGCGAGACAGACCAATGACTAAACCGAACCTGAACACCGAACACACCTCACGGCCCCAAAACAAAAGCTACCCCGCCGGAGGCTCCCACCCGCGCGGCAAATCCCGCCGGTCGAATGGGGCGCAGCCCAAGAGGGGGGTGATAGTAGCACCCCCCTCTGGAAATACAGAACCACCAGAAGATTACACCGTGTTACATCGGGGCTTTGACACTCTGGCGCTGTCTATTCAGGCGAATATCGGCCCCAAGCTGTTTGAATATCTGGACGCGCAGAAAGCGATTGCCGAGGAGGAACAGCGCGAAATCCTGATCACTTACGAAGGTCTGCAATTCCTGCTCAAACCCTATGGCGGGAAAGGCTATCGGTTCCTGCTGGACGGAGGGCGCGATGGCGCAAGCTGGGCGATCAAGAAACCCAACGCGCGGGACAAATGGGGCATTCGCCTGTCGTTCGGATCATTCTTTCTGGCAACCTATGGTCTTGGCGCGGCCAAGGCGCATTGTGACCGTGTTCTGGACCGTCTGGGCGTCCGCTTCGGCTCTGATGATGTGAGCATATCGCGAGCCGACTTTTGTGTGGATGTGCTGGCGAACGGGCTGACGCTCGAACCGGATCAGATGGTGATGCACAGCGCGACCGGGCGGCGCGATCATGTCGCACAGGATGATATTGCCGTGCATGGCAAATCCGGGTGGGTGTCATCTGTCACATCGGGCAGCATCGCCAACCGGCAAGTCCAAATTTATAACAAGCGATCAGAAGTTATCGCCCGCAGCAAAAGCCACTGGTGGGACATCTGGAACCATACGTTGCGTAACGGTCTGGGCAACATCAACGCGCCCCTTACGTTACATAAGGGAACAGTCCCCGGCCCCCTGTCCCCAGATGCGGACAAGGCCAAACATAACCAAGTCTGGCGTGTCGAGTTTCGCGCGGGCAAAGACCTTTTGAAAGACCGTTGGGGCATTCGCACATGGGAACAGTTCTTTGACCGCTACGGCGATCTGTGCCGGTCATCGGGCGAGCTTGTCCGATACACCGAGCCGGACCCCAACGACACGAACCGGTCCCGCTGGCCCAACCATCCGCTTTGGGATGTGGTCTGTGCTGAGATGAATGACGACCTGATCGAAATGCGCAGCGGGGCGGACCCCAACCCGATGAAGGAAGTGCACCGCGTGGAACATATCGCCAGCCTGCTGAAACAGGTGACGGGAACCTGCATCACCATCGCGGCGCTGGAAGGCTGGGAACATGAGGAACTGCCGGTGGCGTTCAGCGGGTTTGCCGAGCGAATGACCGCAGCGGCGAATGACAACCCCGAACGGTCCGCCAAGCAGTTGCAGGACGCCAAGGACCGGTATGTGTTCATCCGCCAACCCGACGCGCCGCCTACGTAACGTATAGGTAGGGACCAGCCACCCAAGCGCCTACGTAATGTTACCTTACATAGGAACGGTCAGACCACGAAAAGCGCCTTATGTAATGTTACATAGGGCGCTTATCTTATGTAGCGGTCAGCGCGTGGCGCGGTAGGTGCCGGTATCCACCCGTTCGGCCAGACCCAGCGCGGTCATGCTGTCCAGAAGCGGAATGACCGAGGCCGCGCGGCCGCGTTTGAAGGATCGTGCAATTTGTTCGGGCGTGGCTTCCTTCAAGTCCGACAGCGCATCGCGCACGGCGGCGACCTGATCGGGCATGGATTTGGGCCATGCGGGTTTGTCCTTGGCATCGACCGGCGCATCGCCAAGGTCGAGCTTGCCAGATTTCGCCCGTGCCTCGGCCCCTGACGGGTTTTGGTAGTCCGGGCGCAGCCAGCGGACTTTGCCTGCGGCCTCTTCCCGTGCGCGTTCGGCGTTCAGGTCGACCAGTCGGTGCAGGATGTCGTCGTCACTCAGGTCATGCGGCCAGCCATAGGCATCGGCGACGGCGGCGTCGATCCGGTCGTGAATGTCTTTTAGCAACCCGATCAAGCCCTGGTCGTAAACCTCTTTGTTCTTGTCGGTCAAAGGCTCTTCGGCCCGAACCTTTTCCAGCACGTTATACATCTGCGTCAGCGTCAGCTTGGGATGCGCGGCCTGCCTGTCCTTGCGATGCGCGTCGAGTTCCTCGCCCAACGCGCGCAGCGTGGCCTTCTGCGCGTCGGTGGGGGTTGGGAAGGGGAAGGGGTTAAAGCAAGCACTGTGATTATAGGTGGGATCATTCCCCACACCAAGCCATCCGCCTGCTGAAAGCGACCATTTTTCATGTACTTGGGAAGAAATTACCGCCAAATCAAAAGCATCCTCCGATGCAATGACAACAACTTTACTTTCACTAATCACATTCGGTTCGACAAACGAAAATAGTCGGAACTTCGCCGTGCGCGTTGTTCCAATATAGCGAGACAGTCCGGAAGTTGCCTTGCGGAATGTCTCATGTGTACGACCAAACCATTGCCAGTTTTCTTTACGCCATGGGTCTGCGTTTTCGTCGCGTTCTGGTTTGACGTTGTCGAGAAGGTGCTGATAGGCATCAGGAAACCGATTGGAAATTTCAGTCTTTTGCAATGGATAGAAATCAAATGCTTTTCGGTAGACTCGCCCATCCTTAAGGTCAGCGCCGTTAATGTACGGACGCAAGTAAGTTGAGATTTCTGGGTTTCTTTTGATGAACGGCAGCGCGGCGGCATCATCAAGTATAAAGCCCTGCCCATTGAGTTGCATACCTTTGATCGCCAACCCTTCATTCGCCTTCAACGCCTTCGCCCCGGCCACATCCGCGCCAGTCCGCAGGTTCCCAAAAATCTTGCCCCGTTCCTCGTCAAAGCGGACCACGCGGCCTTCATCCTCGGTCTGGCCTTTATGTTCCTCGGCAATGGTCAACAACCGCCCGTCATGCCGTCCGGCGCGACCCACGGTCATCGCGATCCGCACCGCCGCGCCCATCGACGCATCCACCCAAGGGTGGTCGGGAATAGCATAGATCAGTGACAGGGGTTTCTTGGGATCGCCCAGATGCGGTTCCAACACTTTGCGGTTAAAGGTCTGACGCAGGGAATTGGTGGTGATGAACCCAAACCGGCGCGCACCCTTTCCGGTTTTCGCATTAAACGCCCGCGCTTTCGCCGCCGCTTTTTCCCACCAGAACATCACAAAATCCGCTGATTTCGGCATTTTGGGGTAAGCGGACCACAGCGCCTCGGCATAGCCATCGCCCAGCGCGTCACGCATCCGGCTGGCACCGATAAACGGCGGGTTGCCGACGATGAAATCGGCCTCGGGCCATGTGGCGGGTTTCGGGCTGGCATAGTCCAGCACATCGACCCGCGCGGTCTCGTCCGGCACTTCCTCGCCCGTCACGGGGTGGGGTTTGGTGGTGATCCCGTCCCAGCGGGTGACTTTGACGCCATCCACCATGCGTGGGGTGGTGTCGCCGTGGTCCAGCACGGCGTCGCGGTTTTCAATATTATGGAAGTCGCGCAGCACGGGTTCGGCGGGCGCGGCCTTGCCATAGGTTCGGAAATGCCATTGCAGGTATCCGATCCACAAGACCAGTTCCGCCACCCGCGCGGCCCACGGGTTCAGTTCGATCCCCAAGAAGTTATGCGGGTCCACGGTAAAGGATGCCAGCGACAGGGCGGTCTGTTCCTCACCCAGTTCTTCCAGCAGGGCGGTGACCTCGCCTTCCAGCCGTTTCATCAATTCCAGCGCGACATACAGAAAGTTGCCCGACCCGCAGGCCGGGTCCAATACGCGGGTGTCTGCCAGCTTGCGGTGGAAGGCGTGCACAGTCTCGCGCGCCTTGTCCATTTTACCCTGTTCCGCCAACGCATAGGCCGAGGTCTGCACATCATCCCAATCGCGCCGCAGCGGTTCAATCACCGTCGGCATGACCAGCCGTTCCACATAGGCGCGCGGGGTGTAATGCGCGCCCAGCTTGTGCCGTTGGCGTTTGTCCAGCGCGCGTTCCAGCAGGGTGCCGAAAATCGCGGGTTCGACGGTTTTCCAATCCTTGCTGGCCGCCCCGATCAGCAGCGCGATTTGCTGACTGTCCAAGGGCAGCGCATCCGCATCCGCAAACAGCCCGCCATTGAATTTCAGCACCTTGGTTTTAAGGATCGCGGAAAACCCGCCCGTGTTCATGGTCTGCCAAAGGTTTTCCAGCGCGGGGGCCGCGTTGTCAGGGTCGTTCGCCATGTCTTTCAACAGGTCGGTGAAGCTGTCATGCGGGATCAGGTCCACATCCTCGGCAAACATCGAAAACAGGCAGCGCATCAGGAAGGCGGCAACCTTGTCGGGTTCATGCCCCTGTTTCTCGAACGACCGGCCCAGAAGCGCCAGTTGGTCCGCAATCTCGCGCGTGACATTGGCGGCGGTTTTGGATGGGTCCAGCGACAGCGGGTCATTCCAGATCGCGCGAAACAGGTCTTGGATTTCAGGCTTTTCCAGATCGTCCAGAAAGATGCGAAAGGAATTGCCGTCAGGAAATTGGGTGTATCCGTGGCCTTGGCCCGAGAAGTCGGCATAAAGTTCGAACACATACCCCACGTCGCAGACGATCAGGAAAGGTGGCCAGCCATCCTCGCGCGCGATGCCACGGGCATAATTGTCGGCCTGCCCCCGCGCCTTGACCATCATCTTGTCCCAAGCCCGTGTGCCGCGCACCCCATGTCCCACACGTTTCACATTCGAGACATTGGGCAGCGTCAGTTGGTCGGGGTCCGCCGACTTGCCATGCGTGCCTTGCTTGGTTTCAAGGATGAATGATCCGCGCCGGTAAAGGTCGATGTATTTCTTTGAGCTTTCGCCGATGATCGCAGACGCCACAGGCCGTTCCAGCCGGTAGTGGTCATTTGCGTCGGTGTCGGTGACAGGCAGTGGCTTTTCCAGCCCAAGGGCTTCTGTCAGGTCATTAAGGAACAGACCATAATTGGCGCGTTCCGATCCACCCGACTGTTTCCACCGCTCAATAAATTCTGAAATCGTCTGCATAGGCACCACGTCAAACCGCTTTTGCCGACGATGCCCGCCAAGGGTGAAAGGTGCAATCTGAATTTGCCACTTTGAAGGACACAAACCAATCACAACCTCTGAAAGAAGGTTTTGTTATGCACGTTCTGAAAAAATGGGCTGAAGTCATGCAACAAGTCTTGCACTCAACTATTAGATGAAATGTAAATCGGCCATATTCCAGAACTGCTCCGAAAAAGGATCAACTATGCGTTTGTCATTAGCAATTGCGATTGCACTTTGTGCTTCAACATCAGCGAGCAACGGAGAACCCGTCCGCACATCAGCGTCGGGACACGACTACGAGCTGTCTTGCAACTCAAACGGCTATATATTGCGGTCGAAAGCGCCTGTCTCTCGTTTCATCGGACAAGGTGCAAACACGCAAGTTCTACGCCGAACCGAAGTGATCTATCTTGGCCGTAGTTGTGACGCCTATTCTGAAGTTTTAGGTGGCGGTGGTTGGTGCTGGGCGAATGGTGGTTTCATCGTTGATCTCGATGGTGAGCGACTCGGTTTTCCCCGTCAGGAGTTATTGTGCGTGGAGGAAAATTATTACGATCTGGGTCTCGATTGCCGGTGCGAATAGTAGCGCTGCTCGAACGAATCTATCGCTTGACCGTATCGCGCCTGCAACAGCCCAATACCTGCTTCCGATATGCTTCCGGATTTTTTGAGCCGAATTTCGCCGCAGCGCAGAATCGCGCAAGATGTTGATATTGCGGTGTAAATGGTGCCCCCACACGGACTCGAACCGCGGACCTACTGATTACAAATCAGTTGCTCTACCAGCTGAGCTATAGGGGCACAGGGCGCATTTAAGATGTTCTGGCGCGGGGATCAAGTGAAAGCTTTCATCAGCGACTTGCGCGCGCCATCAAGGCCACCGCGCAAAGGCCAACTGCGATCACCATCAGGGCGGGTGGTGCAGCCTGTCCCAGCTGTTCAAGCGACGCCTGTTCATAGACGCGCGTGGCCAGTGTGCCATAGTTGAACGGGCGCAGAAGAAGCGTTGCCGGAAGCTCTTTGACGCTGTCCACGAAGACCAAAAGCAGTGCAGTGCCGACCGAGTTTCGGATCAGAGGCACATAGACCTCACTCAACGTGCCGCGGGCTGAGCGCCCAAGTGACCGGGCTGCCATCGGAAGGTTAGGGGAAACACGCTCGATCGCGGCATCGGTTGCGCCTTGGGCGATGGCGAAGAACCGAACGCAATAGGCGTAGATGACCGCAAAGGCTGTGCCCGTCATCAACAAGCCAGGATCCCACCCGGTCAGCGCCAGAACGCCGTCTGCCAAGCCATTGTCGGCTGCTGCCATGGGGATCAGAATTCCGATCCCCAAAACCGCTCCGGGAGCGGCATATCCGATCGTCGTCAGCGGCATGAGCTTGCGCGGCAATGCGTGCCCGGAAAGGCGCACTCCATAGACAAGAAACAACGCGCCCAGCACCGTGACGACAGCGGCGATGCCTCCAACTGTCAAAGTGTGCAACAGCGCCGACCCCAACCCGTTTGAAAACCAGTATTCCGGTTTTGCGATGGCATGACCGATCAGGACTCCAACGGGCAAGACAAACCCAACCACGAAGGGGATCGCGCAAGCGATGGTTGCACAGAGCCCGGCCCAACCCGACAGCGGGCGGGGTTCGACGGGGCGGCTTTGGCGCGACATCCGATAGAACCGGCTGCGCGACCGGCTGATCTTTTCCAGCGCAGCCAAAAGGAAGACAAACACCAATATGACCATTGCGATCTGCGCCGCGCCACCTGCGTTGTGGCTTTCGAGCCAAACCGTGAAGATGCCCGTGGTCAGGGTTTGGACCGCGAAATAGTCGACCACGCCGAAATCCGACACGGTCTCCATCATCACGATCGCAACACCGGCTGCGATGGCGGGGCGCGCCAATGGCAGGCCAACCCGCCAGAACCGCGCGAAGGGACCAGCGCCCAGCGCGCGCGCCACCTCGTAGGCATCACCGGACTGTTCGCGAAACGCCGCGCGGGCCAGCAAAAACACATAGGGGTTCAGCGCCGCCGCCAGCACGACCACTGCCGCCCAGCGCGACCGGATCTCGGGGAACCAGTAATCCTGCGCGCTTTGCCAGCCAAAAAGCGCACGCAAGCCGGTCTGGACCGGCCCCGCATATTCAAGAAAATCAACCAGCGCATAGGCCCCGACATAAGCAGGGATCGCAAGTGGCGTCAGCAGCAGCCATTCCAGCCAGCGCGCGCCCCTGAAGCGATACATGGTGATCAGCCAAGCCGACCCGGTGCCCACCGCCGCAGACATCCCCCCAACGGTCAGGCACAGGATCAGCGTATTGGAGACATAGCGCGGCAAGGTGGTGTTCATCAGGTGCGGCCACGCATTCTCGGCGGGTGTAAGCGCCAACCAGACGATCGACAGGATGGGCAGCAAGACGAGAAGAGCAATCAGCAAAGCACCCAACGACCAAAGGTTCGGCAGCCATAGGGCACTTCTGGGTGCTACATTCTGAGTCTTTTGGTCGGTCATATCCTGGCTCTTTAGCCCGAAACAGGTTTAACTGTCCAGAAAACCAACATATGTTTGCGTCATTCGAGCGAAAAGGACCGCGCAAAACATGCATATCTCGTTTCATCTCGGCGCTCACTACACAGATGAAGATCAACTGATCAGATCTCTTCTGAAAAATGGCGGGGCGATGACACAAGAAGGGATCGCGCTGCCCGGTCCCGGGCGCTATCGCGGATTGATGGCCGATGTTCTGGTGAAGCTGGATGGCGCACGCGCGGATGCGGAAACACAGGAAATGCTGTTCGAGGCATTTGTTGACAACGAAGACGCAAAACGGCTGGTACTGGGGCACAAAAACTTCCTTGGCGCGCCGCACCGGGCCTTGGAACATGGACAGTTCTATCACTTGGCAAAACGCAACACCCAGCGGTTGCGATACCTGTTTTGCGATCATACGGTTTCGTTTTTCATCGGCATGCGCAACCCGGCCACCTTTGTGCCTTCGGTGCTGAGCGCCCTAAGCGATGCCCAACGCAATGCGATCATGGCACAGCTTGACCCGCGTGCCTTGTTCTGGTCCGACATCCTTCTGGCCATTCGCGAGTCAAACCCCGAAACCCAGATCACCGTCTGGTGCGATGAAGACACGCCCTTGATCTGGTCCGACGTCATGCACGCGGTTTCGGGCATAGCCCCCGAAACACCCCTAGAGGGCAGTCTGGATATTCTGGAAAAGATCACTCACCCCGACGGCATGAAGCGGCTTACGGACTACCTGCAAGCCAACCCCATCCAGAACGAGGGGCAGCGCCGGCGCATCCTGACGGCATTCCTTGATAAATATGCCATCGATTCCGAGTTGGAGATGGAGATAGATCTGCCCGGTTGGTCTGACCAGTTGGTTGATGATCTGACGGCGACCTATGATCAGGATATGGACAGGATATCGCATATTCCGGGCGTCACGCTGTTGACCGCATGATACAAAAAAAGCCCGCCAAAAGCGGGCTTTCCGTGCGGCTCGCCGGTTGGCCGCGCTACATGCCGAGCGCTTCTTTATACATTTCCAGCACGGCTTCTTCTTCTGCAATGTCGTCCTTGTCGCGCTTGCGAAGGGCGATCACCTTGCGCATCACCTTGGTGTCATAGCCACGCGATTTCGCTTCGGCCATAACCTCTTTTTGTTGCTCGGCAATGTCTTTCTTTTCCATATCGAGCCGTTCAATTCGTTCGACGAACTGGCGCAACTCGTTGGCGGTGACACGATAGCTGTTGTCGGCTTGATTTTCGTCCATGGGATCCTCTTGCTCGGGTTGCCCCTGACTAGCCCGTCCCTTTGTCCGCTTCAAGGGTGCAGACGCACCGAAAACGAGGGCTGGCAGATGTTGAGGGGGTTGCACCACTGACGCGCACGCGCTAGGCGAACACACGCAACACCGGAGGCACACATGGAGTGGCTGATCATCTTAGGCGCAGTCTTGTCGCTTGTCGGGCTTGCTGGACTAATCGCCAGCGCCGTCAAGGTCATGAAGGCCAAACGCGCCGGGCTGGAAGATGCCGAACTGCGCGCGCGCGTTCAAAAGGCCATGGCTTTGAACATGGGTGCTTTGGGACTGTCCGTGATCGGCTTGATGTGCGTGATCTTGGGTGTATCGCTGTCCTGACCTGTTCCGCGACATGTCAGTTCATATCGCTGAAATGACGCCCGTTTTTGATCAATCTGTCAAAAAGCGCAGAGGGCGCCCAGAATTTTGGCTCTTCCGACTGGCAGGCTTTCAACGCGTTTTGAACCACCAGAAGGCCACGCTGATCGGCTGACATCATCGGGCCGCCGCGGTGACGCGGGAAGCCATACCCGAACAGCAAAACCACATCGATATCCGAGGGGCGCAGGGCGATCCCCTCTTCCAGCAAACGCGCGCCCTCGTTCGCCATCGCATTCAGGCAACGCTGCTGGATCTCTTCCGTGCCAAAATCGCGCGGCGTGATGCCCTTGGCGCGCCGCTCTGCATCGATGATCGCAAGTGCGCCGGGGTTTTCAATCGGACCGCCGTCCTGATCATGGATGTAATAGCCGCGCCCGGCTTTCTGGCCAAACCATCCCTGCTCGCACATGCGGTCGCCGATCGCCACATATCGGTCCTGCGGATCACGGGTGGCGGCCAATCGTTTGCGGCGCGCCCATGAAATGTCGAGCCCCGCCATATCGAGCACCTGATAGGGACCGATCGGGAAGCCATAGGCCCGCATTGCGGCGTCAATCTGTGCGGGTCTGGCCCCGTCCTCGAGCATGAAATCCGCAGCCAGCCGATAGGCTGCGAGGATGCGGTTTCCGATGAACCCATCAGCCACCCCTGCCCGCACCGGCACCTTGTGCAGTTTCTTGGCAAGCGCAAAGCCAGTCGCAACGACATCGCTGTCGGTTTTCGCACCGACAACAACTTCGAGCAGTCGCATGATGTGGGCGGGTGAAAAGAAGTGATACCCCACCACGTCCTGGGGCCGCGTTATCGTGGCGGCAAGCGCATCAATGTCCAGATATGAGGTATTGGTTGCAAGAATTGCGCCGGGCTTCATGACAGCGTCGAGCTGGGCAAAAACCTCGCGCTTCACATCTTCGTCCTCGAACACGGCCTCAATCACCAGATCCACCTGACCGAGTTCGGACATATCGGTTGTGCCGCGCAGCCGAGCCAGTCGGTCTTCGCTGATCGCTGAGGTGATCCGCCCTTTGGCCACAGATTTCTCATAGTTGGCCACGATCCGATCCGTGCCGCGTATCAAGCCTTCGTCATCACGTTCGACCAATGTTACGGGGAACCCTGCGTCAAGGCACGAGATGGCAATCCCGGTTCCCATTGTGCCGGCGCCAACCACGCCGATCGTGTCCACCTTGCGAAGCTGAGCGCCCTCCAACTCTGGCACTTTGGCGGCGCGCCGTTCTGCAAAGAAGGCATGGCGCAGGGCTGTGGCCTCGGGGCCTGGTTCGCAATCGTCAAAACATCGGCGTTCAAAGGCGACGCCGTTTTCAAACGGCAACAACAGGGCCGCTTCGACGCAATCCACGATCAAAGAAACGGACGGGACCGGATTGCCTGATACTCGCGCGCGCCACGCCTTGATCGCTTTCATGTAAGCCATCGGATCATCAAGTCCTGCGTGCCGATCGCGGGTTGGGCGCGGCTTGGTGCCATGCTTAATCATGTTGCGCGCCGATCCGACGGCAGCCTGATCAAGGTTGCGTTCGATGACCTTGTCCACCAAACCCATCGCCGCGGCCTTGTCTGCCAAGACCGCCTTTCCTGTTACCATCAAATTCAAGGCCGCATCCGCCCCGATCATGCGGGGCACCCGCTGCGTGCCGCCACCGCCGGGCAACACACCCAGATTGACCTCGGGCAGGCCCAGTTTGCTGCCTTGTGCGGCAAGTCGATAGTGGCAAGCCAAAGCAAGTTCGAAGCCTCCGCCAAGCGCATTGCCTTGCACTGCGGCGATCACCGGCTTTGGGCATGTTTCGATCAGGTTGCAGACATCTGACAAGATGGGCGCGGCGCGCGGGCGACCGAATTCACGGACATCCGCGCCTGCAGGAAAGGTGCCGTTTTCGGCGCGCAACACCACCGCGCGCACCAGATCATCTTTGCAGACAGCTTCAAATGCCTCAAATAGACCCTGACGAACCGCATGCCCCAGTGCATTCACCGGTGGGTTGTTGATCGAGACGATGGCGACACCGTCTTCGATTTTCATCTGAACCTGATCTGCCATATTCCCTCCGGTCAAACCTAACACTCAAAGGGCTGATCCAAGGGTCGTTTGTCAATGCCTACGACGTGTCCGCACAATATTCCCAACCGTTTGGTCGGCTATACTGCATGCCCGCCACGGCGCGACACCCGGTTCGATCCGCCCGTTCTACACGGGCATATTGTCGAACAGATCGTCCGCATCATCATCTTCAAGCTCGTTCTCGAACTTGCGGAAATCTTCGGGCACAGGCTGGCCCATCTTCTCCAGCTCCGAGATCTTCTCTCGAAGTTGTTCTTGCAAAACATGCCGATCTTCAGGGCGTTTTGCAATTTCATCCAGGATCAAGCTGATCGAGGCCTTAAGCTCTTCAAATGCCATTTCATCCTCCCAAAATGGTGCCAGACGTGGCGTTTTCACGGCGCTAAACAAGCGCACTCACGATAAGATCAAGCGTGCTTTGCTGCGCAGTCGCGGCAGAAAGGGGTGTGGGGCAGCACGTCAAGTCGTTCTGACGAAATCTCGGTGCCACAAGTCGCACAAAACCCGAACTCGCCTTCTTCTATGCGCGCCAACGCGGCATTGATCTTGATGATCTCATCTTGACCCGATGTGCCCAAACCTTCAAGGACTTCGTCCTCTTCGCGTTCGACGGCAAGCTCTTCCCAGTCCTTGGACTGGTGGCTGTCGAGTTCTTCTTCGATCTCGCGCAGCCGCACATTCAATTCTTTCAAACGTGCATTCAGCATGTCGCGATATTTAGACACATCAACCATGGCGCACCTCCTTTGCAGACCGATATTGCGCCTCGCGGGGGGCACGCGCTTTGATGCATATCAAGCGGATTCCAACCGGGGGATCAATGCACGGGGTTCAAGTCTGCGGTGGGTAAATCCGGCAAATCTGGAAGGTCCGGCAGGTCGCCAAGCTCGGACAGATCTGACAGCTGCGCCATGTCAGAAAGGCCTGTCATTTCAGAAGGCTCAGTCATGTCGACGTTGGGCGGTAAATCCGAACTTTTGTCCGGTCTTGGCAGCGGCGCCGGGTCGGCTTCGGTGCGCGGAGCAGCCCTATTGTCCAATGCCCTTGGCCCCGCTCCTGCCACGCGATCCTTCGGGTCTGATTGCCCGATCCGCAAGGCGCGTTGCCCTTGCGCCTGACCAAGCCTGCAGAGCACCACGCAAGCCCCATCCAGATCTTCAAGTGCCACAGCACCAAGGTTTTCGCGCGGCAGGGTCAGCATCATCCCAGGCTCAAGCCCGGACACATCGTCAAGCGTCATGTGCACCCGGTGCAACACGGCTTTCAGGTCTGCCTTGGTCTGCAGGATCGCTTCGGCCACATTCTCGGCCGCCTGCCCTTCTTGGTCCGAAGGCAGTGTTGGCTTGGGTCGCGGTGGGTCATAGGGCAACAAAAGCGAAAGCGCGCCAGACTTTGCCCCGCGCCCCAAATCAAGCGACGCAGAGAACCGCCGATAGGGGATATCCTCCAACGCCAATTGGACGGCGCGATAGTCGACAAGTTGCAGCGCGAACCGAAACCCCGTCGCCGCTGTTGCGATTGGCAGCTGGGCTTGTGCGATCTCGGTTTCAAACCGCTCAAGCACCCCGTCCAGGAAATCGGCACACATGATGGCATCTGTGCGCGTTGGTTCGCGCGGAATTGCGGGCGATGGCACCACGCGGCCTGTGGTCAGCATTTCGATAAGCGCCGCCAACAAGCCCGGATCGACGACGAACAGCCCGAACTGGCTTTCTGGTCCTTCAACAAGAGCGAACAGCGCGTGGTCGGGCAAATCATCTGCAACCGAAGACAGGATCACCCGGTCTTCGAAGATTTGGGTCGGCGTGATTTCAAGTGCGGCCACGTCTTCGGCAGCCCGCACCAACGCCACCCGCAACGCACCCGTTGTCGAGGCAGGCGCGATTTCAGGCGGGGGTCGCCCAGCGCCGGCTTTGCGGCGGATCGCACTGGTCTGGTCGTGGTCAGCCATTGAGGGTCCGTTTTGATAGCGTCCCCCTAGGTCTGCCAACACAAGGTTTACAAATGATTGATTTCCGGTCTGTCAGGCCGGCTTTTCAAGCGGAAGCGTCACGCGAAAGGCCCCGCCGCTTTGCCCCGGCAGATAGGCGATGGTGCCCCCAAGCTTTCCCATGATCTCTTGACAGATGGCCAAACCCAGCCCTGCCCCGCCGGCTGCGGCCTGATCTGTCAGGCGCGAGAATTTCTCGAAGATCAGCGCTTCACTTTCGGGAGGGATTCCCGACCCGTTATCCACGAAATCGACCCGCAATTCCCCGTCGCGACGCCCGACTTTGATGCGCAGCTGTTTGTCAGACGCGTCACAATACTTGGCCGCATTCGCAATCAGGTTGATGAACACCTGAACCAGGCGGTCCGTATCGGTGACAAGTTCGACCTGCTCATGCATCGGATAGCGCCGCACGCGCAGCCCTTCGGCGTCGATCACCGAGCTGGTCGCCGAAACAGACCGGTCCAACAGGTTGGACAGCACATCACGTTGCGGGTTCAGTTCAACCTGCCCGTTTTCAAGAACGCTGAGGTCCAGAAGGTCATCCAGCAGACGGGTCAGCCGCACCGCTTCGTCATGGATGATCGAGGCATGGCGGCCAGCAGCATCCGGGTGCGCCGTGCCGCCGTCGCGCAAGATCTCGGAAAACGCCCGGATCGAGGTCATCGGCGTGCGCAGTTCATGGCTGATCTGGCTCAGAAACGCATCTTTCTGGATCGACAGTTGGGTCAGTTTTTCGTTGGCGGCAGACAATTGACGTGCGGTCGTGGTCAGTTCGGATTGCTTGGCTTCAAGGCGTTGGGAATATTCCAGCATCTGTTGCGTTTCGTCGGCAACGGCCATCAGATCATCCACAGACACGGTCGCCCCACCCATGATCTGGGCAATCATTGCATGTGCGGTGGCCGCGCCGACCGACCCCGCCAACTCACGTTCGAGGCGGGCGATGAAATCAGGGGTGGTGTCGGGCAGATACCCCCCCTTCCCCTGCGAGGCTGCTTGCGCCTGAAACAATGCCTGAGCTTCGTCCGCCCCCATGATCCGTTGCGCCATGATCAACAGATCTTCAGCCGTCGCCATCGGCATGGTCCACCCTTTTGCCGGGCCGGACTGGTCCAGAACGTTGACAAACTGGGCGCCCTGAAGCCGCTCCAGCGGGCTGGGAAAGGACAGCAACGACACGGTCACAAAAGTCGCCGTATTCAGGATCATGGACCACAGGATCGCGTGCACGACCGGGTCCAGCCCCGCCACCCCGAACAACGCCTGAGGCTTTAGCCACCCAATCCCCAGAGGTCCATCGGCCAAAAGCGATGCGCTCATCACCCCGGCCTCGCCGAAGCTGGGCAGGAACAAGGTATAGGCCCAGATCGCAAATCCGGTGAGCAACCCGGCAGCCGCCCCATTGCGCGACGCCCCCCGCCAGAACAACCCGCCCGCAAGGGCTGGCAGCACCTGCGCCACACCGGTAAATGAGATCAACCCGATCGCGGCAAGCGCAGCCCCGCCGCCCGATATTCTGAAATAAAGATAGCCAAGCGCCAGCACGGCGATGATCGACAGGCGGCGCGCCGTCAAAAGGATCTGACGCACGTCGCCAGACACCGACGCCCCGCCGGGCCGGGTTGACAGCCAGATCGGCATGACGATGTGGTTTGATACCATTGTCGACAGCGCGATCGAGGCTACGATCACCATCGAGGTGGCCGAGCTAAAGCCCCCCAGAAACGACAGCATCGCCAGACCGTCGCGGTCATAGTGCAGCGGGATGGTCAGAACGAACAGATCAGGGTTTTCGCCCACCGGCAGGGTCGCCAACCCGACAACGGCGATTGGCAGGACGAAAAGGCTCATCAGGAACAGGTAGGTCGGGAAGGCCCATGACGCCATGGACAGTTGCCGCTCGTCCAGGTTTTCGACCACCAACACCTGAAACATGCGCGGCAGGGTCAAGAAGGCCGCTGCTGACAGAAACGTCAGCCCAACCCAGCGCCCGCCCTTGATGGCCCACGCTTCTCCCGGCGCCGCGCGCATTGCTTCGTCGACCGCCGTTGCGATCCCCGATGGCCCACCGCCAACGCCCCAGACCACGAAAGCGCCGACCGCCAAAAGCGCGACCAGCTTGACCACGGCCTCGACCGCGATGGCGGTCACGACGCCGTGGTGGCGCTCGTTCACATCCAGATTGCGGGTGCCGAACAAGATGGTAAACAAGGCAAGCCCACCCGCCACCCAAAGGGCCGTCGCATCCAGATCAGGCAACACCCAACCGGCTGAACGGTCCCGTGCAAAGACCGAGAATGAGAGTGTTACCGATTGAAGCTGAAGCGCGATATAGGGCGTTGTGCCGACGACGGCGATCAACGTGACGATCACGCCCAGAAGGTTTGACTTGCCATAGCGCGATGACAGTAGGTCCGCGATCGAGGTCACACGCTGCGTCCGCCCAACGCGCACCAGTTTGCGCAAGAACCACCACCAGCCGATCATCACCAAGGTCGGGCCAAGATAGATCGTCACGAACTCCAGCCCGGACCGCGCGGCATAGCCCACCGCACCGTAAAAGGTCCACGCCGTGCAATAGACGGACAGCGACAGCGTGTAGATCAAGGGTGAGTTAAGAAACCGGTTCTTGTTGCGCGCTGCACTTCTGTCTGCCCCAAAGGCAACCAGAAACAGCAACATCACATAGACAAGGCACACCGCGACAAGCGTGTTGAAGCTAAGCATCAGTCGCGCCCTTCGAAGGAAGATGTCGCGTGCGGCGGTCGGTCAGTGTCGGACTGTGGGTCTGCCCCATCGGGGGTCAGGTCTGCGTCAGACCCGGATTGATCCCCACCTGTCGCATCCGGCCAGCGCCCAAGGCCACGCGATATCAGTGCCGTGGCAAGGATCAGGCAAAACCAAGCCGCAAAGACATAGGCTCCCAGCGCGGCCCCCGAAATGTCGCTTGCCAGAAGCGGTAACAGGAATAGAAAACTGCCCAACAGCGGCAACAACCGCGCCGCATCTTCCAACCTGCGCCGACGATAGCTTTGCCTGGCCAGAAACAGCGGTTCACGCGGGGTTCGCATCAAAACCGCGCCCCTAGTGGCCACTGACGCGGACCGGTTACACGGCGGATCGGGTGTTTGGACCTCGTTCTGCGGCGATCCGTCATGGCCGGATCACCCGGAAACGAGGTCGTTCAGGGTCTCCAACACTTCGGCGTTGGAAAACGGTTTGGTCATAAATTTGCTGACACCAAGACGTTGCGCCAGTTCGCGGTCCGTGCGTTGACCGCGCGCCGTCAGCATCAGCACAGGAAGCTTGCGCGTGGCGTCATTTGCCCGCAAATCCTTCAGGATGTCATAGCCCGACCGTCCGGGCAGCATCACGTCAAGGATCAGGACATCCGGGGAGGCATCATACACGGCCTGCACTGCTGTTTCCCCGTTGGCATGTGTCGAAACCTTCCAGCCGTCGCGGCTGAGGATGAAACTGATCGCCTCAACGATATTGGGTTCATCCTCGATGACGAGCACCTGTTTTGTCATTCGTTCCTCCCCTAAGCACCGGGCTACGCCGATGCTGCTCGGCTGAATATCAACAAAGCGGGTTCACATGTCAAAGAAAACAGGGGATTGGGCGGGAAATCCGGCACCAAATACAACGTATACGTGCGCCTGCGTCGCGCCCTACTCAGCGATCGGGCGACAGAATGGATGCCTCGCGCCGGGCCGCGCAGTCTGTGCGCGGGCAAACGCGGCAAGATGATCCAACGGGAAGCGCCTTGGCCCCGGCCGCCTGTGCGTCATCGGCCGGCTGGATCAGCATGACAGCTTCCAGAACGGGCGGTCGGTCAAAAACCAGCGTGTCGCGCGCAAGACAGATGGCTTGGCACAAAAACCGCCGAGGCGTTGGGCCGGGCTGTTCGACCAGCGCGCGCTGGGGCTGGCCGGGGCGGCTTAGCGCCTGATACAGCGGCCAATAAGGGCACGCCGCCCCAAAGCGGGGCAAGGCAAACCCCGGCAATGGCTTGCGTAAATACAAAGATCCGGACCCATCGCAGGACACCAACCCAACCATTGCGTCGCCATCAGGCGGCGGCACAAATGCCAGCCGACGCATGACCACGGGAAGTGGTTGGCCGAACTGCTCGGCCAGTGCAGAGACGTCGTCTTGAGCGGTCACACGGGCAGCCTGCAACCTGTCCAAAGGGATGGCGGCAGCATCGGCCGCGTATTGCTGGAAATGCCGCCGCGCCACATCCTTGGCTTCTGCGGTTTCCAGCACACCGACCTTTTCAACCAACGCCTCAATCGCAGCCTCGCGCGTGTCGCCTTGCGCGTCCGACAGAGCCTCCAGCTCAGGCAAATGATGGTCGCGCTGGTCAAGAAACGCGGCAAGCTCCTCGCCCGGCACCACCGGGGCCATGTCCTGATCGGCGCCTGCATCCAGATATTCCACCAAACCTTGCGCGGCCCCCGACAGGCGGCGACCTTCTTCGCGCATGTTGCGAAGAAAGCGGGACTGCCAGTCCGGGTCGATATCACCCCCGCCTGACAAGATTGCCACCGTTGACCGGATCGCGGTCACCGCCGAGATAACCTCGTGCAGCGATGCCGCCAGTTCAGGATCATGGGTCAACCTGTCGGACAAGGCCTCGACCAACTGCTCCAGATCGCGGATGCGTTGGTGTTGAGCCGCCACAAGACCTGCCCAGCCGGGGAACCGCCCGGCAAGGTCTTCGGCGCGATGCAATTCCGGCTCGACCTCGGGGACGCGCTGCCCGGCGTCCCTGAGCGCACCCAGCAATGCCGCCTCGGCCCCTTCGGTCAGGGCCAGCGCATCGGTGCCCAGTTCGCGCGCGATATCTTGCAGCAACTTTCCGCCGATTCTGCGGCGGTTATGCTCGATTAAGTTGAGGTAGGCCGCTGAAATTCCCACAGCTTTCGCGAGTCCAGACTGCTTTTGCCCAAGAAAGAGGCGGCGCTCGCGGATGCGGCTTCCGGTCAAGCGGGACTGGGGCATTGGGTTTTCCTATTATTATCGGGCACTTTCTGCACCTGCGCGAAAATTACTTTACACTAATTAACACGCGTGTGTTCATTTGTTTACAAAAAAATCGTTTCATCAAAAGCATTTGTTGCGAAATTTTCTTTCCGACACCTAAGATAGGCCAGGCTTGTAAAGGCCCCCCAGCAAAAATGGGGCGGGCGCGTGCAGAGGAGGCACAGCCCAGACTATCCAAACGGGAGGAACACTATGTCCAATTCGAACCTGACGCGTCGCGGTGTCTTGAAGACCGGTGCCATTGCCAGTGCTGGCTTTGCGCTTCCGACGATCTTCACCGCCTCGTCGGCTGCTGCTTACATGAACGAACCCACAGGCGGTTCGGTCACCCTGGGGTTCAACGTGCCCCAAACCGGTCCTTACGCTGACGAAGGTGCAGACGAACTGCGCGCCTACCAGCTGGCGGTTGAACACCTGAACGGCGAAGGCGACGGCGGTATGCTGAACACCTTCAGCTCGAAAGAACTGACCGGTGAAGGCATCCTTGGCAAGAAAGTCGAATTCGTCACCGGCGACACGCAAACCAAGTCGGACGCTGCGCGTGCTTCGGCCAAGTCGATGATCGAAAAAGACGGCGCGGTGATGATCACCGGCGGCTCGTCCTCGGGCGTCGCAATTGCTGTGCAAGGCTTGTGCCAAGAAGCAGGCGTCATCTTCATGGCGGGTCTGACCCACTCGAACGACACGACGGGGAAAGACAAGAAAGCCAATGGCTTCCGCCACTTCTTCAACGCCTACATGTCGGGTGCCGCACTGGCACCGGTGCTGGCCGCGCGTTACGGCACGGACCGTAAGGCCTATCACCTGACCGCCGACTACACGTGGGGTTGGACGCAAGAAGAATCGATCAAAGCCGCGACCGAGGCTTTGGGCTGGGAAACCGTGAACGCTGTGAAAACACCGCTGGCGGCCACCGACTTCTCGTCCTACATCACGCCGGTTCTGCAGACTGACGCAGACGTTCTGGTGCTGAACCACTACGGCGGCAACATGGTGAACTCGCTGACCAACGCGGTTCAGTTCGGTCTGCGTGAAAAGCAGGTCAACGGTCGCAACTTCGAGATCGTCGTGCCGCTGTTCTCGCGTCTGATGGCGCGTGGTGCTGGTGAAAACATCAAGGGCATCCTTGGGTCGACCAACTGGCACTGGTCGCTGACCGACGAAGGCTCGCAGGCGTTTGTCAAATCGTTCGGCACCAAATACGGCTTCCCGCCGTCGCAGGCTGCACACACCGTTTACTGTCAGACCCTGCTTTACGCAGATGCCTGTCAGCGCGCGGGCACCTTCAACCCCTGCGGTGTCGTCGAAGCCCTGGAAGGGTTCGAGTTCGACGGCCTCGGCAACGGCAAGACCACATACCGTGCTGAAGACCACCAGTGCTTCAAAGACGTGCTGGTCGTGAAGGGGAAAGACAACCCGACGTCGGAGTTTGACCTTCTTGAAGTGGTCGAAGTGACACCCGTCGATCAGGTGACCTATGACCCGGAACACCCGATGTTTGCCGGTGGCAATCTGGGTCAGTGTAACGCCGGCTAAGGCGAACCGCTCACAACATGCAAAACGGGCTGTGCACACCACGTGCGCAGCCCACTCTGGCCAGTGCCGATCGGGCTCTGGGCAAGACACTCACATCTTTCGGTGGGGACAATGGACGCCATTCTTCTTCAGATTCTGAACGGGCTCGATAAGGGCTCTGCCTATGCGATGATCGCATTGGGCCTGACACTCATCTTCGGCACACTCGGGGTTGTGAACTTCGCCCACGGGGCGTTGTTTATGATCGGCGCCTTCTGTGCCGTCACCATGCAACGCATTTTCGGCATGTCCTTCGAGACCGTCGACCCAAACCAGAAAGATTTTCTGGGCAACCCGTTGAAGGTCAAAACACCCTACCTTGAAAGCTGGTTCGGACCCGAAACAGGTGCTGCGATCATAGATTGGTCAGTGCCCCTGGCGATCCTGTTCTCGATCCCGATCATGCTGATCGTGGGCTACGTGATGGAACGCGGGCTGATCAAACACTTCTACAAGCGCCCCCACGCCGATCAGATCCTCGTGACCTTCGGCCTGGCCATCGTCTTGCAGGAGCTTGTGAAGCACTTCTTTGGCGCCAACCCGATCCCTACCGGGGCGCCCGAGGTGTTCAAGGGCTCGTTCGATTTCGGCGTCCTTATGGGCTTCGATCCCAATGTGATCATCTATCCCTACTGGCGGATGGTCTATTTCTTCTTCGCCGCCATCGTCATCGGTGCCGTCTTCGCCTTCCTGCAGTTCACCACCTTCGGGATGGTTGTGCGGGCCGGGATGCAAGACCGCGAAACCGTAGGCCTTCTGGGCATCAATATCGACCGTCGTTTCACCATCATGTTCGGCATCGCGGCCGCGGTGGCGGGGCTTGCCGGTGTCATGTATGCCCCCATCAACTCGCCGAATTACCACATGGGTATGGATTTTCTGGTGCTTAGCTTCGTTGTGGTTGTTGTCGGCGGCATGGGCAGTTTGCCCGGCGCGGTATTGGCGGGCTTCATGCTCGGCATTCTGGAAAGCTTTGCCTCGATGAACTGGATCAAGTCGATGGTCCCGGGGATCGACCAAATCATCATCTACCTTGTGGCCATTATCATTCTGCTGACCCGCCCACGGGGCTTGATGGGCCGCAAAGGCGTGATGGAGGAGTAAGACAATGCTAGGACTCAACAAAAAAGACACCCGTTTCTTGCTAATTGTCGTCGCTCTGACCATGGCAACACCGATCCTGCTTCAGCCCTTCCCCGAAGGATCGGGGCTGGCGCAGTTCAATGCGGGCTACCCGGATTTGATGCAACGGTTTGCCATATTCGGGATTTTCGCAATCGGCTTCAACATCCTGTTTGGGCTTACCGGCTACCTGTCCTTCGGCCACGCGGCCTTTCTGGGCATCGGGTCATATTCGGTCGTCTGGATGTATAAGCTCTTGGATTACAACGTGATCTACGGCTTGCCGCTGGCCATTGTGATGTCGGGGATCTTCGCCCTGCTGATTGGCTATATCAGCCTGCGAAGGTCGGGCATCTACTTCTCGATCCTGACGCTCGCCTTCGCACAGATGAGCTTTAACCTCGCCTATTCGGTGCTGACCCCGATCACCAATGGGGAAACCGGTCTTCAGGTCTATACCAACGACCCGCAGGTGCTTTTGGGCGCAACCGAGCCACGCAGCCCCCATTTCTTCGGCATTGTGATGAACAATTCGTCGAAGGTGAATGTGGGTGACTGGGTGTTCACGTTCAACAACGGCTATTACTTCTGTGCCGTGATCGCGATCCTGGCCTTCTATTTAAGCCTGCGCATCTTTCGGTCACCCTTTGGTCTGATGCTGCGCGCAATCAAGTCAAACCAGCAACGGTTGAACTATACCGGCTTGAACGCACGGCCCTATACTTTGGCGGCGTTCGTGATTTCGGGCATGTATGCCGGTCTTGCGGGCGGTCTTATGGCCTCGATGGACCCGTTGGCTGGCGCAGAGCGGATGCAGTGGACGGCGTCGGGCGAGGTCGTTCTGATGACCATCCTTGGCGGCGTGGGCACCATGATGGGTCCCGTCCTTGGCGCGGGTGTAATCAAATACATGGAAAACATCTTTTCCAAGATCAACGATCAGGTTCTGCATGGCTGGTTCGGCTGGATGCCTGACGGGCTTGAGGATTTTGTGATCGGTATCAGCCACTTCTTCGTCGGCAAAAGCTGGCACCTGACATCTGGTCTTTTGTTCATGATCGTCGTGATCTTCCTGCCAGGTGGCCTTGTCGAAGGTGGCCAACGGATCAGAGCGATGTTCGCCAAAAAACGCGGTGATGACGATGACGATCCCAAACACCAACCGAAACAAGCCCCTCACGTGGCCGAATAAGAAGGAGACGGAAAGATGGGAATTCTTGAAGTCAAAGGCGTGGGCAAACGCTTCGGTGGTCTGCAGGCGCTCGGGGATGTAAACCTGAGCGTGCAACAAAACACCGTCCACGCGATCATCGGTCCAAACGGGGCTGGCAAATCGACGCTGCTGAATTGCTTCGTCGGCAAGCTGATCCCGGATACCGGCAGCGTCATGTTCGACGGCCAGTCGGTGCTGGGGCGCAGCCCGCACGAAATCAACCAGATGGGCATCAGCCGCGTGTTCCAGACGCCAGAGATCTTCAGCGATCTGAACGTCATGGAGAACATGATGATCCCCTGCTTCGCCAAACGCGACGGCGCCTTCCGCTTGCATGCCTTTGAAGGCGTCGAGAACGAAAAGGAGCTGGTCGAAAAGGCAGAGCAGATGTTGATCGACGTGAACATGATCGACAAGCGGTTCATGCATGCGGCCTCGATGTCGCGCGGTGACAAACGGCGGCTGGAGATGGCGATGTGCCTTGTGCAAGAACCCAAGCTTCTGCTGCTGGACGAACCCACCGCAGGCATGGCGCGCGCTGACACCAACAACACGATCGACTTGCTGAAAGAGATCAAGGAAAAGCGCGATATCACCATGGCGATCATCGAACACGACATGCACGTTGTGTTCAGCCTTGCCGAACGGATCACTGTTCTGGCGCAAGGCACGCCGTTGGTTGAAGACACGCCTGAAAACATCAAGGGCCACCCGAAGGTTCGGGAAGCCTATCTTGGCGAAGCGCATTAAGGGAGGCCACAGACATGGCTGAAGACAAACTGCTTGATGACGCCGCGCGTCCAGAGCGTGAGAAACGCGATTTCTCAAAGTTCCAGAACAAGGCGGCCACCGCGCCGGCCTATTTCTCGGTCTGGGATTTGCATGCCTATTATGGCGAAAGCTACATCGTGCAAGGGGTCAGTTTCACCGTCCATGAAGGTGAAATTCTTGCCCTGCTGGGGCGCAACGGGGCGGGTAAGACCTCGACCTTGCGCGCGATTGCCCGGCTGGACGATCCGATGCTCACGCACGGTGAAATCTGGCTGGATCACCAGCATTTGCACGACCGCAAAAGCTATGAGGCGGCGCAGCTTGGAATGGCGCTGGTGCCAGAAGACCGGCGGATCATCCAAGGCCTGACGGTTGAAGAAAACTTGCAACTGGCCCAGATCATCGAACCGGTGGGTTGGTCATTAGACCGGATCTATGATCTGTTTCCGCGCCTTAAAGAGCGCCGCAAACAGGAAGGCACGACCTTGTCGGGTGGCGAACAGCAAATGCTGGCCATCGCCCGCGCGCTGGCGCGTGACATCAAGGTGCTGCTGCTGGATGAACCCTATGAGGGGCTGGCCCCGGTGATCGTGGACGAGATCGAAAAGACGCTCAACATCATCAAAGAGCAGGGCATCACAACGGTGATCGTCGAACAGAACGCGGTGCGTGCGCTGGAACTGGCAGACCGTGCGGTTATCTTGGACACCGGCAGCGTGGTGTTTGATGGCACGGCCCAGGAAGTGCTGGATAACGAAGCCTTGCGGATGGAATACCTCGCGATCTGAGCCTGCTGATCCGCCACGCCAAGCCTAATTGCTTGAAACCCGCATGCTGGCTGCAGGATCCTTAAAAAGAGCTGGTGCGAACGCATCGGCTCTTTTCTTTTCTGCCCCTGGTGGCAGGTTCCCGCTTGTCCCAAAGAAAAGCGTAAGTCCCCCATTCACTTAGCCAGCCGAACGCGCAACTATGTGTGCAATAAGAATTTCTTCTAGGAGGTAATCATGAAGAAAACCGTTCTGACACTCGCTTGTGTCGCGTCGCTTGCTCTTTCGGCCTGTATGAGTCGTCCTTTGACGGATCAGGAAAAAACAGTCGCCGGGGGCGTTGCCGGTATCGCGGCAGGTCTGATCACGGCCAATGCCATCGGGGCAAACAAGAACTGGACTGTGCTGACAACCTTGGCAGGTGCTGCCGCCGGGATCATGGTTGCCCGCAACAGCTATACCAACCAATGCGCCTATTCGAACGGCGACGGCACCTATCGCACCCGGCCCTGCCCGGTCTGATAGACGAGATCTCGGACCGCGCGGGCTTACTGCGCGGTCCACCCCCCATCTATCGGAATGGTCGTTCCGGTAATGTTGTGGGCCACCCTCTGACACAGAAACGCAGCCAACGCGCCGATTTCGGACGGGTCTGACGTCCGTTGGCTGGGTTGTTTTTCTGAAAGAAGATCGGCAATCCCCGCATCGCGATCCCCACCGTGCAATGCGGCGCGCGCCTGTATCTGTGGCTCGATGATGGCTGTTTCTGTCCATCCCGGCGCAATGCAGTTCACCGTTACCCCACCTTTGATGCGGTCGCCTTTGTTGGCATATTCCAGCGCCGCAACCCGGCTCAGACCAACCAACCCGAATTTCGCAGCCACATACGGCGCCTTGTCCTTCGATGCCACCAGCCCGTGAACCGATGCGATGTTGATCACCCGGCCATAGCCGCGCGCCGCCATGGCGGGCATCAGGGCTTGCATGGTGTGAAATGCAGCCGACAGGTTTACATCCAGGATCGCGGACCATGTGTCGCGCGGCATGTCGGCCAAAGGCGCGGTGTGCTGAATGCCTGCGTTGTTGACCAGTATATCCACATCCCCCCATGCCGCTACGTCGGCCATCATGGCATCGATCGCGGACAGATCCCGCAGATCGCCGGGAAAGAACCGCGCCGCACTGGCACCCAGAGCGACAAGTTCGTCACAAACCTGCGCCGCCTCATCCGGTGTCGCCAACCCATGCACGCCCACCCGTGCGCCCGCCTGTGCCAGGCTTTTTGCGACAGCCAGTCCGATCCCTTGAACCGATCCCGTGACCAATGCGGTCTTGCCGTTCAAATCCTTCATGTGGCGTCCTCCATACGGCGTCTGAGTTCCGTCTTCAAAACCTTGCCATAGTTGTTTTTGGGCAATTCTTGCAGCTGAATATAGGATTTCGGGCGTTTGAAACGTGCGATTTGTGTAAGGCAGTGGGCATCCAGAACCGCCTGATCGAACGCAGTTCCGGGCGTCATGACCACGAATGCCACGACCTCTTCGCCCCATTCGGCGTTGGGGCGGCCCACCACACTGACCTCATGCACCTCGGGATGGGACAGCAGCGCCTCTTCCACCTCGCGGGGGTAAATATTCGTGCCGCCCGAAATGATGACGTCCTTCGACCGGTCGCGCAGGGTCAGATAGCCCTCTTCGTCCAGAAACCCCATGTCCCCGGTTTTCAACCAACCGTTCACCAAGGTTTTCGCAGTCGCATCAGGGTTTTGCCAATATCCGGGCATGACCGGGGTGCCGCGCACCATGATCTCGCCCACTTTGCCATTGGGTAAGGGGGTGCCGTCTGTGCCTCCGATCTGCACTTCGACCACGCTTTGTGCCCGACCAACCGACCCCAACCGTTCACGCCAGCGCGGGTGATCACGATCTGCAACATCATCGCGCGACAAAGCCGTGATTGCCATCGGGCATTCGCCCTGACCATAGATTTGCACGAAACGCGATCCGAACCAGTCCACCGCGTCGACGATATCGGCCAGATACATCGGGCCACCACCATAAATGACCGTCTTGATCCCTTCGCCCCGCAAGCCTTTGGCCTTGGCGACATCGGTCACGCGCCGCACCATTGTTGGGGCCATGAACATTGACAACGGACCATGATCACGGGCCATGTCGAGCAACTCGACCTCGTCAAACCCACCCGAGACCGGTGTGATGTGACGTGCGCCCTTGGCCACATGGATGGGTGCATAGATCCCGGCGCCATGGCTCATCGGTGCGATATAAAAGGCCGCGTCCTGCGATGACACCTCGTCGCAATCCAATACAAAGCTGAGCGAGGTCGATCGCAGCATTCCATGGCTGATAAAGACACCCTTGGGCTTGCCGGTCGTGCCTGAGGTGTAAAACAACCATGCCAGATCACTGTCTTCACGCGCGACCAGAGGGACCGGCGCATGCGCACACATCTCGCCGAAGGCTTCGCTTTTCACATCAACCAGAGGCACAGTCGTCGCCAGAGCGAGCTCAGCACCCAGTTCCGGCGTGACAAGGCACAGCTTTGCCCCGGCATTTTCAAGGATGAACGCCGCCTCGTTCGCGTGAAGCTTGGCATTGATGGGCACCACGGCGGCACCACGCGCCCAAATGCCGAAAAACCCCACAAGGTATTCCGGGCAGTTCTTCATGAACATCGCCACACGATCACCTGGGCCGATGTCTCGGGCGCCAAGCGCTGCCGACAGCCCTTGGGCTGCGCGTAAAAATTGCGCGTAGTTATAGACTTGCGTCGCGCCAAGGAACAAAGCTGGACGATCACCATGCACCTTCGCCGTGCGCTCCAACCACAAAGCGAGGTTCATTTGTGCACTCCATAAGCAAGCGACCAGCCAGTAGACGTGCCAAGTGTTGCGTTGCCCATTGCATTTCCCCCAAAAGAAAACCAAGCGTTCATGACAACTATCTGACGCGGCACACCCGCCACGCAAGCCCTGTAAAAATACCACCCGTTTGAAATGGCCCGCATTTCTTGGCAGGATACCCGTATGACCCTGATGGACATCGCTTTCATGCACGCCCCCACCGGCCTGGCGCTGACGGAAAACCGCATCGTGCGTCAATGCAACCTGCGCTTTGCCGAGGTTTTCGGGGCCGAGGTCGCCTCATTTGCAGACATGCCATTGGAGCGGCTGTATCCGTCCCTGCATGACTATGAAAAGGTGGAACGCGTGGGCGGGGATATTCTGCGTGAAACCGGGCGCTATGAAGACGAACGTGTCATGCGGCGCCTTGGCGGAGAGCTGTTCTGGTGTCGCGTGCGTGGCACCAGCCTGACGCCGGGCGACCCCTTCAAACAAGGCGTCTGGAGCTTTGCAGACCTGTCTGCCGAACGCCCGGTCGTCGCGCTGACACCGCGAGAACGCGAGGTGGCGATCCTGACTTGCCAAGGCAAGACCTCGAAGGAAATCGGGCTGTCGCTTGGGCTGAGTTATCGAACCGTCGAAGCGCACCGCGCCCGTTTGTTGCAGAAATTTGGTGCGCGCAAGCTGCCCGAACTTGTTGCCAAGTTCTCGGGCATGCCGCTCTAGGTGTTAACCAAATGCTGATTATACCCACCGGCTTTAACGAACCGGTAACGCTTGGCGTCTAGCGTGATCCTTGGTGGGGGCTTCGATAGAAACCGGAGCCTGGGACATGGAATTCACGATACCTGCACCGCTTGGGGCACATGCCAACCTGTTGGCCCAAACACCTGTGCGCAAACCGCCAGACATTTCAAAAGTGGAAACGGCGCCAGACGCAGGCAAAGCGCGCGCCGACATGCACAATTCGAAAGATCATGGGCAGACTCCGCAAAAGATAGAGCCAAGGACGGGACTGTCAGACCGGTTGGACATCGACACCAACCAACCCGTGGGGCCACCACCAAGCTTTCAGGTGAATGTGTTGGAGATGGAGCACCGACTTCAGCAAAAACTCGCACGGCTCGAAGCTGTTCGGGCGCAAGACGCACCGCAAAACTTCGCCACGTCCCGTCCAGTTGAAACGACCGACACAAGCACCAACGACTTAGGCGCGTCCGACGCCTAGCACATCAGGGTCTGTCGGCGTGTTTTCATGCGCCAGCATGCGCGCGACAGTTGTCGAATTTCCAATTTCGCCAACCTTCCCGCTTTTCTCCCCTTACGTAGCGTCCTATAAGCCTTGCAATCAAACATTGCCCGCGCGAACAATGGGCAGAGAAAAAAAGGGCGAGGACCCATGACCAAAAAACATCATGAAAATGACGTTGCCTTCATCGAGTCACTGGCAAAAGTCTTGCAGGAAAACGACCTGACCGAATTGGAAGTCATGCGCGACTATGGCGAAAATGACAGCCTGAGCGTGCGGGTCAGCCGCGCAAAAGAAATCGTCACCCAAATGGCTGCGCCGATGGCTGCCGCACCTGCGGCTCCAGCGGCGGTTGCCCCTGTGGCCTCTGACGCGCCTACAGCTCCAGCTCCGGCAGCTTCGGACCCGGCAAACCACCCCGGTGTGGTGCCTTCGCCAATGGTCGGCACCGTGTATTTGCAGGCCGAACCCGGCACGCCCGCTTTTGTGAACGTGGGCGACAAGGTTGCCGAAGGTCAGACCGTTCTGATCGTGGAAGCCATGAAGACCATGAACCAGATCCCCGCCCCACGCGCGGGCACGGTCAAACGCATTCTGGTCGAAGATGGTGCCCCGGTCGAATTTGGCGCACCTCTGATGATCATCGAATAAGGGACAGAGCATGGCCCATTTCGATAAAATCCTGATCGCCAACCGAGGAGAAATCGCCCTGCGTGTCATCCGCGCGGCCCGCGAGATGGGGATCAAGACCGTAGCCGTTCATTCGACGGCCGACGTGGACGCCATGCATGTGCGCATGGCCGATGAAAGCGTCTGCATCGGCCCCCCCTCCAGCACCGACAGCTATCTTTCCATCCCCGCGATCATCGCTGCCTGCGAGATTACCGGCGCACAAGCCGTACATCCCGGCTATGGTTTTCTGTCCGAGAACGAACAATTCGTTCAGGTTCTGGAAGATCACGAAATAACGTTCATCGGTCCATCGGCAGAACATATCCGCATGATGGGGGATAAGATCACCGCCAAGGAAACCGCGATCAACTTGGGCATTCCCGTTGTGCCGGGATCGGCAGGTGGTGTGCCTGACCTCAAGACGGCGCGCAAGGTTGCCGCTGAAATGGGCTATCCGGTGATCATCAAAGCGACCGCCGGCGGTGGTGGGCGTGGGATGAAGGTTGCCGCGACCGAAGCCGATATCGACACCGCGTTTTCAACCGCAAGATCCGAGTCAAAAGCTGCCTTCGGCAATGACGAAGTCTATATGGAGAAATACCTTCAAAAGCCGCGTCACATCGAAGTGCAGGTCTTTGGCGACGGCCAAGGTGGCGGGGTGCATTTAGCCGAGCGTGACTGCTCGCTTCAGCGCCGTCACCAGAAGGTTTTTGAAGAGGCGCCCGGCCCCAGCATCTCGCCTGAAGAGCGCGCGCGCATTGGTGGGATTTGTGCCGACGCGATCGCTCAAATGGGCTATCGCGGCGCTGGCACAATCGAGTTCCTGTATGAAGACGGCGAGTTCTATTTCATCGAAATGAATACGCGCCTGCAGGTGGAACACCCTGTCACCGAAGCGATTTTCGGTGTCGATCTGGTGCGCGAACAAATTCGCGTCGCCGAAGGGTTGCCACTGTCTTTTGGACAAGACGATCTTTTGCTGAACGGTCACGCGATCGAGATCAGGATCAACGCCGAACGACTTCCCAACTTTGCCCCCTGCCCCGGCAAGATCACCCAGTATCATGCACCGGGCGGCTTGGGGGTGCGGATGGACAGCGCGCTTTACGATGGCTATTCGATCCCGCCGTATTACGACAGTTTGATTGGCAAGCTGATCGTTCACGGACGCGACCGGGCAGAAGCGCTGGCGCGCCTGAACCGCGCCCTAAGCGAACTTATCGTGGACGGGATCGAGACGACCGTGCCGCTGTTCCATCAGTTGCTGGCAGAGGAAGATATCCACTCTGGCAACTACAACATCCACTGGCTGGAACGCTGGCTTGCCGAAAATCTGGGCTAGGGCGTTTGACCTCGCGCAAGGATCTGCCGACCCTTGATGCCGATCTGTTGCTGCGCGCCTATGCCATGGGCGTTTTCCCAATGGCAGATAGCCGTGATGACCCGCGTGTTTTTTGGGTGGACCCCGAGGCGCGCGGGATCATACCGCTGGACCGGTTTCACATCTCGCACAGCTTGGCACGCACGATCCGGCGCACGCCATATCAGGTGACGCTGAACCGCGATTTCGAAGGCACCGTCACAGCCTGCGCAGACCGCGAAGAAAGCTGGATCAACGCCACAATCTTTGGGCTATACAAAGACTTGCACGCCATGGGCCACGCGCATTCGCTTGAATTGTGGGACGGGTCCGACTTGGTCGGCGGCGTCTACGGCGTGACCTTGGGTCGGGCGTTCTTTGGCGAAAGCATGTTCTCGCGCCGTCGTGACGCCTCGAAAATCGCGTTGGCCTATCTGGTCGCCCATCTGCGCAACACGGGTTTTACGCTGTTTGATACGCAGTTCCTAACGCCGCATCTGGCAAGTCTCGGCGCAGAGGAGATCACCCGCGCGGCGTATCACGACCTGTTGGAGACGGCCTTGTCAGAGGGGCGCGCAGACATTCTGGCCTGCCCTCTTCCCGACGCTTACTCGGTAACGCAGCGAAGCACCCAGACATCGTAGCGCTGATGATCCAGGGCATTCAATGCAGGCGACGAGGCGATCATCCAGCCTTCGAAGGTAACGTCATCTGCCGTGCCATCGCGGATGACAAGCCACGCATAGGCGTCGCCTGACGGGTTGTCGGTCGGATAACGGCATTCGCCAAGCGTCACGCGCAAATTACCAATTTCGACCGTATCGCCCACATTCATTGTGAAATCGGTCGGTTCGCCTGAAACCTTGTCCAGACCACGCAACATAGCCCCGGTCGCCTTGCCGGTTTGGGCCACGGCCGCCGCGCCGGCCCCGATGAGGCAAACTGTCAAAAACGCAGCGCGCAAGATCAATTGCTGTCCTCGCTGCCAGCGACAAACTTCATCAACAGCTGCACGAGGCTTACGGACCCCTGCGTGTCTTCAATCTCGGCCCCGGGCTCAAGGTTGAAGGGCGACCCACCGGGCAGAAGTTCCACATAGGACCCGCCCAATAACCCCTCGGACGAGATGATTGCAGCTGTGTCTTCCGGCAGGGCAACGTCGGATTGCACCGTGAAGCCCGTGATCGCGCGGTAGGTTTCAGGGTTCAGCGCGATGTTCGTCACCGCCCCTACCTTGACCCCACCAAGGCGCACATCAGTCCCGACCGAGATCCCGTCGGCCGTCCGGAAAGACGCGCTGTAAGCGTGACTGCTGCCTGCCCCGGACAAACCCACAATTTGGCCTGCATATAGGAAAAACCCGACAGCTGCGGCCAGAACGGCACTGCCTGTGATCACTTCAGTTGTATGGCTATCGCTCATGCCAGCCTCTCTTGGTCCGGAAAGATAGACTTGGGCCGTGCCAGATTATTCCGGCTGCCATGCCTCATAGTCACGACGTTTGGTAGGTTCGACCTGATGCAACGACCCTGGGGGGACATAGGCCAGTGCAGAACCTGTCTTGTTGACCTGATGCGGCTTTTCCCACGCTTTATGGGTCAGCGGCGCGTCTGCCGGGCTGTTGTCAAACGTGTGGTGCAGCCAGCCATGCCAGGCCGGGCTGACGCGGCTTGCCTCAGGCTCGCCGTTGAAAATCACCCAGCGTCGTTTGTCGTCCCGATCGCGATAGAAGACATTGCCTTGCTCATCTTCACCCACCTTCACACCTTTGCGCCAGGTGAACAGACGGGTGCCGATGGTTTCGCGGTGATACCAAGTCAGCAGGGACAAGATGAAACGCATGTCAGTCTCCGGTTTAGCTTTGTCTTGATATGGCCCAACCAGCCGCGAAGGTCCAGTGCTTTGCGACGCAATGCGCCGCCTTTGCGCGATTTGCGGCTGCTTTTGGGACCGGACACCCAGCCTGCAAAAAAGCCATCGCGGCTGCGATGGCTTCTTTTTGTCAGGCGATGCCGTGTTTCAGAGCCAGGCGTGTCAGCTTGCGCTGACTTCTTCCTTTGGCCCTTCGGCATAAATGATCAGCGGTTTGGCGTCCGAGGTCACAGCCTCTTCGTTCACCACAACCTCGTCGACATTTTCAAGCCCCGGAAGGTCAAACATCGTATCCAAAAGGATATCTTCCATGATCGACCGCAGTCCGCGCGCACCCGTCTTGCGTTCGATGGCGCGCTTCGAGATGGCCATCAAGGCATCATCGGTGAAGGTCAGTTGCGTATTTTCCAGATCAAACAGTCGCTGGTATTGCTTCACCAGCGCGTTCTTGGGTTGCGTCAGGATGGTGACAAGCGCGTCTGAATCCAGATCTTCCAGCGTCGCGATGACCGGCAAACGTCCAACGAATTCCGGGATCAAACCGAATTTCAACAGGTCTTCTGGCTCCAGTTCCTTGAACACTTCGCCAACGCCACGTTCATCACTGACACGCACATCCGCGCCGAAACCCATCGCCGAGCCCTTGCCACGCTGTTCGATGATCTTGTCGAGCCCTGCAAAGGCACCGCCACAGATGAACAGGATGTTGGTCGTGTCCACTTGCAGGAATTCCTGTTGCGGGTGCTTGCGCCCGCCTTGCGGCGGAACCGAAGCGACCGTGCCCTCCATGATCTTCAACAGCGCCTGTTGCACGCCCTCGCCTGACACGTCGCGGGTGATCGAGGGGTTGTCGGACTTGCGGGTGATCTTGTCGACCTCGTCGATATAAACGATGCCGCGTTGGGCGCGTTCAACATTGTATTCCGAGGCCTGAAGCAGTTTCAGGATGATGTTTTCCACGTCCTCGCCCACATACCCCGCTTCCGTCAGCGTGGTGGCATCGGCCATGGTGAAAGGCACATCCAGAATGCGGGCCAGAGTTTGCGCCAGAAGCGTCTTGCCGCAGCCCGTCGGACCGATCAGCATGATGTTGGATTTGGCCAGTTCAATCTCATCCCCAGCGGAAGCCGCATGGTTCAAACGTTTGTAGTGGTTGTGGACCGCGACTGACAAAACCCGCTTTGCGTGGCTTTGTCCGATGACATAGTCATCGAGCACTTCACAAATCTCCATCGGTGTCGGCACACCATCAGCGGCCTTCAGGCCAGATGACTTCGTTTCCTCACGGATGATATCCATGCACAGTTCAACACATTCATCACAGATGAACACTGTCGGACCTGCAATTAGTTTCCGCACCTCGTGCTGGCTCTTGCCGCAGAACGAGCAATATAGGGTGTTCTTGCTGTCGCCAGAGGAGTTGTTCGCCATCATCTTGTCCTATTGGGTCCCGAAGGGATCCGGTTTGCGACCAAATCGGCCGCGTTCTTTATCCGTCGCGCCAAGCTTAGGGCAGTGACCGGACAGGCACAATCCGGTTTTTCCCGCTTGCCCGCCCGGTGTGACATCGCCGGGGCATCGCCCGGCCGTGTCGTTATTCGTCGTCACCTTTGGCGCGGTTTTCCACGATCTCGTCGATCAGGCCCCAATCCTTCGCGTCTGTTGGATCCATGAAGTTGTCACGTTCCAACGCTTCGACCACCGCCTTCAGCTTCTGCCCGGTATGCTTCACGTAGATGTTGTTCAGCCGGTCTTTTAGCTTCTGAGTTTCTTGCGCATGGATCATGATATCAGTGGCTTGCCCCTGATACCCGCCCGAGGGCTGGTGCACCATGATGCGGCTGTTGGGCAGCGAATAACGCATGCCAGTTTCGCCTGCCGCCAGCAAAAGCGACCCCATTGATGCGGCTTGCCCGATCACAAGGGTCGAAACCTTCGGCTTGATGTATTGCATCGTGTCATAAATCGACAGGCCAGACGTCACCACGCCCCCCGGCGAATTGATATACATCGAGATTTCTTTTTTCGGGTTTTCGGCTTCAAGGTGCAGAAGCTGTGCCACGATCAAGCTGGACATGCCGTCATGCACCGGACCGGACAGGAAAATGATCCGTTCCTTCAAAAGTCGCGAGAAGATGTCATAGGCCCGTTCCCCGCGCGAGGTCTGTTCGACCACCATAGGGACAAGGGTATTCATATAGGTATCAAGTGGGTCGTGCATTTCAGCCTGCTTTCATATTCACGCCAGAGCCGCTGCCGGCCCCTTCGGCAGATGTTAGTGCCGGGTCGAAGGGGCTGCAAGGGGGGCTGGCCCCCTTCACCTCGGGTCGGTTCACATTCGCTTCAGGCATGCCTCAAAATGGTTAACAAAAACTGCACGTCAAGGCGCGGTTGCTGAGAAAAAAAGGCGGCGCCCCTCAGGGCACCGCCATGTCTCATACGATGTGTTGACCACCTAGCCCGGGCTCATCCCGCGCAGGCGCTCTGAACGACGCCGAAGGATCTCCAGCGTGGTCAGCAACAGGATCGACACGCCGACCAAAATGGTCGCCACCGCCAGAATCGTCGGGCTGATCTGTTCGCGCAGCCCAGTGAACATCTGCCACGGCAAGGTTTGCTGCTTGGCCGAGCCGACGAAAATCACCACCACAACCTCGTCAAACGACGTGATAAAGGCGAACAATGCACCGGAAATCACGCCGGGCAGGATCAGCGGCATCTGCACGCGGAAAAAGGTTGTGACCGGATCAGCCCCCATATTGGCAGCCGCCCGCGTCAGCGACCGGTCAAAACCGACCAGCGTGGCTGTCACGGTGATGATTACAAAGGGAATGCCCAGCGCCGCGTGCGCCAGAACAACGCCCCAATAGGTGCCCGCCAGGTTGATCTTGGAATAGAAGAAATACATCCCAGCCGCCGAAATGATCAGCGGCACGATCATCGGAGAGATCAAAATCGCCATGATCGCACGGCGCGCGGGCACGTGTGGCTGGCTAAGCCCGATGGCGGCCAAGGTGCCAAGCGACACCGAGATGACGGTGGCCACCGGCGCGATCTTGATCGAATTCCACATGGCGCTCTGCCAATCCGGGTTCGAGAAAAAGTCGCGATAGTGCTTCAGCGAATACCCCTCAGGGTCAAACCGAAGCATTTCCGGCGTGAAGGTGAAGAAGTTCTCAGCATTGAAGCTGAGCGGGATCACCACGGCAATCGGCGCAATCAGGAAGAAGAAGATCACCCCACAGATCACCAGAAAGGTGTAGTGCCAAATCCGCTGGCCGGTCGTTGCATATGGAGGAAGTTTGCTCATGTCCGTTATCCCAGCTTCACGTTGTCAATGCCGACGATCTTGTCATAGGCCCAATAGAGCACCAAAACGACCGCCAGAAGGATGGCCCCCAGCGCCGAGGCAAGACCCCAGTTGAGGGATGTCGAAATGTGAAACGCAATCTGGTTCGAAATGAACGTTCCCTTCGTGCCGCCCACCAACGCAGGCGTGATGTAGTAGCCGATGGCCAGAATGAACACGAGGATCGACCCCGCGCCAATGCCCGGAATGGTCTGCGGGAAATAGACCCGCCAGAAGGCCGTCCAATCCGTTGCGCCAAGGCTTTTGGCGGCGCGCAGATAGGTCGGCGGGATGGTCTGCATGACCGAATACATCGGCAAGATCATGAACGGCAGCAGGATGTGGGTCATTGCCACAATCGTGCCGAACTGGTTGTTGATGATCACCAGCCGCGCGTCATCCGACACCAGCCCGATCCAAACGAGAATATCGTTGATTACCCCCTGTTGTTGCAGAAGGATTTTCCATGCCGACGTCCGCACTAGAAGCGATGTCCAGAACGGCAACAACACCAAGATCATCAAAAGGTTTGCCTGGCGTGTCGGAAGATTTGCCAGCAGCCACGCCACCGGATACGCCAACACGATGCACGAGAAGGTAATCAACAATGACATCCACAACGTCCGCTTGAGCAGGTTCATGTAGATCTGTTCGCTTTCGGGACGCATCTCTGCCCCGTCTGACCCAACTCGCATATCGACGGCATTCAGGAAATAGCCTGCGGTCACGGGTGGCGAATAGGTTTGAATGGTGCGCCAAACATCTGGGTCGGCCCAATCTTCATTGATCTCGATCAGCGCCTCTTTCCAAGGGCCGCCGGTTTCCAGATCAAATTTCTTTGCCTTGCGTCCCGTCTTGCGGAAAACCGAGGACATGCCGGGGTTCTCATAGTTCAGACGCGTGCCGACTTTGGTGTGTGTTTTGGCTTCGGCTGCGTCTTTCAGATCGGCTGCCATCGCGGCATAAACCGCCTCTTGCGGCAACTCACCGGATGCAGAATCCCAATCTGCCAGAGCCTTCACAGAGCGCGGCAATGTCTCGATGACGATCTTGTTTTCGACCGAGCGGTAAAGCATGTCCGCAATCGGCAGGATAAAGCTGACCATGATAAACAACAACAACGGCGAGATGAGCAGCAGCGCGCGCATTTTCTGGCGTCTCAGCGCTTTGTTCAGACTGCGCTTTAGCGGCGTTCCATCTGCGGCCAGAACGGGGCCGCTCATTTCGGTCATATCGCTCATATCATCCCTGTCAGCATAAGCTTGTTTTTGGTTTCGAAGCGGTCAAATTGACAAACAAATAGCGTAATATCTTCAAGTGGTCGTGGGATAGGAGGGGCCAGACGGCCCCTCCCGAAAGTCAGCCTTATTTGGCCAGCCAAGCTTCGAACTTAGCGTTCAGATCGTCGCGGTTATCAGCCCACCATTCATAGTCATAGACATGAACGTTGCCTGAGTTTGCAGGGTCGGTCGGCATGTGCGGCGCCATATCGATCCCCAGTTCGGCGTGTTTTCCGACCAAAGGTGCGGACGACATACGGGCCGGACCATACGAGATGTATTTCGCCTGATCAGCCAGACGCTGCGTGTCGGTTGCGAACTTCAGGAAGTCCATCACACGCGCCTTGCGGTCAGCGGGCAGGCCCGCGGGCACAACCCAACCGTCAAGGTCGAACGATTGCATATCCCACAGCATTCCGATCGGCTGGTTTTGCTCGGCAATGGCCGAGAACAGACGACCGTTGAAGGTCGAGCCGAAGACAACTTCGCCATCTGCCAGCAGCTGAGGCGTTTCAGCACCAGCGGTCCACCAGACAACCTGATCTTTGATCGTGTCCAGTTTGGCAAGGGCTTGGTTCACGCCCTCGTCGGTGCCCAGAACGTCATAGATCGCGTCTTTGGCAACGCCATCACAGTGCAGCGCCCATTCCACGTTGTCGATCGGACGTTTCTGCAACGCGCGTTTGCCCGGGTATTTTTCCAGATCAAAGATGTCGCAAACCGAGGTCGGCGGAGTGTCACCCACCATATCGGTGCGATATCCGAACGTGGTCGAGTAAACGATCTGTGGGATAAAGCAATCCGATACAAGAAGGTCACCGAAATCTTCCGAAGCCTTGGTGCCATCGGGCGCGTCAGCCAAGTCGGCGTCGTGATCGATTTCTTCGACAAGACCCTCGTCGCACAGACGCATGGTGTCCGAAATGGTGGCGTCGACCAGATCCCAGGTTACGTTCCCGGCTTCGTTCATCGCGCGCAGTTTGGCCACGGCTTCTGCCGAGCTTTCATCCCACGTCACGCTGACCTCGGGGTGCATTTCCAGATAGGGTTCGACATAGGCCTTCAGCTGGCTGGCTTGGTAGGCCCCACCCCAGGAAACGAGGGTCATCTCGTTGGCCATATCCTCTGCCGACACCGCACCAGCGGTCGCGGTCAGGGCCGAACTGGCCAAAAGGATTTTTACAAGTTTCATACGTTATTCTCCCTAGTTGTCCCGTTTGGTTGATTGGGTTCGCATGAACGGGCACAAAGCGAACCTCTGGCTGTCATGTCCGGGGTCTTTTGAACCCCGGCGCATTCAGTATCAGGCGTCAAGCGCGCGACAGTCGGTCGGCAGCCAGCCGATCTCGATCTGTTGACCAGGTTGCAAGCGGTCCTGGTCCGGCGCATTACGGGTCTTGATGATGAAATCTTCATTTCCCGCCACACGCAGGCGCGTGCGGAAGATGTCGCCCATGTAAATGAACTCAAGCACTTCGGCTTTCAGGGTGTGAACACCCTTCTGCAAGCGCTCTTTGTTGTATTCAACGCGCTCTGGCCGGATCGAGACTTGCGTGCGCTCTCCGACTTTGCTGACGTTGATCGGCGTCGCGTCCAAAATCTCTCCGTCGTCAAGTTGCACGATGCAGGTTTCACCTTTGATCTCGGTCACAACACCCTCGAGCGTGTTGTTTTCACCGATAAACTGCGCAACAAAGCTGTTTTCCGGCCGCTCATAAAGTTGATCCGGTGGCGCAAGCTGCTGGATACGCCCATCGTCGAACACGGCGACATTGTCGGACATTGTCAGCGCTTCGGTCTGGTCATGGGTCACATAAACGGTGGTGATCCCCAGCTCATGCGCCAAGTGGGTGATTTCGAACTGCATTTGCTCGCGCAGCTGCTTGTCCAGCGCGCCCAGTGGTTCGTCCATCAAGACAAGCTCGGGTTCAAACACCAGCGCGCGTGACAGTGCGATCCGCTGCTGCTGACCGCCAGACAATTGTGCCGGACGGCGACCGCCGAAATCGCCCATCTGGACCATGTCGAGCGCGCGTTTGACCTTGGCCTCGCGTTCGGATTTTCCGATCTTGCGCACTTCCAGCGGGAAGGACAGGTTTTCAGCAACCGTCATGTGAGGGAAAAGCGCGTAGTTTTGAAAAACCATCCCGATTCCGCGCTTGTGGGGTGGGATGTTGTTGATGGGCTGTCCGCCAAGGCGGATATCGCCATGCGTCGCGGTTTCAAAACCAGCTAGCATCATCAAACACGTTGTCTTACCAGACCCTGACGGCCCAAGCATTGTGAGGAATTCGCCCTTGGCTACTGAGAGGTTCAGGTCTTTAACGACCAGTGTTTCCCCATCATAGCTTTTCTGGACACGATCAAAAACGACGAAGCCGTCGTTGGAAGCTGTATCAGCCAAGTGACCCCCCTGGTCTATGTTTTTTTGTTTTTTGTCGACGCCTAGCCAACACGAACCCCGAAAGGATTTCAACAGGGAATATTTAGAGCGCCGCGAAAGTTTACCTCGCAGCGCCCTCAGTCTTCACAACAATCCTACAAGAATTTTGCAAGTATGCGACTTATCGGCATATTTTTGCGTCATGCTTTCACGATATTGTGCTGGGGCCCGTAGGGGAAGCCAGTAATATTTTCGGCACCCGTTTCGCCAATAACAAGAATGTCGTGCTCTCGATAGCCACCCGCACCGGGGGTGCCTTCGGGCAGGAACAGCATCGGCTCCATCGACACGACCATTCCCGGCTCTAGCACAGTGTCGATATCTTCACGCAGTTCCAAACCGGCTTCGCGGCCATAGTAGTGCGACAGCACACCGAAAGAATGGCCGTAGCCGAAAGACCGATATTGCAGCAAGTTCTCGGATTCGAAAAACCTGTTGATCTCGGCGGTGATGCCCGAGCAGGTCGCACCGGGTTTAATCAGTGAAATCCCCAGCTCATGTGCGGCGACATTCGCTTCCCAGATGCGCAGGCTTTCCTTGTCTGGCTCGCCAATGAACAGCGTGCGCTCCAACGCGGTGTAGTAGCCCGAGATCATCGGGAAGGTGTTCAGCGACAGGATGTCACCGTTCTCCAGCTTGCGGGTCGTCACCGGGTTGTGTGCGCCGTCGGTGTTGATGCCCGACTGGAACCACACCCAGCTGTCACGAATTTCGCTGTTTGGATGGGCACGCGCGATTTCTTCTTCCATCGCGTCGCGACCGGCCATGGCGATATCAATCTCGCGCGCACCGACGCGGATCGCATCACGGATTGCGGCCCCGCCATGGTCCGCGATCCGTGCACCTTCGCGGATCAGGGCGATTTCTTCTGCGGACTTCACCATGCGTGCCTGCATCGTGTCAGGGGCAATGTCTGCAAACGTGGCATTGGACAGGAAATCTTCGGCCAGCGCGCGCTGTGCCAAGGTGAGGTGATCACCTTCGATGCCGATTGAACGGGCGTTGCCCACCAGTTCTTTCACGGCGCGCCAGTAGTTATTGCGCTCCCAATCGGTGTAGATGACGTTGTCGCCGAAGCTGCGGCGCCAGGGCTGACCTGCGTCGATGTTGGCCGACACCGTGGTGCAGCGATCCGCCGTGACAACGCAGCCATACGTCCGGCCAAACGAACAATAGAGGAAGCCAGAGTAGTAAGCGATATTGTGCATCGACGTGAACAGGACCGCTTCGACTCCCCGATCGGCCATGATTTTGCGCAGGGTCGCCAAGCGGCGTTCGTATTCCGCGTTCGAAAATGGCAGCGGGGCTTTCTCGCCGTTTTCACAGACAAAGAATTGAGGGCGTGACATGTTTCGTGTCTCCACTTTCCGAGGCCGGAAAACATGCGTCCGGCCAACCAAACTCCCCGGCGTGCAGGGTGGTTGATCTCCGGACCTTGCGCGGGCACATGCCCCACGCAATGGCAGCGACGCCATCGCTGCGGATGGACGAAAACATTTCTGATCAGAGCTGTTCTGTCAATAGTCTCGTGATCAGGCCATCAACAGGCTCTGCCCGGCTGGTCAAAGCTGTGTGCGGTCGACCACCAGCACACCGTCGCCGACCCGATCACCGGGGTGGGTGACGACCTGCTCACCTTCTGACAGCCCGGACGCCACTTCGGCGACATCGCTGTTGCGGTGACCAATCTCGACATTGCGCAAGACGGCGTGGTCGTCCTCAATCACGAAAACCGCCCAGCTTTCGCCATCCCGAAACAGCGCAGACAGCGGCACACGAACCCCCTCGCCTTGCCACTCAACGATGCGAAGGAAGGTGCGAAACCCATGTCCCAGCGATGGGCGCGCGGCCTGATCGGACACCAGATCAAGGATGACACGCACGCGTTGTTCTTCAATGCCCAGAGCCGACAGCTTGGTGAACCCAGCGGGTTCAATGACGCGCACCTGGGCCTTTAGATCACCCGCCCCGCCCCACCGTTCCACATAGGCAGCGGCACCGGGGACAAGCCGAACCGCGTCGGTCGACAGGATTTCAGCCACGATCTCCAAATCATCGGTTTCCCCAATGGACAGGATCGGCGCCCCGGGAAGCACGGGCCGCGCGCTGGTGCTTGCTACACTTAGAACCGTGCCGGACACGGGGGCCGCCAGTTCGACGCAACACGCCTCGCTGGCGGCGGCTGCGTCAGCCCGTGCGCTGGGTTCAATCAATGTCGCCTGCTGCGCTGCAAGCTCTGCCAGCCGCATTTCCAGCGCCGCATGGGCGCTGTCCAGTTGCGCCACCGCCACATCGACACCCAGTTCCGCGTCGTCAAGTTGTGCCTTTGGGATCGTGCCACGCGCATGCAGGTCATGTAGCCGGTTCAGGATGGTTTGTGCATGGGCCAGATCCGCCTCCGAGATGGCGATCTGCGCCTGCGCGACAGCCACCGCCGCCTTGGCCTGTGCCACAGCCGCTTCGGCTTGCGCGCGCGTGCGGTCGTCAAGAAATGCCGGATCACCGGGGGCGATGCGCGCCACGATGGTTTCGCCAGCGATCACTGTGTCCCCAATGGTCACCGGACTGCGTGCCAGCTGCCCAGAAACCGGTGCGGACATCTCGTAGACATCGCGCACGCGGGTCTGGCCTTCAGCGTTGACCGTGACCTCGATCGGGCCGGCGGTAATGGTGTGGATATCAACCGGCACGGGTTCGGGCTTGGCCGCCAGATAGGCAAACCCCGCAAGCACCACCACAGCAGCACCGGCCAGCATCGTTTTGCGCGTGTTCCAGCTCATCGGGTTACTCCCTTGTCTTCATTACGGCGACCAGGTTCATCCGGTCGATCCGCCGACGCACAATCAGCGCCGAAACTACAGAGGCCCCGGCAACAACGCCAGCCGCCCAAAGATATGTCCCGCGCGATACCACCAACGGGATCGCATAAAGGTCGCTGTCGAAGCTGGCCACCATCGCGCCCGCAAGCAGCCGCCCGATGACCAGCCCAAGAGGAATGGCCGCAGCGGTCAGCAAGAAAAGCTCGCCGAGAAGAACATAGCTGACTTCGCCCCGCGTAAAGCCCAGAATGCGCAGGCTTGCCAGTTCGCGAGCGCGTTCTGACAATTGGATGCGCGCAGAGTTATACACCACCCCAATGGCAATCAATGCCGCCAGAAACGAGTTGATGGTCGTGGACATGCCCGCGTTCTGTGCAATCGTATCTACAAATGACTTACGCACCTGCTCCAGCAGGGTCAGCCCGGCAATGGCGGGGGCGCCCTTGATGGCGGCAAACAACGCCTCTTCTTGTGCGGCATCCACCAGCAGGTTGGCATGTGTCACCTGGACCGGTCGATCGATCAATCGGGCCATTGTCTCCACGTTCATATAGGCGCCAAGCCCGAAATACTGGCCCGCAAAGCCCGTCACGACAAGGTCGTGTCGGCTGTCAGGCAGTGACAGGAACTCGACCTCCAACCGGTCACCGATGCCAACCTCCAGATGGTCGGCCAACCGGCGCGCCAGCACGATCCCATGAGCGGGGCGCACGACCGCTCCGGTTTCAAGGTCAAGCACCCGCGAAAGCGTGTGGTCCGGGCGGCGGCCTTCGACGGCGATGCGTCGGGTCAGATGGCCATTGGTCAGGCGGGCGGGCATGGTCCAGACCCCCTCTGCGGCAAGAACGCCCGGTAGGTTTCCAACATCCTGTAGAACCGTTTCAGGCCGTGTCAGCGCGAATTGCAGGATCGCATCTTGCCGGTTGATCTGCACAAAGCTGACATCAAGCAATTCATCCATTGCATCGAACATGAACAGCGCTGCAATCATGACCGAAGCCGAGGTCGCGATGCCCAGCGTCGTCAGCGCCGCACGCACCGGCCAGCGGCCAATGGCGCGCAGGATCATCATCGTGGTCTGACGTGGCTCCAGCCAGGAAATCAGGCGGTCAAACACACCGCGCCGAAACCGCGTCGGTGCAGGCGGCGCCATCGCCACCGCGGGGCTGAGCCCGACCACGCGGCGCACGGCACCGAGCGCCCCAAGCCCCGCCGCCGCGAACCCCGCCACTGCGGATATCGCGTAGACCGAGGGGTATTGGACGAAGACCAGATAGGGAAAGTCAAAGAAAGTCGCATAGAGCACCGCCATGCCCCGACCGGCCCAAAGCCCAAACCCCCATCCGATCACCACGCCGACAAACCCGATCAGCAGCGCCAGCTTGATGTAATGCCAACTGATTTCGGCTTTTTGGTAGCCAAGCGCCTTCAACAGCCCGATCTGTTCGCGCTCCAGCGTAATCAGGCGGCTCAGCACCATGTTCACAAGGAACGCTGAAATCACGAGAAAGATCGGCGGAATAACTTCGGCCATCATGCTGAGCTGCTTGAGCTCTCCGTCCAGAAACGCGTTGGAGGTCTGATCTTTGCGCAGGTAGGCACCGGTGCCGCCATAGGGTTTCAATACAGCGTCCAATGCGTCTGTCACCGTGTCCGGATCCGCCCCGCGCGAAAACCCGACCGACACGGAATTGAAGGCGCCCGTCAGGTTGAACGCCGCGCCCAGAACATCCTCGGCCATCCACAAAATGCCGAAGCGCCGGTCATCGGGCATGATCGAATTCGGACCGATCGTGTAGATGAATTCAGGACTGAGTGCGGTGCCAGTGATCGACAAACTGCGCTTTTGACCGTTTAACGTCACCTGAAACTGGTCACCCGGTTCGAACCCGTGCGCTTGCGCAAAGTTTTGGTTCACCAGAACCTCTCCGCGCGCGCCCGGCTCGGGCATGCGCCCCTTGGTGACCGAGGGAATATTCATACCGGGTCGACCACTGTCGGGGAGGGACAAAACCTGCCCCACCGCGGGTTCTGTCATGCCTTCAACATCAAGGATCGCGAAGTTCGAAATTCGCGTTTGCACCCGCGCCACGCCGGGAATGGCCGCAATATCTTCAGCAAGCGCGTCCGGCGCGCGCGAGGCGCTGGCGAAAAGATCACCAAACCGATTGCGTTCGTAATAAGTGTCACGGGTTTCGCGCAGGCTGCGTTCGACCCCGTTTGACATGACCATGATCATCACGCCAACAGACAAAACCGCAGCAATGGCAAGGCTTTGCGCCCAGAGCCGCCGAATGTCGCGGAGAAGTTTTTTGTCCAGAACCCGCATCGCTACCACTCGATCTGCGACGGATCTATTCGATGATCGTTCACCCGTATTTCAGAGATATCGCCATCGGCAAAGAACACCACCCGATGCGCCATCGCCTGAATGCCGGCGTTGTGGGTGATCACCATCGTCGAGGTGCCAAGATCGATATTGATCTTTTCCAGCGCTTCAAGGACCTGAACCCCGGTTTTGCTATCCAAAGCACCGGTCGGTTCGTCGCACAGCAACACCTCGGGTCGTTTGGCGATGGCGCGTGCAATGGCGACACGTTGCTGTTCGCCGCCCGACATTTCGGCCGGAAAATGGTCCATCCGATGTGCCAGACCAACACGTTCCAATGCTTCTTCAGGGGTCATCGGGTGCGCGGCGACTTCGGTCACCAAGGCAACGTTTTCGCGCGCTGTCAGCGATGGAACGAGGTTATAGAACTGGAAGACGAAGCCGACGTGATCGCGGCGATAACGCGTCAGGTCGCGGTCCGACATCGACGTAAGCTCCTGCCCCTTGAACCACGCGCGACCTGATGTCGCCGTATCAAGCCCACCAAGGATGTTGAGCAATGTGGATTTCCCGGACCCCGAAGCGCCCAAAAGCACGGTGAACTCGCCCGCCGGAATTTCAGCGGTCACGCCACGCAAGGCATGCACCTTGACCGCCTCGGTCTGGTAGGTCTTGGTCAATGCCTCCATCCGATAGATCGGAGCCGCAGCATCGGTGGTTTTCTCGGCGCTCTTCATGGCTTGGCGCTCCGCTGACCCGCGGCGCATTGTGCACCGCGACGTCTTCTGTTCAGATGTCATCCTATCAGACCTGATGTTCAACCCCCAACAGGCCCGATGGGCTGGAAAAAAGGTCGCATGATGGCAAACGACGAGGCGCAGCTATCGCTGTTGGATCAGGCGAAAACCGCGGCTTCGTCGTGATCAATGCGCACAACAGCCAGATTGCCCGTCTTGTAGGCGCCCGTGTCAACAGCGATCCGTCCGTCGTTGACCGTGACTTCCGGCACGATGGTATGGCCGTGAACCACCCAACGCCCATCGCGCCGGACGCTGGACAGAAAATCCGCATGTCCCCAGACCAATGTGTTGCGGTCCTGTGCATCCATGCGCCGTGACGGGTCTGCACCTGCGTGCACCACGCTGACGTTTCCGCTGTACCATTGAACCGGCAGCGCGCGTATCCAGTCCACCAGATCATCGCCCATCGCCTTCAGCAACAGGTCGCGCGTTTGGGTCACTTGCGCGCCAACCAGATTGCCGCGCGCGGTGTCGACGCCAAAGCTCTTCAGCGTTTCAACACCCCCGTTGCCAAACCAGACCCGCCCAAAGGTGAGCGGATCATCCAGAAAGCTCAGCATCATGTCCTCGTGATTGCCACACAGGCAAATCACATCACGAAAGGATTGTTCCTGATAAGCACGCAACTGTTTGAGCACGCCCGCACTGTCCGGGCCACGATCCACATAGTCCCCGACGAAGACGATCGGGGTTCGGGCGTCATGGGCGCGGCCATCGACCCACTGCAAGACATCCTTAAGCAAGGCAGCCTGTCCATGAAGATCGCCAACCACGAAGAACGGTCGGTCCGGCTGCAGCTCTGCATCGAACTGGGGTGGCTCTTCCTTGGCCCAGCGCTGTGTCAGTCGCTTCAAAAGGCTCATGGTCTTATCACCGGCTGGCCCGCGCAATCACGTCGCGCGCGCAGGCTGCAAGGTCTTCTGTTCGCGCGGCGGTCCAGGTCGGATCGACGAGGAAGCAAAGGCTGGTGTCGCCCAGCTCGCGGGCGACCGGAAGCGCGGCTGCGGGGCCCAGGCCGTATCGCGCAAACGTCCCTTCGCGATACATCTCGCTGCAACTGCCCGAAAACGCCGGAAAGCCAGCCGCGTTGATTTCAGCAATGATACGGTCGCGGTCCCAGTCGGGGGCCAAGACCTCGGGCCGGACAAACGCATAGTAACGATAATAGGCGTGTGTCATGCCCTGCGGCGGCCGTGGCGCGCGAATGGCGTCAAGCGACGCCAGTGACGCCTCAAGAATGGCGGCATTGGCGGCCCGATGGGCGCGCCATGCGTCCAGCTTGCGAAGTTGCACCCGCCCGATCGCGGCAGAGGGTCCCGTCATCCGAAGGTTGGTGCCCGGCCCGGCCGAATGCAGCCAACGAAAACCCGGAGGGTGGTCGGTATTGAACACCGTATCATAGTCCTTGCCATGGTCTTTGAAGCTCCAGGCCTTGGCCCATAACGCGTCCTCATCCGTGATCAACATCCCGCCTTCACCGCCGGTGCTCATGATCTTGTCCTGACAGAAAGAAAACGACCCAAAGGTGCCCATCGTGCCGACCTTCCGGTCGCCAATCATCGCCCCATGCGCCTGTGCGCAATCTTCGATGACCCACAGGTCGTGGGCCTCTGCCAAGGACATGATCGCGCTCATGTCGCACGGCCAACCGCCAAGATGGACCGGGATGATCCCCTTGGTCCGGTCGGTGATCAAGGGGGCAATGGTGTCCGCAGTTATGTTCTGGCTGTCGCGGTCAACATCGGCAAAAACCGGCACCCCGCCCAGCAACATGACCGAACTGGCCGAGGCGATAAAGCTGCGCGGCGTCACGATTACTTCGTCCCCCGGTTCAAGCCCAAGCACGCGCAACGCCGCATCCAGCGTCACCGTCCCGTTCGCCATCGCGATGGCATGGGCCGCACCGGTATAGGCGCGAAACTCGTCTTCAAAGGCATGCACATCCGGGCCGGTCCAGGCATTGACCTTGCCCGAGCGCAGCACCTCGGTCACCGCGGCAATCTGTTCGTCGTCAAAAACGGGCCAGCTGGCCATGATCGCGTTCCTTTCCCAGCTTAGATGACGTTGCGCACAAGGACGAAACCCTCGGCGGCAGCCCGGTGCACCGTTGCCCCGCGCAAGGTTGCAAGCGCACGAAGGGTTTCGACAGACCGTTCATGCGGCGGACCCTTGACCTGACTTTTGAACAAACAGAAAGCCGCAAGCTTGGTTTCAAGATGGTCGGTAATGTCGACAAAGACATTCGGCACGAAAGGGGGCGTCAGGTAAGGTGCGTTCCAGTTTGTTTCCGAAACGGTTTCATACGCCATGATCGTGGCGGGATAGTCATGCTGATGCGGACGACTGGCGACCAACGTGGACAAAAAGCTAAGCTGATGGTCCAAATGAATGTCACCCGGATGCGGGGCAAAGATCAGGCTGGGCGCCAGATCGGCCACAAGCTTGCCCAGACCGGCATTCAATGCTCCGTGGGGGTGTTCGGCCAGTTCAGCGGCCGGAAAATCAAGCCAGTGCGTCTGGGTGATCCCCAAATGGCCATGGGCGGCTTCTGCCTCGGCCTGAACCGTCGCGATCTGGGCCGCGTCAAAGCGGGGCGGTTGCCCACGGGTCACGATGGCCACATGCACCTCGCGCCCTTCATGCGCCAGCCGGGCAATGGTGCCGCCTACGCCCAGAACCTCGTCATCGGGGTGTGGCGCGACAATCAGCACCGGGGCGGTCGGGTCGCCCCCGAACGAAGAAACCTTGGTCATGTCGTTACCCTTCCCAGACAAGTATGCAGTTTGGGCGGGGCCTCGGCGCCGCTCCAATCCAGAATATCAATGCAGACGCCATCACCGCAAGCGACCGTAAACTGCCGCCCCTCAATCGCCTGAACCTGCCCCGGCATGCCGATAAAGTAGCCCTCACGCGGCGTATAGCGAACACCGGTCAACACCAGCTTGGTTCCATCTGTCGTCGTAGTGAACGCGCCTGGATAGGGCGGCCCGACGGCGCGGATCAGCCGGTGAATGTCACGCGCCGGGGCCGACCAGTCGATCCGCCCATCCTCTGGCCGGCGCAAGGCGCAGGTCGTGGCGCCTGTTTCGTCCTGCGGCACGCGCGGCACGTCGCCCGTCGCAATGCGGGTGAGAAGCTTGGGCAGCATGTCGACCAGCGCCTCAAGGTGTCGGTCGTAAAGCTCGCGCACAGTGATCGTGTCCGGGTCGATGGTAAACTGTGCCTTGGCCGCGATGGGACCGGTGTCAGCGCCTTCGCCCAACCAGAACAGCGACGCCCCCACATCGCGTTCGCCCAGCAAGATCGTCCACGGCACGACAGCGCGCCCACGCAGCTTGGGCAAATCCGAAGGGTGAAACCCGACGCATCCCAGCTTTGGCACCGCGCGGAAGGTTGCCCCGCAAAGTTGCGACCATCCGATCACCAGCACCAGATCAGGATCTGTGGCGGCAATCGCTGCGATGGTCTCTGGCGCATCGCTTTTGCGCGTGTAGTGCACCGGGATGTCATACCGCTCCGCAACCGGAGCGAGATCAGCGAAATCCGAATGGCGATGCGCCAATTCAGGCGGCAAAGTTACCACCAGCTTGGGCAGATGCCCTGCCTCACAGATGGCTGACAGCGCGGCCAATGATCCTTCGACGGCTCCGACAAAAACGGTGTTCATGACTGTGCCTCGGTCTTGTTCTGCGTCGGTTGGGTCGCCAGCCACGCGGCGGCGCGTTCCAGCCGGTCCATGCGCCGGCGTTCTCCGAACACGGCGACACCGACGGTTTCAGCGAGGATATTCAGGTCAAGCCGGGTCGAGCGGTGCGCCACATACCACAAGTCCAGTTGCAGCTTCTCGTTGTCGCTTAGGGCGGTGTTGCCGCTGACCTGCGACCAGCCGGTCAGACCGGGGCGCACCGATCCGCGCAGTTTGCCAGCCGGACCAAAGTCTTCGATTGTGCGGGGCAACAAGGGGCGCGGTCCGACCAGCGCCATCCGCCCACGCAAGATGATGAACAACTGCGGCAATTCGTCAAACCGCGTGCGCCGCAACAGCTTGGTCAGAGGTGTCAGCCGCTCGGCATCCGGCAACCAGACACCATCGGCATCACGGGCGTCGGTCAATGTCCGAAATTTCACCACCTGAAATGGCACGCCGTTCCGACCCGAGCGTTCCTGGTGGAACATCACAGGTCGCCCAAGCGCCACAAACACCACCAGATAAGTCAGTAAAAACAGAGGCACAGCCACGACAAGCGCGACCAGGCAAATCAACAATTCCAATCTTCTGTCCATGAAAACCCATCAAACAGTGAAGGCGCGTGTGGAATAGCGATACTCCACTTTTTCGCGACAATAACCCAACCAAGAATGCATTGTTTAGAACTTCGAAACCGAGCCGCGAAATAGCGGGCCAATACACCAGAAAACCACGCCCCTACATGCACATACATCAAGTTTCGACCTTGCCAGACATTCCCAATCCATGCAACCTTCCCGGCATGAAGGTTATTCACGTCGTCACCACTACAAATGTGGGTGGCGCCCAGATTATGTTGCAACGCTATTTATCGGCACTTGGTGAAAATGCGGCTTCGCATTCGGTGATTTCGCTGGTCCCCTCGGGCCCTATCGCGCCAGACATTGAGGCGCTTGGTGTTCAGGTTGCAGATCTCGGGCTCAGCCCCGGTCGGGTCACTCCGGCGGCGCTTTGGCGTTTGCGTCGCCTGTTGCGCGATGCAAAGCCCGACATCGTGCATGGATGGATGTATCACGGATGCCTCGCAGCGTGGGCAGGTCTGATCGGCAACCGCCGAAAGGATGGTCCGGCGCTGGTCTGGGGTGTGCACCACTCGCTTCAGGACATTGCCAACGAGAAACGTTCGACCCGATGGGTGGTGCGGCTGATGGCGGCGATGTCGAAGCGGGTCGATCTGATCACTTACTGCTCGGGTGTGTCGCAAGACCAGCACGAGGCGATCGGCTTTTGTAAAGACAATGTCGACCTGATCCCCAATGCGGTCGACACCGAAGTCTTCAAACCCGACCCCGACGCCCGTGCCCGCCTTGGCGCGATCTGCAAAATCCCGGACGGGCGGCTGATTGTCGGTAATGTGGCACGTGGCCACCCGATGAAAGACCACGTTTCCATGGTGCGGGCCACAGCCATGCTGATCGAGATGGGGCACGACGTGCAGGCCGTTTTGGTCGGCGAAGGCCTAAGCGACAGCCCCGCCGTCCAAACCGCAAGCGAGCTTGGCATCCGCGACCGCGTCACCGCACTTGAGACCCGATCCGACGTGCATTCGATCGTGCCGGGCTTTGACATCTTCCTACTCTCCTCGGCCTGGGGCGAGGCATTTCCACTTGCAGTTGCCGAAGCCATGGCCGCGGGTGTGCCGTGTGTGGTCACGGATGTCGGGGATTGTGCGCTGTTGGTTGGCGACACGGGTCGGGTTGTCGCCCCTGCCGCACCGCAAGAGCAGGCGAAAGCCGTCGCGTCCCTGATAGATGCGGGGCAAGCGGCGCGCAATGAACTGGGACAACGCGCCCGCGCCCGCGTCTCGGAACATTTTTCGGCCCCACGCTATGTCGACCGCCACGATGCAGCCTATGCCCGCGCGCTGAACCGGGCGACCGGGAAAGGCGCAGACGAAACCCAATTCGGACAAGCCTCGCAAGATAAATTGGCACATTCGCCATCCACGCAAAAAGTTTCCCCAAATCGTGGGGATCGCCGCTATTAATGCTTTGACCGGTGTGACAGCATCGGGAGTTATTAGTTTTTTTCAATCTGTCGGCTCACGGAGGAGCACGCCACATGACGGCAGACACACAACACAGACACGACACCACACCCAGCGATTTTGACCGCATTGGTCTGGACGGCTTTTGGATCATCCTTCGGCGCCATTTGCGCATGATGATGTTGATCGTAATCGGCGTGATCGGCGTTACGGCACTGGTCCTGACACGTCTGGAGGAACGCTTCACCGCACGATCGACATTGGTCCTGACGGGGCTGGACACGCGTGTCAGCCGCACCGATACGCAGCTTGAAAGCTTCGAGCTGTCGCGCGCGGTGATCGAAACCGAAATGGATGTCTTGCGCTCGCGCGCCTTCGCCGCCCAAGTCGCCGACTCGCTGGCGCTGTTTGACGACCCCACCTTCGTTAAAATCGGGGCAAACCCTTCGGCTGACAACGTAGCGTTGCACCAAGAACGTGTGCTGGACAAGTTGCAGTCGGCTTACAAAGTGTTTCGGTCCGGCGAAAGTCTGGCCATCGACATCATCGCAACCGCGGACAATGCCAAGCTTGCTGCGAAAATCGCCAATGGCATTGCTGATGTCTATATCCAGAGCGGCGTTTCCGAACAGAAGGCCAACGTCAGCAAGTCGATCGACTTCTTGCGCACGCGCGTTGCCACTTTGGGTGAAGAACTGACCCTGACCGAACTGGACCTGGCGGACTTCATCCGGGAAAACAAGTTGGACGATGATCAATTGCCTGAACGGTTAAGGTCACAAGTCCAATACCTGACGACCATCCTGCGGGCTGGCGGACAAGAGGGGCAAGACGCGGCCAACACGGAACGCCTGACAAAAGAGCTCGCCAGTGTCGAAGCCGCCCTGCAAGACCGCACGCGCGCAGAGCTGACACAGATGCGCAAGGAACGACTGCTGGAACTTCAGCGGTCACGATATCAAACCGCAATCGAAAAGCTGAATGAGCTGGAAACCCAAATCCAGCTTGTCGGACAGGGCGCACGTCAGGTGTCGGTCGCCCGCGCACCGGCCTCGGCGTCTTGGCCCAACAAGACCGCAGCCCTGATCATCAGCGCGATTGGTGGGCTGGTGCTGGCGTTTGTGGTGGCTTTGGTGCTGGACCTGATGAACCGTCGTCTTTGGAACGAAGAACAAACAATCCGCGTCTCAGGCATGCCGAATGCTGGCTTTTTGCCGCGCTTCAACCGCTCGATCGCGTTCCGTCCACAGGACTCTGTGGCACATTACCTGCTGTCCAACCCCCGATCCATGTTTGCCCAAGCCGTGCGCAGTGCCACTGGCCTTTGGTTTGACGACGAAAGCGACGGATGGGTGGTTATGATCACTTCGGGCTTGCCCCATGAAGGCAAGTCCACCGTGACCGTCGCACTTGGCCTTGCCGCTGCTGTGGACGGGTTGAAGGTGCTTGTTATCGACATGGACAGCCACCGAGAAGACGCCGCCCGCCTGCTGGAATCGTCAGAGCCGCCAAGCAAACTGGCTGATGCAGTGTCGGGGGCCGTGCGCCCCAGTCCGGTCGTCATCAAAGGCGAACGCATTGAAGGGTTGGACTTGATCTCGCTTGACGCGCGCAGCTCAGCGAACCTCAAGGATCAACGCAAGCTGCTGTCCACGCTCAAGGAAAAGCTGCACCAGGAATACGACCTGATCGTGATCGACACGCCGCCCGTTCTGGTGGTCGATGACACGCTGCGCATCGGCATTCTGGCCGACGAAATCTGGCAGGTTGTGCGCTGGGGGCGGACATCTGAAACCGTCCTGCGTGACACGGTCGAGCGTCTGAAACGCGACGGTTTGCCCATTTCGGCAACCATCATCAACGACGTGGACACACGCCGTCATCGGAGACTGGGATACGGTGGATATGCCCAGTATTACAATTATGGCGAAGGCTATTACAAATAGTCGCCCGATACAGGCGCGTTGGTTCTGCGTGAGGATGGCCGCGTCTGTTGTTGCCATGTTTGCAGGATTGTCCGGCGCACTGGCAGACGGTTCGGCATTTTCGAGCCAGCTGGCGTTTCCCGGTGCGCAAGGCTTCGGCGCGGGTGCCATTGGGTGGCGTGGCGGCGATGTTGTGGCCGTGACCACGCTAGATGATCGCGGACCCGGATCGCTGCGCGCATGTGCTGAGAACCGGGGAGAGGCGCGGGTTTGCATCTTCACGGTCAGCGGCACCATCTCGTTGGCGACACCCATCTATCTGGGCGCCAACCTTTATGTGGCTGGCCAAACGGCACCGGGCGACGGGGTGCAGATCAGAAACGCAGCGTCGACGCATACGCCGCTTATCCTAAAAAATGTGACAGACGTCGTGGTGCGCTTTCTAAAGATTCGTCCCGGCCCCAGCAAGACACCATCCCCCACCGTAGATGCCGTCACGGTCGAGAATGCGCGCCGCATCTACCTTGGCAACCTGTCCATGGGATTTGCCACGGACGAGACGTTCAACATCCATGTCTCGAACGCGACAGCAGCCGACATCACGCTGGCCGACAGCCTTCTTGCCCTTAGCCTAGATCGCAGCACTCATCCCAAGGGCAAGCATTCGAAAGGGGCGCTGATCTGTTCTGACGAGGGGTCGGACAATGCCTGTGGCCGGATCACGCTTTTGCGAAACCTGTTCGCCCACCACCGCGATCGCAACCCCGACATCAAAGCCACTTCAATCGGCCCGGTCGAGGTCATCAACAACGTTTTCTACAACCCGATCAGCCAGTTCGGCGAGTTTTATGATCTGTTGGGAGAGACCCGCATCGCCTATGTCGGCAACGTTGCCTTGACCGGGCCAAGCACCATCTGGCGCACGCCTGAAGCCGTTCAGGTGTTCAACTGGAACGATGCGACCGATGTGGCTTTGATGGTGCGCGACAATATCGCCAGCACCGCCAACGGGTGTCGAAAACGCAATACCCGCGTGTTGGACCGGGAAGCCAAACGCAGCCAGATCCCGGACACGGACATCACATTGACCACCCCTGCCCTACCCTCGGATCAGGTGCTTGAAACAGTGCTGGCCCGCGCAGGTGATCAGATCCTGCCAAACCGTCAGCCCGACGCCCTTGATGCGCGCGTTCTGGACGACGTGCGCCACTGCACTGGCGCCGTTATCGACCGGGTCGATCAGGTTGGGGGCTGGCCGGACCTCGGAACAGCGCCCGCCATAACCGATAGTGACGGCGACGGGTTCCCGGATGACTGGGAAGCCCAGACCCCCGGCCTTGACCCCGCAGAGCCAGATGATCCATGGCAGCCCGCCCACAGCGGTGGCACCAGCAATCTGGAGCTTTGGTTGGCGCAGCTTGCAGGGGACGGCACATGATCCGGACGAAGCTTGCGAAGTTGAAGGGCGATCAGGTCGCCGCGCGCCTTTTGCGCAATTTGAAGTGGATCGTCTCGTCACAGGTCGCAATGGCTATTCTGGGCATGGTATCGCTTGCCGTTGCGGCGCGTGCTTTGGGGGCTGCCGGGCTTGGCGCGCTTGCCTTGATCGAGGCCTTCGCCCGCATCATCGCGCGTCTTGTCCATCTGGAACCGTGGCAAGCGGTCATCCATCATGGCAGCGCCGCGCTTGAAAACAAGGATCAGGGTCGTTTTGCGCGACTGATCGGCTTGTCGGTCCTGCTGGACATCGCTGGCGGTGTTTTGGCGGCGGTCGTCGTGTTGGCGCTTGCGCCCATGCTTGCCCCCGTTATGGGGTTGGAGGGGCAGCCCGCCACCTATCTGACGCTGGGCGCTTTGGCTGTGCTTGTTTCCTTGCGCGCGACCGGCATCGCGCTGTTGCGCCTGTATGATCGGTTTGACGTGCTGGCCAAGATCGACACGGCCACCGCGGCATTCCGTGCGATCTTGTCAGTCATCGCCTACCTGTTGGGGGGCGATCTTTTGCATTTCGTCGCCATTTTCATCGCCTTCAGCCTCGTTGAAGGGCTGGCCGCCTATCTCTTTGGTCGCCGCGAGATGAAACGTCATGGCCAGACGATGACCCTGTCTGGCATGCAAGCTATGCTGACCGCCAATCCGGGGTTTCTGCGCCTCATGTGGAACTCCAATCTGGCGGTGATCCTGCGCCAGACCACACAACGGCTGGATGTCGTGATCCTGGCGACGTTGGTGGCCCCTGTTTATGTCGGTCACTACCACATTGCGCGCCGGTGCGGTGAAGCCGCGATCCGGCTGGGGCGCCCGATCAAGCAAGTGGTGTTTCCCGAATTCGCACGTTTTGCGGCGCGCGGCGAATACCAGAAAATCAGCAAGACAGCGACGTCGATCAGCCTTGGGTTCACCGCGGTTTTGGTGGCCGGATTGCTGCCGACCCTGTGGTTCATCGAGCCCCTCGTCACCAGCATTTTCGGACCCGATTTCGCGGCCGCAACAACGGTCGTGTCAGTCCAAGCCATTGCAGTTGCACTGTTTTTGGCCGGCGTCATTCTTGGGCCGGTGCTATTGAGCCTTGACGCAGACCGCGGGCTTATGTGGACGGGGGTGGTCACAGCGGCGCTATTTTTCGTGCTGCTTTATCCGTTGGTGTCCATGTTTGGCGTGACCGGTGCGGCGTTGACGCACCTTATTTGCAATAGCCTGTGGCTGATCGCCTGTATATGGTTGACCCACCGTGCCTTGCGCGCGAAAGCCACGCGGCCCGCCGCCAACGCCTCCGAGCAGGAGGAGCCTGTATGAAACAGAACCCACATCGCCACCACCATCACCATCACCACCACCATCGCACGCCGGACCTGCGCCACAGGTCGGCACGGTTTGATCCCTTTGGATTGGCGGCCGCAGGATTGCTAACACCCGAGGGGCTGTTGGTCGCCGCAGCGGTCGTTCTGGCGCCAATGAACCACATACGTCTCAGCGGGGTTTACATCACCGCGTCCGACATCGTGGCGCTCGCCGCTTTTATTCTGATGTTGGCAAAAGGAAGCGTGCCGATCCGCTTTTTCGGCCCGGCAACGGCATTCTGGGGTCTGTCCTTCATTGCCTTTGCGGGCGGTATGACCATGAGCTCGGTCATAAACGGTGACCCGGCTGCTTTGCCCAACACGCTTGCGCAATACAGCTATTCCTTGCTCGTGCTGCCAATGATCCTTGGCGGTCGTTCCTATGCGCAGACCTTGGCGCTGATCAAGCTGCTGATCGCGGCCTATGTGTTCGTCATGTTATTTGGCGCTTATGTCGTCCATTTCGTGGACAATCCCAACCGGATGTTGGTGTCGGGCAACGGGCGGATGCGGTCGCTGATCCAGCGCGAAAACGAAACGGCGGTGCATGGCGCGATCGCGATTGTTCTGGTGCTTGGGCTTTATAAGCTGGGCGCGATGCGGGCACGTTCGGTTCTGCTCTGCATTCCCCCGCTGATCTATGGCATCATGCTGACCGGATCGGTGTCGGGGCTGTTGGCCACGTTCCTTGGTGTCACGCTGCTGGTCTTGATCGTCGGGCCCATTCGGCACATCCCGATCTCGGCTGCGATCGTGGCAGTTGTCGTCGTCATCCTGCTGGCGTTCGGTGATATCTTCCTGCCCGAAATCTTCCGCAACCGGGTGCTGGACCCGCTGCTGAACCGTGGCCTGGTGGGTGCTGGAACGTTCTCGGATCGGGCGTTACTGATTCAAGAGGCCATGGCCATCATGAAGGATACGGTGTTTCTTGGCTTGGGCGTGGAACAGTTCCGCGAATACAGCGCCCACAACGCGGCTGTACACAACAATTATCTCGCGGCCTTTGTCGAAGGCGGTCTGATCTCGCTTCTGGGTTTGATCGGGTTCTTCCTGTCAGCCCTGACACTGGTGTGGGCGGCAATCGTTTCGCGGGTCAATCGACAGGTCTGGGCAATGACCTTGGTTGTGCTGTTGATCTACGCGGTCGCCTTCAACATGTTCCCCACCTTCTATGCCCGTTTCTGGAACGTGCCGTGGATCTTGCTGCTATCCCTGACAGCATCGCTGCTGACGCCCTTGCGCCACAAAGACCAGCCAATACTGCCACACCCATCCCCAACCCTGAAAAGGAGAGCCCGCTCATGAGCCCTTTGCGCAAGATCATCCTGACGGTCCTGGCCACCCTTCTGGCAGCCACCTTGCCTGCCTTGGGCGAGGATTATGTTCTAAACGAACAAGATGAATTGCTGGTGCGTGTTTTGCGTTGGGATTCGGAACAGGATGCCTATGCTGTTCTGGATGGGGTATCCGGTGAATACACCATCGGGTCCAACGGCACGCTTTCGCTGCCGTTAATCGGATCCTTGGCTGCGAAGGGCGAAACCGTGACAACGCTTTCGCGCCAACTCGCGATCGCGATAGAACGCAAGCTTGGCTTGTCTCCTCCGCCACGCATTGGGGTCCAGGTTATCAGTCACCTGCCCGTCTATGTTCTGGGTGCGGTCAGTTCGCCGGGGGCCTACCCCTATCGTCCGGGCTTGACCGCTCAGCAAGCCATGGCGCTTTCAGGGGGGCTGCTGCGCACCAATCCGGGGGACCAGAACGGCTTTACGTTTGACACGATGCGCCTTGGCGGCGAGGTCCGCATGTTGGAAAACCAGATCGAGGCGCACACCGCCGAGCAGCAGCAGTTGCTGGCCGACCTTGAGGCCCTGAACGCACAAGAGGCATCTGGGGATGACGGCATGACCGAACTTCCGCAGGGCCTTGAGGCCGACATTCTGGCCGCCAAGCAAAACGCGCGCGCCGCCCAAGGCGAGCGGATCCGCGACTTGCAGGCGGTGTTGCGCGAACAGATCGACCGGCTGACCGCCCAGATCGCGTTGCGCGCCGATCAGATTGTAACGACCGAAGCCGAGCTGAAAGATGTAAGTTCGCTAAAAGAGCGTGGACTGACAGTGAACACGCGGGTGAATGCGTTGACTTCGGCACTGAATGAGTTGGAGGCGAAACGCCTTCAGCTTGAAATCGCGCGCCTGACCGCGCAGCAGCAGCTCAACCGCGCCCAGCGCGACGAGCTGGCTCTTGTGGATGACGCGCGCGCAGAAACGCTGGCGCGCCTGAATGCGGTTGAACGCGACATCTCGGGCCTGCAGATCAGGCTGGCCACGGCGCGTGCATTGCGCGCACAGGCCGTATCGGCAGGGATGGCAGTGCCAGATACGGTAGGAGAAATGGCGACGCGTTATCGTGTGACCCGGGTCGTGGACGGTGTGGCAACCACGTCAGACATTCGTGCCACCGATCCGATGCGCCCCGGCGATACGATAGAGATCGACCGCGTCGACCAAGCCATGCCTGACGCCAACTGATATACTGGATCCCGACATGGGTAAGACACGCATCCTCTATCCCTTCGTCGGGGGAGCAACGATTGGTGGCAGCCATGTCTCGGCGCTGAAGCTGATCTGCGCCCTTGACCTGACGCGATATGACCCAGTGATCGTGCTGCACCGTGAAGCTGGCGCTTTGGGCGATTTTATCGCCGACATGGGGCTGGACTATACGGTTGTGACCACACCGCCGATCATCGCTCCACGCCACAGCCGCAGCCCCTCGGATGCCTCGGTTCCGGGGTTTCTGCTTGGGTCGGTGCCGCGGATGGTCAAGTTGCTGAGGCAGTGGAAGATCGACATCGTGCACACCAATGACGGGCGCATGCATGGGTCGTGGGGGCTGCCCGCCAAACTGGCGGGGTGCAAGTTTGTCTGGCATCACCGGCAGGCCCCCGATGCCTTGGGCGTGAACAAGATCGCGCCGCTTCTGGCGGATCGCATCCTTTCAGTGTCCGAGTTTTCACGACCCGTTCGCCCGATACGGTCCGTGGATCGAAGCTTCTCAGTCGTGCGCAGCCCTTTCGATTTGTCCACCCCGACACCTGATCGCGCGGCCAGCCACAAGGCTTTGTGCGACGAATTGCGTGTGCCTGACGACACCCTGTTGCTGGCCTATTTCGGTGTGCTGAACGAACGCAAGCGACCTGTGCATTTTACCGAAGCTGTCGCGGCGGTGGCCGATGCGGTCACAGACCGTCCCGTGCATGGATTGATCTTCGGCAAGGTCGAAACCGAAGGCTCGGATCTGGACGCGGCCTGCGTGGCGCGCGCCAAGGCTCTGGGCATCCAGGACAGGCTGCACCTGATGGGGTTTCGCGACCCGCCTGCCCCGGCAATGGCGGGCGTTGATGCCTTGCTGATCACCGCGCTTGATGAACCGTTTGGGCGCACCCTGATCGAAGCGATGCATCTGGGCACCCCGGTCATCGCAACGCATCACGGCGGCAACCCCGAAGCAATCACGGATGGCACGACAGGCTTTCTGGTCGACCCCTGGAACCCTGCCGCCTTCGCGCGCCCCATCAGACAACTGGCCGACGATCCGGCCCTGCTGAACGCCATCACGCGCACCGCTCAGGACGAAGCCCGATCCGAATACGGGCTGGGGCGTCACGTCACCCAAGTCTGTGCGGTTTACGACGACCTTTGCCCGAACAAGGACTGATCCCATGACCAAGCCGTCCGGCAGACCCATCGACTTTCTAATCATCGGCGCAGCCAAATGTGCAACAACCTGGGAGCAGCAATCACTGTCGGCAAGTCCCGGAATCTTTATGCCCGCGCCCGAGCTGCATTTCTTCTCGCGTGTTTATGATCGCGGGTTCGATTGGTATCGCGACCAGTTTGCCTCCGCCGCATCAACTGATCTTATTGGCGAAAAGTCGAACTCCTATCTGACCGAACCCGCTGCGGCGCAACGGATCAAGGATGCCTACCCCGATGCCCGGTTGATCGTGCAAATGCGCAACCCTGTGCAGCGCGCCTATTCCGACTATTGCATGCTGTTTCGACGTGGTGAGGTGTCAGGTGACATCGACCGTCATCTAAACCCTGATCGCGCCGGGCAGGAGCGGTTCTTGCATGATGGACGCTATGCCCACCATCTGGACCGGTTCTATGCCTTGTTTCCGGCAGATCAGATCCTGTTGTTGGCGTTCGAGAACGTGGCGACCGACCCGACGCGTCAATTGGCACTGGTTGCCGACCATATCGGCTATGGCGGTGTGCTCAGCGCTCCCTTGCGCGAAAAGGTGAAAGACAAAGAGGCCCCGGTCGTGCCGCGCGGCTTGCGAAAGGTTCTGGCCCCGCTGCGCCCGATCCTTGACCCGATCCGGGAATCAACACCGATGAAAGCCCTGCGAAACGCCGTGGCGCGGCCCGTCAGCTATCCCGCATTGACACCCGACCTTGAACGCAAAATGACGGACTATTTCCGCGACGATGTCGACAAATTGCGCGCGGTTGCACCGGATGTCGTCGCCCGCTGGGACCAGCAATTTGGAAGCGATTCTAAAGGTTAACACCACCATAGATTGAGCTCCCGAAAGCAGGCCCCCGCATAGCTTGAAACGCTATGAACGGCGTGAATATGCCGAAATCAAGGATATGTCCTGATTTTCTTGACCATTACCTTTATATGCAAAGGTATACCTGCTGGATTGCACTGGGTGCGACACCTTGGAAACAAAGTGTTGAGACATTTCATTAGAAAACTTGCCGAATATGAGATACATTCTAACTGTGACTTGGTTCGGTGAGCGCTCGAACGGTGAAACGTTCGAGAAATCCAGGGGTGGATCCGACTCCGATTGTTAGTCAGTTCGGTGGTTTGACCATGTGGTGTAACTCGTCACCCCCACCATTGTGATACTTGGCGTAGTTTTAACGCCGTTTGTTCGGGCTATTTTGAGCCTTTGTAAATATTGAAGCACAAGGAGCGTTATTTGACGCGCTGGACTGTGGGCAAAGCTGGCAACAAGCTGTTCCACATATTTTTAATCCGAGGCACGTCGACCCTTGGCGCCGACAAGTATCGCGCAATTGAATTAGAAACGGAACCGGGGAAGGTTCTTATATCATGCTTGATGGAATTGGATTCCAAGCCTTGACAGCTGCAGGTGCGCAAGCCCGCCAGCAGCTAAGGGAAAAATTGAAACTCTGGGCGATCCAGAAAAGCGCTGAGCTGCGTGCCAACCGACGTCTTGTGTTCGGTGACGCGCTTGCTTCGGCGTTTTCGGTCTTTGTTGCGATGGCTTTGGCCTATGGCGGCGCGGTCCCGAATGCGATGTGGGTTGCGATGCTGCCGTTGATGGCGTTGGCTAGCCTTACGGGATTTGTTGCCTTCACGCTGCTTGATTTCTACAGGCGCCACTCACGTTCCACCTCGGTTCGCGACATCACGATCATTTCGCGTGGTGCAGCGGTGGCGATCACGGCGCAAGGCCTGATCGCGTCTGTTTTGCCTTTGACCCAAGCCGTTCCCTTGTCCGTGTTCTTGATCCAGTTCCTTGCGACGGTCCCGTTTTTGGGGTCGTTGCGCATCGTGGCACGTAGCCGCGAGTTGATCCGCAGGGACAAACGTGAACAGAAAATGGCCGAAGAGCAAACGCCTGTATTGCTGGTCGGAACGGGCACCAATTGCGACCTTTTCCTACGCTCGCTGCGCAATACCCAAACGAAATATGTGCCCATTGGCATCATCGATGATGTGCGTGATACGACGGGGCTGTATTTTCACTATGTAAAGATCCTCGGATCGGTGCGTGACCCCAAGGCCGCCGTTGCGGCCCTGCAGGCCGCCGGCGAAAAACCCGCCCAGCTTCTACTGACAGAGCCTGTCTCGCATTTCGAGAGCAAGGGCATGTTTGAGCTGCTGTCCTGGGCGTCAACCAATGGGATCAAGGTATCACGCCTTCCCGGTCTGGGTGATCCCGAGGTCGAAGACGAGGCGAAAACAGGACCGACCCTGCGCACAGTCGATCCCGAAGAGATCCTGAACCGGCCGCAAATGGCTGTCGAAAACTCGCTGTTGCGCGAGCTGTTCCAAGGCCGTCGCGTATTGATCACCGGAGCCGGTGGCTCGATCGGAAGCGAGCTTTCGCGCCAAATCGCATCCTTCGATCCGTCGATGCTGATCTTGGTCGATAACTGCGAATTCAATGCCTATTCGATCGATATGGATCTGGCGCGCCACTATCCGGATGTGAACAGACAGGTTCTGATCGCGTCGATCCGTGACGCAACGCGTGTGAAGTCGATCTTCAAGCGCTTTCAGCCCGAGCTTGTGTTCAACGCCGCCGCGCTGAAGCATGTGCCGATGGTCGAACTGAACCCCTGTGAAGGCGTGCTGACCAATGTGATCGGCACCCGCAACATCGCCGATGCGGCCCGTTCAGTGGGCGCGATCGCGATGGTGCAGGTGTCGACTGACAAAGCGGTCAATACCACCAACGTCATGGGGGCTACCAAACGCGTGGCGGAATTCTATGTTCAGGCGCAGGATCGGATTACCAATCAGACCCAAGAGGGCACGCGTTTCTTCTCGGTCCGGTTTGGCAATGTGTTGGGATCGTCGGGTTCGCTGATCCCACTGTTCCAGCGCCAGATTAGCGAAGGTGGTCCGCTTACCGTTACTGATGCGCGCATGGAGCGGTTCTTCATGACGATCCGCGAAGCGGTTCAGCTGACCACGATCGCCGCCGCCAAGGGGCTTGCCCAAAACACTGGTCTGGGCGAGATTTTCGTGCTGGACATGGGCGAACCGGTGAAGATCGTCGATCTGGCCGAGCGTATGATCCGTTTGGCCGGTCTTGAGCCTTACCGGGATATCGACATCGACTTCGTTGGCATCCGGCCGGGTGAAAAGCTGTTCGAAGAACTGTTCGACAAGGCCGAACAGCGCCATGAAAGCGGGATCGAGGGTGTCCAATCCGCCCTGCCCGACGGCATTCCCATGGCCCATTTGCGCGGCGCAATCGTGCAGTTGGAGCTGGCCGCGCGCGCTGGAGATGAGGGCGCCGTGCGGCGTCAGCTTCAGGACCTTGTGCCCGGCTATGGGCGCGCGACCCTGCGCGACGTCACATCTGACACGCAGCGTTTGCCGACGCAGAAACCAGTCCGCCGCGCCCCAATCGCTGGCCCAATGCGCCAACCGGATGCGCAAGCCACGACGGAGCAGAGACTATGGGCCGGGGAATAAGGCAGACGGCCACGCCAATAGCCTCGCAACTGGACGTGACAAACGGCAATGTCAAAGGGTCGACCAAGCGCGCTGTGCTGATTGGCAGCCTTGGCTGGTCCTTGGTGAATTTCCGTCTGGACCTGATGCGCCGCCTGCAAGCCAACGGCTTTGAGGTGTTGGCTGTTGCCGCTGATATCGACGAGGACACAGCCGCCCAGCTTGACAGTCACGGCATTCGCCACCGCACCGTGCCGATGGATCGCACCGGCACCAATCCGCTGCGCGACCTGCAAACGTTGTGGGCGTTAACAGCGCTTCTGCGACGCGAAAAACCGGACCTCGTCATCTCGTATACGATGAAGCCGAATGTCTATGGCAGCCTTGCGGCCCAATTGGCGCGCGTTCCGGCGCGCTTTGCTCTGTTCACCGGGCTTGGCTATGCGTTTATGGAGGCCGCCCCGACCGGGCGTCGCAAGAAGGTGCGCGATCTGTCAATTCTGTTGCACCGCGTGGCGCTGCGCCGGCTGCACGGCGCGTTCTGTTACAATGCGGCAGACCGTGGCGACATCCGGCGTTTTCGCCTGATCCCCGACAGCGTGCCCCTGCATGACGTGCCCGGATCTGGCGTGGACACGACGCGCTTTGCGGCGACCCCTGTGCCCAAGGGCAAGATCAGGTTCCTCTTTGTGGGCCGACTGTTGCGCAGCAAGGGGCTTCAAACACTCGGCGATGCCGCGGCGCTGTTGCGCGCGCAAGGTCGCGACTGTGACATTGAAATTTTGGGACCGGCAGACAGCAACCCCGACGCGATCGACACCGCAACGCTTGACGACTGGCAAGCGCGTGGTCTGGTCACCTGGCTGGGAGAGACGCGCGATGTGCGTCCTTTCCTGCAGCGGTGCAGCGTCTTTGTCTTGCCGACACAGCTGCGCGAGGGCATTCCGCGTTCGATCCTTGAAGCCATGGCCAGTGGGCGCGCTGTCATCACGACAGACGCCCCCGGCTGCGGCGAGGCCATCCAGAACGGCGTGACCGGGATGGTTGTGCCACAAGGTGACGCGAAAGCCCTTGCGCAGACGATGGCACAGTTCATTGACGATCCGTCACTGGCTGACACCATGGGACAAGCCGCGCGGAAGCTGGCCTGCAGCACCTATGACGTGCACCGGGTAAACTCGATCCTGATGCAGCATATGGGCGTGGAGCACCAAAACGCGGACACCGAAACCCCGCCTGCCACAGCTGAGGTCGCTTTGTGATGACCGATGCCCCGCTTTCACCGGACACTGCGCGCCCCGGCCCAGCGACTGCGCCGGCCGGGTCAAAGCATTCGGGACGCATCCTGCGCTTCCTGTTGGCGGGTGTGGCGAACACCGCGTTTGGGTATGCCCTTTATGCCTTGTTGGTGGTGATCGGCTTGCACCCACAGGTCGCGCTGGCGCTGCAATTTGCCATTGGCGTCGTCTGGAACCACACCCTGCACGGTCGTTTCGTCTTCGGAACCAAGGGTTACGGGCGGTTTCCCCACTATGTCGCGGCTTATGTGGCGGTGTATCTGTTCAACGCAGCGCTGCTCTATCTGCTGATCGGCACCGGGATCGGGCCGTATCTGGCGCAGGGGCTTGCGCTTGCTCCGACGGTCGTCCTGTCTTACTTGCTTGTGTCGCTGGCCCTGAACGTGCCCCTGCGCGCGAAAGGCGGCACGGTATGAGCCTTCTGGAAGTTCACGCCATCAACGAGGCCAAGGCCAAACCGCCCGCCAACGCCAGCCGCCCCGCCACCTCGCGCGTCACAAAGTGGCTTGCAGCACTTGGCTTCGCGCTTTTGTTCGCCGCCATCTATGGGCGCCTGATGGGCTATGGCCTGCGCCGTGACGAAATGCTGTTCGTGCCACCGGCCGTCTTGCTGCCAGACCTTCAGCTTTATGGCGACTATTTCTACAACCACGTGCCGTATTCAGCCTGGTATTTCAAAGCCATGGCCTTGATTTTCGGCAGTGGCGGCTTGCTGTTTTCCACCCGACTGGGCATCTTCTTTGCTTGGGTCGGGCTGGCTGGGGCTATGGGCTGGACCATGTTGCGGCTGTCGGGGTCTATCCGCATGGCAGCGTTTGGTGTCATCTCTGTTTTGACCAGCCACGCCTTGATGGACGGGCCCGGCATGGCGGCAACCAACAACCTGCTGCAACTTCCTTTCGCGCTTTTTGGCATGGGGCTGTTCCTTGTCGAGGTCAAAGGCGCCACACTGAGACCCGCAGCACTTGTGTTGTCCGGTGTTATGCTGTCGGTCGCGACAGGTATGAAGGTCAGCTCTGTCGCTTTCATCCCGCCCATTGCCATTGCCGCTTTCTTGCTGCCCGCAGCCCTGCCCTTTTCGGCACGCCTGACCCGTGTTGTCTTGCCCGTGCTGACCGGTGGGTTGATCGGGGCATTGCCGCTTTTCTGGCTTCTGCTGTCTGACCCCGACTTGTTTTTGGCCCATATCATGAAGTTCCACGTCGGGCCTCACGTCACATATTGGGAGGCAAACAAGCTGTCAGAGCCCGACCTTGCGATGGGATTGGGCCAGAAGCTTCAACTCGCCTATGGCGTCTGGCTGCAAGGGGCTGCGTTGATTGTCGCTCTGGTCATCTTGGCATTGGCATGGATGGGGCGCACTGCGGCAGTGGCCCGGACAAAGGGCAGATGGTCGGATCGGTCAGCCCTTGGCTTGATCCTCGTTGTTCTTGCCACCTTGGTGACCACTGCGGGGATGAGCCTGACCCCGACCCCCGGCTTTTCGCAATACTACATCGCACCCTTGGTGTGCCTGCCCCTGCTGGCCGCGTTGATCTATGACGCCTTGCCACCTGCGAAACGCGCGCAAAGCTGGCCGCTTTTGTCGGCGGCGACGGCCATGTTGGTGCTGATTGCCGTGCCATGGCTGGCCCCGGACATGCGCAAGACCCTGCGCCCTGGCATGACGACGCCTGCGAAAATCGAACGGGGCGCCGCAGCCCTGCAAGACAGTATCGCGCAACTTCACCCGGCCGGATCGAAGGTCGCCACCTTCCTGCCGATCTATCCGCTGGAAGCCGGTCTGTCCGTCTATCCCGAGTTCGCGACCGGCCAGTTTGCCTATCGCATAGCACCCTATACCGACCCGGACCTTGCCCGTTTTTACGTGATGGCCGGTCCCGATGACATCGGTGCCCTTTTCGATCGCGACCCACCGCAAGCGATCCTGATCGGCTATGAACCGGCGCTGGAAGCACCTTTGCGTGACTACGCGCTGACACACGGCTATCGTAAGGTGTCAGTCCCGCATCTGGACAACCGATACGGGCAGGGCGAAGTGTATTTTAACATCGGAGGGCAAGAGAAATGACAAACGCCCTTTTGACGAAATTTGAACTGCAATTTCGGACCTGCGTGGTTGGGCCAAGACGCCTTGCCAACTTGCGCCGCAATTGCCCAAATCATTCTCAGAAAGGGGAGTAACTATGCAGACATTGCTGTTGGCGGGTGGACTTGGTTCACGGCTTGCCGAGGAAACTGTCACAATTCCCAAACCGATGGTCGAAGTCGGCGGCCGCCCGATCATCACCCGCGTGATGGATATCTACAGCCATTTTGGACACAAGGATTTCATTGTGGCTGCGGGTTACAAAGCGGTTATTTTGAAACAGTTCTTTGCCAACTACCACCTGATTGCCAACAACATCACGGTGTCGCTTGATACTGGCAAGATGGAACTGGTGCCGTCAGCACCGGGGGGGTGGAATGTCTCGGTGGTGGACACCGGGCCGCACACGATGACCAGCGGTCGCATTCGGCGCCTGAAGGAATGGCTGAACCCCAATGAACCGTTCATGGTGACCTATTCCGATGGTCTGGGAAATATCGACATCAACGCGCTGCTCGACTTTCACAAATCGCACGGCAAGCTGGCGACAGTCACTGCGGTGCAGCCGCCTGCGCGCTTTGGCAACATCGAACTGAACGGCGACCGGGTCGAGGCATTCACCGAAAAGGTGCGCCGGCGCGACACCTGGATCAACGGTGGCTATTTCGTCTTTGAACCCGAAGTCATGGACTATTTCGTCGATGACATGGAGCCGCTGGAACAGTCGCCCCTGACGCAGATGGCGCAGGATTGCGAACTGATGGCCTATCGCCACGAAGGGTTCTGGCATCCGATGGATACAGTGCGCGACCGCAACACGCTGGACGCGTTGTGCGAAGACGAAACACCCCCTTGGATGCGTTTCAACGAAGACCTGCCGAACGATGTAACGGCACTGGCGATCTGAGGCAGACCATGGCTGGAACAGTTGCTTCGAACTTTGGCGGCGCCTTTGCCGGTTGCCGCGTCCTTGTCACCGGGCATACCGGTTTCAAGGGCGGCTGGCTGACGACGTGGTTGCGCCAGCTCGGGGCCGAGGTCGTCGGTATCGCCCTCCCGCCCGAGCCCGGTCCCTCGTTTTGCGAGGTCACGGCGCTGACACAGGGTATGGACAGCCGAATGATCGACATTCGCGATGCCCAGCGCCTTGCATCCGAGGCCGCCGATATTGACGCGGATCTGGTCATTCACATGGCCGCACAGCCCTTTGTGCGCCGATCCTATCGCGACCCCGCGGAAACTTTCGCCACGAACGTGTCGGGCACGGCGCATGTGCTGGACCTGGCGCGGTCGATGACATCGCTGCGCGGTGTCATCGTGGTGACCAGCGACAAATGCTATGAAAACAACGAATGGACCTGGGGATATCGTGAAAACGATCCGATGGGGGGATCAGACCCCTACAGCGCCTCGAAAGGGTGCACAGAACTGGTGACGCAGGCCTATCAACGATCGTTCTTTGCGGACCCGAAAGGGCCACAACTGGCTTCGGTGCGCGCGGGCAACGTTTTTGGCGGCGGCGACTGGGGCGAGGATCGGCTGATCCCGGACATGGTGCGCGCTGTGCAGGCTGGCACCATCGTCGACATCCGCAGTCCCGACAGCATCCGTCCGTGGCAACACGTGCTGGAGCCTTTGTCGGGCTATCTGGCGCTGGCGGCAAAGCTTCTAACGGAGGGCGCACCTTTTGCGGGGCCGTGGAATTTCGGGCCGGACGTGTCTGGAACAGTCACAGTGCGCGACCTTGCCGGTTTGGTGCAGACGGCATGGGGGCTGGGGGGGCCGCAGTTTCAGTTTGCAGATGTGCAATCCGCAAAAGGCGGTCTGCACGAGGCTGGCATCCTGCGCCTTGACAGCACCAAAGCTCAAACTGGCCTTGGCTGGCGCCCACAGCTTAGCTTACCACAAGCCGTTGATTTAACATCGAAATGGTACAAATCTCACTTGGACGGTCAGGACATGACCGCGCTTACCAAAGCACAGATCAATCACTATAGCGACCTGATGTCAGGCGCGAAAACACAAGGGTCGGACGTCGCAGCGCAATAGCGCGGACGTTCCAAAGGAGACAGATATGAGAGTGAATTACGGCCAAACCGTTCACGGGCAAGAAGAAATCGATGCCGTGGTCGAAGTTCTGAAGACCTCGACGCAGATGGGCCCGCGCGTGCGCAAGATGCAAGAACGCGTGGCTGCGCTGTTTGCCAAGCAACACGGGGTGATGGTGAACTCCGGGTCATCTGCCAACTATCTGGCGGTCGAGATCCTTGACCTACCCAAAGGCAGCGAAGTGATCACCCCGGCCCTGACCTTTGCCACAACCGTGGCACCTTTGGTTCGTCAGGGGCTGATCCCGGCTTTCGTTGACGTGGCCGAGGGCACTTACAACATCGACGTGGACGCGATCGAACGGATGATCACGCCCAACACCAGCGCGGTCATGATCCCATCCCTGATCGGCAACCTGCCGGATTGGCGGCGCATTCGCGAGATCGCCGACGCCCATGGGCTGAAGGTCATCGAAGACAGCGCAGATACACTTGGCGCGACAATCGAAGGCAAAAGCACGGGGCTTTATTCCGATGTCTCGACCACCAGCTTTTATGGCTCGCACGTGATCAACGGGGCCGGCAATGGCGGCATGCTTTGCGTCAATGACGAAGAACTTGGCCGCAAGGCGCTGTTGCTGCGGTCCTGGGGGCGCAGTTCTTCGCTGTTTGTCGAAAGCGAAAGCATCGAAAACCGGTTCGGCGTGAAGGTCGATGGCATCGACTATGACGCCAAGTTCCTGTTCGAGGATCTGGGCTATAACCTTGAACCTTCGGAAATCAGCGCGGCGTTTGGTTTGGTGCAACTGGACAAGCTGGAGCACAATATCCGCGAACGCGAAAAGAATTTCGCAGCCCACAACGCGTTCTTCAAGGATTACGCAGATTGGTTCATCCTGCCCAACCAGCTTGAAGGCGGGCGCACGGGGTGGTTGGCCTATCCGCTGACCCTGCGCGAAGGTGCACCCTTCACGCGGCGCGACATGCAGATCCACCTGGAAACCGCCGGCATCCAGACCCGCCCGGTATTTACCGGCAATATTCTGCGCCAGCCCGCAATGAAGAACGTCACAAGCAAGACAGATCCCGCCGGCTATGCGCAGTCGGATGCCGTCATGCGCGGCGGTGTGCTTTTGGCGCTGCATCATGGATTGACGGATGATCACATGACTTACATGCACGAAACCTTCGCAGGTTTTGCCAAGACCAAACGCAAAGCTGCCGAATGAGCGTGCACGCGCCCCTGTCCCCCATAACGCCCGCGTGGCTACCGCAAGGCGGTGGTCACAATGCGGGTATTCATGGGCTAAGGGGCGTGGCTGCCGCCATGGTGCTGTTCGCGCACATCATCGGCGGGACGGCCGAACATGTGTATTCCGCCAGCCCGGGCTATCTGGCAGTGGCTGAACCGCTTTGGAATTTCGGCACGTTTTTCGTCTACCTGTTTTTCGCGATAAGCGGCTACGTGATCTTGCCCAGCGCGTTCCGCTATAGCCCCGGCGATTTCGCCTTTCGCCGTATGGTCCGCATCTATCCGCTGTTTCTGGCCTGCAGCCTCGTGTTTATTGTCGGAAACCTCATCTGGAACCTCGAACCCGAGGTCAACAATCCAACGGCCATTTTCCATGCCTTGACGTTCACAAACCTGCTTGTCGGCGCAAAGCAACTGACGCCAAATGCGTGGAGCCTGTCCTACGAGATGATGTTCTACGCGCTGGCGGCGGCCGGCGCTTATGCGGTGCTGCAACGGCGGTTCGGTCTGGGTCTGGTCGTTGCGGTGGCATCTGCTGCCTTCGTTGCGCTCTATCCCAAGGCGATCTATTTCACTGTCGGAATTATGGTTTTTGCGATGAACAGCGAAGGGATGACGCGCAAAATACCGCTGCGCCCGTTGGCTGAGCTGGCGGCGGCTATTGGCCTTGCGGTCGCGGCATCTCAGTCGCATTTCGACTTCCACCCCGGAGAGCTGAGCCAGCCTATCACCCTGACCTGCCTTACTTTGACAGGTATCTATTTCTTGCTCGCGGTTGAACCCGATAGCCTGACCGCCCGCGCCCTATCTGCCCGTTGGGCACAGTATCTGGGCACCATCAGCTATAGCCTCTATCTTGTGCATCCCTACGTCTACATGCCTATGCGCGTGCTGTTTCAGCGGTTTGACCTGTTTGGCGACAATGTCGTCCTCAGCGTCGCAATCTTTGGAACCGTGACGGCGCTGGCCTCGGTTGCCCTTGCGCAATTCTCGTTCGTTATCTTTGAAAAGTTCCCGCAAAATCTGGCCAAAAGCTGGGCTAAGCGACCCAAGTTCATTCAAAAGGAAACCCGCCCATGACAGTGCATTCCAAGCCATCCTCGACCCTGTCGAAATGCCGGACCTGCGGGTCCGAGAACCTGTTTTTGTTCCTTCCGATGGGGGCTCATCCGCCTGCCAACATGTTTGCCAAAACGGCAGATCCCGCGCAGAAACAACCCGCTTTTGATCTGAACACGCAGGCCTGTCTTGAGTGTGGCTTGATCCAGGTCGCCGATCAGGTTCCGGACGCCTTTTTTGAGGACTACCTCTATGTCCCATCTGGTGCGGCAACGATGCACGAACACTTTGCCGGGCTCGCCGCCGTCGCGTGTGAAAAAGCAGGTGGCGGGCTGATCGTGGATGTCGGATGCAATGACGGCTTGATGCTGGGCCATGCGGTCAAGGCCGGGGCGCGCGTGTTGGGGATCGACCCCGCCGCAAACATCGCCCCCCTTGCGCGCGAACGCGGGGTCGAAGTGTTGACCGGGTATTTCAACCCCGAAACGGCGCAAACCGTGCGTGACGAGAAGGGACCCGCACAGGTCATCACCACGACCAACACCTTCAACCATATCGACGACCTGCACGGGTTTCTTGATGCGGTTCTGATCCTTCTGGACGACGATGGCACCTTCGTGATCGAAGTGCCATGGGGCAAGAAAATCGTCGAAACCAACCAGTTCGACAATGTCTATCACGAGCACATGTCCGAGCTGAGCCTTCTGTCCATCGTGCGGTTGGGGCAGTCACGGGGCATGGATGTTGTGGATGTGACCAAACTGCCGGTGCATGGCGGGTCGATGCGGGTGTTCATGCAACGTGCCTCGCTTGGCAAAACGCCTGCGCCCATCGTCGCTGAGATGTTGGAGGAAGAGCGCGCAGCCGGTCTGACCGAACGCGCGACCTACGAAGAATTCGCGCGTCGCGTGGACGAATTGGGGGCCAAGCTGAAAACCATGCTGGCCGAGATCAAGGCAGACGGCAAAACCGTTGCCGGCTATGGCGCCCCTGCCAAGGGCAACACGCTTCTGAACTATTTCGGCATCGGGGCCGAAACGCTGGACTTTGTCGTCGACAAGAACCCGCTGAAGCAGGGTCTGTTCACGCCGGGAACGCGATTGCCGATCCTGTCACCCGAGGCGGTGGCCGAACGCGCGCCCGATTATCTGCTGGTCCTTGCGTGGAACTTCTTTGACGAAATCCGCGAACAGATGTCCGATTTCGAAGCCCGCGGCGGCAAGTTCATCGTGCCGTTGCCGATGCCACGCATCGTGCCATAGGAGATCACATGGCGCGTGTCCTGATAACTGGTGCAACGGGTTTCATTGGCTCTCACCTCGCGCGGGCGTGCGTGGTGCGGGGCGATGACGTTACGCTTGTGGTCCGGCCAAGCTCGGATCTGGCGCGGGTGTCTGACCTTAGCGCGCAATTGCAAATCCACCGGGTTCTTCTGACCGATCAACCTGCGATGCACGCCTGTATGAAGGATGCGCAACCCGAGGTGATTTTTCATCTTGGTGCGCGCACCCGGTTTACCAAGTCTCAGGACCTTTCGGATTTCGCAACCAGCATTGACGACAACCTGAAGACGCTGCTTGGCATCGTTTCGGCGGCAGCGACGTTGCCAGCCCCCCCAAGTGCGTTCGTCCGCGCAGGCACCATTGCGGAATACGGTTCAGTCGCGCCACCCTATCGCGAGGACATGCGCGAAGCGCCCAACAGTGCCTATGGTGCGTCGCTTTTGGCAGGCACCCAGTTTCTGGAGGCTTTGCGGCCGCGACTCCCCTTCGCGACGTCGACAGCACGGCTTGCCCTGACCTATGGGCCGGGGCAATCGCGCGACTTTCTGTTGCCGTCGCTGATCCATACATGTTTGAATAATGAGCTTTTCATCGTGGCGCGCCCTGAAGACCGGCGCGACCTGATCCACGTGTCTGACGTCGTCAGCGCGCTCTTACGACTGGCTGATCTGGAGCATGCGGCGCCCGGCCTTGTGAATATCGGCACCGGTCGCGCACCAACGATGCGTGCCTTGGCCAAGCTTGTAATCAACGCCACTGGCGCGTCACCTGATGTGATACGGTTCGGCGACCAGGAAGAAGATGATGTGGTGGAATTGCGCATCGACCCCACGCGCCAGCGACAGCAGTTACAGTGGTCGCCGCGCATTGATCTTGAAGAAGGCGTGGCCATGACCGTTGACGACGCCCGCGCCACACGACCAAACGGCACGAACAGGAGGTCAGCATGACCACGCTTGTATCCATCCTCATCCCCGCTCTGAACGAAGAGATGAACGTGCGGCGTGCCTATGATCGCGTCGTTGCCGTGTTTGATGCGCTGCCGGACTACACGCCAGAGATCATCTTCACCGACAATCATTCCGACGACAAAACATTCGATATCCTGTCCGAAATCGCGCAAGCCGATGACCGGGTGCGGGTCATTCGCTTTTCCCGCAATGTCGGGTATCAGGCGTCGGTCTTGACCGCCTATCGCTCGGCGCAGGGGGCATGTTCGATCCAGATCGACTGTGATCTGCAAGACCCGCCAGAGCTGATCCCCGAGATGTTGGACAAATGGCGTCAAGGCTATCACGTGGTATATGGCATCCGGCGCAGCCTGCCGGATGGGCCATTGGTCGCGGCTGCGCGACGGGCGTTTTACACACTGATCGACTGGATCAGCACCGACGATCTGCCGCGCAATGCAGGCGAATTTCGTCTGACCGACCGACGTATTCTGGACGAACTGCGCAGGGTCGATGACCGCTCACCTTATGTGCGCGGGTTGATCAGCGGGATGGGGTTCAACCAGATCGGATTTGAATACGACCGCGAAGCGCGGCTTGAAGGGACCTCGAAGTTTCCGTTTCGCGCGATGTTGGCATTGGCAGTCGATGGGTTGATCAACCATTCTCTGGTGCCTTTGCGGCTGGCCTCGTTGATCAGCTTGACGGTCGGGCTTCTGACCTTCCTTTTGATGATCGCCTATGTCATTGCGCGCGTCGTCTTTGGTCAGGACTGGCCAGCCGGTTTCGCCACGACCACTGTATTGCTCCTGCTGTCGATGACCCTGAACGCGATGTTTCTGGGCATCATGGGTGAATATGTCGGGCGAATATTCATTCAATCAAAAGATCTGCACCGCCCCCTGATCGAAGCCGAGCTAAACCAACCTGAACCCCGCGAGGATACGACCAAACCCCTGACACGCGAGGTCGATGTGCCTGCGCCTAATGCGGAGCTGACGGCGCAAAAAGACGCCGGTCACGCAGCGGAGTAACACATTGCGCGTATTGTTCATTCAGGGTGGTTTCGGGACGGGTGGGGCCGAAAAAATCGTCGCCATGATCGCCAATCACCGGGCCGCGCATGGTGACCAGGTCGAGGTCGCCGGGATGCGTGCACCGCGAGACGGCTCGTATTATCGCTATTCGCCAGACGTGACGCTTCATGTGCTGGAACCGAACGTGCCGGCCAGCGAACCGGTCAGCCAGATAAAGCGGCTGAAAATGCTGCGGAAGTTGATCCGGGACAGAAAGCCGGATGTGGTCGTGTCATTTCTGACGAAGATCAATGTGCTGACACTTACGGCCGGGCTGGGAACCGGTATTCCGATTGTCATCTCTGAACGTAACAATCCGCGTGCGCAAAATAACCACCCATTGTGGCACACCGCGTCGATGACGCTCAGTCGCCGGGCGACGTCTGTTGTCACACTGACGGAACGGGGCCGCGACCAATTGCCTGCGAAAGTCCGCCACCGAACACGGGTCATACCCAACCCTTGCGTACCCATCGAAGGCGCGCGCGCGCAAATCAACGGCGCAGCATCGCAGCTGGTCGCGGTGGGGCGGCTGGATTGGCAGAAGGGCTTTGATCTATTGCTGCATGCCGTCGCCCGGTTGCGCGACAGTCACCCGACCCTGTCCCTGACAATTTTCGGTGAAGGGCCTGAACGCAAGGCGTTGGAAGGCTTGCGGGCAGATCTGGGTCTGGAAGCCACTGTTGCGATGCCCGGCACCACCCAACGCCACGGCGCCTGGGTCAGCGAAGCAGACATCCTCGTCGTCACCTCACGCTACGAAGGGTTTTGCAATGTCGTCGCCGAGGCCACCCTGTCCGGCGTCCCGATCATATCTTTCGATTGCGAGTTTGGGCCGCGCGAAATGATCCGCCACGAGGTCAATGGCCTGTTGGTTCAGACTGGTGATATCGACGGCATGGCCGACAACCTGTCGCGCTTGATCAACGATACGCAGTTGCGCGCCCGCATGTCGGCCGCGTCATATCTGAATGTCGAATACCTTGACCCTGATCGCATACTGAAATCCTGGGATGCAGTGATCAACGACGCGGTGGAGGTGTAGACGATGCGCTTGCTGTTGATACATGGAGGGTTCGGGGCCGGAGGCGCTGAAAAGATCGTTAGCATGATTGCGACGCACCGTTTGGAGATGGGCGACGAGGTTTCTGTGCTCGGGTTCGATATGCCCGATGGCGGCTCTTATTTTCCTTACCCCGAGACGGCGAAACTGATCGTTGCGAAACAGGGTTCAGGTCTGGCGCCGCTGTCCAAACTGCAAAGCATTCAACACGCCATCAGGCAGTCGAAACCGGATCTTGTGCTGTCGTTTCTGACCAAGATCAATGTGCTGTCCTTGTTGGCCGCCATGCGGGGGGGACCACCGGTTGTCATCTCGGAACGCAACAACCCGCGGGCGCAGAAAGCGAACCCTGTCTGGCGACATGCGCAGAATGTTCTGGCCCGACGCGCTGCGGCCGTGGTGATGCAAACCGAACGGGCGAGGTGCGACCTACCGCGCGCGATCGCCAATCGGGCGACGGTGATCCCCAACCCCTGCGCGCCCTACACCAACCTGACCGTGGCACCTGACGCCAACGGGCTTCGGCTTGCAGCTGTCGGAAGGCTGGACCAGCAAAAAGGCTTTGATCTTTTGCTGAAAGCAATGCCAGCGGTGCGCGACACCTATCCCAAAGTCCGGTTGACGATCCAGGGTGAAGGGCCAGAACGTCCGCGCCTCGAGGCATTGCGAGACAAGCTCGGGCTGGCTGAAATCGTGTCACTGCCCGGTGCAAGCCCCGCCCCCGGCGCATGGTTGCAAACGGCAGATATACTTGTTGTCCCGTCCCGGTTCGAGGGGTTCCCCAACGTTATCGCCGAGGCTGCCGTATCAGGCCTGCCCGTCATCGCATTCGATTGCGACTATGGACCACGCGAGATCATCACAGACGGGAAAAACGGGCTGTTGGTGGAGCCGAACGACATTCCTGCCCTGTCACGCAGCATTCTGCGCTTGATTGGAGATCCAGCGTTGCGCGCGCAGATGGCGAAAGCCAGTGGACCGACGCACGCGGCATTGGCCCCCGATCAGGTTCTGGGCACGTGGGATCAGGTGATTGGGAGCGCCATGAAAGAAGAAACCCAGTTGCTAGATGCTTGAAATCAGCGCGTCCAGCTTATCAAGACTGGTGATCCTGACGGCGGCTGCGTGTTCCTCATCAGGCGCGTTGGGGGCGTGGACACCGCCGGGGCGTTCGATCTGCACCGTCAACCAGTCGCGCGCCTTGGGGGTCACGAAATCCTTGGCGGGGTTATCGGCCACATAGACCATCTGTTGGTGGTCCGCCGCCAGACGTTCCATCAGTTCATAAGCGCGAGGGTGAGGTTTGCCATAGCCCTCTGGCCAGGCGCCGGTCGGGCAAAGGTGTTCGATCAGGCGGTCCACCCCCAACGCGGCGATCTTGGCGCGTTGCATCGGCTCTGGCCCATCCGTGATCAGGCCAAACGGCCCTTGATGGGTCTGCAAAAAACGCTGCGCATCAGGGCAAAGTTCTATCCTTGGCGGGTGATTTCGGTATTCATCAACGAGCTCGGCAATAAGCTCGACCGTGTCTTCAATACCAAGATGCGCACAGGCGCGGTTGAATATGCGGCGGCGCTCACCCGATTTGAACAAATGTTCGCAGGTTCTGCCAAACCCGTTTCGGCCCACCCGCGAACGCATCCATCCTTCCAGATGATCATATCCGCTGAACGCGAAATCCCGTTCCAAATAAAGGGTATCGTCCAAGTCGAATACCAGCATCAGACACTAACCTTGATAGACCGCGCTGTCATAACGTAGCATCAAAACGTCGTCGCGCCAGTCATCATTGGCGCTTTGTGGCAAGTCGTTCACCTCTTCCAGCAGCCATTGCGCGAACGGCGCACCAGCGTGATCTGCCAACGGATAGCCGCCGCCGAAGCGCGCGTTGATCTCGATGACTTTCGGTCCGCGATCAGGGTCATCAATCACCTGAAAACACGCGACACCCCGCAAGCCCGGCAAGGCTTTTGCGATCCCTTCTGCGATGCCGCGCAGATCATCGCGGCGCACTGTGCGACCCTTTTCAACCTCGCCCGCACGAATGCGCATTCTCAGGTGAGGCACAACACACCGCAGGACACCTGCCTTGTCCACGAACATATTGATCGTGTATTCCGGCCCGTTCAGGCAATCCTGAAAGATCATCGGTTCATCGAACTGCGCGGGCACATCTTCGGGGCGGTTGAAAACCTCTAGCCCGCGACTGGCGCTACCACCGCTGGGCTTGGCAAAGACGGGCCAATCCAGAAGGGTCGGATCGGCAGCGATCTGATCCTGCCCGAAGGTGCGCGGCACAGGCACGCCCGCTGCCGCAAGCACCTGAGACGTCCGCGCCTTGTCACGTGCCGTTTCGATCACCGAAATGTCCGAGATATGAACCCGCGCGCCGATCTTTTCAAACTCAGCCGAGGCATGCGCCAACGGCAGCAATTCCGGGTCGATGGTTGGCACGACAAGTGACACCTCGAACCGGCGCGCCGCTGCAAGCACTGCGTCCACATAGCCCGGGTCGTCGCAGCGCGGCACCTTCAATGCCACATCGGCAAGCGCACATGCAGCGCTGTTGTCAGGGTCTAGATCACAGGCAACAATGCGCAGGTCCAGCGACAGTCGCTCAGAGGCTTGTCGGAAAGCTTGCAGCAAACCCACGCGTCGGCCCGCAGAACAAATTAGAATTGTGCAAGTTGCGCGCGCCATGGCGGTCTCCTGAAAAGATGCGCAGAACGCGCTTTGGAAAATTCACCCCAGCCCCGGAGGTTGGAAAACGTAAAGTCTATGAGGCGACCATAGCGAAGTCATCGCGGCCATCCAAGGACAAGAAACGACGGCCCTTTTTCGCCAAATACCGGGGCCGCGCCGCGCAAGCGAACATCCCGCACCCCAGTGCGGATAATAATCGCAAAGACCTGCCTAAGTCTTTGAAGATATTCAGTGAGGCGGGTCGAAAATTGCTCGACTCTGCGCCCCTCACCCGGTTAATCTTTGCCAAGGTTATTTCTGTGCGAATTGGCAAAACTTATTGAGGAGACTTTGAGGTGTCCGAACTTATATCCAAGACCGAGATCAAGATGGGGTCCGAGCGCAACTTCGGCTTCGTTTTCGGTGGCGTTTTCGGCCTTTTGGCACTTTTCTCTCTTTGGCGCGGCGGGTCGTTTTGGGTTCCTGCACTGATCATATCGGGCGTCTGCCTTGGGGCAGCCCTGATCATGCCATCGCTGTTGCGCACTCCAAACCGTTTGTGGTTCAAATTTGGGCTGATGCTGCATGCCATCTTTTCACCAATTATCATGTTTATGGTGTATCTGGTGGCGTTCGTGCCAATCGGTCTGGTGTTTCGTCTGACGGGAAAAGATCCGCTGCACAGGACTTTTGAACCCGAAGCGGAAAGCTATTGGACGCCTCGCGCCTCGGCGCCGGAAAGCATGAAACGACAGTTTTGAACTGATCGCGAATAAGGAAAATATACGATGTCATTTCTTAAGGAACTATGGGCGTTCATGCGCGAACGGCGGAAATTCTGGCTGGTTCCGGTTTTCATTATTCTGCTGATCTTCGGTGGCTTGGTGGTCCTTTCGCAAGGTTCAGCCATTGCCCCCTTCCTGTATCCGTTGTTCTGATCAATGACTTATATTCTAGGCATTTCAGCCCTTTACCACGATAGCGCTGCGGCACTTTTGCACGATGGCAACCTTGTTGCCGCCGCTCAGGAAGAACGGTTCACGCGAAACAAGCATGACGCGTCATACCCAGAACATGCTGTGAAGTATGTTCTGGACGCCGCCGGCATCACCTTGGCCGATGTGGACCATGTGGCGTTTTACGACAAACCTTTCCTGAAATTCGAACGGCTCTTGGAAACGTATCTGGCGACCGTTCCGCGCGGGTTTTCGTCGTTCCGGGTGGCTATGCCGATCTGGCTGAAGGAAAAACTTTTCCTCAAGCGGTTGCTGTTGGACGAGCTGAAGAAGCTGGACCCTGACTTCGATCTTGATCGGCTGTTGTTCGCAGAACACCACATCAGCCACGCCGCAAGCGCTTTTTACCCGTCACCCTATGACGAAGCGATCGTTCTGACCGTTGACGGGGTGGGCGAATGGGCCACGACAACATTGGGCATCGGGCGCGGCAACTCCCTTGAAATCGTGAAGGAAATTCATTTCCCCCACTCGCTGGGACTGCTGTATTCTGCGTTCACGCACTACACAGGGTTCAAGGTAAATTCTGGCGAATACAAGGTCATGGGTCTGGCCCCCTACGGAGAGCCGAAGTTCAAAGATCTGATCCTCGACAAATTGGTTGACCTGAAAGAGGACGGCTCTTTTCGATTGGACCAAACCTACTTCAATTATGCCGCTGGCCTGACAATGACCAACCAGGCCTTTGCCGACCTGTTTGGCGAACCCCATCGCGAGGCTGACAAAGATCAGCTGACCCAGTTTCACATGGATGTAGCGGCTTCGGTTCAGGCAGTGACCGAGGAAATTGTCTTGCGGATGACCCGCGCCGCAGCCAAGGAATACGGTATTCCCAACCTTTGCATGGCCGGTGGTGTCGCGCTGAATTGCGTGGCCAACGGGAAAATTTTGCGTGATGGCGCATTTGAAAACCTGTGGGTGCAACCGGCAGCAGGCGATGCCGGTGGTGCCGTTGGCGCGGCTTATGCCGCGTGGCATCAGGAACTGGAACAACCGCGCCCATCGCGCACGACAGATCAGATGCAGGGCTCCTATCTGGGCCCGGTCCACGACACCACATCGATCCAGGCCGATCTTGACCGACTGGGCGCGAAATATGAGATCCTGACACAAGACGAAATGATCGAACAGACTGCGCAAGCCATCGCCAACGGCAAAGCCATCGGATGGTTCCAAGGGCGGATGGAATTCGGTCCGCGTGCTTTGGGTGGCCGGTCGATCCTTGGTGATCCCCGCTCGGAAAGCATGCAGAAAACGCTGAACCTAAAGGTCAAGTATCGCGAAAGCTTCCGCCCCTTCGCACCGTCGATCCTGCGCGAGGATGTCTCAGATTGGTTCGACCTGTCCGACGACAGCCCCTACATGCTGATCGTCGCGGATGTCGTTGAAAGCAAAAGAAAAGACATGACCGAAGCCGAGCAAGCCTTGTTCGGAATCGAGAAGCTGAATGTGCCTCGTTCGGACATTCCGGCGGTGACCCATGTCGATTATTCGGCTCGCGTCCAGACCGTGCATGAAGACACCAACCCGCTGTATCACCGCTTGATATCGCGTTTCAAAGAGCTGACGGGCTGCCCCATCGTGGTCAACACGTCGTTCAATGTTCGTGGGGAGCCGATCGTCTGCACGCCCGAAGACGCCTTCAGGTGCTTCATGGGCACAGAGCTTGACGTGCTTTCAATCGGAAACCTAATCTTGCGCAAACCCGAGCAGGACCCTGCGTTGCAGGAAGACTATACGACGAAATACGAACTCGACTGACGACGCCGGCAAACGAACACAGGGCACACATCTGAACCTGAGGGCCGAAGAAAATGGCGAAAAGCAAAACCGATCGTATTGGCTTCATTCTGTGCGTATTGGTCGCTGCTTATTTCCTGTTTGCAGTCGCCTATGCGCTGGTGAACGCTCATAACTATGCGACGGATTTGCCACGGCAACTGAGATACGTCGTTGGCCCCGGACTGATCGGGGTCGGCATGCTGCTTGCGGGCCTTTTCCTGCGACCCGAGAAGCGGCTGTTGGCTGGGATTTATGCCGCGTCTGTCCTGTTCGCGTTGTTCCTGTTCGAAGCCGTTCTGACGGTGAAATCCGTTCGCGGCTCTGTGGGGTTGGCCGGTTATATCAAAGGCGCATCCAACGACTACGAACGGTTCAGAAACGCGATACCGCCCTCCTACACCATACAGGCCCTGAACCGAAAACTGGCTGTGCCAGAGCTGTCTGGCGCCCTATTGTCGGGCATCCCAAACGAAGAAGTGCTGCTGTGCACCCGCGACAATGAACCCGTGTCGTATGTTTCTGACCGGTTCGGCTTCAGAAATCCTGACGCGGTCTATGGTCAGGACATCGAGCTTTTGTTGCTGGGCGATTCCTTTACCGAAGGTATTTGCCTGCCAGATGGTTCAGACATCGCCAGCCAGATCCGGGCCGCTTATCCCGCCACGGTGAATACCGGCACGCGCGGTGCTGGCCCAGTGTTTGAACTGGCTGTGTTGCGGCGCTGGGGTCCCGCGTTTCGGCCAAAGAATGTCGTCATGCTGTTTTTCGAAGGCAATGACTGGCAGAACCTGAACAGCGAATTGAAAAAACCCTCGCTGCAAGGTGTATTTGATCTGTCTACCCCTACCGGTCCGACGATGCCGGACCCGGCATTGGTCAAGCAGGCGCGTGGCGTCGTGTCAGACTGGTGGGAGGAAGACGCCCAGACGCTCAGCGGTTTTTTGGGGCGTCGGGCGTGGATGCGGAACTTCTTTGCCCTTCAGCAAACCGCATTGGTGCTGGGGCTTCATTACCCGCGCGCCACGACCGACCGGCCAGAGTATCTTGAAATACTGAAAACTGCCAAAACCGTGACCGAAGGTTGGGGTGGGTCGCTGAGCCTTGTCTATGTCCCGCAGGTCGACCGTTTCGTCGGCCTTCTGCCAAGTTCCGCGGCATACGAGGACTTGCGACAGCGCGTTGAGACCGCATCCAAAACGGCTGGCGTGCAGTTCATTGACCTGACACCAACGATCTATGGCAGCGATGTCCCGCGCGCGCTTTACGCCCCGGATTCGCATCTTAGCGAAGAAGGCGCTCGCATCGGGGCCCAGAAAATCATCGAAGCCCTGTCGCAAACTGCTGTCTCCGAATAAGTGCCTGCTGATGGTGCGCGTAAGCTCAGGGATGGATACCCCGCTGCGCCTCAGGCGGCCGTCGTGGCGTTCAGGTTTCTTTTGAGGGTTCCTTCAACACCACGTCAGGATCAATCCCGCGCAGTTCTGCGCTCGCCCTGACGGCCTTTCGCAGCGCCTTGCTTCTGGACAGCAGCGAACGAAACCGCGCCACATCCAACACAAGCAGCGTCGATGGCGCGATGGCACGCACTTCGGCGCGGGCGGCATTCTTCATCAGGATTGCGACCTGCCCAAACATCTCGCCCCGTCCAAGGCGCCATGTCTGCCCCCCGCTTTCCAGTTCCACCGCGCCTGACGCGATGAAGTAGACATTTCTGACCGTGCCATCCTTGTGAACAATGGTCTTTCCTTCATTGACGTAGCGGGGCCGCAACGCGCGCCCCAACCGCCTGAGCACGGGGTCGTCAAGATCCGCAAACAGCGGGAACTGCCGGACAAGCTCCATGCGTTGTAGCGCGATATCAAGCCGCGGGCGTGCTTCTGCCGCGTTGCGGCGGTCACCAAGGTCTTGCATCAGCACGGTAAAGACCTCGGCGCCGATGAGCCCGTCTTCGCGCATGGCGACATATTCGCGTTCCTCCAGTCGCAGGGCGGTGCGCCTGATGAAACGGCGTTCCAGTTCTTCTGCATAGCCGGGATATTGAAGGCGAAGCCCTTCCATCGCGGTTTCTACCGTCTCGATCCGCCGCGTAAGCAACCCTTGAAGCAACTCCGCAACCCGTCGCCCGTGGATGCGACGAATACGCCCTTCGATGAAGGCATCAAGGTCGCGCAGGATCAGCCCTTGCGACAACAGAAGTTCAAAGCGATCTGCCGTCATGCGGATCAAGGGCGCCGACACGCCTAATCTGCTGTGCAGTGCCAGCGCTGCCCGAAATGCACGCCCATAGGCAACAGAACGGCGAGTTGCGCGCTGATAGCCACTGCGCCCGCCTGTTCGTGTGGCTTCGATCAGCCGGTCGGCGTCGGACAGCGTTTTTTCTGCCATCCGTGCCGAGATCGTTCTTTCCCGCACACGGGCCAGGATCATGTCGCGTTCGTGCCCCGCCAGCGCGATCAATCCCAATGTGATCCTGTCGCGGTCAAGGATATCCACACGATCTTCGGCGACCCTGACGGCCTCCTCCAGGCGTTCGCCGAACGCCTTTGCTTCGGACCGCACGATATCGCGTGTGAGCTTGTAGTCCTCGGTGGTTCGCGCCACATCTTCGCGCACAGTTTGAAGCGCGACGGCAACGACCTGTCGAGACAGGGCTTCGTCGAGGGGTGAAAGCCGGTCCAGCCCAAGCCAGCCGATGACAGACCGAAGCGTTGTCCCCTGCACGACCAGCGTGAACAGTGTAAACCCCGTTGCAAGAATACCAACGAGGCGCTTGACCTCGACCGGAACACGGAAACTTTCGGTCACCGCAAGTGCCAGTGCCAGCGTGACCGCACCCCGCAGCCCGCCCCATAGGATTGCAACCCGGTAAGGGTGATCGACAGGCGGCGAGGCGCGCAAGAAGGTCAGCAAAGGCAACAGCCCGAACAAGATCACAGCACGCGCCGCAATCGCCGCAAGGATCACCACTCCGATCAGGGCGAAATCGCCTATCCTGACCTCTTCAAGCAGTCGCGGGATGAGCAATGCGGCCAAGATAAAGATCAGCGCGCCTGCCCAATGGGCCAGCAGGTCCCAAACCTCGCGCAGGTTGGCCCATGCTTGCGGTGGCAGGCGACCCGGCCCGGTAAGGTTCAACGTCAGTCCCGCCGCGACAACGGCGATCACCCCCGAAGCACCGATGCTTTGTTCCGCGCCGATATAAGCAAGATAAGGCAACGCGACCGACACCGATATCTGCGCCATTTCATGACGACCAAACATCGCCATTACCCAAATCGCGATGCGCGTTATCAGCCAACCCGTCAGCGCACCACCCGCGATCAGAACCGGAAAACGAGCCAGCGCGTCGCTTAGTAGAGGATCTTGCCCCCCCAGCGTCACAAACCCGATGAACAGTCCGAACAGGGCGATGGCGGCGGCGTCATTCAACAGGCTTTCGCCTTCGATGATCCGTGAAAGCCGGCGTGGTGCCGAAATCGAGCGGAAAATCGAAACCACGGCAGACGGGTCAGTTGTCGATACAATTGCGCCGATCAGCAGGCAGGCCGCAAGCGGCAGTGCGCTGGCCCATGACAGCGCATAGCCGACGCTGAGTGTCGCCACGACCACCGCGACGACCGCCAATACGAGGATTGGCACCCAGTCGTCCAGCATCCGTCGCAGGTTCATGCCCAGCGTCGCCTGAAACAGCAATGTCGGCAGAAAAACATAGAGGAAGACATTCGACCGGATCGGGAGGTTAAGGATCGCTCCGGCCACCGGGTTAAGCGCATCGGTCAAATCTGTGCGCAGAAAGAAGATCGCGCCCGACCCGATGAGAATGCCAAGAATGGCAAGGATCACGGTATAGGGAAGCCGCAAACGCGCCGCCAACGGCTCTGCCGCGCCGATCACAAGGAAAAGCGACGAGATAACAGCGGTGATCAGAACGATGTCCATAAAACGTGACTATCTGAACCGGTCAATCGTGGAAACAGGTCTGACGCAAAATACCATCAGGGACACGTGTGATGTGCGTCTGCTCAGAGGCGCTTGCATCGCCCGGCTTAAACCGCCCTTGCGGGGCCGCGCGATCCTGACCAGCCGAAACCGTCCTAGTCCTTCACCAAGGCTTCGACCTTCGACCCTGTGTCGGGCGAGCTAAGCGTAGACCACGTGTCATCGCGCAGCGGCGGAGGTGGCGTTTCACAAGACCGGCGGTGAATGCTGACCTTGGCGATGAAATTCGCAGAAATGGGCGCGGTGACAAACAGGAAGGCCATGATCAGGACTTCGTGCATCGATGTCTCCCCCAGGACGAACGTATGAATCATCGAGGCCAAAAGCAGCATTCCGATCCCCATTGTCCCAACTTTGGTCGGGGCGTGCAGGCGTGTCATGGGGTCATTGAATTTAAGCAATCCGATCATTCCCACCAGAACAAAAGCGGATCCGACCAGCAGGCTTAGCGCGACGACATATATTCCGATAATCTGTGCGGTCATTCGATAATGTCCCCCCGCAGCAGGAACCGTGCCAACGCGACGGTGGACACGAAGCCCAGCATGGCAATCAGCAGCGATATCTCAAAGAAGATCTGCGTTCCCAGATAGATACCCAGCAAGACTACCAAGCCCAAGGCGTTGATGACCATCGTGTCCAGCGCAAGGATACGGTCGCCGGGTGTGGGCCCAAGCACCAGCCGCACCATGGACAGGATTTGTCCAAGCGCAAGGGTCACGAAGGCGATGATGACGGCGATGTCCAGAAAGGCTGTTGCTGTCGTCATGAGAAAATCTCCTGCAAGCGGCGCTCGTAGCGGGTCTTGATATCGTCGCGCACCCCGTCAGGGTCGTCGGTGTGAAGCACATGCACAAGCAGGCTGTGACCTTCGTCCGACAGATCGGCGGACACAGTGCCCGGTGTCAGTGTGATCGTTCCCGCAAGCAAGGTGATCGCTTCGGGCTGGCGCAATTCCAGCGGAACCGCAATCCAAGCCGGTTTCAGCTTTGCGTTCGGCACGGTCAGGACAATCCACGCAACCTGCACATTGGCGACCAGAATATCCCAAAGCACGATGATGCTATAGGTCGTCATTTTGAACAGACGGAACCCTTTCGGCGTGTCCGGCCACCAAACCGACGTGCCCCATGGAATGATGATGCCAAGGATAAGCCCAAAGACCACCATTCCGGCAGAGACCTCATTTTGCAAAAGTGTCCAGACAATCGTTAGCAGAAGCGTCAGGAACGGGTGTGGCAGCAGCCAGAAAAATGCACGTGCCATGTCAATGATCCTCCTTCGGCTTGCTGAGCTTACCGGGTGTATCTACCACGGTCGAGATGTAGGGCGCTGGCGCGAAAAGCTGACCGGCGATGGTTGTCGCATAGCCATGCACCTGCCCTGCAAAGACCGTGTGACCGACCAGAAGCGCGATCAGCCCACCCACGGCGACATAAGACAAAGCCGCCGGTCGCGGCATTGGCGTGGCGTCGTCGGGCACCTCTATGCTGTGTGCTTTCCAAAACAGGACGCTGCCTGCGCGGGCAAAACCGATGATGCCGATCAAGCTCGATCCAAGCACGATCGCCCAGATCCAGACCACAAGATCGGTGTCATAGGCCGCATCCAGAACAAGCAGCTTACCCAAAAAGCCCGACAGGGGTGGCAAGCCTGCCATGGCGATCGCGCCGACAAAAAACAGACCCGCCGTCAGGGCGCTGCCAGCAACAGGCGGCTGCGCAGTCAGTTCCATATCGGCACGGCCCGTCCGCACCAGATCAGCGATCAGGAACAGCGCCGCGCCTGCAAGGGTCGAATGGATGATGTAATACAGCGCTGCCGCGATGCCGACCGGCGTGAACAGCGCGATCGAAACCATGACCATGCCCATCGACCCGATGATGGAAAACGCAACCAGCCGATCAAGACGTTTTGCGGCAAGCACGCCGACCATCCCAATGGCCAGCGACAGCATTGCTGCTGGCAGTAACCAATATTCGTGAAGGCCGGCGGTCACCTCCAGCTCTGGCGGGAAGATCATCGTGTAAACCCGGATGATCGCGTAAGCCCCGACCTTCGTCATGATCGCAAACAAGGCCGCAACGGGTGCAGGCGCCTCGGCATAGCTTGAAGGAAGCCAGAAGTGCAACGGCACCAGCGCCGCCTTGATCGCAAAGACCAATAGCAAAAGCACAGCCGCCACGCGGATACCCACCGTGTCTTCAGGGCCAATCATGGCAACGCGATTGGCTAGATCCGCCATATTCAATGTGCCGGTTTCGGCGTAGATCGACCCAAGTGCGAACAGAAACAGGGTCGAGCCGATCAGGTTGAACAGCACATATTGCACGCCCGCCCGCAGGCGCGCATTGCCACCTGCATGGATCATCAGACCGTATGAGGCGATCAAAAGCACCTCGAAGAACACGAACAGGTTGAACAGGTCGCCAGTCAGAAAAGCGCCCATGATCCCCATCAGTTGGAACTGGAAAAGCGCGTGGAAGTGCCACCCACGGGCGTCCCAGCCGGAGCCTATTGCGTAAAGAAGCACAAACAGCGCAAGCACCGCCGTCAACAGGACCATCATCGTGGACAACCTGTCGCCCACCAGAACGATGCCGAAAGGCGCGGCCCAGTCGCTGAGCTGATAAAGCACGATTGACCCGTCAGACGTTTGCCAGGCCAGCCCCGATGCAATGGCGATCAGCGCTATCACTCCGGCGACGGAAAAGGCGCGCTGTATGCCAATGTGATAGCGCGCCGCCAACACGATGAACGGCGCCAGCAGCGCTGGCAGAACGATAGGGGCGATAATCCAGTGGGTCATGATCCGCCTTCCGCAGTAATGTCCGCCGTGTCGTCCAAGGTCTCGGGCTGGTCATCCACATGGTCGTCATCGGACCCCAGATAGGCCCCAAGACCAATCATCACCACGACCGCGGTCATCCCGAACGAGATCACGATGGCGGTCAGCACCAACGCCTGCGGCAAGGGATCGGTATAGACGCTCACATCGTCACGCAGGATCGGTGGTGCCCCCACCGTCAGACGGCCTGAGGCGAAAAGAAACACATTGACCGCATAGGTCAGCAGCGACATTCCCATGATCACCGGGAACGTGCGCAAGCGCAGCATTAGATAAAGCCCACCAGCGGTCAGAATGCCGATGGCAGAGGCGACGAGCAATTCCATATCAGCCCCCTTCCGTTACAAATTTAGTCCCATCGGTCGGCGGGTCATCCCGTGACGGATCAATATCCATCGGATAATCGCTGTCGGGAACATGCGCGCGCCGTGCAAGCCGCGAGAAGCTTTCGAGCGACAGCATCACCGCGCCGACAACGGCAAGGAACACGCCCAGATCGAAAAGCGCCGCCGTGGCCAACTCGAACTTGTCGAATGGGGGGATGCGCACATAGGTGAAGGCCGAAGTCAGGAAGGGTTTGCCCGCGAACCAAGACCCGATCCCCGTAAGCCCGGCGATCAGAACCCCCGCCCCGATCACACCGTGATAAGGGTATCGCAGCCGCGCCGACGTCCAGGCAAAGCCGCTGGCCATATACTGCATCACCACGCCGATTGAGACGATGAGGCCTGCAATGAAGCCCCCTCCCGGTTCGTTATGGCCGCGCAGGAAGATGTAAAACCCGACCAGCAAGATCACCGGCATGATGACCCGTGTCAGCACGACCATCATCATCGGGTGCACGACGCCTGCCCGTGGCTGGTCGGGCTTGCGGTTCAAAAGCCGGGCGCGCACCGGGCCGCCCAGCAAGGTCTCGGTCAGTGCGTAAATCAGCAGCGCCGCGATGCCCAGCACGATAATCTCGCCGTACGTGTCAAAGCCCCGGAAGTCGACAAGGATCACGTTGACCACATTGGTGCCGCCGCCGCCCTTATAGGCATTCGCCAGATGGAACTCTGATATCGGCGTGTCAACCGCGTCGCGCAGAAGGTAGTAATAGGCCAGCCCAAAGCTCGCCAGCCCGCCGCCTATGGCCACGCCAACATCGCGCACCCGGCGCAACACAGTGCTTTCCACCGGCGTCTGGTTCGGCAGAAAGTTAAGTGCCAGAAGAAGCAGGATGATCGTCACCACCTCGACGGTGAATTGCGTCATGGCCAGGTCCGGCGCGCTGAAGAACACAAAGCCGATCGAGACCATGAGGCCGACAATGCCAATCAGCATCAGCGACAAGAACCGGTTGCGGTGCATCAGAACCATCCCGACAGTCGCCGCCACCAGCATCGCCCAACCCGCAATGGCCACAGGGGTCATGGGCTGCACCGCGCGGGTGGGTGCGCCCACCGTTCCCGTGTTCCACGCATGGAAACCGGCCACGACAATCGCGACGGTTCCAATGGCCGCATAGCGCGTGAACGCGCCATTGTGCAGCGGTAAGATCAGCGCGCGGGCCAGCCGCGCCACGGCCTCGACCAAGGCATCGAAGATATCCTTGGCCTCGGGGCGCGGTGTTGCATCCCACAGGCGCAGCGCCGGTTTGAAGACGGCGATCATCAGCAGACCACCCACAACGGCGATGATCGACATGAACAGCGCGGGCACCAATCCGTGCCAGATCTTGAAATGCGCCTTTGGCAGCACTGCCGCATCGCCCAGCACCGAGGCCGTGACCAGCTTCACAAACGGCTCTGCAAGGAAGGGGGCGACACCGATCACCACCACCAGCACGACAAGCAGCGCAGGCGGCAACCACATCCCCGCATTGGGGTCATGCGGTTTGGCGGGATAGTCGTCGCGCACGGGGCCAAGGAACACATGACCGATTAGCCGGAAGCAATACGCCGCTGAAAACAGAGACCCGAGAACCGCCAGTGCAGGCACCAGCCAAGGCGCGCCGAACAGCGTGGTATGGGCCGCTTCTTCCAGCATCATTTCCTTCGACAAGAACCCGTTCAGTAACGGTATCCCCGCCATGGACAGCGCCGCCAGCGTCACAATGACAAAGGTCACGGGCATCAGGCTGCGCAATCCGCCCAGACGCCGAATATCGCGGGTATGTGCTTCGTGGTCGATAATCCCGGCGGACATAAACAGCGCCGCCTTGAATGTCGCGTGGTTCAGGATGTGAAACACCGCCGCCATTGCGCCAAAGGCCGTGCCTGTGCCCAGAAGCATGGTGATCAGACCCAGATGGCTGACCGTTGAAAACGCCAAAAGCGCCTTCAGGTCGTGTTTGAACAGCGCGATCACCGCGCCCAGCACCATCGTCACCAACCCGGCGGAGGTGACAATCATGAACCATTCTGGCGTGCCAGACAGAACCGGCCACATCCGGGCCATCAGGAAAATACCCGCCTTCACCATGGTTGCCGAGTGCAGATAGGCCGACACCGGCGTCGGTGCGGCCATCGCGTGGGGCAGCCAGAAATGGAACGGGAATTGCGCCGATTTCGTGAAACAGCCCAGCAGAATCAGGATCAGCGCGGGCACATAGAGCGGGTCGGCCTGAATAAGGTCGCGACTTTGCAAGATCACACTCAGGTCATAGCTGCCCACGATCTGGCCCAATATCAGCATCCCACCGATCATCGACAAGCCGCCCGTGCCGGTGACCACCAAGGCCATGCGCGCGCCCTGTCGCCCTTCTGGCAAATGCTTCCAATAGCCGATCAGCAGGAAGGACGATAGCGACGTCAGCTCCCAAAACACCAATAAAAGCAGGATGTTATCGCTTAGGACAATACCCACCATCGCGCCCTGAAACAGCAGCAAATAGGTGAAAAACTCGCCCATATTGTCGTCGCGGCTCAGGTAATGGCGCGCATAGGCGATGATCAAAAGGCCAATGCCCAGGATCAGCAAGGCAAAGAAAAAGCCCAACCCATCCAGCATCAGCGTGAAGTTCAGCCCCAGCGACGGCATCCAGTCGACCCGTGCCATCACCACTTCGCCTGCAAGAACCGTTGGCAAGTTGGTCAACAAGCCCACGAATGCGGCAAGCGAGACCGTAAACGTAACGCCCGAACAGGCGGACCGGCCTGCGGCGTTCATCAGACCGGGAAGAAGGGCTCCGAAGAACGGAAGAGCGACGATAAAGAAGAGGGACACGGGAACTCCAGTAGCAATCAGTTGCACGACTTGAACATTGCTTCATCGGATTCACAATAGTCCAAGAAAAATTTTCGGCTGTGGGCATGAACTTCCGCCCCGTCAGACTGATCCGCCACAAGCGCCAAGACTGCCAAGTTTCAGGCGCTGGGTTCAGACATCACACGACCGACGAAATACCGCGGCAACGTCGCGCTGCGTCTTCTGTGCGGTCGCTGTCCTGCGTTGTCATGCCTTTGATCCGCGCAATGCCTTTTTTATGAAACCCGGCATCCCATGCGGCTTCACATCGCTCGCATAGGTTCTGGACCTTCCACACACATACCAGTGATCAGCCGCGCTGGAAGTTTTTGGGAATGATACTCACGGTCTCAAGCCCTCGATTTTAGCTGCGCAAGCTGCCAAGAGCATTGTTTTGCAGTATATCTCTGAAAAACAAGGACTAAAAGTGTGGGTGGCGGAGACGAAGTCTTACATACTTATCCAGTAAGTATCTGTTAATTATATATTATAATACACTCATATCCATGTATACCACGAAAAATACCTCATCTTAGTCAAAGCAAGCCTTCGAGGTTGGCTGCACTTAAGGCCGAAAGATCGGCCGAAATGCGTGCGTTGGCGCAAGTCTCAACGCCGCCATCGCCTCGATGAGTGGCCTTGGAATCGCTGCTCCATTTCTTTCTTTTTTTGTTCACCCATAATCTGATGCTCACGACAGCAACTCCCGCAGCTACATCTGTAGAACCCATTTTCACACTTGCCGAGATCGCGGCTGTCTATGATTTTATTGCATTTTTGACCGAGGCAGTGATTCAGGTAGTGCTTCGCCTCCCGATCAGCACATTTTGGACTGTCACAATAAAAAACGGTAGCTCTATAGGCCGCTGTGAGCTGCTCGGTAACAATTGATTGCGTAACAGGATCGAAAACTCTGACCTCAACTCTAGAATATTTGAAATCGGGCTTCATTAAATCTCCACAGCAACGGCAATCCAACACCGCACGAAGGTCCTTCAATCGGTTGAAATAGCCTGCAAGCTTGATTGGAAAATCCCTACGTGATGGCTGATCCGCTTTTTCGTATGACCTACCGAAGTAGCTTAGCCAGTCGTAGATATTGAAATCCAGAAAATGTTTGCTGAGGTCAGGCATGACTTGAGGATCATCACACCTGCGCCCTCTGCATAGAAATAGCTCTTCTTTTTGCCAAAACGTCGCTTCACAAGACAAATGGGGTCCAAGCGTTCGACAGCTTGGAAACAACTTTAGGAAGCCGGGGTGATCGATGTCTAACTGGCCGCTCAATAGAGCTCCCCATAACTCATGAAAAAATGCGGCTTCAACCGTCAGATCATCATTTCCGTCCCAGATTAGCGGGAATAATCTGCTTAAGACAAAAGTTTCGGGATCGCGAGACATGCGGCCAGAGCGCTCAACGTCGTCGACAAAGCTTCGATCCTTAGAGAATACTTTCTGTTTGATTAGGGGAAGTTCAAAAAACGGAACCAACGCAGGACATGATGAAAGTTCGCCAAATCCTCTGAAGCTCCGGTGAAAGGTTTCGCGCACGTAGTCCAGTAAAACTATACGGTTAGTCACTTCCTGCGAACTTGTGAATCTTTTCTGAAGTGCCTGCTCGGCGAACAGCTTGATGTCGTCAGTATGGCGATCAAGCATATTGGGATCATTGATCAAGCCCTCAAACACACATGCCAAGACAAAGCTAATGGACAGGTCATTGATTTTATGTTGGAAAAATGAATCCCGTTCTGCTGACGACTTACCTCTGAGCCACTGAAAAGATCGGGCATGTTCATTATCAAAATGGCATTTTGGGACGTACTTAAAGGTGTGGTCGATGCCTTCGAGTTCGTCAAAACTCAAAGGTTTCAGCAAACGTGTTTGGGTTGCACTGTCGGCTAACAGTTCACCCACGACGTAAAGCGCAGCCTTCGATCTGGGTAGCACCTCTTCCAAGAAATCTGTAGCCCATTCATTGTCTTTGCGATTGACAAGAGACCGAAGCACATCACGGTATTTGGTGGTGGCCAGAAACTTCTGGAACCCCCCGATGTCGTATAGATATTCTATCAGTGGCTCGGTGTTAAAGGTCTCCGTGTCGCTGCAAATACCTACGTCAACGGCTCTTTTTTTGTCGGTATCCTTTTCATCAACCGTGAAGACTGCAAAATCGCCTTCCTCTGGCACCACGCCGCAAAGCTGGCTGGCGTGGACGAAAAGATCATCCCCGTCGATACCCTCGATGAAGCCGTACTCGTTCTCTTTGCCAGTCTTTTTGTTGATACCCCCAAACCACTTCACGAAGCCGACAGACGTTTGTGTGCGAGGGCTGCCTTGCAATAGCATCAATCAAACCCCAGCCTCGGCAGCCCGCCAACAAGCCGCGCTGTTTTCATGCTCAACGTAACGCGTCGCTGGAACAGCTCCGTTGGGGAGGCGAAGTTGAGTTCGCGCAGCTTCATTCCCATCACTTGATCTGCTTGTCGATAAATCCAAGTGTATTGGCGTTTTCGATCAAGGTTCGCGTTTTTGAACGATCCAGCCCGGACGGTACTTCGGCGTCGATTTCGAGCTTCAACGTCACCTCGGCATTCGGGATCGTGGTAAGTTGCTCAACAATGGCTTCGATGATCTGCGCCATATCCCTTGCAGGCCGATCCGAGGACAGCATAACAGTCCCTACGAACCGTGTTGGGTCCTTCTCCGTTGTTGTCGTTGCCGGTCCAGTTGCGGTCGGGTCGTTGCTATTGGGATAGGAAGCCGGTGCCGCTTGGCCCCCCGCAGTTGCCTGACTATCATTTTCTGCGGGAACAGATGGCTTTGGCCGATTGGCTTCAGCGATCTCTTTCTTGATGATGACAGCTTCATTGTCGATAGCGACCAGCGCCATCGAACTTTTTTCTATCGCAATCCCAACGTATTCATCAGACGTTTCATCCCATCGTTCGGCGTAGGCAAAAGGCCCCGGAATCATACCGCCTACAGAAGCCTGAACTCCCCTAATCAGGGTGTCTCGCCCTTTGAGCCTTGGGAGGTAAGTGTATCTGTTCAAATATTCCCAAACCTGACCAAGGCTAAGATGAGGCTTGCCATTCCAAATGTATTTTTCCAGTTCTCGGTTCAGACGTTCTGGCCCGATCTCTGGCAAAAGTGCTTCGTCACTCACGAGCTTTTTGCTTGCCCTGCCCAAAACACCATCCTGTGCAGATATCCGGGTCGTCGTGAACGCCACATCAGTCTGAGCCGTATCTTGATAGGGGTATATTAGATACGCCCATGTTTCCTTCAACCTTGTACTAACAGTGTCCAACGCCTCTTTTGCTTTGTCTTTGGAAAGAGCAATATCGCTGCTCTTGAGGTCAAGCCGCCCGTTGTCGGTATCTCTCATGATACCAGTCCAAGCCAGAGCTGCGCGCATCGCATCTTTGAGACTTTCGAGCTGACGGTTGTCCGCTGCGATAAAGACCAAAGTGTTTCTGTAGACGCGAGGCGTGTTTCCCCGCTGAAGAAGAATATCCTTACACTCTGCCATTGCGTCTGAACCGTCACGGCCGTTGTGGGGATGATCTACCCCCAGCACTACAGCTCTAACGCCTCCGGGGTCATCCGGCACTTCGCCAGAACTATCCGGCGCAACTTGGACTGTCTCAAAGTGCCCACGATCCCCTATCGAATTGATATATTTTCCAAGGGCTTTATCAATTTCAACAAGTACGAGAGCTTCTTCGAGCTGGCCAGCCCGATCAGCGGCCATCCGGTTCAAGCTGGGCGAAGTTGAATACCAATATCGTCCAAGGTCACCATGCATGAATTTTGCTTGGTTTGTCATGCGGCGAAGAGCATCGCCAAATATCGCAACTTTTTCACCGGGTTGCACAACACCAAGGTTGATCTGTTTGTCGTCCAAACCTTTGTTTTCTTGCCCTTCCATCGGTGCAGTCCCCATGAATACCGTCCGAGCAACACGTCGGGTCGCAGAATAACGGTTAAGGTTCGGGGCTGATTGGTCAATTTTGTAAGGCGTCGAGTTCACACCGTCGATGTCCCCAGCAATAATCGACTGCCATGACACGTCGAGGTAGTGCAGCAGCTCCGGTTCAACCCGCGCAGAACTGATTGCAACACTGCCGGGCATAATCATCACTGAGGGGTCATTGGACATCCAAAGTTCATGGATGACTTGCGCCATCAGACGCAGAACACCGCGAGTTCGCTGGAACCTCTCAAGCGAGCCCCAAGCAGTGAAAAGATGGTCGAACAAATCCGGGTGGATTGGATAAGCCTTAGCGAGCTTGCGCCGGTAGTCTTCGTCTGCACATCCTTGCGGGAAGTCATTTGGATTCTCTCGATACAGCTTTGCAAACTGCTTCAGGGTGTTGTCCCGGTGCATGTATTTGTCGCTTGGGATTTCCTTGAAGAGCCGACGCCGGACGATCTCGTAGCTCTCCTCTTGCGATGCTGGCCGCCACGAGCTTTCTACGCGGCTGAACGTCTGCTTCAAACGGGCTAATGCCTGATGCCCACCTTCGCCCCCAACTTCGATCTGAGAAGCTGGAAGCGAAGCGACCAGCAATGTCATCGGCGACGCCTTCACGGCCTCCGTCAAAGCTTGAACAAACGTCAGGTTCGCATCGAAGGAACCCGATGGTAGGTCATCCACGCGGTAGATTTGGCGCAGGTAAGCGACCCATTCGTCGATTAGGATCAAGTTTGGTCCTGTTAATCGGAATAGCTCTTCCAACAGGTTTGAACCTGGTGCAGTCCCGCGTTCATCATCGTCCGCAACAAGCGCATAACCTTTTTCACCGCCCAACTGGAAAGCCATCTCGCCCCACGTCGTGCGGATCGGCCGCCCATAATCCCGAGTTCTCTTGTCGACGTTCGCAGGGCCGTATGATGTGCCGACCAGCACAGCACGGTTCACCTTGTCTGGCACAACTAGTCCTGCGCCGCTCAACAACTGATCTAGTCCCGGCAAATCCTGAGCATTTGTGCCACCGACCATATGGTAGAGCGCCAACATCGAGTGGGTCTTGCCGCCACCGAAGTTAGTTTGCAGCTCGACCACCGGGTCGCCACCTTTGCCGCATAGCCGCTTTGCAGCGCCCAGAAGCAACGTACTCAGGCCATCTGTCAGATAGGTCCGCGCGAAAAACTCGGATGGATCTTTGTACTCTGACGGCGCACTGCCGTTGTGAACCTTCGCCAAATCGGCGGCAAACTCGGCCTGTTGGAATTCTCCCGTCGCCACGTCCTGATGCGGCTCGACCACTTCCCGCCACGGCAACAACCCGGCAAAGGTTTCGACCGAAATATCATTGGCTTTGGTTTGACGGCGCTCTTCGTTCCTCCGCAACTCTTCAAATTTCACGCGCAGGATTGCATCGCGGGCCGTTCCGACCTTCTCGGCTGCATCACCGGCGCTGACAGCTTCCAACAGCCGCCGCATTGAATCCAATGCCCGCTCTGCATCGTCATAAGTGAACTTGCCATCATGCGCCCACTTGTGGCGCACTTCCAACACCTCGTTAACCAAAGCGCGATGGGTCCGGTCCAACGTCGCGCGGAACGCATCATTCCAGAAGCGGTCCATGATCTGCAACAGCTTCATGGTATCCAGCGTGGTCTTGTCTCCGCCCTGAATTTTCAGATGTGGGAACGCCTCCATCAGCCGCTTTGGCGCTTCATCGCCCAATGCGGCTTGTAAATTGCGCAGCACAAAGGGTTGCAGCGCAGGCTGCATGTATTCCATCGCGTCGTTGATGTACTGTCGGGTGCTTTTTGCCATTGTCAGAGATCCATCCGCGCTTGGCGGTTCTTGTCGGTGAGGGTGATTGTCGCGGCTTGGCGGGTCAGTTCTGGCCAGACGGCGATAAGTCCGTTGTAGGCCGTCGCCTCTTTGGCATCCTGTCGTTTGTTCGCGCAGACATCGTAGAGGTAGTAGGCGAGGTCTTTGACCATCTCGGCCTTATCGCCTCCAAGCTTTTTGAGCAGTTCAGCGGCGGCGTACTCGCCTTCGTTTTCCAACGCACGGATCAGATACTGGCAGGCTTCCCAGACGGTCAGGTGATCGTCGGTTTCGGGGTCCCAATCCGGGTCCAACTCGTCCCGTTTCAGAATACGGACCTTACCTGCACTGCTTTCGATGATGCCAGCGTGTTTCACGCTCTCGACCGAGATACCACGCGCACGCGCGAGGTTGTCAGCGGCACCATATTCGCCTTTGCCCAACCCGTGCTGTTCAAACCATGTCGCGGCAAAGCGCGTGTCGGGGTCCAGATCGCCGTGCAGATCATTGAGAAACTCATCAAGCTGTGCGTTGATCAGTTGCAACGCGGTCTTGACGCTCATTGGAGTGTCATCAGCCTCCAGTACGGCGGCATAGCGGGAGAAAACGCCCATGCCGGGGCCAATGGCCGATTGCGGCATGTCGGCAGGAGAGACGTTGGCGGCTTGTAGCTCTGCAATGGCTGGGGGCAGTTCGCGTTTAAGTGCGCGCAAAAATTCCGCACGGGTAGTGGTTTCGGCAGAAGGCTCCTTTTTCCGGCAAACAAGCACGACAGAGCTTGCGAGTGCATTCGCGCCGATTCCCCGCATTCGGTTAGCTAATTCAGTTCGCATCGGCCATGTGCCAACAACCAAATAACCTGCGTTTATGATGGCATCGAGAAACGTGGCCCAACCAGTCGAACTAATGCCTTCTTGCTCAATTTCACTTTGCTTGAAGGCATAAAAAATTGTTGCTGGGAAATCGTTAGTTGATTGCCCTGCCATATTCTTCACGACCTTTTTCATTCCGTTGAGGAAAAAATCGTGCGCAGCTTCTGTACCACCATGCCTAACCGGTGTGGCTACTAGTTCTTCACTCTTAGGTACTGCAAGCAGGCCAAATAATTCAGGAAACCTTTTGCCTAAGCCCCTTCGCATCCAGTGAAAGAAAAAATCTGAAAGGTCCGCGTATCCAATGTTGTCGTAGTACGGTGGATCGGTCGAAATAACTACATTGTCAGGGTATTGAACTGATTGAGCGTCTACTTGGCGAACGGAACCCACGGCTCCTGCACCCAACCCGAACAAAGCCTTCGTAACCCCTGAAATTGACGTAATGTAGTCTCCAGCTGCACCGCTGAAAGGATTAACGTCAGGATAGTCCCAAGTCATTGGCAGCGCTTGCCGGGAGAAGACGGTAACAGTTTGTTGCCTATCTGGTGTCCATCGAGCTAGCGTGCACAATGTATTCGCCGAACGCCCCACTGCAAACGCCAAGTAAACGCTTATCGCGTCAGCATATGCACGAGCTCCGAGTCCGCCTTCATCCAGCGTAGTTCCTTCAGCGTTTAGGCCACTCGAAAGAGCTTTTTTTTCTATCTCTTCGTGGGCATCGCGAATGATCTCGCTGAAGGCGTTCAACGCTATAGTCTGACGATCTGTAAAAAGATCACCAAAAGTAGTCATTCCATAGTTGCCGATCCTAAACCCCAGAGCTTTCGGTTCGAACTTTATCGTGTGCCTTTCTTCGGGTATTTCTGCGAAGGCGACTTCCTCTTGTTCTCTTGTCGGCGCAAGAAAAATTCTACTTCGTTTTCCCTCTGCGACAACCGCCATGAGCCCCTGCGATAGCTTTCCAGTATTTGCCGCAGTTCTGATATGTTCTGATGTAATTGCAGCATCAGAAAACAAGCATCTGAAGTTGGCACCGCGTCCAGCCTTAGAACCTTCTCTTGCTTTAGATATTTCCTCTTTTGTGCCTCCATGTCGGATTTCGTATGAGATTGATCTGGCGATCTTATCGACTATTGGCTGCAGCCAAACTTCTTTTCCCTTCTTTGAGCTCAATAAAAAGCTAGAAGCAATTGGGACATGGCTATCTGAATATGCGGGATCTGGACTCGGTACCGTTCTAGCCCAAATCGTGGCAATAACAGTAGCGTCCACACCACCGTAGTCGTTCGGCAATTTCACCTTAGGATATAAATGCCCGATACGTTCAAACGCTTTCTTGCTGACCCACTCCCCATAATGTTTTATATCCTCGGCCAAACCTTCAGCATTCTTGTAGGCACCGAATCCGCGTTCTTTTACTCCCGGATGTATCGGCGGCATATCTTTGAACTTCGGCGGTATCTCAATCATCGCCTTGCCGATCATCACAGCTACCGGGTTCAGGTCAGACCCATAGGCAGGCAGGCCCAGACGCTGCGCCTCCAGCGGGATCGACCCGCCGCCCGAGAACGGATCGTAGACCGGCGGCAGCTTGCCATCGCAAGAGCGCATGATCTCGTTGCGCGCGCGGGTCAGCACATCTTCGTTGTTGGAGTTCTCCCACTTCACCAGATCTTCGATGATCTCAAACAGCCGCTTGCGCTCTGTCTCGACCGCTTCTTCGGTCGGGAACTTGTCAGGGTGACTGGACGGATCATCGACCAACTGCGCAAACAGCACCGCCCGACACGCAGCCAAAGGCCTCCGCGCCCACCAAAGATGCAAAGTAGAGGGATGCCCATGCCTGATCGACTTCTCCCGCGCAGAGGCGGCGTTAATGGCCTCCAAAGGAATGGCGACCTCGATCAGTTTTTTCTTGTAAGGTTGGGTCATGATTGCGCCCCTATGATACGTTGGCCACTTCCAGTCAGCGTAAAGCACAACTCGCCCGAAACGTCGCAGCTTTCCACCGCTCCAGCTTGTAGCAACGCTTTGATCAGCCCTTTGTCAGGACGGTATTTCGCACGGTCGTTGAACTGGAACGCCGCAGGAAAGGTGTTTGGCGGCAAGTCCGCCACAGCCCGCGACGCGATTGTCAGATAAAGGTGTAGGGCCGCGCGTTTGCGCTCACCATCGACTGTTTCGGTCTTACTACTCGACCCCCACCATGCAATCGACTGCGCATCAGTCGGCCGCGCATTAATCGACATCGGTTTGCTTTGCCCGCTGTAGTCGCGCGCAATGATGTCGAGGGCTTCGGTGGATGCCATGTTGATCTGCATTGATTGCTCCTTCAAGCCGGTGTCTCGGCGCGTTCAAGGAGCCGTTTGATGTGAAATTGTATCGCGTTCTGGTCGAATGGCGGTTCGCGGGTGTCGAGCGCCCCATAGACGTAACGCGGCGGATGCACGAAGCCGCTGTTGACCTGCACGATGGCAAGAATGAATTGGTCCGACTTATTCAGCGAGGTGATCAGCTCTTGCCGCGTGATGATGACCGTATCTGCCGTGTCGATGCGTCCCTTCACCTCGATAAAGCGCATGTGATCCGTATCAGGATCATAGGACGCGATGTCATAGCCGACCTTCTGGGCAGAGACGTCTTCGGGTTGATTGCCCAACGCACGCTCCGTATCCATAACAGCGCCCATTGCCTTTAGTTCGATCTTGCGACGCGCCTCCGGGTCTTCGGAGAAACCGGAAACCAGTTGGTCAGGTGAATTTTGCAGCAAAAGACCACGCGGAACGACAACCATACCACCACGAACACGGGGAGGTTGAGACGAGATAAAACGCTCCTGTTCAATAACTTGCATCCGGCTCTTCAACCGCTCCGCAAGGTCTTCAGCCCGACGATCCGCGTTTTGCCAGTTCAACCGGGTCTTCTTCCCAGCTCGCTCTTGTTCCCTAAGCTCCGCTGCACGCGAGTCCCAGTAGTTGATCTCTTTCTTGAGCCGCGCCTGAACTTCATGGGCCACCTTGTCGATTTCGGGGAGGCGGCGCGTTCGGACTTCGGCGACGTGAGCCTGAGCGAGTTCGACCGTAGCAAATTGCACGACACGTTTTTCAAGATCAGTTCGTAGCCAGTCTTCGGCCAGCGCATTGCGAACCGATGTGATTTCCTCAGCAGATGCAGGTCTCAAATTCAGGTGCGGTGCGATACCTGCGTTAGACACGTTCCCAGCCTTGTCCACAGATGCGAACTGAAGCTTTTGAGAAATGACAGTGGGGTCTCCTGCCCGTGCTGGCCGACCATCCTGAACCGAATGCTCAAGCAAGAAAAGTGCGCCAATGTCCGTGCCGTCGTCGGTGTCATCGACCAGAACAGCACCCTGCTTCATCAAGTGGTCGTTCTGTTCGCGAACGATGCTGATGACCGCATCAAGCAATGGGTGCCCCGGATAGACGAATGCGGCAACAGGTTGTTGGTTGATTTTAGATTTTTCGAAGCAAATACGTTCATACTTTTTTTGAAGAGGTGCGCTTGATCCGATCTGACGATCCCGCTCCCGAACGATCAACGGAACATGGGTGATTTCCCATCTGCCATCTTCTCTGGCTTTGATCTTGCCGCCGAGCCTTTGAAAAGCCTCTACGAAAAAGCTCTGGACGTGGTGCGGTTGCAGACGCTGTGCATCGGCACGTTCCATATCGAGACGAAGTTCCTGAACCCGGGCTTCGGGCATAGTGTCGCTGGTCAATTGCCGCTTTTTCAGAAGCTCCAGAAGGTGGGATTGGTCTACAGCACCATCCACGGTTTGAAACAAGCGCGCTTTAACCTCGTCCTGCTCTCCATATTGGATTGCCTCAAAAAGCAGGTCTTTCAGTGCGCGTTCTTCAAAAAGCTCGCCAAGGACGTCATAAACGCGACCACCAAGTGCCTCACGAGCGGCTTCAAGCTTCTCCAGTAACCGCGCATAGACTTCGCCCTCTCTGGTGTCCTTCGCGACAAGATTCCAAAGATGGCAGACCTCGGTTTGACCAATTCGGTGAATGCGACCGAACCGCTGTTCAATTTTGTTCGGGTTCCACGGTAGATCGTAGTTCACCATCAAGTGTCCGCGCTGAAGGTTAACGCCTTCGCCTGCCGCATCGTTCGCGATCAAAACTTGCAAATCGCGGTCTTGCATGAACCGTTCAACGATTTTGCGACGTTCTTCCCGCGCCACACCACCGTGAATGACATCTACGACGTCAGGACGTCCCAACCGCGCAACAACTTTTTCACGCAAATACTCCAGCGTGTCTTTTGGCTCGGTGAAGATGATGAGTTTACGCCTGTTGCCGTCTGGGTCTCGCATCAAATCGTCGTCAAGAATTCGATCAAGTTGCTGCCACTTAGCGTCTTTTCCAGACCGAAGGACTTGGAGCGACATAGCTTCCAGCCCATTGAGCGTTTCAACCTCTATTTCGAGCTGCTCAACAGTTTCAGCAGTCGTTGCGCCTGTTGCGACAAGATCTTCGAGATCATCAATCTCATCTTGGCCAAATTCGTCTAAGTTACCGATCATTTCCTCGTAAAGTGGTGAAGCGGAAAACGATGACCTTGCGCCACTCTTTGCCAAACGGGCCTCAGCCAGTTCAGCCTCAAGACGCTCCCGTCTACGTTTCAGTGATTGGTAAATTGCGGCAGGACTCGAAGCCAGACGGCGCTGAAGAATTTGAAGAGCAAACCCCACGTTATTGCGCTTCCTGCCGTCTTCTTCAGCAAATCGCTGCACGCGGTTCATTTCGTTGCGGACATACTCAGTCACAGCCGTATAAAGCTGGGCCTCGTCTGCTGAAAGTTCATACTTAGCAGTATAGGCTTTGCGTTCAGGGAAAAGTGGCCTGCCGTCAAACCGCAGAAGCTCTTCCTTCGTGAGCCGCCGCATCATGTCTTCGACATCCGCCATATGGACGCCGTCCCGAAACCGGCCCTCGAAGCGATCTCCATCCAACAAAGCCATGAAAAGCTGGAAATCCTTCTCTTTGCCGTTGTGCGGTGTGGCAGTCATCAAGAGGAAATGGCGGCAAACTTTGCCCAGCTGTTGTCCTAGTTGGTATCGCTTCGTGTATTTGACTTCGTTTCCAAAGAAGGTCGCTGACATCCTGTGGGCTTCGTCCACAATTATCATATCCCACTCGGAAGATGAGGTCAGCTTCTCAAGCAGGTCATCATTTCGCGCCAAGACATCCAACCGAGCGATCAACCTGTTGTTGTCGTTAAAAGGATTGCCAGACCGGGAACCTTCGATCATGTCTCGGCTCAGGATATCAAACTCAAGACCAAACTTTTCGCCAAGCTCGTCCTGCCACTGTTCAACCAAGCTGCCGGGGGCCACGATCAGACAGCGTTCCAGATCACTGCGCGCGATCAGCTCCTTGATCAGAAGACCAGCCATGATCGTTTTACCGGCGCCCGGATCGTCGGCCAGCAGAAACCGCAAAGGCTGGCGAGGGATCATCTCACCGTAAACCGCCGAAATCTGGTGAGGAAGAGGATCAACAAGGCTGGTATGAATTGCGAGATACGGATCAAAAAAGTGCGCGAGCTTGATCCGATTGGCCTCAGTTACTAGTCGAAGCATCGCACCATCCGCGTCAAACGACCATTTTCTGCCAGCACTCTCAAGCTCAAGTCGGTGTTCGTCATCGCGATAAAGTGTCGTCTCGGCTATAGAACCAGATGCGCTCCGGTAGACAAGATTCACTGCCTGCTCGCCGATCCACTCAACGGACACAATTTCGACAGATGCCCCAGGTGCAATTCCGCTGAAGCGGCCTCCGGGTCGAATGTCCTCAAGTACTGACAATTATCTTTGCTCGCTTTCAATTAAAATTTCACAATTAGAGTGATCTAAGACGTATCCTGAACAGAATTGAATGAAAACGAATGATTGCCGCTAGAACCGAGTTATTTCCATAAAATAACTTGTTTCAATGCATGCAAAGCCGTTAGTCGAATAAGCTGGACGTTGGTTGATCATGGCTATGATCCGTGTCGGTCAGCTAGCTTGAGGTTTACCCTCGCCCATCGCTCCCAATCATGCGCGTAAAAGGCTTCTTCGCCCGGAATAGTTGGGCAGGCACAGGGAGCGATGTCCTTGAGGAAGCGCTTTGCCGTTTCAGGCCGCATATCCGAGACGGTGACGTAGGGAATTGACTTGCCGACTGCGACGACCAGTTCGCGAACCGGAACACCGTAGACGATGCGTTGCAGGTCCGGGCCAGCATCAAACGGGATGACCTGAAGGTAGGCTCCGGCTTTGATATCTGCCGCAAACCGCAGTGCGAGGTCTGTCATATCAGCAGCAGGGTCAAACGGGCGCAGTTCGTGCGTAGCGAAATAGAGCGTCAGCGCCGCTGTGGCGCTGTCGAGGATATTCGCTTCGACGTTTGCCGCAACAACGCAGTCTGGCAGGTCAGGAAATTTGATGCTGTAGGTGCCGTCTGCACGTTTCTGGATCAGGGCAATAAACTGGGGCATAATGGTCTTTCTTGGCAAGTGTCAGCAACGCTGTCTCTTTGGCAGCACCCTATGCCACCAGCGGCTCGATGCCTGACACGTCGATCTCTTTCGCCACTGTCGCCATGTCATAGTTGGTTTGCATGTTCATCCAGTAAGAGGGCGTCGTGTTGAACGCACGGGCAAGGCGCAAGGCCGTGTCGGGTGTCATGCTGGTGATGCCTTTGATCAGTCGCTCGATCCGCGTGCGTGGAACATCGAGACGCCGCGCAAACGCAATCGCGCCCATATCCAAGGGGTCGAGGTAGAGTTCTTTCAAAACTTCGCCGGGGTGCATCGGCTCTTCAAGCAGGCTCATGGTGTGTTCCTTTTAATGGTAATCGACAATCTCGACATCGGCGGGGCCGTTCGGGGTCCAGACAAAACAAATCCGCCATTGCCCGTTGATCCGCACCGAATGCTGTCCTGCCCGATCTCCTTTCAGTTCTTCCAGATTATTGCCCGGCGGAAAGCGCAAATCTTCCACTTGAGCAGCCGCGTCCAGCGCCGTAAGCATCGCCCTCGTCCGCTTCACCAGATCACTGGGGAAGCCTTTGCCATATGTGCCTTTCACGGCACTGGCAGCACGTTTGCCCTTGGTGCTTTGGATCATGTGGGATGTGTATCATGCCAAGATACATGTGTCAATATATGATACACCTCAATCGTGGCTTGCGGGCATCCCCTGAACTGACAGTTCTTCCCTCCTCACGGCTTCGTCGACTAGATCGGACAGCGCCTTTGCCTTCGCGTGGCTGTCGGCGATTAGCCTGATCATCAGCCAGATACAGAACGCCACCAGAAGGATTGCCGCGTAGGGGAAGTGGGACCACAAATCAAAGCTGCGAGGATCGCGGCCGAGGACGTTCTCGCGCAAGAACGAAACGACTGCCGTATAGGCAATAATGGCAGGCAGCATTCCGATGATGGTCAGCATCAGCGCGCCAAAAATCAAATTGTTCGGGCCCGACTTCATCGGGATCAAGTCGTTGCTGTCGGTGGTCGTGCGTGTAGCCTGATTATACACCCTTATGATTTTGCCACTGGATCGTTTGTGGACCACCACCAGTTTATGGCCAACGCGGATATCACCAAAGGACGCGCCTTCGAACGTATGTTCAACACCGGCCTCATCCTCAAGCCAGACCACGGGGGTCACATGAATGTTGGCATGAGTCGCCCCGCGTTCAATTGTGCCACCAGTGGCGCGGGTATCGGTCGCTTTAACCGTGCCTACCGTGATCTGGAAATCATGCCGCGCCTCAGCGTTTGGTATGGCCGGGATCATGTGTAGCTTGGCTGTTCGAGAAGCGCGTGCAGATGCGCAAATGTGCTGCCTGTCGCAAGGGGCGCGTTAACCACATAGGCGGGATAGGTTTGGCACTCCAAAAGGTGCTTGATTTCGCAGCATAACGCATTCGCGGCATGATATGCGGCAACCCAGTCCAACCTCGACCTTAAGCTCTGGTTTGGCTCAAGTTCAGAAACACCTTCATCGAAACGACGCTGCACATGAAGCAAACCAGTTTCGAACTGTGAACCAATCGTCGCCAGCCATTTCAGACTTGAATGCAACATCGGCCCAGCAGTGAATGTCATGCGCGTCCAACGCTCATCATTCTGGTCGCTTGCGCCTGTCACAAGCCCATAGGTGCGGTGTTTCGGATAGCGGTTTGCCGCAAGCCAGTTGCTGGACCATGTAGCTTCATGCGAGCCGCGCATCGGAACAATCACGAGGTCACTTTGGTTCATGATCCATGTGCTTATCGGATCTGGCCGTTTCGCCGTATCCACAAGAACATATTCGAACTTTTCACGGAAGAAGCGGTCTAGCGCTTTGGCGGCTGTCTCGTGATCCCATGCCGGTGCCGTAACCAGTTGGTCTGCTTTGGCACCCGTCTCGACCATGCGATCCTCCCACTGGCTGATGAAGGAAACTCCGGAGGCCCAGCCGGGTCGCGCCTGCTCGGTCAGATCGAGCACTGCGACGGAGTGGCCCGCAGCAACAAGGCCGCTGGCCGTCGTCATCATCGCGGTTGTCCGTCCCGATCCACCTTTGGGGGCAAAATAGGTAATTAGGTGCATGAATAACCTCCGCAAGCACGGCACCAGAGGCACCACTTCAACTACTATAGTTAAAATATGACTATAGTCATTAGATTGCTAGCGAAAGCTCCCCGATACCCTTCGGATGGAGCGGAAAAATGAAAAACTTATCGCGGCATTTGCCAAGACGCTTCAGGCGCGGCGGAAAAAACTCGGCCTGTCGCAAGAAGAACTCGCGTTCCGCACAGACCTTTCGATGAGCTATATTTCTTTGCTTGAGACGAAAAACCGCCAACCGACTTTGACGGTCATAGCGGCTCTGGCCAACGAATTAGAATTGTCGGCCACTGACCTTATGCGAGAAGTCGAAGCGAACATTTCTTAGGTCCATTGTACAACGTCAGATAAATTTGACTCTTACGTCTCAACATTGATCCAGCCTGGAGAAATCGTATGTTCGTATAGAAAACAGCTGCGTGAATTCTACGACTAAACCCCCATTAAAAATGGGGGCGGGATTACCATGTGCGATCCGCGGGGCGTTGCTCATATGTCACGACCCATCCAAGGCCACATTGATTCACAGCGAGTATCCTTACCCTTTTCGGGGACTTTGGATAGGAGCATAGGTGATGAACTGGAATGAGCGACCTGCGTGCGATGACACAATCAATGCCCGATGAAACCCGCGATGGAAATCAGACCAATTCTGAACAAGCTTTTGAGGTTCAAAAGCAGAAGGAAGTCCGTGAAAGCAATGCGCAATTCTTGCCTGCGTTGCTTAGTATTTCTAGGTTTGCTTGGGCGGGGGCCCTTTCATTTGGGGCCATGGCAGCTCTCTTAATTAACGCTCTTACGTCGGAAAATCTTAATGACGGTGTCATTAAAGTTCTCGTCAATTCCACAAAGATTAGCCTCATCCTCTTTGGAACGTTTGCTTTGATCATCGTGTGCGCGATCTCCATAGTGGCGTCCGGTTCGTCGGTTACGAAAAATACAAAAAGATGGGACGTTGACTGGTTGTCCTCATGGCTAGCATTTATCGTGGCAATCATTGCATTCTTGGCAGCAATTTACCTTTTTAAGCAAGGATTTATCGCGACAGGGCAGCTGTGGGAAAGTTTGAATGAACTTTCGAAATAGCGACGTGTACACGAAGCTATCCTATTTCAATACCTATTAAACCGCTGATACTGCGAACCCCTCGGTCTCTAAAATAAAGGGTGGTTCTGCCGCATTGTATTATAGTTACGCGAAGTTCCGCACCAATCAGGGTCCAGTAGGTACGCTCTCGGATTTGAAGGTCACCCGAGGCCTTTCAGCCTGCTTTGCAGGTTCTGCTGCACCTCCGCCAAAGCCCTCGTTGCGGAACCATCGACCGCTGCCTCCGCTGCTGATGCCCTGCACCAATCGACCAATCGCAGCTGACACTCGGCCAATAACTTCACGCAATCGACCAAATCTTCCATATCGCGCCGCGTCGCCATCGCGATCCTGTCGGCTGAGTGCCTGATCGACATCGCGGATTCGTTCGATTGCTCGGCCAACCGATTGACGGATTTCAGCAATTCGCGCTCCATAGGGGTCAGGTCCATGGTTCAGTTCCCCACTCTTGGAGTTCTGACGCAAAGGCGATCCGCTGGGGTCATCAATGGGCAGGGTCGCTCCTCCACCCCCTCCGGCAGCACCAGCACCGTCCCTGCGCCCCCAAGGGCCATCACCCTCACTGACTGCTCCAACCCATTCTTTGGCGGTTGTATTTCGACCCTCGTCTCGATCTGCCGGGGTGCTATTGTGAATGCCGCGATTGCCCCGATCATCACTGCCGCCGCGCCGATCCCAAGCGGTGTCAGAATGAACCGCCACTGCTTCTCCCGACGCCAAAGCTGGTGCTGCTTCAACATCTCTTCGATTGTCCGTTCCATGTTTTTCGCTCGTTTGACGATGTCCGTTTCCATCGTGTCCAATAAGTAACGCGTGCGATCGGCGGCACTTTTCATATCGTTTGCGGTTAATGTTTGCACGCCGACCAATTGCCACCTCAAGTTTTCTTCGAAGCTCTTCAGCTCCTCGGCGATCTGGTTTTCGGAGGCTGCGATTTCGCGCTCGGTTCTCTCTTTGATGTTCTGAAGCAAAGTATTCATCTGCGGTCCAATCCTCATGGAAAATTCTGTCTTCAAGGCGGTAGGTTTCTTGTGTTCCGACGGACCCGATGCGCCTGACAACAATCTTGGTTGCTGGTTTCGTCTGGGCCTTCTTTGATGGGCGGGGCGGCTTGATCTCAAGGCCAGCTTCTTGGAGATCAGAAAGGGCGGCGAGAACGTCTTGATGGTTTCGGACTTGGCCAGATTCGATCTTGGTGACGATGTGTTCGCGAATGGCGTCGCGGATTTCCGAACGGTCCTTACGCTCGAAAACGGGTTTTAGCATCCGCCGCCGGTCTGGATCGTCTGGGCAGGCCCAACCCTTCAGGCAATTCCAATAATCCCGAAATGCGTTGAAATAATACTCACTGCGGGGCGGCGCGATATTGAAGGCTTCGCCGTCGTAAAGCTCGACGCGCGGCACGATGAAATGCAATTCAGTGTTACCTTTGTGACTGTGACGCACCCAGAGACAGTCGTACTGGTCGCTCTCCAAGCCAGCGAATGCGGCTTGCTCGAACCCGTGCATGACAGCCTCGATGTCCGCTGGTGTCGGTTCATCCTCTGCGGCAAACGCGATGACACCGGACGTATATCGCCATTTGCGATAGTTGCTGTCGATCAGGTCAACAGTCTGCCCAGCATCGCCGCGCAGAACTTCAGGCAGGGGTGTGCGGACCTCGACCTGATCTGGGATGCGGTTCCGATTGTCGTCGTATGCAGGCACTTCATTGGCCACCAAATAGTCGATAGCCGAACGCCCGCTCCCATCGCCATGCTTGAAGAAACGGATCATCATCGCTGAGCCGTTTCGTGTAATAGGTGACGCAGCTGACGTTCAATGATTGCGAGTTCGGCCAAGAGGTCGCCCACATGGATTCGCGCTCCGGTCAGATTGGCGGCATTCACACCACGCGCGATCTGATTGAGATTATTGCCAGCGCAGGCCACCTGTCGCAACAACATTGGATTGACGGACGAAAGTGGCCTGCGCGGTCGGTGAGGCACCTGATCAAGCAGCCTCCGAACCATCGCGGACAAGGTCTCGTCATAGGCCTCGGCCAAGTGCGACCAACGGATCATATCAGACCCGTTACACCGTACGCGCAGCACGTCATCAAGTTTGTGATCAGGTGAACGCATACCCATTTTGTCCTCTCAAATTTTCTCCGAATGCGGGCGTGTTTGCTTGGGTTGGGGTCGAGGGGAAGGGCTTGCCATTCCCTCGCAAGTTGCGGTGTCCTGTGGGCACAAGCGTAACCTTGCTCTCTGCTCACTTTTCATGACGTCGCCTTCGATCTTGGTGAGGTTGTCCTGACTGCATTTCGTGCAGCCAATGGGCATACCTTTTGACCAGCGCCAATCGTTCGGGGTCAGTTGTTGCAAATCGATAGGGCCAATACCAACCGACTCGACCTTTCTCACTGCCCCGCTGTGCCAAGATGCGGATGGGAGGAAGGTCCCACTGCGCTAGCAGCCGGTCCCACTTCTCAATTTGGTCTACGTCTTCATGTGCAATCACTGTGAGCGATGTCACCGGGCATGGATAGCTGTGTTGCTCGCCAGAGCCTTTCGCGTCCGCTTTCTGGTTAATTTTCTGGTTCTTATAGAAAGGCCCACGGTTGACCTCTTGATGGCTCACCACTGACCTCTTCCCAGCCCTCGGAGTGGCAGTCAAAGGTTCGTCCGAGACCTTTTTGGTGGCGGTGTGTCTTTTTTTCTTCTGGGCATCAAGGACTGCAACGTTGTCAGGCCAACGCAAGCGGTATTCCGTGAATTTTCCAGTTCCACGCCCGTCGGTTCGCTCAAGCCATCCAGCGGCTTCCAGCGCAATCACAGCCCTCTTGACTGTCGATATCGAGCAGCCCGCTGTTTTTGCGAGAGTTGGAACGGACGGGCACATCAAGCCTGTCTCCTTGTTGCGAAACCTAAGTGCGAGGGTTGTGCCGACAAGACGCGGCCAATGCCCAAGCCGTGCAGCGAGAAGGTGTGTCGCCCAGTGAGAGTGATGGGGGGAGTCAATCATAGCAGCCACCCCGCCTTTCAAAATTCGAGCGATACTGGGAAGCCAATGTCACGCCTTTGGTATTGCGGCTTCGATCAGAGCAGAAATAATTCCTCATGAGCAAACTCTCTCAATCGGCGGGAAGCGCGTCAGCGGATCCAGCACGATCATTTGTTGTTGTTTTGCGGGGAGGATTTCGCTAACGTGTAGGTGTTCAGACTACTTAACGAAGCCCCGCGAAAGTGGGGTTTTGTTGTTTTATGATGTAGGCATATTTGTCTGAACGCGACTGACCTCTGCCCACTTGTTAAGATCAGCACCAATGTATTTCACACGCCGCCCGAATTTTACGTAGCACGGCCCAGTGCGGCGATGACGCCATTGCGCCCGCTTATCTTTGCTTCCGATGATATCAAGCTCCTTATCGCTGTCGTCATAAACGCGCTCGGCATCAAAGATATCGGTGGTCATCTTCACTTCCTTTCGTGGCTTAAATCTTACCTGTTTCTCGATTGTTTTCGATTTTGCTTGTCTCCAATCGGATGTGAAGGTTATTTTGCAAATGCGTATTATATTACGCATAATTTCGGAGATTGAGATGTCGGGCTATAAACTTACCAAACAGACGCCAGCGATGCTGGACACGGCGGATGAAGCTTCCGAAAGGCAGCTTGAAATGGAACATCAGGCCATCCAGAAGGCTAAGCTGGCCGCTAGGCTTGACACCTTCCGCCCGCATGAGGGACTACAAAACCTTCGGAAGGAACTCGGCGTCTCGCAGGAGGTTTTGGCGAGGTCCGCCGGAGTTACGCGGAGGTCGTATCAGTTCTACGAGAGCGGTCAGAAGCAAATTCCGAGCGGTGTGTTGGCCAGATTGGCCGCAACGTATCAGTTTGACCTGCACCGGCTTTTCACTGGCACAGCACACTCCGACAACCTTCAAATTAGAACAAAAACTGCCAAACTGGCCGCTGAAGTGATTGAACACCTTTCAGAAAGATTCAGTGAGCCCTCAATGGAAATGAACGAAATGCAGCGCATTGCTATGGAGTATGTTCGCAGTCACCCTCTTGGCACTGAAGTTAGTAGAGGCGACATTTTCGACACGATCCGGATTGTTACAGGTGACAAATACCTTCGAGAAGAAGTCCCTTATTCGGCGGTCGATGAAGGATAAGCGCTACGATCAATGGCTGTCACGATGAACGAAGCCCAATCGGCCATCAGGTTTCGTCGCTTTTCCAAGAGGTCAGATCTTGCATACGCCCGCTCAACTTCGCTTCCAACCGTGTGCGCTAGGCTCAACTCTGCAATCTCACGCGGCACGTTTGGCTGTTCTGATGCCCAATCCCTGAACGCCGACCGGAAGCCATGCACCGTGATTCCTTCGACTTTCATCCGCCGCAGCAACATCAGCATGGCCATGTTGCTCATAGGTTTGTGCCGCTTCTGCCCCTCAAACACGACTTCAGAGCGCAACTCCTTAAGTGGTCCAATGATCGCTACCATCTGCTGCGTCAGTGGAACGCGATGCGCTTTATCTGCCTTCATGCGTTCGGCGGGAACCGTCCAGAGTAACTCGTCAAAGTCAAATTCCTCCCACCTCGCCTGCAAGACCTCGCTGGTACGGCTGGCGGTCAGGCAGGTGAACATGAGCGCTTTCGCGGCCATCGCATCCTTGGTGGCTAGTTCGGCATAGAAGGCAGGCACATCTTGCCAGCGCATCGCCTTATGGTGCTGCACCTTCTGTTTTACGGTCGGCAGCACCCGAGCATCGCGGATGGTTGTCACCGGGTTTTCACCATCGCGAAAGCCTTTCGACTTCGCTACATCCAGCACGGCTTTCATCCTCTGCGCCAACCGTTTCGCTGTCTCATGCTTCTCCGTCCAAATCGGTAGAAGCACTTGCAGCACTTCGGGCTGGCCGACCTCTGACACTGGTAAGCGCCCAATCTTTGGGAAGGCATATTCAGCCAGGGTATTGATCCACTGCTGCCCGTGCTTTGGGTTCTTCCACGTTGGCAGGCGCTCGATGTGAACCTGCCGTGCGATCTCTTCAAAGCATGGGATCTCTTGCCGCCCATTGTATCGCGGATTGATCCCTCGCTTCGCCAGCCGTCGATACTCCAAAGAACGATCACGCGCTTCGTTCAAGGTAACGACGTCAGCGCCACCGAGCCCAAAATCAGTGCGCAGAGGTTTGCCCTCGCGGTTGCGTTGGCCCTTTACTGTCACGCGCACAATCCAGCGTCTTGCGCCGGATGGATCAACTACAAGGTACAAGCCGCTCCCATCGCCATGTCGACCGGGACCGAGGGTCCGGACCAAATTCTTCGTCAGCTTTCCGCTAAGTGCAGCCATTAAAATACCACGATTTCTACCACGCAATGAATAGGAACGAGACTAATCGAAGAGAAATCAAAAGCAACAACGAATGAAGATAAATCAACAAAAACAGCCCCATAAGGGGCTGAACAGTACCGAACAGAATTGAATGAAAACGGTGGGTGGCGGAGACGAAGGGATTCGAACCCTCGAGACGGTTTCCCGCCTACTCCCTTAGCAGGGGAGCGCCTTCGACCACTCGGCCACGTCTCCGCCGACCCGTTTAGACATCTCAAAAAGGCGGGGCAAGGGAGAAATGCAAAAAATAGCCATTCCACGCGGCTTGGGGCGGCAATAGTTTGGCGTGTTGGTTTCTTGCCCCTTGATCGGTTCGCCGCATACCGAAATCGGGCGAGTTGCGGTCGGGGCTTGTTCAACCCGTGGGTGGTCCTGATGGCAAACCCGCTTGAGTTTTGCGCCACGACACCCGATAGCACTGGTGGACGCGGCCAGATTGCGGCGTTAGACTTTCGGTTGGGACAAAAAATCGCGCGGTCGTGCGTGAACGAATTACAGGGGAAGGGATTTGCCACAGGAAATCCACAAGACAGTTGCGCGTTCGTCGCTGTTGATGCGTGCACTGCCCGACACCCATGTCGATGCGATCATGTCGCAAGCGACCTGGCACCATTATGAGCGGGGGGAAACCCTGTTCATGCAGGATGATCCCGCCAATGCCATCCACATCGTGCTGGAGGGGTGGGTCAAGCTTTACCGCATGACCGTCGGCGGCACCGAAGCTGTGGTGAGTGTCTTTGCGCGCGGCGAAAGCTTCGGCGAAGCCGTCGCCCTGCGCAAGCTGCCCTATCCTGTTTCCGGTGAGGCTGCGACCAATTGCGAGGTGATGCACATTCCCACCAATGTGTTGGTGCAGCTGGTCAAACGCGACCCCGAGGTGGCGCTGTCGATCTTGTCGTCGACCTTCACGCACTTGCATGGGCTGGTGACACAATTGGAGCAACTGAAGGCCAAAACTGCGCCGCAGCGCGTGGCCGAGTTTCTGGTCAATCTGTGCAACCGGACTGATGGGGAATGCACAATCAGCTTGCCCTATGACAAGGTGTTGATCGCCGGGCGTTTGGGTATGAAGCCCGAAAGCCTGTCGCGCGCCTTTTCCCGTCTTGGCACTTATGGTGTGGAGATCAATAAGAACAGCGCTCTGATCAATGACATTGAGATGCTGCGCGCCTATGCGCTTGACGACGGATAGGGTTTGCGCGCGCGTTTGATCGGCGTTCTGGATCGCGGTCGGGACCGCCAATTTGACATGACGTTTCAGGTCTAAGGGGCTGGCCAAAGGCCTCTTTTTCTGTGTCGGCCTTTTGATTTCGCTGCCGGATTTTCACCCTCGCATGCAAAGCTGTAAGCCGTCCACGCGGCCTGCCTGATCACGTTTCACATCTGTTTTCGCCGCTTCGGACTCGACTCGGTCCTGATGAGAAATTAATAAGAACAAATCAGGAACATTGGAGGTCCAGAATGTCCGCTGGGCAAGATCGGCGTGTCATGTGCATTTGGTTTCCCCGGCTGGCAAGCGACCGGGTGTTGCGCGCACGCGCGATCGAGGGGCCGTTTGCGCTGGTCCACAAACAAAACAACACCGACCGGATCTACTGCCTGAACAAAGTCGCGACCGATATGGGGCTTAGCCAAGGCATGACCTTTTCCGACGCGCGGGCCTTCTGCCCCGATCTGTCCAGCCGACCGGCCACCCCAGAGGATGACAAACGCTTTTTGTATACACTGCGCCGTTGGGCCACGCGCTATTGCCCGTGGGTGGGGCTGGAGGAAAACGGCTTGGTGCTTGATGTGACCGGATCATCGCATCTGGCGGGTGGAGAGCAGGCCATGCTGGCCGATATCCGGGCGCGTCTGACCCGCGCGGGGCTTTGCGTGCAGCTTGGTCTGGCGGACACGCGCGGGGCGGCTTGGGCGCTGGCCCATCATGGCGGCGGGATTGCCGCGCCGGGGGACCACGCCCACTTGCGCACGTTGCCGGTGGCGGCGCTGCGCTTGGCGGACCCAAACTGTGTGGCGTTGCAGCGCGCCGGGTTGCGCCGCATCGGGGACATCATGGACCATCCGCGTGCGCCGTTGGCCCGCAGGTTCGGGCAAGAACTGATGATCCGTCTTGATCAACTGCTTGGGACGCAGCCGGAAAACATCTCTCCTTTGGCCGACCCACCCCATTATGGGGTGCGCATGACCTTGCCTGACCCCATTGGGCTGACGGCAGATGTCATGGCGGCCATCGGGCGGCTTTTGGATCGGCTGTGCGCGCAACTCAAAGCGCATGCGGCCGGAACACGCGTGCTGCGCCTGACCTTGCGCCGTGTCGACCAAGAGGCGCAGGATGTCGAGCTGCGTCTGGCGCGCCCCTTGCGGGATGCGGGGCGCATCCTGCCCCTGTTTGAACGCGGGATAAAAGAGGTCGACGCAGGCTATGGTATCGACCAGATACGCCTTGAAGCCGTGCAGGTCGAACCGCTTCCCTCTGAACAGATCACCCATGTGGGGGGGCACAGCCAGAACGGGTTGGATGATCTGATCACCCGGATCGGCTCGCGGGTCGGGCTTGAGCGCATCCAACGGCTTCTGCCCGCCGACAGCCATATCCCCGAACGCAGTTTCCTGATTGCCCCGGCTGCCTATAGCACGGCCCAAGGTGTCTGGGTGCCGCCACGTCCGCGCCCGCTTCGCCTGTTTTCCCCCGAACCGATCTCGGCCTATGGCCCGCGCCCGCCAGAGCGGTTCCGCTGGCGACGCATGGCATTGACGACCGGTCAGGCCTCGGGTCCGGAACGGATCACACCGGAATGGTGGTTCGACGATCCAAACTGGCGGTCGGGCCTGCGCGATTACTGGCGCATCGAGACCCGTCAGGGGCGGCGGCTGTGGATATTTCACACGCCACAGGACCCCGGTTGGTTCGTCCAGGGGGAGTTTGCATGACATCCACCAACCGCGCCCTGCCCCCGGCCCCTGCCCCCTCCGCCGCCCAGCGAAAGCCGCAGCAAAGGCAAACCCCAGACCCTGCTTATGCAGAGCTGTGTGTGACCACAAACTTCACCTTTCTGACCGGGGCCTCTCACCCCGAGGAACTGGTGCTGCGCGCCGCCGAGCTGGGCCTGTCCGCGATTGCCATCACCGATCGCAATTCACTGGCCGGGGTGGTGCGCGCGTATTCCGCGCTCAAGGAGTTGAAACGAGAGGCCAAAGATGCCGTCGCCATCAGATCCAGCCAGCGCATCGATGCCAGCAGCCGCCAGCCAATGGGGCAGGTTAAAACCTTGGGCCGCCCCGACGGGGCGCTGCCGAAACTGATCGTCGGCTGCCGTCTTGTGCTGCAAGACAGCCCCGTCGACTGGCTTGCCCTGCCCACCGATCGCGCGGCCTATCAACGGCTCTGCCGGTTATTGACCCTTGGCAAGCGGCGCGCGGAAAAGGGGGATTGTCTGCTATGGGAAAAGGACATGAGCGCCTGCGTGGGCATGATCCTGATCGCATTGCCCCAAGACCCGCACGAAGCCTGCGCGCGCGCCATCGCCAGCATGCGCAAGCAGTTCCCCAGCTTTGTTTTTCTAGGCGCGGCCCCGCGGTATGACGGGTCGGATCAAACCTATTTGGCCGATTGCGCCCGGTTGGCCCGACGGACCTCCGCCCCCATGGTTGCCGTGGGTGACGTGCTGATGCATCACGGGTCGCGGCGGCAGTTGGCGGATGTGCTGACCTGCATGCGCGAAGGCTGCGTGATTGACCAGATCGGCAGGCGGGCCCTTCCCAATGCCGAACGGCGCCTGAAGGGCGGCCCCGATATGGCGCGGCTTTTCCGCAACCACCCGGCCGCACTGCACCGCACATTGGAGATCGCCGCCAGATGCAGCTTTTGCCTGTCCGAGCTTTCATATGAATACCCCGACGAGATTTCCGGGCAGGAGCCGCCCCAGACCCGGTTGGCACGCCTGACCGCCGAGGGGCTTGCGCGTCGCTGCCCCGATGGTATCCCCGATCGCTTTCAGGCACTGGCTGACAAGGAACTTGCCTTGGTGGGCGAACTGGGCTTTGCCGCCTATTTCCTGACGGTTCATGACATCGTGGCATATGCCCGTGGCATTGGCATCCTGTGTCAGGGGCGTGGGTCGGCGGCCAATTCGATACTGTGCTGGGCGCTTGGCATCACCGATGTCCGTCCGGACATGATCGCCATGGTCTTTGAGCGGTTCATATCCCGCTATCGGGGCGAGCCGCCCGATATCGATGTGGATTTCGAACACGAGCGTCGCGAAGAGGTAATCCAGCACATCTATGAAAAATATGGCCGCCACCGGGCCGGGCTGTGCGCTACGGTGATCCATTTCCGGTCACGCGCCGCGATCCGCGAGGTCGGCAAGGTCATGGGCCTTTCCCAAGACATCACCGCCAGCCTGTCGGGGCAGATATGGGGGCTGTCCAATGGCGGCGCGGACCCCGACCGCATTCGCGAGCTCGGGTTGGACCCGACCGACCGGCGCCTTGCCCAGACCATCCGCCTGATCGGCGAGGTCATCGGCTTTCCCCGGCACCTTTCGCAACATGTGGGGGGCTTTGTCATCACCAAGGGGCGGCTGGACGAACTTTGCCCGATCGAAAACGCCGCAATGGAGGATCGCACGATCATCGAATGGGACAAGGATGATATCGACACGCTGGGGATCCTCAAGGTCGACATCCTCAGCCTTGGAATGCTGACCTGCATTCGCAAATCTTTTGATCTGCTGCGCGATCACGAAGCGCGGATCCTGACGCTGGACAGCGTGCCGCAGGAAGACAAGGCGAGCTATGATATGCTTTGCGTGGCCGATGCGATTGGGGTCTTTCAGGTGGAAAGCCGTGCGCAGATGAATTTCCTGCCGCGCATGAAACCACGCACGTTCTATGATCTGGTGATCGAGGTGGCCATCGTGCGCCCCGGCCCCATTCAGGGCGGCATGGTCCAGCCCTATATCAAGCGCCGTCAAGGGCTTGAGACCCCCAAACCCTTCGGGCGCGCACTTGAGGAAGTGACCGCACGCACGTTGGGGGTGCCGCTGTTTCAGGAACAAGCCATGCAGATCGCCGTGGTCGGTGCGGGCTTCACCCCGGAAGAAGCCGACCACCTGCGCCGCTCGCTTGCCAGTTTCCGGCGGATGGGAACCATCGGGACATTTCGCGACAAGTTCGTCACCGGAATGCTGAAGAACGGCTATTGCGCCGAGGATGCGGCGCGGTGTTTCTCTCAGATCGAAGGCTTTGCCGATTACGGGTTCCCCGAAAGCCACGCGGCGGCCTTTGCGATGTTGACCTATGTTTCGGCATGGCTCAAATGCCACCACCCGGCGATCTTCGCCTGCGCCTTGCTCAACAGCCAGCCCATGGGGTTCTATGCCCCCGCTCAAATCGTGCGCGATGTGCGCGAACATGGGGTCGAAGTCCGCCCGATCTGTGTCAATCACAGTGCATGGGACAACCTGCTGGAACGCCGCGCGGATGGGGCCTTGGCCTTGCGGCTGGGGTTCCGCCAGATCAAGGGGTTCCGGCAAGCGGATGCAGATTGGATCGTTGCGGCCCGCGGCAATGGCTATCACGATCCCGAAAGCATCTGGCTGCGCGCCGGCGTGGCCCCGACAGTGCTGGAACGGCTGGCCGAAGCGGATGCGTTCACCGGAATGGGGCTTGCCCGCCGCGATGCGCTTTGGCAGGTGCGCGCGATCCGGGGGCAGGCCCCCCTGCCCCTGTTCAACGACCCGCTGGATGGCGAAGGCATCACCGAGCCGCAGATTGACCTTCCCGCCATGCATCTGGGCGAAGAACTGGTCGAGGACTACGTGTCCATGCGCCTGTCCCTGCGGGCCCACCCGATGGAGCTGTTGCGCCCCGACATGCCCGGACTGACCTGCCATGACCAACTGCCCGATGTGCCTGTGGGGCAGATTTCCGTCTGCGGTCTGGTCATTACCCGCCAACGGCCCGGCACGGCCTCGGGGGTGGTGTTTTTGACGCTTGAGGATGAAACCGGCATCAGCAATGTCGTCGTCTGGCCAAAGATCTACGAACGTTTCCGCCGCAGCGTGATGGGGGGGCGGCTGTTGCGGGTCACGGGGTATCTGCAACGTGAAGGCATCGTCGTCCACCTGATTGCCCAAACCATCGAGGATGCGTCCCATCGCCTCTCCGATCTGGGCCACCCGATGGAAGAGGCCATAGGCATCACCCAGCCCCAAGCCGATGACGCCCCGCGCCCTGCCCGCCACCCCGCGCGTGCGATGCACCCCCGCGAACAGGCTAAGCGTTTGTTTCCAAGTCGTGATTTTCACTGAAGCGTGGCCCCGCGCGCACAACCCACCGCGCGAAATCCATGATCGTCGGAGAGGTCGCGCGGCGTTGCACCGCCCCAGAACTCAACCCGACCGCACAGAAGCGGGACAAGCAGGTTGGGGTGCCTATCCGGCTGAACATACCGCGCAAGGTCCGGCAAAGCGGAAGTTGGGTGGAGGCAACGCACCTAAAACACTATTGACGTTGGCCGAACGTCAAGCGTATCAATTCCGACCTTGGCGTTGCTGTGGAGCGCGTGCCGAGGCGTGGAGGAGGGGATTGGTTTATGCGGAATTTAATTCGCACTGTAGCGTTGATCTTGCTCAACACTGCGGTGGCGTTCTTTGTGATCGAGCTGGGTGTCCGCTTTTTGGCGCCGTCAACGATATCGACAAACTACCTGGTCGGCGGGCCACTTGGTCTGGAAGACCCCGTTCTGGGGCACAGGAACCGGCCGGACACCGTCGCCCGCGTCAAAGCACCCGAGTATGATGTCGAATACTTTGTCGACTCGAATGGCTTCAGGGGAATGCGGGATGCGGACCCCATGGACCTCAATTCGGACGCCGTGACGATCCTTCTTCTTGGGGATTCCTTCACCTTCGGCGCCGCAAACAGCGTCGATGACATCTGGCCGACGTTCCTGTCGCAAAAGTTCAAGGAAGACGGCCGCCCGGTAAACATCATCAATGCAGGTGTGGAGGGCTACAATACCGCGCAGCAGGCGCTGTATCTCGAGGAACTCTATTCTAAATACCAGCCTGACATCGTTCTTACGATGTTCTTGCCAAATGATCTGTTCGCGAATGAACCTATTCAAACCGTCGACGGCATCGATGTGGCCGTGACGGATGCCCGCGCTGTCGTCAGAGCCGGCGCAGGCAAGCGGTCATCTTTACATTCGGTTGCTTTTTTGAAGCGGATGATGATGCGGAATGATGGGTTGTATACGTCGCTCTACGCCCTGACTCCGCGACGCGAGTTTTTCCAAACGCCCCCATCGGAGCTTTTTCTGAGCAAGCTCAACGCGACAAAGTCGATATTGGAACGCATGGGCAAATTCTGCTCTGAAAATGACACCGACCTCGTGGTCATCTCAGTGCCGCAGCTTTTCCAGGTCCTGTATGAGGCGTCAAATGACGGGCCGGGGGACTTGGATGCAAGCATACCCGATGATGTTCTCGCCCCTCTGGCGGAGGGCTGGGACATTCAGTGGGTCAGCGTTTTGGATACGCTGGTTCAGGTCTATACATCGAGCAAAGAAGATCTATACCATCGTTATGACGGTCACCTGAACGCACGTGGCAATAAGGTGGTTGCCGAGGCGATCCACGAAACGCTGCTTCCGCTCCTTGATCGCTAATGCGGCAGAAATGCACCCTTTTGCCTCACGCATCTTAGATTGGTCCACCAGCAATGGCTGTGACACCTGACCCTGCCCACTAATCCGGTCCGCCCTTTTGGTTCGGAAACGGAGGGGCTAGAAATGGCAACCAACCGACACAAGCTTGAAGAGATGGTCACGTCGTTACGGCAGGTTGAGGTGCTTTTCAGCCAAGGCCTGCCGCGCATTAACGCAATCAGGTAGATGCAGGTGGGTCCGGTTTGCGGGACGAAGTGAGCTTTCGCTGCGGCTGCACCAATGGCTGATTTCGGTCGGTCGGACAGAAACCCATGTGGTTTTGACCAAGCTCTCCGTTGTTTCTAAGGTTGCTCCGCCCAGACCTTGTAGTCGAACAATGCGCCATCGGCCTTAGCGTATTGAACTTGCTCGCGGACATAAATGGCAGAGCGAGCGGGGTCTAAGTGGTGCATCCAGTGTTCATCATCGCCGGGAAAAGGTTGTGGGGTCACACCGTAGCCGAAATTTGGCGGCTTGGTTCCGCCTTTGGCCCGCGCAACTTCCATGCGCGAAACGCCAAAACCGCGCGCAGCAAGATATTCGTTGAATTCCAGAAGTTCAGCCTCGGAAAGCCACTCTGTGCCAGCGCCCGTCTGAGCCTGCTCTATGAGCTTTTCAAATCGCGCGTTCATGTTTATCGGTCAAACTCGGCCGTATCCATTCCGAAATCATCGACAAGCGCCCGAACTTCCGCATCATCGAGGACGCCGGGATGTCGTTTGTGAGCGACATACACACCTTCCAATGCAAGATCATATTCCCCGACATCAAAGAATTCTCTATCTCCAGGTATGATTTTCTCTGCCTTCTCAAGCGCATCGAGTTGCTTTTCTAATAGGTCAATTGCTTCTTTGTCATTCATGAATCACCTCAGGTTGTCTAAAACGCCGTCACCGGAAACAGGATATCCTGTTCGCACTTCACCGTTCGGTCGGACGATGACTTTGATTGTCACTCCGTCTACCTCGCCAACGATAACGAGATCACCTGGACGATGTGCAGGACGGTCCACCGTGCCATTCCCCGCAACTTCCCTGATTGCGTCCAGAATGTCATCATCTGACCAGCTTTCGGGAAATTCAGTTTTACCGGGTGTTCCGGTCCCAAACCTGTGGCCACCACTGCGACCCTCTCCGTCCAGAATATGCCGTGCGCGATCCTCCGGAATGGATATGCTTTCAATCGAATGCGGGTTTTCCATTGCAACGATATTTGGCCCAGTTTCGTCAGGTATCGGGGTTGAAATGACGTTGTCGGTCGGATCACCGGGAATTGGTGTGCCGGTATTGTTCGGCGGGCCCAGCTCTTCAATGGGATAGCTTTCTAACCATTGTTCGATCCTTTCCGGGGTGAAACCTCGGAGCTCTCCCAAACGGCGCTCATCCTCCGTCAATTCGGGGAAGATCTCGACCCAGCCTTGCGCCAGTTCACCCTCCTGAAACCGTAAATCCCCGCGCGCGAACGCTGCTCCAGCAGCCTCGATGAATTCCTGTAAAGCGCGCTGCTTTGCGGGATCGCCGCCCACGCCCGTTTCGAGAATGGTGCCAGGGTTCATCAACTCGTAAAGCGCTGCTGCCTCAGCTCCGATGCGCGCAAATTCGGGATTCTTGGGCAAGACTGGATACCCGCCGCTACTGATCCCTTCCTGCACGAGGGCATACGCGGTCGCGGCCAGACGGCCTTCGACAGCTGTCAGATCGACCCCTAGTCGTGCGCCTGCATCATCCACACGCCGATCACGCATGGCCTCCGTCCAATCCAGTAACGCATTAGATGCAAGGAGCGCCGCGCCAACACCAGTCAGAGCGCGCATGCCACGTATCACGTCAGTTGGGTCGAGAGCAGGGGCACCATTTGCCGTGGGTGCAAAATCGGCGAGCACCACATTGCTCTGAACTCCCGGCAAAACAGGTTCGGCATAGCATCGGCAATTGTGAGCAGTGCCGGGATGCCCGCCTTCTGGGGGATTATCCCATCGGAAAACGCGGTCATCATATGCAGCGTGGCCATCACGTACCTTGGCATCATCTTACGAGCGCCAGATATACTGCTTAATCCCGAGGTCGTCCTGCCGAAGCTGGTTGATCAGCCCGGCGAAGGCCCGCAAAAGGCGTTCTTCCATGGCCGTTCGAAGCGGTCGAAGCCGTTGCGGGTGGTTTTGATACTGGCTGAATATGCTCTTAAGTCGCGCATCCCTAGCATTGAGGGCTTCCTCTTTGGCGTCTGAAACATCTCGCAAATCGGATACCGAAACAGTTGGCACTGTGTCAGGCGGTGTCAGCGCGTTCAGGAGCATCCAAGTGTTTTCGGAAGTCACCTTGTCGAGGCGTTCGCTGAAATCGGCTCGTAAAGCGGAATAGTTTGGGAAAGTGGATTTGAGCGACAATCCCACGCGTAGCCAACCAGACGACCATGTCGCCGCTCTATTCTGTACTGGCTGTCACCGCCATGCCGGAGAAAATCGCTGAAACCGTGTTGCATGGAACCTCCGAGTACGTGCGAGACAGGTTCTACTTACAATTTGTAAAGAAAGGATAAGACCACCGTTCGCAACTTGCATCGCTTGCGTCAGAAGCAGACATTCGAGCGCTGCGCAGCATTCGGTAGTATGGGCTCCAAGCCGACATTCATCGACGAGCTTCAGATGCCTGATTTACAGAGGCAACCGCGCAAAGCCCAAGTCTAGCCGATCTTCTCCAACAGTTGTTCTTTCACGCTTGGCGGCACGAATTTCGTGACATCGCCCCCAAGCTTCGCGATCTCTTTGACCAGCTTCGAGGCGATCGCCTGATATTTGGCTTCCGCCATCAAGAAGACCGTTTCCACGCTGTCATCCATCGCGCGGTTCATGCCAACCATCTGGTATTCATATTCGAAATCGGTCACCGCGCGCAGGCCGCGGATGATGATCTGCGCGCCCACGTCGTGGGCACAGTCTATCAGCAGGTTCTCGAACGGGTGTGCGACAATCTCGGTCCCCGTTTCGCGCGACAGCTGGGCACATTCCGCTTCAACCATTGCAACCCGCTCTTCCAGCGAAAACATCGGCCCTTTCCCCGTGTTGATCGCGATCCCAATAACCAAACGATCCACCAGCGCGCAGCCGCGACGAATGATATCGGTATGCCCAAGCGTGATGGGATCGAAGGTTCCGGGGTAAAGTCCGACGCGCATGATCTTGTCTCCTAGCGATGCGGGCACGCAACAATACTGCGTGCGCGATTGCAAGTTTTTTCCGCAGCGCGGCGTAACATCTTGCCAGTGAGCCCTATTGGCTTTGGTTCAATAGCCCATGATCATGTTTTTCAGCGCATCGGCCTGCTGCGACAGTTCATCCAGTCGGGCCTTGACCACATCACCAATCGACACCAGACCGACCATGTCGTCGCCATCCATCACCGGCATGTGGCGAAACCGGCGCTCTGTCATGGTTTGCAGCACCTGAATGGCCCGATCGCCGGGCGCACAGGTCACAAGCTTCGCTGTCATCAGGTCATCCACCGTCTGATCCAGACAGCTTGTGCCGACATCGCCCAGCGCGGCCACGATATCGCGTTCAGACAGAATTCCGGCCGGGCGCACGCCATCGTTTGACACGACCACCGCACCGATCTTCTTTTCCGACAAAAGCTTGACGGCATCCGAGACTTTGCTGCCCGGCTTGACCGTCGCAACACCCGCCAGCGATTTGTTTTTAAGTATCTGGTGAATGAGCATGCCGCCCTCCTGTCTGATGAAATGCTTGTATTTTTCTGTCTCCAGCGTCACCTCAAGCGCAACAATATGTCAAGGACTGTTTGCATTCGCAGCAACGGAATTTTCGGCTCAGATCAATGCCTCAAGTCGGGCGACCTCGTCCCGGATACCACGCGCCAGCTCTTCTGCGACGCGGGCAAACCGTTCCACGCGCGCATCACCTTCGTGGCGGATCAGATAAAAGGACCGGGTGATTGACAGCTCGTCAGTCAGAACACGTTTTAGGTTCGGCGCGAAGGGCAGGATGAAGTCATGGGTGATCCCCACCCCGCCACCTTCGCGCACCATGCCCAACTGCACGGCCACCAGGTTCGAGGCAAGATCAACCTTTTCGATCCCCATTTCGGTCAGGAAATCCAGTTCCGGATAAAAGATCATGTCCTGGATATAGCCCACCAACGGATGCGCTCGCAGATCGTCCAGCGTGGTCAAAGGTGGCGCTTCGGCAAGATAGGCTTCGGCCGCCGCAAGATGCAGGTGATAATCGGTCACTTTCTGAACTGTGATCCGGCCTGTCTGTGGCGGTGACACCGTGATCGCCATATCTGCCTCGCGCTTGGACAGGTTGATGACCCGCGGCAGCGCGACAATCTGCAACTCCAGTTCTGGATGGTGCTTCTGTATGGCCGCGCAGACCTGTGGCAGGATGTAGCTGGCGCAGCCATCGGTCGCGCCGATCCTGACCTGTCCGGAAAGCTGCCCGGATTGGCCTGCCAGTTCATCCGCCCCAGACATAACCGCCTGTTCGGCCCGCGTCGCATGGGCCAACAGGCGTGACCCTGCTTCGCTGAGCGCATAGCCTTGCGGAGATTTGGTGAATAAGGGGGCCTCAAGACTTGCCTCGAGTCTGGAGATCCGACGGCCAACAGTGGCTGCGTCTTTTTTCAAAAGCTTTCCCGCCCGCGACAGGCTTTCCGCCCGCGCGACGGCCAGAAAGATTCGCAGATCGTCCCAATCCAGATCCATGACCCCTCCTTTCGTTTTGCATTTTTGCAAAACCTTTTTGGCAAACTGCCCCTTTCCCCGGCATTAATGCAAGGCTATCTTCGCCGCAACATGAATGGGAGAAGCACCATGAAGACACTTGGACATTGGATCAACGGCCAGATGGTCGACGGCACATCGGGCCGCACGGCAGACGTTTTCAACCCCGCAACCGGCGAAGTGCAGGCAAAAGTTGCACTGGCCTCACAGGCCGAGATGGACGACGCCGTCGCAAAGGCCGCCGAAGCACAGAAAGCTTGGGGCGCAACCAACCCGCAGAAACGTGGCCGGGTGATGATGGCGTTGGTTCACCTGCTGAACCGCGACATGGACAAACTGGCTGAAGCACTGTCGCGTGAACACGGCAAAACCATCCCAGACGCCAAGGGCGACGTTCAGCGTGGGCTTGAGGTGATCGAATACTGCATCGGTGCCGCCCAGATGATGAAGGGTGAATTCACTGACAGCGCTGGCCCCGGCATCGACATGTATTCCATGCGCCAACCGCTAGGCGTCGTTGCCTCGATCACCCCGTTCAACTTCCCCGCCATGATCCCGCTCTGGGGCATGGGGCCTGCGCTGGCCGCGGGCAACGCGATGATCCTGAAACCGTCCGAGCGTGACCCCTCGGTCCCTTTGATGCTGGCCGAGCTTTGCAAAGAAGCTGGTCTGCCCGACGGCGTGTTGCAGGTCGTGAATGGCGACAAGGACGCCGTGGACGCGATTTTGGACAACGAGACCATTCAGGGCGTGGCCTTTGTCGGCTCGACCCCGATCGCGCATTACATCTATTCCCGTGCGACCGCGAACGGCAAGCGCGCGCAGTGTTTCGGCGGCGCGAAGAACCACATGATCGTTATGCCCGATGCGGATATCGAACAAGCCGCTGACGCGCTGATCGGGGCCGGTTTCGGGGCCGCTGGCGAACGCTGCATGGCAATCTCGGTTGCTGTTCCGGTGGGTGAAGAAACCGCCGACCGCCTGCGTGACGCCCTTGTGCCGCGCATCGAGAAGCTGAAGGTCGCGCCTTATACCGCTGGCGACGATGTGGACTACGGCCCGGTTGTGACAGCTGCCGCCAAAGAAAACATCCTGCGTCTGATCAACACCGGTGTCGAACAAGGTGCCGATTTGGTGGTCGATAGCCGCGATTTCAAACTGCAAGGCTATGAGGACGGTTTCTTCGTTGGCCCGCATCTGTTTGACCGCGTGACCACCGACATGGACATCTACAAGACCGAAATCTTCGGCCCCGTCCTGTCCATGGTGCGTGCGCAGACCTATGAAGAGGCCATCGGCCACGCCATGGACCATGAATATGGCAACGGCACCGCGATCTTCACCCGTGACGGCGACACCGCGCGTGATTTTGCCAACCGGATCAACATCGGCATGGTTGGCATCAACGTTCCGATCCCGGTTCCGCTGGCCTATCACACCTTTGGCGGTTGGAAGAAGTCCGGCTTTGGCGATTTGAACCAGCACGGCCCGGACGCCTTCAAGTTCTACACCCGCACAAAAACCGTGACGGCGCGTTGGCCCTCGGGCATCCGCCAGGGCGGAGAGTTCAACTTCAAGGCCATGGACTGATCCGCGGCAAACCTGCACGTCAACACAATCAAATGCCCCGGTTCCGCACCGGGGCATTTTTTTGACAGACGATCTGTGCCGTCGGATCAGCGCAGCGTGAGCCCGGCACCCAGGGACGCAAGATATGCGTCGACGCCCGCCGCCGCGACGTCAAGAAAGGCCAGCGCGTCAGGGTCGGTGCGAAAGATTTCGATCTCGGTGGGGGTATGGCCCTGCGACATCTGCTCATAAATGCGCGCAAACACGAACGCCTCGGGTGACAGTGCCAAAATGGCCATCCGGCGCGCCGGTTCATGTTGGTGGTGCAGCTTTTCTTGCAGCTTCACAAACTCGTCCGCGCCGTCAGCGGGGCGATCCACTGACAAAAGTGAGCGAAGATCAACAAGCACGTCATAGCCCTTGGACAAACTCAGCTTTTGCTTCCAGTCGGCCACTTTGATCGCAAGGTTTGTGAAGTTTATGTGCCCGCCATAGTTGAGGTAGACAAGCTTTGCCGCTGCATAATAGGTGACCGATTGAGACATCTGCATTCCGATCGAATTTGCGCGGCTCAGGACCCCAGCCGCATCACCTTACCCTAGGTAAGCTTTTTAGCCGCCGCCGCTGTCGGTGGCAAGCCATCGCCCCAGTGGCATTCTGTCCGCGCCCTGCAAATTGCTTGCCCCATGGCCAACAACACCCCCCACCTTTGCCGGTCGCCTTGTCGGTTTGTCGAATTAGTGCAAAGCTAAACGGCAAATTCCGGACAGAAAGGCGTGGAAATGGCAAAGAACGAACCCCCGTTTTCCATCGGCATCGAAGAAGAATACCTGCTGGTACATCAGGACAGTCTCGCTTTGGCCCAGGCGCCCGACCAGTTGATGGAGGATTGCCGCGCCGAGCTGGAAGGTCAGGTCAGCCCCGAGTTTCTTCAGTGCCAGATCGAGATCGGCACCCGTGTTTGCGCCAATATTTCCGAGGCCCGCGACGACCTGAAACGGTTGCGAAGCTCTGTCGCCAAGCATGCTGCGAAATATGATCTGGCCCCCATCGCTGCCTCGTGCCACCCCTTTGGTGACTGGAAGGAACAACATCACGTCAACAAGGATCGATATAACGACCTGAAGCGTGATTTGGCGGGCGTCGTGCGACGTATGCTGATCTGCGGCATGCATGTTCATGTCGGCATTCCCGACCCTGACACCCGCATCGACCTTGTCAGTCAGTTAAGCTATTTCCTGCCTCACCTGCTGGCCATGTCTGCCAGCTCGCCGTTTTGGCAGGGCGAGGACACCGGGCTGGCCTCTTATCGCCTGACAGTATTCGACAATCTGCCGCGCACGGGCCTGCCGCCACATTTGTCCGGATGGTCGGAATATGACCGGTCGGTACAGGCGCTCGTGGATATCGGCGTGATCGAAGACAGCTCCAAAATATGGTGGGATCTGCGGCCCTCGTCGCGGTTTCCAACCATTGAATCGCGCATTTGCGATGTGCAGCCCCGGCTGGAGCACACGCTAAGCCTTGCCGCGCTGACCCAATGCCTGACGCGCATGCTTTGGCGGCTGAAGGCCAAAAACCAGCGCTGGCGGGTCTATGACAACTTCCTGATCGGCGAAAACCGGTGGCGCGCCCAGCGGTATGGCATCGGCGGCGGCCTGATCGATTTCGGTGTCGGTGAGATTGTCAGCTTTGACACCCTGCTGGAAGAAATGATCAGCCTTGTCGCGCAAGACGCCGAGGCGCTTGGGTGCACAACCGAAGTCGAAGCCGCGCGGTCGTTCTTGGCGTCTGGCATCTCGGCTGACCGCCAACGCGCCGTGTATCAAGACAGCATTCAGGCCGAAAAACCAAGCGACGAGTCCATGCGCGATGTGGTGCGCCACCTGATCGAAGAATTCCACGCTGATCTGTAGACCACGCGCACAGGGTGCCGTAACGGCAATTTGCGACGCGACGGAACTCTGCCACCGCTTGAAAAACTCCTGTAAGAATTGCGCCATAACGTGACCCACATACACGTGGACGGGAGAGATAAATGGATTTCGCACTTTCCGAGGAACAGACCCTCATCTTCGATATGGCCAAGGGATTTGGCGAAGAACACATCGCCCCCTATTCCGAGAAATGGGAGGCCGAGGAAAGCATCCCGAAAGAGTTGTGGCCGCAACTGGCCGAGCTGGGCTTTGGCGGCATCTACGTCAGCGAAGAATATGGTGGCTCGGGCTTGACGCGACTGGACGCGACCTTGGTCTTTGAAGCGCTTGCCATGGCCGACCCCGCGATCGGGTCGTTCCTGTCGATCCACAACATGTGCGGCGGCATGATCGACAAGTTCGGCAAGGAAGAAGACAAGCAGAAATGGTTGCCTGCGCTCTGTTCGATGGAAAAAGTGTTCTCTTACTGCCTGACCGAACCCGGTTCCGGCTCGGATGCGGCGGCGCTGAAAACCCGCGCCCAGAAGACCAATGACAGCTATGTGCTGACCGGCAACAAAGCGTTCATTTCGGGGGGCAACTACTCTGACGTATACGTCACCATGTGCCGCACAGGCGAAGATGGTCCCAAGGGCATTTCGACCGTGATTGTCGAAGACGGCACCCCCGGCCTGAGCTTTGGCGCGAATGAGCGCAAGATGGGCTGGAAGGCGCAGCCGACCAGCCAGGTGCAGTTCGACGATTGCGCCGTGCCGCACGAAAACCTGCTGGGCGAAGAAGGCAAAGGCTTTGTCTATGCCATGGCCGGGCTTGATGGTGGGCGGCTCAACATCTCGGCAGGTGCGCTTGGCGGCGCGCAAAAGGCGCTGGACCTGACCCTGCAATATATGGGCGAGCGCAAGGCGTTTGGCAAAACCATCGACCAGTTTCAAGCGCTGCAATTCAAGCTGGCGGAATACGAAACCCGCCTGCAGGCGTCGCGCACATTCCTGCGTCAGGCGGCGTGGAAGCTGGACAACAAAGCACCGGATGCCTCGAAATTCTGCGCCATGGCCAAGCTGATGGTGACGGACGCGGCGTTTGATGTGGCCAATGGGTGTCTGCAATTGCATGGCGGCTATGGTTACCTGTCCGATTACGGGATCGAGAAGATCGTGCGCGATCTGCGCGTGCACCAGATTCTGGAAGGCACCAACGAGATCATGCGCCTGATCGTCGCCCGTCAACTGCTGGCCGAACGCGACCGCGGCTGATGTCTGACATCTCGATCCGGAAAGAAGGCAAAGCCGGGCGGATCACCCTGACCCGCCCCGAGGCCCTGAACGCGCTGTCCTATGATATGTGTCTGGCGATTGATGCGGCCCTGATCGACTGGATCGACGACGACGAGGTCGCGCTGATCGTGATCGACGCCGAGGGCGACAGGGCCTTCTGTGCGGGTGGCGACATCCGCGAGATTTACGAGATCGGCCAGTCCGGCGATCCCACCCGCGCGCAGAATTTCTGGCGCGACGAATACCGGATGAATGCGCGGCTGTTCGAGTTTCCCAAACCGGTTGTCAGCTTCATGCAAGGCTTCACCATGGGCGGTGGCGTGGGCCTTGGGTGCCACGCCTCGCACCGGATCATGGCGCGGTCGTCGCGCATGGCGATGCCGGAATGTGGTATCGGGCTTGTGCCGGATGTGGGTGGCTCGCTGATCTTGGCACACGCGCCGGGGCGATTGGGCGAATATATCGGCATGACCGGTGCGCGCATGGCACCGGGCGATGCGATCCATGCGGGGTTTGCGGATTATGTGATCCGGCAAGCCGAATGGCCCGCGCTAAAGGCGGAGCTGATCCGCACCGGCGACCCAAGCCACATTGATGAGGCTGCGATCCCGGCGATCCCCGGCAACCTGTCGGCGATGCAGCCAATGATCGACGCGCATTTCGGAGGCGGCAGTCTGGGCGAAATTGTCGCCTCGCTGAAGGCAGAGGACAGCGTCTTTGCTACCAACACGCTGGAGCTTCTGGGCCGCAACTCGCCCCTGTCGATGGCCTGCACGGTCGAAATCACGCATCGCCTGTCGACCACATATGACGTGCGCCCTTCGTTGCAGCTTGAATACCGTTTTGTCTATCGCGCGCTGGAGCAGTCTGACCTGATGGAGGGCATCCGCGCCGCCGTGATCGACAAAGACCGCACGCCCAATTGGAAACACGATCTGAACACCCTGCCCGCATCTGCTGTCGCGGCCATGTTGGCCCCGCTGGGCGACAACGAACTGACATTTTAAGGAGACCTGCCATGAAAATCGGATTTATCGGACTGGGTAACATGGGTGGCCCAATGGCCGCGAACCTTGCCAAGGCTGGCCACGAGGTCACGGGCTTTGACATGGCGCCGGTCGATATCGAAGGCGTCACCATGGCCGCATCTGGGGCCGAGGCGGCCAAGGGTAAGGACGTGGTCATCACCATGCTGCCCAACGGACAGATCCTGCGCGCCGTGGCGAACGAGATCATCCCCGCGATGGACAAGGGCACCGCTTTCGTCGATTGCTCGACCGTCGACGTGGAAAGCGCGCGCGTCGTGGCCGAACAAGCAACCAACGCCGGGCTACTGCCTGTCGACGCGCCGGTGTCCGGCGGCGTCGGTGGTGCCTCCGGCGGCACGCTGACCTTCATGGCGGGCGGCTCGGCGGAAGCTTTTGCCAAAGCCGACCCGCTGTTCGACATCATGGGCCAAAAGGCCGTGCATTGCGGTGACAGCGGCGCGGGTCAGGCGGCAAAGATCTGCAACAACATGATCCTCGGCATCACCATGATTGGCACTTGCGAAGCCTTTGCGCTGGCCGACAAGCTGGGACTGGACCGCCAGAAGATGTTCGATGTCGTGTCCACCTCGTCGGGCTATAGCTGGTCGATGAACGCCTACTGCCCGGCCCCCGGTGTTGGTCCGCAATCCCCCGCCGATAACGACTACAAACCCGGTTTCGCAGCCGAATTGATGCTGAAAGACCTGCGCCTGAGCCAGCAAGCAGCAGAAGCGGCCGACGCCGACACTCCGCTGGGCCAAGCCGCAACCGCGCTTTACACCCAATTCGTCGAAGACGAAGACGGCAAGGGCATGGACTTTTCCGCCATGTTGCCGCGGTTTGAAAAACGCGGTCGCAGCTAAGGTTCAATCCGCCTAGTCTAGCGCTATGAGCTGGACACAAGACACTGACGAAATTGCTGGTCTGGAAGCGCCCGCGCGCGCACTTCTGGACACGCTTGCCCCTGTCGAGGTGCCAAGCGGTGCTGTGCTGTTCTGTCCGGGCGAAGCGGTCAAAGGCTACGTTGTGATGCTGTCCGGTCAGGTGGATGTAAACCTGATCGGCCCCAATGGGCGCGACATCCTGCTTTATCGCGTGGCACCGGGCCAAAGCTGCATTCAGTCCACCTTGGGTCTTCTGGGTGGCGACGCCTATACGGCCGAGGCAACGGCAGAAACCCCGGCCCGCCTTGTCCTGATCCCGCGCGACGTTTTCTTTGCCCTGCTTGACAGCTCGCCCGGTTTTCGGCGGCTGGTCTTTGGTGCGTTTGCAGACCGGATGCAGTCGATGATGCAATTGATCGAGAACGTGTCCTTCATGTCTGTCGAGGCACGTCTGGCCGCGCTGATCCTTGACCGTTCCGGCCCGGACGGATGTTTGCACATGACCCAAGCCGAAATGGCGACCGCCATCGGCACCGCGCGCGAAGTCGTATCGCGGCGGCTGGAAAAACTGGCGCAGACCGGCTGCCTGAGCCACGAGCGTGGCGCGGTCACGATCCTTAACCGCAAAGCGTTGAACGAGGTCGTGCGAGGCGCGGCATTTTGACCCTTTTTCTGTGTGACCACGTCACATGCCTTTGCGACACCCCATATGTAAGGTGAGGCAACTGGAAAAGGAGCTAAACCATGTTCAAGACAAACACTGGTAACATTGACCGCATCGTGCGCGTTGTAATCGGCCTTGCCCTGCTGGGTTGGTATTTCTTTGCAGGCGGCCCGATCTGGGCGCTGATCGGTATCGTACCGTTGGCAACGGGTGCCTTGGGATTTTGTGGCCTTTACACGCTGCTGGGGATCAACACCTGCAAGCTGAAAAACTGAGTTCAGCGTTTCGCAACCTTTGGCTGCTAGACCCAAAGGCGTAGCGAGTGAAACGGTAAACGCCGGGCGCATCACGCCCGGCGTTGTGTTGTAAAGGGTGGGCCGCGTTTGCAGCCCGCCCTTTCTTATTTCGTGATGATCTCTGGCCCCATCAGCGTCGTCGGCAGCCATGTCGACAGGAACGGGATGTAGGTGACCATAATCAGGAACACGAACAGCACGGCCAGGAAGGGCAATGCAGCCTTCACCACCTTCATCATCGGCATCCCGGCAACCCCGGATGTGACGAACAGGTTCAACCCGACCGGTGGCGTGATCATCCCGATCTCCATGTTCACCACCATGATGATGCCTAGGTGGATGGGGTCGACACCCAGCTCGATGGCAATCGGGAACACCAGCGGGGCGACAATCACGATCAGACCAGATGGCTCCATGAACTGTCCGCCAATCAGCAGGATAATGTTCACGATGATCAGGAACATGATCTTGCCAAAGCCCGCCGACAGCATCGCACCGGCGATCTGCTGCGGGATCTGCTCGTCCGTCAGAACGTGTTTCAGGATCAACGCGTTGGCGATGATGAACATCAGCGTGATGGTCAGGCGCCCGGCCTCGAACAGTGTTTGACGCGTGTCGGGGTGGAAGAACGCGGTCAACAGCGCCTGCGGCCGTTGCAACAGCGACTTCTTACCGTCGCCCTTGTCCGCCAATGGCCCCATGTCGCGATAGATGAATGTGGCAACCACGAAGGCATAGACGGAGGCAACAGCGGCAGCCTCGGTCGGGGTGAACAGCGCGCCGGTGACACCGGGGATGCCGTAGATGCCAACCATGATGATCACGATCAACAAAAGACCCCAAAGCGCATCCGAGAAGCTGGCGATGATCTCTTTCCAGCCTGCGAAATCACCCTTTGGCATGTCTTTGATCGTGGCGATCACATAGATCGCGATCATCAGCATGACACCGGCCATGATGCCGGGAATGACGCCGGCCAGGAACATGCGGCCAACCGACACTTCGACGGCAGAGGCATAGACCACCATCACGATCGAGGGCGGGATCAGAATGCCCAACGTGCCAGCGTTACAGATGACACCGGCGGCAAAGTCCTTGGTGTAGCCCACCTGACGCATCGCCGCGATGACGATTGTCCCAATGGCGACCACGGTCGCAGGGCTTGACCCGGACAGGGCGGCAAACAGCATGCAGGCAAAGACGCCCGCAATCGCCAGACCACCGCGAAAGTGGCCCACACAGGCGATCGAAAAGCGGATGATCCGCTGCGCCACACCACCCGTGGACATGAAGCTTGAGGCAAGAATGAAAAACGGGATCGCCAGAAGCGTATAGTGTCCGGCCTCGGCCTGATAAAAGCTCTGCGCGACCGACGCGAGCGAGGTGTCGGAAAAGAGCAGAAGGAAAATGATAGAGCTCATGCCAAGGGCGACCGCAATCGGCACGCCGATCATCAGAAACCCGATGACCATGGCAAATAGGAAGATGACGTCCATGGGTTAAGCCTCCGACTGCGTGTCTTGAAGTTGCTCGATCTCGTCTTCCACCTCGTGGCTGACGATCAGGCTGTCTTGCTGGCCACGCCAGATGCGGATCGTCGCCTGGATGAACCGAAACAACAGCAGCGCCGTGCCGACAGGCAGGATGGCATAAGGGATCACGCGGGGAAATTTGTCATAGGCTTCGCCCTCGTTGATCCAGCCTTCCAAAAAGCGCAGGGAATCAAGCATCGGCACCTGATCGGTGATGTACCACGCCTGTGACCGGGTATTTTCAAACCCGGTCGGAAACCAGCGGCCTGACGTGCGATCAAGCGAGGCATAGGGCGCCCAATAGTCCCACGCGCCCTTTAGCAAAAGAAACGCATAGATGATGCAGATCGCCGCCGCGAGAAGCGCCAGAAACCGGCGCGGTCCGTCTGAAAGCAGGTTGGTCAGCGCATCGACACCCAAATGGGCCGTCACCTTCACGCCGTAGCTGACGCCAAGCAGCACCAGCCAGGCAAACAGGATCAGCGTGACCTCTAGCCCCCAGATCAGCGAGGTATTGAATACATATCGCATGACCACGTTCACGAAGGTGATCATCGTCATCAGGCCAAGAATAAGCGCGATCGCCGTTTCTTCGAAGCCTTTGGTGTTGTGAGTATGTGTGCTCATGGCTGTCCCCTCCCCATGAAGCTGGGCACGACGGTGACCTTTGGCGCAGGTCAGGTCGTATCAGTGGGATAAAACCGGGGCCCGAATTGTGGTCGGGCCCCGGTGCGTTCTGTTAGAACATTGCGTTGATTTCTTGTGCGGCAGCGATGTTATCGGCACCGACGTCTGCTTCAAACTGCGACCAGACCGGTTTCATCGCCTCAAGCCACGCCTGCCGCTGTTCGTCTGTCAACTCGCGGATTACTCCGCCAGCGTCCAGCACGGCTTGGCGCGCTTCTGCGTCAACTTCGCCAACCGCGGCGTTGCGGGTCTCGGTCACTTCACGCAAGATCGTGGCAAGTTGGTCGCGAACGCCCGCGTCCAGACCTTCCCACCAATCCACATTGGTCACGACCATATAGTCCAGAACACCGTGGTTGGTTTCCGTTGTTCCATCCTGCACTTCGAAGAACTTCTTGCCATAGATGTTGGACCAGGTGTTTTCCTGTCCATCGACAACGCCGGTTTGCAGCGCGCCATAGACTTCCGAGAAAGCCATCGGCTGTGGGCTTGCGCCCAGCGCCTGCATCTGCGCGACGAGCACGTCAGACGGCTGCACGCGGAATTTCAGACCGGCAGCGTCGGTCGGCAGAATCAGCGGTTTGTTGGCTGAAAACTGTTTCATGCCATTGTGCCAGAACTCCAGACCCATCAGGCCGCGACGGGCCATCGAGGCCTTCATCGCCACACCGGCTTCTGACGTTTGGAATTCGTCCACAGCTTTGATGTCTTTGAACATGAAGGGCAGATCGAAGATGCGGAATTGCTTGGTAAAGGCTTCGAATTTCGACAGCGAAGGCGCGGCCAATTGCACGTCACCCTGCAACATCGCTTCCAGAACCTGATCGTCGTTATAGAGCGTCGAGTTCGGATAAACCTCCATGCAGGCGGTTCCGTTCATCTCTTCGTTCACACGCTCGGACAGCAGAGAGGCCGCAATGCCCTTCGGGTGCTTGTCCGCGTTGGTCACGTGGCTGAACTTGATGACGATCTCGCCCTCATCACATGCAGCAGATGCAGCGGTTACAGATGCCGACAGCGCGATCGCTGATACGGCCATGGTCAGGAATTTCATATGGTGTCCTCCCAGACAGTTATCCTTGGGCAACCCGGTTGGGCGCCTCGGTTCTATTGGGCCACGGTTCCCTAACGGCACCAAGAAAAACGATCACGCGGGCGTGATTTTTCATTTTTCATATCAGTTTCATAATTTTACGGCGCGTTATTTAGGCACCCAATCAGTGCAGCAAGACCGGTCTGGGCGGATTTTCGCACAGCCATCTGCCGAAGTTGTGCGGAAATCCACACAGGTCACGCCTGGTTAGTTGCGATAGGTTTCAGGCCGAATCCCGTGTCGGGCCAGCTTGTCGTAGAAGGTTTTGCGCGGCAGTTGCAGCTCTCTCGCCGCCGCCGAGGCGCCACCCCCGTGACGCCTGAGCGCTTCGATCAACAGTGAGCGTTCGACCTGCGCCAACTGCTCGGTCAGGCCGGGACGACCGTCAATCACCGTGCCTTCCGCGTCCCCCAATCCCAGCCCCATCGCAAAGCGCATGGCGGCGTTCATCAGCGCGCGCGCATTGCCGGGCCAGTCCTGCGACATCAACCGGGCGATCACATCATGTTCGATCTCGGGCGGGGTCAGGGCTGCCTGTTCGCTGGCGATCGAGACATAATGGCGAAACAGCACCGGAATATCATCCTTCCGCTCGCGCAGCGCCGGGATGCGGATGCGCAGCACGTCCAGTTTGTAAAACAGATCGGGGTTGAACCGACCCGCCGCGACTTCGGCCTCCAGATCACGATAGGTGCCGGCGACCACCCGCGCCTCGCCTGCTCGATCCAGAAGGTCCAGCAGTTGATATTGCGTCGATCCCTCAAGCGCGGCCACCTCGTCAAGAAACAGCGTGCCTCCTTCGACCCTTTCAAAGGCGGCCTCAAGCGTGACGGAAGCCAGACCAGAGGCAGGCAGCTTGATAAACGGGCGCGTCGCGTCGCCCGACAAAAGATGCACCACTTCCGCAACCTTCGAGGTGCCCGTTCCCGGCTCGCCACAGATCAAAACCTCCGCCTTTGCGCGCGCGGCGGCCCGCACCCGGTTGCGCAGATCCTCGGCCAAGGCGCTGTCCCCGATCAACAGGCGCGCGGCTGCATCACCCGTCTCGGTGCGCGCCTTCAGGGCGCGGTTTTCAAGCACCAACGCACGGGTGCGCAAGGCGCGCCCGACCACCGCCAACAGCGCGGCAGGCTCGCAGGGCTTTCCCAAAAAATCAAACGCGCCTTCGTTGATCCCGCGCACAGCGGTCGGGATGTCCCCTTCGCCTGTCAACAAGATCACCGGCAATTCCGGGTCGACCGCTTGGGCCTGTGCAAGCAGTGCGAACCCGTCTTTGCCCGGCATCCGGATGTCGGACAGGATCACCCCATCAAAGCCCGGCACGATGTGATCCTTGGCCTCGATATAGCTGCCTGCAAGGATCGTCGTCAGGCCGTCCAGTTCAAGCGTCTGGCCCAGCGCCTCGCGCACCATGGCGTCGTCATCAACCAGAAGGACGGTGTTGGTCATGCGGCCTCCTGCGCGCCGGCGCGGTCAAGTTCGACGGTGAAGATCGCGCCCCCGTCAGGGTGGTTGCGTCCCCGGATCGCCCCGCCGAAGCTTTGCACAAGACCGTAAGAGATGGACAGCCCAAGCCCCATCCCTTCGGTCGGGCTGACCTCTTTCGTTGTGTAGAACGGGTCGAAAATCCGGTCGGGCTGGTCAATCCCCGGCCCGGTGTCGCGCACCGACAGGGTCACGCGGTCGGTTGACGGCGCCAGCGTGATCTCGATCTTTCTGTGAACCCGATCCGCCATTGCATCCATTGCGTTGGACATCAGGTTCATCACCACCTGTTGAAGCCGCACCTCACCACCGCGCACCTTCGGCGCGCCGTCCGGTCGCCGCCACTCCACATTCACACGCTCAGCCTTGATCCGAGGAGCCAACATCTCAAGCGCCTGATCCACGACCTGCGCCAAATCCACATCCGAAATCGGTTCGCTTTCCTGCCGCGCGAAGGCACGCAGGTTCTTGATGATCCGGTCCATTCGACCCGCCTGTTCCGAGATCCGGCCAAGATTCTGGCCCGCCATATCGGCCTGGCCCCGCTCAAGAAACACGGCGCCATTGTCGGCAAAGGATCGGATCGCCATCAGCGGCTGGTTCAATTCGTGACTGATCCCTGCGGACATTTCACCCAAGGCCGACAGTTTGCCGGCCTGCACCAGATCGGCCTGCGCTTTTTTCAACGCGGCCTCCGCCTCGCGCCGTTCGCGGTTTTCGCGCACGAGGTCGGCGTTGGCCGTGGACAGCGCCGTGGTGCGTTCCGCGACGCGGGCTTCAAGGCGGGCGTTCACCGCGGCCTCCATCCGCAGGCGCTTGTTCAAGGCGCGGCGGCGTTCGCCAACGGCAAGCAACAATGCGCCAATGCCAAGGCAGATGGCGGCGGCGATGGCGGCCAACAGGGCGGCGCTGCGTTCGGCTGGTGCGGTGTCCAGCAAGATCTCTCCGGTCAGTCCGATCACTGGCAAGTCGCGCGTCAGATGGATCGCCCGGTCTGGCAGATAGGGTCCAGCGTCCAGCGTCCAGACCTCGTGCCCGGTCCAGCGACTGGCCGAGTTTTTCAAGAACCCTTCGCGGGGGCGTTCTGCGTTCACAAGCTCGGACCGGTTGGCCGCAAACACCCGCTTGCCGTTCAGGGTAAAGAAGAGGGCGGCAGCGGTCGATGGCCAGTTTTCTTCGAAATCCAGCAAATCCGTGCGCGCGACCACCGTGCCCAGCGCTTGGTCCCGTTGCCCGTGCATCGGTGCTGCAAAGGAAAAAATGCGCTGCGTGGGGCGGTCTGGCACTGGCTGAAATCGCGCCTCGACCCCCAAAGCGCCAGTCAGCGCGCGGTGGATCAACGGCGCGCGCGGGTCAACCTGCGCCTCGCCTTCTCCCGACGCGGCCAAGACCATTCCATCCGGACCGACCAGCGACAGGTGATGTGCGCCGGTCATATCGGCCATGGCTTGCAGCAGCCTGTCCGCCTCGCCTTCGCTGTCCGCTTCGCCGCCAAGGCGGTCACGCAGCACGGGGTGTTCGGCCAGCACCACCGCCAGTTCCCGATAGCGAAACAGGTGGCGCGTCAGCTGGTCAGACGCCAGCGCAAGCTCGGACGCCGCTTGTTCGGACAGGGGCGACAGCGCCGCGCGCCACGCCACCGCCCAGACGCCCGCGCTGATCGCAAGGGTGCCGAGCAGAAAGGGAAAAACCCATTTTGTGCGCAGGTATCGAAACATGAGGGAAAGAATAGAAAGCCGCGCTTGCAAAGACCAGCGGCTTTGACGACCATGCGCGGATGTTGCGCCTGACCCAGTCCCCGACCGACCCCGACTTCATCCAGAACCCCTATGCGTTCTATGACCGTGCCCGCGCTGCTGGCGATATCTTCTGGTGGGAGGATTATGACCTGCCGATGGCGGTCAGCTTCCGGGCCGTGAATGCGCTGTTGCGGGATCGTCGGTTTGGGCGCGAACCCGTTGAACCGCTTGAGTTTCCTGACCACCTCGCACCCTTCTATGCGGTCGAGGCGCATTCCATGTTGGAACTGGAAGCCCCGCGCCACACGCGCCTGCGCAAACTGGTGCTGCGTGCCTTCACCAGCCGCCGGATTGCCGGTCTGGGGCCTGAGATTGACGCACTGGCGCATCAGCTGATCGACGCCTTTCCATCGGGCGAATTTGACCTGTTGCCCGCTTTTGCCACGCGCATACCCATAGTCGTAATCTGCCGCTTGCTGGGTGTCCCCGAAGACATGGAGAGCGACTTGCTGAAATGGTCGAACGCCATGGTCTCGATGTATCAGGCGCGCCGCACACGCGCGGTCGAGGACGAGGCAATCGCTGCAACCGAAGCCTTCGTCGCCTTCATGCGCCACTATGTGGACCAGCGCCGCAATGACCCGCGCGACGACCTGATCACTGAATTGATCGCCGCAGAAGCGGAAGGCGAGAAACTATCCAGCGACGAGTTGATCTCGACCTGTATCCTTCTGCTGAACGCGGGACACGAGGCGACGGTGCACGCGATGGCGATTGCAGTGAAAACCCTTCTGGGGCAGCAAACACCCGCATCAGCCCTTGCCCCGCAGGCTCGCGATGCTACCATCGAGGAAACGCTGCGTTTCGACCCACCCCTGCACATGTTCACGCGATATGTTTACGAAGATACAGTGCTTTACGGCGAAAACTTCAAGCGCGGCGACAAGATCGGTCTGCTTCTGGGCGGGGCCAATCGCGACCCGGATATCTGGGACGATCCGAACATCTTCGACCCAACGCGCCCGGTCAAACCCAACACGTCCTTCGGGGCGGGTGCGCATTTCTGCATCGGTGCGCCGCTGGCGCGTCTGGAACTGGCCCGCGCCCTGCCGATCCTGTTTGACCGCTGCCCGAACCTGCACCTGACAGCCCCGCCGCAATTCGGCAATGTCTACCACTTCCACGGGCTGGAAAAGCTGATGGTCAGGGCGTGATCAGATCGGCAGCTCGGTCGAAAACTTGATCTCTTCCATCGACAATAGCGCGGTGACGTTGAAGATCTTCACCTCGGAAATCAGCGCCTGATAGAACTCGTCATAGGCGCGGGCGTTCTCGACGCGGACTTTCAGGATATAGTCAATCTCGCCCGCCAACCGGTGCGCTTCCATCACTTCGGGGCGCGCCATCAGTGCCTTCAGGAAATCCTTTTGCCAATCGGCATCGTGTTCCGAGGTGCGGATCAGAACAAAGAAACACGCCTCGAACCCAAGGCTTTCAGCATCCATCACCATGGTGTTTTTGCCAATCACCCCACCTTCGCGCATCTTGCGAATCCGGTTCCAGACCGGGGTCTTGGATGACCCGACTTTCTTGGCAATCACGTCCAGCGATTGCCCCGCATCGCGCTGAAGCTCGCGCAGGATTTTCCGGTCAATCTCGTCCAGCCGAACAGACATTTCGTTTTTTTCCTTCTTTTGGTCCAGGCGTTCCGCGCAGGGCGAAAACCGAAATAATATTCCTTATCTAGCGCGGCGTATCGCCGTTTGGTGGGAAAATGTCCTATATAGAGCGGGAACGCAATAAGAAAGGACCGGCCATGCCCCGCCCCTTCACACCCAAAGTGGTAACCGCAAACGACCTTGTCGAAGGTGATGTGATCTATCTGGCCCGGAATGGTGCCTGGGTGCGTGACATGTGTATGGCTTGGTTGATCGAGGATGAGACCGAGGCCGCCACCCAGCTTGCGCTGGCCGAACTCCAGCCCGAGATCGCTGTTGGCGCCTATCTGGCCGACGCCAAGGCTGGCCCCAATGGCACCGTTCCCACCCATTTCCGCGAAGTTTTCCGCGCCAAAGGGCCGTCAAACCGCGCCCATGGAAAACAAGCCTCCGCGCCCTTCCGTGCGCAAGCCTATCAGGGGGTCGCCGCCCATGTATGATTACAACAATTTCGACGAAGGCTTCGTGCGCAACCGCGTCAGCCAGTTCCGTGCGCAGGTCGCGCGCCGCGTCTCGGGCGCGCTGACCGAGGATGAATTCAAACCGCTGCGCCTGATGAACGGCGTCTATCTACAACTGCACGCTTATATGCTGCGGGTCGCGATCCCTTACGGTTCGCTCAACCCCAATCAGATGCGTCAGCTCGCGATGATTTCCGAGCGTTGGGACAAGGGTTACGGCCATTGGACCACACGCCAGAATATCCAATACAACTGGCCGCGTCTGGCGGATATTCCCGATATGCTGGACGCGCTGGCCGATGTGGGGATGCACGCCATCCAGACCTCGGGCAACACGATCCGCAACGTGACCGCTGACCATTTCGCAGGCGCTGCGGCCGATGAGGTTGAAGATCCCCGCCCCACCGCCGAGCTTTTGCGCCAGTGGTCCACGGACCATCCGGAATTCCAGTTCCTGCCGCGCAAGTTCAAGCTGGCCGTGACCGGATCAAAAGCCGACCGCGCCGTGACCAAGGCGCATGATATCGGCATCCGCATCGTGAAGAACGACGCGGGTGAGGTTGGCTATCAGATTATCGTCGGGGGTGGTCTTGGCCGCACACCGGTCGTTGGTCAGGTGCTGAAAGACTTCCTGCCCCGCGCCGACCTGCTGCCCTATGTCGAGGCCGTCGTCAGCGTCTACAACACGCTGGGTCGCCGCGACAACAAGTACAAAGCCCGCATCAAGATCACCACGATGGAAAACGGGATCGACAAGATCCACGATCTGGTCGAGGCACGCTTCGCCCAGTTGCGCCCGCTATTCTCGGGCATTGATCAGGCGCATTTCGACGATATCGCCGCGAATTTCAGAGCGCCCGCGTTCAAGACCGTGCCGCTGGATGCCTATCACGCCGCCCGCGATGTCGACCCGATCTTCCGTTCGTGGGTCGACACCAATGTCGACGACCACCGCGCCGATGGCTATGGGATCGTTACGATCTCGATGAAAGCACATGGGGCAACGCCGGGCGATGCCTCTGCCGACCAAATGCGGGTGATTGCCGATCTGGCCGAGCAATACGGACATGGCGACATTCGCATCAGCCACGAACAGAACGTGATCCTGCCGCATGTGCACCGCGCCGACCTGCCTGCGATCTTTGCCGCGCTGCGCGACCACGACATGGCGACGGCGAATGCCGGTTTGATCTCGGACATCATCGCCTGCCCTGGGATGGATTATTGCGCGTTGGCCACGGCCCGCTCGATCCCTGTCGCACAAGAAATCGCTGAACGTTTCGACGCGCTGAAGATCGAACACGATATTGGCCACCTGCAAATCAAGATCTCCGGCTGCATCAACGCCTGCGGGCACCACCATCTGGGCCATATCGGCATTCTTGGGCTGGATCGCGCGGGCGTCGAGAACTACCAGATCACTCTTGGCGGTGACGCCGGGCCCGACACCCTGATCGGCAAACGGGCAGGCCCCGGCTTCGCCTATGACCAGATCGTGCCAGCCATCGAACGCCTTGTGCTGGCCTATCTGGACCTGCGCGACGACGACAGCGAGACCTTCATCGACGCCTACCGCCGTCTGGGCGAAGCGCCGTTCAAAGCAGCGCTTTATCCAGAGGAGGCGAAGACCAATGCCGCTTGAAGCCCCCCTTCCCGCCCCCGCCGAACGGGTCGAGACGCTGAATGCGCGCTACAAGCACCATTCGGCCACCTCGGTGATTGAACGCGCCCTGACCGACAGCACCATCGGCGCGCTGGCGATGGTGTCGAGCTTCGGCGCGGAAAGCGTCGTGCTGTTGCACATGGTGTCGCGCATTGATCGGACAGTTCCTGTTATCTTTCTGGACACGCAGATGCTGTTTCAGGAAACGCTGGAGTATCAGGTCGAGGTCTCGGAAAAGCTGGGCCTGACCGATGTGCGGGTCATCCACCCGGACGCAAACGAGCTGTTCAAACGCGACCCGGACAACATCCTGCATCTGGCCGACACTGATGCCTGCTGTGACCTGCGCAAGGTCGAGCCACTGGAAAACGCCCTTCAGGGCTTTGACGGCTGGATTACCGGGCGCAAGCGATTTCAGGGCGGCAAACGCGTCGATCTTCAGTTCTTCGAGGCCGAAGACAACCGCCTGAAGGTCAACCCGCTGGCGCATTGGGCGTCCGAGGACGTGCGCGACTATATGATCAACAACCGCCTACCCCGTCACCCGCTGGTGGGGCGCGGCTTCCCTTCAATCGGTTGCGCGCCTTGCACGTCGCCGGTGAAACCGGGCGAAGACCCGCGCGCCGGGCGCTGGCGCGGGGCGGAAAAGACCGAATGCGGCATTCATTTCGTGGATGGCAAGATGCAGCGGATAGGAGCAAGCGCATGACTGTGATCGTAACAGACCAAGGCTTTAGCCATGATGATTGGGATCACGGCTTTGCCACGCCCGACGAGCGCGCCGCCAACGACACACGCGGGCTGCATCTGGCGTCTGACACCGACCCCGCGACGCTGGCGCAGTTGATGGCTGGCGTTGACATGATCCGCATCGACTTTCCGTCTTTCGCGGATGGGCGTGGCTTCACGCTGGGTCGCCAGTTGCGCCTGTTGGGATACATGGGTCGCCTGCGTGCGCATGGGCACGTGATCTCGGACCAATACGCCATGGCGCGGCGGTCCGGGTTCGACGAGGTCCAGATCAGCGAAGACCTGTCCTTGCGCCAGCCCGAAGCCGATTGGCTGTCACGTGCGGACTGGCAGGCCTATGACTATCGGTCGCGGTTGACCGGCTAGACCCTTCCGCCGATCCCTCTTATACACACCAACAGAAAAGGGCGGGGCGTTGTGCCCCGCTGATGCATATGAACAAAGTGACGCCCGTGATGGATGCTGAAGCCAAAGTGAAACCCGTGCCCACCCTGCCCGACGCGCAAACCGTGACCGAGGTGGAGCATTACACCGACCGCCTGTTCCGGTTCCGCTGCACCCGGCCGCAAACCCTGCGCTTCCGGTCAGGCGAATTCGTGATGATCGGCCTGATGGGCGACCCGGACCCCAAGACCGGCAAGCAAAAACCGCTTTTGCGGGCCTATTCCATTGCCAGCCCGTCATGGGATGAAGAGTTGGAGTTCTACTCGATCAAGGTGCCAGACGGCCCGCTGACCTCGAAACTGCAGCACATCAAGGAAGGCGACCAGATCATCCTGCGCCCCAAGCCTGTCGGCACCTTGGTGCATGACGCGCTGATCCCCGGCAAACGCATCTGGTTCTTCGCCACCGGCACTGGCTTTGCGCCCTTCGCGTCGCTGCTGCGCGAGCCGCAGACCTATGAGGATTATGACGAGGTGATCATCACCCACACCTGCCGCGAAGTGGGCGAACTGACCTATGGCCGCAACCTGATCGAGGCGCTGAAGGAAGATGAACTTCTGAACGAGGTGATCGGCGAAGGCTTCTGGAAGAAGATCAAATACTACCCGACCACCACCCGCGAAGAGAGCCCGAAGATGGGCCGGATCACCGACCTGATCCGCTCGGGCGAGGTGTTCGAGGATCTGAGCATTGACCCGCTCTGCCCGGAGAACGACCGCGCGATGATCTGCGGCAACCTGCCCTTCAACCTTGAGCTAAAAGAGCTGCTGGAAGAGGCGGGTCTGGAAGAAGGCGCGAACTCGAAACCAGCGCAGTACGTGGTTGAAAAGGCGTTCTTGGAGTAAGGTGCGAGCACGGCTTTCGCCAATCAGGTGACAGACGTTTGGCACAGCCAAATGTCGAGAACCGCCAATAGTACAACAGGGTGGACCATCGGTCCGCCCTTTTTCGTTTCCTGCAAGCAAACCCAACTACAGACCATGCAGGCAGCTATAGCCAAAAAACGTTAGCAAAGCAGCAACGACGCTGAAAATCAGAAAGCCTGTGGACAACTCCCGTTCGCGGCGAAATCGAAACAGATAGATCGGAGACAAGACAGCCAGAAATACACCAGGCACAAAAAAGAGAACATAAGCAGTTAGAATCGCTTTCCAAGACTTAATGAAATCATATTGGTATCCAATGGTGCCGGCTGGCGGCACAATAATGTCGATTGCAACAATGGTTAGTATTGTCAGCGTCACAGTAACAGATACGAGACAGATTGTCGGAAGAATTCGCGGCATTTGTATGAGCTAGCGAAATCGCTTTTCATTGTCGAGCCTTGGTATGCCAAGGTCTGAAATAGTCAATGTTTCCATTGGTGGCTGACAGCACTATCCACAGTTCACAACGACCCTGATGGCCACAAAAAACGCCGCGCAGTTTCCCGCGCGGCGTTTCTTGTGTTGCAGTACCGGGGGCTTACATGCCCAGCGCGGCTTTCACCTGATTGATCGCAGCGTCCAGCAGCGCCGGGTTGCTTGCTGCGGCTTCGACTGCGGCTTTCAGGCCCGCTTTCTCAGCGTCGCCCAGCGACGAGCTGTCGATCATCTCGTTCACTTTGGTGGCGTCGAAGCCCTGTTTGGTCAACGCGTCAGTTGCAGCGCCGCCTGCCGCATCAGCGTCGGTTGCACTGTCACCAACCACGCCTTCCACGGCGTCGCTGACAGCTTCCATAGCGCCTTCAACAGCATCTGTGGCGCCTTCGACGGCGTCCGTGGCCGCGTCAGTCGCAGACTCGGCGGCTTCGGCCGCTTCAGTGGCAGCTTGTTCAGCCGCAGCAGCCGCTTCGGCAGCAGCCTGTTCAGCGGCCTCGGTGGCAGCAGCAGCGGCAGCAGCGGCTTCCGCTTCGGCTTTTGCAGCGGCTTCGGCGGCGGCGTCTTCCACAGCTTTGGCTTCTGCAGCGGCTTGTTCGGCGTTGATTTTGGCTTGGTTGCCTTCGTACCATTTATAGCCACCGAAAAGGGCGGCGATCACGACCAGCAGGGCAATGATTGACTTGTTCATCTCAATATCCTCAGCTTTTTCATTGGTGCGCCGGGCGTCCCCCCGTGCGCTGTCATGCCTAGGCATGTGCAGCTTCCACACGGCATGCACAAGGGGCCTTCGCGAAGATGAGCGTCAAAACGCCAACTATCGGCTTGAAAGGCGCGGATGGTCGCTTTACCTTCCGCTTCCAGAGATTACAGAAACGTCAGAAGGAATGACACCATAGCCCGCAGACCTCATAACGCGCCCCCGCAGCGCGACACCGGCCCCCGCGTAAATGAACGCATCAAGGCCACCGAAATTCGCCTGATTGGCGCGGATGGCGAAAACGCTGGCGTGGTTACGCCCGCCCAAGCCATGGTAATGGCGGCAGAAGCCGGCCTGGATTTGGTCGAGATTTCGCCCAACGCGACCCCGCCCGTGTGCAAGATCATGGATTTCGGCAAGTTCAAATATGAACAGCAGAAGCGCGAAAGCGAAGCGCGCAAGAAGCAAAAGACCATCGAGGTCAAAGAGGTCAAGTTCCGTCCCAATACAGACACGCATGACTATGACGTCAAGATGCGCAATGTCGTGAAGTTCCTTGAGAACGGCGACAAAGTCAAAGTGACCCTTCGGTTCCGTGGCCGCGAGATGGCGCACCAGAATCTGGGGCGTGACCTGCTGATCCGCGTGTCCGAGGACGTCAAGGAAATCGGCAAGGTCGAAAACATGCCGAAGATGGAAGGCCGCCAGATGGTCATGATGATCGGCCCGATGCCCAAGTAAGCGGTTTTGAAACAACGCACAAAACGCCTCGCGGTTGCGGGGCGTTTTTCGTTTGTGCCATGGCTTTACTCAGGGCCAACGCCCCCGCGTCGTCCGACCTTAGCGACGCGCCACGATATAGCGCCGCAGTTCCTTGGCCGGTGTGGTGGTGCTTTCGATGATCTCGAACCCTTGATCGGTGAGAGCCGTTTCCAGCTGTTTGACGCTCATGAAATTCAGGGCAGGCGCCTTGCCCAGCGCTTGCGCGATCGGCAGCAACAGCCGCAGCGCGTAATAGATCAGCGGCCCGCGCCTCTGTGGTGTGCACAGCGTTTTCGAAATCAGCAAGCCGCCGGGCGTCAGAAGGTCGTGCAACCGCGCCAGCAAGGCGGGCAGATCATCCACCAGATGCAGCACGTTATGAGCCAGCACGACATCAAAAGGGCCGGTCAAATCAGGAACCAGCGCGTCGGCGACCACGAAGTCGATATTGGTAACGCCCTGCGTGCGCGCTTTCTCAGCGCCGATTTTGACCATCTGGGGTGCAAAGTCGGTGGCGGTGAGATGCGCCACCAATGGCGCAAGCTCCAGCGCGGTGGAGCCCGTTCCGGCTCCGATCTCCAGCACGCGGTCAGTTGCCGTCAGATAGGACCGGGTGCGCGCCATCGTTTGCTGGTAGCTTTCTGCGAATCGAACCGGTGATTGCGCATAGCGCTCTGCAATCTTGTCCCAGAACTTCGCGGATTGGTTCATCGGGCTCTCCTTTGTGCACAAGCTATATCCCCGTGCACCGGCAGGGAACATCACAAATGACGAGACCGATTGCCGCCCCCTTCGGCCTAAGCAACTGCCGCCAACGCAGCCGCTTTCCAAGGCGCCCCTCGCGGGCTATAGGGTGTCGCCATGGAAACGCTGTCGTTCTTGTTTGTCCCGCTGTCGCTACTGGCAACGGCTGTCATGGCGGCCTCGGCTGCCTTTCAGGCGCATCGCGTCCAGATGGACCCGTTCGGCGCCACCGTGCTGGCGATTGCGACCGGCATGGGCGGCGGCACTTTGCGCGATTTGTTTTTGGGGCTGACCCCGGTGTTCTGGATCACCGACAGCCGCTATCTGGCAGTTGCCGTCCCCATCGCGCTGATCAGCTTTGCCTTTGCCAGCAGGATGACGACCGGAAGCGGGCGGCGGCTGTCCGTTTTGATGCATCTGGATGCCATTGGCTTGGCTTTGTTCACGCTGACAGGTGTTCAGGTGGCGCTGGATGCGGGCATATCGCCCTTGTTGGCGATCGTGATTGGCTGCGTCACCGGCACAGCAGGCGGGATGATCCGCGACCTTCTGTGCAATATGACCCCCAGTCTGTTGAAAGAAGACCTTTACGCCACGCTGTCACTGGTCGGAGGGGCCGTCTATCTTCTGTTGTTGGCCTATACAGACGACACATTGGCCGCTGCTGTCAGCTTTTCGGTCATTCTTGTGGCCCGTGTGCTTGTCCTACGCCGCAAACCGAAGGCTGCCGGTCACTAGGCGCGCAGCGACGCAGGGCCGGCGGGGCCTTGCAGGCGTTTACCCCGGTGCGTTGCAATCAGCTCGGCAAGAATTGAGACTGCAATCTCGGCTGGCCCCATGGCACCGATATCCAGCCCAACCGGCCCATGAAGCCTCGCAAGCTGGTCGTCGGTGACCCCCATGTTCCGCAACCGCGCCAGACGCGCCGAATGGGTGCGCCGCGATCCCAGACAGCCGATATAGAACGGCCCGCCCGCAATGGCCTGAACAAGTGCTGGATCATCTATCTTGGTGTCATGGGCCAAGGTGACCACGGCGCTGTGCGCATCCAATCCAAGGTTTGGAAGAATGTCTTCCGGGTCTTCGTTGACGATGGCGACCCCCGGAAATCGCTCGGCCGTCAAAAACTGGCCGCGCGGGTCAATGACAGTGGGCGTAATGCCGACAGCCGCTGCCATCGGGGCCAGGATTTGGGCGATATGCACCGCGCCGACAAGAAACAGACGTAGCGGCGGCAAATGGGCCGCAGAAAAGAGCTCACCCACCACGCCTGTCTTGGCCGCCAAGACGGGCGCGGGTTGTGATGGCGCGTCGATCACTTCGCGCGCCCAGGTCGCAAGATTGACCTGATAGACAGCAGGTGTCCGGCTGGCACGATGGGCAACAAGCTCTGCCAGAAGCGCGACCGGCAAGCCTTGCCCCAGATCGTCACTGATCGGTTCGACCATCAGGCGGATCGTGCCGCCACAGGCAAGCCCGGCGGCAAAGGCATCACCGTTCGAGACACCGTAGGTCAACAAGCGCGGGAGGGCATCTGCCAGCGCTTCTTGCGCCTCCAGCACCACAGCGCCTTCAACGCATCCGCCCGACACCGACCCCTCGAACGCGCCGTCCTGCGACACCACAAGCTGGCTTCCCACCGGGCACGGCGCGCTGCCCCAGGTTTCGATCACCGTCACCAAGGCGACCCCACGCCCAGCGCGATGCCACGCAAGCGCGGTTTCAGGTGGGGTGTTGGGTGTAAAAGGGTTGGTCATGTCACGCTCAGTTCTGTTGCGCCCCAACTCTTGACACCCGCACGTGACAGGGCAAGCGGAAATCTGGCCGCGACACAGGTGACGGTGGGGCAAATGTTGACGCATATGCGCGGGTCTGACACTTATACCGAACCCCAAGACCACAATGCATAGCGCCGGTCGGATCTTGGGTCAGGAGGCAGGTGGATGATGACAGCGATTCAATGTCGCCCGGGACGTCGGTGACCATGCGCATCACCGCTGTGACCTGTGTCAAGAACGAAGCCGCCTTTCTGCTTGAATGGCTGGCCCATCACAAGGGTATTGGGTTCACCGATTTTCTTGTGCTTTCAAATGATTGCGATGATGGCACCGATGCCATGCTTGACCGGTTACAGGCAATGGGCGAACTGACCCATCTTCGTAACGACGGCCCTTACGGTCAGGGTGGCATACAATGGACCGGGTTCAAGCAGGCGGACCAGCATCCGCTGGTGCGCGACGCGGACTGGTTGATGACGCTGGATGTCGATGAATTTGTGAACGTCCACGCCGGCGATCACACGCTGGCCGCATTGATGGCAGCCCTTCCTGACGCGGATGCGATCACGCTGACCTGGCGGCTTTTTGGCAATGCGGGTTGTGTCTCGTATCAAGACAAGCCCGTCACCGAACAGTTCACCCGCGCGGCCCCCGAGGTGATGGCCTGGCCATGGCGTGCCTTCATGTTCAAAACGCTGTTTCGCAACACGGGTGCTTACCGCAAGCTGGGCGTTCACCGGCCCCGCGCCCCGGTCGAAGGGCGGGTCGAACGGGTCAACTGGTTCGACGGCGAAGGGCGTGCCCTGCCTGACAGCTTTCGCACAAAGCAGCTTTTCTCCCCGTTTGCGCGTCCGAATTATGGCTTGGTGCAGCTTAACCATTATCCGCTTGGGGCGATGGAAAGCTATGTGGTGAAATGCGATCGGGGCCGCGTTAATCGCGCTGATGGCCCGATGGGGATGGATTACTGGGTCGAACGCAATTGGAACGAGGTCGAGGACCTCTCGATCCGCGCGAGTGTTCCGTTGCGCGACCCCCATCTAGAGCGGTTTCACACAGATGCCGAGCTTCGCGCGCTGCACGACAGCGCTGTGGTTTGGCGACGAAAGCGATACGAAACGCTGATGCGCGAAGAAGCGAACCGGGCGCTGATGGGGCGACTGATCATGACGCCTCCGGCGCGACCTGTCCCGCCTGCGCTGGCGCAAAACATATATGAATTTGCACAAATCGCTGCCGCCAAAAAAGATTGAGGCTCGCGTGGAAACAGTCGAGTCAAAAAACTCGGACCTCCCTTCTTTTGCCCTATTGCCCTCGCATTCCCGCCCGCTTTATTCCCTAGCTGAGATCCCTATCAGGCGACGCAAAATAAAGAAGGGGCTGGCGATGCAAGACGACCTGCGATCCGAGCAGATAGCGATAGATTTGTCCGACAGCGACCCGTCCGAATGGTTGGCTGAAATTGAAGCGATGGGCGAAGAGCGCGGCTATTTCGAACCCCTTGGGGGGCGCCATTCCGCGATCCTGACAGACGAAGGCACGACGCTTGTCGTGACCTTCGAAACCATTGACGACATACGCGCCACGCTGCCCGATCAAATGCCCATGGGGTGGGAACTGGTGCGCGAAAACGGGTGGTCTAATTTGTGTCTGCTGGCGCATGAAGACAGCTGGTTTCGCGACCGCACGGTGTTTGGCTATTTTGACCGCCTAGTCGAAGATGGTTTCTTCGAGGAATTCGAACGCGTTGTTTTTTATGGCGCTGGGATGTGCGGCTACGCGGCGGCGGCCTTTTCGGTCGTCGCCCCGGACGTGACTGTGATCGCCGTCCAACCGCAAGCGACGCTTGACCCTACGCGCACCGAATGGGACCGCCGCTTTCCCAAAATGCGGCGGACCCGGTTTTCAGATCGCTATGGGTTTGCCCCGGATATGGTGGAAGTGGCGGATAGCGTATTTGTGCTATATGATCCCGAAATCACAGAAGACGCGATGCATGCGGCGTTGTTCAACGGCGACAATGTGCATCACATTCGCAGCCGCTGGCTTGGGAGCGATATGGCGCGCGCCCTTTGGGAAATGGGCGTCACGCGTGAATTGGTCGAGCTGGCAGCCGACGGAGCGCTGACCGAAACCGCCTGCTACACCGCCCTTCGGGCGCGGCGCGATCACATCACCTATCTGCGCCGTTTGCTGGCCCGCGTGGAAAACACCGAGCGCATGAGGCTGGTGCAGATGCTGTCCAAAAACGTTCTGTCGCGCAGACGCATTCGCCGGTTCAAGCGGTCACTGGCCAAGGCCGAACAAGCGCTGGAGGCCCTTCAAACGCCCTGATCCACACCGTCGCGCTTGGTTAAGGTGGTCTTAACCTTCCCTGCGCGAAGCTTGGGGTATGAAACAGATTCGCACCCCCCTGACCGGCACACCGTTGCCCATGCCCCTGACGCAAGACCCGCGCGCTCCGGGGCCCCTTCACCCTGCCGACGAACTGGCGCAAGTCCGCGCTGCCCTGCGCTGGCTGCACGCCCGTGAAGATAAGCTGCGGCGTCATTTCACCAGCCTTGCAGCTGCCGCCAACCCAAACAGACAAGACGCAGGGGCGCTGACCGGATCTGCACATACGGTAACGGTCACACCACATCGCAAGCGGGTTTTCGATCGGTCTTTGCTGCCGCAAGCCATCTTGGCCAATCCCAGATTTTATCGGGACGAAACACACACCCATGTGACCACCCACCTGACCCCTGTCGCGCTTCAGCCACTGTTGCCCGGATTGCCTCCCGATGCAGAAGCAGAGCTTTCTGACTTCGATCTGATCGAACCAATCAACGCTTAAGCCGACGGTGCCCGCCAAGGATGGCCCACTGACCGGGTTGGTTGGTGCGAATCATCTGGCACGATGTCTGGGCCTGCGCTATGCCCTGTAGCGATGACCCAGACACTGACACTCCACCGCCCCGATGACTGGCACCTGCACTTGCGCGATGGCGCGATGCTGCACGCCGTCCTGCCTGAAACTGCACGTCATTTTGCGCGTGCGATCATCATGCCCAACCTTGTGCCCCCGGTGGTCACAAACGCGGACGCCAAGGCCTATCGCGACCGCATCATGGCCGCGCTGCCCGCCGACATGCGCTTTGAACCCTTGATGACGCTTTATCTGACCGAGGAGACAGACCCGGCAGATGTTGCCGCCGCGGCCGCCAGCGGCTTGGTGAAAGCGGTGAAGCTTTACCCGGCGGGCGCCACAACTAACTCGGCGTCCGGCGTGCAGGATTTTGACAAGGTGCGCCCGGTGCTTGAGAAGATGGCCGAGATCGGCCTGCCGCTCTGCGTCCACGGCGAAGTGACCGATAGCGAGATCGACATTTTCGACCGCGAGGCTGTTTTCATCGACCGCGTGCTGGATCCGATCCGCCGCGCCACCCCCGACCTGAAAGTGGTGATGGAGCATATCACCACCAAAGACGGCGCCGATTACGTCAAGGCGAATGACACCAATATCGGCGCCACCATCACGGTGCAGCACCTGATCCTGGACCGCAACGACATGCTGGTCGGTGGCATGCGTCCACACTATTACTGCCTGCCGATCCTGAAGCGCCGCGAACACCGCGAGGCCCTGTTGGTCGCGGCCATATCGGGCGACCCTCGCTTCTTTCTCGGCACCGACAGTGCGCCACACCCCACCCACGCCAAGGAAAGCGAATGCTGCTCGGCCGGGTGTTTCACCGCGCCAAACGCCATGTCGATCCTGGCCGAAACCTTCGAGGGCGCGGGCGCGCTGGACAAGCTCGAAGGCTTCACGTCGATCCACGGCCCGGCCTTCTATGGCCTTCCCGTGAACGAGGACATGATCACGCTCCGCAAGGGCGACCCGATCACCTATCCTGCCACGTTGCAGGCAGGCGAACACACCGTCACCACCTTCGACCCCGGTTTTCCGCTGCACTGGCGGGTCGAGGCCTGAACCACTGAACAAGGACCGCTGCCCATGATCCCTTCGACCTTCCCCACCAAGGATGAAATCGCCCGCCTGACCGCGCGGATGCTGTTGGAAATTGGGGCCGTGAACTTCAACACCGACGAGCCCTATACGCTCGCCTCTGGCCTGCCCAGCCCGTCCTATATCGACTGTCGTAAGCTGATCAGCTTCCCGCGCATCCGCTCGACCCTGATGGATTTCATGGCGGTCGAGATTATGCGCGAAGCGGGGTTCGAGGCGTTTGACAACATCGCCGGTGGCGAAACCGCGGGCATCCCCTTCGCGGCCATGGTCGCCGAACGCTTGGCCCTGCCCATGACCTATGTGCGCAAGAAGCCGAAGGGTTATGGCAAGAACGCCCGCATCGAAGGCGCGATGAGCGAAGGGCAGCGCGTGCTCTTGGTCGAAGACCTGACCACGGATGGCGGATCGAAGCTCAGCTTCGTCGATGCGATTCGCGACACGGGGGCCACCTGCGCGGCCACTGCCGTGATCTTCTATTACGACATTTTCCCCGAGACGGAAAAAACCCTTGGCGATCATGGCGTTCAACTGATCCACCTGTGCACATGGTGGGACGTTCTGACTGAGGCCAAGGCCCAAGGCACCTTTTCGACCGAGACTCTGGACGAGGTGGAACGCTTCCTGAAAGACCCCCGCGCCTGGCAAAAAGCGCGGATGCAGGGCTGACGAAACGCAACATCTGGAAATTCTCCTGCATGACCCCGCCATATATGGTAGGGTCGCGTTATCCACAGGATTCCCACAGGAACATACATTTTGCGTGGTCGCATCAGGGCGCGTAAAACATCCCCAACAAAAGGGGCAGTGAGCAGATGAACGAGATCAGTGGCTTTCAACAGGGTGACGCGTCGGGCAAGCCCGCGGAGTCCGATGGCGTGCAAGATGCCCTGCCCCATCACATCGAAGCCGAACAACAGCTTCTGGGCGCGATCCTGACGAACAACGACGTCTATGACCGTGTCGCCTCGATCATCAATGCGGGTCATTTCTATGAACCCGTGCATGCCCGCATCTGGGAAATCGCCGCCAGCCGGATTTCGAAAAACGCACTTGCCAGCCCGGTGACGCTGAAGGCGTTCATGGAAGATGACGAGGGCCTGAAGGAACTCGGCGGTCCCGCCTATCTGGCGCGTCTGGCCGGTGCTGCGATTTCCAGCTTCGCGGCCCGCGACTATGCGCAGATGATCTATGACCTTGCGATCCGTCGCGAGTTGATCCAGCTGGGTCAGGATATTTCGTCCAAGGCGCAGAAAGTCGACATATCGTCCGAGCCGAAAGAACAGATCGTTGAAGCCGAACAGGCGCTTTATAAGCTGGGCGAAGCGGGTCAAACCGACAGCGGATTTCAAAGCTTTCTGAAAGCCGTGACCGACGCGGTTCAGGTCGCCAATGCCGCCTATCAGCGCGAAGGTGGTCTGGCAGGCATTTCAACCGGATTGTCCGATCTGGACACCAAACTGGGCGGGTTGCACCCGTCGGACCTTCTGATCCTTGCGGGTCGTCCGTCTATGGGGAAAACCTCGCTTGCAACCAACATCGCGTTCAACGTGGCGAAGGCCTACAAGAAAGGCACGCGGCCTGACGGCAGTGACGGTGCGATTGATGGCGGCGTTGTCGGCTTTTTCTCGCTTGAGATGTCGGCCGAACAATTGGCAGGCCGTATTCTGGCCGAGGCGTCCGAAATCTCGTCCCACAAGATCCGTCAGGGTGACATGGACGAAGGCGAGTTTCGCCGGTTTGTCGATGCGGCAAAGGATTTGGAAAGCTGCCCGCTGTTCATTGATGACACGCCCGCGCTGCCGATCAGCCAGTTGGCCGCCCGTGCCCGCCGCCTGAAGCGGACACATGGTCTGGACCTTCTGATCATCGACTATTTGCAGCTGTGCCGTGGCACCGCCGAGAACCGGGTGAACGAGATCGCTGAAATCTCGATGGGCATGAAAGCCATCGCCAAGGAGCTGAACATCCCGGTCATCGCCTTGTCGCAGCTTAGCCGTCAGGTCGAAAGCCGCGATGACAAGCGGCCGCAACTGTCAGACCTGCGCGAATCCGGCTCGATCGAGCAGGACGCAGACGTGGTCATGTTCGTGTTCCGCGAAGAATATTATAAGGAACGTGAAAAGCCCGGCGATCATGAATTGGACCGCATGGCCGCATGGCAAGACGAAATGTCGAACCTGCACGGCAAGGCCGAAGTCATCATCGGCAAGCAGCGTCATGGCCCCATCGGCACTGTCGATCTGTCGTTCGAAGCGCAGTTCACCCGCTTCGGAAATCTTGTGCAGAAATGGCAGCAAGGGTCAGACAGCGGATTTTGATGGGCGGTTGCGACCGGTCTCGCCGCTAACATCACCCGAATCCGCATCGGCCCCCGCCCCTTCTCTTGTTTGCCGTGCCGCAGCGGTTTATGACCTGCGCGACTGCTCACCAACCGAAAAGGTCTGCCCGCATGATCCCTCGTTATTCCCGCCCCGATATGGTCGCCATCTGGTCGCCCGAAACCAAGTTCAAGATCTGGTACGAGATCGAGGCACATGCCTGCGACGCCATGGCCGATCTGGGCGTGATCCCACGCGAAAATGCCGACGCCGTATGGAAAGCCAAGGACGTGACATTCGACGTGGCGCGCATCGACGAGATCGAGGCCGAAACCAAGCACGACGTCATCGCCTTTCTGACCCACCTTGCAGAACATGTGGGCAGCGAAGAGGCGCGTTTTGTGCATCAGGGCATGACCTCGTCGGACGTTCTGGACACCTGCTTCAACGTGCAACTGGTGCGCGCAGCGGACATCCTGATCGAAGATACCAAAGCCTTGCTGGCCGCTCTGAAACGCCGCGCGCTTGAACACAAGGACACGATCCGCATCGGGCGCAGCCACGGCATCCACGCAGAACCCACCACCATGGGCCTGACCTTCGCGCGCTTCTATGCGGAAATGGACCGCAACCTGAACCGCCTGAAGAAAGCCCGGATGGAGGTCGCAACGGGCGCGATTTCCGGCGCTGTCGGCACATTCGCCAATATCGACCCCGCCGTGGAAGAACATGTCTGCGAAAAACTGGGGCTGGAGCCCGAGCCGATCTCGACCCAGGTCATCCCGCGCGACCGCCACGCGGCGTTCTTCGCAGCCCTTGGTGTCGTGGCGTCGTCAATTGAAAACGTCGCCACCGAGATCCGCCACATGCAGCGCACAGAGGTGCTGGAAGCGGCCGAGTTCTTCTCGATGGGCCAGAAGGGCTCGTCCGCGATGCCACACAAGAAAAACCCGGTTCTGACCGAGAACCTGACCGGTCTTGCTCGTTTGGTCCGTATGACCGTGGTGCCTGCGATGGAAAACGTGACGCTTTGGCACGAGCGCGACATCTCGCACAGCTCGGTCGAACGCAATATCGGGCCTGATGCCACGATCACGCTGGATTTCGCCTTGGCGCGGCTGACGTCGGTGATCGACAAGCTGTTGGTCTATCCCGAAAACATGATCGCCAACATGAACAAGTTCCCTGGTCTGGTCATGTCGCAGCGCGTGCTTTTGGCCCTGACCCAAGCTGGCGTGAACCGCGAAGACGCTTACCGCATGGTGCAGCGTAACGCATTGAAAGTCTGGGAAACCGGGTGCGATTTCAAGGGCGAACTATTGGCGGATGAAGACGTCGTCAAGGCGCTGGGTGTCGATGGAATCGAAGAAAAATTCGATCTTGGCTATCACACCAAACACGTCGACACGATTTTCAAACGCGTGTTCGGCGAGGACTGATCGGAACACGTGCGGCGCTCCATTTGGACGCGCGCGACATTCATGCTATCATGGGGCTTCCGAAAGGAGGCCCCAATGCGTTTCAAGACCCTTATCTGCGCACTCGTGCTGACCATTTTGCCAACGCTCTCCGTTGCAATGGGCTGCGAACGTGGCGAACACACAGCCGCAAGCTGTGACGCAGGTCAGACTTGGGATGACGCCACGCAAGCCTGCGTTGACGCCGTTTCAAGCTAAAATAGCGATGGCGGTAAGCCCGCCTTAACTCAACCGTGCCAATCTGGCCAAAACCAGATCAAAGAGGCCACGCGTTGACCGCACTGGATATCGCAAATACCGACATCATGTCGACAGACATGGGAATGTCGCCCAGTTCGTTTGACAGTTCAGACGGGTATCATGGCGCCGCTGGTCAATTGTCTGCTGTGCCTCCCGTCCTGTCCAGAAAACAGAAGGCCGCGATCATCGTGCGCTTGCTGTTGGCGGAAGGCGCGGCACTGTCGCTGCAAGATTTACCAGATGCGCTGCAAACCGAACTGATCCGACAAATGTCGAGCATGCGGTATATTGATCGCGCAACGCTGAAATCCGTTATCGACGAATTCGTGGTGGAGATTGAAAACATCGGTCTGGCCTTTCCCGGCGGGATTGAAGGCGCGTTGTCTATTCTTGATGGTGCAATCAGCCCCGCCACCGCCGCGCGCATGCGCAAAATGGCGGGCGTCAGACTGACAAGCGATCCATGGGCAACGATTGCTGGGTTGGATCCTGACCTTCTGTTGGGCGTCCTTGAACAAGAAAGCACCGAAATCGCAGCGGTGCTTTTGTCCAAGCTGAAAGTGTCCGTCGCGGCAGAGTTGCTGGGCAAACTGCCCGGACCACGCGCGCGCAAGGTCGCATATGCGGTATCGTTGACCGGCGCTATTGATCCTGAAGTGGTGGAAAAAATTGGTCGCGCGCTTGCCGAACAGCTTGACGCCCAACCCGCCAAAGCCTTCGAAGCGGGACCGGTCGAACGGGTTGGCGCGATCCTCAACTTCTCGCCCGCGGCAACGCGTGACGAGGTGCTTGACGGCCTTGATGCCGACGACAGCACCTTTGCCACAGCCGTGCGCAAAGCGATCTTCACATTTGCCAACATCCCGGCCCGCATTGACCCGCGCGATGTGCCTAAAATCACCAAGGATATTGATCAATCGGTTTTGATCACCGCTCTTGCTGCGGCCACCGGCAAGCTTGAAAGCGTTGCAGACTTTATCCTTGGTTCGATGTCCAAACGCATGTCGGAACAGATCCGTGAAGAAATGGACAATCTCGGCACGGTCAAAGCCGCCGAGGGTGAGGCCGCGATGGCTGCGATTGTCGCTCAGATCCGCGAACTTGAGGCTGCGGGCGAAGTGCTGTTGATCGCCGAAGATGAAGACTGAGCCATACGCATTTACCGTCGCGCCAAATGCTTGCGGGTCAGGCCCCGTGGCGCTATGTCTGGGCGCCTAGATTACCATGTGCGGTGATCACCCGGCATCGCACTTTGAAAGGCCGTCAGGATGGTGCAAGAAAAAAGGGGCGTCGTCCCCTATCTGACACATGTGGCGCTGGCCGGCGTCCTGAACCTGCCACGGCTGTTACCTTATCGCTGGCGGTTGCCGGTGGTGGGGTGGTTTGCGTCACGTGTCGTTGGCCCCATAGCTGGCTATGACAAACGCATTCGCCGCAACTTGGCACTTGCCTGCCCTGATCTGCCTGAACAGGACGTGACCAAGTTGGTGCGTGACGTTTTAACAAACACGGGCCGGTTTCTGGCTGAAATGTGGTCTGGCAACGCCTTCTACAAACATCTGGAGGGCACCAAGATGTCTGGTCCGGGTGTTGCTGCCCTGCAAGCCGCAAAAGACGCCGGTCGCCCGATCATCGCGATTTCAGGCCATTTCGGCAATTACGACGCCGCGCGCGCAGTTCTGATTCAGGCAGGTTACAATACCGGCGCCTTATATCGCCCGATGTCCAACGCCTATTTCAACGAAAGCTACAAGGCGCGTATGGAGGGGTTTGAAGGCAAGGCGTTTGAGCAATCGCGCCGCGGCATGGCTTCGATGGTTAAACATCTGCGTCAGGGCGGACTTCTGGCCATTTTGCTTGACCAACGTGAAGACCAGGGCGCACGCCTCAGCTTTTTTGGCCGCCCCGCAATGACGACCCTGGCTGTCGCTGAGATGGCGTTGAAATATGACACGCTGTTTGTCCCGGTCTTTGCGGTTCGCGACCCCAACGGCGTGGACTTTCAGATCCTGGTCGACAACCCGATTGAACACAGCGACGCCGAAACCATGATGCAAGACTTCAACGATCGGTTCGAGGCGCGTGTTCGCGAACACATGGACCAGTGGCTTTGGATTCACAACCGGTGGCAACTGCCCGAAGACACGAAAGCCTGAGCGCTCAATCCAACCGGATCGCGGCAAGGATCGGCCCCGGATAGCCGCCTTTGGTCTCCGACTGTAGCACCACCGCCGCATCTTGCCCGTCGGGGGCAACTGGCGTGGGCAGTTCAAATTCGACCGCCGATTTTCCATCCCAGCTTCCGAACGAACTTATGTCGGTCACCACATTGGTCGAGGTTATGGTGCGGCCTGCGTTTTCACCTCGTTTGATATCCACAGTGGCTTTCGGAATGAACCGCACCAGTTGGATGAAGAGCGCTGTTGGCAGGTTGCGGTGGGTCTGGCGTTCGACCCGCAATAGACGCGCACCATTGTCGCCCTTGATGACCTTCATCGCGACATTTTGCGCCCCGTCCTGATGGCGATGCAATATCTCCATGATCTGCATCACATGGCTCCCCACGACCTGATCAGCACCTCCGACCACCATTTGCGGCGTATAGATTGAACGGGTGCCGAACCCATAGGCGTAAGCCTTTTGCCGCAGAGTGTGTTCGGGGCGTGCGAATGTATCTTTCCAACCGATATAGTCCCAATAATCCACGTGCATGGCCAGCGGCAGGACGCCGTCATGTTCCGCCAATTCGCCCAGAAAGGCATCGGCGGGGGGGCAGGACGAACACCCTTGCGAGGTAAACAACTCGACGATCACGACCGGTCGGTCCTGCGCCATGGCGAATGTTCCAAAACTGATCGCTGCGCATATCGTCAAAACGGCGAGTGTTGCTCTCATCGGGTCTCTTTCTGCGTTGAACAGTTCTTAGATAGCGCGCCAACTGCCCACCCGCCAATCAAGGTTTTGCGAGGGGTTTGTTACAGTTTTCGCCGATAAGTCGCGATTGGGGTCGATTATTGGTGTGCAATAGTATACAAAAAGCCGGAATCTCCTTGCGTCGCACCCGTTTTTTGGGGCAAATGCAAGCCAGCCCAACCCTGTATCCTGACCAAAAGGGAGCCATTCCAATGACCATTATCGTAGGTTCTGACACCGCCAAGACGCGCAAGACGCTCAAGGCCGGTGGTTCATCTGTCGCTTATTATTCAATCCCCGCCGCCGAGGCTGCAGGCCTTGGCAACTTCTCGCGCCTTCCTGCCGCGCTGAAAGTCGTTCTGGAAAACATGCTGCGCTTTGAAGACGGTGGCCGCACCGTCAGCGTGGACGATATCAAGGCGTTCAGCGAATGGGCCGAAAAAGGTGGGAAGAACCCGCGCGAGATCGCATACCGCCCCGCCCGCGTTCTGATGCAGGACTTCACTGGCGTGCCTGCTGTTGTTGACCTTGCTGCGATGCGTGATGGCATCAAGGCGCTGGGTGGCGACGCCCAGATGATCAACCCGCTGAACCCGGTTGATCTGGTTATCGACCACTCGGTCATGATCGACGAATTCGGCAACCCGCGCGCGTTCCAGATGAACGTCGACCGCGAATACGAACGCAACCTTGAGCGTTACACCTTCCTGAAATGGGGTCAGTCGGCATTTAACAACTTCCGCGTTGTGCCTCCCGGCACCGGCATCTGTCACCAGGTGAACCTTGAGTATCTGTCACAGACCGTCTGGACAGACGAAGATCAGAACGGTGATCAAGTCGCTTATCCCGACACATTGGTCGGCACCGACAGCCACACCACCATGGTGAACGGTCTGGCCGTTCTGGGCTGGGGTGTTGGCGGTATCGAGGCCGAAGCCGCGATGCTGGGCCAACCGATTTCAATGCTGATCCCCGAAGTCGTCGGCTTCGAGCTGACCGGCGAGATGATGGAAGGCACCACCGGCACCGACCTTGTTCTGAAAGTCGTCGAAATGCTGCGCACCATGGGTGTTGTCGGCAAGTTCGTCGAATTCTATGGCGAAGGTCTGGACAAACTGCCGCTGGCCGACCGGGCAACCATCGCCAACATGGCGCCGGAATATGGCGCGACCTGTGGCTTCTTCCCGATTGACGGTGAGACCCTGCGTTACCTGCGCACCACGGGTCGCGACGAAGACCGCATCGCGCTGGTCGAAGCCTATGCCAAGGAAAACGGGTTCTGGCGTGATGCAGATTACGCGCCCATCTATACCGACACACTGTCGCTGGACATGGGCACCATCGTTCCTGCCATCTCGGGCCCGAAACGACCGCAGGACTATGTGCCGCTGACCAACGCCAAGCACGCTTTCCGCAAGGAAATGGAAGAAACCTTCAAGCGTCCCATGGGCAAGGAAGTCGCTGTCAAAGGCGAAGACTACACTATGGAATCGGGCAAGGTCGTGATCGCGTCGATCACCTCGTGCACAAACACCTCGAACCCCTACGTGATGATCGGCGCTGGCCTTGTGGCCCGCAAAGCCGCAGCACTTGGCATGGATCGCAAACCGTGGGTTAAAACCTCGCTGGCACCGGGAAGCCAGGTTGTGTCGGCGTATCTTGAGGCCGCAAACCTGCAAGAAGATCTGGACAAGATCGGCTTCAACCTTGTGGGCTATGGTTGCACCACCTGTATCGGTAACTCCGGTCCGATCCAGGCAGAGCTGTCCGAAGCGATTGCCGAAGGCGATCTGGTCGCAACATCGGTCTTGTCTGGCAACCGCAACTTCGAAGGTCGTATCTCGCCTGACGTGCGCGCCAACTATCTGGCCTCGCCACCGCTGGTCGTAGCCTATGCCTTGGCTGGCACCATGGATATTGATCTGACCACCGACGCTATTGGTCAGGACAAGGATGGCAATGATGTCTATCTGAAAGACATCTGGCCCTCGACACAAGAAGTGGCCGAACTGGTCGAACAAACCGTCACCCGCGAAGCGTTCCAGTCGAAATACGCTGACGTCTTCAAAGGCGATGAGAAGTGGCAATCGGTTGAGACCACGGGCGACGAAACCTATGACTGGCCGGCGTCCTCGACCTACATCCAGAACCCGCCCTATTTCCAAGGAATGTCGAAGGATGCTGGCGTGATCTCGGACATTGAAGGCGCGAAAGTGCTGGCCGTTCTGGGTGACATGATCACCACCGACCACATTTCGCCGGCCGGGTCTTTCCCTGTCTCGTCGCCCGCAGGTCAGTATCTGACCGAACGGCAGGTCGCCCCGCGCGAGTTTAACTCCTACGGGTCGCGTCGCGGCAACCACGAGATCATGATGCGCGGCACGTTTGCCAACATCCGCATCAAGAACGAGATGCTGGACGGCGTCGAAGGCGGCTATACCAAAGGCCCTGACGGTCAGCAGACGTCAATCTATGACGCCTCGATGGCTTATCAAGACGCTGGCACTCCGCTGGTCGTCTTTGGTGGCGAACAATATGGTGCAGGCTCATCGCGTGACTGGGCGGCCAAAGGCACAAGCCTTCTGGGCGTCAAGGCCGTGATCGCCGAAAGCTTCGAACGTATCCACCGCTCTAACCTGGTTGGCATGGGTGTGATCCCGTTCGAATTTACCGGCGGCGACACCCGCAAATCCTTGGGTCTGACCGGCGAAGAAACCGTTTCGATCAAAGGGTTGGCTGGCGATCTGAAACCCTTGTCGAACGTCCCTTGCGAGATCACATTTGCCGATGGTTCGGTGCAAGAGATCGAGCTGAAGTGCCGGATCGACACGGAAGTCGAGATTGAATACGTCGAGAACGGCGGTGTCTTGCACTACGTTCTGCGTAACCTCGCTAAGTCGTAAGCGCGATTGAACACAATAGAATGGGGCGGCCTTCGGGTCGTCCTTTTTTGTGTCACTCTGTGTCGGGGGCTGGTGCAAAGTCGGATACATAGTGTTTCCACACGGAACAGACCAAAGAAACGCGATGTTAATTGCTATCAGGTTTGATGAGCAGATGACCCAGAAATCGACCCCTACCCCGCCTTCGCCCTTGCCTGCCCGTCTGACGGAAACTGACATGGGCAGTTTTGTCGCCGGTGCACACCGGCGCAAACGACCGACGCCGCCTCTGGTCGAAGCGGCGGCGTTCTTGGCGTTCGTCGTGTTGTTGGTAACGGTCGGCTGACGGGTCAGCGCGCAGCGGCCTCGGCAATTGCCGGACGGATGACGCTTTCAAGAATGCTTTCGGTGATCGGCCCGGCAAAGCGTTTCACCACGGTGCCGTCGGCGGCAATAATGAACGTTTCCGGCACACCGTATAGGCCCCAGTCCAGACCCGTGCGCCCGTCTGCATCAGCCATCAGCTTGGCAAACGGGTCGCCCAGTTGCTCAAGAAAACGACGCGCGTTGGCCGGATCGTCCTTGTAGTTGATCCCGTTGATCACCACGCCCTCTTCGGCCAGCGTCTCCAACTGCGGGTGCTCAGCCCGGCAAGGTGCGCACCAGCTGGCCCAGAAATTCACCAGCTTCACACCACCATTGGTCAGGTCATCCTGAGTGAACCCCTCGGCCCCTTCGAACGCGGTCAGTTGCAACGCAGGCACCATGCCGCCTTCACGGGTCGAGGGCAGCGTATTTCTGTCCTCTTGCTTCATGCCCCACATGAACATGACCGCCAACCCGAGGAACAGCACCGGGGGCAGCAGCATAAACCACGAAATGCCTTTTTTCTTTTCTTCAGCCATTGTCAGATGCCCTTTTTTCCGCTGTTTCCAGCGCTCGTTTCACGGCAACCGATCGCCGCCACGTCACAAAAACCAATGCTGCAAGCAGGGCGATGGTCACGCCCCACGACGACAGGATCGCGCCTTCGTATTTGCCAAGCTCAAGCATCTTTCATCCTTTCACGGATCTCCAGGCGGTGCAGGCGCACCAAGCGCAGCTCGGTGCGGGTACGGATCAACACAAGGGCGACAAACAGCAAGACAAAGCCAGCGATGCACAAAAGCAGCGGCAGGTAGTAGACATCGGCCACGTGCTCTTCTTTGTCCACCGACAGCGAGGCGCCTTGGTGCAAGCCTTGGTTCCAGAAATTCACCGCATAGCGGCTGAGCAACGCAAAGACCGATCCGACCATACACAGGACCGAGGTCAGGTCCGCCGCCGTATCCGGGTCTTCGATCGCAGCCCACAGCGCCATGTAGCCAAGGTAGAACAAAAACAGGATCAAAAAGCTGGTCAGCCGCGGATCCCATGCCCAGTAGGTGCCCCACATCGGCTCGCCCCAGATCGCGCCGGTGATCAGCGCGATGACCGTCATGGTGACACCGATCAGCGCGGCGGCCTTGGCCGCCCGAACCGAGACATGGTGGCGACGGACGATCCAGATCAGTGAGGTGACCAGCATCATCGCCCAAATATTAATTGCCATCATTGCAGACGGCACATGGATATAGATGATCTTGACCGAGTTTCCGAAATTGACGGCTTCGGGGGTGAAAAAGAAGCCCCAGACCATGCCCGGCACCAAAGTCAACACGGCCAATGCAATCACCCACGGCAAAACCTTGCCGCTGAGCGCCATGAACTTAACCGGATTTGCGAATTCCCAAAGTGACATATGCTTCCTTTATTCGGTGGCGGTGATTGCTGCAAGCAAGGCGCGTTCACATTATCGAAGGTTGATGCGAAGTGCCGCAGCTGCGGCAAACGGTAAAAGGGCGATGGACCCGGCGGTGATCCCGGCCATCATCAAAAGCGGCGTCAGGGCCGACAGACCTGCTGTGCCGCGCGTCGCGGCCTCGGCGCCGAAAATCAGGGTCGGGATATAAAGCGGCAGCACCAGAAGCGACAGCAACAGCCCACCGCGTTTCAACCCAACGGTCAGGGCCGCGCCGAATGCACCGATCATCGACAGCGCGGGCGTGCCGATCAATAGCGTGACGAAGATCCAAAAATGCCCTGGCGATTGCAGGTTCATCAAGGCCCCAAAGGCGGGTGCAGCAAGGGTAAGTGGCAGACCGGTGACAAGCCAATGCGCCAGCGCCTTAATTGCAACCGTGCCCTCCATCGGGATCGGAGCGGTCGCCAGAAGGTCCAGCGACCCGTCTTCAAAATCCAACTGAAAGATGCGGTCGAGCGACAGCAGGCAGGCCAACAGCGCGCCCACCCACAGGATGCCGGGTGCGATCCGCGACAGGATTGCCGCTTCGGGCCCAACGCCAAATGGCACGAGGGTGGACACGATCAGGAAGAACGCCAAGCCCAGCCCAAAGCCCCCGCCTGCGCGCATCGCAAGTCGCATATCCCGGATCAACAGCGCGATCATAAGAAGGCCTCGTCGAAATCGGCATAGCCATCGCGATGCTGAACGTCCCGCCCGCGTTTGGGATCGGCGCGAAATGGACCGATATCCAAGGTGTCGGCATCGATCCCCAGATCAATGTGGGTGGCGATCAGAGCCGCCCCGCCTCCGGCGACATGGGCGCGCACTGCGTCGGCAAACAAGCCAACTGAAGCCACATCAAGCGATACCGTCGGTTCGTCCAAAAGCCATATCGGGCGCCCGGTGACCAAGAGGCGCGCCAACCCAAGGCGCCGTTTCTGACCGGCCGACAGGTTGGCCGAAGGGCGGTGTGTCAGGCCGCTCAGGTTAAAACCTTCGACCGCAGGCGCGATCGTGTCGATGCCATGGACAGACGCCCAGAATGTCAGGTTTTCCTCGACCGTCAGCGTGGCTTTCAACCCGTCGGCGTGGGCACCGTAGGTGATGTTTTCAGGGTCGGCGGAAATGGCACCTGCAATCGGCGGCTGCAGTCCGGCAAGGGTGCGTAAAAGCGTGGTTTTACCGGACCCGTTTGGCCCGCGCAGGATCAACACCTGACCGGGCGCGAGGGTGAAATTCAGCCCTTCAAGAACCGGCACGCCTCCGCGCGCAACAGACAGGTTTTCGACCTTCATCTTCATGAAAGAAGCCTTAGACCGGAAGGGCGGCCAGCGCAATGCGCCGCCCCTCGGCGACCAGCACATTATAGGTGCGGCAGGCCGGCGCAGAGGCCATGGCCTCGACCCCGATCCCGACTTCTTCCAAGGCTTCTCGAAAAGCTGCGGGCGGGTGGGCCGGGTCTGCACCGGTTCCAAAAAACAACACGTCGATCCGGCCCGCCATCGCCAGCAATGGCGCAAGGTCGTCGGGGCCGCTCCAGCTTTTCACTGTATCCTCGGTCAAAAGAATGCCGCCTTGTATCACGTCTCCCGCGACACGGAAAAAGCCGGGACCATAGCCGTCAACCGGTTGGGCGCTGTCATACTTGACTTCATGAAATTGCATGTCGGGTCCTTGTGATTGGGCGGGTTGGGTCAGAACAGGGCAGCGTAAAGCCCGGACAGGCTGGACGCCGCAATGATCAGATAAGCCACGTTACGATAGAGGGATTCGTATCCGGGGCGAAAGGCCGCGCCGCCGACAAGATTGCCCAATAGGTTGGGCAGCATGGCAATCAGCCCAAGAATCAACGGCAGACCCGCCAACCGTCCGGCAATGAAGACCCCCGCCAGCATCATCAGGTCGAAGAAAAAGAGATAGGCTGTCGTGTTCGCACGGATCACCCGCGCCGGATGGGAAGACGCCATGTAGAGCAGGATGACAGGCGGGCCGGGAATACCCGCGGCCCCGCCGAGCAACCCTGCAATGCCACCGGTGGACCAGACGACGGGCGGCGTGACTTCTCCGCCATATCGCTTTCCCGTCATCAGGGCTGCGAGCATGATCAGGCTGATCACGGACACCGCCAGCTTGAACCACTGGGGATCGACGGCGAACAGCGCCAATAGCCCCAAAGGCAGGGCCAGCGCGGTGGCCAATACCAGTCTCAGTAAATCTTTGGGGTGTCCGTCTTTCAGGGCGCGCGGGATCGCGGGAGCAGGTCCAGCCAGATCCATCACAATCAGCACCGTGACCGCCCAAACGGGATCTATGATCTGGGCCGCCACCGGCAGAAAGATCAAGGCCGTGCCGAACCCGACAAACCCACGCACCAGCCCGGCGACAAATGCTATGATGACAAGCCAGCCAAGCCCCGGCAGCGCCAGGGCTTGCGCCAGTAAGTCAGGCATCTACGTCTGAGAACTGGTTGCCTGCGTTCGCATCAGGCTTGGACCAGTCGCGCTTCACGCCCAGCTTCAACAGAATTGCCGATGCAATGAAGATCGACGAATAGGTCCCCACGATCACACCCCAGATCATCGCAAAAACGAAGCCTCGGATCACGTCTCCGCCCAGAACATAGAGCGCGATCAATGCCAACAACGTCGTGACAGAGGTCATCATCGTGCGCGACAGTGTTTCGTTGATCGACAGGTTCAGAACCTCTTTCAGGTCCATCTTTTTGTAGCGGCGCAGGTTCTCGCGCACACGGTCAAAGACAACCACAGTGTCGTTCAGCGAATAACCGACGATGGTCAGAAGCGCCGCAATGATTGCAAGGTCGAACTTGATTCCCAGAAGGCTGAAAACACCAATAGTCAGCACGACGTCATGCACAAGCGAGATTACCGCGCCCAGACTGAACTGCCATTCGAACCTGAGCCAGATATACACCAGCACCGCAGCGAGGGCTGAAATCACGGACAGAATAGCCGTGGTCACCAGCTCGCCCGACACCTTCGGACCAACGCTTTCCACGCTGGGGAAGGTGATCGCAGGATCGACCGCTATCAATGCCTGCTCGATGACCTCGATGGTCTCGGGCGTGATGGCTTCTTGCCCTTCTTGCGCCTCGATGCGGATCTGGGCCACGTGTTGGTCGTCGGCAAAGTTCACGTCGAAAACTTGCGCGATCGAGATATCGCCCAACCCCAGCGGCGCCAATGCGTCGCGATACACCCCGACATCCACAGCCTGTGTGCTTTCGGTTCGGATGGTCGTGCCGCCGCGGAAGTCGATCCCGAAGTTCAGACCGACAATCAGGAACAGCAAAACAGAGGCCACCATCGCCAAACCCGAAGCCCCGAGCGTTGTGACGGAAGTGCGGAAAAAATCGAACACCCGGTTTTGCGGCGCCAAGCGTATGCCCTTGATTTCAAGCTCGCGCGGGCGCTTGCGTTCAAACCACATCAAAAGCATCAGCCGGGTCAGGAAAATCGCTGTGAATACCGAGGTCAAAATCCCCAGCCCCAGCGTGATCGAGAAACCGCGCACCGGGCCGGACCCCATGATAAACAGGATCACGGCTGTGATGAAGGTAGTGATATTGGCGTCCAGAATGGCGGACAGTGCCTTTTCATAACCAAGTTCGATGGCGCGCGCGGGACCTCGCCCGGATTTCAGCTCTTCTCGGATACGTTCAAACACCAGCACGTTGGCGTCCACAGCCATCCCGATGGTCAACACGATCCCGGCGATCCCCGGCAGGGTCAGCGTGGCCCCGATCATCGACAACAGGCCGAAAATCATTCCCACGTTGAGGATCAGCGCCACATTGGCAATCACGCCAAACCAGCCATAGGCCAGCCCCATAAAGACCAGCACGCCAAGAAACGCGACGAGCGAGGCGACCTTGCCAGCATCAATGCTGTCTTGCCCAAGCTCTGGCCCGATGGTGCGTTCTTCGACATAGGTCAATTCCGCCGGCAGGGCGCCTGCGCGCAGAAGAACCGCGAGGTTCGTCGATTCATCAATCGAGAAATTCCCGGTGATGATCCCCGACCCGCCACAAATCTGTTCGTTGATGCGTGGGGCAGAGATGACCTCGGCGTCCAGAACGATCGCGAAGGGGGCGCCGACATTGGCGCCGGTATAGTCGCAGAATTTGCGCGCGCCGGACACGTTGAACCGGAAATTCACGGCCGGTTGGCCGTTCTGGTCAAAGGCCGGTTGCGCGTCGTTCAGTTCTTCCCCGGTAACGACGGGGGTTTTTTCCAGCTCATAGAACACGCCGCTTTCGTCAAGCGAGGGGTAGATCACATTGCGCGGCCCCGGTGTCGCGCCCGCGTCCGTGGTACGGCCGACCACGGGGTGAAATGTCAGCTTGGCGGTCTTGCCAATGATCTCTTTCAGCTCTGACGCACTGCCGATGCCCGGCACTTGGATCAGGATGCGGGTGTCGCCCTGCCGCTGGATGGTCGGTTCGCGGGTGCCGACCTCGTCCACGCGGCGGCGAATGATTTCAAGCGATTGCAGAATGGTGCGGTCATCGGTTGCAACGCGTTCCGCCTCGGACAGAGTCACGACAAGCTCGCCCTCGCGACCTGCTGCCACCTCGATATCCGTCGATCCGACGCCGGACAGGCTGACAACCGGCTGGGCCAGCGTTTGCACCAGTTCGATGGCACGGGGCAGCCCATCAGGCTGAGAAACCTTGACGCGCAATTCTTGTGGGGCGCTGTCTTGCCGGCGAATGGTGCCGACCGTAGCGCGTTCTTCGCGCAACACGTCGCGCACCTCGGGCCAAAGCGCATCCATCCGCGCGCCATAGACATCTTCGACCTGAACCTCGGCCAGCAGATGCGCGCCCCCGCGCAGGTCGAGCCCAAGGTTCACAAGACTGTTTGGCGCCCAGTCGGGCCATGCACTGCGATCGGCCTCAAGCTCGGGTGTGGTCCCGGTGGCTTCGATGGCCTTGACCGCATCATTGTGCACTTCGACCCGGTCATAGAACCCGTTCGGTGCCGCAAAATAGAGGCCAAGGACCGTCAGCCCCCAGATCACAAGACGTTTCCAAGTTGCGATTTGCAGCATGAGCCCCTGCCCTATAAGTCTTTGATGTCGTGATGGTTTGGCGGGTTCAACCGCCGATACGTCAGCTTTCGACGGGCTCGGTCTTGCCCATGACTTTGACGATCGTCGACCGCACGGCGCGCACCTTTACGCCCGTCGCGATTTCAACTTCGACCTCGGTGTCGTCTTTGACCTTCACGACTTTGCCGATCAATCCGCCCTGGGTGACCACTTGGTCGCCTTTGCGCAGCGCCGCCAACATCGCCTGATGTTCTTTCATCTTCTTTTGCTGCGGGCGGATCATGAAGAAATACATGATCGCAAAGACGAGCAACATTGGCACCAGCATCGAATTCAGAAGGCCCCCGGCGGGGGCGCCTGCGGCCTGTGCAAAAGCAGGTGTGGCAAACATAGGGATATCCTTTTTCCAAGGGCTCAAAGCCCAAACTCGCGCGCACACTATATGCGGGCCTTGGGGTTGTCCAGCAACCGAAAGGGGCGCAAATCCATTGTCTTTGTCGATTTTCCGAGCGACCTCTGGAGGACTGCGCCGCTCTGTGCAACGATCGCGGCGAAATGGACGGCGGCAAAACCTGGTCGCGACAACAAAGGGCAGTTAGATGAGCGTTTTAGCAGTTAATGTGGACAAAACCGGTCCGGCCGAAATCGACCACCCCGCGGCAGAGAAGCTCGTTTCCGGCGACCCGGTGTTCACCACCTGGAACATCGAGGAGCGGGACGGGCTATTTGCTGGCATCTGGCAATCAACGCCGGGCAAGTGGCATGTGCAGTATGACGAATGGGAATATTTCTCGATTCTCGAAGGGCATTCCATCCTAACGGATTCAGGCGGTGTCGAAACGCATCTGAAGTCCGGTGACCGTATGATCCTGCGTCCCGGCTTCAGTGGCACATGGGAGGTTTTGGAAACCACGGTGAAAGATTACGTGATCCGCCTATAGGCAAGGGGCTTCCCCCCTGCGCAAGCTTCTGGCATATGCCGGGCATCAGAAACGAGGAAGCACCCCATGCATGATATTCGTCAGATCCGCGACACCCCTGAAGCCTTCGACGCCGCCATGGCCCGTCGGGGTCTGTCGCCCGTGTCGGGCAAGATCCTTGCATTGGACGAAGCGCGACGCGCCTCAATCCTGGCGGCCGAGACTGCACAGGCAGATGCCAACAAGGCAGCAAAAGCTGTGGGCGCGGCAAAGGCCTCTGGGGACGATGCGGAGTTTGAACGCTTGCGCGCGCTGGTGGCCGAAAAGAAATCCGAGATCGCGCAGCTGAACGACGCGGCAAAGGAAAAAGATGCACAGCTGAATGCGTTGTTGATGGAACTGCCCAACATCGTCGCGCAGGATGTGCCGGACGGCGTGGACGAAGACGACAACGTCGAAATCAAGCGTTGGGGCACCCCGCGCGTGTTCGATTTTGCCCCCAAGGAGCATTACGACCTGCCCGCCGCCCAAGACGGTCTGGACTTCGAGACGGCGGCCAAGCTGTCGGGGTCGCGCTTTGTCGTGCTGTCGGGCGCCATCGCGCGGCTGCATCGGGCCTTAGCGCAATTCATGCTGGATGTGCATGTGACCGAAAACGGCCTGACCGAGACGTGGACCCCGGTGCTGGTCAAGGAAGACATGATGTATGGCACCGGCCAACTGCCCAAGTTCGGCGAGGACAGCTATCAGACCACCAACGGGTGGTGGCTGGTGCCCACCGCCGAAGTGCCGCTGACCAATATCGTGAACGGGCTGACGATCGACGAAAGCTATCTGCCACGTCGCTATGTGGCGCATACTCAATGCTTCCGTTCGGAAGCGGGCAGCGCGGGGCGTGATACGGCCGGGATGCTGCGTCAGCACCAGTTCGAGAAGGTCGAAATGGTGTCGGTGACCCGCCCCGAAGACAGTGACGACGAACATCAGCGTATGACCAACTGCGCCGAAGGTATTCTGGAACGGCTGGGCCTGCCCTATCGCACCGTGGTGCTTTGCACGGGCGATATCGGCTTCGGTGCGATCCGCACCCATGACATCGAGGTCTGGTTGCCCGGCCAGAACACCTATCGTGAAATAAGCTCGGTTTCGACATGCGGAGACTTTCAGGCGCGCCGCATGAACGGACGGTTCAAACGCGACAGTGGCGGCAAACCTGAGTTTGTGCACACGCTGAACGGGTCAGGTCTGGCCGTCGGACGCGCCCTGATCGCCGTTCTGGAAAACGGGCAAGAAGCCGATGGGTCCGTCACGCTTCCCGACGTGCTGCGCCCCTATCTGGGTGGTGCGACGCATATCGGCGCAGACGGCACGCTGGCCTAGTCGATGATCTCGTCCAGAAGTGGATCAAGGGTGCGCGGGCGGTAATCCGTTTTGCGCACCCGGTCCTGAGCCGCGCCACTGACCTGAGACAGAAAGACCTCGCCGGTGTCGGGGTGGGTCTGTAATGGTCTGTCGCGCAGCAAGCGCCCCCACAGGTTGCGCCACGAGGGATGGCGCGCGGCCCCTTTGTCGTCCGCGCCAATATCCGCCAGCATCAGCAGAGGTGACAGCCGACGGGCGTCGAAATCCAGGTCGCGCTCCTGTGCGCCTGCGACGATCCAAGCGGTCGGAAAGGCCGACAAAGCGGGCACTCGACCGCTGCCCCCGACAATGCCGTGATTGCCCGCAAACCAAAGCTGTTGATACAGCGACGTGGGTCCGGTGACCTCTTCGTTCAGGGCATCAAGATTGGCCCAAAGCGCCGGCGGAAAATGCCGGCGTCGTTCATCAATGGCCACCGCGTGGCGCGCGGCCCCCACAGATCGGGACAGATCGGCATCGTGAAACGCGTAATGTGCGTTGAACACCCGCGCGACCAGGCCAAGAAAGCTGGGCAAGCCAAGCGCGCCCACTGTGTCCCAGACCCCTAGATAGGTGATCTGCAACAGCGTGCTGTCCAACCCACGCGCCCGGCGCCAGTCAAGATCCGCGTCGCTGGTCGCGGTGTCGGGTGACAGCGCCGCCCGCTTGCGCAGAGATTGTTCGCTATCGGGCCGCGACGTCCGGCCTTCGCGGGCGCGATACATCGCCATCGCCTCGGGAATGCGGTCTGTGCAATTGCTGGGCGGGATCCCGGCGGTGCGGATCAATCCGGCCAACGACCGCGCCGTATAAGCGCCGCGCGAAAAGCCAAAAATGTAGATCTGATCGCCCGGTTCATAGGTGAAAATGAGGTTGCGATAGGCATCTAGGATCCGATCGTCCAACCCCCAGCCCAAAGCGCCCCCCATGAACCTGTCCAGCCACCGCGACAACCGCGTCACGCCCTGGCCAATGCCCACACCGGGCAGGTAATGCACAACCTGCGTGGTCCCATCGCGCGCCGTTGGGCGCACAGCTTGCGCCAATCGCACCACGTGGGTGGGGGTCCGGGCATCTGACCGGTTCCAGGTTCCGTCACAGAAGATTGCGATGCGTTTCATCTGCACTCCGGTGGTTTAGGGGGTATCAGATACCCTTTGGGGCGATGGACCTGCAAAGGTCCCCGCGCCCGCATCAGTCGATTTGGGTGCCTTGACGGCCCGCAAGGTCGGTAAAATACTGCCACGCCACGCGGCCGGACCGTGCCCCGCGCGTCGCTTGCCATTCAATTGCTTCGGCGCGCATCGTGTCGTCGTCAATCACCACGCCATAGGCATCGCAATAGCCGCGGATCATCGCAAGGTATTCATCCTGATCGCAGGGGTGGAAACCAAGCCACAACCCGAAACGGTCGGACAGAGACACCTTTTCCTCGACCGCCTCGGACGGGTTGATCGCGGACGAGCGCTCGTTTTCGATCATGTCGCGCGGCATCAGGTGGCGACGGTTCGACGTGGCATAGAACACCACATTCTCGGGTCGCCCTTCGATCCCGCCATCCAACACCGCCTTCAGGCTTTTGTAATGCTGGTCGTCATGGCTGAAGCTCAGGTCATCGCAAAACAGCAAGAACCGGTGCGGGGCATCGCGCAGAAGCGCCAAAAGCCGGCCAACCGAAGGCAAGTCCTCGCGCTGCAATTCCACAATTTTCAACGCTTCGCCCTGTTTCAGAACTTCGGCGTGGACCGCTTTGACAAGGCTGGATTTTCCCATACCCCGTGCACCCCACAAAAGGGCGTTGTTGGCGGGCAGGCCACGGGCAAATTGCAACGTGTTTTCCAACAAGGTGTCACGTGAGCGATTGACTCCGATCAAAAGCTCGATGGCCACGCGGTTCACATTGGGCACAGCCACCAACCGGTCCGGCGCAGTGTGCCAGACAAAAGCGTCAGCGGTCGAAAAGTCGGGGGCCGATAGCGGGGCGGGCGACATGCGCTCCAACGCCTCGGCGATACGTGTCATCAGATCGAAATCGCTCACGCGCCCTTCTCCACCTGACCCGGATCGTCATCATCACCATCGTCGTCGTCGGCGTCCGCGTCGAATTCTGCCATCAGCTCGTCTTCGTCGGCTTCGTCTTCGTCGTCTTCGAACCACAACCCCTGCTCGCGCAGATCGGCTTCGCGCTTCGTCTCAACGCGCTTCACAAGCTGGATCGAGATTTCATAGAGCCCGTAAACCACCACGAACAAGATCACCTGCGTGATGACATCCGGCGGCGTGACAAGCGCGGCCAACACCAAAATGCCGACCACAGCATATTTGCGCATATCCGCCAGACCTTGCGAGCTGACCAGCCCGGCCTTGCCCATCAGGGTCAGCAGCACGGGCAGCTGGAAACACAGACCGAAGGCCACGATGAACTTGATGGTCAGGCGCAGATACTCCTGCACCGACCCCTGAAAGTCGATAGAGGCGGCAACGTCCGTCTCGCCCACATTGCCCGCTTGCTGGAAGCCCAGAAAGAAGTCGAAGGCCAGCGGCATGACCACATAGAAGGCAAAGGACGCGCCGATGAAAAACATCACTGGCGACGCGATCATAAAGGGCAGGAACGCGTTCTTCTCAGACTTGTAAAGCCCTGGTGCCACGAACCGCCACAGCTGATAGCTGATATAGGGGAACGACAGCACCAGCCCGCCAAATAGAGAGATCGAGATGGCGACAAAGAAGCCTTCTTGCAGTTTGATCAGTATGAGCCCGCACTGGTCCTGGCCACGTTCGGCCATCGTTGTGCATAGCGGTTCGGTCAGAAAGTTGAAAATCGGGTTCCAAACCGTGAAACAGATTATCATACCGACAACAAATGCCAGCGCAGAATGGATCAGGCGCGTGCGCAATTCGGTCAGATGCTCGATCAACGGGGCCGAGCTGTCTTCGATCTGGTCAGGGTCGCTCATGCGTCAGATTTGTCCGTGGGTTTGGCGGCAGGCTTGGCGTCGCGTTTGGCTTTAGGTTTGGCGGTCGCCTTGGTCTTGGGTTTGGCCTTCGACGTGGCGGCGGTTGCTTTTGCGGCAGGCTTCTTGGCAGTCGGCTTCTTGGCCGCGGGCTTCTTCGCCGCAGGCGCCTTGGCTGCGGCCCGTTTGGCCGGAGCCGTTTTTTCTTCGGGTTTGCCAACGGTCTTTTCGACCGGCCGCTTCGAAGGCTGACGCTTCACCTTCAGCATCTCGGCTTTTCTGGCAGCATCGGCGGCTTCTTTGGTCTGGCGTTCAGTGGCGGCTTTCGCGGTCGCCTCGTGGATCTTGCGGGCCGCATCAGCACGGGCGTCATCCAGCGCAGGCTTTTGCGGATCGTCCTGATCCTTGGCACCTGATTTGGTCGGCTCATCCGCTGCTTTCTGGTCGCGCAACGATTTCGCCGGATCCCATTTTTCAAAGCCGTCTGCAGCCTTGTTCAGAGCATCCAACCCCATCGCCTTGGACGAGGTGGCGGATTTGAACGTATCTGCAATGTCCTTGGCACCGGATTCGTCCGCCGCTTCGTTCATCGCCTGGCTGAACTCGCGCCCCATCTGGCGCGCGCGCGCCGTAAAGCGGCCAAGCGTGCGGAACATGCCGGGCAAGTCTTTGGGACCAACCACGATCAGGGCAACCACCCCGATGACCAGAAGCTCGGAAAAGCCGATATCGAACATGGGCAGCGCCCCCTAACGGTCGCGGCTTACGCCTTTTCGTTGTCAGTCTCGGGGGTCACGTCTTTGGCAACCTCAGAGGCTTGCTCTTCGATTTCCTTCTTGCCGTCGTCGACGCCTTTTTTGAAGGCTGTGATGCCTTTGCCCACTTCGCCCATCAGCGACGAGATCTTGCCGCGGCCGAACAGAACCAGCACGACGACAGCGATCAGCAGAAGGCCCGGAAGGCCGATATTGTTGAGCATGTTATTCTCCCTCATAGGAGGGGCGCGTGGCCCGTCCTCTTGTATAACGCCCGAAACATTTATTGCTTCGCGCGGCAAGTTCAAAGCCCCAAAGCGAAAAACTGCACCGAAAAACATGAGAGAAATGCGCGCAGGGGCCTTGATCGCGTCTGTGTCATGATAGAAATCGGTGGCTCGCGTGGCAAGGTGGCGCCACGTCGCGTCCGCTGGACAAGCGATTCTCAGCCCTAATCAGGCACGATTTTCAGGCGCGGGGCGAACGGGTCGGGTCGGGGCGAGGCAGATCAGCCTTGCGGCGCCTCTGGCCCCGGCTCCAACCGGTGCGGAAAGACGAAACAGCGATCGCGTCGGATGGCGATCCACAGCGGCGTGCCTTGTTGCGGCAGGAAAACCGACGGCACCGAAGCGGTCAGAATGGTCCCACCATCCTCCATTCGGAAATCAACAAGGCTTTCTTTGCCGATGAACCGCGCACGGTCCACCAACGCACGCGCCCAGACCCCGTGATCGGGGGTCGGGCTTGGACCTTTGCCGCCTCTGTCAAAGTCGATCTTCAAGTGTTGTGGGCGAATGACGATATCGACCCGCGTTCCGTCCGGCATGCCAGGGGCCAGAAATTGCCCGAACGCGGTATCCGTCAGCGCGCCGCGCACCTCTCCGGTGATGACGTTCACGTCGGAAAAGAACGCTGCTGCCTTCAGGTCTACTGGCGCGTTGTAAATGTTGTAGGGCGCGCCGCGTTGCACAACTTGCCCGTCGCGCATCAGCGCGATTTCGTCGGCCATGCGCATCGCTTCTTCGGGTTCATGGGTGACCAGAAGCACCGCCGCGCCCTCGTCTTTCAGAATGCCCAATGTTTCATCCCGAATACCGTCGCGCAGTCGGTTATCAAGGCCGGAAAACGGCTCGTCCATCAGCATGATCGACGGGCGCGGGGCCAGCGCGCGGGCCAGCGCCACGCGCTGTTGCTCGCCGCCGGACAGCTCGTGCGGAAAGCTGTCGATGAAGCGCGCCAGCCCGACCTTGTCGAGCAACGTCCGAACCCGCAACCTTTTTTCGGTGCGCGAGCCCTTTAGCCCGAACGCCACGTTGTCGGCGACCGACAAGTGCGGGAACAGCGCGAAATCCTGAAACATCAACCCGATGTGACGCTTTTCCGGGGGGACGAACACGCCCGGACCGGCCACTTGCTGTCCGTCGATCCACACCTCGCCCGAGGTCTGGCGGTCCACACCCGCAATGATGCGCAGTGTCGTGGATTTGCCGCAGCCCGACGGGCCAAGCAGCCCGGTGACCTGCCCTGCCTGCAACGATAGCGACACGCCACTGACCACTGGTCGCCCGCCGAACTCTCGCACGAGGTCGCGGATTTCAAGCCGGGCTTCGTTGATGCTGGTGCCGTCCATGTTCGCGGGCTGATCCTTAGCTTAGTCCGCAGGCGCGGGTGGATACCCGATGAATTCCATCAGGCTTTTATGGGGCATATCAGCCCCCCTTTTGTCCCGCAAGCCCCTCACCCGATCCGCCGCCAACACGACGCGGCACCCGTCGCCCTTGTCGCTTTCGGCCTAGCATCGCGGCGCGAAACAGCGATGCTGTCCATATCGTCCGAGGGTTTGCATGCGCTTTCTTATTACATTTGCACCGCTTCTATTATCCGTCGTCCTGCTGCAGCTTAGCTCGGGCGGGGTTGGTCCGCTGGACGCGTTGTCGGGGCTGAAGCTTGGCTTCACCAAAGCCGAGATCGGAATGCTGGGGTCGGCGCATTTCGTCGGCTTCTTTGTCGGCTGCTGGTGGGCGCCGCGCTTGATGGGCACAGTTGGTCACGCCCGCGCCTTTGCCGGGTTTACCGCGATGGGGGCCATTGGGCTGCTGGCGCATATGCTGTGGGTTGATCCTGTGCCGTGGGCCGTCATGCGCATCGCGACCGGGCTAAGCGTTGCTGGCGCCTATACAGTGATCGAGGCGTGGATGAACGCAAGTATCACGAACGAGACCCGAGGCCGCGCGATGGGCGGCTACCGGGCGGTCGATCTTGGCGGGTCGCTTGCCGCACAACTTCTGATCGGCGTTTTGGATCCTGCGCATTACGTGTCTTACAACGTGCTGGCCCTGACCTGCTGCGCGGCCATTCTGCCCCTTGCCCTGACCCGCACGCCGCAACCCGTGACCCCCAGCACCCCGCGCCTGCGCCCCGCGCTTGCTTGGGTGCGCTCGCCCCTGGCCGTCGCGGGCGTCATCGTCGCAGGCATCACATCGGCCGCATTTCGGATGGTCGGCCCGATCTATGGCCAAGAGGTCGGCCTTGCCACGGGACAACTCGCTTGGTTTCTGGCCAGCTTCGTTCTGGGCGGCGCGCTCGCCCAGCTTCCGGTGGGCTGGCTGGCCGACCGATATGACCGTCGCGCGGTGCTGATCGGTCTGTCGATTGCAGCGATCCTAAGCTGCAGCGTCACCGTTATGGCATCCAGCATGGGCCAAAGCGTGGCCTTCATTACCGCAGGGTTTTTCGGCTTCACCACCTTTCCGATCTTTTCGGTCTCCGCCGCCCACGCCAACGACTTTGCCACCAGCGAAGAACGGGTCGAACTGTCGGCCGCGCTGATGTTCTTTTACGCCGTCGGGGCCATCGCGTCGCCCTTGGTGGCCTCGGGTCTGATCGAACATTTCGGCCCCTCCGCCCTGTTCGCCTTCATCGCGGTCGGGCATCTGGGCTTGATCGTGTTCGGTCTGGCGCGAAGCCGGCAACGCCCGACGCGCACCATCCGCACGCCCTATACCTATACGCCGCGCACGTCGTTTTCGATGGGTCGATTGTTTGGCAAGCTGCGCGATCGCGACTAGGCGACAGTGCTGCGACCTGCATGTGATCCGAAACTCTGGCATTGCAGATGGGCATCGCGTATACGGCCCAAAACCGAAAAACACCCCGCAGAACCGGAGCACACATGAACCGCGTCCTTATCACCTCGGCGATCCCTTACATCAACGGGATCAAGCACCTCGGCAATCTGGTCGGCTCGCAACTGCCTGCTGACCTTTATGCGCGCTATAACCGTGGCCGGGGTCGCGAGGTCATGTTCATCTGCGCCACCGACGAACACGGCACGCCCGCCGAGTTGGCCGCCGCCAAGGCTGGCAAACCGGTGGCCGAGTTCTGCGCCGAAATGCACGCGGTTCAGTCCGAGATAGCCGATGGTTTCCGCCTGTCGTTCGACAATTTCGGGCGCTCGTCATCGGACAGAAACCACAAGCTGACCCAGCATTTCGCGGGCAAGCTGGCCGAGAATGGTCTGATCGAAGAAGTGTCGGAAAAGCAGGTCTATTCGCACGCCGATGGCCGCTTCCTGCCGGATCGTTATATCGAGGGCACCTGCCCCAATTGCGGCTATGACGGCGCGCGCGGCGACCAGTGTGAAAACTGCACCAAGCAGTTGGACCCGACCGACCTGATCGACCCCCGTTCAGCCATTTCCGGGTCGACCGACCTTGAGGTGCGCGAAACCAAGCACCTGTATCTGCGCCAGTCCAAGCTGAAGGACAAGCTGGACGCGTGGATCGACACCAAAACGGATTGGCCGGTTCTGACCACGTCCATTGCCAAGAAATGGCTGCACGACGGGGACGGGCTGCAAGACCGGGGCATCACACGCGATCTGGACTGGGGCGTGCCGGTCAAGAAAGGCGACGTTGATTGGCCGGGCATGGAAGGCAAGGTCTTCTATGTCTGGTTCGACGCGCCCATCGAATATATCGCCGCCACCGCCGAGCTTGCCGACAAGCTGGGCGAGCCTGACGCGTTCTGGCACCGTTGGTGGCGCACTGACAAGGGCGCGGATGACGTGCGGTATGTGCAATTCATGGGCAAGGACAACGTGCCCTTCCACACGCTCAGCTTCCCCGCGACCATCATGGGATCGGGCGAGCCGTGGAAGCTGGTCGATTACATCAAGTCGTTCAACTACTTGAACTATGACGGCGGGCAATTCTCGACCTCCAAGGGACGCGGCGTGTTCATGGATCAGGCCCTGTCGATCCTGCCTGCGGATTACTGGCGCTGGTGGCTCTTGTCCCACGCACCCGAAAACTCGGACAGTGAGTTTACGTGGGAAAACTTTCAGGTCAGCGTGAACAAAGACCTGTCGGACGTGCTGGGCAACTTCGTCAGCCGCGTCACCAAGTTCTGCCGCTCGAAGTTCTCGGAAGCCGTGCCGGATGGTGGCACCTATGGCGATCTGGAACATGCGCTGATCGCGGACCTGACCGCCAAAACCCGCGCCTATGAAGGCCATATGGAAGCGATGGACGTGCGCAAAGCCGCGCAAGAACTTCGCGGTATCTGGGTCGCGGGCAACGAATACCTGCAAACGGCAGCCCCTTGGACGACCTTCAAGACCGACCCGGAACAGGCGGCGGCGCAGATCCGTTTGGCGCTAAACCTGATCCCGTTTTATGCCGTGTTGTCGGCGCCCTTTATTCCCGATGCGGCGAACACGATGATGGCGGCGATGGGCGCAGACAACCACGGCTGGCCCGACGATGTGCCCGCCACCCTTGGCGCGCTGAAACCGGGTCACTCTTTCACGGTGCCCGACAATGTGTTTTCCAAAATCTCGGACGAGGATCGGGAAAGCTGGCAGGAACGGTTTGCCGGCACGCGCGACTGATCGGCTCTGCAACACACTTTATATGGCGGGTGGGTGGCGTTTTCACACCACATCTGCCTTTTCCCTTTCCTTTCGGCTAAAACGGATTATCTTCAGGGAAAGACAACAATAACCGGATATTTTGGCCGGACACATGGGTAGCAAGGGCGGCAAGAAAGTGACCATCGCAAAGGGAAAGCAACGGCCTATTCGGCTTTCGCTCAGCGACAAGCGGTCTGTGCGCACGCAATTTGGCGCGCTGCCTTATCGGTTGCACGAAGGACGGGTCGAGGTTTTGCTGATCACAACCCGAGGAACCGGGCGTTGGATTATTCCGAAGGGCTGGCCGATGGATGGCGAAACCCCCGCAGGGGCGGCCGCGACCGAAGCCTTTGAAGAGGCTGGCGTCGAAGGCAAGCTGAGCCACAATGTCCTTGGTTTTTTTGCCTATGACAAAGGTCATGCGGGCGAACGGTTGCCCTGTGTGGTGGCCGTGTTTCCGCTGAAGGTGAAGAAGATACACAAATCCTATCCCGAAAAAGCCGAGCGGCGGCGCAGATGGGTCAGTGCGAAAAAGGCGGCCCAGATGGTATCCGAACCAGAGCTGCGGCGGATGATCAAAGACTTCGATCCAAAGACCCAGACCTAGCCACGACTGCAGGCGAATTGGCGTCGTGCGCCTTGCATGGGCTGGTCAGGATAGCCATATTTGAAAGACGAAGAGTTTTACGGGGCGCGAAATGATCCGCTATGCGTTGAAATGTGATCAGAACCATGGCTTTGAAAGCTGGTTCCAGAACGCCGAAGCCTTTGACGGGCTTCGCGCGGCAGGACATATCAACTGCCCTGAATGCGGATCGGCGAATGTGGAAAAAAGCCTGATGGCCCCCAAGGTACGTCCAGCACGCGCGGCACAAACGCAGCCGGTACCCGCCCAACAAAAACCCGCCGCGCCGATGGCGGCCCCCAATCCAGAGATCACAGCAGAGATTGCCAAACTGCGCGCCAAGGTCGAAGCCGAAAGCGAATATGTCGGCGGGTCTTTCGCGCAAGAGGCGCGCGCGATGCATTTGGGCGACGTGCCCGAACGCTCGATCTATGGCGAGGCAAAGCTGGCCGACGCCAAGGAGCTGATCGAGGATGGTGTTCCCGTGATGCCCCTGCCCTTCACGCCCAGCCGCAAAGTCAACTAAGCAACGGCGCCACGCACCCGACCTGCATGCACGCCGACGACAGTGTCGCACCCTTTGCAGCCTTGCTCTTTTGCCCCTCACGCCCTAAACACGCCCGGACGCAAAAACACAGACGGGGTTCAGGGCTAAGATGCCTATTCTGGTGATGAAATTCGGCGGCACCTCGGTCGCCACGCTGGACCGGATCCACCGGGCCTCGAAACGGGTCGCACGTGAGGTGGCGAACGGCTATGACGTGATCGTCATCGTGTCGGCCATGTCGGGGCGCACCAACGAGCTGGTGGGCTGGGTCGAAGAAACCTCGCCGCTGTTTGACGCCCGCGAATATGACGCGGTGGTGAGCTCGGGCGAGAATGTGACCGCTGGCCTGATGGCGCTGCGCCTGCAGGAAATGGACGTGCCCGCACGCAGCTGGCAGGGCTGGCAAGTGCCGGTGCAAACCACCAGCGCCCATTCAACAGCGCGCATCGAAGACATTCCGCCGGCAAACATCAAAGCCAAGTTCAGCGAAGGCATGAAAGTGGCTGTGATCGCAGGCTTTCAGGGGATCAGCCCAGAGGGGCGCATCACCACGCTAGGACGCGGTGGGTCAGACACCACAGCCGTGGCCTTTGCGGCGGCCTTTGGCGCGGAGCGCTGCGATATCTATACCGATGTGGACGGCGTTTACACGACAGACCCGCGCATCTCGGACAAGGCCCGCAAGCTGGACCGCATCGCCTTCGAAGAGATGTTGGAGCTTGCCTCGCTGGGCGCAAAGGTTCTGCAAACCCGCTCGGTCGAGTTGGCGATGCGCTATAAGGTGAAGCTGCGCGTCTTGTCGAGCTTCGAAGAATATGACCCGGAAGCAGGCACGTTGGTCTGCGACGAGGAGGATATCATGGAAAGTAAAGTTGTTGCCGGTGTCGCCTATCAGCGCGACGAGGCCAAGATGACCCTGATTTCGGTGGCCGACCGCCCCGGCATCGCGTCCGCCATCTTCACCCCGCTGGCTGAGGCCGGCGTGAACGTGGACATGATCGTTCAGAACATCTCGGAAGAGGGTCGCACGGACATGACCTTCTCGTGCCCCGTTGATCAGGTGGCACGTGCGGAAAAGGCAATGGCCGACGCGAAAGCGCGCGGTGACATCAATTTCCACGACATCGTGGCCGACAAGGACGTGGCTAAAATCTCGGTCGTTGGCATCGGGATGCGCAGCCACACGGGCATTGCCGCCAAGATGTTCCAGGTGCTGTCAAACGAGGGCATCAACATCAAGGTCATCACCACCTCCGAAATCAAGATCTCGGTGCTGATCGACCGCAAATATATGGAACTGGCCGTGCAGGCGCTGCACGACGCGTTCGAGTTGGAGAAAGCCTAAGCCGAACTGGCTTTAATGTGTATTGAGAGCGGTCTCGCCGAAGGGCGGGGCCGTTTTTTTTTGGGCGGTTCAGACGCAAATTCACCTTCTGTGACGGAACCAAATCAGTATGGTCTTATCGCACTGGTCTCGCTTGTAACCTTGTTCAAACCAAGCTTCGAGATCGCCGTGCATTAACCACCCAAGCCCTTCTTAATCAAATCATATCCGACGCCCCCGGACAGGATCGTCATAATGCCCGCAGCCATACCGCCTGACCCCATGCTTATCAGCACGTCAATCGCAATCGTAGTGGTGCCTACTATCACATCGGTGGCCGCTGCCGCGAGAAACACTTCGGCTTCGCCTGCTGGGGCGTTTGGATCCACACCTCCAAGAAAGCGTGCGTTACAAAAGCTTGTCTCAACGTCACTTTCTATCAAAAGGTCCTTGTCAATGAATGGAGCTTCAAGTGGCATCGAAACGCGATCAAACAAGGCTTGCTCCACCAAAGCGATTGCAGCGTCCGTCGCGCCAGCTTTCCTAAACTCCGCAACCTCGAAAGCGACGAATTCTTCGATCCCCGTTTCTTGAATCACGTTGGGTTCGGGATATTCCACCGTTTCGAACCAATTGGCCGTGTTTAGCAAAAGTTCGTCGGCTGCGACTTTGCGAACAAGACCACAGCCGACAGACGCAATGACAGAGACATCGGCATTGGATAGCTCGTCTTGCTTCCAGATTTCCGCAACAACGTTCAGATCAGATACATAGGCCTTGGCGTCGAACGCATCAGAAGAAAAATCCTGCGCGTGGACCTGGCCCGGAAAAACCCAGAGCAAAAGTGAAAATAAGGTGCTCGTAAACCTATGCATGGCGATATTCCCCTCATGGACGACACAATCACCACTTTAGCATGAATATCTGACTGGCTCTATCGCGCCTCAGAAGGGGAAAGGCTCGGACAAGTTAGATCTGGGTGCGGCACCTAAATCGTGGCAGCTCCAACCCTAGGCATGTTTGGCTTTACCCATTGGCAGAGTATAAAATCCGCCTCAGCTCAGGCTTATGCTTTGACGCCACAACAGGCATGTTGCCCAAACACTTGGCACCTGCGCGACAAGTTGCCGTGCTGTACCCGTTTTTCGCCAATCAGGGGCAAGGAGCTTCTGGCAAAGGCCGCGCCTTCGCACTACGATAGGGATCGTCCAAGGGACTGGACGCGCCGCCCAAATCGGGGTGGTGTGACTCCGTCCGCGGAAAACAGGGAACGGTAAGAATGGCAGAAAGCCAGCTAAGCGACAGTCGCAAATTGCTTGTCAGCCTGCGCGAAACGCTCGCAGCGGCGTCCAAGGGGCAAGAGCGTCTGGACAGGATCACATCGTTGATCGCCAAAAGTCTTGGGGTCGAGGTCTGCTCGATCTATCTGTTTCGCGACAGTGAAACGCTCGAGCTCTGCGCCACAGAAGGTCTGAATGCAGAAGCGGTTCACCAAACCCGACTGCGCATCGGGGAAGGGCTAGTTGGTCGCGTCGCCCGTCGCGGGCGCCCGATCAACACCAAAGATGCGCCATCTGAACGCGGCTTTCGCTACATGCCGGAAACAGGCGAAGAGATTTATTCCAGCTTTCTTGGCGTGCCTGTGCAGCGCCTTGGCGAAACGCTGGGCGTTTTGGTCATCCAATCAAAAGATGCGCGCGAGTTCTCAGCGGACGAGCTTTATGGCATCGAGGTCGTGGCCATGGTGCTGGCTGAAATGACCGAACTGGGCGCCTTCGTGGGCGAAGGCGAAGCGATGGGGGCCCTGCACCAGCGGCCCGCCACCTTCCGGGGTGGCATCGGTCAGGAAGGGGCTGCCGAAGGGCATGTCTGGCTGCACGAACCCCGTGTGGTCGTCACCAATCCGGTGGCCGACGATCCCGACGCTGAACTGGTGCGCCTGACAGAGGCGGTTGAAATCCTGCGCGTGTCCGTCGACGAGCTTCTGGCGAACACTTTGACCAAAGACAAGGAACAGATGCAGGTCCTTGAGGCCTATCGCATGTTTGCCAACTCCAAGGGCTGGATGCGGCGCATGCAAGAAGATATCTCACGCGGGTTGTCCGCGGAAGCGGCGGTCGAAAAAGAACAGTCTGCCGCGCGCACCCGCATGGGTCAGGTGCCTGATGCTTACCTGCGCGAAAGGCTTCATGATCTGGACGATCTCTCCAATCGCCTGCTCCGTATCCTGACCGGTCAGGGGAAGGAAACCGGCGCTGAAATGCCTGAGAACCCGATCCTGATCGCGTCCAATATCGGACCCGGAGAGCTTCTGGAATACGGCCGTGGCCTGCGCGGAATCGTGCTGGAGGAAGGTTCGGTTGCCAGTCACGCCGCGATTGTGGCGCGGGCCTTGGCGATCCCGTTGATCGTTCAGGCCGGTCGCATCTCGACCGAGGCGTTGAACGGCGACCACATTCTTGTCGACGGCGAAACCGGGGTGGTGCACCTGCGTCCTGAAGAAACGATCGTGACCGCCTTTCGCGACAAGATGGCGATGGAGGCCGCCCAACAGGAACGATACCGCAGCCTGCGCGACAAACCGGCGATGGGCCTGTGTGGCACTGAAATCAAGCTGCATATGAATGCCGGTCTGATGGCCGATCTGCCGTCGCTTGAAAACTCTGGCGCGGCGGGTGTCGGGCTGTTTCGGACCGAACTGCAATTCCTGACGGTCAGCAAAATCCCCCGGCGCGGCGATCTGGCCGCGACTTATGCCCGCGTTCTGGATGCCGCCAAGGGCAAGCGCGTGACGTTCCGCACGCTCGACATCGGGTCTGATAAGGTCTTGCCTTACATGAACCCGCTGGACGAACCGAACCCCGCCTTGGGTTGGCGCGCGATCCGCGTCGGGTTGGACAAACCCGGTGTCATGCGGATGCAGCTGCAAGCACTGATCCGCGCGGCTGCGGGGCGCGAGCTTTCGGTGATGTTCCCGTTCATCGCACAGCTTGACGAATTTCGTGACGCCCGCGAGATGCTGTTGACCGAGATCGAACGCGAACGCAACTTGGGTCACATCCTGCCCAAAACTGTCGAAATCGGCGCCATGTTGGAAACACCGTCGATGGTTTTTGCGCCGCAACAGTTCTTTGAGATGGCGGACTTCATTTCGATCGGCGGCAATGATCTGAAGCAGTTTTTCTATGCCGCGGATCGTGAAAACGAACGGGTGCGGCGTCGGTATGACACGCTGAATGTATCGTTTTTGAACCTGATTGAAGAAATCATCACCCGGTGCGAGGTCGCGCGCACGCCCCTAAGCTTTTGTGGCGAAGACGCAGGGCGACCGATCGAAGCCGTCTGTTTTGCCGCCTTGGGATTACGTCAACTTTCGATGAGACCGGCCTCGATCGGACCAGTCAAACACCTGATAAGACGCACGAATATCGGAGACCTGAAAGAGGTCATCGACGAAGCCCGCTTGTCTGGTGCGCAGTCGGTTCGGCCGGCTGTCCTGGAATGGCTGACGCGGCGGCGAACCTAAAATCGCCAAGAAAACGCAAAAAGCTGTGTAAAATTTTGCGCATCTTAGGAGTTTTTTCAGTTTTTTGAACAAAGGTGGAACGGAGAAAAAGGAGATACCTTATGCCGTTCCGCATCCTGTTTACCGGAATTTTCACCGGGTCACTTGCCGCCGCCTTTGCTTTCACACAGGAAAACGGAATGGTGCTGGCAATTTTAGCCTATGCCATTTTTGGTGTGATGACTCTGTTAGGGTTCGGTTTGTTGACCTATGCGGCCCCTAAACGACCTGTGGCCGCACAGACGCCAAACCAAGATCAACCAAGCTCGCGCCATTGGCACGCCTTGGTATGGCCGCAGCAAAGCCAAGGCATTGGCTGGCAGAACCGTCTTGAACGAATGGCGCGCCAAACCACGCCGCCCGTGAATGTCTGCGTGTTCTCGTCGGTCAGGCGCCAGCCGTAATGGGCGTGGTAACGCGCGTCACGACACCTTTGACGCCGTGCCATGCACCACGCGCCACGTCATACCCAAGCACACGTTCGGGGTTGGTTGGAGGTGGCATCTTGATCCCGTCCAGACGTGTGAACCCAAATCGCGCGTAATATGGCGCGTCTCCGACAAGCATCACACGGGTGAGGCCAAGCGCTTGGGCGCGGGCCAGGCTTTCTCGGATCAGCAGTCCACCCAATCCTTCGCCCTGCCGGGTGGGGTGGACCGCGACCGGACCCAACAGAAGGGCCGCATGATCCTGACCTTCTTCGACGATGCGGATCGGCCAATACCGGATGGCGCCCGCCAAAATCCCGTCTGCGTCACGCGCGACAAGCGACAAAGACGCGACCGGAGCGACTTCATCGCGCAACCGATAAGATGACAGCGCCTCGCGTCCGGGCGCAAAGCATAGATCATACAACGCTTCGACTTCCCACCAGTCGTCGTCGGTTTCTTCTGTCAGGTGATACACCTGCTGCCCCTCGTCTTCTGCCTTCCTTTGCTGCTATCACGGCAGGGCGTAAAAAAGGAAGGGAGAAGCACGTGTTTTATGAGCCGAAAAACGGTCATGGATTGCCTCATAACCCGTTCAATGCCTTGATCGTCCCGCGCCCGATCGCTTGGATCACAACCCGCGATGCGGATGGGTCAGAAAACCTTGCGCCTTATTCGTTCTTCAACGGGGTGGCATATGACCCGCCACAGGTCATGTTCGCCACCACTTCGCGCAAATCCGATCGCGCGTTGGGGAAGGACACGATCGACAACATTCAGGCGACAGGTGTCTTCTGCGTGCATATGGTCGGGGAAGACCTGGCCGATGCGATGAACATCTCATCCGGCAGCTATCCACGCGATTCGGACGAAATTGCCCTGGCAAAGCTAGAGCGGGTCGACTGCACGACCATTGCAGCCTCGCGCCTGCCGGCAGCTCCCGCGGCATTGGAATGCAAACTGACCCAGATCACCCGATTGCGCGGCGCTGAAAATCTGGTCTGCTTTGGCGAGGTAACAGGCATTCATCTGCGCGACGATTGTCTGGTCGGGGGGATCTTCGACGTCACCCGCGCACGTCCCTTGGCGCGGCTTGGATATCGTGACTACACCGTCGTGACAGACAAGTTTTCATTGAAACGTCCGGACGAATAGACGGTGTCGCGTGCGCTTGTTAAACTGAAGGCGCACAATGGAGGGTGACATGAACAAAACGGCCTGATTTCCACCTTATGCATCCCCGAAGGAGATCCCATGCCGTTTGTCATGCCAGACGCCGCGCGCGTCCACCCCGTTACCTTGCCCGATGGATCAGTCCATCACGGCACTGTCTTTCTAGCCAACGTTATCGACCAGCCAAATATCGAGGTTGGCGACTTCACCTATGCCTCGGATTTCGACCCACCCCCGCCCGAAGGCTGGGCGGCGCGGTTGGCTCCCTATCAATTCCCGATGTCCGAAGGGCGCTTGATCATCGGCAAGTTCTGCCAGATCGCCCACGGGGTGCGCTTCATCACAGCTTCGGCGAACCATGCCTATGCGGGGCTGACAAGTTTCCCCTTTGGCATTTTCGCGCTGGATCAGGAGGAGATGGCGCAACCAGACAGCCGGGACATGCGCATCGGCCACGATGTCTGGCTGGGCTATGGCGCATTGGTTTGCCCCGCGGTGAGCATAGGAAACGGCGCGATCATCGGGGCCGGATCTGTCGTGCGCACAGACGTTCCGGACTATGCCATCGTAGCGGGCAATCCAGCCCGGATCGTCAAAATGCGCCTGCCCACCCCTGACATCGACCGGATGAACCGACTTGCGTGGTGGGACTGGCCCACGGATCAGATCGCCCGCGCGCGGATTGCTCTGGAAGCGGGCGATCTGGATGTCTTAGAGGTGTTGGCCCCACCCGGTCGGTGACAGCGCTTAGTGGCTGCCCAGAATACCGGTCTGAACCGAATAGTCGGCGGCAACCTCGTAATCGGGGTCGTCGTCGCTGTCGACCATCAGGTGACCTGCTTTTTTCAGCAATTTGTGGCAATCCCGGCTCAGGTGGCGCAACTGGATCTTCTTGCCGGCCGCCTCGTATTTCAATGCGACCGCCTCGATCGCTTGCAGGGCCGACTGGTCGACCACACGCGAGCGGGCGAATTCGATGACCACCAGATCGGGGTCACTTTTAACGTCGAAAAGCTCTACAAATCCATCGGCCGAACCGAAGAAAAGCGGGCCTTCCACGTCATAGACCTTGGCGCCATCTTCGTCGCGCGTCACCGCGTGGATACGCGCCGCCGCGTTCCACGCATAGGCCAGCGCAGATACGATCACCCCCACGACAACAGCCACTGCAAGGTCTTCATAGACCGTGACCGCCGTCACCAGCAGGATGACGAACGCGTCAGTCTTGGGCACCCGGCGCAAGATGGTCAGCGAGTTCCACGCAAATGTGCCGATCACCACCATGAACATCACGCCCACCAAGGCCGCCAACGGGATCATCTCGATCCACGATGACGCCGCCACAATGAACAGCAACAAGAACACCGCCGCTGCGATACCAGCGATCCGCGTGCGCCCGCCGGACTTCACGTTGATCATCGACTGGCCGATCATCGCACAGCCCCCCATGCCGCCGAAGAAACCCGTAACGACATTGGCGGTGCCTTGCGCGATACATTCCTGTGACGCGCCACCACGATGGCCTGTCATTTCACCCACAAGGTTGAGAGTCAGCAGGCTTTCGATCAGACCGATTGCGGCCAGAATGACCGCATAGGGCAGGATGATCCAAAGCGTATCAAGGTTGAACGGTGCAAGCAGCGCCGGGGGATAGATCCCCTCGCCCTGCCCAAACGGAAGGTGGAAGCTGGGAAGTCCCCCTTTGATCGAGGCCAAATCGCCCACCGTCGGCACGTCGATCCCAAAGGCAATAACGATCCCGGCGACCAGCCCAATTCCGGCCAGTGGCGCAGGGATCGCCTTGGTCAGTTTCGGCATCCCCCAAATGACAACCATGGTCAGCCCCACAAGACCCAACATGCTGATAAGGGGTAGCCCGGTCAGCCACTGTTCGGTGTTGTCCGGGTTCTTGAACTGGGTCAACTGCGCCAGGAAAATCACGATCGCCAACCCGTTCACAAAGCCCAGCATGACGGGATGGGGCACCAGGCGGATGAACTTGCCCCAATGCATGATCCCCGCGAAAACCTGCAGCAGCCCCATCAAAATAACCGTTGCGAACAGATATTCGACGCCGTGCTCGGCCACCAGCGCGACCATCACGACGGCAAGCGCCCCGGTCGCCCCCGAGATCATACCCGGCCGTCCGCCGATCACCGCGGTGATCAGCCCGACCATGAACGCCGCGTAAAGCCCTACCAGCGGGTGCACCCCGGCCACGAAGGCAAAAGCTACCGCTTCCGGCACCAACGCCAAGGCGACGGTCAGGCCCGATAGGATCTCGATCTTGATGCGGTTGGGCGTCAGCTCTTCGGACTGCGACAGGCGCAGATCGGGGCGTTCAATACGGGCGGCATAACGTGCCAAAAGGGCTCGGGGCATGGGGGCACCTCGTTTGGGGAAATCTGTTCGCGATGTGCGCTGACTACAGGCATTCGGTAGCGTAAACAATGCCCCAAACAGGATACCGACCTGCAATTGCCGCATGGCAACAGGACCGACCGCGCGCTAGGGTGACGCCACTTGGCAAAACGGAGGCTGGCATGGACACGCATATCGGGATCATCGGCGGATCCGGCGTTTACGAGATTGACGGGCTGGAAGACGCGCGCTGGCAGAGCGTTGACAGCCCTTGGGGCATCCCGTCTGATCAGGTTCTGACAGGCACGCTGGACGGTGTGAAGATGGCTTTTCTGCCGCGTCACGGCCGGGGTCATGTGCACGCCCCGTCCGATGTGCCCTATCGTGCCAATATCGACGCGCTCAAGCGTTTGGGCGTGACGGATGTGATCAGCGTTTCGGCCTGTGGGTCGTTCCGCGAAGACATGGCGCCGGGCGATTTTGTCATTGTAGATCAATTCATTGACCGCACATTCGCGCGGCCGAAAAGCTTTTTCGGGACGGGCTGTGTGGCCCATGTCGGGTTTGCCCATCCCACCTGCCCGCGCCTGTCGGCGGCCTGTGCGACGACGGCCCGCAATGCGGGTGTCACGGTTCACGAGGGTGGCACTTATCTGGCGATGGAAGGCCCGCAGTTTTCGACGCTGGCCGAAAGCCGGATGTATCGTGACCAGTGGGGTGCACATGTGATCGGCATGACGAATATGCCCGAAGCGAAGCTCGCCCGAGAAGCCGAGCTTTGCTACGCCTCGGTCGCCATGGTCACAGACTACGATTGCTGGCATCCCGATCATGACGAAGTTGACGTGGCGCAAGTCATCGCAACCTTGACCGGCAACGGGGGCAAAGCGCGCCGGATGGTGGCCGGTCTGCCGGGACTTCTGGGGGCCGACCGCGCACCCTGCCCGCATGGGTGTGACCGCGCTCTGGACATGGCGATCATGACGGCCCCGGACAAACGCGACCCAGCGCTTTTGGCCAAGCTGGACGCGGTTGCGGGGCGGGTGTTGTGACGATGCGCCCCTTGCGTCACTGATTGGTTTGCGCCAAACCGTATCCGACCATTTCTGCGAAAGGCGTTTCCATGAACAAGGGCAAGACCGTCAAGGACTATATCCGCACCATCGTCGACTTCCCGCATGAGGGCATCCTGTTTCGCGATGTGACGACGCTTTTTGCCGACCCGCGCGGGTTTCGTATGGCGGTCGATCAGATGCTGCATCCCTATGCGGGTATGCAGATCGACAAGGTGATCGGGCTCGAGGCGCGCGGTTTCATTCTAGGTGGCGCGATTGCGCACCAACTGACCCTTGGCTTCGTGCCGATCCGCAAGAAGGGCAAGCTGCCCGGTGCCACGCTGTCACAATCCTATACGCTGGAATATGGCGAGGCGGTGGTGGAAATTCATGACGACGCGATCCAACCCGGCGAGAAGATCCTGTTGGTCGATGACCTGCTTGCGACGGGCGGTACCGCCGAGGCTGGTATCAAACTGATCGAGCGGTTGGGCGGCGAGATCGTCGGTTGCGCTTTTATCGTCGACCTGCCCGAATTGGGTGGGCGCAAGCTGATCGAGGATATGGGCATGGATGTCCATGTTCTGTGCGAATTCGACGGGCTGTGAACCTCTCGTTAACTTCGACTCGCTAATCCTGTTCCTGCCTGACCGGAGTTCAGGCGCTGCTTGCTAGCATGACCAATCGTGCAACGCCCCGCCTCACCCCGGCGGGGCGTTTTCAATTGCAACTTATTGATTGCTTTTAGCAACCAAATGGTGAGCTATTCGAATATGACACCCGGGTTCATGATCCCCTGCGGGTCCAACGCATCCTTGATGCGGCGCATGGCCGACAGGCGGGCCGGGTCACCGTAGCGGCGCAGCTCATGTGCCTTCAGTCGCCCGACGCCGTGCTCTGCACTGAACGAGCCATCGGCCTGATGAACCAACCCATAAACGATATCTCGCACGCGCTGGCGCAGCGGCGCAAAATCATCTGCCGTCTGTCCTTCGGGTGGGAAGACGTTGTAATGCAAATTGCCGTCGCCCAAGTGGCCAAAAGCATTCACGCGGACCGGTCCAAGTGCTGCCAGCGCCTTGTCAGCATCCTGCAAGAACGTCGGGATCGCGGACAAAGGCAACGAGATATCGTGCGAGCTGATTGACCCGATGGCCTTGTTGGCCCATGGGATATCCTCGCGCAGCTTCCAAAGGGCGTCTCGCTGCCGGATGCTTTGGGCAATGATGCCATCCTGCGCCACCCCCGCTGAATGCGCCGTGTCGAAAAGCGCGGCAAGTTCGGCTTCTGGATCCTGCGACGGACCAAGGCCAAGCTCGATCAGAACGGACCAATTCGGGATCGCCTGAAACGGCAGGTTGTGCCCAAACCCCGTCGCGCTCAGAAATTTCAACCCGGTGCCCTTGATCAGTTCGAACGCGCTGATCCCCTGCCCCAGTTGTGCCTGCGCCATGGCAAGCAGATCCAGCGCGGCTTGAGGGTCACGCACGGACACCATCGCAGTGCCAGTTTGTGCGGGGCGGGGATACATCCGCAGGCTGGCGGCGGTGATCACCCCCAACGTGCCTTCTGCCCCGCATAGAAGGCCGCGCAAATCGAACCCCGTGTTGTCTTTGCGCAAGCGTTTCAGTCCGTGATGCACCGATCCGTCGGGCAACACGGCCTCGACCCCAAGGCACAGGTCGCGTGCGGTGCCATAGCGCAAGACATTGACGCCACCTGCATTTGTCGACAAGCAGCCTCCGATCCGGCACGACCCTTCGGACGCCAGTGACAGTGGAAACAGCCTGTCAGCTGTTGCGGCGGCAGCTTGCACATCGGCCAGCACGACACCCGCTTCGGCAACCAACACGTTTTCGCTGGGGTGGACGGCCCGAATGCGGGTCAGACGCTCAAGGCTCAGGATTACGGCGCGCGCAACGGGCATGACCTGCCCGCCGACCAGACCGGTGCCGCCGCCATAGGGGACGACTGGCACACGCGCTGTGGCGCAGGCCCGGATCGTGGTCGCGACTTCTTCGGTCGTGGACGGCGCCACCAAAAGACCACCGCGCCCGTGAAACAGCCCGCGCGGTTCTTCAAGATAGGCTGGGGTCAGTGGTCGAATCACATCGTCGGGCAACGCGGCCCGCAGCCGTGCTTCGAACGCATCATCGACAGAGTTCAGTTCACCCATCAAAGCCCCACTGCTGGCGTTAACCCGCTTGGGTGCGGCCGCGCCGGTCCGACCGGAGGTTGGCATAAAGCACGTGGTTGCGCCAGCGTCCGTTGATTTGCAGATAGCTTTGCGCCACGCCTTCGTATTTGTAACCGACCTTTTCAAGCACCCCGCGCGAGGCGGCATTTTCCGGCAGGCACCCTGCTTCGAGCCGTGACAGGTCAAGCTCGGTGAAGGCGTAGTGCACCATCGCCTCGAGCCCTTCTCGCATGTAGCCCTGACGCGCAAAGCGTTCCCCCACCCAATACCCGGTTGTACCCGCTTGGGCCGGTCCGCGGCGAATATGGTCCAAGGTGATTGCCCCGACCAAGGCTTTGTCGGCCCGTCGGATCATGAACAAGGGCAACGCCGTTCCGCCGACGACGGATCTGTTGGCCCAGTAAACCCGGTTGGTGAAGCTTTTGCGGCTCAGGTGGTCGGTGGCCCATGTAGGCTCCCACGGGGTCAGAAACGCGCGGCTGGCGGTGCGCAATGCAGCCCAGGCGCGATAGTCGCTATGGACCGGGGGGCGCAGCGTCAGCCGGTCGGTTTCGATCCGAACCTTCTTCGGACGGCCCAGCATTACGCCGCACGCCTGTCTTGCAACGCCTCTAGGCGCAACGCTTGTTCGGCCGGGCCATAGACGGCCATGGCCATATCGCCTTCCATCAGGCTGGCCCCGAACCCATGCAGATCGGCAAGCGTCACCGCATCAATCTTTGCCACGGTTTCGTTGACTGACGGCACGCGGTCCCAGATGGCAACCAACCGCGCCATCCGTTCAGCTCGCGCCGAGGGGCTTTCCAACCCCATCAGCAACCCCGCTTTCATCTGGATGCGCGCGCGTTCCAATTCACGGTTGGTGATATCGGTGGCCGCGCGTTTCATCTCGTCGATGCACAGGCAGGACAGGTCGGCAATGTCGTCGGCAGAGGTGCCCGCATAAATCGTCATCATCCCGGTGTCGTCATAGGCGCCAAGCTGCGAAAAGATCGAATAACACAGCCCGCGCTTTTCACGCACCTCCTGAAACAGACGCGAGGACATGCCGCCGCCCAAGGCGGAGCTGTAAAGCTGCGCCGCATAAAACGCATCGTCGCGATAGCTGGGGGCTTGCAGGCCCAAGGTGAAATGGACCTGCTCCAGCCCATTGCGCAATTCGATCCGTTCGCCGCTGGACCAACGCGCACCATCTATCGCGCGCGACTTGCTTGGGCGCAGATGCCCAAACGCGGCTTCGGCCAAACGCAGGATTTGGTCGTGATCGACCGCCCCAGCAGCCGACAGGATCAACTGATCCGGGCCATAATGCTGATCCACAAAAGAGGACAGATCACCGCGGGCGAACGATTGCACCCGTTCCGCCGGGCCAAGAATGGTCCGCCCCATGGGTTGATCGGGAAACGCGACCTCTTGCAGCCAGTCAAACACCACATCGTCGGGCGTATCCAGCGCTTGGCCGATTTCCTGCAAGATTACACCGCGTTCGATCTCGATCTCGTTTTCATCGAACACCGGGTTCAAGACGATGTCCGATATCACGTCCAGCGCCAGCGCCACGTCGTTCTTAAGGACGCGCACGTAATAGGCCGTCACCTCGCGCGAGGTATAGGCGTTGATATAGCCGCCGACATCCTCGATCGCCTCGGCAATCTCAAGGGCTGAGCGTTTTTGGGTGCCTTTGAAGGCCATGTGTTCAAGGAAATGTGCGATGCCGTTCTGGGCGGGCGTCTCGTGGCGCCCCCCTGCCGTCACCCACACCCCGATCGAGGCGCTTTCCAGCCCCGGCATCGCTTCGGTCACCACGCGCACGCCATTGGGCAATCTGTCCAGTTTCACAGTCATGTGGCGTTACCGTCCCGTCCGTTCACGGATCAAAGCTTCCAGCGCACCCAAATCGTTGGCGACGCGTGTCACCCGTTCATCGCGGTCAAACAGACCGGACATGCGGGGGGGCAGCGGCGCGTCCTGACCGCAGGCATCTTTGACCGCCGCGGGGAATTTCGCCGGATGCGCGGTGGCCAGCGTGATCATTGGGCAATCGGCCAAATGCGCCTCGGCCACCTTGACGCCAACGGCGGAATGCGGGCACAGAACTTCGCCCGTGCGCGCGAACGATGCTTTGATCTGCGCCATAGTTTCGTCCTCGGACGCACGACCGCTGTCGAACGTTTCGCGCAGAAACTCCATCGCGCCTTGGCTGATTTTGAAACCGCCGTTTGACAGGTCTGCTATCTGGTCCGCGACCACCTTGCCGTCGCGCCCATAGGCGTCAAACAGCACGCGCTCAAAATTCGACGACACCTGAATGTCCATCGACGGGCTGATAGAGGGCGTGACCCCCGCCTTGGTATAGGCGCCCGTTTCCATCGTGCGGTGCAGGATATCGTTTTGGTTGGTAGCGATCACCAGTTGGTCAATCGGCAGACCCATTTGCTTTGCGATGTAGCCTGCAAAAATGTCGCCGAAGTTGCCCGTGGGGACCGTAAAGCTGACCTTGCGGTGCGGCGCACCCAAGGCAACGGCCGAGGTGAAGTAATACACAACCTGCGCCAGCACCCGCGCCCAGTTGATCGAGTTCACGCCGGCCAGTTTCACCGCATCGCGAAACTCGAAATCGTTGAACATGTCTTTCAGGCGGGCTTGGCAATCGTCGAAATCACCATCCATGGCCAGCGCGTGGACGTTGGCCTCGGTCGGCGTGGTCATCTGACGGCGCTGCACGTCCGAGACGCGGCCATGTGGGAACAGGATGAACACATCGACCGCATCCAGCCCCTTGAACGCCTCAATGGCCGCCGACCCGGTATCGCCCGAGGTCGCACCGACGATGGTAACCTTCTCGCCCCGGCGGCTCAGCGCCACTTGGAACAGCTGGCCAATCAGCTGCATCGCGAAGTCTTTGAACGCCAGCGTGGGGCCGTGGAACAGTTCCAGCAAGAAGTGGTTCGGCCCCAATTGCACCAATGGCGCGCGCGCATCGTGATTGAAGCCAGCATAGGCCTTGGCGATGATGTCGGTGAATTCCGCGTCCGTGAACGTGTCGCCCACAAAGGGGCGCATCACGCGAAACGCGACCTCTTCATACGGCAAGCCGGCCAGGGCGGCGATGTCGCCTGCGCTCATGGTTGGCACGGTCTCGGGCACGTAAAGGCCGCCGTCGCGGGCAAGACCCGTCAGCATGGCATCTTCAAAGCCGAGGTCCGGGGCGTCACCACGGGTAGAGATATAGCGCATTTCAGTTGTTCCTTGGGGTGCGAGTGTCACGTGTTCGCCGCTTCATACGCCAAAGCGCAAAGCCTGTCATCATCACCCATGTCGCGGCCATCAAAAACCACGTCATCGCGTATTCCAAATGGTCGTTGGGAATGCCTTCGGTGGTCACACGCATGGGCAGGATGTCGGGATCGGTTGACGATGCTGCAACAACCAATATCGGGTCGGTGTCCAACGCCTCGGCCAACACCTCGACCTCGCGCGCATACCAATAGTTCTTGGCCGCATCATTCGCAGGCGTGTAATCATCGCGTTCGTCAGGCCAGTGCAGATTGCCGGTCACGGTCATGTCGCCACCCGAGCGCAGTTTGAGCTTGTCGCCTACTGGCACGAAGCCCCGGTCGATCATGATCCGCTGGCCGGTATTCGCAAGGGTAAAGGGCTGGATGATGCGGAACCCGGCACCGTAGTCGCGTGAACTGACAAGGACATGCAGCTCTTCAGGGTTCACATTGCCCCTGACGATGACGGGCAGGTATTTGTCCCGGATGGGGTCCGGATCTTCCGGTAATGGCACGGGCGGGGCGCTGATCTGCGCTTCGATCTGCGCCAGGACGGCCTCTTTCCAGGCCAGCCGGTCAAGTTGCCAATTCCCCAGCCCGACAAACACTGCCAGGACAAGGATACTGAGCACTGCCGTCACTATCAGTCGAATGCGCATGGATCAGATCTCGCAGGTCAAGAACGCGAAAGGGGCGCGAGAGTTCCCCCCCGCGCCCCTGAATAGGGTGTTTTGCCGGTCAGGTTCAACCGCCCCAGATGTAGACGGCGGCGAACAGGAACAGCCACACAACGTCCACAAAGTGCCAATACCAAGCGGCGGCTTCAAAGCCGACATGGCTTTCGGGTGTAAAGTGGCCCTGCATCGCGCGCATCAGGCAGACAAACAGGAAGATCGTGCCGACGATCACGTGGAAGCCGTGAAAGCCCGTCGCCATGAAGAAATTCACGCCATAGATGTTGCCTGCGAAATCAAAGGCGGCGTGACTGTATTCGTAGGCTTGGAAGACGGTGAAGATCGCACCAAGCAGCACCGCCAGCGCCAGCCCTGTCACCAGATCCTTGCGGTTGTTTTCATGCGCAATCGCGTGGTGCGCCCATGTCACGGCCGCACCGGACAAAAGCAAGATCAGCGTGTTGATCAGCGGCAAGTGCCAAGGATCAAAGGTTTCGATGCCAGCAGGGGGCCAGACGCCATCAATCGCAGGCGACCCTTCGGTCATCGGGTAGAGCGCGTGTTTGAAGAAGCTCCAAAACCATGCCACGAAGAACATGACTTCGGACATGATGAACAGGATGACGCCATAGCGCAGACCGATTTTCACCACAGCGGTGTGGTCGCCGGTCTGGCCTTCATGGACCACGTCCGCCCACCAAGCGTACATGACATACAGCACACCGACCAGGCCGATGACAAATATCCAAGGCATATCATTTGCCATCCACTGCACCGCGCCGAACAGCATGATGAAGCCAAACACTGCCCCAAGGAACGGATTAACCGACGGGGGCAGAATGTGATAATCGTGGTTTTTTGCATGTGCCATGAGCGTTTCGTCCCTGTTCTTCTGGTCGTCAGTTTTGCCCTGCCACGATCGGGCGCGCAAGCTGTGCGACCTCTTCCGGCAGATCTGTTTCGTGGAACGTGTAGGACAAGGTGATTGCCTTCACGTATTGTGCTTCGCGATCATCAAGGATCTCGGGGTCAACATAGAAGGTGACCGGCATGGTCACGCGTTCACCCGGTTGCAGCACCTGCTGTTCAAAGCAGAAGCAGTCGATCTTGGTGAAATAGCCGCCAGCCGAAAACGGCGCGACATTATAGCTGGCTGTGCCGGCGACGGGGCGGTCGGTCGGGTTGTAGGCCTCGTAAAAGGCCAACCCGGTTTCGCCCAGCCGGATCTCCATTTCATGCTGCATGGGTTTGAACTCCCACGGCATGCCGCGCTCTTTCGAGGCGTCGAACCGCACCAGCACCTTTTGGTCCAGCACCACATCTGATCCGCGCGCTGCCACCGAAGTGACACCGCCAAAGCCGGTCACGCGGCAGAACCAGTCATAAAACGGCACCGCTGCCCATGACAGCGATCCCATCAAGATCACCACGCCAACCATTTTGGCGGCTGTTTTTTGAGGGCGCGACAGGGTCATTGGCTGACCTCGGCGGGGGTCGGTTCGGGTTTGTAGATGTCGCTGACCTTGGCCACGGTCAGCCCATAGACCAGCCCGACGAAAAGGATCAGCGCAACGCCAACACCGATATTTCGGCTCAGGCGGCGTTTATGCAGTTCGTGATCAACCTTGATCGCCATCAGCCCCAGCCCCCCAAACCAAACGGTTTCAGTGACGCTTCGATCAGAAGGGCGCCGTAGTGCAGGAACAGATAGGCCAGCGACAGCTTGAACAAGCCGCGTTCAGCCTTGTGCTTGTCGGCATCGGACTGCGCGTCATCGCGGCGGAACACGTCCCACGCGCCTTTGATGAACATCGCGTTCAGAACCACAGCCACGGCCATATAGACCGGCCCACCGATCGAGGTCAGGCCCAGCGCAATCGCTACCACAGCCAGCACAAGCGAATAGCCCAGAATGTGCGCGCGGGTCGCAGGGCGTCCGTGGGTCACGGTCAGCATCGGCACACCTGCATTGGCATAGTCACCCTTGGTGAACAGCGCCAGCGCCCAGAAATGCGGCGGCGTCCAGGCGAAGGTCAGGGCGAACATCAACACGCTTTCGATGCTGATACCGCCCGTGGCCACGGCCCAGCCGATCATCGGCGGGAACGCCCCGGCCGCGCCACCAATAACGATGTTCTGCGGCGTCCAGCGTTTCAGCCACATGGTGTAGATCACGACATAGAAGAAAATGGTGAAAGCCAGAAGGGCCGCCGCCATCAGGTTCGCAGCAAGGCCCAGCATGACCACGGCCATAGCAGACAAGGCTATACCGATTGCAAACGCCTCGCCCTCGGTCACTTTGCCGGACGGGATCGGGCGCGACTGCGTGCGGCGCATCTTGCGGTCGATATCGGCGTCCCACCACATGTTCAGGGCGCCCGAGGCACCGCCACCCACGGCAATGAACAGGATTGAGGCGAGCCCGACAATCGGGTGAACCCCGACCGGTGCAACCAGCAGACCAACCAAAGCCGTAAATACCACAAGGGACATGACGCGCGGCTTGAGCAGCGCGAAATAGTCCCCAAACCCCGCTTCGCGGGTGTCGGTGGTGGTTTGGATACTGGCGTCGGTCATAGTGTCACTACGATCTGGCTAAAGTGTTTGGTCTGTGCAGACCGCCCCGGTATGGGGCGGCGCAGGCGGAGGGCGGAAAGCCCGCCCCGCCGGTCTGTTCATTCAGCCGATGCGACCTGAACCGACGGAGTCGGCTGGGCATTGTCGGCGAATTCGTCGATCGCGCCCTTCAGCCACTTTTCATATTCGGCTTGGGTCACGGCCTTCACGGTGATCGGCATATAGGCGTGATCCTTGCCGCACAGCTCGGAACACTGACCGAAATAGATGCCTTCCTTGCCCTCGTCGACTTCGAACCATAGTTCGGCCAAACGACCGGGCACCGCGTCTTGTTTCACACCGAAGGCAGGAATGGTCCACGAATGGATCACGTCGGCGCCGGTGACCTGAACAACGACCTTTTTGCCGGTCGGCACAACGACGGCAGTGTCGGTGGCCAGCAGGTATTCGCTTTGGCTGTAGCCGTGGTCTTCAAGCTCTTCACGCGCCAGAAGGAAGCTGTCGAAGCCAAACTCATGCTCGGGGTATTCGTAGCCCCAATACCACTGATAGCCAGTTGCCTTGATGACTACGTCCCCTTTGGGGATGACCTGCTGCTGGAACAGAACCGGCAACGAGAACGCACCGATGAAGACCAGAATAACCACGGGAACCAGTGTCCAGATGATCTCGATCGGGGTGTTGTGGGTGAATTTCGCGGGCTCAGGGTTCGCGCGGCGGTTGAACCGCACAATCACGATCACCAGCAGCGCCGTCACGAAAAGCGTGATCGCGATGATGATATAGTTGATCATCGCGTCAAGCCCGTGCGCGGCCTGTGCAACACTGGTCACCGACGGCTGAAATCCTGTGGCGCCATCGACCGGTTTGCCGATGATTTCCAAGTTTTCCTGGGCCATGACCTGACCAGCGGTCAAAATCGCTGTTGCAGTGGCGAAAAGGCTGCTGAAACGCTTCATATTCGTCTTTCTCTTCCCTGTGCAGCGCCGCCTCGATGCCATGCCTTTCGGCGGCGATGTGGGCGCTTGCTCTTACCTTTCCCGTGCGCTGGCGCGGGAATCCCTTGTGTCTTCTTGATGTGAAACCATATTAGGAGTCTGTGGACAAGGAAAAACCTTCTCAGGTTAAGCAACAATTGCCGTGTTTTTTGCCAAATCGAGGCCCCAATGACCGATACGTCTTCGTTTCGTCCCTTTGAAACCCATCTGGACGCAGAGCGTGCGCAAGCGACGCTTGCCGACGTCACCAAAGGGGCCGATGACGGCGAGCTGTTTCTGGAACGAATGCGATCCGAAGCATTGGTTTTCGACGATGGCCGCTTGAAAACAGCCAGTTATGACGCCTCCGAGGGCTTTGGACTTCGCGCTGTGCGCGGTGAGACGGCTGGCTATGCGCATTCCACCGAAATCAGCGACGCCGCCCTTCAGCGCGCCTCAGCAACCGCCCGCCTTGCCGTCGGTGACGGCGGTGGCACCTGGGCCGAGGCGCCCGCTCGCACCAACCAGAAGCTCTATACCGACGCCGACCCGCTGGCCGACGCAGAGTTTGGCTTGAAAGTCGAAGTCTTGCGCGAAATTGATGCCTTTACGCGTGATCTGGACCCTCGCGTTGTGCAAGTTTCCGCCACCATCGCTGCAAGCTTGCAAGAGGTGCATATCCTGCGCCCCGATGGCAGCCTTGTGTCGGACACGCGCCCGATGACGCGGCTGAATGTGTCGGTCATTGCCGAAAAGGACGGGCGGCGCGAAAGCGGATCAGCCGGGGGGGGTGGTCGCACTGGTCTTGACGGCTTGATGGCGCCTGCTGCTTGGCAATCAGCTGCGCGTGAAGCATTGCGCATCGCGTTGGTCAATCTAGAGGCCGTTCCCGCGCCGGCTGGCGTCATGGATGTCGTGCTTGGCAACGGCTGGCCCGGCATCTTGCTGCACGAAGCGGTTGGGCACGGGTTGGAAGGGGACTTCAACCGCAAGGGCACCTCGGCCTTTGCAGGATTGATCGGCACGCAGGTCGCCGCAAAAGGGGTCACGGTCGTCGATGATGGCACCCTGCCAGACCGGCGCGGATCGCTGTCAGTCGATGACGAAGGCACGCCCACGGGCCGCACGGTGCTGATCGAGGATGGCGTGCTGGTCGGCTATATGCAGGACCGCCAGAACGCGCGCCTGATGGGCGTCGCGCCCACAGGCAATGGTCGGCGGCAAAGCTATGCCCACGCGCCGATGCCGCGGATGACCAACACCATCATGGAAAGCGGCTCCGCCACCCCACAAGAGGTGTTGGGCGAGCTGAAAGACGGCATCTATGCGGTCGGCTTTGGGGGCGGTCAAGTGGACATCACCAACGGCAAGTTCGTGTTTTCCTGCACGGAAGCTTACCGGGTCGAAGGCGGCAAGGTCGGCGCGCCCGTAAAAGGGGCCACCCTGATCGGCGACGGTCCAGAAGCAATGAAGCAGATCCGCGCCATCGGCAACGACATGGCGATGGACCCCGGCATCGGCACCTGTGGCAAAGCGGGGCAATCTGTTCCGGTGGGTGTGGGGCAGCCGTCGTTGCTGATTGGCGGGCTGACGGTAGGTGGGTCAGCGGCGTGACGGGCCTGTGCGCCCGGTTCCTTTCGATTGCGGGCGCAGCTCTGATTTTGTTGTTCTACTCTGAACTTTTCTTTCTGAACGAAGGTCCAACGAAGACCGTCACCGCCCTTGTGAACCACCCCGGCATCGCAGCGGTAGAGCTGCTGGAACTGGCCGCTTACTACGCGTTCTTTGCGTGGGGGCTGTTGCTGATCATCCCGTATGCCGAGCGTTTAGGGCTGGCTGGGATCGTTCTGGCAGGGTGCCTTTTTGGCTGGGTGACAGAGGGCACGGTTATCGCGATCGTGCATGAAGCGCCGCCCGTTTCGTGGGTCTGGCCCTCGGTCAGCTGGCACGCGTTGATCGATGTCTTGCTGGGGTTGTTTGTCGTGCGGATCGCCATGCGACGGCGCGGCGGCGCGGCCTCGGCAGTGCTGTTCTCGGCCATGGGCGTGGGGTGGGGGCTGTGGGCGACATGGACGTGGGGCGACCCCGAACTGCACAGGCTTACTCCCTTTGAGTTCGTGTTTTTCACCTCCATCAGTGGCGCCATCTGGCTTGCTGGCATGATCTTGTTGGATCGTGGCGGCCCGTGGTCGGTTCTGCGGGCAGAGAAATGGGGTATCGGCGTCGGCACCGTCGCCCTCGCGTTGTTGATGGCGGTGCCGGGATTGCCTTTCTCAGCCGGAATTTTGCTGATCGCAGGCGCAACCCTGTGGGTGCTGATCCGAAAATCAGAGGCCCAAAGCACAGTGGGCTGGCGCCTTCCCTATGGCCCTTTGCCTTTGTCGACCTATTCGGTTGCATTGCTGGCACCAACGGCGGCAGGCTTAACCTATTGGCTATTATGGACAAACGGTTGGCATGTCCCAACCGAAGATGTTGCGGGTATGGCCATGATTGTCGGTGCGCTCGTTTATTTTTGGTCCGTCTGGCGCGTATTCACCTCCCGTTAACCAATCGCGCCGCATGGTTAATTCGCAAAAGACGGAATCAGCCATGACAGCGGACATACTCCCTTCCTTAAACCCCACCCCCTCACCCCAGTCAGAGGAAGATGAACTGGACTGGATCCGACTTTTGCGATCCCGCCGCGTGGGTGTCGCAACGTTCTTTCGGCTGCTGGACGAACACGGGTCCGCCAAGGCAGCACTGGACGCCTTGCCCGACGTGGCACGGCAAGCGGGCGTCAAGGGCTATGCCGCCTGCCCGTTTGAAGTTGCCGAAGATGAACATCGGCGCGCCCGCTTTGCCGGCGCCCGCATGGTGACTTGGGGGACCCCCGACTACCCCGAACTTTTGTCCGAAATTCCAGACCCGCCCCCCTTCTTCTGGGCCATTGGCGATGTGGCGCTGCTGCACAGTCCGATGATCGCCCTGATCGGTGCACGTAACGCGTCCTCGGTTGGCACGCGCATGGCGCGACGGCTGGCCGCCGACCTCAGCGAGGCCGGGTTTACCGTGGTCTCCGGACTGGCGCGGGGCATCGACACCGTGGCCCACGAAGTCGCGCTGGAGAAAGGCAAGACGGTTGCTGTTCTGGCCGGGGGCGTCGACGTGATCTATCCCAAGGACAATACCGTTTTGGGCGAAGAGATCGCACGCAAAGGTGTGCGCCTGTCCGAACAGCCCTTGGGTCTGTCCCCTCAGGCCCGACACTTTCCACGACGCAACCGTTTGATTTCCGGCCTTGCCCGTGCCGTTGTGGTTGTCGAAGCTGCAGCCAAGTCCGGATCGCTTTTGACCGCGCGGAATGCGTTGGATCAGGGGCGCGATGTGCTGGCCGTGCCTGGTCACCCATTTGATGCGCGCGCCTCGGGGTGCAATTTCCTGATCCGCGATGGTGCGGCGCTGGTGCGCGGTGCCGCGGACGTGATCGAGGCGATCGGCCCTGCGGCGCGGGCGCCAACTGACGCACCTTCCCGGCAGGATCGCGCTGCGGCATCATCGCCCGTCGCAGGTGTGGACATTCCTCCACCAGCCCCGCGTGCGGCGCGCAGCCTTGCCCAAACAGCCGCCCTCCACCGCCAGATCCTTGACCGCCTTGGTCCGAGTCCGCTGGCCGAGGATCAACTGATCCGGGACATGGGAACCCAATCCGGCGCGGTCTCAGCCGATATCCTGCCCGAGATCGTGTCACTTGAGCTTGAGGGGCGAATCATACGTCAACCCGGCGGGCTTTTGTCAAAGTCGACCTGAGCGCAACGGAAGAACCCCCGCCCTATTGGTAAGTTTATTTTACCAATTTGCACAAAAACCTTGCTAAATCCTTACCAGCCCTATTGCGCTGCAACGCGGCACAGCCTACCAATTCGGTAAAAAATCGAACTCTTAGGCCCGACGGGAGGAACGCAAGATGCAGGATTTTCAGAAAATTTTGGTCGCCAATCGCGGTGAAATCGCAATCCGCATTCTGCGTGCGGCAAACGAAATGGGCAAACGCACCGTTGCCATCTATGCCGAGGAGGACAAGCTGGGCCTCCACCGCTTCAAAGCTGACGAGGCTTACCGCATTGGCGAGGGGCTGGGACCCGTCGCGGCCTACCTGTCGATCGACGAAATCATTCGCGTCGCCAAGGCTTGCGGTGCGGATGCGATCCATCCCGGCTATGGCCTCCTGTCTGAAAATCCCGATTTCGTCGACGCGTGCGCGGCGAATGGCATCACATTCATTGGCCCCAAGGCCACCACAATGCGTGCGCTGGGGGACAAGGCCTCTGCTCGGAAGGTCGCGATCGAAGCCGGCGTGCCGGTGATCCCCGCCACCGAGGTTCTTGGCGACGACATGGACAAGGTGCGCGCGCAAGCCGCCAAGATCGGCTATCCCCTGATGCTCAAGGCCAGTTGGGGTGGCGGTGGTCGCGGAATGCGCCCCATCCATTCCGAAGACGAGGTCGAAGACAAGGTTCTGGAAGGTCGCCGCGAGGCCGAAGCCGCATTCGGCAATGGCGAAGGCTATCTGGAAAAGATGATCACCCGCGCCCGCCATGTCGAAGTGCAAATCCTTGGCGACAGTCACGGCGACATCTATCACCTTTACGAACGCGATTGCTCGGTCCAGCGCCGCAATCAAAAAGTCGTCGAACGTGCGCCCGCCCCCTATCTGACCGACGCCCAGCGCGAAGAATTGTGCGACCTTGGCCGCAAAATTTGCGCGCATGTGAAATACGAATGCGCCGGCACCGTCGAGTTCCTGATGGATATGGACACCGACAAATTCTATTTCATCGAGGTCAATCCTCGTGTGCAAGTCGAACACACCGTCACGGAAGAAGTGACAGGTATCGACATCGTGCAGGCGCAGATCCTGATTGCCGAAGGCAAGTCAATTGCCGAGGCAACCGGCAAGGACAGCCAATCCGACATCCGCCTGAACGGGCACGCCCTGCAAACCCGGATCACAACCGAGGACCCGCTGAACAACTTTATCCCCGACTATGGCCGCATCACCGCGTATCGGTCCGCCACGGGCATGGGTATTCGGCTGGACGGTGGCACCGCCTATTCCGGCGGGGTGATCACGCGGTATTACGACAGCCTTCTGACCAAAGTTACCGCGTGGGCCCCGACACCGGAAAAGGCGATCGCGCGCATGGATCGCGCGCTGCGTGAATTCCGGATCCGGGGGGTCGCGACGAACATCGCCTTTGTCGAGAACCTGCTGAAGCACCCGACCTTTCTGTCGAACCAGTATTCAACCCGGTTCATCGACGAAACGCCTGCGTTGTTCGATTTCAAGAAGCGCCGTGATCGCGGCACCAAGGTGCTGATTTATATCGCTGACATCACAGTTAATGGCCACCCCGAGACACAAGGCCGGGCCAAGCCTGCGGCAGGGCTGAAGATTCCCAAGCCCCCGAAGCCTCATGGCGAACCAGCGCCCGGCACCCGGAACCTCTTGGAAAGCAAGGGGCCGAAAGCGGTGGCGGACTGGATGAAAGAGCAAAAGAGGCTTTTGATCACCGACACCGCAATGCGAGACGGGCACCAGTCGCTGCTGGCGACACGCATGCGCTCGATCGACATGATCAAGGCTGCGCCGGCCTATGCGGCGAACCTGCCGGGCCTCTTTTCGGTTGAATGCTGGGGCGGGGCCACGTTCGATGTGGCGTATCGTTTCTTGCAGGAATGTCCCTGGCAGCGGCTGCGCGATCTCAGGCAGGCGATGCCCAATGTGATGACGCAGATGCTGCTCAGGGCCTCGAACGGGGTGGGCTACACGAACTATCCCGACAACGTGGTTCAGGCGTTCGTGCGGCAAGCCGCGCTGACGGGCGTGGATGTGTTTCGCGTGTTCGACAGCCTCAACTGGGTGGAAAACATGCGCGTCGCGATGGATGCGGTGATCGAGTCGGACAAGGTCTGTGAAGGCTCGATCTGCTACACTGGCGACATACAGGACCCGAACCGGGCCAAATATGATCTGAAATACTACGTCGGCATGGCGAAAGATCTGGAAGCCGCCGGGGCGCATGTTTTGGGTCTGAAAGACATGGCGGGGCTTTTGAAACCCGCCGCGGCGCGGGCCTTGATTGGCGCGCTCAAGGACGAGGTCGGTCTGCCGATCCATTTTCACACCCACGACACGTCGGGGATCGCCGGCGCAACCATTCTTGCAGCCTCCGACGCCGGCGTGGACGCCGTCGATGCTGCCATTGACGCGTTTTCAGGCGGCACCTCGCAAGCCTGTCTGGGTTCGGTGGTCGAAGCCTTACGCAACACGGATCGCGACACCGGGTTGGACGCGGGCGCCATCCGCGAGATTTCCGCCTATTGGGAAGGTGTGCGCGCGCAATATGCGGCGTTTGAAAGTGGGCTCGAGGCGCCCGCATCCGAGGTCTATCTGCACGAGATGCCCGGCGGGCAATTCACCAATCTGAAAGCGCAGGCCCGGTCGCTGGGGCTTGAGGAACGCTGGCACGAGGTTGCGCAGACCTATGCCGATGTGAACCAGATGTTCGGCGACATCGTAAAGGTCACTCCGTCCTCGAAAGTCGTGGGCGATATGGCGTTGATGATGGTCAGTCAGGGTTTGACACGTGCCGATGTTGAAGACCCAACCACCGACGTCGCTTTTCCCGACAGTGTCGTCGACATGATGCGGGGCAATTTGGGGCAACCCCCCGGCGGATTCCCCGAAAAGATCATCAAGCGGGTCCTGAAAGACGAAAAGCCGAACCTTGAACGGCCCGGCAAGCATCTGGACCCTGTGGACCTAGAGGCCACCCGGTCGGCCCTGTCGCAAGAACTGGACGGCTTCACCGTCGATGACGAGGACCTGAACGGATACCTCATGTATCCCAAGGTGTTTCTGGACTATATGGGCCGCCACCGCCAATACGGCCCGGTGCGCACCCTGCCCACCAAGACCTTCTTTTACGGCATGGAGCCGGGGGAAGAGATCACCGCCGAAATTGATCCCGGCAAGACGCTTGAAATCCGGTTGCAAACGGTCGGCGAGACCAACGAGGACGGCGAGGTGAAGGTGTTCTTCGAACTCAACGGTCAGCCGCGCGTCATCCGTGTGCCCAACCGCCTGATAAAGGCCTCGACGGTGCGTCGCCCGAAGGCAGAAGACGGCAATCAGGACCACATCGGTGCGCCGATGCCGGGCGTCGTCGCATCGGTTGCCGTGAGTGCCGGACAAAAGGTGCAGGCGGGCGATCTTCTGCTGACCATCGAGGCGATGAAAATGGAAACCGGCATTCATGCCGAGCGTGATGCAGAGGTCAAGGCCGTGCATGTGCAGGTTGGTGGCCAGATCGACGCGAAGGACCTGATGGTCGAGCTGGAGTAAAAAGATCGCACATGCAGCCCCAACCCGGCGGCCGGCGCGCCCGGCCGTCGGTTTCCTTCGCCCGCCCCGGCGCCCACTGGGACAGAGCCCCCATCGCCTTTGCATGTTAAATCCGCCACCGGCCGCCGCCATTCTGCAAAAAACCACGGTTTTCGCGATTTTCCCCTTGCAGCCTCGCGTCGTATTTCATATCTCACGGCTCACCGAAGGATGCGGGCGTAGCTCAGGGGTAGAGCATAACCTTGCCAAGGTTAGGGTCGGGCGTTCGAATCGCCTCGCCCGCTCCAATCGGTCACCCGGTTCGGCCAAATGGCTGAACACACCCATCAGGATGCGGGCGTAGCTCAGGGGTAGAGCATAACCTTGCCAAGGTTAGGGTCGGGCGTTCGAATCGCCTCGCCCGCTCCAATGGGACAGATTTTCAGATCATCACACGACACGGGCCATCCGCGCCATATCGCCCAGCCTTTGCGCATGCAAAAAAGGGCGCTTGAAGGCGCCCTCTTCCAAAGATCTATGTCTGGCTTCGAGATCCGCCCGTTCAGGCGCTTTTCAGAGTGTCGCGATTGGCCAGTTCGTGGATCATAGACTGAATTTGGTTGCGCACTTTTTCATCCGAAATGGAAGACAGGGCCTGCGCAGCCTTCGCGGTGCGTTCATCCATCGCCTCGCGTTCAACATCATCCGCACTGGGCAGCCCTTCAAAGAAATACCCGGGCTCGACCCTCAAAAGCTGTGCGATTTCAAACATCTTGCTGGCTGAAACGCGGTTATAACCGGTTTCGTATTTCTGCAATTGCTGAAAGGACAGGCCTAATTGCTCGGCGACGTTCACCTGCGTCAGCCCGCGCAACAAACGCACTTCTCGAATTTTTTTACCAACATGGACATCAACAGGATGGACCATTACTTCACCAATAAATTGTTTCACGTTAAAAGAGAGTGTCAGGAAAGCACTTTCGACCCAACTGGTTAGGGATGAACTGTTGTGGTGCAAGAATACACATTAAATGGATGATCTTTGCACCCAATCCTGAATAGCGCTTGAAAAGAAAGGCTTTTTTGAACAACCTTCTGATGGCGGACGCCCAAAGCCTGCCGCGAGAAACAGTTTGATCACAATTTAGCGGGAACACGAATGAACAATCGAGAGACACCGCCCCTATTGTTCGAGATGCTGAGGTCTTTCGTGTCACTCGCCCGCAGCCTGAACTTGTCGCACACTGTAAAAGACCTGGGAAGCACCCGGCAAACCGTGCGCCGGCACATCGCAACGCTTGAAAAGCACAAGAACGGTCCGCTGTTCGCCTTTGAGAACCGCCAGTATGTGCTGACCAAAACCGGCAAAGAGGCCTTGCGCGAAGCAGAAGAGCTGATTGCTCGCAGCAATGCATGGCTGCGCGACGAAAGCAGGCATGTTGACGAACTGCTGTTTCTGGACTTTCAGGCCGGCCCCGTCCCCTATCACCTGCAACAGCACCCGTTGACGGCAATCTGGGACAAGGGATCGGCGTTGATGAAATTCGGCTTTCACGCGTGGGCGGACAGCGAAGGTGATCTGGAAAGCCCGGCGTTTGGCCCGCTTCGCCCGTATCTGATGGTCTTCCGGCGAAATGGCGCGACGGGCGAATGGATTTGCACCGAGGTCGGCGAAAAATCATCCTATGCGACGTGGTTCGGCTGGCAGATCTATCGCTCGACGGTCGGAAAAGCGGCGGAAACCCTTCTGGGGGGCGTAAGATTCAACAGTCTGATGGCAAAACCATTCGAAGACATCGCAACCACGCGGGGTATCCGGCTGGATCACATCCATACGCAGATCGAACAGGGCGCTGACAAGGTTCTGACCCCGATCAGTTATCAACGCCTGACCATGGCCAGTCGTTTCGCAGATGGGGAATTCGCGCTGGTTGCCTTGGTCGATCGCACTAACGACATTCAGATCGACGGTTTGGCTGATGACATCCGGCAATCCATGCCGACCGAGTTGGAAATGAACGTCTCGCCACCCGCAGCGGCAGGCGATTGAACACCGCCTATGCCTTCGGGCTTCAGCCTAGCACGCAAAGCGCGCGCCTGATGCGGCGCACGCTGCGTTTGTGCTGATCAATAGCTGTAGTGAGAAACAACTTTTTCAAGCTTGGGGCTGCGTTTGCCCAGCCACATGTCACGGTGTGCGACAAGGCTCGTTTGCTCGCGCTTTGTGAAGTCGTTTGCCTTTTTGACCCAGGCAACAAGGCGTCCAAAGATCGAGGTTTTTTTCGTGGCGTCAAAACTAGTCATCGTCATCGTCTCCAAATTCTATCAATCGATCAGCTTTTTCACTCAAAGCCCAATCGGCGCGCATTGAACGATTTGCACCAAGTTCGTTTGCTTGATGCCGTTCGAAGCGCTGACATGAACTAGATCGTATCTTCACCCCTGACTTCAAACGACAATTCCGCATTCCCGCAATGCGACCTAAGCATGGCTGGGAAAGGGATGCCCAAGCGTGAAAGCCACAGCAGACGCACCGTTCGATTTGACGCCTTTCCTGCTGCGCCGCCCGCGCCTATAAGAAGGCCAAGGCAGAAAAAGGACATCTTCATGCGGCGCGCAAAGATCACCCGCAAGACTGCGGAAACCGAGATTTCGGTCGAGATCAATCTCGACGGAACCGGCAGCTATGACAACCAGACCGGCGTGGGATTCTTCGATCACATGCTGGACCAGTTGTCGCGCCACTCACTGATCGACATGACGGTGCGCGCCACAGGCGATTTGCACATCGACGACCACCATACGGTCGAAGACACCGGCATCGCGCTGGGGCAAGCCCTGACCGAAGCCCTTGGCGACAAGAAGGGCATCCGTCGCTACGGCGAATGTCACCTGCCGATGGATGACGCGCAGGTGCGGGCCGCGCTTGATCTGTCCGGCCGCCCCTATCTGGTGTGGAACATGGCGTTCGCCGCCCCAAAGATCGGCACGTTCGACACCGAGCTGGTGCGCGAGTTCTTTCAGGCGCTGGCGACCCATGGCGGCATCACGCTGCATGTGGACCAGTTGCACGGCTTCAACGCCCACCACGTGGCCGAGGCCGGCTTCAAGGCCGTCGCCCGCGCGTTGCGTTTGGCCGTTGAAACCGATCCGCGCAAAGCGGACGCCATCCCCTCGACCAAAGGCGCGCTGTAGCGCCCACCCCACCCGGAGACAGACATGCTGACCGTGATCATCGACTATGACAGCGGCAACCTGCACTCGGCCGAAAAAGCGTTTCAACGCATGGCGGCGGAAACGAATGCAGGTGAGGTGATCGTCACCACGAAGCCCGAGGACGTAGCGCGCGCCGACCGGATCGTGCTGCCCGGCGACGGCGCGTTCCCAGCGTGCCGTCAGCAGTTGTCTGACCATCGCGGCATCTATGAGGCGCTGGAAGAGGCCGTGATCCAGCAAGCTCGTCCCTTCATGGGGATTTGCGTCGGCATGCAGATGTTGGCCACGGTCAGCCACGAATATCAGGACACGGATGGGTTTGACTGGATCAAGGGCCATGTGCGCAAGATCACCCCGTCAGACCCAAAGCTGAAAGTGCCCCATATGGGCTGGAATGATCTGGTGGTCGACCACGAACATCCGGTGCTGGACGGTGTCAAAACGGGCGACCACGCATATTTCGTGCACTCCTATCATTTCGTGGTGGATGATATCGCGCATCGTTTGGCGCATTGCGACTACGCAGGCGACATCACGGCCATTGTGGGCCGCGACAACCTGATCGGTATGCAGTTCCACCCGGAAAAAAGCCAGGCCGCCGGGCTTCGGATGATTGCAAACTTCCTCAGCTGGACCCCATAAGAAAGGGCGCCGCAACGGGCGCCCCTTTCCGTGCCGGTCCAACCAGCTTACTTCACACGCGTCCAGCTCTGCTTTTTGCAGATCGGTCCCACACAGCCCGACACTTTCAGCGACTCGCCTGACATCTGCATCTTCGACTTATAGACCTTGCCCGTTGAAGGCTGCCAAATCTTGCCACCGGAATACTTGCCGCCGCCGTTGGGTTGCATATCCCAGACCAGCTTCTTGCCGATATTCTCGGACTTGTATTCGCCGCTGGCATTGAAGGTGCGCGAGATCACACCACACAGCGCCGCCCCGCATTGCGAGATCGTCACGTGGGCATATGCCCCGTCATCCACCTGCGTTTTCCAGACCCCTTCAACAGCATCCGCCAAAGCAGGCGCCGCCATTCCAACACTCAGCGCAAGCGCCATAACCATACGTTTCATTCAATCCTCCCTGAATTTGCAATTATCCTGACCCCGAGAAACGGTTTATGGCAAGTGTGACGTGACGGGAGGGGCGGCTTGGCAAGCCGCGACTTCCGTGCAAAAAGCACCAAAAGCACCAAACATCGGAGCCTGCCATGATCCTCTATCCCGCCATCGACCTGAAAGACGGCCAATGCGTGCGCCTTCTGCGCGGAGAGATGGAGGCGGCCACCGTCTTCAACGACAACCCGGCGGCTCAGGCGCGGGCATTTCAGGATGCGGGCTGCGAGTGGATTCACCTTGTCGACCTGAACGGAGCTTTCGCAGGTGAACCGGTGAACGGCGCGGCGGTCGAAGCGATCCTTGCCGCCATCGACGTCCCCGCTCAGCTGGGTGGCGGCATCCGCGACATGGCCACCATCGAAGGCTGGATCGAAAAGGGCCTTGCCCGCGTGATCCTTGGCACAGTCGCTGTCGAAAAACCGGAGCTCGTGCGCGAAGCGGCCCGCGCCTTCCCCGGCAAGGTTGCCGTAGGGATCGACGCGCGCAACGGTCGCGTTGCCACCAAGGGCTGGGCCGAAGAAACCGACGTGATGGTCACCGACCTTGCCAAATCCTTTGAAGATGCAGGCGTCGCAGCCATCATTTATACCGACATCAACCGAGACGGCGCGATGCAAGGCCCGAACGTGGACGCCACCGCCGCCCTCGCCCGCGCGGTTTCAATCCCGGTGATCGCAAGCGGTGGCGTCAGCTCTCTGGCTGACCTCATTGCGTTGCGCGATTGCGGTGCATCCCTGAACGGCGCGATCTCGGGCCGGGCGCTTTACGACGGCGCGATTGATTTGAAGGAAGCCCTGGCCGCACTCTAACCGCCCGCAGCAGCCGCGGTCAGCTTGTCCAGCGCACCCTCCATCATGCCGACATAGGGTGCGTCACCTGCGATGCCGAATTCCCCCAGCATGTCGGCGGGGGCTTCGTAGGCAAGCCAGACCGCGCCGTCGCTGTCCTCATACACCAGCACCCGCAGCGGCAGCATCAACCCGGCCAGCGGGTCATCCTGCATCGCAGGCGTGCCCAGTTTGGGGTTTCCGAACACCAGAAGCTGCGAAGCCCCAAGCTCCATATCCACCGACGCAGCCCCGCCAGCATGATCGACACGCGCGAACACGGTTGCGCCCGCGGTTCCGACGGCGGCTTCCAAAGCATCCATCGTGTCAGGAACGGTGCCGGATGCGGGCACTTTCACAATCTCTGCCATCGCCGGCAGCGCGACCATCGACACAAGTGTTGCAAGGGTGAGTTTCATCATGGGGCAATTCCTTTAAATCAGGTTCGAACGCGACAATGCTCTGGCCAGTTGGGGCTTGAACAAATAAAACAAACCGTGATCAGCCAAGGACCGCGCAGAAAATGCTGAAGACCCGCATCATACCTTGCCTAGACGTGGCCGAGGGCCGCACGGTGAAAGGCGTCAACTTCGTCGATCTGATCGACGCGGGCGACCCTGTGGAACAGGCACGCGCCTATGATGCCGCCGGGGCGGACGAGCTTTGCTTCCTCGACATCAAAGCCACGCATGAAAATCGCGGGACGATGTATGATCTGGCCACCCGCACGGCGGAACAATGCTTCATGCCGCTGACCATCGGTGGCGGCGTGCGCAGCCCGGACGACGTGCGCGATCTGCTTTTGGCAGGCGCCGACAAGGTCAGCTTCAACTCGGCCGCGGTGGCCGACCCGAACGTGATCGCCCGCTCGGCTGACCGGTTCGGCAGCCAGTGCATCGTGGTGGCCATCGACGCCAAGACGATTGCCCCCGGAAAATGGGGCATCTTCACCCATGGGGGCCGCAAACCCGCGCTGGACGCAAACGGCGACCCAATTGATGCAGTCGAATTCGCCAAGCTGATGGAAGCCAAAGGCGCGGGCGAGATCCTGCTGACCTCGATGGACCGCGACGGCACTCGCGCAGGTTTCAACCTGCCCCTGACCCGCGCCATTTCGGACGCTGTGCACGTGCCAGTGATCGCGTCCGGCGGCGTGGGCAATCTGGATCACCTTGTGGAAGGTGTGACCGAAGGTGGCGCTTCCGCCGTGCTGGCGGCGTCAATCTTCCACTTCGGGGACTACACAATCCGCGAGGCCAAGGAACACATGGCCGCCGCAGGCATCCCAATGAGGTTGACATGAGCATACTCGACACACTCGCCGCCACCATCGAAGTGCGCAAAGGCGCGGACCCTGACAGCTCGTGGACCGCAAGACTGCTGGCCAAAGGCCCTGAAAAATGCGCCGAGAAGTTCGGCGAAGAAGCGGTTGAGGCCATCATTGCCGCCGTCAAAGGTGACCGCGATAACCTGACCGCCGAGGCCGCGGACGTTCTGTATCACCTGCTGGTCATGTTGGCCGCGCGCGATGTTGCGTTGGCTGACGTGCTGGCCGAACTTGAGCGGCGCGAGGGCACCTCGGGCATCGCAGAAAAAGCGGCCCGCTAACGCTAGGTTGCGCCGAGGCCAACCTCAGGCGATCAGAGCCGCGAGCGGCGCATCCCCGAACAGGCGTGGATAATCTATTTTCGGACAGCGGTCTTCCACCACAGTTATTCCCTTCGCTTCGGCCTTTCGGCGGGCTTGAGCATTCTCAACACCCAACTGCATCCAAACCGTTTTCAAGGCCGGAAGCGCCGCAAGCGCCGCATCCACAATCGGTTCGACCGCGTCTGAGCGGCGAAAAAGGTCGACCATGTCCGTATCAGCAGGCAAGTCAGCCACAGTGGCCACAACCGTTTCACCGAACATCACTTTGCCAGCCAACCCCGGATTGACGCCAATGACGCGGTATCCCTTGTCCGCCAGAAACCTTGCGACCCCGTGGCTGGCGCGGGCTGGATTGTTGGAAAGCCCAACCAGCCCGATCACGCGGGTTGTGGTCAGGATGTGCTTCAGGCGGGCGTCTGTGTCAGTCTGTGTCATGGCTAACAAATAACCTCGCATTGGCGACATTCCAACAGCAGAGCACAAAAATGCGCCCGGTCTAAAAAGAGCCGGGCGCAAGTTGGTGGAACGAGGGACAGTGAAATGAGATTGCGGGCGTTCCACAGCCCGGTCTCGGTTAACAAATATGGTGGGGGGCGGGTTTGAAAAGGGCCGCTCAACAAACTGTGAACAAAGGTGCAACACTGGTCAGGTCACGCGTGTGACCGACCGCGGCAAGTTTGTTTGTGTTGCACCACTGACCGCTAACGCGTTTTTCGCGTGGCAAACAACGCCACCGCTGCTGCGTTCGACACATTGAGTGACCCGAAATCGCGCGCGAAAGGGACCTTGACCAGTTGGTCGCAGGTGGCTTTCGTCTTGTCCCGCAGCCCCGGACCTTCAGCCCCCAGAACCAGCGCGACGGGGCGGTCGGGCTGGGCATCAAGTGCTGCGTCCAGGCTCTCCTCGGCCTCCCCATCCAGGCCCAGGATGACGAAACCCATTTCGCGCAACTCGACCATCGTGTCGGCCAGATTGCGGATGCGCAGATAGGGTTGGCGCTCCAACGCGCCCGACGCGGTTTTGGCCAGCGCGCCCGTTTCCGGCGCTGATCCGCGGGCGGTGCCGATCACGGCACTTGCGCCGAACACCTCGGCGGATCGCAAGATCGCACCGACATTGTGTGGGTCTGTCACCCGGTCCAACAACACAACTATGGGAAGCCCACCCGCGCCGCCCATGACGCGTTCGGCGAAATTGCCCCATGCCAGTGGTTTGACCTCAAGCGCTGCCCCCTGATGCACCGAGTTGGGATCGAGCGGTGCCGGAAACTTCCGCGCATCCGCCATTTCGGGTTCCATGCCAGAAGCAGTGATGGCCTCGGCCAGCTTGTCGGCGGCATTTTTGGTGACGACAAGGCGAAGGCGCTCGCGGTTCGGGTTCATCAATGCATCGCGCACCGCATGCAGCCCGAAAAGCCACACCGTTTCCGACGCAGCATCGCGGCGCGCCTTTTCCTTTTGAACCACCCATTTCGGCTTTTTCGTCATGCCGTCAGCCCTTCTTTTCGCAAGGCCCGGACAATGCGGCGATTGTCGCGGCGAGACAAGGGCAGATGGGCGGCATTTGGGCGAATTTTCATGTTGACCCTTTCGCGCGGGCGGGATAATCAGCCCCACGTTCGGCGCAATGCGCGGGGCTTAGTGGGCGACAGGCCGCAAGGTGTGGCAGGGGACTGTAACTCCCTCGCGGAGACGCACGCTTGGTTCGATTCCAAGGTCGCCCACCACTTCCCCCCACCACTTTTTCCAATGAATACCGCGGCAGGTTTGATCAGTGCCCTGCGCACCGATGAACAGCCTTATCCGGTGCAACAGAAACGCCTGTTCAGCGTGGTGTCGTCATCAATTGCATCGCAAAGCGCGCTTTCCACAAAGCTTCCTCGTATTCGGATGCGGCTGTGCTGTCATAGACCACGCCACCGCCCACATTCAGCGTCACGTCGCCATTTTCCACCATCAACGTGCGGATCGCCACGTTGAAGTCAGACCGCCCATCCGGCGCGGCCCAGCCGATGGTGCCGCAGTAGATGTCGCGCGGCGTGTCTTCCAGTTCCGCAATGATCTCCATCGCCCGCAGTTTGGGTGCGCCGGTGATCGACCCACAGGGAAACAGCGCCCGGAAGATATCGCTCAGTCCCCTACCCGGCTGCATCTGTCCACGCACAAGCGAGGTCATTTGATGCACGGTTTCATAGCTTTCCACCGTGAAAAGCTCCGGCACGCAAACGCTTCCGGCCTCGCAAATCCGCGAGATGTCGTTGCGCAGAAGGTCCACGATCATCAGGTTTTCGGCCTGGTTTTTTTCGTCACTGCGCAGGAATTGCACCCGGCGCGCATCCTCGATCGGGTCGGCGCTGCGCGGCTGGGTGCCTTTCATCGGGCGCGTCTCGATCTGGCCAATCGCGTTTGTGCGGAAAAACAGTTCGGGCGAGCGCGACAGGATCGTGGGCAGACCCTCGGCCTCGACCAACACGCCGTGGCGCACGGGTTGCAGACCCGCCAGTGCCGCATAGATCGCTTGCGGCCGGCCTGACGCTGTGCCGTGTATCGGAAAGGTCAGGTTCACCTGATAGGTATCGCCCGCACAGATATAGTCATGCACGCGCTGGAACGCGGTCGCATAGCGCGCGTCTGACCAGTCGGGCCGCAAATCCAACAGTTGCGCAGGGCCGGGCGCGACAGCCACGGGCAGGCACGGGTCGTCATAGACGCCAAACTGCAGAAGCGGCAGGCGTCGGGTCTTGGGCATCAAAGGGGCAAGCCGTGGTTCCAGAGCATAGCCAAGCTCATAGCTCGCAAACCCTGCCACCCACGCCCCTTGCGCACGCGCCGCGTCCAGATCATCCAACGCGCGGGCAACGTCGCAGGCGTCCTGCGCCACGATCAGCCGCTGGGGCGTGTCGAACTGACAGGGCGTATCGTCCGGCCCATGATCAAAGCGCAGCTTCACGAGTGTCTCTCCGGTGGCGTTGGACCTGAACTATCCTGCCACGGACAGCGCCGCGCAACCAGAAGCGCCAACCGCGCGTGCAAATGCGGCGTCTAACCGTCGAAGCGGATATCAACCGACCCGAACGACCCGAAATCGGCGTGAATATCGGTGCCGGGTGGGCATTCGACAGGGCGGATGAAGCTGCCCGACAAGATCACCTGCCCCGGCTCGATGCTTTGGCCGTATTGTGCCATGCGGCGGGCCAACCAGACAACGCTTTCGACCGGATCGTTCAGCACGCCTGCACCCAGTCCAGTCTCTTCAATCTCGCCATTGCGGAAGGTCAGCGCGCCGACCCAGCGCAGATCAAAGGCATCAACCGGGTGACGGTCCGCCCCCAACACGACGCCCGCATTGGCTGCATTGTCACTGATCGTGTCGAAGACGGTCCGGGCCTTGCCTGTGTCCGGGTCCACCCGCCTGATCCGCGTGTCGAGGATTTCGAGCGACGGGGCGACATAGTCCGTGGCCGCAATCACGTCATCACGCGTCACCTTCGCACCGCTTAGCGGGGCTTTCATCACAAAGGCAATCTCGGCTTCAATACGTGGCTGGATGAAACGGCCTTTGGGAATGGACCCGCCATGGTCAAACAGCATGTCATCGAACAATATCCCACTGTCCGGGATGTCGATGTTCAAGGCGTATTGCATGGCTTTCGAGGTCAGGCCGATCTTCCACCCGATCACGCGCCGCCCCTCGGCCAGTTTCTGGCGATAGATCGCGTTTTGCACCGCATAGGCGTCGTCCATGCCCATATCCGGGTGGCGCAGGGTCAGCAGGCCAATCTGTCGGCCCGTCCGTTCGGCGTTCAGCAAATCGGCAGCTGCGGTGGCGTGGTCGTCCGGCGTCATACCGCTTCGTCCTCAACTGTATTGCGCAGGGTGCCGATACCTTCCACCGAGACCTTGACCACATCACCGGGCGCAAGATAGCGCGGCGGATCGAACCGCGCCCCTGCCCCGGTGGGCGTGCCGGTCACGATGATATCGCCGGGTTGAAGGGTCATGAAGGTCGAGATATAGGCGATTTCCTCGCGGATCGGGAACATCATGCGGTCAAGCGTGTCGTCTTGGCGAAGCTCTCCGTTCACATGCGTCTGAATGCGCGCTTTGTCCAATTGGTCGGCGTCGGTGAACGGAACCAGCCACGGCCCGATGGCACCAGACCGGTCCCAGTTCTTGCCTTGCGTCACATTGAATTTCGCGTGCCGCACCCAATCGCGGATGGTGCCTTCGTTGCAGAGTGTCAGCGCCGCGATATGGTCGTAGGCATCCACCGCCGGAATGCGCCTGCCTGCCTTGCCAATGACAATCGCCACCTCGCCTTCATAATCCAACGTATGGTTTTCCGGCGGGCGGATGAGTGGTTGGTTGTGGCCGGTGAAGCCGCTGGCAAAGCGGGGAAACAGCGACATGTATTTCGGCTGCGCGCTGCCGTCTTTGTATTCTGCATTGCGGTCGGGGAAGTTCACGCCGACGCACAGGATGCGGGGCGCGTTGGGCATCACCATGTCATAGGCGAAGTCTTTATGCGTCACCGCGCGGCCCTGCGCGGCCTGTGCCAGATCATCCAACCCGCCCGCTGCAATCGCGTCGTAAAGCGTGGGCCAGTGCGGAAAGTCGGGCGACAACGCCACCGCGCCTGCATCCATGACCGCGCCGTAGAAGCTTTCGCCTTCGGCGGTAAAGGTCGCAAATTTCATGGTGAAATCCTATTGAACCGAGAAGCTGATATTGGCCTGACCGGTGCCGGAACTGCCAAAATACGGGGTGTAGATGTCGATCTCGCCCTCGTAATCCTTCCAGCCCAGCGCGCCGAACAACAGCGCCGTGTCGTTCATCGCACACTCGCCGGTGCATTTGACCGCATAGTCCGGCAGCAGGTCGAGGAACTCTGCCCACTTACCGTTCTCCCAAAGCTCCAGCACGCGCAAATCCATCTGGCGATTGAACTCGCCATTCACGGAGTTCAGCCCGTCAACCGAGCGTTCATTCGGCGTGAAATCGTGGCTCAGCGAGCCAGACGCAAGCACCGAGACCTTCCGATCCGACCGGCGGATACCTTCGGCAATCGCAGCGCCCCAACGGCGGTTTTCCTCGATGGACGAAAACTGGTTCACTGCCACCGGCAGCACGCGGGCATTCACGCCCTCGTTGATGAAATGCATCGGCAGAAGCGTGCCGTATTCCATACCCAGATCGGGCTGCGCATGGCCCATGGCCCGTTCGCCCCGTTCCTCCAGCACCGACAGGATCGACGCCGCCAATTCGCTATCGCCCTGATAGTCGAACTCCATATCCGCCAGCATATGTGGCAGTTCGTGGCTGATGAAGCGCCCCTTGTGATGCGGCTTGGCGTTCAGGTGAAAGCCCTGATTGGTGATCCAGTGGGTGTCGAAGATGATGAACGTCTCGACCCCGCGATCAATCGCGTCTTGGCGCAGCTTGGCATAGCCATCTATGGCGGGCTGGCGAATGCCTTTGTATTGCTCCATCGTGTGCGACATCCAGATGCTGGGCACGTGGGTGATTTTGGCAGCTTGGACAATCTGTCCCATTGGGTCGTTTCCTTCTGTCGGGGCCGTGTCAGGCACCCAGTCGCATGATCTTGTGATCCCCGGTGGCGAAACCGATGTGCTTTTGTTCCATATAGAACTCGAAAGACCAATCGCCACCATCGCGCCCGATGCCCGAGGCTTTCACCCCGCCAAACGGCGTCGGCAGGTGGCGCACGTTTTCCGAGTTCACCCAGATCATACCCGCTTCCAACTTGTCCGTGAAGCGCAGTGCGCGGGTCAGGTCGTTGGTCCACAGATAGCCGGTCAGCCCGTATTGGGTGTCATTGGCCATCGCGAGCGCCTCGTCCTCGGTCGAAAACGGGATCGAGGTCAGGACGGGGCCGAAGATTTCCTCGCGCGCGATGCGCATGTCATTGGTGGCATTGGTGAACAGCGTGGGGCGCACGAAATAGCCCTGATCACCGACTGTCTTCCCCCCTGCCGCCACGGTCGCGCCATCTTCGCGCGCGATGTCGAAATAGGACGTAACCTTGTTGAAATGCTCTTCTGTGACGAGCGGCCCGATTTCTGTGGCCGGGTCCAGAGGGTGGCCGACCTTGATGTTGTTCACCCGCTCCACCAACTTCGCCTCGAATGCCTCGCGAATGGTGTCCTGAACGAACAGGCGAGAGGACGACGTGCAGCGTTCGCCGTTGATCGAATAGATCATGAAGATCACCGCATCCAGCGCTCGATCCAGATCGGCGTCGTCAAAGACGACCACAGGGTTTTTACCGCCCAATTCCAGATGGTTACGCTTCAGCGTATCCGCCCCCTGTTTTGTGATCAGCGACCCCGTGCGGCTTTCGCCCACGAACGCAATCGCACGGATCAGCGGGTGTTCGCACAGGGCTTTGCCCGCACCCTCGCCAAACCCGTTCACCGTGTTCAGCACACCAGGGGGCAGGCCAGCGTCTTCGGCAATCTCGACCAGCAGGCGGGCGGACAGCGGGGACGCTTCGGCCGGTTTGTGAACGACGGTGCAGCCTGCCGCCAGAGCAGGCGCGATCTTCCACGTCGACAGCATGAAGGGCGTGTTCCACGGGGTGATAACGCCGACAGGGCCAATGGGCACGCGCGTCGTCACGTTCATCAGGGTCGGAGACTTCAGATGCTGGCCGTCACGCGATTGCACCACCTGATCGGCAAAATAGCGAAAGTTCTCGGCCCCGCGCAGTGCAGCTTTGGACATGAAACGCAGGGTTTGCCCGGTGTCCCAGCATTCGCACAGGGCGATTTCCTCGGCGCGCGCTTCGATCCCGTCTGCGACATTCAAAAGGATCTTGCGCCGCTCAACCGCTGGCATATCGCGCCAATTGGCAAAGGCTGCGTGCGCGGCCTGTGCGGCGGCGTCAATGTCGGCTTCGGTGCCATGTGCCACGTCACATATCCAGCTTTTGTCGACGGGCGAGTGTGTCGCGAAGGTTCCGCCAGCCCCTGCGCAATCAACACCACCGATCCGGTTCGGGATGCCGCTGTCGCGAAACCGATCAAGATAACCGGCCAGTTTGTCGATATTTGCCTTCAGTTCACTCACGCAGACCGCCTTCCATTGCCGATCCTCATCAGAGGTCCGGAAGTCCATATACATATTATTACTTCACATGTTAATTAATATTCAACCCACCTGTCAACTGCAAACAGAGGTGTTCTTGAACCGAAAGCCCGGCTTTCGTATCGGGAAAGAACTGCGAAAAGGTCGAGTGGGTTGCGCGACACAGGTCGTTCCGATGGAGGGGTTTCACCTGCCCAGCAATAGCCTGGTTAAGCGTGACCTTCGCGCGCACTGGGATCTGGCGTTGCGCCTTGACGTGGACGAGGCAGCTTTGCAAATCTGCCTGGTCGAACACTGGCTTGCACATGGCTTGCCCGCCGATCAAGCCCTGACCCGCGCCGAAGAAAACGACCTTCCAAACGCCCGCGCCGTCGCCCGAAACGCCTTGGCTGCAGAAATCAGCGCCTGACGCAACCAACGCATCGCGAACGTCACAAGCGCTTGGCCAGACGCCCAAGCGCGAAAAACCAGCCATCCGGATTTCTATTCAGAAAAATGGTGCCCGGGGGCGACATCACACTAAATTTGAATATCAGTACCTTAAGCCATGGTGGGACACTCACGATGTTCCATAGTTTTCTAGGAAATTCCAACTCACTGTCCCACTCGCTGAAGCCCCGAAACGCGTTTCAAGGGATGGTCCCAATCGTCAGAAAGATGCACCCATCGTGAGCGTCCGGTGAACCCGACCTTGAGGCTTTGGGACCCGATGTGTGAGTCAGGAGGTCGAGCAATCTAGTGCCCACTAACCGGGACCGATAACGTCACGCCAGAGCACCTTCACGGGACGGTCACCACGAACACCTCATTCTTGCCGCAGATCAGCAACTCGCCAGAACATGGAAGCAACCGAGCCAGCTGGGCTTCGGTGCGCCCATCTGACAGCCGATTTAAGGTGCATCAAACCAACCGCCCGGCATCAAAACCCACTCGCAGCCTCGTGAGCGTCGTCTACTATAACCATCTAGAAAATGAGGACGGAATCGCTAGACACCAATCAAGTCGTCCAGTCAGACCGAATCTGCTGCATCAAGCAATCAAGCGCAGGGGCAAGCCTAAATCCCCAAACCGCACGATTGCGCACAAACCTCCGGTGCACACACGTGAAGTTGTGCACAAGCAGCCCAAGTCGATGGACAAAGATATAGGATTGCCAAACACGAGACAGCAGTTACGATCCGTGTACACATCGAGGCTTCAGTACTGAAAGATAGATAGGGGATAGCTATGTCCGAAGACCTAGCTCAAAGAAAGCCGCGGGCAGCACAGTCCCTTAGAGACCTTCAAGAGTTGGGATTAATTGACAGCGATATTACTCCTGAACTTCAGGCCGTAGCAGACAAATACGCGATCGCCCTCACGCCACATATCATTGAAACAATCCGAGCGCATGGCCCAAACTCTGCAATTGCAAGACAGTACCTACCGACGCACGAAGAACTAAATGTTACCGAGGGAGAGCTTGAAGATCCAATTGGCGACCTTGCACATTCTCCAATTCCCGGGATCGTTCATCGTTACCAAGATCGAGTACTTTTGAATTTAATCAAGACCTGTGCAGTCTATTGTCGATTTTGCTTCAGACGCGAGACCGTTGGGCCTGGCACACGAGGCCTTGACAGCGCACAAATAGAAGCGGCGCTTAGATACATTCGCCAGAATAGCCAAATCTGGGAGGTCATATTAAGTGGCGGAGACCCACTTACTTTGTCAAACCGACGACTATCCTCTGTACTTGGCGAGCTTGGAAAAATTGATCACATCGCAGTCGCGCGTTTTCACACGAGAGTACCCGCCGTAACGCCTGAAAGAATAACTGATGATTTAATTTCCGCCCTTCACTCGGGCCCAACAACCTATATCGTGATGCACATAAACCATCCAGATGAGCTCACAGCACGAGTCAAAGACGCTATAGCCATGTTGACCGAAAATGGTGTTCCGGTACTGGGTCAAACCGTGCTTCTTCGTACAATAAACAACTCTGCAGAAACTCTGGGGCTACTATTTAAAGAATTAGTAAAAGCGCGAGTGAAGCCATACTACTTGCATCACCCTGATCTTGCAATCGGAACACAACATTTCCGAGTATCTATTCAAGAAGGGCAGCGTATATTCGCTGAACTTCGTCAAAAAAATTCAGGACTCACTTTACCGCAATATGTGCTTGATCTTCCAGGCGGCCACGGCAAAGTCCCAATTTCATCGAGCTACATAGAGACGAAGTCCGGCTCACAGTATCAAATCAAAGACCCAAGAGGTCACTCACATTCATATACTGATACTTAGTTACCTATTACCAATAGCGGAAAGACCGGGGGATTTAGAAAATGAACCATGACGGCGAGAACTGGTACGACGAAGACTCTGAAGTCTTCATAAGGTATGGTGCGTGCTTTGTACCAAAGAGAGAAGAACATATTTGTGCAATTGTTGACGCTTGCAAAAAATACGACGCTCCATTGGTCTATGACATTTGTTGTGGCGGAGGCGAAATCTCCAAAGCCATTCTTGCATCAAATGACAGTGCGTCCCTAATTGCCCTAGACAATTCTGAGCGAATGCTAATTGAGACAACGGCTGCACTAAGGGAATTTTCCAATCGAGCGCGCGTTGAAGGATTTGATTTACAGAAATTTGAGTCTCTCGATGAGTTCCCAGCTCCCCATATTGTTCTTTCATCACTCGCAGTTCACCACCTAAGCGACGAGAGAAAACAAGAACTTTTCATGTTCCTCGGAAAGAAGATTCGGCGAAGTGGTTCATTCATACTGTCTGATCTATTTGAGCCTGAACAAACAGACAATCGGATCATTTTTGCAGAACAGTGGAACCGTGCCGTGCGCGAAGCATCACAAGTTACCTTTGGCGATGACCGCGCCTTCGTCGCTTTTCAAGAGCTAGATTGGAACCACTACAGCGATCCGAATCCTGATCCAATTGATAAACCAGCAAAGCTAAGTCAACACATTGAATGGCTGAAAGCTGCTGGCTTCATAAAACCGGAGCTATTAGTGTTTTATGCAGGTCACGGAACGATCCTAGCAAGAAACACAGCATAGACTTATGCACAATCTATGAACTTGCATACAGAACGATACTGCCAGATACATTGGGCCAACACAGTCAATCAGCTAATGACTTCGGCCCCAAGCTTGTCTCACTCGCGCGCACTGGCCTCAGTTGCCCATAGAAAATATTGGCTTTGCCATGCCGGTGATGCTCTGATCAGTCCCAAACCCATTCCTAGCCATTTTCGAGAATATGCTAATGCGATTCTTGAACTGGATCAAAATGATGTTGAATTTATTTGCCCCCCGGGCTCGGAAACTGAACTGCTTTCTAATAGGATTAAAGGGACGGAAGAAGAGAACAAACTCTTAGAAATCCGTGAGAAGTTTCCAGACTGCGAAGTATCTACCTTTGCGCAAGATAATTGTACCATAAACTACCTCCAAAGGCACGACCTCAAACATTCTGGTTATAGTAGTCTCCCGAATAATCAGCTCCTAAAACTGATTTATCGCCTCAATTCGAAATCTGGATTTCGAGAAGTAGCTGAACTTTTAAATATTCCTGTTCCCTATGGAGTGTTGTGCAACGGCGATGAGGCCCTCGTTAACATAATTGATAACGACCCGGCCTTTGCCAAACGCGCCATGATCAAATTCGATAGGAGTTCCAACGGGTACGGGAACACATTGTTTGACCGGTCGACCTGGTACCCCTTGAGTACCGCGGAAGCACTTTTAAAAAGGTCGCTCGTTTGGCCGGAACAATTTGAAAGATATGTTGTCGAGACTTGTTTTGACATCATCGGCGCTCCAAGTATTGAAATCGTTGTTTCTCACGATGGTCCTGAATTACTATACAATTGTGACCAAAGGTGCATAAACAATTCTTGGCGGGGAATGGTCGCTCCACCACCGCAAGTTCCAAAAGCGGTGACCCATGAAATGGAACAGCACACCCTAAGCTTCGGACGTTTTGTACACTCACATGGTTACCGTGGTATTTGTGACGTAGACTTTCTTCTTACTGAAAACTATCACTATTATGCTACAGAAACCAATTTCCGTAGGACTGGAGGAACCTACCTTCATGAATTGTTAGCGCGTTTGTGTGGTTCGAACCTCGCACCAGGCTTGTGCTGGTTGGCCGATGCACAGCAACTCATCACACCAATGGACTTCTTGACAGCCGCTAGTCTTATTCGCCGAAACGGATTCGAGTTTTCTCGCAGCTCTAATTCTGGTATTTTACTCGTTAGCGATACTATTAAATTCGACGGACACCTTCGGTATCTGATCGTTGGCTCAAGTCTCGATGAAATCTCAAGTGTAGAGACCGAATTGTTTTCACTTGTTGGAATGTAGCCCGTGCTTCGATCGACGCTGACCGTCTCGCGAAGTTGTATTTCCGGTAGGGGAGTTTTTGCACGGCAAGAAATTCCCGCGTTAGAAATTGTTTGGTATCCGTGCGAGTCATGTTTAACGGTGCCGAAGTATTCAGTCTCCCGGCTAAACGGGTCAGACATAAATGCACTGAAAGAATTCGGCCTCACACTTAGCAATGGCTGCGACCTTCTGCCATGCCGCGGAGCCGCATTCTTCAACCATTCCTGCACGCCCAATGTACTGCAAGTCGGTCAAAACTTTGGGATGACAGTTCGCAAAGTTGCGACCGGTGAAGAGCTTACAATTGACTACGCGACTTTTCCCCACGAGCCTCCTTGGAGTTTCCTGTGTCGTTGCAGAGAGAATGACTGCCGCAGATTAATTCACTCGCAGCGTAATCCCAACGTCAGACCCGAACTTACTGCCTTAGCCGACAATTCAGTACAGAACTATATCCATGAATTGATGCGGACACATCACTCTGAGCATCTGCGAAACAATACACTGCTTGGACACAAGGGGGTGACTTCTTGGTCGACTAAGCACATCGTTGAAGTGTCGCGAACCTACGTCAGTCCGAGATGGGGCATGAAATGGTCAACGAGACACAACGCCTCGCTTGCAATAAGACGTATACTCAAAAACTATTCATCCAATATGTGAACTATACCTTTGCCCGGCTGCGCCTCAGTAAATACGTCAATTGTTCTGAGCTCTACACTTTTTGACAGGTGCGAGCAAACTAGTCGCCAAATGACGCCAATCATTTGGGAATGCGCACGTACAGTAATTAACTCGCCTTCGGTAAAAGGCTCACCAGATACACGGACAACACGACAGTCATAGAAACCCCAGTAAGGCAAGCCAAACAGCAGAAGAGGTTCTTCAGAAACATCAGGACCAGGACTGCGAATTGCAAACCTCACGTCAGCTTTATTGTGCGCCGCATGAGACATGCTCGAATAGTTCGAAATATCAGGTAGCACCGGCGGAAAGAAATAATGTCTGCTTCGATGGATCACTGATCTCGGCAAATTTCCGACGACGAAGTGCCATCTATTGAACTCCATCCGCCTCTGTACCGGCGAGAATATATCTTGAGTTAAATGGTCAGCCTTCTGGTTTGCGAGATGAGATGATGAGGCGATCTCGCAAAAAAAGTGTTTTGGCGTAAGCGCATGTAGACTCTGTTGAATCTCTGAAGTGCTGTCGCGGCACAGGAGGCCTGGCGCCCTTAAGGAACTACTCATCGAGTAGTCAGAATTAGTACAAAAAATCGCAGACTTGAGTACAACTTGGATCAATGAAGAAAGCTTGCCACCGTTCTCACTTGAAACACGATCACCAATTGCATGCTCTACCAACGTTGTGAATTGTTCCGTCTCGGATTGATCTTTCGAAATAACAACCGACCAATCGGACGACACTCGATCTATCTCGTTGCGAAATACGGGACCTAGCGTTCTTTCGCTCGTCCTTATGAGACTCTCCGTTTTTCGGAGTGTTAAGCCGCTTACTTTGCGATACCGAAGCCACCGTCGCCCAATAAGTTGGTCAGATAGGCGCGCTACCGAACGCGCCAGAGAAAAGGGACTGTCAGAGTAAGCCAATATACTCTGAGGTGCGAAGCCGAGCGCTGCTTCATAGCTAGATCGTAATGTTGCAAGACGCCTGTACACCGTTGACGCATAGAGGTTACATCCATTGAATTCCTCGAATTTTATTGATTTTCCCGCAATAAATAGCGAGTGTAGCGTTGCAACGATCAGAACGTGATGAGAACCCCAGAGCGATAAAGGTTTATTGCTGAGTTCGTCCAACTCACCAATGCCGCGTTTGCTCCCCACCAAGTTATTCATTCTCTCGGCACAAGCAAAGACGCGATCTGCAACATAGAAGACCACGGACTCAACATGCTCCAGTGCATCAATCAAACCTTCGACGATGTGACGGAGAACACCAGCGTCGTACGCACGTTTTAATTCGGCTAGATAAAGGCTTTGGGCCGCCTTCTCATCATAGTTCAGTTTAAGTATTGACGCTCGCGCATTAGAAGCAAGCGCTTCAGGAAGTGTAAAATCACCAAGATGCCATGTTACTATGTTGAATGGATAACTTGGATTTGAATCTCCTGCAGCTTTTACCTGCAAATACCCAAGGGAGTTCAGGTATAATGCGAATCTTCGTTGATTCTTGAGATTTGATTGTATATCTCCATTCAGCCTCGATGGGTCGAGTACACGCCGCAAGTATTCGCTTGTTTCAAATGTAAAAGCGTCCATACGCTCATCAAGCGGCAAACGGCCGTTTAGCGTGACGATCCTTTGGACATCTTCAGGAGATAGCATCCGCTCCGGAGTTCCCTCTTCATGAAGGACTTCCATTTCAATAAATTCTTGTAATGCCCTCATACTGCCTCACCCCAATATGCAGTTGCTAGGAGGGTTTTTTGCAGATTTATTAAACTCAAAAGTGGCAAGTTAAGCTCCTGCGTTACGCTAGTTCGCCCGAAAATCGCGATACCTAAGGATAGCCATTGGTTCTCAGTCTTTTTGTCTAACGTCAGAATTTGCGATCCTTGTCAACTTTGGCATAGGAAACGTCTGAGCCGTCTACGGATAGACCGCCAGATTAATTGCAGCGCTCATGGCCGGGGATTCCCCAACGTGCCAGTATCTCTCTGGCCAAATGAAAGTGTCCCCTCTGGATGCATGCAAACGCCAATCAGGTGGTGTGATCACTTGAGACTTAATGTAGATCTCTTCGTCTATCCTCATGATTTCGTCAGAGCTGGGAATAAGTGAATCTGGTCGCCACAGGAGCATCGCTTTTGCGCCAAGTATGACTTGATGAGCATTAAAGCACGCTTCCGAGTGCACCCCACCCGGTGTGGCTTGATACCACCCAAAAAATAACTCGAGATCATAATGCTTACATTTGGGCCGGAACCTGCTTGCGCAGCCACGCAGCCAGTCAAACTGCTCAGGGGCAAAGCGATCGTCAATACCCGAAATATAGATCAAAAATGTCCTACACTCGTAGATAGATCGAAGCCGGTGCTGGTATGCTACGTCATCCTCATGGGGAAGAGGCAGAAACGAATTCGATTTTTCCATCAGTTGGCCATTAGAGTATACCTTCATTACACTTGGCTTATTATCCAGCGCATCCAGTATCGCTTGGCAAGCGGACATCTCTCGCACGGCCCCACCCACTTGGGGTAAAATGTGCGGTTTAGGGTCGTTCGATATGATTGCTGTTTCTTTCATTGGTTCAATCCTCAAATCAGAATGCTCTGCTCTCGTACAAAGCATGAAACAATTCTATAGAAGGTTTCGGGGGCCTCAATCATCGGCCAATGGTACGATCCGGCGACAGCGGAAATCGGTACGCCGCGCTTAAGCAGCATTGCAAGCTCTTCATTTTTGACGCTCTCACTTCCGTTTATGTATAATTTAGGAACTTGGAGGGCGCATAACGCTTCGAGCACTGTATTGACGCCATCGCGCCTTGGATCACAGAAGTCCAACAAGCTTCTTGCACAGTAGGCAAAGATTTCCGGTTGCCAACGCATAAGCGATTCAACGTATCGTTCTGCTCCGATATTCTTGTCAGCCGCCAGCGCTCCAGCCCCCCTGATCAAGTCCTCGACGAACCATCTTTCAAAATTTGGAAGGAAGGAGCGGCTTTCTACAATCCTTAAGAAGTCGAACATTGAATCGGTTACGTGACCCTCAACGTTTATAAAGGAATTACATGTGGGTGAACTTGCGGCGATTAAGGTTCCCAATGTTGCGCCGTAGGAGTGCCCAAGAAGATCGAAACTATTTAGACCTAGTTCTTCAATTTGATTGCAAAGCCAGTCTGCTTGCTGAGGAAAGGTTAGATGGTCATCTTTACACTTTTCCATGAACTTGGTCCTAAGCAAATCGACCCTAATGAGGAGTGGCTGATCGCGCCAACCGAAATTTAACGCTTCGTTGAAGCACGCCGTTGAGCCGCCGAGGCCGTGGATAAGTATGAGTGGCCGACCGGCTTGTTCTCCTTCAATGTTCGAAAAATGGAACATCTCTTGAACAGAACTATTCATCGCTCATTCGCCCCCCTTCAGCATTAGACCAAATAAAGAAGGTCTATTTCCTTCTAGTAGAAGTAGGGATGTATAAACGAGGCCTTGAAGTCGTTCGAGGCTCTTTGATACGGCTTTTATCGATTGATTGATATCCACAGATGACAGGGCGAAGGCCAGACGCTCTCGCGGCAGCACGGGATCAAGAAAAATGTAAGCTGCAAGGTGATTGACATCGGTGCCGCCAGAGAACGTCAACTCACCACAGTCAAACGAAAGGCAGTGGTTTGCTAGGTCGGGCGTGCAATCTTGGACGATCGAGCAACGGGGACAGTTCAATAGCACCCTTGAGATTTGGTTTGAGGGACCAAAACTAGCGCTCGTCTTCGTCGCAACACTACCGCAGTTCTCGCAACGGCTGGATGAAGACCGAAGGGATCGTTCATCGCAGAACTTGATCCAGTTCTCACAGAAAAGCGTGCCTGTCTTCAGTAGCAAATTGGCTATTGAATCGGTCTCATTGGTCTGGTTTCCGCTGTCAATGCGTTGAACCATCTGCCCGAAGGGCTGAACTTTGTGGTCGGTCACTTGTCTGTAGATTTTCCAAAACTCAGAATAGCTGTTTATACTGGATGGAGATTCAATTGCTATTTCGCTATTCGAATTTGATTGTCGAACATGTGACGAAGAATTTGATGGATATTGCGCGATTTGGGCTTCCGGATCACCGAGCACTACAACTCTACTACCTTTCGCTGTGGCGCCCAAATGACGGTTGTATATCGCTGCGGCCTGCCCGACCGATCGCCCTTCTTGGAGCGCCTGATTTGCCTCATTTGCCGCTTCTACGTCGATGAACTCCTGCTTCCAAGTTGTGATCACGGTACCGACGCTACAACCAGAGAGTATTTCTGACAACAAGCCCCACTTGGGGTCGCAATAGTGAGCGTTTGGGAGGATTCCCCAGCAAGAGTAGAACGTAAACAACTTTGCCACGAGCAGTCTTGCCGGAACGAGCATTTCAGATGCAGCCGCGCGATCAATGCTCCAGGGTTCGCCAGGTACACCATGTACAATCTGATGTCGGTGACATTGTCCCGTGTGGACACAGCGGGGCGCTCGTTCGACGCTACATTTCTGTGCCTTGGGATTCACACCACACAGGATCAGGCCGTGACCCAGGTCAGCATCGAAGCCATCTGAGTGGCCGGTTAGAGAGAGCAAATCCGCGCCCATCTGAACCGAAGTTAATCGAGCCTTTCGTGCCGAACTATCAAGATCACGCGTTGGTGCCCGCGTTTCTCTACTCACCTCACCGGTAAGAGATATTTCGGCTATCGTGGGACATGCGCCAGGCGGCGTGTGCCGTGCTATCGAGCACACCAACGCTCGTCGACGCAAAAAAGCTCTTGGTGCCAAGACAAGACCTGAAGCGAAGTCGGCGTCGTATTGTCCAGTGATGACCGTGATTAGGTCTGTGTCGAGGTCTTCGTAGGCTTCTATTACGACAGCTGGTTTCAGATCGCGTACCGCAGAGATAAGCGGCTGACTAGTCGTCACTACCTTTCGTTGGGTCAAACTGGCGTACTCCTCGGCGATTGCTCGGTTCCTTTGGTGAGCAAGCACCGGTCCAGACCGCATCGGGAGGTTGAACCTGTAACGGGCGTGAAACTGTTTGGCCAAGGCACTCGCATACAGACTAAGCGCTTCGCACCGCATGTCGTAAGGCAATGCCCAAACAGACTCTATCATTTGCAACTGGCTCCGTATCGCCACTACTTCAGCTTGCTTCGACCCTCCGCATCTGGCAAGCTAAAGGTGCCTGCCAATGAGGAGAAAACAATGTCCGAACAAATGACTGAAGAGATGCGAGCCGCTCTTGCGCGTCGTTCTGAGTTGAAAGCTGAGTTTGCCGAGGCACAGAGTAAAGTTGAAGCCCTCCGCGCTGCGGTCGAAGCCCACGATGCAAACATGATTGCGAACAATCAGATACTGTCTGACCATATGATGAAGTGGTAGCTTTTGAGCATTTCGTAATGCTAGCGCGGTATTGGCCTAATGAGCCACTGAGCGCGCTAGCACGCAACTTTGTGTCTATTTGATATTTGATGTTCGTTGTTGCGACGTTCAGTGGATTTTTGCTGAGCAAGTCGTTTGAAACCGTTAGAGGCAGCAATGAAGACGCAAATTGTGACGTGCAATCCCTCGTTGAGGCGATCTAGGGCGAAATCTTTCGAAGAGAACCAAATCTTCGAGAGTTTCTCCCGAGCGACATGTCTGATCAAATTGTTCATTTCTCGCGCGCGCTATCGTTCGTGTTGTCATCCGAGCCTTCGATAGAGTCTAAGTCGGTTCTGAGAGAGCTCGGCGATCGTCATGTTGGCTATGGCGTCACCGAGCATCATTATGAGCTCGCACTTGAAGCGGCGTTAACGGTCTTACCGACAAGGTTTCGGATGTAATGAGCACGATGCTGCAATGCGACGCTGCTGCATGGGAACTGAAGAATGAGCTTAGAGGAAATGAAGGCCGCTCACTCTTGAAGTGACTGCTTTTGTGCACAACGTTTTCACCATCGCCTTGTGAGCACCGCAAGAGCCAAAAAGCTCCAACTTTCGGCGGTCTAAGGTTGGGGAGCAGTGCAGTGGGACAACCAACCCGTCCCACTGTTTATTGGGCAAATCCAGATCACTATCCCTCCGCTAGCAGCACAGTTTCTGCTTCGCCGGAGCCATCATCGCCCTCACTGACAGAGGGGTGATGATGATGACCAGAAGCTACAGTGGGCTGCTTCGCTGGAAGATCGGAGCACCTATCCGTTATGCTCTTCTCCATGTCATCATCGCTCCTGACTTCCCGTCCGGGCTCCCTGTTCGTCAATCGTCATCCACCGGGCGACGCACGCGCTTGCCATCTGGCCCTATCACCTAATCGGAAAAATCAAAGGCATGGACGATTTCTTTCCCAGCTCCGAAGAAGAAGCAGCGCCATGCGCCGCGCAGACGGCTCTTACCAGTGATACGGCGGATCATCTCGCGGTCACGCTTTAGGACATCGTTCCATGGGATGACTCGCGCTTTGTGCTGCCAGAGATAGTAGCGGCAGAGATAGGTTCTTACGCTCACTAGGCGACGTTTTTCCGGACGCCCAAAAGCATCAAGCAACGTAAAGACATAGCCCCTTTGATCGGAGGGCTCAGGAAGAACCATCTGGTCGTGTAGCTTTGTGCGGCGCTGCACCTCTTTTGGATCGGTGACAAAGCAGCTCCGGATACGCCCATATTCATCGAAAGCCGAATACCAAACAAGATTGGGAGCCTGCGCGGTATAAGTTGGTGCCGGTTGCGCATTCGCGACGTTGGCATTCGCCATGTCACGGGCGATAGCATCCAAGGCAGCGGCGGTACGCTGCTCCTTTCCTCGGAGCAGCTCGGCTTCAGCGATTGTGAGTTTCATGGGAGTGATCCTTAGTCTTGGTTCCTACTTTTCAAGAGAATGGCGATTGCGGCCCTTATTGTCTTGCGCACAGACTGGTCACGCTAAGCGCGCACCCCTTGCAGAAGCAGCGATGATCTCATCAAGCAGCGCCTGCATCTTCTTCCGCGCTAACGGGTCAGCTGTGTGAATGCGGATGTCAGGCAGCCTAAATCCATCTTCTGCCACTGCCCGCTCGATCCAGAGCAGCACATCCATGCCGGTCCCGCGCTTATCATCGCCGAGATCGTGATCCAGACTGATGAGCTCGACCTTGCCACTTTCAAGCAAGGCAATAGCCTGGTCCGGCCAATAAACGCGGGTCCAGCCGAATGGCGTTTGTCGCCGGTCATCAAGAAAAACATCCATCACGGTCTCCATAAAAAAAGGTCCACCCATCTCTAGCAGGCGCGGCCATGCCCAGTCCTAGTCTTGTTCTAGTCATCCTCGCGCTTAAAGCCGTTGCCTCTATTGCCTTTGCCGCGCCCGTTGCGGCCACGCTTGCGCCCGAGACGCTCGTTTTCTCCTTCGAGCTCTTCCGCGCGCTGCTTCCAAGTCCTGGTCTTCGCAAGATTCTGATCGTCGCGTTCGTCTTCAGCCTGCGCGGCCAAAGCCTCTTCGCGCCCTTCCGCAAACTCACCGGCATCATTGAACTGCTCAGGCAACTTGCCCTTCGGCAAATCTGTATCTTGCCGGACGCGGTGATCGCGTGCCGCCTCAAAAAATTCCTGCCGCAACGATTGCTCGATGGTCTGCGCCTTCATCTGAGCGCGTTTCAAACGCTTGCCCAAGGCCTTCCGCTCGCGCGTTTCCAGCCGCGCCGCCATGCGCCGATAGCGCTCGATTTCCAGTTTCTCGCGCGCATGACGGCGTTTGAGTGCATCATTTTCTTTGCGGTGGCGCTCCACTGGATCAAGATGAGTGAGCTTCTGGATCGGCCCCAGCACCGAGCGCAGCCCCGGCGTTTTGCCGATCAGATCGGTGACAGCGCGCCGCGCGCGAAAGAGCAGCCGTTTGCTTTCGCGATGCTGCGCGCGATGTAGAGCGAGACGCTCGCTCTGCTGGCGAGTCAGCAGTTCCTGCTCACGACTATTCAGGCGCGCGGTACGATGTGAGAGATTGCGTGCAAACTTGCGCTCCAAGGATTTTCGCATGGCGACAAGATCAGCACCGGTGCTCTCCCCCTCACCGGTACTTTCGCCTTGTGACTTACCCTCGCCTTGTTTCTGGCGCGCAGCACGATCCTTGATGAGCTCTTTGGCCTGATCGACCAATGGCAGATCATCAGGATCAAGACCGGCGAGTTTGGCTTTGATATCTCGCGCCTTGTGGCCTTTGATGTAGCGCATGAGGCTATGCACGTTGCATTGCCGATCAACGATAACAAAACCGCGCCGGTCGCCCTTGGCCAGAACATAGCCCTTGGCATCGAGTGCTGCCCGAAACGACTCCGCGCTATCCGCCTGTTCATAAGCCTGCGTGATTTCTGCCCGGCGCTCTTCAGGGGTGAGGCCGGTCTCATCCTGCTGCGTTTTTTCGGCAAGGGTCGGTTCCAGTTTGTCCTTCTTGAAGCCGTGTTTTTCTTCCCAGGCCTTGAGGCCAGGCGGCAGATCGAAGCCAAAACGATGGGAGAGCTCCACCGCACAGTCCATGAGCTTGCTCTTATCATGGCTGAGATGGATCGCTTTCATCTTCTCGATATCGATGCGCGACCAGACGACATGGCAATGCTCGCGGGCAATGCCGGTCTCATCAGGCTTAGCGTGAAAAACAATGGCGCGCGGTTGACCTGAAAGACCGAGCCGGTTTTCGATGGTGGCAATGGATTCCAAATACTGGTCGCGCGTGAGCGGCTCGGGCGGATTGATGGACAAGCTGTAGAGATATTTCTCGGCCCGGGTTCCGGCGGCAACGGCTTCGAATTCGGCGAACGCGCCGTAGAGATCGTCCGCCACAGCGCCGCGAAGATCGGCGATATCGACCTGATCGTTATCGAAGCTGTTCATCAGATGGATGGCAAGATCACCGCCATTTGCACGCTGGCTGGCTTTGAGGATCATGGCACCCCCTCACGGCTCGCGGCCAAGCGCTTCAAAGAGCGCGGTTCGCATGTCGGCAAGGTCACGGTGCGCCGCTTCGATCACGGCGGCATTGCACGCGCCATCGGAAACCTGAGACGCATCCCGCAGCGCAGTCGCAAGCTCACCGATCTGGCCGAGCAGCTGCGCAGCAGTCTTGCGATCAAGCGGCGGGGTGCGGGATTTGCGGGGCGGCGGTTGATTGAGGACGGCATGACGGATGAGAGCAGATACAGGGAGACCAGCGCGGCAGGCTTGCTCTTTTACAAGAGCTGCCTCCGCGTCGTTGAAACGCGCGCTCAGCGTTTTGCGCCGTTTCCTGGTTTCGCTGCCGCTGTTCGCCATGACCTTTCTCTCAGTTGGCGCATCCAAGGTCGCTGCCTTGGTCGTCTTCCACCGGCGATGCGGTGGCTGCGGGTTTGAAGGGGACAGCGTCCCCTCATCAGGTTTCCAAAGGGCGCGAAGGCTCTTTGGGCGATGGGTTTCCAAAGGGAGAGCGAAGTCTCCATTTGGTCGTGGTTTCAGGGCGCGAAAGCCCTGATCTATGGGGGTCCAGGTGGGAGAGAGACATCTCCCCCTGGCGGGCTTCGCAGTTCTACGGAGAAGGTCGGGTGCAGCGCGCTATTTCGGAAGATCACAAGCTGGTCACAGACCGCTTGGTTGATCGACGTAATGCGCGCTGCCATCGGCATGGACGGGTTCAATACCCGGACTTGCCGATCAGCTGGGGGATGCAACGGGGGGTGCCTAACACCCCCTTGCCAAGATGGCGCGGTCTTACCGCGCACATCTTGTATTCGGCCTTAACGACCTCTCATCCCATTATCTCATTACGGATATTAAGGAAGCGTTAACCACTACCGCCAGACGAGCTTCCACTGCAGGATACATTGCATGATTTCAGATAGTTGGTCAAATATTGGTCACGCGGATTCGCAGATGCTCTACCGCATCTGCACCCTTCATTCGGGGCATCGAATGCAGGGAACTTCTATTGTGCTGCCTTCCAGTCAGCGCTCTGTTTGGATAGGATCAGAACTATGAAAGTCCTGTTTGTCTGTACCGCCAACAAGCTCCGCAGCCCGACCGCTGAAACTGTGTTCAGCGCCTGGGACGGTGTGGAAGCGGTCTCTGCGGGCACGTCACCCGATGCGCCATTGCCCTTGAGCAAGGAGCTTGTCGCATCCGCTGATGTGATCTTTGCTATGGAAACGCATCACCGCGAACGGGTGCGCAAGAAATTCAAGCAGCGCCCTGCCGATGCGCGCATCATCACGCTGCATATTCCCGATGAATATGAGCGTGATGATCCTGTGCTGGTCGCTCTCTTGGAAGAAAAAGTCGGTGATCGCCTCAAGGCGCTGCTCGATGATCAAGCCTGATCGCTCAGGCCTAAAAACTTGGCTTCCGCTTCCACGATGTAGTCGGAAAGTTCATCGCTGACCTCGCATTCGATTGCGATCAGGCTCGGCCAGCGCCCGAACTTATCGGCTGCAAAGACCGGATCGTGATCTTCGACCAGCGCCTTGGTCAGCCTGAGGTTATTCGTCCCCACCGCGAGGTGCAGGGCATTCAGTCCTGTGCCCTCATCAGTCATTGCGATGTCCGCACCGCCGCGCAGCGCGGCCAGGACATCATCTGTCTGTCCGCGATACGCCATCGCGAGAAAATCGTTCTGATCATAGCGCGGGCGATCTGCGGGGATGGTGCGCCCTTGGTCATCAAGTTGTCCGGAAAACATTCGTCTTACCCCTTTGCTTGCAAGGTGAGTTTTTCGTGGCGCATCGTGCTATCGCCTGGCTCTTCCCGAAACAGCATCTCGGTCGCATCGCCGCTGAGATATTTGTCGGAAAAGCCATCTGCCGTCTTGATGCGCTCCAGCCAATAGTTTCTTGGCCTTTGGGTCAGAACATCGCGCATAGCGACGTAGTTCATCCCGCCGACGCAAACGAGAGCCCCTTCGAAACGCAGCTCTGCTTCGCCTGCTAGGAGCGTATGCGTTTCCTTGACGGGCATATAGGGCCGGTCGTCTTCTTGCTCTATTGAAAGCTGGAGGATCGGATAGACCGGCTCCGTTTGCGAGGCCACCTTATTATATTCCCCGGCAAGAGATGCCGCGCGCTCTTCGGTCAGACCGTCTGATTGCGCAACTTCGTGGAACACGGCAAGCGCACCTCCAAATACACCGAGCGGCCCGGGCTCGTCTTCGGGCAACTCAAATTCTTCGCGCTTCAGAAAATCCGCGAACATGCCGACATACATGTCGGTGGTGCGATGCGAGCCGCGCAAAAATCGCTGCAAGTTGGAGATCGGCAGTTCCCGCTTCTGCGGATCGCTCTCTTTGATGCGCACGCGAAGCGTCGGTGCACCGATCTTATGGGCTTTCTTATATGCCTTGAGTACGGCGCGAACGCTGGCGCGCGCATCTTCATCAAAATGTCTGGGGCTGTCACTTTCAGCCATGACTGTTCCCTCCCTGTTTTCAAAATCATGTAAGGCAAATCTCGGGGCAGTGACCAGCTTGGTCAAGGCGTGGACGCGCCCGTGACCAGAACAAGACCAACGGAAAACCCCGCCATGACCAATCCGTGAACTTCAGCTACGCCCCCACAATTCCGAACTGTCTTCCACACAAGCGCGCCGTTCTGCGCGCCAAGGATGGAGAGACAAAATGGACTGGTCATGGGAAGTTTGGACTGGTGTCGGCATCGCGATTTTCGTGGTGCTGATGTTGCTCGCCTGGCGTTTTGAGGAAGAGCAAAAGACGACATACGGCTCTGCAATGTGGTGCCGGGTTTGGGATGTGTTTCGCTCACGCCTTTTCCGGCGCGGCGGGCTTTATGTCGGGGATTGGATCGGCAGGCTCGGCGTCTATTACAAAGGCGCGCACGCAATCACCTTTGGCGTGACCGGATCGGGCAAAGGCACGAGTGCGATCCTGCCGAACCTGCTGCATAAGCGCTTTCTATTTGTCGTCGATCCGGGCGGGGAAAACACGGCGATTGCTTCCAAGGCTTGGCGCAAGGCGGGTATGGAGATGCGCTGCATCAACCCGTTTGCGATGTTCACCGGCAAGCCGTGGAACCTGCCGACTGACGGGTTCAATCCACTTGATCTGCTTGATCCGGCAAGCCCAGCTTTTGCAGCCGACGCGCAGCTCTTTGCTGAGATGCTCACCCCGCGTGCTGGCAAGGAAGACGGCAACACGAGCTACTTCAAGGATGCCGCGACCAGCGCGAAGCGCGCGATGATTGTCCATATCAAAACGGCGGAACCGGAAGCGCGCCAGAATATCGGCACGCTCTATGAATATGCCTATGCGGATACGGATGGCTGGGAAGCATTGCTTGCAGCGATGAAAGCGAACCCTGCCTGCGGACAGCTTGCGGCACGCGAAGCCAACAAACTGGAACGGATCGAGGCGCAGGCCCAGGAAGAGTTCTCTGCGGTCATGTCCACGATTCAGCAGGACCTTGCCTTCCTCGCAGACGAATTGGTGCGCGACACGCTGAGCCGCAGTGATGTGTCTTTTGACCTGCTCAAGGGCCGCAAAAATAAGAAAGGCGGTGCCATCAGTGTCGTCATGCCGCTCGAATATATCGAGAGCCACGCGGCGATCACGCGGCTTGCGATGGCCTGTGCGATCCTGGAACTGCAACGCATGCCCTACGCCAAGTCTCGCGTCACGTTCCTGATTGATGAGGCGGCAGCGCTCGGCAAGATCATTCGCCTGCCGAACTGGCTTGCGACGCTGCGCAAATACAATGTTGGTATCTGGACGATCTGGCAGAACATTGGGCAGGTCGCGGACCTTTACGGCGCGAACTGGCAGACGCTCGTTAGCAATTGCGGGTTAATGCAAATCCTCGGCGTCGGCGATCTGCAAACCGCGCAATATACGCAGGCACTGATGGGTCAATGTACGGTCGCAACCGCGTCCACCAATGCGCGCGGGGAACGCACCGTCTCGCAAACGGCACGCCCGCTGTTGATGGCAGAAGAACTGATGCGCACCAGCGGGCGTTATCAGATTGTGCTGCTGGGCAGGTTGTGGCCGATGGAGCTCAAGAAGACGCCGTACTGGAAGCAGCCCAGCCTGCGCGGGCGGTTTCATCCGAACCCGTACCGTGAAGGCCCAACGCGCGAACCAGGCAGCTTGGATGAATGGGCCGCAAACTGGGGCAGCATTTATTACATGCTGGTTTGGTGGATGGCACCGCATCCGCTGGCTGCCTGCATCATGGCTGCGCCCATCGTTCTGTGGCTGATGAAACTCTTCGGAGTGGGGGCATCGTAATGGATGCCCTCTTCATCATCTTCGTAACTTGGGTGCTATTCATGCTTTTCTTTGAGAGCATTTTTCAGCCGCTCCTTGAAGTACTGGCGATGCTGCTTTGGTTTGTCGCGCTCGTTCTGATGACCGCGACAACAAGCATTGCCCGCACTGGCGGGACGGTCCTGCTCCAACTGGTCAGTGGCAGCGGAAGAATCCTGTGGCATCTGATCAGCGCGCCGTTCCGCTCGTGGCGGCTGAGGCAATGGCAAGAACCGGAGCCAGAACCTGAACACTTGTGGCGCGGCCTCACGCGCTATGAAGTATCTTGCATCATCCTTGAGCTGGAACCCGGCACCTTTGATCGCGCCGCGCTCAAGGCCGCGTACCGAAAGATGATGCGCCGCGTGCATCCTGATCAGAGCGGCGATGCGGAAGATGCGAAAGTCGTGAACCGCGCCCATGAGATCATCTGCACCGCGCATGGCTGGCGCTGAGCGCGGTTCACTATGACCAGTCCGTGCTCACGCGCTGCGGGCCGGTCATCGCCATCTTGGTTTCCATCGAAGGACAACAAAGAGGGAGGCGATCATGCCAAGAGTATCGATTGATCTGAGCGCTGATGAGCTTACGTTCCTGCGCGATATGGCCGCGCTGGAAGGCTACCACGATGCCGAAGACTATCTGGATGAGCTGTTCTCGCAATTTCTGGCGGAAGAGCATTGCCGCTTTAACTATGGCGGCCCGCGCTGCTGGATCGAAAACGAGACGGAGCTCGGCGATGATGATCTCTTCGAGCGCATCAGCGAAGAGCTCTATCTCGATCCGGGTGGCGGTGTTCGCCATGAGGACGAGATCAGTCCGCGCGGTAGTGACATGGATGACGGCTTCCCCTTTTGAAGGAAGCCGTCATCACGAAGGAAGGGATGGGAGAGCGCCTAAGCGGCGCTCTCTTCTTCTTCGATCATCTTGGGATCAAATTCCCGCAGAACGACACGGCCTGCTGCGACGGGAACCAGATCGAGCTGGAGCGTAAAGCCGCGCTCGTCTTTGTGGTCCCAAGCGGCCCCGATGCGGGTCCAGGGAGCGTTCTCGCGGTCAGGAACATGATAGGCGATCAGGGCCGGTGCTTTTGCTTCCTGGGCTTTTTGTTTTTGGTTTGTGCGTTTCATAGGTCTTCTCCTTTTCAAGGTTTCTTCGTTTCAAGATGACCTGCACCGAACGTCAGGGCGGCAGAGGCGGCATGCACCGCGATAGCGGGGAACCGGCAACACGGGAGCGCAGCGAATGGAGCGGGCAGCCGGTTGCATGCCGCCGCGCCCTGCGTAAGCGTCATTGGTCGTTGAAACGAAACCTTGGGAAGAACGGATGAGACCGCGCGCACGAACCAACAGCAAGCCCGCAAAGCACATAGCGGCACGAAGTGCATAGCCTCTGGCAAAGACAGTGTTATGCCCCCTTTGCCCGCCTCTTAGAGCCGCGCAGGCCATTCAAAACACGGCTGAATCCATGCTATTGTCATGCCGTTGAGGCCATTCGTATTAAGGAGATTTGATGCCCAGTGAATTTGAAGAAATGAGAGAGCGCGTTCAGGCCGTCTTTGGCGCTCTCGATGAGTCAGTGCTGATCGTGCTGAAGGGCCATTTGCTGATCGAGGAAATGCTCGACGAGATCATCAGAACATTCGTCTTTCATCCTGACTACCTCGACGGCGCGCGTCTAAGCTTTTCGCAGAAGCTGCACATCGCCCGATCAATGTCTCTGGATGAGCATAGCAACGGAATGTGGGAAATCGCGCTTCGATTAAACAGCCTTAGAAACGAACTCGCTCATTCGTTGGAGTCTGATAAACGCGAGCGAAAAACCAAGGCCGTACTCGACGCGTATTTCGCAGAGGCAACCGAGGCCGAGCACGTCAAGCTAGTCCGCGATCAAGAGGAGTCTGTCCAGCTTGCCTTCGCCGCCAGTTACTTCATCGGATTTCTCGGGAGCTTCAAGGCCGAAGTGGTGCGCTTTCGAGAGGTGATCAACGGCCTAGACCAAATGATGAATCCTCACCGCCACAAATGAAAACTGACGGCATAGCGCCGCTACGCGCGCTTTCCTGTCTGGTGCATCAGAACAGGCTGTACTGCCGTGCTTCTTGCTCACGGATTTGCCAAGATATGGAGGATGCAGCCTCGTCAAGCGCCTGCTCGACATAGGCAAGTGCCCCGCCGCCTTCGATGACCTCCTGCTCCGGCACGAAATGCGAGCGATAGCCCGTTTCGGTGATAGGCAGCATGGCACGCGCCGGTTCGATGGATTCGATCTCGATATGCGCCATGTGAAATTCATCGGGCTGACCGCTATGAAGCTTGGTCCAGCTGCGGCAGTACCTGACCTCGATCAGCATGCCACGCCAGTCCAGCGTGTGACATTCGTAATGATGCATGATGCCCTCCTATGCTTTGATGTGACCGGCAGCCCGCGCCTCATCGGCATAGGCACACAGGGTTTTGTCTGCGGTGAAGTGAAGATCACGCTCGACCGGCAAGCCGAAACGGCCACGGACAGCTTCCAGTTCGCTGACGCTGACACTGCCGAGCTCAGGACAGCCCATGCCGAGATCACAGAGACCAAAGGCGATATCGGGACAATCGGGATCAAGCTCAGAGAGCAGCCAGGTACAGGCAGCATCCGGGGTGAAGAGCTTCACGACCGGCAACAGGTCCGGCTCATCAAGCCCCTGCTCCTGCCGTTCAAGTCGAAGCTGGCCATTGCGCAAGAGCTGCTCGTGGATGGATTTGGTGAAGAGTTTCATGGTTGTCTCCTGTTTGTTGTTTTCGAAAGGACGCGGGAGACACTCGGCGGGGGCATCAGGCGGGCCGGTCATGCCCAACACGGCCTCGCTGCAGCGAAGCAAAAGCGGGGTTGGTGCGGGCAGCGGCATTGACCGGTCGCCGCCCCCGCCGATACGCGTCCAGAACTTTCGAAAACGAACAGGAAGACTTCCCTGAGCCGTCTCGGACCAAAGCGCGAGGGATCGACGCCGGAAGGCCAAGACCGCGCAAGATTGAGCGCGGGCTCGGTACACGAGAGCCCGGTCCGGCAAGGCCGGACGCGCCAAAACACAAGGACATCTCTTGTTCAACCGGAAGATTAAGTGATAAAATTCAAGCTAATACGGTTGTCTGGATTTTCGGCAAATAGCCAAGGCTTCTGTATGTTTTCAACAAGAATAAAGAGAGGCCTGGCAGAGTAATGATTAGTTTCGAGATCGGCGGTCGCCGCGTCAAACCTGAGAATATTGCTGATGCGCTGGAAGCGGCAATGCTCGAAGCCATTGCAGGGCAGATAAGGGAAAAGATCGGCTCGATCCGTGATCCGCAGACCGGAGAATTTCCGACAATCGTCATGCGCGGAGACTCCCTGGATGATCTTTCCATGCATGTTGAAGGCTCACCGGCCCTTATTGAGGCCGTGCGATCCCGAATGGAAGATAATGAGATGCTGCAAGAGCAAATTGATGCTGGAGATACGACCATACCGAGTGTTTTCCTGTCCTACACCCATGAGAACATGGAACTTGCCCGCAATGTTGCGCAGACCCTGCAATCAAACGGCATAGATACCTGGTGGGACCAGTGGTGCATCAACGCTGGCGATAGCCTGCGTCAAAAGATCGACGAGGGTCTTGGTGAGTGCACTCATTTTCTGGTCTTGCTAACGCCTGAATCCATCAAAAAGCCCTGGGTCAATCAGGAAATGGACGCCGGATTGGTGCGCAGGCTCAATAGCAAATGCCGGTTTCTGCCGATACGCTATCAGCTTCCAGCATCAGAGCTGCCGCCTTTACTGTCCGGCATGCATGCACCCGAGATTGGCGATGACGGTGATATTTCCCAGCTGGTTGCAGATATTCACGGTGTTACCCGCAAACCGCCAATCGGACCCAAGCCGGAATCGTTCGCAGCAATAGATGAGACGCAGACCGGCTACTCACCAGCTGCCAACGCCGTTGCAAAGCTATTCGTGCAACAATCCAAACATGGCAAATTTGCAGACCCGCAGATCAGCGCCGAGGACATAGCGGAGCAAACAGGCCTAGGCCCTGAGGACACGCAAGACGCGCTGTTTGAGCTCTCGCCTTTCTTTAAAGACACATCGATCCACGTGCTCGTAAAGGGCACGCTGTATGCAGAATTTGATCGCTACTGGATGGACTGGGACACGAAAGATGATGCCCTGCGGCTCGCTGCAGACATCATGAATGATGAAGATTTTCCATCGGATTGCGGCGAAATAGCAGAGCACTATGGCTGGGACGCACGCCGGCTGAACCCTGTTGCCACATACCTGCACGAGCGCGATTTGATTATGGACTATAAGGTCATGGGCAACGGCGATTTTGACATGATGCGCATCGTTGGCAAAGAAGGTCCGCTCCGTCGCTTTGTGAAAAGCCGTCGGTAACAGCCCTAATATTTTGTATCGACAAGGAATCCGGTGCGCCCGCCGCACGGAAGTCCGCCGGGTGCTTTATGCTTGTTCAGTCGGCCATTCATGGTCTTGCGTTTGAACTTTTTGCCGCACATGCCGCACTGATATGTGTAAGTCGGTCCGGTGCCAAAGCTGCTCTGAGCCCTGCTCCTGGTACGCGGTATGCGCGCGGTTCGGGCACCGAAAAGCGAAGCGCCGCTTGCTGATCTGACACTATCCGAGCGCCGCTCGGTTGGCGGAATACTGACCGGCCCGCTTGGTGTCAGTTCGACTTCATAGCGTGGAACGAAGGTTTGGCTTGTGGCCTGCGCTCCCCGGATGCGATCAACCCGGTAGCTGCGATGACCGTTCTTCTTCACATCCCAGGCATGCAGGATGATATCATCATTGCTGGTACGCCGCAGCGAATATGGCTCGATCACGGGCGAACTGCGCTGGCCGCTCTCCTTCACATAATCAAGAGCAACGCAGAGCCGGTTGGCAGCGGCAAAACGAATGATTTCAAGATAGGTCTGGGCAGAGCTACCAACCGGAATCCGCAAAGTGCGCTCGCGAATAACGGTGTCGCCGCTCGCGAGCCGGTAAGCAGCAGGGGCCGGTGCAATCGTGCCGCCAAGAAGCCAGTCGAAGAATGCGGGAAGCGCTTCCCAGAAGGTTTCGACGGGGGGCAAGGACGGTAGCTGGTGATCCAGCATGTGCCCCCACGCCCCTTCAACATCGCCGCGATGCGGATCGAGATCGGTTAGCTTCGGTACTGCAATGCCCTTGAATTCGCATTTCTGCCGCAGGACATCGAGCAACACTGAGGCTGCGGGCCGCGCCTCGGTGTTGCGGAACAAATTGATGACATCATAGAGATCACGCGGTCTGGTACGTTCGGCAAGCGCCCTGACTTTTTCGCCGAAGGCTTCTTCGTAGGCGTAAGAGCGCACCATGATGCCGCCTGCGGGCGCATCGCTATAGGGGTGAAAAATCGGCACTTCGACCGGCGCGAGCACAAGGCGCTCATCGGCGGTCAAATCGAGCTTGATACGCGGCGGTGAGCGCGGCGAGACCGGGCCGCGATAGCTCAGCTTGCCCTGGCAGCTTGGATTGCCGCGCGGATTGGTGAGCATGTCGAACTTTTGTGAATCCGCCGGAAACTCCAGACCGCTCTGCTCGTAAATCCACTCGGAGATTTCCCCAAAGACGCGCTGCAAGAACGCCTCATCGAGATGGGATTCATCCCGCAGCGTAAAATCCAAATCTTCTGAAAACCGGTAGGTTTCAAAGAAGCATTTCTTGAGGCAGGTCCCGCCTTTGAATACCCAGGATTCAGATAGCTCTGGGTGCGCGTAGATTCCGGCAAGCGCCCAACCAAGGGCATAGTCTTTTTCCACCACATGCGGGGTGAGGCCTTGTGTACTGGCAAGGCTGAGGATTTCGCGCTTATCAATCATGCCGCCCGTCCTTTACCCAGCTATCGGGCACGCGCAAGCGCCAGCGCGTGATAAGACGCGGGCAATCTAATGACGTGTCTAGCTTGGCATGACCTTTGGTGAGATGCTTGCGGGCTTCGCGCGCAATCTGGCCGCCCTTCGCATGACGCTCAGCCAAAAATCCAAGTCGCTTGAAAATCGCGCCATTGCCATGGCGCAGCGCATAGTCGATCAAAAGATGGAGGCTGCAATCAGGCCGCTGCAGGTAACGATCAAAGCACTCAGAGACGTGCTGAATGCCCCCGCCAACTGAGGGATCATCGAGCATATCGATGATTGTGCGGTGAACATCAGACACGGCAATGCGGGTCTGGCCGCGCCAGACCGTTTTTGTCCCGAAGATAAGCTCATCCTTGATATGTTTGAGCGTGAAGACAGCACCCTGCCGCTCGACTGTCCGGCTGGCAACTGAGCGCGCCGTGAACACAAGAACATCACGAAATATCTGCTCGGTAAGGTCCCAATGCTCGGCAGCGGTCCGGCCCCCGATGTAACAAGGCTCAAATAGCGTTGGTACGAGAACCCAAGGGTCCTGCAAGACCTGCTGCGCATCCAGAAGATCAAGCTGGACGGGCACATATGCCCCGCTCCCAACCCGCCGCAACCAGCCTTGGGAGGTCCACCGGGACAACAATTTGGCAGCCTGCTTGCGGTCAATATCAAGAGCCTGCACAGCATCTTCAATGCGCACGACATCCCCTGAAGCCTGAATGACTGCAGTGAGGCGGGCGCGCCCGCGAGCCAGTGATGTTCTCGAATCGTTCATACTACATCATGATATCACTAATTCGCAATTATTGCGAATTTTCACTATCACAGTATATTATCAAGCCAGTATACCAGGAGACTGATAGTTCGCAATTTTTGGGAATTTATGATCTTTCTGTGTATCGCTGCGCCGCCCGCAGGGCGGCGCAGAATGCTGCCAATCACGCAGCTTTCAGGTCACGATCCTGCAGGCTATGCAGATAATCGGCAGCCCGCTGCGCATGCGCAGCTGCGCTAAAGATCGCGCGTTTGTCGCCTTTCAAGACCTTGAGCCAGGAACTGATATAGGCGGCATGATCATCGCGATCTTCGAGCGTCAGCCCGAGATCGGCACAAAGGAACGCTGCACCCAGCTCGGCCACGAGCTCTTCACGGGCATAGCCATCATCACCGAAGGTTTTCCGACCGAATGACCGATCAAGCCGGTCTTCATGCCGCGTCCAATGGATGCTTTCATGCGCCAGCGTTGCATAGTAGCGCTGCGCATCGGTGAAACCCTCAAAGGCAGGCATCTGGATATGATCCGTATCGATCCGGTAATAGGCAGAATTGCCACCGGTCTCGACACGGGCACCGGTTGCAGCAAAGAATGCTTCGGCACGTTCATCCCGCTCGTCGGGATTCTCAGAGCCCGAGGCGATAGCGTAGTAGTGCGCAGGCAGTCCTTCGATCTGATCGACATTGAAGACGGTGTAGCCTTTCATGAAGGGGATGGTGCGATCCACATCATCGCCGGAAACCTCATCGGTCTCTGTCTTGACGATGGTGTTGGCATAGACGACAGGCGAGCCCTTTTCACCTTTACGGACATGACCGCCAAGTTCGCGGGCCTGTTTGAAAGTCATCCAGATCGGGGCGGCAAATCTGCGTTCCATCACAGATGCCCAGAGCGTCAGGACGTTGATCCCGGAATAGCCTTCGCCGTTGAAGCGCAACGGGCGCGAGACCGGTCCTGCGGCATGAGCGGCGTTCCAGGGCTGTGTCCAGGGTTTCACGCCAGATTCCAGGGCACCGATGATCTGATCGGTGATGCGGCTGTAGATATCCTGCCGTGGTGTTTTGGTCGTAGTCATGATGTTCTCCTTTCGCTGTAAGTCCTTGAGGACGCAAAAGAAGAAGGCCGGTGGCACCAGCCGGACGGTCACCGCCAAAAGGCGGAGCACGGGCAACACGGGAATGAAATGAACGGAGCGGGCAGCCCGTTGACCGGTCGGCGCAACCGGCCAGACAAAGCGTCAAACCTCAAGGACGAAAGCGATAAGGAGCACAAATCAGACCGAACAGCTAAGTCGGCACATCGAATACCAGCACAGACAAGATCATCTCTCGATTAGGATCATCGCGATGGCCAATGACATAGCGGAATGCGGTTTCTGAAGTTTGGCCCATATCGCGTTTGAAAGATGCGTGTGCGGCGACCGTTTCGGGGATCGCCTCCAAGACACCAGTGAGGTTTTTGTTGCGATTGAATATGATGATCGCAAGTTTGGTGTCTCGCCAGGTGGCATACCCGAGAATCTGATCAATCGTCTCAGTCAAGACTTTAGGACCGCCCCAATACTTGCATTCGGCGATAAAAATGTTGCGTCCATCTGCCCGGATTAAAATGTCCGTTTTGCCTTCATAGTTGAAGGTTTCGCCAGTAGCCTGACCCTCATAGTGGCCGTTCAATTGAACGAGAAAATGTGATCGAAGGGCTTCTTCGTCTATGGACAAGAAGGCCGATGGGCTCCGTTCCATGACCTGCACCATGTTGTTTATGACAGAGAGTATGTGCTCGTAATCCTCACCAGTCAGGACGGGTTCGGGCTTATAGGGAACTGTACTCGCAGCAGGCATCTTGGGCTGAATACTTCGCCGGACTTCAGGTGCAGAATAGGTTCTGGATGCGTCCGCGCGCGTCTTCATTGGGAAACCAAGAGAGGCGACTAAGCTCTGATCTCCTAACAACTTTTTGCGGCGATATTCGATCTGCTCGTTAGCAAGACGAGGCAATTCGTTATTGAGTCCCTCGGCATTGCCACGAAGTGTTTCAAGATAAGAGCTGATCGATTGAATTTGTCGGTCGATTGATTGGCGCAAGCGTTCTGGTTCTAAGTTAGTTCCGTGAAAGCTGATCAGAAGATGGTCTCTGTTCACACGACCCCGTGGTGGCATTGAGGTGTAGGTTGTCGGCTGAACCTTGAACAATTCCGCATCACCAGAGAAGGGTATCGTCACATCAACTGCCGTGGCGGCAACTGTGAAAGGCCGTGAGCGATCAGAAATGAATCTGTTTTGATCCCTACTTACATCCATCTGCACCTCGCGTTGATCGACGTGAATCCCCTCTTCATCAAGGATGGGCGGATCAACACGATACTTCTCGGTAAAATAGTCTGCCAAGTCACCGACCGCAGTATTCAAAAGGCGATTACCGTCCATTCCGGCAATTTCCCCGTTCATACGGTCCTTTTGGTTCTGCTGAACACTGTGCCAGTCCACATCGTTAAACAAGGCATCACCAATGGGATAGTCACTCATGTCGATTTCCGTAGCTTGAGACGCGCCTGTTGCGGGTCATAGATGTATTCAGTGATCGTACCATCCTTAATTTTTTCGACGGCTTCATTAATTGCGGATAGCGGTACAAGAAACCACTCGCGCGGCACGACGGGATTGCCGAAACGATCTTTGATCTCGATATCGAGCCGCGCCGGATTAAAGATGCGGTGGATAAGGTTTTCCAGTTTGGAACGATTGATGTTGAAAAGCTCGTAGGTTGCCACGACTTCGACATTTGCCATTAAAAAAGTTGGCTGAAGGTGTGCGCCAGCTATGCGTTGCTCCACCTTCGCATTTGTGACGCCAATCTTGTGAACAAGATTGCGGTTTTCGGCAACCAGCGGCAGCTCTGACTTGCTGCGCAGGACATAGATGGTTCCGGTGGCTTGGTCTTCCTCGCCGCGCTCCCCTGAAAACAACGGCCCGGCAACGGGATCAGTGATCCGCCTGCCAGCATCATCCTTATTCAAGGAGCGTTGCAGCGAACGCATCAGCATGTTGCTTTCAGTGCCATTATCAAAGATCACGCGTAAACGCGCATCGGTGCGGCCCTGATCGTTTGTGAATATTTCGTCCATTTCGGCGACGTAAGCCTTCTGCCCGCCGACAATAAACCATGCGCCGGGTTTTATTTCTGCCTTGAGCTCGAACGTACGGGTTTCGCGTTCGCCCGCCTCGATCTCATTCTGCACAGTTTCGAAGAGCGGCTTGAAGCGATCAAAATCTTCACAGCGCTGGCGATTGGCGATTTCCTCGGCGGCGCGCTTTTCTGCACTCGGACGGACGTGCCGGAGTTCGGTGATATCCGGGGCTTCGGCTTCCACGCCCAGTTCAGCAAGAAGTGCATCATCATCCATGTCATCGGAGATAGCAGGGCCGTTTTCAGCCCCGCCGCCTGCTAGCAATCCTTGATGATCAAGTGGCTCCGCCAACGACCGGCATTCGGCCAGCTCACCCATCCGGTCCAGCCGAACGGCATAGAGCCGCTCGAAGATATCGCGATCTTCACCATGCTGCGGCGCACGGCCATGCTCTTCTGCGAAGCGCTGGATTTCTTCAAAACCGGCAATGATGCGCTCTTCGCGCGGCGTGCGTGCCGCAACCTTCTTGGCTTCGACTTCAACACCGAGCTCGGCAAGGAGTTCGTCATCTTCTTCTGTGAACTTCTTAGCCATTGGCAGCCTCGGCTTTCATGCGGGCAAGATAGGCTACGCCTTCCGCCATGCGCTTTTCCCAGGCATCAGGCGAGGTGATATCTGGCAGCCGCCCGCGCTCTTGCTTGAACTTGAGCGCCCGCTTGGCAAGGTCACGGGCGTCTTCCGGTGAAAGCTGAACCTTCTTGGCGGAGATGACGGCGGCGACTTGTTTGAGGCTTTCTTCGCTCATCGTCTTGGCGAGAATTGCATAGGCTTCACTGAATGGATTGATCCGGTCGATCAGGTCGATATCGAGTTCGCGCACATCCATTGCGAACTTGCGCACCCCGTCAATCAGGGCCGTGTTTCCCGAAACGGTCTCATCGCTGTCATTGCCAAGGGCAACTTCTTTTGCCTTCTGGGTGAGGTTCAATGCGGCGATGGCATGTTGGCGCACGGCCTCATGGTCTTCATTATCGAGTTCGGGGAACTTGGCCTGAATGATCTTGCCCATGCGCACTTGGGTCAGTTCTTCTGGAAGCGTTTCGCCGCCCGCATGTTCTCCATCAAAAAGACCACGTTCGAGCGTTTGCTTATCCTGGACGAAGGCAGTGATCACCTCGTTCAGGTCTTCCTGACAGATGCGTTCAGCCTCCTTGCTCTTTGGTTCGGCAAGGCCTTTGATCTCAATCTGGAACTGGCCGCTTTCTTCGCTGAACCCCACATTGCACTGATTGGGATCATACCCGCCTTCACCATAATCAAAGCCCTCAACCGGGCCGCTTTGCTGTGTCTTTGGCGTGAAGTTAAAGCGGGGTGCGAGAACTTGCTCCATGAGAAGGCTGGCCGCGATGGCCTTGAGCGTATCATTCACGGCTTCAGTGACCGCTTCTTCGGATGCGTCCGGTTCGGCGATCAAGTTAGTGAAACGCGCACGGCTCTTACCCTCGGCATCGCGAGTGGCGCGCCCGATGATTTGCACAATTTCGGTCAGGCTGGCGCGGTAGCCGACTGTGAGCGCATGCTCGCACCAAATCCAGTCAAAGCCTTCCTTGGCCATACCTAGGGCAATGATGATGTCCACATGGTCGCGGTCGTTCTTGTGGGCCGGGTCCTTCAGGGCCGCAGAGACCTTGTCACGTTTTGCTGCTTCATCATCGACCAGATCGGCAATCTTCAAAACCTGTCCTTCTGGCGTCATCACTAGCTGAAAGCCGGTTTTAGGATCGGTGCCCTGCCAGTCTCCCAGGGCATCAATGATGTGCTCAACTTCGCGGTGCTTGTCCTTCGTGCTTTCGCGCGAGTTGACGTTCGGGATGTGCACGATTGTCTTCTCTGTCGGATCAAGCACTTCCAGGATGTCATCGGCATAGGAGCCGGAGTAGAAGAAATATCCGATATCCAGTGATTTCAGATATTTGTAGCCATTGAGCTGCTCATAGTAGGTGTAGGTGATCGTATCAAACTTGGCTTCGTTCTCGGGCAACAAGATCGGCACCGCATCACCGCGAAAATAGCTTCCGGTCATGGCGACGACATGAACGCGGTCGCGGGCGATGAATTCATTGAGCTGCGTTCCGAGGATGCTGTCCTCGCTTGCAGAAACGTGGTGGAATTCGTCCACCGCAATCAGCCGATCATCGAATGCGTCAACACCGAGTTTCTCGACGGCAAAGCGGAAAGTGGCATGGGTACAAACAAGAATTTGATCATCGCTTTCAAGAAACGCCCCGACCGACTTCACCTTGCCGCCGTCCGTGCCCGGTGAGTTACATAGGTTCCATTTTGGTTGAACCGTCCAATCCGCCCAGAAACCGAACTTGCTCAGCGGCTCATCAGCGAAACTCGAACCAATCGACTTTTCCGGCACAACCACAATCGCCTGCTTGAGTCCCTGATTGGCCAGTTTGTCGAGAGCGATGAACATCAGCGCGCGGCTTTTACCCGAGGCGGGCGGCGACTTGATCAGAAGGTACTGCTCGCCCCGTTTCTCATAGGCGCGCTCCTGCATCGCTCGCATGCCGAGCTCGTTGGATTTCGTCGAGCCGCCATTCTGAGCGTAGGTCACGGAGACGGAGGGAACGGTTTTAATACGGGTCATCGGGCTATGCTTTCATTCTCGAATTGGTCTTCTTCAAATCCTTGGTGGTCATCTTGACATACATCTCGAACAGCTTCTCCAGCCGTTCGGTGTCATTGCGGAAACGGCGACCGATATATATGCGCTCCAGAACTTCGTCGTTGCGGGCGTGCGCAGCACGCAGATCGGCAGGCATCTTTTCGGGATCGTACAGATCGGCGATGGTCGCAGGAAAATGCGCCTCGCGTGCCAGAAGGATGTCTTCGGCGCAGCGGGTCAGGTCGGCCTTGTTCTTCTCGGTCAGCTTGGGGACGGGGAACGTGTTCCAACCGAGGGTATTTGAAAAACGGAAATCCGTCTTGATCTTCCCGCAAATGGTGCCGATCCAGATCACTGAAAGTCGAGAGATGAAAACTGAAATATTCCAAAGGGGAGGATCGTAGAAGGAAAAAGCCCCGTTGCTTACAATCGCTCCCACGGGCAATACAGCCACCGGGTAGAACTCTCTCGTAGCCGAAGAGTGCATCGGAACCTGAAAGACTTGCTCTAAGCCAGTTTGGCGTACCTGTTGAAATTCGTATGGAGTGGCTTGGCCCTTCTTTGTTAGGGCTTTCGTGCTCTTGCCCCTCATTTCGGATACAATCTTAAACTGTCTCGCATACTCTGGAATTAGTTTCAGAGTCTCATAGTCTCGCGCAGTAGCCCAAATACAGTAACGGCCAAGCCCGTGCGTTGCATCATGCGCGCCAAAATAGTGCCGAATGAAGCCAGAATGCTCTGGGGCGGCTCTCTTCATTTCAGTCGCGACGTCAACGTCAAATACCAGACCTCCGCCATCAACTGGTTTGCTACCGTTCACAACGGGAGCCATACCATTTTGAGGTTTCATCTCGTTCTTCACGTAAACATCTTTATAGGGGACCAAGTAGGCGTTGATATTATCAACTTCGCGGACAATTCCATCTTCGCCATCAAACAGACGCGCAGAGGACGGGTTACGTGCTATTCCCACGATACAAACGGAAACACCGGCGTTTTTGCTGGCTAAGTTGGCCCACCTGAACGACGTAACTGCGAAGAATATCTTCACTCCATCAGATATGCACTGCGGCCAAAATCGGAAAACCTGCTCCCCTTGGCATATCGAGTTTGTTGTAACAAACGCCGCCGATGCATCACAACTATCCAGAAAAACCCGTGCCTTCTGGAAGAATCCCAGAATGTAATCAAACGATTTCCAAGTTGGAAACCCTTCGCCAAAAATGGCTTCCATGTCGGATTTCTGGGGCTTGTCTTGCTCCGTTCCACCTTTGTAAGGCGGGTTCCCGCAAATATAAGTCTCACCACCTTCATTCTCGAAGTCGATCTGTGCTTGGTCGAGCGGCGAGTGGAAAAGGTCGTCGGCATGGTGCTTCACACCCGTGCCCGTGGGGGGACAGATGCTTAGCCAATCGAGCCGCAGGGCGTTGCCGCAGGTAATCCAGTTCTGGGCATCAAGCGGCAGAAACTCAGCAAGCGCTTCCTTCTGCCCACGATAGGTCACATCGCACTGGTATTCGGCAATGATCAGCGCCAGTCGTGCGATCTCCGCAGGGAAGTCCCGCAACTCGATCCCTCGGAAGTTGGTAATCGGGATTTCCGTTCGCCGGTCAGCCTCATCTCGCCTTTCGTTGATCTCAGCCTCAATTGCCCGCAATTCCTTGTAAGCGATAACAAGGAAATTGCCCGATCCACAGGCTGGATCGAAGACCCTGATCTTGGCGATGCGGTTGCGCAGGTTCAGAAGTTTGCGGTGATTTTCGCCAGCTTCGTCCAGTTTTTCATGCAGATCATCGAGAAAAAGCGGATTGAGCACCTTCAGGATGTTCGGCACGGATGTGTAATGCATGCCAAGCGCGCCGCGTTCCTCATCATCCGCCACGGCCTGGATCATCGAGCCAAAGATGTCAGGGTTGATCTTCGTCCAGTCGAGGCTGCCGATGTGGATCAGGTAAGACCGTGCGATCTTGCTGAAGCGAGGCACGTCTGTAGTACCCGAGAAGAGCCCGCCGTTCACATAGGGAAAGATGTTCGCCCAACGGGCAATTCCAGCACTAGCGCGATCCTCTGTCTTGGTGTTCATGGCGCGGAACAGTTCGCTAATTACCTCGTGGGAGTTCGATGAGTCCCGCTCGCTCATCTGATCGATTGTATTGGTGAACTGATCTCCGCTCGCGAATATGTCGGTGTCTTCGGCGAAGAAGCAGAAGATCAGGCGCGCCATGAAGTGGTTCATGTCGTGGCGGCGTTCGGCCGTGCCCCATTCGGGGTTGTCCTTCAGAAGCTCGACGTAGAGGCGATTCAGGCGACCTGTCGCCTTGATGTCGAATGAGCTCTCACGGATTTGCTTGACGGTGCTGATACCCGCGAGCGGCAAAAAGAAGCCGAAATGATCGGGAAATTCGCCATACTCACAGGCGATTGGGGGCACGTCGGTAGACAGATCTTCCGCTTCCAGCATCTGACCATCGGTTGCCAGAATGAACTTTGCTTTGAACTTGGTCGTTGCGGGGCTCTCACGCAAAGCATCAAGTGTGGCTTTGACCTCGCCCTCGGGACAGACCTTGATGTGCAGGTGGTTGCGCTGAAGCAGGCCTCCAACATCAGACTTGTTCGTTTGGCCACTGCGCAAGCGCTTGATCTCGGTGGCTTTGCGGCCAAAAGCCTCTAAGAAAGCATACGGAAACTCATCCATGTCGAACGGCTGCTCAGCAAGCGCGGAAATGGCTTCTTCAATCTCAACAGCGTTCACTTGGGGCCTGCCTCTTGTTGTTTGGCTGCGGGCGCATTCTGATCAGAGCTGGTCTCCGCCCGTGCCGCCACATAGCTTCGCATGAACTCGCGGAGAACCTGCGCTGCGGGCTTGTCATCCTCCCGGCAGGCGTTGAGAAACTGCTCGCGTAGCTCCCGGTCGATTCTTATGCGCAGACCTGCGTCCTTCATGCGCAAAGTGTAGCCAATGGATACACGCTTGTGTAGTGGGTTTAGTCGATTGGCACACAATGGATTGTGGCTGCGGAAGTGGATTTGCCACAAACTCGCCACAAGGAAATTCAGAGCGATTCAGAGAATGGCGGATTTCTGCGGATTACAGCGGGCTGGGTATTTGTGGCAATAACGACCCCGAAGGGCCGTTTCTTGTCGTAACTATCGCCTAAGCCATTGAAAATAAAGTGGTCGGAGTGGAGGGATTCGAACCCCCGGCCCTCTGCTCCCAAAGCAATAAAAGTCGCAGATTTCTGAGGGTCTTAGAGTTCTTTTGCCACAGACTTGTCACAACGCCCATCATCCAAGTAACCGAGTATACCACCATCCCCTTCTAACTCATCAGTTTCTTTTCGTCTGATGATGTGTCCGTACACATCAAATGTCATTTTAATGGTTTCATGCCCCATTACAGTTTGAATGTATTTCAAGCTCTTATTTTGTTCGATGAGCATGGACGCAAAAAAGTGCCGCAATGAATAAGGCGTATAACGACGAGCAATCTTCGTCGAATTCCCCGTTTTCTCTTCCAGCGCCATGCCAGCCTCATCCATCAACCTATGGAATCCGCGCCGTACATACACATTGTAGCGTTGAAAACCGCAATCGCGGCGCGTTGGGAACACAAATTCCGAGTCATTTCCATGCCTTGAGATATGATGACGGACCATATCGAGTGACGTGTCGCTGACCGGTATATAGCGCCGTCCTGCTCTTGTTTTCGGCGGACCAATACAATTGCTGCGGTCTAGCGCCTGAACAATGTGAACCCCACGCTCATCTATCGCAGAGACTGGCAGCACAAGATACTCTTGGGGCCGCATTCCGCTATCGGCGGCAAGATAGATCATTGGCCGGTATCGTTCCCAAGCGGCGGCAACTTCGTTGTTTTTTGAGTTAGCCAACCGGTCAGCCGCTCGCAGGATTTCCTGCATCTCGTTGATTGAAGGAATTCTTACTGGTTCCTTGTGCCGGGAGTTTTTTCGGATAGTCACATGCTGGCCAGGGTCATCATGTATTATGCCCCGCCTGCGCATCTCGATCAGCACAGAGTGAAACGATGAAAGAACTTTCTGGCCCTGATCCGTGCTGCAAGTGCGCTTGAGCCATGACCGAAAGGCGATGATGTCAGGCTCCTTGAGCTCATGCAGAGCACAGCCCCACCCAAAGGATTTCATGGTTCGCGCGCGCCACCGATAGTTCTCCAGCGTCGAAGGTGAGACGGGGTCTCGTTCGTCGCGCCCCTCCTTCTCGCATATATCAAGCCACATTTCGATTGCCTGGGGCACGGTTCGGACTTCGCTATGCCGAGACAGGGCATTGGGCTCACTCGTTCGCCCGCTTTCAAGAAACGCGCGCGCTTCTTTCAAGCTGCTGAAGGTCTTGTAGGCATAGCCTGCTTTGGTCGCGCTGCTCGGGTAACGGACCTGGTATGTGATGCCTTTTGCACCTATTCTTTTTCTTATATCTGACACTGCTCAATCACTCTCTAAAATATAGTTTCTCCATCAATTTCAATGCGATCTGACAAGCTATCAGAACTTGCAGCTGTTTTCAGCATCTATCTGCGCTTGGCGGTAGATACGCACAAGAGAGCCCTTTTCGATCTTCAGCTTGCCCTCGATGGGATCGATGAAGAACGGCAGCTTGCGCTTTCCGCTTGCATCCTTCTCGGCAGCGCGTTTGATCTGGCGATCATTTAAGTCAACACCCATCTCAGCGAGCACTTGGCGCGCCTGATTGAGCCCAATGTAAGTTGGTATGGTCATGACCGGGTCACTCCTTTCCGGTCCGCTATGATCCGCTTTGCTCTGGCTCTACAGATCGTAGTCCTTGCAGATCGGGCGCAGATGATACGTATCCATAAGATGAATGCGCCCTCCGCCCGGCCTTCGCAGCTTCACTTCGCGGCCATATTCATCCACCGGATAGATTTTTAACCGTGCCGGTCTGACATACTGAATATTGTAGAGGTCTTTGAGGATATTGAGGTCTTCGATGAGTGCGTGCTTTAACTCGTCAACGGTAATGCTACCGAGTTTGTTGTAGGTCACAGTCAGCCCTGTCGGCTCGAATGAGCCGTTGCGGGTACCCATAGCGGTCTTTCAATTTGGTTAACAAATGTGCTGTACATAACAGCACCCTATAATTTCATTTTATCAATTCTCGGTTGCGCTCGTCAAATTCTGCAATTCTCTACATCCGTTACTGGAAGCGGGTTTTCGGCGATTTAGGTGTACTAAACCGCAAGCAAATCAGCCCTTATTCTCAACTGCACCGCATACATATGGCCTGCGTTCTTTTTGTTCCTGTCTTCTCCCCTTTTTGTCCTGTTCGGTCTGCCGCCCATCAGCGGTCCTTTCCCTGCTGATGATGTGTGGGGCGGGCAAGAAAGGCCGTGATGGGCACGGCCTCCAGAACAAAGGAGAGGATCATGAAACATGTCTTCACACAGGCCGCCTTGCAGCGTCGCAGCATCAGCGAACTTCGCGCACTGTTTGCGAGCGTCCAGCACGATCTCGTGCGCACCGATGCCGGTTCCGTTGAACGGAGACAGGCTCTTACCAGCCTTGATACGATCAGCCGCGAGATTGCGCGCAAAATGAGCGCGGGTCCGCGCCTCTAACCGCTGCCCCATGATCATCAATTGGTCATGGGGTTTTTTCTGCCTGCCATTTTCTGTCCGTGACCAGCTCGTGAGCTTCAATGAAGGTGGGTCTCATAACATTTCTTCGTCATGCAGCCTGCAAAGCATCATACGCTCCCTTTCATGCCGCGCGGCTTAAGCCGCCGCGAGGCGGCGTACTATGTCGGCGTGTCTCCGTCTTTCTTTGATATTTTGGTCAAAGATGGGCGCATGCCCGCGCCCAAACGCATTAATAGCCGCGTGCTCTGGGACCGCATGACTCTTGACGAAGCCTTCGATGCGTTGCCTGATATGGAATCCCAAACTGCGAACCCCTGGGATGAAGGGGAATAGTTATGGCCAAAATCAGGTTGCGTGACGGACTCGGCGAAGTACGGCTCAAGTACTTGAGCGAGGATACGGACAGGCACGGCAATGTCCGCATTTATGTGCGCAGGCTCGGTCACAAAAAAATCCGGCTCAAAGAAACACCCGGTACTCCGGCCTTTCTTGATGAGTATTATGCCGCCATCAACAACAAGCAGAGCACTACGCCTCCCAAGGCGGCGGGTCGAGATGCGATGGAGAACGGATCGCTGCGCTGGCTCTGCGTGCAATATTTCGGCTCCGCGCCTTATCGAGAGCTCGGTGAGCGCACGCGCTATGTGCGAAAGAGCCTGCTGGATCGCATTTGCGAAAAGGATGGAGAAAAGCCCTATGCGATGATGGAGCCGCGCCATGTACGGGCGCGCCGGGATCAGAATGCGGATCGTCCTGAAGCGGCGAATGCGATGGTGAAGGCGCTGCGGCAACTCTTCAACTTCGCCATCGAGTATGATCTCGTCACACGCAATCCAGCCAAGGATGTGCCGTATCTGAAATCTCACTCAGAAGGCTTTCACAGCTGGAGCATGGATGAGCTTACCAAATTCGAAGACCAGCATCCTGTCGGTAGCAAGGCGCGGCTAGCGCTTGCGCTGCTTCTTTATACAGGGCAGCGCCGTTCGGACATCGTTCGGCTTGGCCCGCAGCATGTTAAAGATGGCTGGCTGAGTTTCACGCAAGCCAAGAACCGTGCGCGCAAGCCTGTTACGCTTTCGATCCCTGTTCTGCCCGAGCTGCAATCTATCATTGATCAGACTTCGACCGGGAATCTTGCTTTCCTGACGACCGCTTTTGGCAAGCCATTTACGTCAAACGGCTTCGGCAACTGGTTCCGAAAGCGCTGCGATGAGGCAGGCCTGCCGAACTGCTCGGCCCATGGCCTTCGCAAGGCCGGTGCAGCGCTTGCTGCTGAGAACGGCGCCACCGAACGCCAGCTCATGGCGATTTTCGGCTGGTCCACGATGAAAGAGGCTTCACGCTACACGAAGGCAGCGCGCCAGAAAGTGTTGGCCGGATCGGGAATGAAACATCTGTCCCGGAGCGAATAAAGATGAAGGGCCTATGTTATCCTCACCAGCCCATCGATGCGCTTCATTATGTCTTCCTTGGCCTGTTCTGTGGAAACTGAGGCTTCGAAAGTGACGAAACATACGGCGGTGACTTCACGGTTCGGCTTTATGAAAAGGTTGTCGAATTTTAACGACTCAACGTAGGGTACCGAGAGCGGAATGAGTTGCTCAACCCGCTCCACAAGTTCTGCGTCAAATCTAACAAACTGCACCGGAAACGACATCCTCGCGCGTACTACATTGTCGTGAATCCACTGGGTTAGGTAATTTTCTGCAAGGAAGCGAAAACGCTTCTTTGATAGTGGGTAGGTTTTTTTGGAAAACGCGAGGCCGTGATGCTTTTTGAAGAAGGCTATGCTCGCATCGTTGCGAAGCAAAGCATAGCTATAGCCCTCAACTGAATCATCGACACGACGAAGCCTGTCGTCGAAAACTATAGTTCCACGCTCTTCTGACTGAATAAAACCAATGCGGACTTCGACCTCATCTCTGTCCTTGACTGGTAGGGTAATCCCAATCAAACGACTTTTGTCAACGGCATCATGGATTTGGCGGGATGCCCATTCGTAAGCTTGAACAGCGGCGTGTGTCGCCGCAACCCCCTCCTGTAGGTCCTCTTGCTTAAAGACCTCTGAAATACTACGCAATGCACTCTCTAAGCTAGCAGGCGTCGCCTCGGATTTTATATCCGCGTTGAGCGAAGTTAACCCGGCTACAATTTGATTTCGGGATTCTTCGGCACCCTCTTGGAGTTGAATATTCGCATAGGTCAGTTTCGGTTGAGACAAGGCACGTGCCATGAAGGATAAGAAGAAGCCAGCAGGGAGCGTTCGATACTTAAGTAGGTCTGAAAAATCGATTTCTTGATCCGCGAGGTACTTCGCGAACCCAAAAAACGTAAAATGCACTCCTACCTGAAGAACCTGCATCATCTCGTCATGCTTTTCCGAAGATGAGTATTCGAGGTTCAAACCGCTGGAAGATGCATACTCCAGGAACTCAGAGACATGCTCGTTTCGTAGGTGTGACGGGAGGTCCGTGACCACCGCGTTGTTTCCTGCTGGGTGAGATACACCTGGCCCAAAAAGCAGATGCAATCCATAGATCACGCAATCCTCAGGCAGTTCCCGTTTTATTAGGCTATTTGTTTCGTTTTGAACGGAACAAAAGTTTACGATCTGCGCTCGCCCTCGGATGTGCCGACGCAGGCAACTCAACAATCCATCGAGTTTAGACACCGGCACGGAGAGGATAACGACGTCGTCATCAGAGATGTCCTCTGGGAAATCGTCAATGAAACCATCCTTGTATTCTATCGTCCGCCAATAAAAGTCGCTCCTCGGTTCCATTGTCTTCGGCGGAGCAACGTCACAGATATGAACTTCGTATCGATCTAAGTGCTTCGAAAGGACCTTTCTTGCGAACCAATTGCCGATTCCTCGCACGCCACCAAAGACGAAAACTCGTGACTTTTTTGTCTCCATTTCCATACCCACTGTGCCCAAACCGCCTTGTTTCTAAACGATCTTCAGAGATAGATGATTTGTCTTCATTCGCCAATCTTTACCTGCAAGCCGCAGATCGGCGGTTATCTTCCCGGCTCGTCCAGGGAACGCCAAGGACGCAATTTGGATCGAAGCAGGAACAAAATTGTCCCACTTTTTCCACCCGCACATGGCGGTGGGACAAAAATCCAATCTAAGCCGTTGATATCATTCAACCTGGAAGACGTAGTGGTGCCCGGGGGCGGAATCGAACCACCGACACGAGGATTTTCAATCCACTGCTCTACCCCTGAGCTACCCGGGCACGGGTGAACGTTTCTTCGTTCGGGTGGCGGGTTTGTAGACGGGGGGGTAGATGGTGTCCAGAGGTAAAATGCAGGTTTCTCAGTGCGAGCGATCAGTTTCTTCGCGCGGCTCTTTGGCAAGCGCGTCTGCAGCGTCCTCGAGGTCCTCGGGTGCTTCGGACGGAACTGCATAAGAGCCATTGAACCAACGCCCAAGATCCACATCCGCACAGCGCCGGGAACAGAAGGGTCGGTAGGTTGCGACGGTCGGTTTCTTACAAATCGGGCAGCTCATTCAAGACCCTCCAGACAGGCGCGCAGGCTCATACGTTCGCGTTTGCGCTGCAACTCGAAATGCCCAAGCGTCGTCCACCCGACAAGTGACGTTTCGATCCCATCGGCCCGGAACGCGGTGCGCAGAACCTGCTCGATTTGGCGGCGATCCTTTTTCGGGCTTGGGGCAAAATCAACGACAATCTGGCCACCCAACCCGCGGCACCTGAGGGCACGCGGCAGCGCGCGGGCCGCGGCGATGTTGGCCTTGAGCCCTGCGGCCGGGCTTGTATCGCCGCCGGTGTTCACATCGACGGCAACCAAAGCGCGGGTCGGCTCGACAAAGGCACTGGCGCCACCAGACAGCGCGACACGCGCGCGACGGGCCTCTTGGATCATGTCGACGATGCCGTGGCGGTCAAACGAGCCCTCAGCACTGTCCAACTGGTCTGGTTTCGGCCATTCCCGCCAGGCGTGAAGATGTGCATCCGCACCGTCGAGCAATAGTTCCGGGTTCTGACCGTCGCCATCGCCACGCACGACACGCGCCAAGTCGAGCATCTGCGCGATGTCATCTGCAATCTCGTCGTCTGTGCCGGTCGTCGCGACGGACCGCAAGATCAAGCCTTCATCCGCGCCCTCCATCACCTCATGTGCGATTTCCAGCAGGCGCACGCGTTCGTCATCATCCCGGATTGAGCGGCTGACATTGAGGCCGGGCGCGTCAGGCGTCACAATTGCAAACCGGCTTTTGAACAACAGTTTCTGGGTCACAGGAACGGCTTTCCCGTCTTCGGCAAACCCCGTCACCTGCACCAGAATAGGTTGACCCGGCTTCAGCCCCTTGCCTTGCCGCAAAAACCCTGTTTCGCCGTCTGGCAAGCGCAACATCATGCCGCCCTGCCCTTTCAGCGGGCGATCGCAGATGGCGCGATAGGTGGCCCCCGGAAGCACCAACCCTGCAGGCGGTTCGATCAGAAGATCCTCCAGTTGGCCATCGACGACAAGCGCGGCCGCCATGCGCCCCTTGTAATGGTCAAGCGCAATCACGCTGCCCTTCATGATCTGTCTCCATATAGCGGGTATCCGGCGGCCATCAAAAGTGAGGCTGTTTCGGCAACTGGCAGCCCGACAACGGCCGTATAGCTGCCCTGCAGCCAGGTGACGAACGCACCGGCTGGTCCCTGTATGGCATAGCCACCAGCCTTGCCGCGCCAGTCGTTCGAGGCGAGATAGGCGTTCAGTTCTGTATCAGACAGGCGCTTGAATTTGACGGTGGTCACAACATCGCGCGCCCATGTCTGTTGCGCAGTGCGCACCACGACCGAGGTGATCACGCGATGGCGACGACCTGACAGCGCCAGCAGAAACTCTGCCGCCTGCCCTGCGTCTTCGGGCTTGCCCATGATCCGACGGCCCAGCGCGACCGTTGTGTCGGCGCACAACACAACCTCGTCCGCCGCCACATCCATAGCGGCCGCCTTCGCAGCGGCGATCCGGCGGCAGTAGGCCAACGGCAACTCACCCTTCAGCGGTGTTTCGTCCACATCCGGTAGCCGCACGCCGTCTGCAACAAGGCCGAGCTGCGCCAGCAACTCGGCCCGTCTTGGGCTGCCTGAACCCAGAATCAGCTTGGGGCGCGTCATGCGCGTGCCCGCTTATTTGAAGCGGTAGTTGATCCGACCCTTGGTCAGATCATAGGGGGTCATTTCGACCTGAACCTTGTCGCCAGCCAGAACACGGATGCGGTTCTTTCGCATCTTGCCTGCCGTATGCGCGATGATCGTATGGCCGTTTTCCAGCTCGACCAGGAATGTCGCATTCGGCAGGAGTTCCTTCACGACACCGGGGAATTCGAGCAGTTCTTCCTTGGCCATGTTCACTCCTGTGTTTTCACTCACCAACCGTGAGCGCCCCCTAAATGGGGCCAAACTTTCAGTTTTTCAAGGGAAATCCGGCCCGGGTCTGCATTAGCTGTCGGTTTCACCGCGTTCAATGCGCGGTGGGCCAAAACGGGCAAGGATCTGGTCGCGGATCTGGTCGCGCGTCTGACGATAAGCGGCAAGCTTTTCTTCGCGGCGAGTGCCAAGGCCCGTGGGGTCGAGGATCGGCCAGTATTCGACCTCCAGATGGAAGACCCGCGTCAACTCCAAGGCGCGGCGTTGACTGGCCGGAGACAGGGCGATCACAAGATCGAAACTGGACAGATCATCGCCCCATTGTTCCATCTGGTCGAAGCTTCGCACCCTGTGGGCGGACAATTGCACACCCATTTCGGCGCAGACCGTGATGGAAAAACCGTCGATCTCAAGCTCGCTGTGGACGCCAGCGGACTGGACATAGATCTCGTGCCCGTAAAAGGCTTTCATCATCCCCTCGGCCATTGGCGAACGCACGGCGTTGTGGTCGCAGCAAAACAGCACAGATTGGGGAAGATCCGAACCCATCTTACCCCCAGTGAAGGACACAGATCAGGGTGAACAGGCGACGCGCCGTGTCGATGTCGATATTGGCTTTGCCCTCAAGCCGTTCCTGCAATATTCGCGCGCCTTCATTGTGGATACCGCGCCGCCCCATATCGATGGCTTCGATCTGGCTGGGCGGCAGTTTTTTGACCGCTTCGAAATAGCTTTCGCAGATCGCAAAATAGTCCTTCACGACCTGACGGAAGGGTCCAAGCGACAGGTGGAATTCCGCCGCTGGGTCGCCCGTTTCCGTCTTGGCATCCACGACAAGCCGCTTTTCGCGGATCGCAAGCGCCAGATGATACGGCCCATCGGGCGGGGTCAGACCATCGCGGGGCGCCAGTTGAAAGCTGTTGTCTTCCAGCAGGTCGAAAATGGCAACCTTGCGCTCTTGCTCGATCGCGGGGGTCGGCGCGGCAAGACCGGTGTCGTCGATCTGGATGTCGGTAATGCGGTTTGTGGTCATTGGGGCACTCTGCGGGTCAATCGTTCAAGGCGTCAAGCCGCACACGAACGGACAGGCCGTGGGCTTCAAGACTTTCGGAAATAGCAAGCGTTTCGGCAGCGGCGCCGATGGTGGACAGGGCGGCAGGGGTCATCCGGGACAGCGTGGTGCGTTTCAGGAAATCCATCACCGACAGGCCAGAGCTGAATCGCGCAGACCGTGCGGTGGGTAAGACGTGGTTGGGGCCGCCGACATAATCGCCAATGGCTTCGGGTGTCCATTGGCCAAGAAAAATTGCGCCTGCATGGACACATTTGTCAGACAGCGCATCAGCGTCGGCCACACAAAGCTCAAGATGCTCCGGCGCAATGCGGTTGGACAGGGCGGCGGCCTCGTCCAGATCGGCAACCGTGATCACGGCCCCAAAATCGCGCCAACTAGCACCCGCGATCTCGCGCCGTTCCAGCGTTTCAAGCCGTGCGTCCACTGCGGCGGCCACCCTGCGCCCGAAGGCTTCGTCTGTGGTGATCAGCAAAGACTGCGCGCTTTCGTCATGTTCGGCCTGGCTCATCAGGTCCAGCGCCAGCCAATCGGGGTCGTTGTCACTGTCGGCAATCACCAGAATTTCCGACGGGCCCGCGATCATGTCGATGCCCACTTTACCGAACACCCGGCGCTTGGCGGCAGCGACAAAGGCGTTGCCCGGCCCGGTGATCTTGTCGACCGGCGCGATGGTGTCGGTGCCATAAGCCAGCGCGGCGATAGCCTGCGCGCCACCAATGCGATAAACCTCATCCACACCAGCAATCCGCGCGGCCAGAAGCACCAGTGGGTTGGCAACCCCATCAGGCGTCGGCACAGTGATCGCAAGGCGTTCGACTCCCGCCACCTTGGCCGGGATGGCGTTCATCAGGACCGAGGAGGGATAGCTGGCCAGCCCACCGGGCACATATAGCCCTGCCGCTGACACTGGCGACCAGCGCCAGCCAAGCTCGGCCCCCGCATCATCCGTCCAGCGTTGATCTTGCGGCATTTGGCGGGCGTGGTAGGCGCGGATGCGATCTGCGGCCAGCTCCAGCGCCGCACGGTCGGCGTCCGACACTTTGGCGCATTCGGCTTCGATTTCTTCGGGTGAATACCGCAAAGTTTCAGGCGTCAGCTCCAGCCGATCGAATTTCGACGTCAGCTCGATCACCGCCGCATCACCACGTGCGCGCACGTCTGCGATGATGCCGGCAACGATGTCATCCACCTCGGGGCTGTCTTCACGTTTCATGGACAGAAGCGCGGTGAAGCGCGCCTCGAAATCGGCATCAGACGAGTTCAGAAACTGAGGCATGAGCTATTCCGGATGCGAGGGTGATTTATGTGATGGGGCGATATAGGGGCGGGTCACATCCTGAAGCGTGACATCGAGCGTCTCGACCTCAAGCGCGATCGCGCCATCACCGGCCAATACAAGCTCAAGGCGCCCCATGCCGTCTTCTCCGGGGATGAAGGACAAGGACAAAAGCGACAATATCGTATCGCTGTCCCCCTTCGGGACACCTTGGCTTTGCACTTTTAGAACATCCGAGACGGACAGCACCGATTGCACGCGTTCGACGGGCCGACCACGCAATATCGCGTTGTCCTTGTCTTCCCATCGGAACCGATTCAGCAAAGCCGCAAAACGCCGGCGCGAAGCATCCCAAGTGATTTCGGACGCTGGAAACACCGCATCCTGCACCAAGGCGCTCATCACTGTCAGATCGTCCACGTCCAGCGCCTTTAGCCGAAGGGCGGCTTCGCCTGCATCTTCAAACTTGGCATCGTCCGAAGAGGTGTTCATGCCTTGATCCGTTCGATCTTGGCGCCGATCGAGGACAGCTTGCGCACAACTTTTTCGTAGCCACGATCAAGGTGATAGACGCGGCTGACCACGGTTTCACCTTCGGCAGCCATGCCCGCAAGGATCAACGAGACCGACGCGCGCAGATCGGTGGCCATCACTGGCGCCCCTTTCAGCCGATTCACGCCATGCACTGTGGCCGTGCCACCGTGAACCTCGATATCTGCGCCCATCCGGATCAGTTCCGGCGCGTGCATATAGCGGTTTTCAAAAATCTTCTCTTCCAGCACGCTGGTGCCGTCTGCCGTGCAGAGCATCGCCATCATCTGGGCCTGCAAGTCGGTCGGGAAGCCGGGAAACGGTTCCGTCGTCACATCAACGGCGCGCACGCGACCGTTCTTGCGCGACACTTTCAGGCCACGATCGGTTTCTTCCACCTGAATGCCACAAGCATCCAGCTTTTCGGCAAAGGCTTGGACCAGTTCAAGCCGGCCGCCAAGGCATTCCACCTCGCCGCCTGCAATTGCCGGGGCCAGCATATAGGTGCCAAGTTCGATCCGGTCGGTGACCACCGGGTGGGTCGCCCCATGCAAACGATCGACACCCTGAATGACGATCTCAGAGGTGCCATCGCCTTCGATCTGGGCCCCCATCTTGCGCAGACAATCGGCCAGATCGACGATCTCGGGTTCGCGCGCGGCGTTGCGGATGACGGTTGTTCCCTTCGCGAGGGTCGACGCCATGAGGATGTTTTCGGTCGCGCCAACGGAGGCAAAGGCCAGCTCAATCTCGGCCCCTTTCAGCCCACGCGGGGCCTTGGCGTGCAGGTAGCCGTCTTTCAGCTCGATCTGGGCGCCCAGCTTTTCCAGCCCGTGGATGTGCAAATCCATCGGGCGGGCGCCGATGGCACAGCCACCGGGCAACGACACGACCGCGTGCCCAAGGCGCGCCAACATCGGGCCAAGCACCAAGTTCGACGCGCGCATCTTGCGCACGATCTCGTAATCCGCGACGTGGTTGTTGATGTCGTGCGAAGACATCGCCAAGACCTGACCGTCCTGCATTGATGTCGCTTCCGCGCCCAACGAGCTTAGCAGCTCTGTCATCGTCTTGATATCCGACAGGCGCGGCGCATTGGTCAGCGTCAGCGGCTCTTCGGACAAGATCGTCGCGGGCATCAGCGTCAGACACGCGTTCTTCGCCCCGGCGATCGGTATTTCCCCATGCAGCTCACCACCGCCGGTCACAACTATCGAATCCATCTGCTCACCTATTCTTCCTGACTATCGCGCGCCCGAGGCGCCCCACCATTAGCGCGTGCGCGCGCCTGAGACTTACGTCTGGCCATATTGGCCTTCAGCGCCGCCTTCAACCGCTCATCTCGACCGGTCCCTTTATTCGAGGGTTTCTGGGGTGACTTTTTACGCTCCATGACACCCTCTGTAACGCAGGTTAAAAAAAGGGTCCAGAATGCGCTTGCGTCCAAAGCGGATTAGGGCTACTCAGCCGCCCACAACAGGTCGCTGCTGTAGCTCAGTGGTAGAGCGCACCCTTGGTAAGGGTGAGGTCGGGAGTTCAATCCTCCCCAGCAGCACCAGTATTTCAGTTTCCCCGCACGTTTTTCGCCCAATCTTCTGGATCGACGCCAGTTCCGGTTTTGACTTTCCGGCACCACGGGTTATCCGTCATGTGGACGTCAGGAACGCTGATTTTCGTCGCATCGCGACTTTTCGCGCGGAAATTTCCCCAAGGTTAAGCGACATAAGGTTGCACCCAAACCTTTTTCGCGCAATTTAGGGTTGAGTTTACCATTAGGGTCATCAAAATTCAGCCATGAGCCGGAATCACGCGATCGACGCGCTGCTTGAAGACTTGGACACGTTGGCCCCGGCGGGATACTTCGTCGGGCTGCACATCCGTTTTGCCGCGCCGCTTCTGACCTTCCAGACCTATCCTGCAAGCTGGACCGACTATTATACGCGCAACGCCTATGCGCTGCGTGACCCAATGATCGCCTGGGGAATTTCACGCACCGGCGCCACACGCTGGAGCGCCATCGACCTACCTGACCCCTTCCACATTATGGCAGAGGCCGGCCGACACGGATTGAACTTCGGGGTCTGTATCTCGTGTGGTGAAATCTCGTCGCGCACCGTGGCCGGGATCGCCCGGTCGGACCGCGAATTTACGGACGAAGAGATCGCCGCAATCAGCGGCATCGTGCTTCGCCTGCATCATGTCTCTCAGCCACCCGATACGTTGACGAACGCCGAGATCGAAGCGCTGCAAGTGCTGGCTTCGGGCGAACGCTACGCGAACGGGGCGGCTGTGCTCGGGATTTCGGAAAGCGCGTTGAAGGCGCGGCTGTCTTCGGCCCGAAAGAAGTTGTTCGCCCGCACCTCGGCCGAGGCCATTCAACGCGCCAAAGACTATCGCCTGATATAGCACCGGCTGTCGCCTGAGCGAACATCCCTTTTTTTCAACCAAACTGGAGGATGTCATGCAGACGACCACACTTTCTTTCGCCAATCTACACAACCATGGCGAGTTATTTGCTAATCTACTTCGCGCTAGACGGCAAAGTTTCATAGTTCAGAACCGCTGGGATTTGCCCGAAGCGCTGGGCATGGAGTTCGACCAATACGACACGCCCGCCAGCCGCTGGGTCGCGGTGCACGAATTCGGTCACATATTGGCCGGTATCCGGCTGACACCAACGACAGCGCGCTGTGGGATCTACACCTACATGATCCGCGACGCGCAGTTGGGGCTTTTGGACTCGATCCCATCCGACCTTCTGTATGAAGAGGCGCCGGTGGCCGAAAACATCTGGGAAAGCAGCCGTGTGTTTGTCGCCCATGACACACCCCAGCGGGTGCGCCGGCTGGTGCATGGCTATCTGATCGCCGAGATGACCAAATCCGCCCGTGATCTTGGCGCGACACGCGTGTTGGGTCTGATCCCGGCCAGCTGGCCGCGTTGGGCAAAACGCTGCGGGCTGGACGCGGCTGCTGCCGGTCGCGTGATGGAAATCGACGGGATCGACAATCAGGTCGTGTCCATCGACCTGAGCGGCAAGCTTCACTAGCCGCTCGACCAGCGTGCGAATGCGCGCTGCATTAGGCCAAAACACCAAGGTGAAAGAGCGTCAATCGGCGCTCTTTTGCTTGTCAGCGCGGCTCGCAGTGTCGTGATTGGTTGCCCTGTTTGATGAACTGATACGCTGGTGGTGAGGTATCAATTTCGCACTAGGCGCACATCCGCGCACGACCTTAAAAAACAGGGGCGTCGTCCCTATATGGTGAACCAGAGGCTGACATGTCTCGTATTCGGCTCATCTCAAAGAGAAAGGATCGGACCTATGTTAAAAAAACTCTCTATCACCACAGTCGCCAGCTTGCTGGCAGGGACAGCCGCCTTCGCGGGCAGCATGCAGCTCCCCGCTGAAGAACCGACCGTGGCCTATGCGGCGGCGCCAGCCGCCACCCCTGATTGGACCGGCGGCTATTTCGGTGCACAGATCGGCTATGCTGATGTAGGCACGTCCGTGGCCGGGCTTGAAGGCGACGGCGTCATTGGCGGTATCGTCGCGGGTTACGATTTTGACATGGGCAACTGGGTTGTCGGCGTTGGGATCGACTATGACTGGGCTGACGTTGATATCGCCGGGGCTGCCCAATTGGAAAACGTCCTGCGTGTGAAAGCACGGGGCGGTTACAAAATGGGTAACGGGCTGCTTTATGCAACCGGCGGCTATGCCAATGCCTCGACCGATACTTTGGGCGATAGCGATGGCTATTTCATCGGCGCTGGCTACGAACATCGCCTGACGAGCGCCTTCAATATTGGCGCAGAAGTCTTGTATCACGACTTCAGCGACTTCAACGGAAGCGGCATTGATGTGGACGCTACCACCATTCAGCTGCGCGCAACCTACCGGTTCTAAACCGGCCAAGCGTTCTGGACGAATGGAAAAGGCGCGCCGTTCTGGCGCGCCTTTTCAGTTTCGGGCTCTGGCGATTTGGGCCAAGCAAGTCAGGACGGTGCCTAGTCCATCCATTCAAACGGACGGGTAAATTCACCCAGACAATGCGAGACCGCATCGTGGTCCACGTCGCCTGTAGCGCGCAACCGCGCCACCAGTCCGCGCTTCTTGTCGTCGATCACTTCAACCACATGCGCCGCGTGCCCCGCATCAGCCAGCGCCTTGTCATAGACCCGGGTGATCGCTGATTTGCGCAGGTCGGGCTTGAACACTTTGCCGACCGCTGTCTTGGGCAGCTCGTCCAAGATCTCGATATGTTTGGGCAGGGCGGCTTTCTCGTGGATGTGCTTCTTGGCATAGGCCATAAGTTCGTCGGTTGTGACCGACGCACCGCCAACCAGTTCAACATAGGCGCAGGGCAGTTCGCCTGAATAGCTGTCCGGCTGGCCGATGGCCCCGACGAAGGCGACCGCGTCGTGCCCGGCCAGAACCTCTTCGATTTCGGCAGGGTCGATATTGTGTCCACCGCGGATGATCAGGTCCTTGGCGCGGCCCGTGATCCACAGATAGCCATCTTCATCAAGGCGACCCAGATCACCGGTCCGCAGGTAAGTGTCATAGGCGAACAGACCATTGTTCTTGGCCTCTTCTGTATAGGTGTTGCCCGCGAACACACCGGGGTTGGACAGGCAGATCTCGCCCACCTCATCCACGTCATGCTCTTTCAAGACGGTCCCCGTATCATCGCAGGTCAGGATTTTCACATCCGTATAAGGGAACGGCACGCCCACCGACCCGACCTTCTTGTCGCCCGTTGGTGGGTTGCAGGACACGAGGCAGGTGGCCTCGGTCAGCCCATAGCCTTCGACGATCGTCACGCCGGTTGCGGCAACAAAGCGGTTGTAAAGCTCGATCGGCAGCGGGGCCGACCCCGAAAAGGCTGTCTTGAGCGACGACACATCCGCATCCACAGGCCGCTGCATCAACGCAGAAATGGCTGTTGGGACGGTGATCATGAAACTGACCTTGTAGCGCTCGACAAGTTTCCAGAAATTGTCGAACACCCCTTCCCCGCGATAGCCCGCAGGTGTCGGGTGAACGAAATGGCTGCCCGCCATCAGAACCGACATCCAGATCACGTGCACGGCAAAGACGTGGAACAGAGGCAGCGGGCAGATGATCACGTCGTTTTCGTCAAACAGCAAGCTCGACCCAAGCCAGCCGTTATAGACCATGCCGGAATATTTGTGCTGCGCCACTTTGGGCGTGCCAGTCGTGCCACCGGTGTGGAAATAGGCGGCAATGCGATCTTCGGGCGTGTCTTCAAAATCGAGTGTGGTGTTCTGGCGCGACATCTCTGCGACGAAATCCAGAACCTTCGCTTTGTGCGTCACCGGGTTTTTCGGGCGCAGAAGCGGCACCAGCCAGCTTTTGGGCGGGCTGAGGTAACGGTTCAGGTCAATCTCGAGCACTGTATGCACATCGGGGGCCATCGCGACGGACTTCGCCGCCAATTGGGCCACGTCAGCTTTCGGGAAAGACTTCAGCGTGACCAGAACCTTGGCCCCGGTTTCGCGCAGGATGCCCGACACTTGCTCGGCGTCCAGAAGCGGGTTGATCGGATTGACGACGCCGGCGATTGCGCCGCCCATCAAGGTATAGATCGTCTCGTTGCAATTGGGCAGCAGGAAGGCGACCACATCCTTTTCGCCGATGCCAAGCGAGCGAAACAGGTTTGCCGCCTGACAGGTGCGTTCCAGCATTTCCCGCCACGTCACGGTTTCCTTGGCGTCAGTCGGACCTGAGGTCAGTTGATACGATGCCGACGGTCGATCTGGAAACTTCTTCGCTGTGCGTTCCAGCATTTGATAGAGCGTGACAGGCTTGTCGCGTGCGTCCCAGCTCATTTCGGCCTCGACCGCGTTGCGGTCCTTCATCGAGCCAAAATCATACATATGGTGTCCTCCCCTGCGCCCGCGTGTTCGGGCGGCCATTTGCCCTCAGCATGGTCGCAAATGCCCTGCCCCGCAAGAGTGACGTGACGTGGAAAACGAGGTGACGCATGGGCAATGGCACAACGCCCTTACCGCAGCCTACCCAAGCAAGGGTCTGCGCGCAGACGTTCACCTGTGGGAAAATTTCAGGCCATACCTTCGGTGAATTGCAGGCGCGCGAGGCGGGCATACAGGCCGTCCTCGGCCACGAGTTCGTCGTGTGTTCCCTGGGCCACGATGCGACCTTCGTCAAAGACAACGATCCGGTCGGCCTTCTTCACTGTGGCCAGACGGTGCGCCACGATCAACGTGGTGCGGCCTTGTGCAAGTTCATCCACCGCGTGTTGAACAAGGCGTTCGCTTTCGGCATCCAGCGCCGATGTCGCTTCGTCCAACAGAAGGATCGGCGCGTCGCGCAGGATCGCGCGGGCGATGGCGATGCGTTGCTTTTGACCGCCCGACAGCATCACACCGCGTTCGCCCACATAGGTGTTGAACCCTTCGGGCAGCTTTTCAAGAAACTCGTGAGCGGCAGCAGCGCGGGCGGCGGCTTCAACCTCAGCATCAGAGGCGTCGGGGCGCCCAAAGCGGATGTTTTCACGTGCCGAGGCGGCGAAGATGACCGCATCTTGCGGCACCAAAGCTACATATTTGCGGAAATCGTCGCGGCGCATATCGCGAAGATCAATGCCGTCCAACTTCACCGCGCCCTCTTCTGGGTCATAAAAGCGCTGAATAAGCTGGATGATCGTCGATTTGCCAGCCCCTGACGGGCCAACCAATGCCACGGTTTCGCCGGGGGCGACCTTCAGCGATATCCCCTCAAGCGCTGCCTGATTGGGTCGCGCGGGGTAGTGGAAAGTGACATCCTCGAACGAAATCTCGCCTTCGGGGCGGGTGGTGATCGTCACCGGGTTTTCCGGATCCTTGACCGCATCCTCTGCGTTCAGAAGCTCGACCAGACGTTCCGTGGCACCTGCGGCGCGCTGCAGTTCGCTCCAGATTTCGGACAGGGCGCCAACGGCACCCGCGACCATCACGGAATAGATTACGAACTGGACCAGCGCCCCGATCGAGATGTTGCCCCCCGTCACGTCGCGCATACCGATCCACAACACGCCCACAACGCCCGAAAAGATCAGTGAGATGACAATCACCGTCATGATCGCGCGCGTCGCGATGCGATGCTTGGCAGAGATAAAGCTTTCCTCGGTCAGTCCGGCGAATTCGCCGCGGCTAAGATCCTCGTGGGTGAAGGCTTGCACGGTTTGCACCGATGACAGCGCCTCGGACGCATTGCCCGAGCTTTTGGCGATCCATTCCTGGTTTTCGCGGCCAAGTATACGCAGACGGCGGCCCAACAGGATGATCGGCACAATCACGATCGGCACGATCAGCAGCACCAGCCCCGTCAGCTTGGCCGATGTCAGCAGCATCAGGATCATCCCGCCAAAGAAGATAAACACGTTGCGCAGGGCGACGGACACAGACGACCCAATCACCGACAGGATCAGCGTTGTATCTGTTGTGATCCGGCTGAGCACCTCGCCGGTCATGATCTTCTCGTAGAACGCCGGGCTCAGGCCGACGACACGGGCGAAGACGGCCTTGCGGATGTCCGCCACGATCCGTTCACCCAGACGGGTCACCAGATAATAGCGCAGACCCGTGCCCACGGCGAGCAAACTGGCGACCACGAGGGCGGCCAGGAAATACTTGTCGAGCAACTGGTTGGTCGCCTCGCCAAACCCGTCCACGACCCGGCGCACGGCAATCGGCAGGATCAGCGAAATGCCGGCGGTAAACACAAGCGCGCAGAACGCCGCCAATATCCACAAGCGATACGGGCTCATGAACGGCCATAGACCCGCCAGCGCGCCAATACGTTTGGATTTCTCGCGTTCGTCCATTTCGACGCTGGACGCCCCTGCTTGTCTTGCCATGTTCACTGCTCCTTTCGGGCAGAGATAGCCGCGCAGGCGCCCGCGCACAAGCCGATCTGCGCCTCCGCCCTGCTTGAAAGCGCGTGCCGGTCGCACGCCTTGGTCAGGCAGGCACGTCATGGGTGCTTTCGCTGCCGTTCGTTGCAAGTTAGACTTCTGACCCAAGACCGGCCCACCGAAAGGAGCCATGTAAATGCTGAACATTGCCCGTTTTTGTGCGCTGTCAGGCGCTTCGACGCTGTTTTTGCTTGCCGCCTGCGCAACGCCGCAGCAGCGCTGCATCGCGCAAGCCACCGCCGACACCCGCGCGCTTGAAGCGCAGATCAAGACAACCGAAGCGACAATAGAGCGCGGCTATGCGCTGCACCGGCAGTCGATTCCCTATACGCAAACCCGCGTCTGTTACGACAAAAAGCGCCGGCCTTTTCCGTGCAACCGCACCCGGTTTCACCCACTGGAAACCCCGGTCAACGTCGATTTGGGGCAAGAGCGGGCAAAGCTGGCGCAGATGAAAGCGAAACTCGCCAAGCTCAAACCGAAAGCGGTGGCGACGACCGAAGCCTGCCGCCGCAGCTATCGCGAATGACACGTGTCGCGATTGTTCTGGGGGCTGCCGTGCGCCCGGACGGGGGGCCTTCGCCTGCGTTACAGCGCCGGGCCGACACAGCCGCGCAGCTGTATCTGAGCGGGGTCGTTGATCAGATTGTCGCCTCGGGCGGGGTGCCAAAAGCCGGGGTCAGCGAAGCGGAGCTGATCTACGAGATCTGCGTGCAGGCCGGCGTGCCCGCATCAGCAATTTCTTGCGAAAGCCAATCATCCAACACATTGGAAAACATACGCTTTTCTCTGCCCCTATTGCCACCGGGCGCGCAGATCACGTTGGTGACAGATCGCCACCACGCCCCACGCGCCGGACTGATCGCGCGCGAGATGGGGGTGTCGGTGCAAGTGAAAAGTCCCGCGCTCGGGCAATTGTCGTGGCGCAAACGGTTGCGCGTCTATCTGCGAGAAGGCGCGGCACTGGCCTTATACGCCACCCGCCGCATGGGCCGCACTATTTCGAGACGGTCACCGTGACTGACGTTCCGGTATTGCCCTGCCCATAAATCCGCACGAACACGACCGCGCCACCATCGATCAGGTTGCGGGCGGCTTTCGCATCAATCGAGCCGTTCTGGACCATACGTTCCATGGTCTCGCGGTTTTTGATCGACCCGAAGAACGGATCCCATTCATCGCCGGGTTGGCTGATGCCGAAGCGGTGGAAATTCGCCCGGTCCTGACGCAGAATCTGCCACGGTTGGGTCAGTCGCGCGCCTTTGGAGTTATGAAGGTCTGGTTTGCCGATATACGCCACGTATGAGCCGATCAGCTCTTGCGCATGGGCGGCAACGGGCAAAGTGACGGCAATCGCAGCGGCCATTGTCGTGGCAGCGGCCATCCGTGTAAAACGGCGGAATACTGTCTCGTGGGACATGTGCTCTCTCCTTTGCTCTGACCCTATCTGGGGTCGGAAAGGGCGCAGGTCAATGATCACACGGCATTGCGACAAGCAGTGCGACCTTGGTGCGACAGGTCGATTGCCGCACCAAGGGGCTGTCCTATTGCGGGTCCGACACCGTCAAGCCCAGCATCCGCCATGCCTGCATACCGCCGCGATAATAGTGGATCTTGTCGGCGGGAAAGCCGGCTTCGATCATGCGCCGGGCTGCGGTCGGGGACTGACCGCACCAATTGCCGTTGCAAAACAGAGCGACGGGCTTGGCGCCTTCGCAATCGAACCCGTCGAAGTCAACCTCGCAGCCCATTTCGTCCAGCCGGTCGGCGGCTTCATTATACGGGATCGAGATCGCGCCGGGGATCGTGCCGCCCGCGTGATCTTGCGGCACCCGGCTGTCGATCACCATCACGTCGGGGTTCTGCAGCATCTCAAGCATTTCAAGTTCGCCGATTGGCGTCACGCCGGGGGCGGGCACCATCGGTTGCACGCAAAAATTCGGACACGGCCGCGAGGTCCGCGCCCATTCCCCCGTGACTTGGTTGTCCTGATCGGGGTTGCGGGTAATTTCGACCGGACCGGCGGCAGTATCGACGGTGACCGACGCGATGTCGGGGCGGATGTTCACACCCTCCGCCAACACAGGGGTCGCCAGCAGGGTGGCGACCAAAATGGCAATAGATCTTTTCATTTGGGGTCCCTTTCCACGCAGGTCAGTCGAAGGTTTCGAACACGTCATACATGACCGGTTCGAAGCTTTTGCACAGGGTTGCGATGACGCGGTTGCGTTCGCGCATCTCGTCCGTGCGCAGCATGGCCTGAAAATCTTCTCGCCGTTTCCACTGGGAATAATTGGCGATCCGTGTTTGGGCGTCATTGACGTGCAACCCAGCCGCCACAAAACCCGGCTGCTTGGATATGAATTGATGATAGGCATCCGTCAGCGCGTCCAGAAGATCCTGGCAGGTGCCGGGCGTCATCTCGAACGTGGTGATAACGGTTTGATAATCGGGGGCTTTGCTGATCTTGGGCATGGCTTCCTCCTGTTGGTAAGGAAAGCCTAATGCCTTTCGCGCGACAGATGAATACGAGATTTGGGGGTGGGCGGAAATGGCTCACCCCCACCCGGTCTCAATCGAAGTCAAAAATCTCGGACAGGATCGACTTGCGCTTGCGCTTCTCATAGCGCCGCCCATGTCGATAATCGTCGTCATCGTCATCGTCATCGTCATAATCGTCGCGATATCGGTCGCGGTCTGATCGCTTGCGATAGCCCTCATCCGCGCGTTTGTCATAGCGCTTCGGGCGCGGCTCGCGGGCCACAACCGGGTCGGGCATGGGCGGCGGGGGTGGGGCCACCGGATCAGGGTCAGGCAGCACGACCGCCGGGGTCGCTTTTTCGATGATCTTATCCAGCTCGCCACGATCCAACCAAACACCCCGGCATTCAGGGCAATAGTCGATCTCGACCCCCTGACGCTCGGACATCTTCAGTTCAGTTCCGTCAATCGGGCATTTCATGTGCTGGTTCCTCCGTGTTTCCTGCCAAGGATGTAGGGACGAAAAAGCGGGCCACAAGGACCCGCTTTGGCAACGTTTTTGTTATCGGCGAATTACCGCGACACATGCACGGCGCACGGTGCGTGGCGCACAACGCGGGCGGCGGTCGACCCAAGGAAGAAATCCGTCAGACCCGGCCGGTGCGAGGCCACGACAATGCAATCGACCCCGTTATGTTTGGCATAATCGACAATCGCGTGGCCGGCATGACCGGACACCACCTTGATGTCGATATCGTGCTCTCCCGCCAGTTCTTCCTTCATACGTGCTGCCAGTTCCTGCACGTTATCTTCCAACTGACCTTCGGGCAGGTATTGAGCGACATAGGCGGGTACTTCTTCCATCACATGAAGGGCCGTGATCTTGGCACCTTTTTCGGCGATGGCTTTCGCAATGCTGAGAGCTTCTTTGGTATCGCGCTCATGATCCAGAGCGATCGGCACGAGGACATTCTTATACATCTCGGTGCTCCTGTGTTTGAGTTGTTCATTCCCTTTCTGGATACGGCACACCGCCGCGCCCAACCATGATACAGGTCAATTGGCGCCGGGCCGCCGCCAGTTGCGCTGCTTTCCTTGACAGCTTGGGCCAAGCGGTCTATTTCCGCCCCAACTCCGGGAGTCGTTATGCTTCCGGTCCCATGGCTTATGCCGGGATCGCCCCCTGTCAGCGCGTTGCGCCCACAGGGGCGTCACTGGTTTGAGATTTGGATTTGCGCAGCCCGCCCCTTATCTAAGGGGCAAATGAAACGGCAAAGGAGCCGAGATATGTTCGAGAGCCTGTCAGACCGCCTATCCGGTGTCTTTGACCGCCTGACGAAACAGGGTGCGCTGTCCGAGGATGACGTGAAAACTGCGCTTCGTGAGGTCCGTGTGGCCTTGCTTGAGGCCGACGTTTCGCTGCCCGTCGCGCGCGACTTCGTCAAGAAAGTGCAAGAACAGGCCACCGGCCAAGCCGTCACCAAGTCCGTGACCCCCGGCCAGCAGGTCGTGAAAATCGTGCACGATGCGCTGGTCGAGGTTCTGACCGGCGAAGGTGAACCGGGCGCTTTGAAAATCGACAGCCCCCCTGCCCCGATCCTGATGGTCGGTCTGCAAGGTGGTGGTAAAACGACGACGACCGCCAAGCTGGCCAAGCGTTTGAAAGAAAAAGACGGCAAGCGCGTGCTGATGGCGTCGCTTGACGTGTATCGACCCGCCGCTATGGACCAATTGGCCATTCTCGGCACGCAGGTTGGTGTCGACACATTGCCGATCGTGCCCGGCCAGAAACCCGTCGACATCGCCAAACGCGCCAAGCAGCAGGCGACGATGGGCGGCTATGACGTCTATATGCTCGACACCGCCGGTCGTTTGCATATCGACGAAGTCCTGATGGACGAGGTCGAGCAGGTCTCGAAGGTCGTCACCCCGCGCGAAACGCTTCTGGTGGTCGATGGCCTGACCGGTCAGGTCGCCGTCGAAGTTGCGCAGGAATTCGACGACAAGGTCGGCATTTCTGGCGTCGTTCTGACCCGGATGGATGGCGACGGACGCGGCGGCGCTGCCCTATCGATGCGCGCCGTTACCGGCAAGCCGATCAAATACGTCGGCCTTGGCGAAAAAATGGACGCGCTTGAAACGTTCGAGCCTGAGCGGATCGCCGGTCGCATCCTTGGCATGGGCGACATTGTTTCGCTGGTCGAAAAAGCCCAAGAAACCATCGAGGCCGAACAGGCCGAGCGTATGATGAAACGCTTCCAGAAGGGTCAGTTCAACATGAACGACCTGAAAATGCAGTTGGAGCAGATGATCAAGATGGGCGGCATGCAAGGGATCATGGGAATGATGCCGGGCATGAAAAAGATGGCCAAACAAGCCGAAGACGCCGGCATGGACGACAAGGTTCTGAAACAGCAGATCGCGCTGATCCAGTCGATGACCAAACGCGAACGCGCCAACCCTCAGATTCTGCAAGCCAGCCGCAAGAAGCGCATCGCCAAAGGGGCGGGCATGGAAGTGTCCGAGCTGAACAAGCTTCTGAAAATGCAGCGCCAGATGGGCGACATGATGAAGAAGATGGGCAAGATGGGCAAAGGCAAGATGCTGAAACAAGCCATGTCCGGCATGTTCGGCAAGGGCGGCGGGATGCCGGACATGGGCGGAATGGACCCGTCGTCGATGGACCCCAAAGCGCTGGAAGCAGCGGCCAAGCAACTGGGCGCCAAGGGTGGTCTGCCCGGTCTGGGCGGTGGCGGATTGCCCCCCGGCCTGTCCGGCTTTGGGAAGAAGAAGTAAGCCGGTCGTGAAACTGCCCTTCGATCATATCACCACACCGCGCCTTGTGCTGCGCCCGCCAGAAGCTGGCGATTGGGACGCGTTTCGCAATTTCCTGATGGAAAACCCGCGTGCGGAATTTGTAGGCGGCGGACCCAAGAGCGACAACACGCGACGCACAATCTGGCGCGCCTTTGGTCACTCCATTGGTCATTGGGTGATAAGAGACTATGGCCCTTTCATCGCGACTGACAAAGCAGACGGAACCCCCATCGGTTGGGTTGGCCCGTGGTGCCCCGAAGGCTGGCCCGAGCCCGAGATCGCATGGTCGCTTTGGTCGGATTCGCATGAGGGTAAGGGGTATGCCCACGAGGCCGCCGTGGCTGCCATCAACTGGGCTTACAGCCATACCGACATCCAAAGCTTCGTCAGTTACGTGGATCACGAAAATGCCCGCTCTGCCGCGCTGGCCAAGCGTTTGGGCTGCGTGATCGACGCAAACGCTCCGCGATTTGAGGACGAAGACGACAGCTATGACGTTTGGCGCCACCCCGCGCCCGACGCAGACGGCACACCGGAGGCTTACGCATGACCGACGCAGCAACCCGCGCCGCAGAGCTTTTGAATGACCATCGTCAGTCGATCGACCGGCTGGACGCGATCCTTGTCTACACGCTGGGCGAGCGGTTCAAACACACGCAAGCGGTGGGCAAACTTAAAGCCGAACACGACCTGCCCCCGTCGGACCCGACCCGCGAAGCCCAACAGATCGAACGTCTGGAAGACCTGGCGCGCCGCGCCAATCTGGACCCCGAATTCGCCAAGAAATTCCTGAACTTCGTCATCGACGAGGTCATCAGGCATCACAAGAAACACCAAGAATGATTGGGGCCCTGCCCCGCTCAAATAGCTAGAAAAAAGGAAAACTCTCATGGCTATGAAAATTCGTCTTGCCCGTGGTGGCTCGAAAAAACGTCCCTTCTACCGCGTTGTTGCAACCGACTCGCGCATGCCGCGCGATGGCCGCTTCATCGAAAAGCTGGGCACCTATAACCCGCTGCTGCCGAAAGATTCGGAAGAGCGTGTGAAGCTGGACATGGAACGCATTCAGTATTGGTTGGACCAAGGCGCGCAGCCGACTGACCGTGTGTCGCGCTTCCTGGAAGCTGCTGGTGTGCTGGCCAAGAAAGACCGTGCAAACCTGAAAAAAGGTGAGCCGGGTCAGAAAGCCAAAGACCGCGTGCAGGAAAAAGCTGACAAGGCCGCTGCCGCTGCTGAAGCCGCTGCTGCCCCTGCCGAAGCCCCTGCGGAAGCACCTGCCGAAGAAGCGACTGCGGAAGAATAAATCCGGGTCAGGGCTGATCTGACATGCACACCTTTTCCAAGGCGTTTCAGTCGGATCTTAAAGATCTGATGCGTTGGCGGCGCGATGTGCGCCGCTTTCGCCCAGATCCTGTGGACGAGGCGCTCTTGCAAGAGTGCCTCGACGCGTTTTTGCTGGCCCCGTCCGTGGGGCTGTCGGAACCATGGCGGGTGATCCGCGTCGAAAGCGATGCGGCCCGCGCCGCGGCGCTGGACAACTTCTCGGCCGCCAACGACGACGCTTTGCGGGGTTATTCCGGCAACAAGGCCAAGCTCTATGCCGGGTTGAAGCTGTCAGGAATGCAGGATGCCCCCGTCCAATTGGCGGTGTTCTGCGACGAGGCGACCGACAAGGGCGCAGGCTTGGGCGCGGGCACCATGCCCGAGATGCGGCGCTATTCGGTGGTGTCTGCCATCATGCTGTTCTGGCTTGCCGTTCGCGCGCGTGGCCTTGGGCTGGGCTGGGTGTCGATCCTTGACCCTGACCGGCTTTGCCGCGACCTTGACGTGCCCAAGGGCTGGCAGTTGATTGGCTATTTTTGTCTGGGCTGGCCGGACAGTGTTGACGACCGCCCGGAGCTTGAGCTTTCAGGCTGGGAAACGCGGCGCGGCGCGCTTCCCGTTGAAACACGCTAGGGTCCGCGAGGGAGCTGTGCCATGGGTTTGCTTTTTCGCCCCTTTCGGTTGATCTTGATTGTTGGCGCCGGCTTTCTGGCCGGGTTGCTGTTTGAACGAAACTCGATGACGGATCGCTGCCTTGATCGTGGCGGCGCTGTGGATCGGGGCATTTGCATAGGTGGGAAATGAGCGACGACCGAATTTGCGTGGGCGCGATTGCAGGCGCTTTTGGTGTCAAAGGCGAGGTGCGTGTCAAAAGCTTCTGTGCCGACCCTGAAGCCATCGGAGATTATGGCCCTCTTTGGTCAGAAAACGGCGCGCGCCAATTCGTCCTCGTGCTCGACCGCCCGATAAAAAACGGCTTTGCCGCCCGGATCGACGGCGTGCGCACGAAAGAGGATGCCGACGCCCTGAAAGGTGTCAGACTTTTTGCCGACCGCGACGCACTGCCCACGCTGCCGGATGACGAATACTATCATGCGGACCTGATCGGCCTGACCGTTCTGGACACCGGCGGGCGCGCGCTTGGCCGGGTTTCGGCCGTTCACAACCATGGCGCAAGTGACGTGCTGGAAGTGCAAGGCCCCGGCCTGAAAACCGGCGCACTGCTGCCCTTCACGCTAGAGGCCGTGCCGACCGTCGATCTGGCAGCGGGTCGGATCATCGCGGATCCGCCCGAAGGCGTGTTTCCCGAATGACGCGCGTGATCGTGCATGCTGGGTTTCACAAGACGGGCACCACCAGTTTGCAATCCTATCTGGCCCAAAATCGCGCGCGCTTTGCTCCGTTCTTCGCCTATTACGGACAGAATGATTTCAAAAGCGCAGGCGCGCGGGCGCGGGTTTTTGCCCAACGCCCGTTTCCATGGCGCATGGCGAAATTTCGCGCGGCGTTTCACGCCTTTCTGGACGACATCCCCGACGCCGACACGATCGTATTGTCGCGCGAAACCTTTTGCGGTGTGATGCCCGGCCACCGGACGTGGCGCAGGCGCACCATCAAGGATTTCAAGACCGCCGGCATACCGCTGTGCCGCACAGTGATACAGTTGCTGCGCGAACGCTTTGGCCCTGACGTCAGGATCGAGTTTCTGTTCACCACCCGCGAACGCGAGGCATGGATCCGCAGCGTTTATGGACATCTTCTGCGCTCGATCCACCTGCGCGTAGAATTCGAAGAGTTTCGAGCGGGATTTCCAAACCTGATTGATCTGGAGGAGGAGGCCAAGCGCATTGCCTCGGCGCTTGACGGCTGCACCACGCATATCCGCGCGATGGAGAGCTATGGCACTCACCACAACGGGCCAGCGGCGGCAATTCTTGAACTTGCCGGTGTGGATGCTGCGACCTGCGCCACACTGCCGCGGGCGGCGCGCGCCAACGAAGGCCAGCCCCCCGAACTGGAGGCCGCATTTCTTGAATTGAACCGCTCTGGCAAATCCAAGCATACGTTGCGCCACATGAAAAACGAGATGCTTGCAAGGAAAGACCGCTGATGTCTGATACACCAAAATCTCATGGCCGGCTAAGCGTCTCTGCCTCTTTGAAGCCACGCGAGTTGATAACGGACAGGCCGCGTTTTGCCGGGGTTTGGACGGCGAAAGTCATCACGCTTTTCCCCGCAGCCTTCCCCGGTGTTCTGGGCGAAAGCCTGACCGGGCGGGCGTTGAAAGACGGGCTTTGGGGGTTGGACCCCATCGACCTGCGCCCGTTTGGGGAAGGCCGGCATCGCAACGTGGATGACACCCCCGCAGGGGGCGGCGCGGGCATGGTGTTGCGCGCCGACGTGTTGGCGCGAGCGATCGACATGGCGCAAGCTGGTGTGCCGCAAGATCGCACGAAATGGCCGATCATTTATATGTCGCCACGTGGCAAACCGCTGACACAGGCCATGGCACATCGATTTGCCGCTGGTGCAGGCATGACCATTCTGTGCGGTCGCTTTGAAGGCGTGGATGAACGGGTGTTGGAAGAATACCAGATCGAAGAAGTCAGCCTTGGCGATTTTGTTCTGACCGGCGGCGAAATTGCCGCCCAAGCTATGCTGGACGCCACCGTGCGCCTGCTGCCCGGCGTTCTTGGCAACGAGACCTCAACCGAGGAGGAAAGCTTTTCAGCCGGATTGCTGGAGCACCCGCAATACACCCGCCCTGCCAGCTGGCGTGGGCGTGAAATTCCCGAGGTTCTGACCTCGGGCCATCACGGCAAGATTGCCAAATGGCGGCGCGAGATGAGCGAAAAGATCACCAAAGATCGGCGCCCGGACCTTTGGAAAGCACTGCAAAACGCATTCAAATCGGATGACTCGTCTAAGGGCTGATGGCGTCGGGCGGGCGGCTTCGCAGCGGGCTTTGTTTCGAAAAGTGTAACTGTCTGCGCTTTTCCGCCCTACTGTTTCCCAAACCTCTGAAAAACAACACTTAAGTCTAGGTTTCACTCGCCATTTCTGGGGAACCGAGAAAGGTGAATTTGTGTCTTTTTTTAGGCGTGCAACGGTGAGTTATCGACATTTGATCTCACTTATCCGACGGCGTTACCAACCAGAAAGACCCCGCCAAACACGACCCGCCGTTCATTAGTCTCTTTTCGCGACACACTGATTTACAAGACTTGATCTCTTCACTGACCGGAACACGGCAAGAAAGGTGGACGACATGAACCTGCAGACTCTGGCGAAACAGAACCGCATCAAGGCTCTGACCATATTGGAGCAAAAGAAACGCGCGATGTGCACCCCGCGCCCTGAGGTTGGCTTGAAACGTCACCTGCCGACCTTCCGATCCGCTCGCTTTGATTTTGGGGCGCCTTACGTCCTGACCTGACCAAACACCACTCACGGACATCAAAGCATGGGAAGCTGCGTCATCGTCATGGCGCAGCTTCTTTGCGTTCCGGGGCCGCGCAATGGCGTGAACAGAAAACCCCCGGCTGCCCACTTGAGCCATGTCATTCATCAGGACGGATGCAGAAGCTATCAAACCCCGTAGAGTGAAAAACGCAAAACTGCGCTGCAAGATATCGAGGTTCGCATGCAGATGACGTTCTTCTGGGTTTCTGTCGCCATTGGATTGGCGCTTGCGACGATGATTGGATGGCGCCAGCTTGACCGGATTGCGGATCGAGCCGAGCAAGCGCGCCTGCGCGCCTTCCAACCCAGCGCGCCACCCCGGTTTTCCTCTGACATGGTCGCAGACCTGCCCGACCCCGCGCGCCGGTTCTTCCTGTTTTCGATCGCCGACGGAACCCCCCTTAATCGCGTGGTCGAGCTTGAGATGGCGGGGAAATTCAGCCTCGGCACAAAAGAGGCCCCCAATTACATGGCGATGACGGCCCAGCAGGTGTTGGCCGCCCCCGAGGGATTTGTCTGGTCGATGTCAGCCAAGTCCGCTGTGATGCGCGTGTCTGGGTCAGATAGCGCCAAATGGACCCGTTTCTGGGTTGGTGGCGTGGTCCCCGTGGCGCGGCTGGGCGGCGATGCGGACCACAAGCGATCCGCGTTTGGGCGCTATGCCGCCGAAGCGCTTTTCTGGTCACCCGCAACCTTCTTGCCCGGTCCCGGTGTCACGTGGGAAGCGGTCAGCAAAGACACGGCCCGCGCCACCTTGCGCCATGGCAGCTTGGCGCAGACAGTGGAAATTGTGGTGGCCGATGATGGCCAACCCCTGCATGTCAGCTTTGCACGATGGAGCAACGCAAATCCCGACAAGGTCTTTCGCCTGCAGCCCTTCGGCGGATACCTTTCGTCGTTTAAAGACGTTGCGGGGTTTCGCCTGCCAACCCATGTCGAAGCGGGCAACCATTTCGGCACCGATGACTATTTTCCGTTCTTCGTTGTGGACGTCACGCAAATCCGGTTTCCATCCCCGCAGCGCTAACCCGGTCTCGGCGCCCTCAGGGCGCAGGGATCACCCGGGTGATAGCCTGGTCACGGGCAAACATCGTGTCGCGCTGCACCCAGACGACAATTGCGGCCGCGAAGACGAAAAAGACCGTGTCATAGGGCTGCGCATCGGGCCAAAGCGGGTTGTTGAGTTGGAAATGGAACAGCGCCGCCAACAAGATACTGCCCCGTGACGCATTGAACAAAGCCGTCAGGATCAGGCTGACCGCCACCGATCCGATCAGGAATGGCATGATGCCCCAGGCGCTCTGTGGTGTGCCGCCCAGAAAGAACGCCGGCACATGCCACACCGCCCAGATCGCCCCCAAAACAAGCCCAGCCCATATCGGCGCCAAGCGGCGCTGCAGCAACGGCAAGGCCAAGCCACGCCAACCAAACTCCTCGATCGGGCCAAGGATCAACATGAAGGCCATCGCGCTTAGCGCCGCGCTGAACGAGGTGAATGGCAACGGCGCGGTGAACAGGTTACCCTTGAGCAGCGATCCCGCCATGAAAATCAACGGGATTACGAGGATGACAACCGCATACCATCCCAACGAAACTCGCCACAGCAGAAGGCGCGACAAGAAGCGTTTGAGCCCCCTCCATCCGCCATACCAACTGACGATTGCGAAGGCCGCTATGGCCGGGGAATAGACAGCAAGAATGAACAGCGGATGCGTTGCGCTGACCTCGCCAAACAGTTGGGTGATGGTGTCGGTGAACAAGATCAGGGCAGCGACCAACCCCCAAGCCAGTCCAAACGCAATCAACAGGAAGGGCCAAATTGCGTAACCGGGAACGATCGGGACCGCGGTTTCTGGGTGTGCGTCTACCATGGGTCAACTCCGCGTGGGTGACGCGCTGTGCGCGGACATAACTGCCCGGCACGTGCGTTTGTGCTTTTCAAGTCCATCACAAATGGTGCAAACAGTCTTTGAAATGGATCAAACCCTTCAAGCATTGGCGTCGCGCCGCCCTTGACTGACCATCACGACGGCGCGTTGGGCGCTGTGATCGCAACCCGACCGAAGTTGCTGCACCCGGTGCTTTGCACCCTTGATTGCCTTCTTCAAACCCCCTATACACCGCCCGTCTGCCACTCTTCCGAGTCGCGCGGGCGTTTTTCTTTTGGGCGGGTGCTTTCTTCTGCATCAACAGGCCCTTCGAAAAGCTGAAGAAGAAACGACGGACGACCTCCTGCGGGCGCGATATGCGGACCCGGTGAAGACACGGAGCTCTTGGACGGCAGCAAACTTTGCGGACCAACCGCAAGCAATGATAGGAGAAGATCAGATGGACCTGATCGCACAGATCGAGGCGGAACAAGTTGCCGCCCTGGGGAATGAAATCCCCGACTTCAAAGCCGGTGACACCATCCGTGTCGGCTTCAAGGTAACCGAGGGTTCGCGCACCCGTGTGCAGAACTACGAAGGCGTTTGCATCAGCCGCAAGAACGGCGAAGGCATTGCCGGATCGTTTACCGTTCGCAAGATTTCTTTCGGTGAGGGCGTGGAACGCGTATTCCCCCTGCACTCGACCAACATCGACAACATCACCGTGGTCCGCCGTGGCCGCGTGCGTCGTGCCAAACTGTATTACCTGCGTTCGCGTCGCGGTAAATCGGCCCGTATCGCCGAAGACAGCACATACAAGCCCAAGAAAGCCTGAGGAGCGTCACCATGAAAAAGGATCTTCATCCCGAATACCACATGATCGACGTCAAAATGACCGACGGCACGATCGTGCAAATGAAATCGACCTGGGGCAAGGAAGGCGACACCATGTCGCTGGATATCGACCCTTCGGCCCACCCGGCATGGAACGGCGGCAGCTCGCGCCTTCTGGATACCGGCGGCCGCGTGTCGAAGTTCAAATCGAAATACGAAGGCTTCGGCTTCTAAGCCACGCCTCTTTCGAAACAGGAAAACGCCGTTCCGCTGGGGCGGCGTTTTTCGTTGCAGGACCACATCTGCGCCCCTAGCCTTGCGGGCAACAGGACGAAGATAGGGCGCAGATGATCTCAACGTTTGGACCAGAGATTTGGCTCGTAGACGGCCCTTCCATCACCGCGGCCGCCGGGTTTCATTACCCAACGCGGATGGTCTTGATCAGGTTGAACGAAAGCGATCTGTTCGTTTGGTCGCCGATCGCGCTGACAGATGGCTTACGTCGTGACCTCAGCGCACTTGGGACTGTCAGATATCTTGTTGCACCGAACACGTTGCATCATATGTATTTGCAGGACTGGATCGCGTCCTTTCCGGAAACAACAGCATTTGCGGCGCCCGGGCTAGCCGCGAAACGAGCCGATATTGCGTTCGCGGGCGAGTTGACAGACACACCGGACCCCGCTTGGGCGCACCACATGGATCAGGTCGTGATAACCGGAAATGCGATCACGACCGAGGTCGTCTTTTTCCATCGCCCAAGCGGCACCGTGCTGTTTACCGACCTTCTTCAACAGTTGCCAAAGGACTGGTATTCAGGTTGGCGCGCAATTGTTGCCCGCCTTGATCTGATGACAGGGCGCGAGCCTGCGGTTCCACGAAAGTTTCGTATGGCATTTCGTGACAAAGCCGCACTTCGCCAGTCGGTGCGCAAGATAAAATCTTGGCGGCCGCGCGCCCTTGTGATGGCTCATGGAATGCCCGTTACGCAAAATGCGCCAGACGTCCTTGACCGGGCGTTCGCGTGGGTTCCGGCATCCAAATGACCCCGCCAGCATGCAAACGGCACGAAACAACGCTATGGCACTGAAGACTCAACCCTGATTTCAATGCGCAGAACATCTTCCCACCGCGCGGCATCGGTCATATAGTCCCCGCCATAACAAGCTGCTCAAACAGTCGGGGATACAGGCGTGGCGCATATTATCGTGGTTGGAAACGAAAAGGGTGGGGCCGGCAAATCCACCGTGTCCATGCATGTCGCGACAGCCTTGTCGCGCTTGGGGCATAAGGTTGGGGTGCTGGACCTGGACCTGCGTCAAAAGACGTTCGGGCGGTTCATCCAAAACCGCACGATCACGATGGAGCGTGAAGGCACCACCCTGCCAACGCCCGAATATCACGACCTGCCCGAGGTGGACCCATCTGGCCTGAAGCCGGGCGAAAACCCCTATGACCGGCGTCTTTCGATGGCCGTCGCGGCGCTTGAATCCGATTGCGATTTCATCTTGATCGACTGCCCAGGTTCGCACACGCGCCTGAGCCAAGTGGCCCATTCACTGGCCGACACGCTGATCACGCCGCTCAATGACAGCTTCGTCGATTTCGATCTTTTGGCCCATATCGACCCGGACACCAACAAGGTCCGGGGCCCCTCGGTCTATTCCGAGATGGTGTGGAACGCGCGCCAGCTGCGCGCAAAAGCGGGGCTGAAACCCATCGACTGGATCGTCGTGCGCAACCGTCTGGGTGCGCAAATGATGCACAACAAAAAGAAAATGGGGGATGCGGTCGAAGACCTGTCCAAACGCATCGGATTTCGCGTGGCCCCCGGCTTCAACGAGCGTGTCATTTTCCGCGAACTGTTTCCGCGTGGCCTGACCCTGTTAGATCTGCGTGATATCGGTGTGCTGGGACAGATGAACATCTCGAACGTGGCGGCGCGCCAAGAGTTGCGCGAGCTCATGAAGGCGTTGAACCTGCCCGGCGTCGAGGTGAAAATCTAACAGCGTCGCAGGACCGATTACCTCTTTCCGACGCGCCACCCCCCGTCTACGCTCGCGACCATGTTGCGTTATGTCCTGACCCGCGCTTTGTCGCTTGGCCTTAGCCTTATGGTCGCCTCGCTGGTGATTTTCGCCATGATCGAGGTGATCCCCGGCGACCCGGCCTCGTTCATGCTGGGCCTGAACGCTCAGCCTGAAACGGTGGCTGCCCTGCGCGAGGATCTGGGGCTGAACGGATCGTTGCCTGTGCGGTATCTGGCGTGGGTCGGGGGCATGGTGACGGGGGACTTTGGCACCTCCTACACCTATCGCGTGCCGGTCACCGATCTGGTTCTGGAACGGTTACAGGTTTCGCTTCCGCTGGCGCTTTATGCGCTGATCCTGTCGACGGTTATTGCGATCCCGGTTGGTATGATCGCCGCTGCGCGACGCGGGCGACCATCCGATTTCGCGATCATGGGGGTCACTCAGCTTGGCATCGCGATCCCCAACTTCTGGTTTGCGATGCTGCTGGTCGTGGTCTTCGCCATTCAACTGCGCTGGTTTTCAGCGGGTGGCTTTGTGGGATGGGACGATGGAGTCGCCCCGGGCCTAAAGGCGCTGACGCTGCCCGCCATTGCGTTGGCGCTGCCGCAGGCCTCTATTCTGGCGCGTGTGATGCGGTCGTCCTTGTTGGACGTGTTGCATCAGGACTATATCCGCACCGCGCGTGCCAAGGGGCTGTCTGTCGCACAGGCCACGCGCCGCCACGCCCTACGCAACGCGCTGATCCCGGTTCTGACCATCATCGGGCTGCAATTCAGTTTCCTTCTGGCCGGCGCGATCATTATCGAGAACGTCTTTTTCCTGCCCGGACTTGGGCGACTGATTTTTCAGGCCATCACCCAGCGCGACCTCGTGGTGGTGGAAAGCGTGGTGATGCTGTTGGTCTTTGCGGTGATCCTTGTGACCTTCCTGGTCGATGTCACCTATGCGCTGGTGGATCCGCGGCTCAGGAGGCGTCCTTAATGACCCGGTTGCCCGCACAACTGATCATCGGTGCGTGCCTTAGCACGGTCTTTCTGGGTGCTGCGCTGTTGTCCTTTCTCTGGACCCCATACGACGTCACCAATTTGGACATTGCCGCCAAGCTTAGACCGCCGTCGACCACGCATCTATTGGGCACCGATCATTTCGGGCGTGACCTTGTGTCGATGCTGATGGAGGGCGGGCGCATCTCGATCGCCGTCGCCGTTCTGGCCGTTGGCATCGGCATGGGGCTTGGCGTGCCTTTGGGTCTGACGGCCGCCGCCCATCGGGGCGGGTTGCTGGATGAGGTGATCATGCGCGGCAACGATTTGGTCTTTGCCTTCCCCTCGCTGGTCATCGCCATCCTGATCACCGCGACCTTCGGCCCGTCGGCGACCAACGCGATCATCGCCATCGGCATTTTCAACATCCCCGTGTTTGCACGTGTCGCACGCGGTGGTGCGCTGACGATCTGGACACAAGACTTCATCATGGCCGCGCGTGTCGCAGGCAAGAGCAGGGCGCGGATCAGCCTTGAACACGTGCTACCTAACATCGCGAACCTTCTGATCGTGCAGGGCACCATCCAGTTTTCATTGGGCATTCTGGCCGAGGCGGGGCTGAGCTATGTTGGCCTTGGCGCCCAGCCGCCGACCCCCAGTTGGGGGCGAATGCTGGCAGATGCACAGACGATGATCTATGCCACCCCGCGCCTCGCCATGGCGCCGGGGCTGGCCATCGTTGCGATGGTGCTGGGCCTGAACCTTATGGGCGACGGTCTGCGTGACCTGCTTGATCCCCGGATCAGAAGGGCGCGCGCATGATCCGCATCGAAGACCTTGCCCTGTCCATCCACGGCGTTCCGATCCTGCGCGATGTGGACCTGACGATTGCGCCCGGTCAGGTGGTCGGGCTGGTGGGCGAAAGCGGGTCGGGCAAGTCGATGACGGCACTGGCCCTGATGGGGCTGTTGCCGCGCGGCATGACCACATCCGGCCAGATATGGCTGGACGACACGGACCTTACGACGCTGGACGAAGACGCGATGTGCGACATTCGCGGGCGCCGCATCTCGATGATCTTTCAAGAACCGATGACGGCGCTGAACCCGGTCAAGACCATCGGCGATCAGGTGGCCGAGACGCTGTTGATCCATGGCCGCGCCAACAGGAGCGACGCCAACCGCATCGCTGCCGAAAAACTCGCCCGCGTGGGCCTGCCGCAAGACCGTTTTCCACTGGATCGCTATCCGCACGAGCTGTCGGGCGGGCAGCGGCAGCGGGTTTGCATCGCCATGGCCATCGCGCTGCATCCCGATCTGCTGATCGCGGATGAACCCACCACCGCGCTGGACGTGACCACACAAGCGCAGATTCTTGATCTGCTGAAGGAACTCGTCGCCGAAGATGGCATGGGGCTTTTGCTGATCACCCACGACCTAGCCGTGGTGGCCGGCATGGCCGACCACGTCGCCGTCATGCGCAAAGGTGAAATCGTCGAGCAGGGCGAAACCGAAACCCTGTTTCGCACCATGTCGCACCCATATACCCGGCAACTGCTGGATGCCTCCGGTCATGTGCCCGACGGTCAGGCCATCCCGCAAGACACCCCGCTGCTTGAGGTGCGTAGCGCGGTGCGTGATTACCCCTTGCCCCGCACGCACCTGTTTGGTCCTACCCCGCAGTTTCGCGCGGTGGATGGGGTCGGTTTTACGTTGAACAAAGGCGAAAGCCTTGGGCTAGTCGGCGAAAGTGGCTGCGGGAAATCGACACTCAGCCGCGCCATTCTGGGTCTGGAACCGCTGCAAGGCGGAGAGATCCTTCTGAATGGCACGCCCATCGCGCCCGACATGCCACACGCCCGCCGCGCCGGGCTGCAAGTGGTGTTTCAAGACCCTTACGGCAGCTTCAACCCCCGCTGGACCGTCGAACGGCTGGTCGCCGAGCCCTTTCACCTGCTGGGAAGCCGCCCCGGAGACTGGCGGGACCGCGTGCGCGATGCGCTGGCCGAGGTCGGCTTGGACGCTGACACCATGACCCGCTATCCGCACGAGTTTTCCGGTGGGCAGCGTCAGCGCATCGCTATTGCCCGCGCCCTGATCTTGCGACCCGAGCTAATCATCCTCGACGAAGCTGTGTCGGCGCTCGATGTCTCCATCCGCGCCGGTATCCTCGACCTGCTGGCAGACCTTCAGGCGCGTCACGGGATGGGCTATCTGTTCATCAGCCATGACCTTGGCGTCGTGCGCTCGATCACGGATCGGGTGCTGGTGATGAAGGCAGGCAAGATCGTCGAGGACGGCGCGACCGAGGCCGTCTTTGCCGCGCCCAAACACACCTATACGCAAACCCTGGTCAACGCCGCGCCGGTCATCCCGCCCGCGTGGAAGGAGGCTTAAGATGAAAGAACTTTGGTTCGATCCGACCGAGATCCTGATCGGCGGTTCGTGGCGCAAGACCAAGCGTACCCTGCCCGTCGAAGACCCCTCGACCGGCGAGGTTTTCACGCAAATCGGGCGCGGCGCTGCCAATGAAATCGACGCCGCCGTGACCGCCGCGCAATCCGCGTTGGAAGGCGATTGGGGCCGGACGACGGCAACCGAACGCGGGCGCATCCTGACCCGGATCGGGCGGCTCGTGGAAACGCGCGTGGAGGAGTTGACCGCGCTTGAGGCGCGCGATGTGGGCAAGCCCCTGACCCAAGCGAAGAACGACGCCGTGGCTCTGGCGCGATACATGGAATTCTATGGGGGTGCCGCCGACAAGGTGATGGGCGACACCATCCCCTATCTGGACGGCTACACCGTCTATACCCTGCGCGAACCACATGGCGTCACAGGCCATATCGTGCCGTGGAACTACCCGATGCAGATCATCGGCCGGTCCGTCGGGGCGGCGCTTGCGATGGGCAATGCCTGTGTGTTGAAACCCGCCGAGGAAGCCTGCCTGACCGCGCTCGCCTTCGCGCGACTGGCCGAACAGGCAGGGTTGCCCAAGGGTGCGCTGAACGTCGTCACAGGGCTGGGCGAGGAAGCGGGTGCGGCCCTGTCCGCCCATCCCGGTGTTCAGCATATCAGCTTCACCGGATCTGTGCCGGTGGGTGGGTTGGTGCAAGCCGCCGCCGCGCAAAACGTGGTGCCGGTGACGTTGGAGCTTGGGGGCAAGTCGCCTCAACTCGTGTTCGACGATGCCGACCTTGATGCCGCCCTGCCGTTTCTTGTAGGCGCGTGCATCCAGAACGCGGGGCAGACCTGCTCGGCCAGTTCACGGGTGCTGGTGCAGCGCGCCGCCTATGATGACGTGGTGGCGCGGATGGGTGCGGCCTATGACGCCTTGCAAGTGGGGCCTGCGACTTCCGACCTGAATGTTGGCCCCTTGATCTCGGCACGTCAGAAAGAAATCGTCGAGGGGTTTCTTGCGAAGGGCCGCGACCTGCGCGTGGCCGGACGCGGGCAAATCACAGACGCGCCGGAAGGTGGGCATTACGTGGCCCCAACCCTTTTTGCCGATGTGCCGCCAGACCACCCGCTGGCGCGCGACGAGGTGTTCGGCCCGGTGCAGGTCATCATCCCGTTCGACACCGAAGAAGAAGCCGTGCAGATCGCGAACTCCACCGATTATGGGCTGGTGGCCAGCATCTGGACCGCTGACGGTGCGCGCCAGATGCGGCTGGCGAAACGACTGCGCGCGGGGCAGGTTTTTATCAACAATTACGGCGCGGGCGGTGGCGTCGAACTGCCCTTCGGCGGGGTCGGAAAATCCGGGCACGGGCGCGAAAAAGGGTTCGAGGCGCTTTACGGCTTCTCGCAACTCAAAACCATCGCCGCGAAGCACGGGTGACACATGGGCGCGCGGCTGAAACTCTCGAACAAGCAGGCGCGGCACCTGTGGCTGTGGACCAACGCGCTGTCCGACACGCCGACCGGGGCGCTGGATCTTGACGCGATCATTTGGCGTTTGGGGTTCGTGCAGATCGACACGATCCGCAACGTGACCCGCGCGCACAACCATATCCTGTGGAGCCGCAATCAAAACGTCCGCGAAGGAATGATCTGGGACCGGCTGGCCAAGCGCGACGTTTTCGAGCATTTCACCCATGACGCCAGCCTGATCGACAGGCGTGTGCTGCCCTATTGGCGGCGGCAGTTTGACAGGCTGGGCGCGCAGGTCGGGCGGTATGAATGGTATCAGTCAGGGCTGGCCAAGGCGCAGATTGCCGACATACGCAAGCGTATAGAAGCCGAGGGCGCATTGTCCACCCACGCCTTCGACACCAAGGTCGAAAAGCGAGAGATGTGGGCGCGCCCGCCGCACAAGAAAGCACTGGATCAGATGTGGTATTCGGGAGAGCTTGCCACCTGCCACCGCAAGAATTTCGTGAAGTTCTATGATCTGGGCACGCGGGTTTTCCCCACGCATGAGCCCGCCGAGGATGCTCACGCCGTCGACTGGCTATGCTCTGCCGCGATGGACCGGCTGAGCTTCGGCACGAGCGGCGAGGTGGGTCGGTTCTGGGACGCGATGAGCGCACGTGAGGCGAAAAGCTGGTGTGACGCCGCCGAACTGGTGCCGGTCGAAATTGAAACCGCTGATCGCGGCAACGTCACTGCACTTGCCCATCCTGACATCGAAACGCGGCTCGCCACCCTGCCCGCGCCCACCACGCGGCTGCGCATCCTGAACCCGTTTGACCCGGCCATCCGCGACCGCGCCCGGTTGGAGCGTCTGTTCGGCTTCGATTACCGCAACGAAATGTTCGTCCCCAAGCCCAAGCGGCGCTGGGGGTATTACGTCTATCCTCTGCTGGAAGGCGACCGCTTCGTCGGGCGGATCGAGCTGAAAGCAGACCGCAAGACCGGGCATTTGACGGTCGTCGGTTTTTGGCCGGAAGCGGGCGTGCGCTGGACGCTCGCCCGGCACAGCAAACTGGATGCAGAACTGATGCGGTTCGCGCGGTTCGCCGGGCTGGATCAGGTGGATTGGCTAACCCCGCGCGGTTGACTTGCACCGCCGTCCAAATCGGCGCAAGCTTGACCCATCAACCAAGGGGGATCGGATGCGACTTCAGGGAAAAACGGCCATTGTGACCGGCGGGGCGTCGGGCTTCGGCGCTGGTATTGTTGGCAAATTCGCAGCCGAGGGTGCGCGCGTGATGGTCGCCGACCTGAACGACGATCTGGCCCGCACGGTGGCTGCCGAGGTGGAAGGTGTCGCCCATCACGTCGATGTCTCCAGCGGTGACAGCGTGGCCCAAATGGCCCGCGCGGCGCATGAGCTTTGGGGTCGTGTGGACATTATCGTGAACAATGCGGGCATCACCCATTTGCCCAAACCGATGGAGGAGGTTGACGAGGGTGAGTTCGACCGCGTCTTCGCCGTCAACGCCAAATCGGTTTACCTGATGGCCCGTTATTTCGTGCCGTCGATGAAGGCGGCGGGCACCGGCGCGATCTTGAATGTCGCCTCGACCGCTGGCCTCAGCCCGCGCCCGAACCTGAATTGGTATAACGCCTCGAAAGGCTGGATGATCACCGCGACCAAGGCGATGGCGGTCGAACTGGCCCCGCATGGCATCCGCGTCAACGCGATCTGTCCGGTGGCGGGCGAAACACCTCTTTTGTCCAGCTTCATGGGCGAGGACACGCCCGAGATGCGCGCGAAATTCCTGTCAACGATCCCGCTGGGCCGGTTCTCGACCCCCGAGGACATGGGCAACGCGGCGTGCTTCCTATGCTCGAATGAGGCGTCGATGGTCACGGGTGTGGCGATGGAAGTCGATGGCGGGCGGTGCATCTGATGAAACCCGGCCCCCGAAACCTGATCACTGATGTCGCTGGCCTGCTGGTCGGCAATGCCGAGGACGAGGTGATCAAAACCGGCGCGACCGTGCTGGTGGGCGATGCGCCCTTTACGGCAGGCGTTCATATCATGGGCGGTGCGCCGGGCACGCGGGAAACCGCCCTGCTGGCGCCCGACAAGCTGGTGCAACAGGTCGATGCGTTGGTTCTGTCAGGCGGTTCGGCCTTCGGGCTTGACGCAGCGTCAGGTGTGGCGGACGGGCTGCGCGCGCAGGGGCGCGGGTTTCAGGTGGGCGACCAGCGGGTGCCAATCGTGCCGGGCGCAATCCTGTTTGATCTTCTGAACGGCGGCGATAAGGGCTGGGCAGAGAACCCCTACAAGGCTTTGGGGCGCGCAGCACTAGACGCTGCCAGCACAAACTTCGCGCTTGGCACGACCGGCGCGGGCACCGGGGCGACGGTTGACGGGCTAAAAGGTGGGCTTGGCTCGGCCTCACTGGTCTTGGACTGCGGTATCACCGTGGGCGCTTTGGTGGCCGCGAATGCTTTGGGCGCGGTGACAATGGGCGACGGCCCTGCCTTCTGGGCGGCCCTCTGGGAGATGAACGGTGAATTCGGCGCACGCGGTATGGGCACGCATGACCCAACCATTGAACCTCACCCCGAGGCGCGCATGGGCGAAAACACCACCATCGCAATCATCGCAACCGATGCGGACCTGACTCAAGCGCAGGCCACCCGGCTGGCCACAGCCGCCCATGACGGAATGGCGCGCGCGATCCATCCCAGCCACACGCCCTTTGACGGAGACCTGATCTTTGCCGCTGCCACCGGTGCACGCGCCCTGCCCGACGCAGGCTTTGATGCGCTGCGCCTGGGCCATGCCGCCGCCACATGTCTGGCCCGTGCCATCGCCCGCGGTGTTTACGCGGCAACACCCGCCAAACACGACACATTGCCCACATGGACCGAGAAATTTTCTTGAGGAGGACCTTATGAAACGTTTGTTCAAAGCCGTTGCTCTGGCCACATTGCTGGCCCCAAATCTCGCCCTTGCCGACGAGGTGACCGACACGCTGCAAAGCGCCCTGAAAGCCTATGAAGAAGGCGACATCACCTACACGCTGGAAGAACTTGAATACGCAAAGCAATTGCTTCAGGCGATGAAAACCGCAGACCTTGCCAAGTTCCTGCCCGAGGCACCCGACGGCTGGACCCGCGAGGTGTCGACCGAGATGAACGCGGGCCTTGCCATGCTGGGCGGTGGCGCCGGGGCCGAGGCGACCTATTCGGATGGGTCCGAGGAGTTCTCGATCACCATTATGGCAAACAACCCGATGGTGACCGCGCTGTCAGGGATGCTGGCGAATGCCGGGCTGATGGGCGTGAAGCTCGAACGGGTTGGGCGGATGAAATACCTCAACCAAGACGGAGAGCTGTCGGGCATCGTCGACGGGCGCATTCTGATCCAGGCCGAGGGCACAGACACCGACGTGATGATCCCCGTGCTTGAAACCATCGACCACCGCGCGCTGGAAGATTTCGGCCGCTAGAGCTTAACACAAAAGCGCGGCGTTCATGTCGCTGTCCGGGTCGCTGAGCGGTTCGATCACGTCGAAATGGTGCCGGTCGGGGGCAATGACCAGATCGGCCTCGGGCCACGCCAACGCCAAATCGCGGGCCTGATCCAGAAAGGCGGGGCGTTCGTCTGCCCCCACCCAGACCGTGGTCGGGATGCGGGCGCGACCGTCGTTCAGGGCCGGGCTTTCCGCCTGCGCTTCCGCCTCGTCAATGTGAAGCGTTTCGTTCATCATGGTCTGCATCAGCGGGTGAAGATCACTCAGCGGAGAGATCGGCATGATCCGCGCGATCCGGTCGCGACACGCCAAGTCCACATCAAGGCAATTCATCCGCGCCACTAGGTGCCCGCCCGCGGAATGGCCTAACAGATAGATTGGGCCTGCAACCACTGAAGCAGCGGCATCGATGGCCGACGCGACGGCCTTTGTGATCTCGCCAATCCGCGCCTCAGGGGCCAGCGGATAAGACGGAAGCGCCACCGCATACCCCCGCGCCACCGCACCCGCAGCCAAATGTGTCCAGTCGCGGCGACCGAACGCCATCCAATAGCCGCCGTGAACGAATACAACGAGCCCCTTGGGCGGTGTCTCCGGCAAAACCAGATCGAACCGTTTCGCATCTTCTTCGCCATATGCCACGTCCAGCCGAAGATTCTTGTGCGTGCGCCGAAAGTCAGCCGCCATTTTCTGCCATTTGGTCGGAAAATCCTTCCCATTCGGGATGAAATCCGCGTTCGCATAGGCTATGTCGAAATTCATGACAGATGTCCTGTGATTGCTTCGGGTCAGCCCCGAAAGACACATGAGCTATGGGAGAGTAAAATGGCCGCCAACGCAACCGAGCTTAAAAAGCTTCTGAAGGACCCGTCACTGGTCGAAACCCGCGCCTATGTGAACGGCGAATGGATCGACGCGGATGACGGCGCGACCTTCGACGTGAAGAACCCCGCACGCGGCGATGTGATTGCCAAAGTGGCCGATCTGTCCCGCGCAGAAGTCGCGCGCGCGATCGACTGCGCCGACAAGGCAGGCCGCGAATGGGCCAAGCGCACCGCGAAGGACCGCGCCAACATCATGCGCAAATGGTTCAACCTGATGATGGAAAACCAAGGCGACCTTGCTACCATCCTGACCGCCGAGATGGGCAAACCGCTGGCCGAAGCCACGGGTGAAATCGCCTATGGTGCCAGCTTCATCGAATGGTTTGGCGAAGAGGCCAAGCGCATCTATGGCGAAACCATCCCCGGCCACCAACCTGACAAACGTCTGATGGTGATCCGTCAGCCGATCGGCGTTGTCGCCTCGATCACGCCATGGAACTTCCCCAACGCGATGATCACCCGCAAATGCGGCCCGGCTGTGGCCGCTGGCTGTGGTTTCGTCGGGCGTCCGGCCGCTGAAACCCCGCTGTCCGCCACCGCGCTGGCGGTTCTGGCCGACCGAGCGGGCATCCCGGCGGGTGTCTTCAACATCGTGCCAAGCTCGCGCAGTTCGGATATCGGCAAAGAGTTCTGCGAAAACCCCTTGGTGCGCAAGCTGACCTTCACAGGTTCAACCAATGTCGGTCGTATCCTGCTGCGTCAGGCTGCCGATCAGGTGCTGAAATGCTCGATGGAGTTGGGCGGCAACGCACCCTTCATTGTGTTTGACGACGCCGATCTGGACGCCGCTGTTGAGGGCGCCATCGCCTGCAAATTCCGCAACAACGGCCAGACCTGCGTCTGCGCCAACCGGATTTATGTGCAGGAAGGCGTTTACGACGATTTTGCCAAACGCTTCGCCAAGGCCGTGTCCGCCCTGCCCGTGGGCGACGGTCTGAATGAAGGCATCGCTCTTGGCCCGTTGATCTCGCAAGACGCGGTGGACAAGGTGCGCGAGCATGTGGCCGACGCGACCTCGAAAGGCGGCGAGATCATTTTGGGCGGCAAGGAGCACGAGAAAGGTGGGCTGTTCTTCGAACCGACCATCATCAAACACGCCACGCGTGAGATGGAGGTCGCCACGGACGAGACCTTCGGCCCGATGGCACCCTTGTTCAAGTTCAAGGATGAAGATGACGTGATCGCGCAAGCCAATGACACGATCTTCGGGCTGGCGTCGTATTTCTATGCCAACAACCTGAGCCGCGTTTACAAAGTGGCCGAGGCGCTGGAATACGGCATCGTCGGCGTGAACACCGGCATCATCTCGACCGAGACCGCACCGTTTGGCGGGGTGAAGCAATCGGGCCTTGGCCGTGAAGGATCACGCCACGGGATCGAGGATTTCCTTGAGATGAAATACATCTGCATGTCGGTGTAAACGCGTGAAAATCAAATGAATTGAAGGCGGTGGGGCAACCTACCGCCTTTTTTCATTTTCACGCCAAGGATTGACGTTTCACCCGCGTCTTACTCTATGTGAAGATGATGACCGATCAGGACGAGGAACTGGCCGCGGCGGCGGCGACAGGGGACAGGGCCGCCTTCGCGGCCTTGCTGTCACGCCATTATGACCGGCTGTTCGCGTTTACGTTTCGGATGACGGGAAACCGGGCGGAGGCCGAGGATCTGACGCAAGATATCTGCGCCGCCCTGCCTGCCAAGCTGCAAGGTTTCCGGGCGGAGGCGCGGTTTACAACATGGCTCTACCGCGTCGCCGTTAACGCCGCCCATGACCGCCGACGCCGTGCCGCAACCCACGCAAAGGCTGCGGATGGCTGGGGCGATTGGGAAGTGAACCGGCGCGAGGCGATCCGTGAAGAGGCCGAGGCGCAAGATTGGCTGACCCAGGCCATGACCGCCCTGCCCGACGAATTGCGCGACACCGTGGCGCTGGTGCTGGGCGAGGAACTGACACAGGCACAAGCCGGCGACATTCTGGGCCTGTCCGAAGGCACAGTCGCCTGGCGTATGTCCGAAGTAAAGAAACGCCTGCGTGCCATGCGGGCTGAGGAGGACGCGATATGACCGACGATCTTGACGATCTGAAGGCCGCCCTGCACGCGGCCCCACCTGCCCCGGACGCCTCGAAGAAAGAGGCCGATCTGGCGCTTGCGATGAAAAATTTCGATGACCTCCAAGGATCGCGTGACGGCGCGCGTCCTACTTCTGACGCTCCGAAATTCGGGGCGCTTGGAAAAGGAGTATCGAAAATGCTGAATGCTTTGAACACACGCGGCGGGTTGGCTGCGACAACCGCGCTGGTGGCGGTGGGCTTTGCCGTGCTGGTGGTGATGCCGAATGTGGATCAGGTGGAACTGCCGAGGGTGACAATGACCCCGACACCCACAGTCGAAGAGGTGCTGGCTGAACGCGAAAAGGTAAACGCGCCGCCCGCCCCCAAGCCGTTGGGAAAAGTCGCACAGCAACCCGCGCGGTCTCGGTCTGACACCACGGCTGAATTGCGCGCGCAGACCGGGCAAGCCGCCCCTTCCGTTGTTGCCGAACCGTTGATGGAAGCCGACGGATCGTCCTTTGCAGACAGCGACGGTTACATCACCTATGACGAAATGCCGGGCATCCTACCCATGCCACGGGAAGCAGGCGGTGAAGAATACGCGAACGAGGCCCCCTCGCCCCTGAAAATCACGACCGAGGACCCGGTTTCGACCTTCTCGATCGACGTGGACACGGCAAGCTATGCGGTGGTGCGGCGTGACCTGAAATCCGGCTATCTGCCCAACCCGGACGCGGTGCGGATTGAGGAGATGGTGAACTATTTCCCCTACGCATACCCCGCGCCCGAAGGGCCGCATCCGTTCGCCCCGACCGTTACGACGATGCAAACGCCTTGGAACGCGGGCACTCAGCTAGTGCAAATCGGTATTCAGGGCGAGATGATCACCGACCGCCCGCCGCTGAACCTTGTGTTCCTCATTGACACGTCCGGGTCGATGTCGGACCCCGACAAGCTGCCGCTTCTGAAGCAAAGCCTGCGGCTGATGCTGTCCGAGCTGCGACCCGAAGATGAGGTCGCCATCGTCGCCTATGCAGGCAGCGCGGGCGAAGTTCTGGAACCCACCAAAGCCGCGGATCGCGCCACCATTCTGGGCGCGTTGGACCGGCTGGACGCCGGTGGATCGACGGCAGGTGCGCAAGGAATCGAACTGGCCTATCAGGTTGCGGACCGCATGGCCGCTGACGGCGAAATTGGCCGGGTGCTGCTGGCCACGGACGGTGATTTCAACGTGGGCATTCATGACCCTGACACTTTGAAAGATTTCATCGCCAAGAAACGCGACACCGGCACTTATCTGTCCATTCTCGGCTTCGGGCGCGGCAATCTGGATGACGTGACGATGCAGGCACTTGCGCAGAACGGAAATGGGCAGGCCGCATACATTGACACGCTGGGAGAAGCGCGAAAAGTGCTGGTCGACCAGCTGTCCGGCGCGCTCTACCCCCTTGCCGATGACGTAAAAATACAAGTAGAGTTCAACCCCACCCAGGTCGCGGAATACCGTCTGATCGGCTATGAAACCCGCGCCTTGGCGCGCGAGGATTTCAACAACGACAAGGTGGACGCGGGCGAGATTGGCGCGGGTCATCAGGTCACAGCGATCTATGAGGTGACGCCGGTGGGCTCGGACGCCGTTTTGACCGACGCGCTGCGCTATGCCCCAAGCCCTGACGCGGATGGGTCGGACGAGCTTGGCTTCCTCAAACTGCGCTACAAACGCCCCGGCGAGGATATCAGCACGTTGATCGAGACGCCGATCATGTCCGACGCAGGCGATGCGGGCACCGAACAGCACTTCGCCGCCGCCATCGCAGGCTTCGGCCAGTTGCTGCGCGAGGACAAATATCTTGGCGACTGGAGCTATGGTGACGCCATCGCGTTGGCCAATGGGGCCAAGGGCGACGACCCATACGGCTACCGCGCCGAGGCGGTCACGCTGATGCGTCTGGCGGAAAGTTTGTCGAAGTAACTGCGCTTGACCGCACACCATCCCGCTCCTATCTTCCGTGTCGCTGCCCCTGCCGGGGTGGCGACATTCTCAGGGCGGGGTGAAACTCCCCACCGGTGGTCAAAGCCCACGAGCGCCTTGCGTTTCTAACGAAACGCTTGGGTCAGCAGATCCGGTGAAATTCCGGGGCCGACGGTTAAAGTCCGGATGGAAGAGGATGGTCTGAGGTGCGCGGATAACGCGCGCCTTGTCCTTCTGCCTTGGGTCAACGCGTAAGGAAGAAAGGACACTGCGCAATGGCTCATCAACTGACACTGACCACGCCCGTCAAGGCGGCGGGTCTTATGGTTCTGGCAGGCGCGAGTTTCGCCGTCGTGAACACGGCCCTGCAAGGGGCTACGATGAAGGTGGGGGCGTCCGCGCCCTCGGTCACCTTCTGGCAATATCTGATCGCATTGGGTTTCTACCTGCCGTGGGTGTTTCGTCACCGCGCGGCGGCGATGAAAACCGGGCAGGTCTGGCTGCATATCCTGCGCGTGGCACTGGCCGCCGGGGGCGTGCAGCTTTGGACGCTGGGGCTGGCGCATGTGCCAATCTGGCAGGCCATCGCGCTGATCCTGCTGTCACCGTTTTTCGTGACCCTTGGCGCGGGGCTGGTCCTGCGCGAAACCGTGTCGGTCCATCGCTGGGGCGCGGTCGTTCTGGGTATCATCGGTGGTGCCGTGATCCTTGAACCCTGGTCCGACAGGTTCGAGCTTGTCGCCCTTCTGCCGGTTGGCGCGGCGGCTTTGTGGGCCGCAAGCTCGGTCGTCACGAAGTTTCTGACCCGCGCCGATGGGCCGGAAACCGTGACCATCTATCTGCTGGTGCTGCTCAGCCCGATCAACGCTGCTTTGGCCCTTGGCACAGGTTTCACCCTGCCGACTGGCGCGATCTGGTTGGTGGTCGGCGCGGGACTGCTGACTGCCTTGGCGCAACATGTGTTGGTGCGCGCCTATTCGCTGGCCGACGCGGCCTTCCTGCAACCGTTCGACCACCTGAAACTGGTGTTCAACGTGTTGCTTGGCTTTGTAGTGTTCGGCTTCCTACCGACCGGATCCATGTGGTTGGGCACGGCGATCATTCTGGCCGCCAGCTTTTACCTTCTGGAACAGGAGCGTCGAACCACGGTGGTGGTGTAGTCTGGTCCTGCGCCTTCGGGCGCAGGCGCTGCCAGAAAACGGGTTGACCTTGGAAAGCGCCACTCAGTATGAGCGGGGGAAGCTCGCCATTGATGATTGTGCGAAAGAAGGCAGAACATGACCAAGCCATCCCTGACCATCGTCATGCCGTTCTATAACGAAGTCGCGTTTCTTGACCTTGGCGTGGCGTCGGTGTTGAGCCAGCGCATCGACGATCTTGAGGTCATCATCGTCAATGACAACCCGGAACAATTTGACCAGACATTCTTTGAAAAGCAGAACTTTCCCACGCAGGTGAAAGTGGTGCACCACGCAGCAAATGCAGGCCTGTCCCAAGCGCGAAACACCGGGATCAAACATGCTGAGGGCAAGTGGGTCGGGTTTCTGGACAGCGACGATTACTATCTTCCGCTTGGCTTGAAAGCGCAGTTCGATACTGCCGAAAAAACAAACGCAGACATGATCCATGGTCTGGCGGTGCGCAATGGCTCCAACGCGGCCCAGGCACAGGTCTGCGTCGCGGACGCACAGAACAATGCTACGGCTGTTTTTGCCGTCGGCCGTCAGGTGCCAGAGGCAGGTTTTGGCATCTTTTCAAGCTGGTCATCGCTTTACAAACGCGAGTTTCTGACCCGTGCCGACCTGCGTTTTGACGTCGAGCAGCGAATATTCGAAGATCGCCTTTTCGTTGTGAATGCCATCAGTCACGCGCAATCCTTGGTCAAAATGGCAAAACCGGTGCGTGTATGGCGCAGGCGCGAAAGCTCGATCACCACGTCGCCCAACAGCGTGGCGGATTCATTGCTGAAGCTGAAAGCCTTTGAAAAATGTATCGACCATTGGCTTTCCGTTGAAGGCTTGCGAGGCTTCGGCGTGCGCGAATTCGTGCGGATATGGTTGCATACCCTGACGCAATCGACCTCCAGCCCGTTCGAACATGCGTTCGGCGATATCGCTGGTCCCGATGCAAAGGTGCATGACGCATTGCTGCGCATTCTGAGCAAATATGACTTCACAAAGGAAGAGCTTGGTGACTGCCTTAAAGCAGATATCCGGCATGCCCGACGCACGGGCCCAAACCGGATGTCCACGGCGGATTTCCTGTTGTCGATCGAAAGCGCGATCAAAGGCGACAACGTGACCTTGCGGCGCATCTATGATGCGTTCAACAATCTCCCCGCCAAGCCACCTGCACCGGCAATCGAGACGGGCCGCACCGACCCTTATATGGAAGGGGTTGAGTTCCATTTTCACGTTGGTCTGCACAAGACCGGCAGCACCTTTATCCAAAACATGCTGCGCGATAACCGTGAACAGCTCGCCAAGAACGGACTTCTTTTCCCGACGACCGGGTTGGGTTTTCCCGATGGGGTCTATCCGGTGCGCCCGGGTGGGCTGCCGGGGCATCAGGCCTTGCTATGGGCGGTCAATAACGACCCGGAGATGTTTGACCGTCTGCGTGCCGAGATCAGGGCGTCAGGCTGCAAAAAGGTATTAATCTCGGCCGAAAACCTGAGCGCACCGCTGAGCGATGAGGACCATCGGACCGCGACATTCGACCGACTGCTTGCGATGATCAAGCTATCGCCCGGCAACGCGCATGTGTTCGCGATGGTCCGCAGGCCGGATATCTGGATCGACCGGTATTTCCGCGAGATCGCCGGCAATGGCGCGATGGCTTCTTATCAATCCATCGACGAATTTGCGCTGAACAACGAACGCATTTTGTCGCTGCCTCATCTGTTTGGCGGTTTCGAGGCACGGACCGGACACAAGGTGCGGTTGGGAAATTTCGACGAATTGACCCAAAAACCGCTGGTTGAACAGGTTTTGGCCCTGTGTGGATGCGACGCTGGCTTGGCCGCGTCGCTGGTTCAGCACGACCATGGGCGTTATCCGTCGCCCTGCAACGCCCAAGTCGAGATCGCCCGCCTTGTCACGCTGCTGCAGCCAAATCTGGCGACGCGGCAAGCGACACTTCAGGCCTTCTCTGGAATGGTCACGCCGACTGACCAGCATGACATCCTGCTGACGCCTGACGCCCGGCAAAAGATCGTGAATACGTTTATGGCCGAAAGCGCTGAATTCGCCGCGGATCGTGGCTATACCCACGCCGCACCTGATTGGAAGGCTGACATCGCGAACGCACCGGCCTCGGGCGCGATAGATATTCCTGAACGCTACATCCAAGCGATGATGCAAAGCGCAACCTGGGCCGCAGCCCTGCCGACCGATGACGGTCAAGCGCCGCAGAAATGGACTGCACAGCGCATCGCCAAGGGTATCTTGCGACGGGTGTTGCCGAACTTGAATATCTGATCCGGGGCAGGTGAAAAAACGGGCGCAGATTGCTGCGCCCGTCGTGGTGTCGAAGGCGGTTGGGTTACGCCTCGATCATTTTGCCGTCCAGATCCTTGGATGAGGCAATCTCGATCCGGCGCGGTTTTAGCGCTTCGGGCACTTCGCGCACAAGGTCGATATGCAGCATTCCGTGTTCATGGCTTGCATTGGTTACACGCACATGATCGGCAAGATGGAAGCGGCGTTCGAACGCGCGCGTTGCGATCCCGCGATGCAGATAGGTCCGCTCTTCCTCGTTCGCCTTTTTCGCAGCGACAATCAGGGCGTTTTCGCGGACTTCGACCGTCAGGTCTTCGTCGGAAAAGCCTGCAACAGCGATCGAGATGCGCCAGCCATCTTCATCGGTTTTTTCAATGTTGTAAGGGGGATAGCTTTCGCGGCTCACGTCATTTGTCAGCACCCGATCCATCAAGTCGGCGATCTGGTCAAACCCGACAGTGGCACGGTATAGGGGCGAAAGGTCAAAGTTACGCATGGTGTCCTCCTAGAAGCGACATGAGTTACGCCTTCCCATTGGGACAGGCAGGGAAACGGGCCCGCCCATGCGGCACCCGCATCACTAATTTATGGAGGATTTTTGCCCCTTCAAGGGGTCATGGACGCAGGAATTTTGCCCCACCCGGTCCGGCCGCACCGATGCCCGGACTTTTTACCGACGGGCGCGCCACCGGCAGGACGCGGCTAAACACGCCATCACCTGCCGCCAGCATTTCCATCATCTCGGCCAGTGGGCGTTCAAGATTTGTTCCCAGCGACACCGGAATGTCACGCACCATCGCCTTGGCCGAAATGACCGACACGATATGCGGGCGCCCGTCCTGCACAACGAACACCGGCGCCCCAGAGGACCCGAAATCGACCGAGCAGCTTAGAACCAACGCGCCGCTTTGGCGTGCCAGCACTTTGCACATTTCCTGTAGTGCCGGGCTTTCCGAGCGGTCATGCGCATATGAAACGACGCCCACCTCGGCGCCTTTGCGCGGGCGGGTAAAGGTGGCAAACGGCTTGACCGAGCTTTTCCGGATCGGTTGATCCAGTTCGAGCAACGCCAGATCGTTGACCACCCGCGCCGCCTTGTCGTCTGCAGTGAAGGTAAAATCGGGATGGACGATCACGCGCCGCGCGCCGCGATAGGCCGATGCCCGCCCGTTGCGCCATCCAGCCAGAAACTCGACATCTTCAGGGCCATAGCGTTGACCAGTGTCCCTGTCGAACATGCAATGCGCGGCGGTCAGGACAAGATTGTCCGCGATCATCGCGCCTGTGCACAGGGCGCCTCCGATATTCAAACGGCCGACACCTTCCCAGCCACGACTGTCATCGCCCGTCATCAACGACCGTAGCGGCGACGGGTCTGATGCGACCAACGGGCTGGCAAGCCAAAGACCCACCGCCATCAATGCGATTATTTTTCTCATTTCTCTGCCTCTGACGGGGCGGTTACTCCACCCTCTCACCATATGTTTAGGGCGAAAATATGGGCATGAGAAAGAAAAAATGGCAACCGTCAGGCCAATTTACGCGGCTGTGGCCCTCCGGTTGCCCAATCGAGCAACTCGACGGTGTGGACGACGGGAATACCTGTGCCCGACCCGATCTGCATCATGCAGCCGATATTGCCGGCCGCGATGATCTCGGGTGTTTTAGCCTCCAGATTGGTGACCTTGCGGCGTTTCAGTTCTTGCGAGATTGCGGGCTGCATCAGGTTGTAGGTCCCGGCAGAGCCACAACACAGGTGAGCATCGACCGGTTCCACCACCTCGAACCCCGCCCGTTTCAGCAGGGTTTTGGGGTGTGTCTTGACCTGTTGGCCGTGTTGAAGGCTGCAGGCCGAATGATAGGCCACACGCTTGTTCATTTGTGTCTCGGGCAGGTCCAGCGTCATCAGAAGCTCGCTGACATCCATCGCCATCGCCGACACCGTCGCGGCATGTTCCGCCAGCGCATCATTGCGGAACATGTGCCCGTAATCCTTCACCGTCGTGCCACAGCCCGAGGTGTTGATCACGATCGCGTCCAGCCCCGCGTCGTTCTTTTCGTGCATCCAAGCGTTGATATTGGCACCGGCTTGGGCGTGGCTTTCATGCTCCTTGCCCATGTGATGGGTCAGCGCGCCGCAGCAGCCCATGCCCTTGGCCACAACAACCTCGCACCCCAACCGGGTCAGCAGCCGGATGGTCGCGTCGTTGATGTCGGTGTCCAGCGCCTTCTGTGCGCAACCGGTCAGCAGCGCCACGCGCTTCTTGCGCTCGCCTTTGGCCGGAAAGGTTTGCGGTTTGTCATTCGGGCTGGGTTTGGGCAGCTTGGGCGGTGCCATTTCCAGCATCGCTTCCAGACGCGGGTCGGGCATGAATTTTCGCAGCGGGCGACCAAGGCGCGCAGCCTGCATCGCCAATCGGAACCGGCCCGGATAGGGGATGATCTGTGCCAGCGTCCAGCGCAGCATCCGGTCAAACAGCGGACGTTTATAGGTCTTTTCGATATGCGCGCGGGCGTGGTCGATCAGATGCATGTAATGCACACCAGACGGACAGGTCGACATGCAGGCAAGACAGGACAAGCACTTGTCCACATGCTCGACCGTTTTCTTGTCGGCGGGGCGTCCGGCCTCCAGCATATCCTTGATCAGGTAGATGCGGCCGCGCGGGCTGTCGAGCTCGTCGCCCAGCACCTGATAGCTGGGGCAGGTCGCGGTGCAGAACCCGCAATGCACACAAGAGCGCAGGATTTCGTTGGCGCGCTTGATCGCGGGGTCCTTGAGCTGTTCGTCAGTGAAATGCGTTTGCATGTCAGGCTCCCATCAGGCCGGGGTTTAGAATGCCGCGCGGGTCAAACTTCGCACGCAGGCCTTGGGTGAGCGCCGCGATTGGTGCGTGTTCCGGGTGGAACACAGGCACCGATGCGCGCGTTGCGGCACTGGCGCGGATCAGCGTCGCATGACCGCCGATATGGCTCAGATCGTCGCGGATCATCTTGGCCCCCGCATCGCCTTCGTCCGCGACGCGCAGCCAGACCAGCCCGCCGCCCCAGTCAAAGATCGCATCGGGCGACAACGCACCCAGTTCACGGACAAGCGCTGGGCCATCGGAGGGTTTGACCGAAATGCGCCAGACCGCGCCGTCTTTGCCAGCGAAGGGTGTGACGTCGCGCAGGTCGGACCAAAGGGCCGCGGACGCCGCGCCCTCGACCACATCGAAGCCATTCAGCACGCCGTCTTGCAGGGCTTTGGCGCGATAGGCAACCGATTGTTCCAAGCCCTCAAGCCGGATCATCGTCTGCCCGTTCATCTGCGCAGCACCGGTCACGTCGAACGGCGACCCTAGGGCTGCCGCCATCGAGGTCACGGCAGTTTCAGCCGATTGACCCTCGCAGACCAGCGTTGCCTCGGTTTCAGGAATGGCGAGCACTTTCAGGCTGACCTCGGTCAACACGCCCAACGTGCCCCAGCTTCCGGTCATCAGCTTCACGAGGTCATAGCCGGTCACGTTCTTCATCACGCGCCCACCGTTTTTCAAAACCTGCCCCTGCCCGTCGACAAATCGCACACCAAGGCAGAAATCACGGGCCGCCCCGACCTGAATACGCCGCGGGCCAGAGGCATTCGTGGCGATCACACCGCCGATGGTGGACGCGCCCTTGGTGCCCAGCAAAGCGCGCATGTCGCCCGGTTCAAAGGCAAGCCGCTGGCCTTCGGCGGCGAGCAGCGTTTCAATTTCAGACAGCGGCGTTCCGGCGCGCGCCACCAACGTCAGCGCGCCGGGTTCGTAAAGGGTGACGCCGGTCAGGCCGCGTGTCGAAAGCTCTGCCCCATCAACCGGCGCGCCGATATCGCGGGTGCCACCGCCTTGGACGCGCAAGGGGCCATTGGCCGCGACAATCGCCTCGGCCAGGTCTGCTTCAGTGGTCAGGGTCATGATGCGCGCCTTGTTTCCGTGCTGGCCAAGGGAAACACCTTGGCGGGGTTCAAAAGCCATGCGGGATCGAACACATCCTTGACGGCCAATTGGATCTCAAGATCCGTTTGGTTGTATTGCGAAACCATCAAGTCCCTTTTTTCAACTCCGACCCCATGCTCGCCTGTAAGGCATCCGCCGACCTCGACACAGAGCTTCAGAATATCGGCCCCGAACGCCTCGCATTTCTCAAGATCGCCGGGTTTGTTGGCATCAAACAGGATCAGTGGGTGCATGTTGCCGTCGCCCGCGTGAAACACGTTGCCAACGTCCAGCCCGTAGTCCTTTGACATCTCGCCGATGCGGCGCAGCACCAAAGGCAGTTCCGACACCGGAATTGTGCCGTCCAGACACATATAGTCGTTGATCTGCCCCATGGCGCCGAACGCGGACTTGCGCCCCAGCCAGATTTTCGCGCTTTCCTCAGCCGAGGTGCTTTCACGCAGTTCCACCGGGTTGTGCGTTCGCGCGATCTTCACGATGCGCGCCAATTGGTCATCAATTTCAGCGTCCGAGCCTTCGACCTCGATGATCAAAAGCGCTTCACAGTCGGGATATCCTGCGCCTGCAAATGCCTCGGTGGCGCGGATGCAGGGGCGGTCCATGAATTCGATTGCGACGGGCAGGATGCCGGATTTGATGATGTCAGAGACACAGGCGCCCGCGACTTCGTTGCTGTCAAAGCCAACCAAGACCGGACGTGCGCCTTCAGGCTTGGCAAGGATGCGCAGGGTCGCCTCGGTCACGATGCCCAATTGGCCCTCGGACCCACAGATCAGTCCCAACAGGTCCAACCCGCCCGCATCCAGATGCGCGCCGCCGATTTCCACGACCTCGCCATCGGCCATGACCATCGTCACGCCCATCAGGTTGTTGGTTGTCACGCCGTATTTCAGGCAATGCGCGCCGCCCGAGTTCATTGCGATGTTGCCCGCAATCGCGCAAGCCAGTTGCGAGGACGGATCGGGGGCATAAAAGAACCCTTCTTCCTCAACCGCACCTGTGACGGACAGGTTGGTGCGCCCTGACTGCACCCGGATGATCCGGTTGGCATAGTCGGTTTCCAGCACATCGTTCAGCCGCGCGACCCCAAGGATCACGCTGTCTGCTGTGGGCAATGCGCCACCGGCCAGCGATGTGCCTGCCCCGCGCGGCACAACTGGCACGCCTTCTTCGTGGCAGACGCGCATGACGGCCGAGACTTCCGCCGTGGTTGCAGGCAACACCGCGCAAAGCGGCGGGCATTTATACGCTGTCAGTGCGTCGCATTCGTAAGCACGGGTCTGGATTGGGTCATGCACGACCGCCCCGTCTGACAGCACCAATTGCAGACGCTTCACAATCTGGTCCTTGCGGTCAAGGATCGCGGCGTTTGGGGTCGGCATCTGCATCGGAATCCCTCCACTTTCGACAATTGGTAAAAAGATATTACCAATTTTCCGATTTGGCAACCGAAAGGAATGCGCATAGCGTGCGCTCATGTCTTTGACCGAACGCCTTTCACTGTTTTCGTTGATGGACGGCACCGCTGTCTGCCTGATCATCCTGGCCTGGAGCTTGATCGGCTGGCGGATTGAGCATGCCTCGCCCAATCGCCCCTCGGTCTCGCGGCTTATGGCGCAATATCGGCGCGATTGGATGGTGCAATTTGTCGACCGCGATCCACGCATCTTTGACAGCGCAATCCTGTCCACGCTGCGTCAGGGTGCCAGCTTCTTCGCCTCGGCATCAATGATCGCTATTGGCGGCGGTATGGCGTTGTTGGGCAATACAGATCGGTTGCGCGGGGTCGCACACGACCTGACCCTTGCCAGCGCGCCAGAGCTGGTGTGGGAGGTCAAGATCCTGCTGGTCGTTCTGTTTCTGGCCAATGCGTTTCTGAGTTTCGTCTGGTCGCATCGCCTGTTTGGCTATTGCGCCGTGGTTATGGCCTCGGTGTCCGTTGATCCAAGCGACCCGACCGCCCTGCCCCGCGCCCGCAAGGCAGGCGACATCAACATCTCGGCCGCGCGCAGTTTCAATCGCGGCTTGCGCTCGGTCTATTTTGCGATGGGGTCACTGGCGTGGTTGCTTGGGCCCGTCCCCCTGATCGCGGCGACGTTGCTGACCGTCATTGTTTTGTGGCGACGCGAATTTGCGTCCCATTCCCGCGCTGTTTTGATGCAGCCGGATGAGGCGTAGTTCTTAGGTCTGGCGTTTCGCAGGCTGACGCACGCCGCCGCGCCCCTCAACAAGCCATGCACCGATCAGGGTCAGGGCCGCAAGCGCCAGCATCAGCCAAGGTGGGGCCAGCGGTATGACGCGGATCGCCTGCGTCACATAGGCATCGCGCGGCGTGTAGCCGATCCAGCCACGCCCATGCGCGACCTGTCCAACCCGCACCGGGCGCAGAGCGGGCAATCCGTCTTCGATCCGGGCGACGGTGCCGCCAGTGGCATTTGTCAGGGGCGCGACGCCTGCCGGATCGGCAATCGGCTGGGCAAATTCGCGCGCCGCAGCCACGCCGCGCACCACCACAGTGGCCAGATCGCCCTGCGTCACACGAAACAGGCCATTCTCGGACGTCCCAAGATCGGCAGAGAACCTGCCCGGGCCAGTTTCATCAAGCCGCAACGCCGCTGTCGTGCCGTCAGGTGATGTCACGGTGGCCTCGGGCAGCGTGTCCATCATCGTGCGCCGGGTGATCAGCAGCCCCGCCTCGGTCGCTTCGGCCAAAAGCGCCTCTTCCTCTAGTTCGGGTTCGCGCATCAACCAGTGGGCCAACCGGCGCAACAGTTCAAGCTGGGGGCCGCCGCCTTCAAAGCCGCGCGCCCACAGCCACGCGTGGTCAGAGGCCAGAAGCGCCACCCGGCCCTCGGCCACGCGGTCGACGGTCAACAGCGCGCCGTCGTCGGGGCCAGACAGGATCGCGTGCCCCGACTTGGGGTCAAGCTCAACCCAGCGCAACCATGGACCCCAGCCGCCTTCGGGTACGTCGTCCTGCAAATCGCGGGTGACGGGGTGGCGTTGTCCTGCATCGGTCACCTTGGGACGGAAAGGCGCTTCGACAAGGCGCCCGGTTGGCAGGGCCGGCAGGATGTCAGACAGGCTGGAGCGCGCGATGCTGTCCGCGCTGGCCAGTGCCGGCCCCGCCGAAACCAGCACCGCACCGCCGCGTTCAACGTAAGACCGCACACTGTCCAGATATCCGCCCGGCAAAATTCCACGTAATCGGTATCGGTCGAAAATGATCAGGTCAAATTCGTCGATCTTGTCGACGAACAGTTCCTGAGTTGGAAAGGCAATCAGGCTCAGTTCATAGACGGGCACGCCGTCCTGTTTTTCCGGCGGGCGCAGGATGGTGAAATGCACGAGGTCCACCGCGCTGTCGGATTTCAGAAGGTTGCGCCAGGTCCGGGTGCCGGGATGCGGCGTGCCGGACACCAAGAGCACGCGCAGTCGGTCGCGCACGCCGTTGACCTCGATCACGGCGGCATTGTTGCGGACGGTCAGCTCTCCGTCTGCTGCGGGCAAGGTTACGTGGATCAGGTTGCGCCCCGCATGGGTCAGCGTCAGCGGCAAAACGATGTCTTCCCCGACCCGCGCCAACAGAGGCTCCGCCGGCCCCCCGTCATGCGACACCATCAGTTCGACCAAAGCGTTGCCAGCGACCGCGCTCGCGGTGGGATCTGCGCCCAACGCATCGACCCTTAAGTGAATTTCGGTTTCTTCGCCAAGGATGGCAAAGGCGGGCGCTTTGATGACTGATAAGCGCCAGTCCCAATCCTGAGCGCGCCCGGTCAGCATCGCGTGAAACGGCGCAGGCAGGCTGGGCGCGCTTGCGGGATCATGGATCACCCCATCGGTCAATGCCACCACACCCGCAACCCGGTCGCGTGGCAAGTCTGCAAGGGCAGCCGTCACAGCCGCCATCAGGTGCGTGCCGTCAGGGGCGGAAATGTCTGCAAATTCCGACAAGCGCCGCAGTGAAAGTTCCAATCCGTCACGCGCGGCGACTTGCGTCGGCAACGCCTCAAGCGCCGCAGATGACTGCGCTTCTCGGTCTGACAAGGTCTGCGAGGCGCTGTCATCAACAACGACCAGAAGGATATCGGACAACGGGTCGCGATCTTCTTGTTGCAAGGACGGGCCGGACAGGGCGACCAAAACCGCAAGCGCGGCGGCGGCACGCAGCGCCCAGCCTGACAGCCCCCGCCAGATCGCCAAGGCAAGCGCAAAGGCCACAAGCCCCGCCAGTGCCGCGATAGCCGGCCATGGCAGCCCCGGCGAGAAGATCAGCTCTGAAGCATTCATTCGCCCAACCTTTCCAGCAGCGCCGGCACATGCACTTGGTCGGATTTGTAGTTGCCCGTCAGAACATGCATGACAAGATTGATCCCAAACCGCATCGCCATCTCGCGTTGCCGTTCACCCGCTTGCCCGCGCCCAACCGGAAACATTGGCGCCCCGTCGGGCCGGATGGCCCACGCGCCCGCCCAGTCGTTGCCGCCGATGACCACCGGGCTGACGCCATCGTTCAGGTTGCGAAACGGCATCCCTTCTGCGCGTTCGGCGTTCGGGGGCGCCGCCTCGACCCAGGCGGGCCCGCGCGCGCGCCCGGGAAAGTCCTCGAGCAAATAGAAGGCGCGGGTCAGGACGTGGTCGCTGGGCACCGGTTCAAGCGGTGGCAACCCAAGCGGAAGCGCAATGGCGCGCAATCGGCGCGCGGCGGGACTTTCGCCCCCAAAGCCCGCGTCGCGCGTGTCAAACAGGATAAAGCCTCCCGCCGCCAGATATTGTTTCAGGCGACCATAGGCCTCTGGGCCGGGAAGCGCGGTTGTGTCAGTGATCGGCCAGTAAAGAAAGGGAAAGACCGCAAGCGCGTCGGTTTCGATATCCACCCCAATGGGCGGCGCTGGTTCGACGGATGTGCGTGAAAACAGCTCGTCCGACAGCCCCATCAGGCCTGCCTTCGCAACGTCATCAGTGGCGCGGTCACCGGTCAGCACATGGGCCAGCGTGACAACGGCTGCGGCTTCGACCGCGCCCGCAAGCGCATCCGCGTCATCGCTCTGCGCGACACCCTCGGACGGCGTGGCAAGACACAGCGCGACCAGAACCGCCGCTGCCTGCCCACCGGGTCGCGCCCTGAGCCGACCTGTCAGTCGCCCCGTCAACCACAGGCTGGCCAGCACATCCAGCACCCCCAGCCCCAAAGCGGCCGCCAGCAAAAGCGGCGCAAGATCGCGGGACGCGCGCGCCTCCTGCCATCGGGGCAAAATGCGGTCGGGCCACGCGGCAGCAGACAGGTTGGCGTTGTCAGTCAGAGTGTTGACCGCGAACAGGCGGTCCCCTTCGGCATACAGACCCGGCGGCACCTCGCGCCTGGCCCCCGCCAAGAGATCGGGGCCCGGAATACCTGCTTGCGCGCCCGCCGGCCCCAGCTGGCCAAACGGATCAAGCAGGCGCGCGGCCACCCATTGCGTACCCTCCAGCGCCTCGGGCTGAAGCTGTCCCGGCGGCGTCGAGACAGCCAGCCGTTCAAGCATCTGAACGAACAACCCGGACAGTGCCAAGGACGACCATTCCGCATTGGCCGAAACGTGAAACAACACAACCTGCCCGCTGCCCAAGGCCTTGCGTGTGACAAGCGGTGTGCCATCGGCAAGCGTTGCGAGGGTCTTGTCTGCAAGGTCGGGGCTGGGTTCGGCCAAAATCTGGGCGCGCACGGTCACATCAGGTGGCACACGAAGCCCATAGAACGGCGAAGTTTCAGGGAATGGGGCAAGCGCGCGCGGGGCACCCCAGCTCATCGCGCCACCCACCACACGCCCACCCGACCGCAAACGCACGGGTAGCAAGATGTCTTCAACCCCGCGCCCCGTGTCGGCAGCCGCCAGACGCGGCCCGGCGAACCGCAGCAACAAGCCACCCTGCGCCACCCACGACGCCAAGGCCTTCTGATCAGGCTCTGCCAAGTTGGGAATGTCTGGAAGGATCACCACTTCCGGGCCGGCTTCGATCAGGGTCTTGATCACATCGGCTTCGACCACCTCGGCCGAGGGCACAAGCGCCTCGCGCAGATAGTGCAGCGGCGACAGCAGCTCCAACCCTTCGCGCGACTGAACACCGGTCAGAAGCGCGACCCGACGGCGGCGCAGGCTGTCATCGGCCAAGGTGATCGCGCCCGAGGCACGTTGATCCTCCACCTGAAACCGGGTGATCCGGTTGCGAAGTTCGGACGGCAGATCAAGGCGCGCCTCTTCACGCACTGCCCCTGCCCCGAAGGTCACCATGGTCGAGGCCAAGACGCGCTCAACCCCCGACGGGTCCGGCCCGACCCCTTGCAGCTGAATGCTTTGTTCCGTGATCGCCGGGCTGCGCAGTGCGGTCAGCACCAATGCGCCGTCTTCGACCTTCACGGGCAACAGACCCAAGCGCGGCGCGGTGGGCTCCAGCACATCGACACGCCCTGCGGCTTCAAAGGCGGTCAAAAGCGCGGTGCGGCCATCGCGCGCCAGCCCATCGGACAGCCAAATCGTGTCGACTTGCCCGATCCCGGCCACCCAATCCGGAGCAGACCCGTAGTCTGCATTCCAAGCGACGGGCAACAAACCGGGCAGTCGCGCCCGCCAATCGCCCGCGCTTTGCCACTGCGGCGGTGCAGCGTCGGCTGTGGCCACGGCGTGTGACAAGGCGATCGCTACAGGGCGGCCCGCCTGACCTGCCTGGTCCAACTGATCTTCGATGGCAGATATCCGTTGCGGCCAGTCCGCGGCAGACGCCCAATTCGCATCGACGAAAATCAACAGCGGGCCGGACCGGGCCTGGCGGACTTCCGGGTTCAGGACCGGCCCGGCAAACCCAAGGATCAACGCCGCAACCGCCAACATGCGCAACAAAAGCAGCCACCACGGGGTGCGTTCACTTTCTGCGTCTCGATCCTCTAACCCCAACAACAGCGTCACGGCAGGAAAGATCTGACGGATCGGCGCAGGTGGCACCGCACGCAAGAGCCACCACAAGACGGGCAACGCCACCAGCGCGGCCAACAGCCAAGGGGTCGCAAATGCGATGGGAAGGCCCAGGATCATCGGTGCCCCTCGATCGCGTGGTAAAGCCACAAAAGGGCCGCGCTGTCCGCATCACCGCTGTGGTGGGTGTGGAATTGCCAACCCGTGCGACGCGCAAGATCTGCAAGGTCCGCCTTGCGTGCCGCCAGACGGTCCAGATACCGGCTGCGCAAGTCGCGTGCTTCGCGCGTGTCGTGTTCCAACCGGCCACCCATATCCTCGAACACCATACGGCCACGGAAGGGAAATGCTTCTTCGACCGGGTCAAGGATCTGGAACAGAACGCCGGTGACACCCCGGTCGGCCGACTTGGCAACAGCTTTCGTCACAGGATCGAGGTCACCCAGGAAATCCGACAGAAACACCGCACGCGACCGGGCCGGCGGGTCTGCAAAACCGGTCGTCTGCGCAGGCGCGATTAGCGCAGATGCCATGCGCGACAGGGCGAGCTCTCCGCGCCCGGCCGGGGCCGCGTTGGTGGCCAACCCCACACGTTCGCCGCCGCGCACCAGAAGGGTCGCCAAGGCCATCGCGATCAGACGCGCCAGCGCGCCTTTTTCGGGCACATCCGGTGAGGATGCAAACGCCATCGAAGGCGACGCGTCCACCCAAAACAGCACGCTTTGCGCCGCCTGCCATTCTTTCTCCTGCACATAATGATGATCCGACCGGGCCGACCGACGCCAGTCGATACGGTGCGCAGGATCACCGGGCTGGGCCGGGCGAAACTGCCAGAACGCATCCCCCTGACCTGGCCTGCGGCGACCATGTTCTCCCAGTTCGACGCTTGCCGCCAAATGACGCGCCTGCGCCAAAAGGGGCGGCAAGCGTTCTGCCAGCGCCTCGGCGCGGCTACGTAATATGGGCTGCGCGGTCACGCCGCCGCCACGGATTTAGTGGCCTGTTCCACCACGGCGTCAATTACTTCGGTCAGGGTATGGCCGGCCGCGCGCGCCCGGTAACTCAGCGCCATGCGGTGGCTCAGAACGGGGCGGGCCAAGGCGCGCACATCGTCGATGCCCGGCGCAAGCCGCCCGTCGATCAGCGCACGTGCCCGCGCCAAAAGCATCAGCGCCTGTGCTGCCCGCGGTCCCGGCCCCCAGCTGACCGCGTCGCGCACGATCTGGGGGGCGGTGTCATCGTCAGGACGACAGGCGCGCACGAGGTCAAGGATTGCTTCAACCACGCTTTCGCCCACTGGCATCCGACGCAGCAACGATTGCGCTGCAAGCAATTCAGCGCCGGTGAATACCGGTTCCGCCTGCGCCTCATCGGTGCCGGTCGTAGCCAGCAGGATATCACGTTCTGCATCCCGGTCGGGGTATTCCACATCGACCTGCAACAAGAAGCGGTCCAACTGCGCCTCTGGCAGCGGATAGGTGCCTTCCTGCTCCAGCGGGTTTTGCGTGGCCAGCACATGGAACGGCGTGCCCAGTTCATGGGTCTGCCCGGCGACTGAAACCTGATGTTCCTGCATCGCTTGCAACAGCGCGGACTGGGTGCGGGGGCTTGCGCGGTTGATCTCGTCCGCCAAAAGAAGCTGGCAGAAGATCGGGCCTTTGAGGAACCGGAACGACCGCGCGCCATCTGCGCTTTCTTCCAGCACTTCCGCCCCAAGAATGTCTGATGGCATCAAGTCAGGTGTAAACTGGATGCGCCCCTCACGCAGCCCCATCACGGTGGACAAGGTTTCCACCAGCCGCGTTTTGCCCAAGCCCGGCAGGCCAATCAGCAGCGCGTGACCGCCGGCCAGCAAAGCGGACAGGGTCAGATCAACCACCTGATCTTGCCCGATGATCCGGCGGGCAATCATCTCTTTCGCGCGGGCAAGCGTGCCGCCGAGGGCTTCGATCTCGTCCAAAAGGGCTTCGTTGGTCATGGATATTCCTCCGCTCCGCTATTACATTTCATTAAAGGCCAAACGCGTCGGGGGAACAAATGACAAAAGCGCCAAGTGACGGGAAATCGCCGGAAAAAGCTGCCGTCGGCGGAAACATGACCGAAACGCTGGCCGCAGCCGCGCGTAAAGCGGGCAAGAAAGGCCCGCCGCCGGTCCATCTTTGGAACCCTGATTTTTGCGGTGACCTGGACATGCGGATCGCGCGGGACGGGACGTGGTTTTACCTTGGCACGCCTATTGGGCGGCATGAGCTTGTGAAGCTGTTTTCATCCATCATTCGCAAGGACGGCGACGACTATTTCCTTGTGACCCCGGTCGAGAAAGTCGGCATCACCGTCGATGACGCGCCCTTCGTCGCCATCGACTTTGAGCCATCTGGCACGGGCCGCGATCAGGTGCTGACCTTCACGACCAATGTGGGCGACGAAACCAGCGCGGGCCCGGACGCCCCTATTCGCGTTGTGCGTGACCCGGACACTGGCGAGCCTTCGCCTTATGTGCTGGTGCGCACGAACCTTGAGGCGCTGATTGATCGCAAGAGCTTTTACCGACTGATCGACCTTGGCGCGCATGAAGATCAGGACGGCGAAAGTTGGTTCGGGCTGTGGTCGGGCGGCACGTTCTTCCCGATCATCCCCTCCGTTGATCTGGACGTCTGACAGGCATCAAGACGCCCCCCATGTGTCTTTCAGGCGATAGCCTTCGGGCCAGGGGTCGGACGGGTCCAGCATGTGCTGGTGAACGCCGGTGATCCAGCCACGACCCGAAATGGACGGCACGATTGCGGCGCGGCCCCCAACTTTGGCGTCCCGCACAATCTGTCCGGTGAAGGTGGACCCGATGATCGAGGTCGCGACAAGCTTGTCTCCAACGCCCATTTCGCCCTGCGCGGCCAACACCGCCATGCGCGCAGACAGGGCGGTGCCAGTCGGTGATCGGTCTACTTTTCCCGGCTGAATGGCAACGGCGGCGCGGGCTGTAAGGTGATCCTTTTCACGGCTGAGCGCCCCGGCAAACAAGCAAAACGAGATATGGTCCCAATCCGGGTTTTCCGGATGCGTAAAGCCAAGCTGTTCATTTGCCGCATTGGTGATCCGCACGCCCAGCCGCGCAATGTCGGCGGCTTCATCCTCGCAAATGCCAAAGCCCAAAGCAGCCGCGTCGACAATGACAAAACTGTCGCCGCCATATGCCGTGTCGACGGTTAGACTGCCCACGCCCTCGACCTCAAGCGGCACGGACAGACGGTCTGCGAAGCTTGCAACATTCTCGACAGTGATGCGGTGTGCCTTGCCGTCTTTACAGTCTGCGCGAACGCGCACCAGCCCACCCGGCGCTTCAAGCACCAGTTCCGTCACCGGCTCGGTCATCGGGATGATGCCGCTGTCCAGAAGCACCGTTGCCACGCAGATCGAGTTGGACCCGGACATGGGGGGCGTGTCCTCAGGCTCCATGATGATGAACGCCGCATCGGCGGCGGAGTGTTTTGGGGGCACCAGCAGGTTCACATGGCGAAAGACGCCGCCGCGCGGTTCGTTCAGGACGAAATTGCGCAGGGTCTGATCCTTTGCGATAAAACGGCTTTGGTCCCAAATCGTATCGTCGGGCGGCGGCGCGACACCACCGACGATCACATCGCCCACCTCGCCTTCTGCATGGCAGGAAATCACGTGAATGGTCTTGGAACTGCGCATTTTCTTGGCCCCTCGCGGATGTTCAGCCCCACCACTGTCCTTGCCACGATGCCCCGGCACAAGAAGAATTCGCCTCGCCCCGCTGACGCCGATGGGCTAGAGAGCAGGCATGAGCACCACAGACACATTTGAAATCTTCCTTGTCGCCCCACCGGGTCTGGAACCCGTGTTGGCCGAGGAAGCCCGCGCCGCAGGTTTTGCAACCCCAACGGCCAGCCCCGGCGGCGTCACCACGCAAGGCGGCTGGGACGAGGTCTGGCGCGCCAACCTGACCCTGCGCGGCGCAACCCGTGTGTTGGTTCGACTGGGCAGCTTTCGGGCGTTTCATCTGGCGCAACTTGATAAACGGGCGCGCAAGTTTCCGTGGGGGGATTTTCTGCGGGCGGACATGCCAGTGCGGGTCGAAGCCGTGTGCAAGCGGTCGAAAATCTATCACCACAAGGCGGCCGCCCAGCGGGTCGAAAAGGCTATTTCCGAGGAATTGGGCGCGACAATCTCGAAAGAGGCCGCGCTGGTTTTGAAGGTGCGGATTGACGACAATCTGGTGACGATCAGTCTGGATAGCTCGGGCGAAAGCCTGCACAAGCGCGGCTATAAGACCGCGACCGGCAAAGCGCCGATGCGTGAAACCCTTGCGGCCCTGTTCCTGAAGGCCGCAGGCTATGACGGACAAGACCCCGTGCTGGACCCGATGTGCGGATCGGGCACGTTCTTGATCGAAGCAGCCGAAACGTCCGTGGGCCTGTTGCCCGGCCGCGCGCGTTCGTTTGCGTTTGAGAATTTGGCGAGTTTTGATGCCGACGCTTTCGCCAAGATGAAAGCAGCAGCGCAAGTTGAGGTTAAGGCCGACACACCCCGCTTCTTCGGGTCAGACCGAAATGCAGGCGCGATTGCCAACAGTCGGCAGAACGCCGAAGCCGCTGGGATTGTCGCCTTAACCCAATTCACCGAAGGGTCGATCAGCGATCTGCAACGGCCGGATACATCCCCCGGCCTTGTTATCGTGAACCCGCCTTATGGTGGGCGGATCGGCAACAAAAAACTGCTGTTTGCGCTTTACGGATCGCTGGGAAAGGCCCTGCTGGAAAGGTTTTCGGGCTGGCGGGTTGGGATCATCACAAGCGACGGTGGGTTAGCCAAGGCGACCGGTCTGCCCTTCCTGCCCCCCGGCCCGCCGGTCGATCACGGCGGCACCAAAGTGAAACTGTATCAAACGGCCAAGCTGCCGTGATGGCAATCGAAAAGGCCGGACAGAACGCCCGGCCTTTCGTCTCTCATGCGACTTGTGTCACAGACCCCATTTCGCGGCAGTTTCTGCGAAGAACCCTTGTTCTTTCTTCACTTTTACCCAGCTGTTTACATAGTTGATCCACACCTGATCGCTCTGCGGTAGGATCATCGCAATCGGGGTCGGTTCACGCGGGGCTTCGACCGGCACAGCAGTCACTTGGGGAAATTTCTCGGTCAGTGTGGCACCTTCGATGTTCGACGTGATGAACACATCGGCGCGTCCGGCCAGAACCTCCTGATAGCCGCGCGCGGGCGCTTCGACCACTTTGATATCTGCTTCCGGGAACCAGTCGCGCACCATCTTTTCAAACGAGGTGCCAAGCGTGGTCGCAACCTTCACATCAGGTTTGTTGACCGTCTCCCAGCCATCAAACCTCGCAACCTTGTCTTCAGTGGTGAAGGGCAGGATTTGCACTGAAATGTAAGGCTCGGAATACCCCGCAACTTTCATCCGCGACGGCGAGATCGAGGCAGAACCGGTCATGTGATATTTCCCCGCCACGATCCCGTTCACCAGCGTTTTCCAATCGGTGGGGACGAATTCCAGCTCGACCTCAAGGTCTTTGGCCAGCTCGGTCATGACGTCGATGTCATACCCACGATAGCTGTCGGTCGCTGGGTCTTTCATCGTCATCGGGTTCCAATCGCCCGTCGTGCCCACCTTCAGGACGCCGCCCGAAAGAATATCGTTCAGAGCGGATTGGGCCTGTGCCCCGCCAGCCAGCATCGTCATTGCCAGCAACCCGGCCCCCAGAGTTCGCAGAAAGTTCATCGCGCGGTGTCCTTTTGGTGGTTATAAATTTCTTAGCAAGTTCATATACCATACGGATCAAAGCGGCACTTGGCCTTGCCGCTCACAATCAGTTGAACGGATCGCAGGCGATAGAACAAGTGACGAACACCGAGCACAGCAAGCACGCGATCACGATGGATGCGGTCAGCAAATGGTATGACGATTTCCAAGTGCTACGGGATATTTCGCTGACCGTGGATCACGGCGAAAAGCTGGTGATCTGCGGTCCGTCCGGGTCGGGAAAGTCCACAATTGTCCGCCTTCTGGCGGGGCTTGAGACACACCAGAAAGGCACGATCCGGGTATATGACCAACCGGTTGATGCCCAAGGTCGCGGCGATATTGGCATGGTTTTTCAGCAGTTTAACCTTTTTCCACACCTAAGCGTTCTGGACAATCTGACGCTGGGTCCGATGCGCGCACTGGGGATGCCAAAACCGGAAGCCCGCGACCGCGCCATGGCTTACCTAGAGCGCGTGCGCATCCCCGAACAGGCCGACAAACGCCCCGGTCAATTGTCCGGCGGGCAACAACAGCGCGTCGCCATCGCCCGGTCCCTGTGCATGGAGCCAAAACTCATGTTGTTTGACGAACCCACATCCGCGCTGGACCCGGAGATGATTGCCGAAGTGTTAGAGGTGATGGAGGATCTGGCTCGCGATGGCATGACAATGATCTGCGTCACCCATGAAATGGGGTTCGCGCGTCGCGTGGCCGATCGTGTCGCCTTCATGGACAACGGCGAGATCGTCGAGATTGAGCCCCCCGAGATCGCCTTTACCGCGCCGAAATCTGCCCGCTTTGCGCAGTTTCTTGACAAGATCCTGAAGCATTGAGGCGTGCAATGATCATCCGTCCCCGCCTGATCCTCGCTATCGTATCCCTGAGCGCATTGGCGGCCTGTTCAGCCCCGCCGGGCACGTGGGGGTGGTATGTTGTCGATCCGAGCAATCCGTCGGGCTGGACCAATGTGAAATTCCTGCTCAGGGGGTTTAGCTCGACCATCCAGATTTCGGTTCTGGCGGCAGTCGCGTCCATCATCATTGGATTGTTGGTCGCCCTGCCCGCCTTTGCACAAAGCCGCTGGCTGCGCCTGCCCAACCGGATTTATGTCGAGTTCATCCGCGCGATCCCGCTTTTACCAATGCTGTTTTGGGTGTTTTACGGACTGCCGGTCGTGTTGCGCTCTATGGGCATCAGCCTGAACATCGACCCGTTTTGGGGAGCTGTCATCACGCTGGCCCTGTCCGATAGCGCGTTCACGGCCGAGATTTTCCGGTCTGGCATTCAAGCCGTCCCGCGGGGACAGGCCGAGGCCGCGCAGACCATCGGGTTAAGCCGTGCGCAGGCGATGCGCTATGTCATTCTGCCGCAAGCGGTGCGGCGCATCCTGCCGCCATTGGCCAACCAGTTCATCTATATCGTGAAGATGTCCGCCTTTGCGTCCGTCATCGGGATGGAAGAATTGACCCGCCGCGCCAACGAGCTTGTCGTCACCGAATACCGCCCGCTGGAGATCTATACGCTGCTGATCCTCGAATATCTGGTGCTGGTCCTGATCATCTCGGCGGGCGTGCGCTGGTTGGAGCGCAAGATGGGCGCGAATGAAAGCCGCTAGACAGCCTGCCAGACGGTGGGCGCGGCACTATTGCAGGTTGGTTGCGTAGTCACTGACCAGTAGATGCGTCGGTGGCACGTCTTCATCTACCTGCGCGAACCGCCCGATGGGGTCGCGGAATATATTGTCTGTTTCATCGTCGTTAACGGTCGAAACCTCGCCGATCAGAACATCGCCGCCTTCGCCCCAAAACGCATGCCAGTCGCCGGGCATCAGGGTGACGCTTTCACCGGGTTGTAGGCGCAGCTTTTCGCCGGGGGCGAACGCCCGGTGCACACCGTCGCACATGACCGTTCCGCCTTGATCCTCAGCAAACCCGCCCTGATCATCCGAGCCGAAGAGCTCGACCACCAACGTGGCACCGCCCCGGTTGATGATATCCTCGGCCTTCAGCAGATGGGTGTGCATGGGCGACAGCTGGTCCTGCCGCGAGATCAGCAGTTTTTCCGCATAGCACATGCCCCGACCAGTCTTCAGGTCAGTCAACCGACCATTGCGCAAGGTGAACAGGAACAGTCCCATCCGGTCGAAGTCACCCGCGCCATAGTCGGTAATATCCCAACCACAGCGCGCGTCGATCACATGCCGGGCGGCATCTTTGCGGGTGGTGAAGTCTTCAGGAGTCCAGTTGGCAAAGGGTGGCAGAACGAAGCCATGCCGGGCGATCAGTTCCCGCGCGTCACCCATGATCGCGTTGATCCAAGACCGTTTCATAAGCAGCACTCCTGTCGTCCTCTGCAGACACAGGGCTAGAACGCTGGCGCGCCCGGATCAATGGAAATCCATTCTGATCAGTTCAGGTCTTCCAGCAGGCGGCGATGCTTTTTCGCCTCGGCTATCGCTTCGGCAAGGGTCGCGATGCCCTTGCTGTGCAGCATGGCCAGCATCTTGCACAGCACTTCCGCGGTTGCGTGTGCGTCGCCCATCGCGGTGTGCCGCAATTCGGCCGGGATCACCACGCCAAGGCGCTCACACAGCGCATCCAGCGTGTGCACCTCGGTCGTGCCAAAAAGCACGGCCGATAACAAGACCGTGTCAAGGATCGGATGGGTCCAAGTGACGCCGCAAGCCTCTGCATGGCGGCGCAGAAAGGCCATGTCGAACGGGGCGTTATGGGCGACAAGCACCGCGCCGCGGGCGAAATCATTGAGGTGCCGCCCCGCTTGAACGATCGTCGGCTTGCCAGCCACCATCGCATCACTGACCCCATGCACCTTTGTCGATGCCGCCGGGATCGGCATTTCGGGATCGACAAGTTGGTTGATGGCTTCGCCGGGCACAATCTTGCCCTTCACAACGCGCACCGCACCGATCTGCACAATCTCGTCCTTATGTGGCAACAGGCCGGTGGTTTCGGTGTCAAAAACCACATAGGTCAGGTCGTTCAGCTGCATGTCCATCAGGTTGTCTGTGGCCTGCCCCTCCATCAAATCGAAGTCGAACACCACAGGGCGGCTTTCGTCTGGCGCGAAATTCGCATGCGCCTCGTCGATCATCAGAAGGTAGCCTTCGCCGGGGGCCAGAGGTTTGAGGCGGCCGTCAAACTCAAGCCCATTGGTGGCGGGCAAGTCCGTAAACCGATGCTCCAATCCTGTCGAAATCATCTTCTTGTGGGCCGCGATAAACGCCTCTTTCTGGAAATAATCAAAGATCGAGGCATTCAGGCGCGCGGGACACACTTGCGACAGGACGCCTGCGGCTTGGGTGTCATACAGCACGATCTGGTGGGAGGGGTTGACCAGCACCATGGCCACGGGAATTTCTGACAAAAGTGCCGTCAGCCGAGCTTTGTCCGCCGACAACCGCGAGGTTTCAGCAGCGACGATGCTGGCCTGATCCATGGTCGATTGCATCAACTGCTCCGATACGGCTTCGGCTGCAGGTGCAAGGTCGCCCAGATAACGCGCCGCATGCTGGTCAACACCGCCAGCCCCTGCATGCGCCCGCGACCGCAACCCCGAAGCAAGCCGGTCAATCGGGCGGGCCACGTTTTCATCGAACAAGAACCAGACACCCGCGGTCAAAGCCAACAGGCCAAAGCCTGCCAAAACACCGGCCAACACGAACCCCGAGGATAGATCGGTGGTTACAGATTTCTGATGGCCAAGAACCAAGGCCCCGACGACCAAGGCAACGCCGGTCACCGCAAGAAAGGCAAAGAACAGGAAAATGCGCAAACGAAGGGGAAGGGTTGTCAGGGCTTTCATGAGGGGGCCTCCACATTGCAGATGGCAGTCAGTAAGGGATCATCGTCGCCGACCTTAACCCAGTCAACGCCGGATACCTCGCCCGAGGCATCGAACGCGACCGCGTCAATCAGCGGCGCGCGCCGCCCCGCCGCACAATCTGCCAGAACGACCATCTTTTCCGGCGCGGACCAACGCCCCATGAAGATTGTGTCGATCATTCTGAGGGCAGGCTTTTGGGCATGCGTCCGCAGCGATGGCTGGTCGACCGCAACGAAGCGTTCGACAAACGGGACCACATAGGTCCAGGGCCGATAGAGCGACTGGTTCTCAATCTCGATCACCACCACGAGTCCTTCGGGCAGATTGTCGGCGGTGCGCCCAAACCAGGCATATTCATTGGCCACTGTCGTCGCGATCATCGCGAAAGCTGCGCCGAGCGGCGTGACCCATTTTGGCAGGCGCCCCGCCGTCAGTTTGTTCAGGATCAACGCAACGCCGGCACCTGCAACCCCGGCAACCAGTGTCGCAACCATTTCGAAAAACATTGGTTCTCCTTCCCATTTTTACCGCGTGTTTCGCGGTGTTCAGCCCAGCATACCGCGTCCATGCCCGATGGCGCTTTGCATGGATTTCACCACGACAAACGCATCGCGCAGGTGGCTGCGTTCAAATTCCGACAACCCAGACGGGGGCAGGAAATTGTTGGGTGCCTGCCCGGCTTTCACGCGCGCGGCCTGATGTTCCAGACGGGTTTCCGCGATCAGGTCATAGGCATCCAACAAGTCCTGTCCACCTGATTGGCTAAGCGCCCCGGCCTGCATAGCGGCCACCAGTCGGGCGCGGGTGTTCACTTCGGTCAGTTCGCCCTGCAAGGCATAGACGCGCCCAAGATCGACCACCGGAACAACACCGTTATGTTTTAGGTCCAACTGGTTTTTGTGTTCGCCAGACCGGATCGTCGCAAAGCCGCGCAACAGCCCCAGCGGCGGTGTGTGCTTCAGGCTGTTGGACACCATATGCGCCACGAAGATCGAGTTGCGCGCAGCCAGTGTCAGGGTTTCGGACTGAAGGTCGGCAAACAGCGACGCGTCGCCTGCGATCGGGCGCAGGTCGAACATGACAGACGCCAGCATCTGCGCCTCGGGGACGGGCTTGGCAATCCAGCCCGCGAAATAGCTGCGCCATTTGGACACCGGCTGACACCAACGCGGGTTCGTCGCCATCATGTCGCCGGGGCAATAGATATACCCACAAACATCAAGCCCATCGCAAACAAACTTGGCCAGCGCCGCAAAATAGCCTTCGCGGTCAGCATCGGTCACGTCATCGGACAGGATCATGCAGTTGTCCTGATCGGACACGCCAGTTTGTTCCTGACGTCCCTGACTGCCACAAGCCAACCAAAGGTAGGGGGCAGGCGCCGGACCAAGCTTGGCCTCGGCCAGCGCGACAAGGCGACGTGTGGCGGTGTCTGCTATGTCGGTGATCAGACGCGTGACCACCTGATGCGGGCTGCCTCCGGCCACAAGCTGCACCAAAAGTTGCGGAATGCGGGCCGTGACTTTGCGCATATCCTCAGCCGAGTTCGCTTGCGCGATCTCACGCACCAATTCGGCCGAGCTGACGGCCTGAAAGCGCGTCAGATCGGTCTGGCTGACGATGCCCACCAGCTTGCCCCCTTCGACGATCGGGACGTGACCGATGCGTCGTTCCATCATCACGTGCAACACATCAGAGCCGATGGCGCTTGGGGCCAGGGTAATTGGGTTTTGCGTCATGATCCGCGAGACGGGCGCATCAATCGGAAGCGCTTCGGCCAGCACTTTGCCGGACATGTCGCGGGTGGTCAGGATGCCGGTCAGTGTGCCGCCCTCGGTGACGCAAAGCGATGACACGCGGTTGTCGCGCATCAGAATCGCTGCGGCCTGAACCGTTGCGTCGGGGGCGCAGGTCACAGGATTTGACGCCATGAATGTGTCGACCTGCGTCGTGGCAAGCTCCTGACGGTTCTGCTTTGATGGCTTGCCACCGCGGGTCCGGTCAAAAAACAGGCGCACGGGGTCATGCGCCTTCATCAACGCATGGAACGACTTGGCGGGCAGGATCAGAAGCTTTGCATCCGTTTCGGCACGTGCCGAGGTGATCGCCACGCCGTTGCGCAGCAGCCCGCGTTCACCGAAGCTGTTGCGCAGCCCCAATTGGCTGACGACCTCGCCGTGCTCGTCGGTGACTTCGACCGCGCCTTCGTAGATGATGAATATCCCGGCAAGTGTTTCGCCCAGACCATAGATTTGTTCGCCAGCACTGACAGCACGGCCTTGGATTTCCGGGACAAGTGCCTGACGCGCATCTTGCGGCAATGCATCATAGGGGTGAACGGAAGACAGAAAGCGAAGGATCTGGTCTTGGGTAAGCGGCATATTGGTGCGCCTTTATATGCAAGTAAAAGTCCCGCCCGGTTTGCACCGGACGGGACAGGAATGAAAGGGGGCGGGGCGTCGCAAGGACCACCCGCCCAATCCTTTTACTTGTTCTGAGCCGCACCGGCGCCACGCGGAACGCGCACGCTTTCCACCAGTTCGCGGATGTGCTCGGGTGTCGGTTTGGTCATGCCCGACACAACATAGGCCACTGCGAAGTTGATCGCGGCACCGATTGCACCGAACGACGTCGACTTGACCGTTCCCAGAAGCGGGTTGGCATCCGTGAAGCTGTTCGTGTCAGGGATGAAGAACCAGCCCTTGTGCAGGAAGATGTAGACCAGCGTCACGATCAGACCTGCCAACATGCCAGCGACGGCGCCGGTGTTGTTGATCTTGGTCGAGAAGATGCCCATCATCAGCGCCGGGAAGATCGACGCGGCTGCCAGACCGAAGGCAAGTGCCACGGTTTGCGCTGCGAAGCCCGGAGGGTTCAGACCCAGATAGGTTGCAACAACAATCGCAACCGCCATGGCAATACGCGCTGACAGAAGTTCGCCTTTTTCCGAGATGCCCGGATTAAACGAACCTTTGATCAGATCGTGCGACACAGCGGACGAGATGGCCAGAAGCAGACCAGCGGCCGTTGACAGCGCGGCGGCAAGACCACCTGCGGCAACCAGGCCAATCACCCAACCGGGAAGGTTGGCGATCTCGGGGTTGGCAAGAACCAGGATGTCGCGGTTGAAGTTGGTCAGCTCGTTTCCGGTCCAACCCTTTTCAGCAGCGATGGCCTGAAGGTCTTCGTTCTTGTCGTTATAGTACTGGATCGCACCGTCGCCGTTTTTGTCTTCCCAGCCCAGAAGGCCGGTTTTCTGCCACGTGGCCATCCAGTCGTAACGCTCGTCGTTTTCGATCTGCTCGACCGTCACAGCGCCACCTTCGATGCCACCATTCGGCCACATCATTTCCGAGATGTTCAGACGTGCCATGGCACCAACAGCAGGGGCTGTCAGATACAGCAGCGCGATGAACACCAGAGCCCAACCAGCCGACCAACGAGCGTCCGACACTTTAGGCACGGTGAAGAAGCGCATGATCACGTGCGGCAAACCAGCCGTACCGATCATCAGCGACAAGGTGAACAGCACCATGTTGAACGTGTCCGCATGGTGGGCCGTGTATTCAGCAAAGCCAAGTTCACGGACAATCGCGTCCAGTTTCGCCAAAAGCGGCTCGCCGGATGCAGCATGGTCACCGAACAGGCCAAGGGCCGGGATCGGGTTGCCGGTCAGCTGCAACGAGATGAAGATGGCCGGAATGGTGTAGGCCATGATCAGCACGACATATTGTGCCACTTGCGTATAGGTCACACCTTTCATGCCGCCGAACACAGCGTAGGCGAACACCACACAGGCGCCGATTAGCAAACCCGTTGTGTTGGACACTTCAAGGAAGCGGCCGAACGCAACACCAACACCCGTCATCTGACCAATCACGTATGTGGTCGAGGCCACGATCAGGCAGATTACGGCCACAATACGTGCCGTGGGGCTGTAGAAGCGGTCACCGATAAATTCCGACACGGTGTATTTACCGAACTTGCGCAGATAGGGCGCGAGCAACAAGGCCAGCAGCACATAGCCGCCAGTCCAGCCCATCAGGAATGTGCTGTTGTCATAGCCGGTAAAGGCGATAAGACCCGCCATCGAGATGAACGAGGCTGCCGACATCCAGTCAGCGGCCGTTGCCATCCCGTTGGTGACGGGGTGAACGCCACGCCCAGCGGCGTAGAATTCCGAAGTCGAGCCCGCACGGGCCCAGATTGCGATGCCGATGTAAAGCGCGAAGCTCGCGCCAACAAACAGCAGGTTGATCGTAAACTGATCCATCTGTCCCTAATCCTTACTCTTCGTCGACGCCGTGTTCGCGGTCGAGCTTGTTCATGCGCCAGGCGTAGTTGAAAATCAGCGCCAGGAAGACGATGATTGAACCCTGCTGGGCAAACCAGAAGCCCAGATCGGAACCGCCTACGGCGATGCCCGACAGCATAGGGCGCAGCAGAATGCCGAACCCGAATGAAACGATCGCCCAGATAACCAGGCTGATCAAAATGATGCGCACGTTGGCTGACCAATACGCGCTTTTGGATGAGTTGTCGGCCATGAAGCCTCCTCCCTCTGACGTTCCTCCAACAAGGCCGCTCGTGCGACCCTGCCTTTCCGTGTCTTATGCAATCGCGTCTTTAACAATTGCATCCAGTGCACCTGCAATCGCGCCGATGTCTTTCATGGCATCGACGTTTTGCAGGTTGCCCTTGCCCTCGTAGTAGGCAATGAGCGGTGCCGTTTGTGCGTGGTAAGCCTCTAGCCGGCTGCCCACGGTTTCGGCGTTGTCGTCGGCGCGGCGCTTCATGTCCGTGCCGCCGCATTTGTCGCAGACGCCATCCTTGGCGGGCTGCTTGAACTGGTCGTGATAGCCTTCACCGCAACCACCACAGGTGTAGCGGCCCGAAATGCGGGCTACCATCGCGGCGTCATCCACATCAAGGCTGATCGCGGCGTTGATCCGCTGTCCGCTTTCTTCCAGCAGCGCATCCAGCGCCTTGGCCTGACCGGTGGTGCGCGGGAACCCGTCAAGGATCACGCCCTTGGCGCAGTCAGCGTCCGCAAGCCGGTCGCGCAGGATCGCGATGACGATGTCGTCAGAGACCAGACCGCCCGCCTCCATCACTGCTTTCGCAGCCTTGCCAGCGTCGGTGCCAGCCGCAACCGCAGCCCGCAAAAGGTCGCCGGTGGACAGTTGAACAAGGCCAAACTTGTCTTCCAGCATCCGTGCCTGGGTGCCTTTTCCAGCCCCCGGAGGACCAAGCAGGATCAGGACGGGCGCGGCGGTTTTCGTTGCGCCGTCCATCATGCGTCACCCTTTTTCAAACGGTTGTCGATCAGATCGTCCACCACTGACGGGTCGGCCAAAGTCGAGGTATCGCCCAGCGCGCCAAAGTCATCTTCGGCGATCTTACGTAGGATGCGGCGCATGATCTTGCCCGAACGGGTTTTCGGCAAGCCCGGCGCCCACTGGATGTGATCAGGGCTGGCAATCGGGCCAATTTCCTGACGGACCCAGTTGCGAAGCTCGGTCTTCAACTCGTCGGTATATTCCTCGCCGTCCATCAGAGTGACGTAGCAATAGATGCCCTGCCCTTTGATGTCATGGGGGAAGCCAACCACGGCGGCCTCGGACACTTTGGCGTGGGCGACAAGTGCGCTTTCAACCTCGGCAGTGCCCATGCGGTGACCCGATACGTTGATCACGTCGTCCACACGACCAGTGATCCAGTAATAGCCATCCGCGTCACGGCGACAGCCGTCACCGGTGAAGTAATAGCCTTTGTAGTCCGAAAAATAGGTGGCCACGAAGCGGTCGTGATCACCGAAAATCGTGCGCATCTGGCCGGGCCAGCTGTCTTTCATGCACAGAACGCCTTCGGCTTCGGTCTCGTGAATTTCTTCGCCCGTGGTGGGTTCAAGAATGACGGGCTGCACACCAAAGAACGGCGTGGTGGCCGAACCGGGTTTGGTTGCGGTCGCGCCGGGCAGCGGGGTCAGCAGGTGACCACCAGTTTCCGTCTGCCACCACGTGTCGACGATCGGGCATTTTCCCTTGCCGACAACGTCGTTATACCAATTCCACGCTTCCGGGTTGATCGGCTCGCCCACGGTGCCCAGCACTTTCAGGTCGCTCAGATCATACTTGGTGACGAACTCCTCGCCGCGGGCCATCAGGGCACGGATCGCGGTGGGCGCGGTGTAGAACTGGTTGACCTTGTGTTTTTCGCACACGGCCCAGAACCGGCCCGCATCCGGATAGGTCGGCACACCTTCGAACATTACCGTGGTCGCACCGTTGGCCAAGGGGCCATAGACGATATAGCTGTGGCCTGTGACCCAGCCCACGTCAGCCGTGCACCAATAGACATCGCCTTCGTGATAATCGAACACATACTCATGGGTCATCGCCGCATACAGCAGATAGCCGCCTGAACAGTGCTCAACACCCTTCGGCTGGCCCGTCGAGCCCGACGTATACAGGATGAACAGCGGGTCTTCCGAATTCATCTGCTCGGCGGGGCAATCAGCAGACGCACCTGCCATCGCCGCGGTGTAGGAGTGATCGCGACCAGCCACCATGGGCACATCGCCACCCGTGCGCTCGACCACCAGAACTGGCGTCTTGCCAAGATCACCATGATCCAGCGCCGCATCCACATTGGTTTTCAGGGGCGTGTTACGCCCGCCTCGCGGCGCTTCGTCCGCTGTGATGACCAGAGAAGCCTCGCAACCCGCAACGCGTGCCGCCAAAGCTTCGGGCGAGAACCCGGCAAAGACGATCGAGTGGATCGCGCCGATACGCGCACAGGCCAGCATCGAATACGCGGCCTCTGGGATCATCGGAAGATAAAGAATAACACGATCGCCTTTCTTGACGCCCATGCCCTTCATTACGTTGGCCAGCTTCGACACGTTTTCGTGCAGCTCGCGATAGGTGATTTTCTTGTCGAGGTTGGGATCATCGGATTCCCAGATGATCGCGACCTGATCGCCACGAGTCTCAAGGTGGCGGTCGATACAGTTTTCCGAGACGTTCAGTTCGCCATCTTCGAACCACTTGATCGACACGTCCGGGTGTTTGAACGTCGTGTTCTTGATCTTGGTGGGCGTCTTTGACCACGTCAGGCGCGTCATCTGATCGGACCAGAACGCTTCTGGGTCATTCACCGAAGCGGCATACATCTCTTTGTATTTCGCAGCATCAATATGAGCGTTCGCGACAAACTCCGCAGATGGGGCGTAAGTTTTATCGGCCGTGTTTTCCAACGACATGCAAGGTCCTCCAAATAAATCCTCCGGATCGCGCATGGCGCGACAGGTGATGGAAAGGACGTTTGACAACCCGATCCCCACCGTGGCTGAAAATAGTGGGATAAACAGCCGAGAAACAACAGTTTTTCTGTTAATTTATTTAACTCGCAGCACAGGGTTTTGTAAATTTTTTACTGTTTAGGGCTTTTTTCTATAGAAATGCTTGTATTTGCCTGTGAAGTGTCGCGCATATCATTTGTAAAGCTTTTACAGGTTTTTCGCTAACATTCTTTCGCGACCGCCCGCGACGGGCATGACACACCGCTGTTTCCCGCGCTCAGCAGAGAATCTTTGCATTTGCCACGACCTTCCCAAAGGTCAATTCCACCATTGCGAGAGCGCGGCACACCCGCCCCACCAGCGTCTTGCCACTGCCGTTTCCCTTGCGTTCAGCGGCGGTCATGGACCATCGTCCGGGGATCAACTACCAAAGCCGAAGGCCAAACCACAGGTGCACCATGCCCGGATCAATTGACACTCTGCTTCAATCGCGCCGCTCAACCCGCGCCTTCACCGCAGCTCCCGTGCCGCGCGCGGCATTGGAACATATGTGCCAGGCAGCCCGGCGCGCGCCAAGCGGTGCGAATTTGCAACCGGGGCAGTTTCATGTCCTGACGGGTCCAGCGCTTGGCAGCTTGGTCGCAGCCCTGCACGAGGCACAGGAACAGGGCACGCCGCACCGGGCAGAGTATTCCTATTTCCCGACCCCCATGCCGACGGAGTTGAAGGCCCGGCAGCGGGCGGCAGGCTATGCGCTCTATCAGGCATTGGGCATCGGGCGGCGCGACGTGGCTGGGCGGCGCGCCCAGTTTGCCCGCAACTATGCGTTTTTCGACGCGCCCGTCGGGGTGGTCGTGACCATCCAACGGGACATGGGCAAGGGCTGCTTTATGGATCTTGGAATGTCGCTGATGTCTTTCCTGCTCTCCGCCGAGGACCAAGGCTATGGGGCGACGGGGATCGGGGCACTGGCAAATTACGGCCCAGAGGTTCACCAACACCTGGGCCTGCCGGACGACGAAATGGTCGTTTGCGGTATCGCAGTTGGGGTGGCAGACCAAGCTGCTCCGGAAAACCAATTCAGAACCGCGCGTGCCGATCTGGAGACATTTACCAGCTTTCACGGCTTCGACTGACCGACCGATCAGTCATCCGCGCGCATCACCAAAGCCGTGCCAAGCCCGCCCGCAGCCGCGATCGCCGCGACGCCGGTGCCACCTTTGTCGCGCAACTCGTGAAACAAGCGCACTGCAAGAACGGCACCCGAAGCGCCAATGGGGTGGCCGCGCGCCAACGCCCCTCCCGCAGGGTTCACAATGCCCCGCGCAATCCCTGCACCTTGTTGGCACGCCACGGCCTGAACGGCGAAGGCTTCCATGATCTCAGCTGTCGACAATGTTGACGGGCTTTGGCCTGCTTTTGCCAAGGCCGCATCGATTGCCGCGACCGGCGCCAAACCCGGCAAGCAGGGATCACCGCCCAATGTCGCGCCGGACAGGATGCGCACCACCGATCGAGCATGGCGTTGCGCAACTTTGTCAGACACCACCAGACAGAACGCAGCCCCATCCGCCGCGACTGCCATGTTTGCCGCCGTTATGTCGCCGGTCACGGACGGCGCACGTGCACATAACGCAGGTGTCAGGCGACGTGTAAAACCGTCACGTGAATGGCCAGCAATCGTGACGATTTCCTTACCTTGGTCCAAGCGCTGCGCGGCGCGGGCCTTGGCGTGGCTTTCCACCGCCCAGTCATCCTGCATCTGGCGGGAATATCCCAGCGCACGGGCCAGTTGGTCTGCTGCCTCGGCCATGTCCGGGTCGCGGTCGGGCCACGGCGTGAACCGCGCCTGCTCATAGGGTTGGGGTGGCGTGTCGCCTGCGCGACGGTGCGCCCGCACGGGACGACGCGAATAGCTTTCCGCCCCGCCCGCCACTACGACATCATGAAGGCCGGAAGACACCATCGCGCGGGCCAGCATCAGCGCATCAAGGCCGCCACAGCACTGCCGATCAATCGACAGCCCGGCGACACGCATCGGCAACCCTGCAGCCAGACTCGCGATGCGAGCAGGGTTCCCCCCGGCGCCCAATGCGTTGGATAGGATCAGCTCGCCCACCTCATCAGGTGCAAGGCCTGCATCCTCAAGCAACGCGCTGATCACGGGGGCCGCAAGGTCATGGATATCGAGCGTCGCGAAGGCCCCGTCATGTGGCATCACGGCTGAACGACGGGCGGCGATGATATGCGCATCGCTCATATCGCGGTCTCCAGCATACGCTGAAGTGCCAGCAAGTCCGGCTTTCCGGCCGCAAGAAGCGGCATGTCATCGACGAATACAATGCGGCGCGGCGTGGCGTGTGGCCCCAAGCCATCGCGACAGGATTTTAGCAGCGATTGGGCCAGGGTCAGGTTTGTTGGGCCTTCCACTATTCCGACAATAGAATGCCCTCGTCTGGGGTCTTTGACGGGTATTGCTGCGAATTTTCCAACATCTCCCGTCGCCATGATCAAGGCCTCGACCGCCTCGGGAAAGACATTTTGGTCAGACACCGTGATCATGCGGTTCTTGCGCCCCAAGACGGTCAGATTGCCGCGATCGTCCAACAGCCCCATTTCGCCAATCGACAAATAGCCGTCTTGCCACAAGGTATCGGCGCATCCGCCCTCTGCATAGCTGTCAAACAGATACGGGCTATTGACCCAGATTTCGCCGGGCCCGCATGTTTCCTGCCCGCTGCCATCACGCACTGCCAGTGTAACCCCAGGATAGGCGCGACCGACTGACCCTTCCGGCGTGTCAGGGTGACTGAGGGTGATAAAGCTGGTTTCCGAGGCGCCAAAGAACTCTCGCAGCTCAGCATTCGGAAAAAGGTCATCGAGGCGCGCGCGAGTGGGGGAATCCAGCTTGCCACCGCCACAAAACAGCCAGCGCAACGTCGTCAGCGGTCGATCTGCAGCATCGCAAAGCAACCGCAGCTGGGTGGGCGTGGCATACAGAACCTGAACCCGGTTTTCTCCGATCTGACGAGCTTGCGCGCGCGGCGTCAGCCCCGTCAGCACCGTCAGGTCAGCGCCTAGATGCAAAGCTTCGAGCACTGCATAGAGCGTCAGCGAATGCCCCAGGGCTCCCAGCACCGCATAAGGTGTCGCGGCACCGACCGCGAACTGATCAATCGTCACATCGAAGCTCGCGATCCACGAGGCCGGATGGCGGCGAATGGTCTTCGCCGCGCCCGTCGATCCGGCGCTTTGCACCAAAAGCCACTGGCCTTGGCCGGTTGACAGTTCAGGTGCAGTGGCAAAACCACCCGACGGCGTGACCCGCAAGCTAGCCCCGTCGGCCAGAGCGTTGCGCAGCGCAGCCATGCCCAGCGCCGCCGCTGCGCCTTTCGCAGACTTGTCAGCCCCCGGCACGGTAACCTTGCTTTCGCTGTTGCGTCGAAAATGGTCTGCGGTCACGACCGTTCCTTACCGTCTGTTCAGCTCGCACTATAACGACGGATGGCGCCAGCCCAACAGGCTTTTGCGTCCTTACAGGTCAACGCAGGCACTGTTCGCTGGTGGTGACGAAAAACATCGCATCGCTGCCTTCAGGCGCGGCATTATAGATGCGGTGTTCAGCGATGATGTGTTCGCCCGCTTGCGTCATCAGGCAATCACAGGACGGCCGCCGACGCGAATGAGCAGGTTCTGTTTGAGCCCTCGCCCTGCTGGGCGAGATCAATATTTCAACATCCCAGCCCCATTTCTGCTCGCCATCGCCGGGTTGGACTTGACTGTTTCGCGCATTGAAAGCCCGCGCCAAACCCGATTGCAGCACGGTGACGCCAATCAAGCGCAATTGGTCTTGGCCCTTGAACGCATCACCGATCCGGCAAGGCGACAGCGTCACCGGATCGGGCGTCGAATGGCGCTAAGGACGCACGACGTAGACAGAACAATGCGAATGGCGGACGACGCGGGCGGCGTTCGGACCAAGCAGATAGTCCTTCAGATCCGGGCGATGCGCGCCGATGACGATCAGGTCAGATTTGCCCAGCTTGGCGGCGCGCAGCACTTCTTCGTAGACGCTGCCCATCGCCACGATGTGACGCACTTTTGCATCCTGTTCCGCCCCCAAAGTCTTTTTCGTCATCTCCTTCAGAAGATCGCCCGCGTGGTTCTTGGCGCTATCCACGTGGTGGTCTTGGAAATAGGCCCCCACGACGGTCATCCCAAAATCCGGCACGACAGTGATCACGTCAAGCTGGGCGTCATCCACCTTGGCCAGTTTGGCCGCAGTGGTCAGCACCTGTTTTTCTTCGTCAGGACGGTTGATGTCGACGGCACAAAGGATTGTCTTTGTCATGCCAGTTCTCCTTGCGGTGTTTCATCTTCTGCGCGGCGCGATTGCAAGAAGGCCACAAAGGCCAGCAGCAACAGCGCTGGAATAAAGATAAGCTCTTTCGGCAGTTGATTGGACGGGGCCTGCACCGTCGCGATCTGCACGGGTTCGTCACCATAGAAATCAAAGGTCGACAGCTTGTCAGACAGGAAGGTGCCGAACATCGGCTCGTCCAGTTTGATGGTTTCCCCTTCAGGCACGAGCATGACGCCAAGGCTGTCCAAGCGGGCCTGAACATCGGCACCTTCTGGCACGTCGAACACAACCGTCAGGTCCTTGCTTTCCAGCGTATCAAAGTCTGGGCCGCGGATGACGGCGCGAAGTTGATCACCCGGTGATGCTTCCTCAAGCGCGGTGGCAAACTGGGCGGGCGGGATTTCCGCAAATGGCGGCTGGATCTGGTTCATGAAGAAGCCCGGACGGAACAGCGCGAAGGCAATCACCAACAGTGCAACCGTTTCCCAGATGCGGGATTTGGTCAGGAACCACCCCATCGTGCCAGCCGTAAAGACAAGGATGCCGATGGTCGAGACAATGAAGACGATAATGCCTTGCGTCACCGTCACGTCGATCAGCAAAAGGTCGGTGTTGAAGATGAACACAAACGGCAGCGCCACGGTTCTGAGGCTATAGAAGAACGCCGTGAACCCGGTGCGGATCGCGTCACCACCCGACACAGCGGCAGCCGCGAAACTGGCCAGCCCCACAGGGGGCGTCACATCCGCCATGATCCCGAAGTAGAACACAAAGAGGTGCACCGCGATCAGCGGCACGACCAGCCCGGACTGCGCGCCCAGTTCGACCACAACCGACACCATCAGCGAGGATACCACGATATAGTTCGCCGTCGTTGGCAGGCCCATCCCTAGGATCAGCGACAGGATCGCCACGAAGACCAGCATCAGGATCAAATTGCCGCCCGACAGAAACTCGACGAAATCGGCCATGACCTGCCCGATCCCGGTCAGCGAAACCGTGCCCACGATGATCCCGGCGGTGGCTGTCGCCAGACCAATGCCGATCATGTTGCGCGCGCCGTCGATCATTCCGTCGATCAGGTCTTTCACGCCCTCGTGCAATTTCGCAATCGCGTTGGTTTCGCCACGGAAAACCGCTTTCAGAGACTTCTGCGTCAGCAAGATGCCAAACAGCAGGAACGTCGCCCAGAAGGCAGACAGGCCGGGTGATTTGCGTTCGATCATCAGGAAGTAGACCAAAACGATAATCGGCAGCATGTAGTAAAGCCCCGACTTATAGATCTTGGCCACGTCGGGCAGCTCGACCACATCCGCATTGGCGTCATCAGCTTCCAGATCGGGCACTTGTGCGGCCAGATAGATCAGGGCGACATAGATTGCAAAAAGCAGGAGCGAAAGCACCCATCCCGACCCGGACGGGAACAGCGACGTGATCCAGCCGACGGGATATTGTGTGGCATAGCACAAAAGGGCGAAGCCTGCGAAGAAGGCGAACATGCCGCCGATTGTCCGGCCCATCGACACCACCTTGTTGCCGATGGTCGGCATGCGAGTTTTCACCGCCTCGAGGTGCACGATGTAGACCAGCGCGATGTAGGAAATGATCGCGGGCAGGAAGGCGTGGGTGATCACCTCGACATAGGAAATGCCCACATATTCCACCATCAGGAAGGCCGCGGCCCCCATAACGGGTGGCATGATCTGACCATTGACGGACGAGGCAACCTCGACCGCGCCAGCCTTTTCAGCCGAGAAGCCAACGCGCTTCATCAGCGGAATGGTGAACGTGCCGGTGGTGACGACGTTGGCAATCGACGAACCTGAAATCAGGCCAGTGGCGGCCGAACCGACAACGGCGGCTTTCGCGGGACCACCACGCAGGTGACCCAGCGCGCCAAACGCCATCTTGATGAAATAGTTGCCTGCGCCTGCCCGGTCGAGCAGCGCGCCAAACAACACGAACAGGAAGACGAATTTGGTGGACACGCCCAGCGCGATGCCAAAGACACCTTCAGAGGTGATCCACATATGGCTCATCGCTTTGCGCAAGCTTGCCCCTGCCCAGCGGATCTGGTCGGGCACAACTTCGGATGACCCAAAGAAAACGTAGAAAAGAAAGACCACGGCAAGGGCAACCATGACGGGGCCCAGCGTGCGGTAAGCGGCAAGGAACAGAAAGCCCAGCGCGACCAGCGAGATCATCGCATCGGTGTCGTCCGCAAGACCGCCATTGGCGACGATCTTTTCGTAAAAGAAATAGCCATACATGGCGAGGATCGCTCCCCCGACACCGAAGATCCAGTCATACCAAGGGATGTAATTGCGTGGGCTGGACTTGAACAACGGGTAGGCCATCGCGGCCAGGAAGATCGCAAACGCCAGATGGATCTGGCGCGAGTTATTGATCAGATCACCCGGCAGAACATAGGGCGCAACCGGAGAGGCCAAAAGCACCTGAAAAACCGACCAAAGCAGCGCGATGGCTGCAATCATCAGCCCAACGGGACCATGGGGGTTTCGGGCACCTGTATCACTGGCGGCGACAAGCTCCTGAAGCTCCGCTTCGCTAAGCGCTCTTTCTTGCGTCGTTGACATCTGTCTCTCCCTTGGCTGTGAAGCGGCAGCCCGCATTGGTTCGTTGGTTGTTAACACGCCCGGTCTTTGCGCCGGGTCGAACACTCAGGGGCGGCGCACCGCCCCCGAGCAAAGATGTGCCTGAAGGCGCTTACTCGATCAGGCCTTTTTCTTTGTAATACTTCGCAGCACCAGGGTGCAGCGGAGCGGACAGACCAGCCGAGGCCATTTCCTTCGGGTCAAGATTGGCGAACGCAGGGTGCAATCCCTTGAAGTCCTCGAAGTTTTCAAAGACCGAGGAAACGACGGCATAAACGGCATCTTCCGACACTTGGTCCGAGCTGACAAACGTAGCGCCCACACCGAAGGTCATCGTGTCCGCGTCATTGCCGCGATACATGCCGCCGGGGATGGTGGCAGTCCGGTAGAACGAGTTTTCTTCGACCAGCTTGTTCACCACGTCGCCCGACACTTCGACCAGAACGGAATCGCACGCGGTGGTGGCTTCCTGAATCGACCCCGAGGGGTGACCGACGGTGTAAACCATCGCATCGATCTGGTTGTCACACAAAGCAGCCGACTGTTCGGACGCTTTCAGCTCGGTCGCAAGGGCGAAATCGCCCGAGGTCCAGCCAAGGGCGGCCAGCAGCACTTCCATCGTGCCGCGCTGACCCGATCCGGGGTTGCCGATGTTGACGCGCTTGCCCTTCAGGTCCTCGAATGTCTTGATGCCGCTATCTGCGCGGGCCACGACGGTGAACGGCTCAGGGTGCACCGAAAAGACGGCGCGCAGACCTTCGAAGGGCCCTGCATCTTCGAACTTCGAGGTGCCGTTATAGGCGTGATACTGCCAGTCGGACTGGGCCACACCAAACTCCAGCTCGCCTTCGCGAATGGTGTTGATGTTGTAGACCGAACCGCCAGTCGACTCGACCGAGCAGCGCACACCGTGATCCTTGCGGCCCTTGTTTACCAGACGGCAAATCGCGCCGCCGGTCGGGTAATAGACCCCCGTCACCCCACCGGTGCCGATGGTGATGAACTCCTCGGCCATTGCGGCTGGGGCGAGCACCGCGGTGGCGGCAATCCCTGCTAGGGTTAGTTTAAACTTGTTCAACATCATAATACTCCCTTGTGTTGATGTTCTTTTTCTATTCGGACCACACTTCGGCCATCTGCCGATTGCGCAGCTCGACTTCTGCGATACGTTCCTGCGCCAAAGCGCCGGACCGCCCGACAACCATTCCAATGATCGTTTCGATCAAGAAAAGCGTTGCCACATAGGATGAGAAAAATTGGGGGCTCTCGGTCGGCACGACAAACGCCGCCGATGCAAATTCAAGCGCCGGACACATGTGCGAATCTGTGATCACCACCACAAAAACATCGAGCTGCTGTGCCAGCTTGGCGGCCTTGATTACATTCGATGCGAAGGGCGGTTTGGTTACGATCAAAAGCACGTCACGCTGGTCCAGCCCGGTCAACGCGCCCCCCAAAGACGCCCCCATCCGGTTGGCAAGCACCCAATTGTCAGCACAAAAGTTCGCCATATAAGACAGATATTCGATCACCCCGGTCGATCCAAGTGCGCCGAGCAAAAGCACCTTGCGCGCGCCGGCCAGTTCTTCGACGGTCCGCTCAAGTTCGGCATGGTCCAAGGCGGCAACAGTCTGCCTGAGGTTGCTTTGGCAGGCGTCCAGGTGAAGATCCACAAACCGGTCCGCGCCGTATTCGTGCTGTTTTTGAAGCTGCTCGGCGCGCGTGGCAAAGTTGTTGACCCGGCGGTCGATCTTGTCGCGCATCTCTTCCCGCAAGGCTTCGAAATCTTCATAACCCAACGCTTTAGCCAAACGCGAAAACGCAGCGGGCGAAACGCCACTGTTGCGTGATACCGTGCGCAGCGGGCGGGTGACGACATCCAATGGGTTGGCAACCAGAAAATCGGCAGCCCCTTTCAGGGCACCGCTCAAATCTGCATAGGCCAACGCCAGCCTCTTTTCGAAGCTCTTCTTCACGAAGTCCCCCTGGTTGGACAATTTCAGTGTTCTCTTTGTTTCATGGATTGTCAATTGCTGTCTGGTTTGTTTCAATACCATTGAATTGCGGGAGGATTCCATGTCGCACGTTTTTCCCAGACACAGCAAAGTCATGCCACCGATTGCAGACCATGGGGATGGCATATACCTTATTGATACAGAAGGCAAAAAATACCTTGATGGATCCGGCGGCGCGGCCGTTTCGTGCCTGGGTCACTCTGACCCTGACGTGATCCAAGCGGTCAAGACGCAGGTCGATAAGCTGGCATTCGCGCATACGGGATTTCTGTCCTCGGCGCCCGCAGAGCGGCTTGCCGATCGCCTGATTGCCCATGCACCAGACGGAATCGACCGGGTCTATTTCGTTTCGGGCGGATCCGAGGCGGTTGAAAGCGCGCTGAAGCTGTCCCGGCAATACATGATCGAAACAGGCCAGCCCAAGCGCACCAAGTTCATTTCGCGCAAGCAAAGCTATCACGGCAACACGCTGGGCGCGCTTGGCACGGGCGGTAATGAATGGCGGCGCGAACCATTTTCGCCAGTGATGGTGTCGGCCTCTCACATCTCGCCCTGTTATGAATACCGCCTGCGCAAGGACGGTGAAACACAAGAGGACTATGGCCTGCGCGCCGCAAACGAGCTTGAGGCTGAATTGCTGCGTCAGGGTCCCGAAACCGTCATCGCCTTTATTGCGGAACCGGTTGTGGGCGCGACGACGGGCGCGGTGCCGGCGGTGCCGGGCTATTTCAAACGCATCCGCGAGATCTGTGACCAATACGGCATTTTGCTGATTTTGGACGAGGTCATGTGCGGCATGGGGCGCACCGGCACGTTGTTTGCCTGCGAACAGGATGGCGTCAGGCCCGACCTGATCACAATCGCGAAGGGGTTGGGGGCTGGGTATCAACCCATCGGCGCGATGCTATGTTCGGCGCAGATCTATGAGGCGATCGAACACGGCAGCGGCTTCTTCCAGCACGGCCATACCTATGTCGGTCACCCCGTTGCCTGTGCGGCAGGTGACGCGGTGGTGAAAAAGCTAACCGAAGGCGGTCTGGTCGTGCGATCCGCCCAGATGGGCGAGACCTTGATGACCGCCCTGACCGACGCCTTTGGTCAGCATCCCCATATCGGCGACATCCGTGGGCGCGGCATGTTTCGCGGGCTGGAGATCGTGCAGGATCGAGAGACCAAGACCCCCTTTGACCCCGACAAGCGCATTGCCGCCAAGGTCAAAGCCGCAGCGATGGCGAACGGGCTGATCTGCTATCCGATGGCGGGCACAATTGACGGACAGCGCGGCGACCACGTGTTGCTGGCGCCACCCTTCATCATCACCGAGGACCAGATCGGAGAACTGGTCGACAAACTGTCCAAATCCTTCGCCGAGGTGCTATGACCCCGCTTCCGTCGCTCATGGTCGCCCCGAACGGGGCCAGATTGACCAAGGCCGACCACCCGGCCCTGCCCATGACCCTGACCGAGATCGTGGACTGCGCTGCGGCCTGTCAGGCGGCGGGTGCGGATGGGCTTCACCTGCACTTGCGCGATGCAGGCGGTGGGCACCTGCTGGACGCAAGCGCCTATCGCGACGCCGTGGCCGCGCTGTCCGCCCGCGTGCCCGATATGGCCGTGCAGATCACCACCGAGGCGGTTGGGATCTATGACCCACCGCACCAGCGAAAGATCGCGCTGACCTCTGGTGCGACGCTGGTCTCAGCCTCTGTGCGCGAATTGTGCCGTGATCCGCTGGATGTCACGCGCGCCTTTTATGAAGATTGCGCCGCGCAGGGGATCGCGATCCAGCACATCCTTTATGACACCGACGATGCAGCCCTTCTGGCACGCGTCTTGCCGGCTGATCTGCTGGCCGCGCCCGATTTGCAATTGCTGTTCGTGCTGGGCCGATACGCGGCCGACCAGAACTCGGACCCGGGCGATCTGGATCCCTTTCTGAACTGGATGACCGAGGCGGCATTGACGCCTGACTGGGCGGTCTGTGCCTTTGGGCAGAACGAAACCGCAGCCCTTGTGCGGGCCGCAAAGCTCGGCGGCAAATGCCGTGTCGGGTTCGAAAACGCACGCACCCACCCCGATGGCCGCATCGCGCGTGATAATGCCGAACGGGTCGCATGTGTCGCGGAACGGATCAAACGCTAGATCAGGACCCGTTTGATAGGTCCAATTGGTCAGGGGCGGTCCAGAATATAGTCCGGCTGAATGCCCGATGCTGCGATCGGCCCCTGCACCTCCTGCCCACTGAAAAACCCATACCCGGCAATCAACGCCGAGGCGACACCAGCAACCTGCGCGCCCAGAATGTCGGTGTGCAAGCTGTCGCCCACCATCACCGTGCGGCTGCGATCAACATCGCCCAGTTGGGCAAACGCGAGATCATAGATGTTCTGGAACGGTTTGCCGAAAAACTGCGGCGTGACACCGGTTCGGTCTGCAAGCCGATGTGCATAATGCCCCGGCTCGATCGAAAACCCGTGCTCGCGCGGGGCGACGATATCGGGATTGCCCACCAACACAGGGCGCGGGCGGCGGGTCAACGCGGCCTCGAGCAGGTGTTGCGCGTCGTCCGTCCAACTGGAACTGCCAAGCATCAAGAACCCGTCAACCGCGTTATAGGCTGACGGCCCTGCCCCAAGATAGGTCACGGTCAGATGATCGGTTCCTTCGCGGCCGAAGCTTTCCTGCGCGACCAACCCCCAATGCCGGTCTGGCATCGCGCCAATGGCATGCAGCACGGCCTTGCGGCTGGTGATCACATCCTCGGGCGCAAAGTCATAACCAAGGCGTTTGTATTTCGCCATCAAGGTGGAATGCGGATAGCCCGCTGCGTTTGACACCACCATCACCCGCTTACCGGCCCGCTGCAGATCGGCCACGCGCCCCGGCACGCCGTCGATTGCGGTTTCGCCGATGTTCAGAACCCCAAAGGCATCCAGAAGGAACGTGTCAAAATCTTGGGCCAACGCCTCAAGGTTTGGCAGCGCGCGACAAGGCGCTGCCCGGTTGGGAGCGGGCAACCTGTGCCGCACCGCCTCGTAAGCGGCGAAGGCTTCGGGCATCCTCAAATGATGGCGCCCCGAACTTTCGCCGACACCCATTCCGAAATGACAACCGCCAGCAAGATCACAAGCAGGATCAGCGACACTTGCGGCCACGCCAACACGTTCAGCGACGACGACAATTGCAGCCCGATGCCCCCGGCACCAACAAGCCCCAGAACCGTGCTTTCGCGGATGTTGATGTCCCACCGGAAGACGGCGATGCCGGCAAAGGCGGGAAGGATTTGCGGCACGATGCCATAGGCCATGATCTGCCAGCGACTTGCGCCGGTTGCGGTGATGGCCTCGACCTGCGTTTCGTCAATCTCTTCGATGGCTTCGTAGAGCAACTTGGCGCAAAACCCGATCGACCGGATGGCGATGGCAACCACGCCTGCAAAGACCCCCGGCCCAATGATTGCGATCAGCAATAGCGCCCAGATCAGCGAGTTGATCGAGCGGGTGGCCACGATGATCAACAACGCGATCGGGCGCACCAGAAATCTGGACGGCGTGGTGTTTCGTGCGGCCGCGAAAGCCACGGGAACCGCCAACACCAGCGCAATGATGGTGCCCAGCGTGGCAATGTTCAACGTATCCCATATCGGTTTGCCCAGCTGCGTGAAATATACCCATTTCGGCGGCGTAGCGCGCGTCCAGATGTCGTTTGCAATGCGTGGTGCGTCCCAAACGAAAAACCACGTGGTCGCGTCCGAGATCTGTTGCCAGCAATAGGCGAAGATCGCCACGCCGGTCAGCCAAAGAACCCAGTGAAACAAGCTTTCGCGCCCGGTGCGACGTTGCCAGAGTTTCTGGTCGTTGTAGTCCTGCACAGGCATTACTGCACCCTCGCCCGGATGAGGCCCGATAAGTATTCAAGCGCCATGACAATGATAATGATGATCAGAAGGATCGCGGCGGCGGTATCATATTCGTAGCGATCAAAGGCAGTGTTCAGCGTCGCCCCGATGCCACCGGCCCCGACAAGCCCAAGAATGGCGCTTTCGCGGAAATTGATATCCAGACGATACATCGACAGCCCGATCAGGCGCGGCATGACCTGCGGCTGGACGCCATAGTTGATCCACTGCATCCATTTCGCGCCCGAAGCCTTGATCGCCTCAGCCTGCACACGGTCCATGCTTTCGATATCTTCGGCCAGCAGTTTGGACAGAAAGCCAATGGTGGCGAAGCTAAGCGTCAGAAAGCCTGCGAGCGGCCCGAAGCCGAAGATCGCCACCAGCAAGATTGCCACGATGATTTCCTGAAGCGCGCGCGACACAGCGATGATCCCACGGCAGATCATATAGATCGGCAAGGGCGCAACATTTCGCGCCGCCCCCAAAGCGATGGGTATGGAAATCGCGATCCCGACCACCGAAGACGCGACGGTCATGATGATGCTCTCTATCATACCGTCCCAGATATCGCCCGATCGCGATGAGAAATCAGGGCTGGTGAACGCCAGCACGAACTGCTTTCCGCGCTCAAGCCCCTCGTAGACGCGTGACCAGTTGATCTCGATGGTCATGAAGGCTGCGATCAGATAGGCGACGAAACCCGCGACCAACACCCAGCGCAGCCAACGGCGCTGGATGAACGGTTGTTTCTTCCAGGGCTTGCCCAGAATCGCTTCGAGTTCCGTGCTCATTGTGCGGCCTCGATGGTGTCGTCGATCTCTTCGTCATCGACTTTCTCGATGGTCGCCTCCCAATCCTCTTCGCCGTAGATCGTCGTCAAAACGTCCGGGGTCAACCCATCGGGGGGGCCGTCAAATTCGACCGCACCGAACCGCAACCCAATAACACGCTGCACGAACATCTGCGCCAATGCCACGTCGTGGATGTTGATAATGGCCGCCAATCCGCGCTCTTTGCAGAGCTCACAGATCAGACGCATGATTTGGCGGGATGTCTTGGGATCAAGCGATGCAGTGGGTTCATCCACCAGCAAAAGGGCCGGGTTCTGGATCAAGGCGCGGCAGATACCAACCCGCTGACGCTGACCACCCGACAACTCGTCGGCGCGCTTATCCGCCATATGGGCCAGACCCACACGGTCCAGCAGGCGAAAGGCCTCGTCCACATCCGATTGTGGGAATTTGCGCAGGAAGCTGCGCCAAAACCCGACATAGCCCAAGCGGCCCGACAGCACGTTTTCCATCACCGTCAGGCGTTCAACAAGTGCGTATTCCTGAAAGATCATGCCCATGCGGCGGCGTTCTTTGCGCAGCGCACCGGCAGACAGACCAGTCAGTTCGGTCCCGGCAAGATACACCTTGCCCGAGGTCGGCTCGACCAGCCTGTTGATACATCTGATCAGTGTGGATTTCCCGGCACCCGACGGGCCAATCAGGGCCAGCACCTGGCCCTCGGGGATCTCAAGATCAACGGCTTTTAGCGCCTGATCCCCGGTCTTGTATGTCTTTACGAGCTTCTCAAGCCGCAGCATGAAAGCCTCCCTGCCCCAGATGTTCTAATTGGAAGGGGCGGACCCGAAAGCCCGCCCCGACAGCGTTTATTCGCAAGCGTAGCTGACACCATTGGCGGCGTCGATCTTGCGGATTACGTCCCAAAATTCCTTATAAGTCATTTCAAGGAACTGGCCTTCGTTCGACTTTTCAAACTCGGCCTGCAGCGACGTGCCTTCCCATTCGAAACTGAAGAAGGCGTTTCGGATCTTTTCCTTCAACTCGGGCGTCAGGTTATAAACCGTGCCGAAGCCCGTGGTCGGGAAGGTTTGCGACTTATAGATCACCTTCACATCGTCTTCCTTGATCACATCGCGCTGTATCATGCGCGACTTGACCGAATTGGCGATGGATGCCGCAACATAGTCTTTGTTGGCGACCCCCAGGATCGAGTTGTCATGCTTGCCCGAGTAAACAGGTTCGAAATCGCGTTCGGGCAGCAGGTCGAAATCGCTTTTCAGGATAGCCGAGGGCGCTTTGAAGCCTGAATTCGACGTGGGCGAGGTGAAGGCGAGTTGCTTGCCTTTGATGTCCTCGACCTTTTCGACGCCAGAGCCGGGATAGGTGATGATCTCCATCTCATACCCGAAATTGCCGTCTTTCGAGGCCATGATCGTGAACGGACTGAAGCCCGCACAGTTCACCGCCAGCGGATTAGACCCGGTGTTGAAGCCTGCAATGTGCAGGCGGCCAGACCGCATCGCCTCGATCTGGGCGGCGTTGCTTTGCACCGGGAAGAAGACGACAGGCTTACCTGTCTCGGCCTCCAGATGGGTCAGGAAATCGGACCAGGCTTCCTTGTAGACGGCCGGATCCTCAACGGGCGTGTAGGCAAAAATCAACGTGTCGGGGTCCAGCAACTGGGCCGGATCGGTGGGCGTGTCGGCGATCAGATCTCCATCGACATCGCAAAAGCGGTCGTCCAGATCGCCGCGCGGGCAATCCTGAGCAGCAGCAGGCCCGGCAAGCGACAGGCTGAAGACCAGCGCCGCCCCGGACAAAAGTGTCGTCATAACTTTCATGAAATATCCTCCCTAAGCGACGAGGCTAGAGCGGAAAGATACGTGCAATCAAGAGAATAATATGCGCCGCCTTACCTGCCAAGCAGGTTGGATAGCGTCCAGTCACTGAATTGGTCGCGCGCGTGAAGCTCTGGGATCGGAGCGTGCAGGTAGCCTTGCGAGAACAGGCGAAATGGGACACGTGCGTTGTGAGCCGTAAGGAAATCCACACCACTGTCGCCAACATAAAGCGCGTTCTGCGGCGCCGTATTCAGCTTGGCGATACAGGCCAAAAGCGGCGCTGGGTCAGGCTTTCGCGGCTGGTCAGGCCGGGCGCCGTCGATCGCGGTAAAAAACTGCGACAGGCCAAGCGCTGCGCATATGGCCTTGGCCGGACCATCTGGCTTGTTGGTGCAGATGCCCAGCGGCACCCCTGCGGCACAAAGTTGCTCCAGGCAATTGACGACGCCCGGATAGGGCTTGGTCAAGGTCGTCATATTCGTCTCGTAGGTGTCCAGAAAAACAGCCAGCGCGTGACGGCGTAGATCATCATCATACCCGCCGGTCGCCTCAAGGCTTCGCTCAACCAGCTTTTCGACCCCATTGCCGATAAACGTGATGATGGTGTCCAGATCAAGCGGCGCGCGCCCCAAGTCGTTCAGCATCACATTGGCTGCGGCTTGCAAATCCGGGGCCGAATGTACAAGCGTGCCATCAAGATCAAAGATGATTGCATCAGGTAGGGTCATGATGGCTTTCTAGCCAGTTTTAAGGACGGACACCACTGTTGCGGGCGATCAAAGATCTGACCTCAAAGCACACCGGACAAAGTTCGAGAACGGAAGAATTGGTGGAGCCTAGCGGGGTCGAACCGCTGACCTCTTGCATGCCATGCAAGCGCTCTACCAACTGAGCTAAGGCCCCATCACGCTGGCGTTGCCGCCGTCGATGCGCGGTATTTATGCAAAGGCGCGTATGGGTTCAACCCAAAAAACGCGCCTTCGCTGTTTTTAGTCTTCGTCGTCGGCTGCGACATCCGCGATGTCATCCAACGACACTTCGTCGTCGTCGTCATCGTCCAGAACATCATCGCCCAGATCGACATCGGCCTCTTCGTCATCTGTTTCCAGAACGGCATCTGCGTCTTCGACCAGATCGTCCTTCATCGTGGCTTTGTCTTCCTTGTCGGCAACCATCGTGCGCGACACCTTTCCGGTTTCAAGGTTCACAACCTCGCCCGTATACGGGCTGACCACCGGATCGGCGTTCAGGTCGTAGAACCGCTTACCGGTCGTCGGGCAGACGCGTTTGACGCCCCATTCTTCCTTGGGCATGTTAAACCCTTTCCGTTCAGTCTGAGTCATGAGAGATTTGCCGCCAACTGCCACATGTGCGCAAGGGTGTCAAAGGCTTTTCCATTCATGGGATGTTCGGGCCGCACCTGTAACGGAAAAGGAGCAGCATGTTCTGGTCGAAAAAGACAGATAAGCTTGTCCAAAGCGAACACCTGACCCTGGAGGGGCAGCCATCGGTCAGCGTGTTGTTGCGGCCGTCTTCGCGTGCGCGCCGTTTGTCTTTGCGTGTCTCGAAACTGGACGGGCGGGTAACCTTGACGGTGCCGCATGGGGCATCCCGGCGCGAGGCGGAGACCTTTGCGCGCGACCGTGCCGCATGGATCCGCGAACACTTGCTGAACACCTTGCCCGAACTGCGCCCGACCCTCGGCGATAGCATTCCGTTTCAAGGCAAGCTTCATCCTTTAGTGGGCGATGACCGACGGGCGGCGCGCATCGTGGACGGGCGCATTCTGTTGCCCCATGGCGACCCAAACCAGATCGGCGTGCGGCTTGAGGCCTTGCTGAAGCGAGAGGCCCGCGACAGGCTGGCCGCAGCCAGTGATCACTACGCCGAGCGCGTCGGGCGCAGCTTCGGGCGGATATCGTTGCGCGACACACGCTCGCGCTGGGGGTCATGCAGCTCTCAGGGCAATCTGATGTATTCATGGCGGCTGGTGATGGCGCCCGCCACGGTGCTGGACTATGTGGCCGCGCACGAAGTGGCGCATCTGGTGCACATGGACCATTCACCCCGGTTCTGGGCACAGGTTGAAGCGATCTGCCCGGACTACCGGGTGCCGCGCGCGTGGCTGCGGGCCAACGGCACAGAGTTGCACCGCTATCGGTTTCGAAGCTGAACTTCGACACATATTGACCTTGAATGGATTTGTGATCACAATCGCGCCATGCAGGCACACCCTCGGCAACAGTCGGATACCACCAGCGCCCATGAACGGGTGTATCGCAGCCTGCGATCACGCATCATGCACGGCGAGCTGGATCCGGGTCAAAGCCTGACCATTCGGGGCATCGGCAAGGCCTATGATGTCTCGATGACACCGGCCCGCGAAGCGGTGCGCCGGCTGGCCGCTGAAGGCGCGTTGACGCTGTCCAGCTCAGGTCGGGTGTCGGCGCCTGATCTGACCTCTGAGCGGATCGAGGAACTTGCGGCCTTGCGCGCCTTGCTGGAACCCGAGTTGGCCTCGCGCGCCCTGCCTCGCGCCCACATGGCACTTATCGACCGGCTGCGCGCGATCAATGCGCGGGTGTCGGAAAGCGTCGCCAAACAGGATTCGGTTGGCTATCTGCGCACCAATCTGGAATTTCACCGCACGCTGTATCTGAGGGCGCAGGCGCCCGCGATTCTGGCCATGGCCGAAACGGTTTGGCTGCAGTTGGGGCCGACAATGCGGGTGCTTTATGCCACCCGGCAACGCACAGATTTGCAGACGCACCACAGGATGATCCTGGCCGCATTGGCCGCCGGGGATGAACCAGCTTTGCGCTTGGCGGTCCGAACGGACGTGACCCAAGGGTTGAAAATGCTGGTCAGCTAGCGCAGGTCGTCGCTGACTAAACGTCCAGATGGAAACCCCGAAATTCCTTCACGGTTGACAGGCTGAGCAGCGTTTTCATCTGCGCGAATGACGGGATCGAGGACAAACGTTCACGGTAGAGCTTTTCGTAATCTTCAGTGTTTTTGGCCGCGACCCTGAGCAGATAGTCGAACTCTCCCGAGATCAAATGGCATTCCAGCACCTCTGGCATCTGCTTGATCGCGGCCTCAAACGCCTGAATGTCCTCGCGCCGCTGACTGACCAGTTTGGCTTCGATAAACACCTGTATTTCCAACCCGATGGCTTTGCGATTCAGGCGCGCTGCATAGTTAGTGATCATCCCGTCCGCTTCCAGCAATTTGACCCTTCGGTGACAGGCTGAAATGGACAATCCGACCTGATCAGACAGTTTGGCCATCGAAATCGCCCCGTCTTTCTGCAAGACGGAAAGAATACGTGTGTCCAGCTTATCCATCGTAATTTTTCCTAATTTTTTTGGCCTGATCGTAGTTTTTGCGCAATTTATCCCAATCCGCAAGAAATAAGGGAACCTTTTCAAGTCCCGTGCTGATACGCTAAAGTTACTTAACACGTGACAAATTCACCCAAGGGAGGAAGAAAATGTCCAACAAAATCGTCGTCGGGTACGATGGCAGCGAAAGCGCGCATGCGACGCTAGATTTCGCGGTCGGACTGGCAAAAGCACAAGGTGCCAGTATCGTTGTCGCCCATGTGCTGGAATGGTCGCCCTATTCATTCCTGACACCAAACGAGCTGGAAGAACGCCACAAAAGACGTGGTGAAGAGCTTGATCGCGCTGAAAAAGCCATTTTGGGACCGGTCATGAAAAAGCTGGAAAACAGCGGCGTCCCGGTGACCAAAGCGCTGCGCTACGGCGGCATTGCCGACACCTTGTGTGACATCGTCAAGGCAGAAGGCGCTTCGCAAGTGGTCGTCGGACGGACGGGCAACTCTGGCTTGTCGTCTCGAATCTTCGGGTCGGTTGCGGGCAGTTTGGCTCAGATCTCGCCTGTGCCAGTGACAATTGTTCCATAAAAAAAGCGAACAGGGATAGTTATGAATAGAACACTAAAGGCAGCGGCGATCGCCGCACCGGCCGTTCTGGCAGCGACAGCGCCTGCACTGGCCCAATCCATCGACCAAAAGGTCAACGAAATCTTCGCGAACTCGACCGGATGGTTTGTGAACCTGATCTTCAGCCCGTTTCCCGGAACATCCTTCCCGTGGATCGTCGCTTGGCTGGTGATCGCAGCCACCATCTTTACGCTTTACTTCGGGTTTATCCAGTTCCGTGCGTTTCCGCATTCAATCTCGCTGGTCAAGGGCGACTACTCCGACCCAGATGACGCAGGCGAGGTGAGCCACTTTCAGGCACTCGCAACCGCCTTGTCGGGCACGGTCGGGCTGGGCAACATCGCAGGTGTCGCCGTGGCCGTCGGCATCGGCGGGCCGGGTGCCACGTTCTGGATGATCCTTGCGGGTCTGATGGGCATGGCCTCCAAGTTCACCGAATGTACGCTTGGTGTGAAATATCGCAACGAATACGAAGACGGCACCGTGTCCGGCGGCCCGATGTATTACATGACCAAGGGTTTCACCGAACGTGGCCTGCCTGCGGGCAAGTTCATGGCGGTGTTGTTCTCGATCTTCTGTATTCTTGGTGCGCTGGGCGGTGGAAACATGTTCCAAGCCAATCAGGCACATGCGCAGATCACCAACGTGGTCGGAGACTTCCCAGGCTGGATCACCGGCATCGTCTTTGCCGCGATCGTTTTCGCGGTCATCATTGGCGGTCTGAAATCCATCGCCAGCGTGACCGAGAAGGTCGTGCCCTTCATGGGAGTTCTTTATGTGTTGACCGCGTTGGTCATCCTTTTGATGAACGCCAACATGATCGGCTGGGCGTTCGGTCAGATCTTCGCGGGTGCCTTCACCGGACTTGGCGTTGCTGGCGGTATGGTTGGCGCTCTGATCCAGGGTTTCAAACGGGCCGCGTTTTCGAACGAGGCGGGTGTTGGGTCGGCTGCGATTGCCCACTCGGCGGTGCGAACCAAGGAACCAATCACCGAGGGTTTTGTGTCCTTGCTTGAGCCATTCATCGACACCGTCGTGATCTGCACCATGACCGCGCTTGTGATCATCATCACGGGCCAGTTGGTCAGCGACCCTGCAACGGGCCTGTATCTGCTGGACGAAGGCGGCGCGACCATCCAGACCATTGATGGCAACAAAGGTGTGGCCCTGACCTCGGCGGCGTTCTCGTCATCCTTTGGTTGGTTCAAATACGTCCTTGCCATCGCGGTGATCCTGTTCGCATTCTCGACCATGATCAGCTGGTCCTACTATGGCCTTAAGGCGTGGACCTTCCTGTTCGGCGAAGGCCACACGAAAGAGATCGTGTTCAAGGTGATTTTCTGCATCTTCGTGGTGATCGGTGCTTCGGCCAATCTTGGCCCGGTGATCGACTTCTCGGACGCGGCAATCTTTGCCATGGCGGTCGTGAACATCGTGGCGCTTTATTTCCTGATGCCGATCGTGAAAGGCGAACTCGACAGCTATCTGTCACGCCTCAAATCGGGTGAAATTCGGAAATTCGAATGATCACCTCCTGATCGTTCAATCTGCTAGAAAAACCAGAGCCTCCGGCCCCGCCGGTGGCTCTTTCTTTTGAAGACCGCGCGCTTTCGCATGCTTCAACCGGCTGAGAAGCTATAATAGTCCATCAGGTGTTGCTGATAGTCCCGGCGAGCGACTGTCACACCGCTATGGGCCACAGCCGCCGTCGCCTTGGTCCAGAACCCCAATGCAGGGGTGTTTTCAACCAACACCCGCACCTGCCATTGTCCTGGATGGCACCTGACAGTCTGGTGAAACGCCTCGATGCCGACCGCCTTACCGCGAAAGGCGCGCAGGGTGAAAAACTGACCCATATCGAAGATCGCGTCGTCATCCGTTGCCACCCGCGCCAGCGAAAACCCCGCAATTTGGTCGTCGGCATAGATGAAATAGGGCCAGTGGTCATCTCGCGCCCAATACGGTGTCAGCAAATCCTGCGGATAGGCAAACATCCCATCCGCACCCACCGGCCAGCGCATGAATTGGGACATATCATGCAGGTAAAGCTGGAACAGTCGCTCAAACGCCGGACGTTGGGCCTGTTCGATCGGCCTTAGTGAAATGGTCATACCAGTCGCCTTTCGGTTTCATCACGTGCAACGCGCCAATGAAAAGGCACGCCCGAAAGCGTGCCTTAAAGTCCACCGTCCGTATCGCCTTAGGCGTGGATCGCGCCATCGCCGCAAGCCAGCGCCGCCTCGCGCACTGCTTCCGAGAAGGTCGGGTGGGCGTGGCAGGTGCGGGCCAGATCCTCGGCCGAGCCGCCGAATTCCATCAGCACGCAAGCCTCGTGGATCAATTCGCCCGCTGCGGGGCCCATGATGTGGACACCCAGAACGCGGTCGGTGTCTTTATCGGCCAAGATTTTCACGAAACCCTCGCCTTGGAACACGGCTTTCGCACGACCATTGCCCATGAAGCTGAACTTGCCGACCTTATAGGCGCGGCCTTCTTTCTTCAGCTCTTCTTCGGTCTTGCCGACAGAGGCAACTTCCGGCGCGGTATAGACCACCCCCGGAATAACATCGTAATTCACGTGACCGGCCTGACCTGCGATGGCTTCTGCGGCGGCCATGCCTTCATCTTCGGCCTTGTGGGCCAGCATCGGGCCTTCGATGACGTCGCCAATGGCCCAGACGCCCGGTACCGAGGTTTTCCAATGGTCGGTCGCGATCTGACCCCGTTCGGTCATTTTCACGCCCAGCGCGTCCAATCCCAAACCTTCGACATACGGACGGCGTCCGGTGGCAACCAGCACCACATCCGCGTCAATCGCGTGTTCGCTGTCATCCTTGCGCAGCTTGTAGTTCACGGTCGCCTTGGTTTTCTTGGCATCCACATTCTGAACAGCCGCACCCATGATAAAGCTCAGCCCCTGCTTTTTCAGCGCGCGCTGGAAGGTCTTGGCAAGGTCGCTGTCCATCCCCGGCGTGATCGCGTCAAGGAATTCAACGACCGTCACCTCGGCGCCCAGACGTGCATAGACCGACCCCATTTCCAGCCCGATCACACCTGCGCCGATCACAACCATTTTCTTTGGAACCTTCGGCAACTCAAGCGCCCCAGTGGAGGTCACGACGACCTTCTCGTCCACCTCGACGCCCGGCAGGGTCGACGGCTCGGACCCGGAGGCAATCACGATGTTCTTCGCGTTGTGGACGTCGTCACCCACCTTGACCTGACCGGCGGCGGGGATCGACGCCCAGCCCTTGATCCAGTCGACCTTGTTTTTCTTGAACAGGAACTCGATGCCCTTGGTGTTCTGACCGATGACGTCATCCTTATAGGCCAGCATCTGCTTCCAATCGACCGAGGGGGACTTCCCCTTCAGGCCCATCTTGGCGAAGTTGTGCTCGGCCTCGTGCAGGCTGTGGGAGGCGTGAAGCAGCGCCTTGGACGGGATGCAGCCGACGTTCAGACAGGTGCCGCCCAGCGTCTCGCGCCCTTCGACGCAGGCGGTTTTCAGGCCAAGCTGAGCGCACCGGATCGCGCAGACATAGCCGCCCGGGCCACCGCCGATGATGATTACGTCATAGTCTGCCATGTGTCTCGTTCCTTTCATTTAGGGTCTGGGCGCGGCGCATGTCCGCCATCGTCCCGCTCACCCCGGAGCATTCTTGCCTAGTGATATTCATATGAGCGCCGAGATCAACATCACGGTCGTCGCGATGAAACCCACGAACCAGATCAGCGAACGCCAAGGCGACCAGCCAAACAGGTATGCGGGAAGATACAAAAGCCGCGCGGCCAGATAGACATAGGCGCATGTCGCGGTCGTTGCGGTGGACTGACCCGATAGCGAGACCACGACCACGGCGGCGGTGAACAGGATCAACCCTTCGAAATGGTTGTTCAACGCCCGCTGCGCCCGACCCGCCTTGCCCGTCAACTCACGCGGCTTGTCGCGGGGCGAGGCCGCGTATTTCGACCCCACCTGCATCTGCCCCAGCACGGAATAGATGCAGAACTGGACCACTTGCAACAGGACCGCGAGTGCGAGGATGGTGAGTTCGGGGGTCATGATACGGATTCTGCTTCGTCGCTAAGCGACTGAGTAATATCGGACAGCACAGTGCGTCCGACCAAGAACGCAAGTGCAGCGATCAAGAACACCAGAATTATCGTAAAGACGCCGTTGACGGCTTCGACCGGGTTAAAGATCCCCCAAATCAAGAATGCTGTTTGCATTACGATTGCAGATCCAAGAATGCCGCAGGTGATATCAAGTCGCAAATCCAGCGAGAGCAGCCTTCCAGCCTGCTCTTTGTTGTCGCTGAACACCAATCTGTTCACCGACTCGCGAATGTCGTTCTGCGATTTGCGCAGCATTTTCCAGAAAGACCACCGCCCGAACTGAACTAAGCATTCCCCAATAAAAACAGCGATTACAAGGCTGAACGCAAAGTAATAAAACCCACTTATGGGGGCGTCGGACAAAAGAGTCGTATAGCTGCTCGAAACGCCCGTTCCGCCGTCTTCGTCCACGTAGACCAGCATGCCCAATGGGCCACTTCCGAAGCCCATCAGGATCGCTGTTCTAGGGACAGAGCCGGGGATGTTCAGCACCTTGTCGGCTCCTTACTTACAAATCCATCAACAACCGGCGCGGATCCTCAAGCGCTTCTTTCACGCGCACAAGGAAGGTCACGGCGCCTTTGCCGTCCACGATCCGGTGGTCATAGGACAGCGCCAGATACATCATCGGGCGGATCACGACCTCGCCGTTGATCGCCATCGGGCGGTCCTGGATTTTGTGCATGCCAAGGATACCCGATTGCGGCGGGTTCAGGATCGGCGAGGACATGAGCGAGCCATAGACACCACCGTTCGAGATGGTGAAGGTGCCGCCCTGCATTTCGTCCATCGACAGCTTGCCGTCACGGGCGCGACGACCCTTTTCAGCAATCGCTTTTTCGATGGTGGCGAAAGACATTGCGTCCGCATCGTTGATCACCGGCACCACAAGACCCGTCGGGGTGCCAGCGGCGACACCCATGTTCACATAGTTCTTGTAAACGATGTCGGTGCCGTCAATCTCGGCGTTCACTTCCGGCACTTCTTTCAGCGCGTGACAGCAAGCTTTGGTGAAGAACGACATGAAGCCCAGACGCACGCCGTGTTTCTTTTCAAACTCGGCTTTGTATTCGTTGCGCAGCGCCATCACCTCCGTCATGTCGACCTCGTTATAGGTGGTCAGCATGGCGGCGGTGTTCTGGCTGTCTTTCAGACGGCGCGCGATGGTTTGGCGCAGGCGCGTCATCTTCACACGTTCTTCGCGGGCCGGGTCCCCAGCAGCGCGCGGTGCGGCGGGCGCGGCAGCGGGCGCAGGGGCAGCTTTCGGTGCGGCCACGGCGGCAGCAACGTCATGCTTCATCACGCGACCATCGCGGCCCGTGCCTTGCACGTCGCCCGGCTTCAAACCGGCTTCTGCCATGGCTTTCTTGGCCGAGGGCGCGTCTTCGACATCCTTGCCAGCGGTCGCAGCCGAAGACGCGGCAGCGGGTGCGCTGGCGGCGGGTGCGGCGGCGGCACCAGCGCCCGACGACAGAACGGCTAGCTTGGCCGAGGCATCAACCGTGGTCCCTTCGGCGGCGAGGATCTCTGTCAGCACACCAGCGGCGGGCGCTGGCACTTCGACCGAGACCTTGTCGGTTTCAAGTTCGCACAGCATTTCATCTTGCGCGACGGTGTCGCCGACTTGCTTGAACCAGCTGGACACAGTGGCCTCGGTCACGCTTTCGCCAAGGCTGGGGACCATCACGTCCACGGCCTGACCTTCGCCACCTGATGCAGCGGGGGCCGCATCGGCCTTGGGCTTCGCAGCCGGCGCGGGGGCGGCCCCTTCGCCTTCACCGATGGTTGCCAGAAGCGCGTCAACGCCTACGGTTTCCCCTTCGGCAGCGACAATTTCGCCCATCGTGCCAGCGGCAGGCGATGGCACTTCGACGGTCACTTTATCGGTTTCAAGCTCGCAGAGCATTTCATCGACCGCAACCGCATCGCCCGGCTTCTTGAACCAAGTGGCGACGGTGGCTTCGGTGACGCTTTCACCCAGTGTGGGGACCCTTACTTCAATGCTCATGGCTTATTTCCCTTCCATGTTCAGCGCCGCGTCCACGAGCGCCTCTTGTTGTGCTTTGTGCGTTGAGGCCAGACCGGTTGCGGGCGACGCCGCAGCAGGGCGCCCCACATAGTCGGGGCGCGTATGCTTGGCCCCGATCCGGGTCAGCACCCATTCGATATTCGGTTCAACGAAGGTCCAGGCGCCCTGGTTCTTGGGCTCTTCCTGACACCAGACGATTTCGGCCCCTTTGAAGCGTTCCAGTTCCTTCACCAGCGACATGGCGGGGAAGGGATAGAACTGCTCAAGCCGCAGCAGATAGACGTCTGTGATCCCGCGGCGGTCGCGTTCTTCCAGCAGGTCGTAATAGACCTTGCCCGAACACATCACGACGCGCTTGATCTTCTTGTCCGTGACCAGCTTGGCCTCGGACCGGCCCGTGCCGTTGTCGCGGTCGCCATCGTCCCACAGCACGCGGTGGAAGCTGGAGCCTTCGGTGAAGTCTTTCGCGTCCGACACCGCCAGCTTGTGACGCAAAAGCGATTTCGGCGTCATCAGGATCAGCGGTTTGCGATAGCCGCGATGAAGCTGGCGACGCAGGATGTGGAAATAGTTGGCGGGCGTGGTGCAGTTGGCCACGATCCAGTTATCGCCCCCGCACATTTGCAGGAAACGTTCCAGACGGGCCGAGCTGTGTTCCGGCCCCTGCCCTTCGAAGCCATGTGGCAGAAGGACGGTCAGACCGGACATGCGCAGCCATTTGCTTTCGCCCGAGCTGATGAACTGGTCGAACATGATCTGCGCGCCGTTGGCAAAATCGCCAAACTGCGCCTCCCACATTACCAGCGCGTTGGGTTCGGCCAGCGAATAGCCATATTCGAACCCCAGCACCGCGTATTCCGACAGCATCGAGTCGATGACTTCGTAACGTGCCTGGCCTTCGCGGATGTTGTTGAGCGGATAGTAACGCTCTTCCGTGTCCTGGTTGATCAGGCCGGAGTGACGCTGGCTGAACGTGCCGCGTGTGGCGTCCTGCCCTGACAGGCGCACCGGGAACCCTTCGGTCACAAGCGAGCCGAACGCGATGGCCTCGCCGGTTGCCCAGTCGAACCCGGACCCGGTTTCGAACATCTCTTTCTTGGCGTCCAGAAGGCGACCCACGGTTTTGTGCAGTGGGAAACCCTCGGGCGCCGTGGTCAGGGCTTTCCCGACCTCAGCCAGAGTTTCTGACGAAATCTCGGTCTTGCCTCGCTGATATTCGTCGCTTTCCTTGTCCAGATGCGACCAGCGCCCGTCCAACCAATCGGCCTTGTTGGGTTTGTAGTCTTTCCCAGCCTCGAACTCTTCGTTCATCTTGGCCTGAAAAGCGGCTTTCATATCTTCGATCTCGCCCGCCGGAATCAATCCGTCCTTCACCAGACGATCCGTATAGATCTGAAGCGTCGTCGGGTGCTTTTTGATCCGCTTATACATCAGCGGGTTGGTGAACATCGGCTCGTCGCCTTCGTTGTGACCAAACCGGCGATAGCAGAAGATGTCCAGAACCACGTCCTTGTGGAATTTCTGACGGAACTCGGTCGCGACACGCGCGGCGTGCACCACAGCTTCGGGATCATCGCCGTTCACATGGAAGATCGGCGCTTCCACCATCAATGCGATATCCGTCGGGTAAGGCGACGAACGCGAGAAATGCGGCGCGGTGGTAAAGCCGATCTGGTTGTTGACCACGATATGCATGGTGCCGCCGGTTTTGTGCCCGACCAGACCGGAAAGGCCAAAGCCTTCGGCTACGACACCCTGACCGGCAAACGCCGCATCACCGTGAAGCAGGATCGGCAGAACCTGATCGCGGTCCTTGTCATTCATCTGCTCTTGCTTGGCGCGCACTTTCCCCAGAACAACGGGGTTCACGGCCTCAAGGTGGGATGGGTTGGCGGTCAAGCTCAGGTGCACGATATTGCCGTCAAACTCGCGGTCCGAACTGGCGCCAAGGTGGTATTTCACATCGCCCGAGCCGTCGACCTCTTCCGGTTTGAAGCTGCCACCCTGAAATTCGTTGAAGATGGCGCGATAAGGCTTTTGCAGCACATTGGCCAGCACAGACAGACGCCCGCGGTGGGGCATGCCCATCACGATGTCTTTCAGGCCAAGCTGCCCGCCGCGCTTGATGATCTGTTCCATTGCGGGGATCAGCGCCTCGCCACCGTCCAGACCAAACCGCTTAGTGCCCATGTATTTGACATGCAGGAATTTCTCGAACCCTTCGGCCTCGACCAGCTTGTTCAGGATCGCTTTGCGGCCCTCGCGAGTGAACTTGATCTCGCGGTCAAACCCTTCGATCCGCTCTTTCAGCCATGCCGACTGAACGGGGTCCGAGATATGCATGTATTGCAGTGCAAACGTGCCGCAATATGTGCTTTTCACAATCGCCAAGATGTGCCGCATCGAGGCGACTTCAAGCCCCAGCACATTGTCGATGAAGATCGGGCGATCCATATCAGCTTCTGTGAACCCGTAGGAGGCTGGATCAAGCTCGGGGTGATCGCTGTCTTCACGCATGCCCAGCGGGTCAAGATTGGCGGCCAGATGGCCCCGGATCCGGTAAGCCCGGATGATCATCAGGGCGCGAATGCTGTCCAGCACAGCGCGTTTGATCTGATCGTCCGACAGCTGAACACCCTTCTCGGCCGCCTTCGCTTCGATCTTTTTGCCCGCAGATTTGGCTTCGGCCACCGGTTCTTCGGGCCACTGGCCATCCAACCCGTGCACCCGATCGCCGGTCGGCATCGGCGGCCAGTCACTACGCGACCATGACGGCCCAGCCGCTTCGGCGGTTACATCACCGCCGTCATCGCCAAGCTCGGTAAAAAACGCTTGCCACGCAGCATCGACCGCATTGGGGTCGCGCGCATATTGGGCGTAAAGCTGTTCTAGATACTCAGCATTGTGGCCTTGCATGAAGCTTGAGGCGTGGAAAAGGTCGTTCGGGCTCTGATCCGTCATGGGGTCACCTGAAAATTGGTAAACGCGCGCCCCGGGAAATGGGGCGCGCGAAGTGCTTTACTTATTTGCCGATCGCTTCCAGCACAGCCTCGCCCAGTGTGGCGGGGCTATCGGCAACCACGATACCAGCGGCACGCATAGCTTCGATCTTATCTTCGGCACCGCCTTTACCACCAGCAACGATGGCACCAGCGTGGCCCATCCGACGACCCGGAGGCGCCGTGCGGCCCGCGATGAAGCCTGCAACCGGCTTCCAGCGGCCTTTCTTCTTCTGTGCGGCCAGGAATTCAGCCGCTTCTTCTTCAGCCGAGCCACCGATTTCACCGATCATGATGATCGACTGCGTTTCGTCGTCGTCCAGGAACATGTCCAAAACGTCGATATGCTCGGTGCCTTTGATGGGGTCGCCCCCGATGCCGACAGCGGTCGACTGGCCCAGACCGATATCCGAGGTCTGCTTCACAGCCTCATAGGTCAAAGTGCCGGAGCGCGACACAACACCGACCGAGCCACGCTTGTGGATATGGCCGGGCATGATGCCGATTTTACAAGTGTCGGGCGTGATGACACCGGGGCAGTTCGGGCCAATGAGGCGGCTTTTCGAGCCGTCCAGCGCACGCTGAACGCGCATCATGTCCAGCACGGGAATGCCTTCGGTGATACAGACGATCAGTTCCATCTGCGCGTCGATCGCTTCAAGGATCGAGTCCGCTGCGAAGGGCGGCGGCACGTAGATCACGGAAGCGTTGGCTTCAGTGACGTGCTTTGCCTCGTGCACCGAGTTAAAGACCGGAAGATCCAGATGCTTCTGCCCACCTTTGCCCGGCGTCACACCGCCGACCATCTTGGTGCCATACGCAATGGCCTGTTCCGAGTGAAAGGTGCCCTGCGAGCCGGTAAAGCCCTGACAGATTACCTTGGTATTTTCGTCGATAAGGACTGCCATTGTCTTAACCTTTCACCGCTTTCACGATTTTCTCTGCGCCGTCCGACAGGTTGTCTGCCGCGATGACGTTCAAGCCGGAACCGTTGATGATGGCTTTGCCCTCATCCACGTTGGTGCCTTCAAGGCGCACAACCAGCGGAACTTGCAGGCCGACCTCTTTCACCGCGGCGACCACGCCTTCGGCGATGACGTCACAGCGCATGATGCCGCCGAAAATGTTGACCAAGATGCCTTTGACCTGCGGGTCCGAGGTGATGATCTTGAACGCCTCAGTGACTTTCTCTTTGGTCGCGCCGCCACCAACGTCAAGGAAGTTGGCAGGTTCAGCGCCGTAAAGCTTGATGATGTCCATCGTGGCCATTGCCAGACCGGCACCGTTCACCATGCAGCCGATTTCACCGTCCAGAGCGATATAGTTCAGGTCGTATTTCGACGCTTCCAACTCTTTGGGGTCTTCTTCGGTGGTGTCGCGCAGTTCGGCGATATCGGCGTGGCGGTAGAGCGCGTTGCCGTCAAAGCTGACTTTCGCATCCAGCACTTTCAGATCACCGCTGTCGGACACGATCAGCGGGTTGATCTCCAGCATCTCCATGTCCTTCTCGGTGAAGGCTTGGTAGAGCTGGCCCATCAGTTTCACGCATTGCTTGATCTGCGCGCCTTCCAGTCCCAGCGAGAACGCGATGCGGCGGCCGTGGAAGCCTTGATAACCCGTTGCGGGATCAACCGAGAAGCTCAGGATTTTTTCGGGGGTCGCGGCGGCCACCTCTTCAATGTCCATGCCGCCTTCGGTTGAGCAGACGAACGAAATGCGCGATGTTTGGCGGTCAACCAGCAGAGCGAGGTAAAGCTCACGCTCAATGCCGGAACCGGCCTCGATATAGATGCGGTTGACTTGCTTGCCGGCCGGGCCGGTCTGGTGGGTCACAAGGGTGCGGCCCAGCATCTTCTTGGCTTCTTCAGCAGCTTCCTGCACCGATTTGGTCAGACGCACACCGCCCTTTTCGCCAGCGCCAGCTTCCTTGAAAGTGCCTTTGCCGCGGCCACCTGCGTGGATTTGCGCTTTGACCACCCAAAGGGGGCCGTCGAGTTCACCTGCGGCGGTCTTGGCTTCTTCTGCTCTCAATACGGGGCGTCCGTCGGAAACGGGGGCACCGTAGGATTTCAGAAGGGCTTTCGCCTGGTATTCATGAATGTTCATGAAGTCATCCTATCCAGTTGGTCCATTTGGTCGGAGACACCATGCACAGGTGAAGCAGTGATAAGAAACACTTTTTGGGGAAAGGCGCTGTTTTGCGCTAACTTTCCGTTTTTTGTGATCACAGCCGAAAAAGTGTGATCACAAATCCTAATTCCTTGGCTTGAAACATCTAAGAATCGTGAATTCGTTTAGGAATCCTACCAAAAAGAAAGGGCGCCCAACAGGACGCCCTTTCCGGAAAATGCATTGCGAGATCAAGCCAGCGAGGGGTCGATCTCTTTACAGGCAGAAACAAGGCCCTTCACCGCGTCGACCGATTTGTCGAACATGGCTTGCTCGTCCTTGCTCAACTTGATGTCGATAACCTTCTCGATCCCGTTGGCACCGATGACTGTCGGCACACCAACATAGAAACCGTCCAGACCGTAAGCACCGTCAACATATGCGGCACAGGGCAGAACGCGTCTTTGATCATTCAGGTAAGCCTGAGCCATCTCAATCGCCGAAGCAGCCGGCGCATAGTAAGCTGAACCGGTTTTCAGCAGGCCAACGATTTCTGCGCCGCCATCACGGGTGCGCTGAACAATCGCGTCCAGTTTTTCCTGGCTGGTCCAACCCATGTCCACCAAGTCCGGCAGCGGAATGCCACCAACGGTCGAATAGCGGGCCAGCGGCACCATGGTGTCGCCGTGGCCGCCCAGAACGAAGGCTGTGACGTCGCGCATCGACACCTCAAACTCGACCGACAGGAAGTGACGGAAGCGTGCCGAGTCCAGAACGCCAGCCATGCCGACGACTTTCTGATGCGGCAGGCCTGAGAATTCGCGCAGCGCCCAAACCATGGCGTCCAGCGGGTTGGTGATGCAGATCACGAACGCGTCCGGGGCGTGGTCGCGGATGCCTTCGCCGACCGACTTCATGACCTTCAGGTTGATGCCCAGCAGGTCATCACGGCTCATGCCCGGTTTGCGGGGCACACCGGCAGTCACGATGCAAACATCTGCACCTGCAATGCCTTCATAGCTTGTGGTGCCCGACATCGATGCGTCGAACCCTTCGACGGGGCCGCTTTCGGCGATATCCAGCGCCTTGCCCTGCGGGATGCCATCGGCAATATCAAAGAGGACGACGTCGCCCATTTCTTTCAGTGCAGCAAGGTGAGCGAGGGTGCCACCGATCATACCGCTACCGATAAGCGCTATCTTAGGTCTGGCCATGAGTGTGATCTCCGATCAGTTGTTTTCGGGCGCATGCGTAGTCCGAATATGGCGTTCGCGCAAGAGCGCTGCAGCGCGGCGTGACGCAGTCCTTGCCTCAGAACCCCGTTCGCGATAGCGCTAAAACACACGTTTTCCAGCGGTTTGAGGCGCATCCCATGCCCGAGGCACTTGACCTTACATTCTTTGCCTTTGCGATCCCTGCGGTGATCTTTGCAGGTATTTCCAAGGGGGGCTTCGGGTCAGGGGCGGCATTTGCAGCGACCCCGCTGCTTGCGCTGATTCTGGAGCCGGGGGCGGCCATCGGGTTGATGTTGCCGCTTCTGATGCTGATGGATGTGACCGCGCTGAAACCCTATTGGCGCAAATGGGATACGCCGTCGGCCAAGGCTCTGGTGCTGGGCGCGGTTCCCGGCGTCGCGATTGGGGCGCTTTTGTATTCCATCGCCAATCCCGACATCTTTCGTCTGTTGATCGGGCTGATTGCGGTCGGGTTTGTCGCGTTTCAGGCCGCAAAGTCACGCGGTTGGATCAAACCCGCGCCGAACCCAATGTCTGCCGGTATGGGTGGGTTCTGGGGCTTGATCGCAGGCTTCACCAGTTTTATCAGCCATGCAGGTGGCCCGCCCGCAGCCGTGTTTCTGCTGTCGCGACGCCTTGACAAGACCACCTTTCAGTCCACGACGGTGATCAGTTTCTGGGCGATCAACCTTCTGAAATTCATTCCCTATTTTGCACTCGGGATATTCACATGGCAGACCGCCAAGGCCGATCTGTTTCTGATTCCATTTGCAATCATCGGCGTCTGGATCGGTGTGCATATGCACCACCGCCTGTCCGAACGTGGCTTTTTTGCCTTCACTTATCTGTTCCTGATCCTCACTGGCACGAAGCTGATATGGGAAGGGCTGACCTGATCCGGCCCCGCCTTCCAAGATTTTCTGCAATGCGGCAAATCTGGCCTTGCGGATTGGTGCGCAAATGTGGTCCCTTGCGCAACAATATTGCGGAGGCCCAGAATCATGTCCACTCGTCCCTATCGTTCCGTCCTTTATATCCCCGGCTCGAAAGAGCGTGCGTTGGAGAAAGCCCGCACGCTGCCCGCCGATGCGATTATCTTCGACCTTGAAGATGCCGTTGCCCCCGATGCTAAGGTCGACGCCCGCGCGATCCTGAAGGCGGAACTGGGCAAGGGTGGCTATGGCAACCGCGCCAAGATCGTCCGTATCAACGGGTTTGATACCAAATGGGGCAAGGATGATGTGGCCGCCTTTGTTGGTGCCGATATTGACGCGATCCTGATGCCGAAAGTAGATTCAGCTGCGCAATTGGACGAGTTGGCCGCTCTGATCCCCGATGTGGACCTGTGGGCGATGATGGAAACACCGTTGGGCATGTTGAACGCCGCCGAGATCGCCGCCCACCCGCGCCTTAAGGGCTTCGTTATGGGCACCAATGACCTTGCCAAGGAACTCAACACCCGTTTCCGCGCGGACCGCCTACCGATGATGGGCGGGTTGCATCTGTGCTTGTTGGCCGCCAAGGCCCACGGCGTGGTGATCATCGACGGCGTCTATAATGCCTTTAAGGACGATGAGGGACTGCGCGCCGAATGCGATCAAGGGCGCGACATGGGCATGGACGGCAAAACTCTGATCCACCCGGCGCAACTGGACATCGCCAACACCGCCTTCGCCCCGTCCGAAGATGAGATCGACCTCGCCCAGCGCCAGATCGCCGCGTTTGAGGACGCCGAGGCGTCGGGCCAAGGCGTCGCGGTTGTGGATGGTAAAATTGTCGAAAACCTGCATGTTGTGACGGCAAAGGGCATTCTGGCCAAAGCAAAGGCCATTGCCGACATGGCAAAATAAGGCGGAGAACGCACATGACCATCCTGATCATCGGTTTAGCACTTTGGTATGCTGGGCATTTCTGGAAACGCGCCCTGCCCGCGCGCCACGCCGCGATGGGCGACAAGGCAAAAGGGACGTCGGCGCTGACCCTCGTCGCCAGCATCGTCCTAATGGTGATCGGGTATCGCAGCGTCGAAAGCTATGACCTGCTGACCTATCCGTCTTTCCTGAAGCACATCAACAATCTGGCGATCCTGTTCGCGATTTACTTCATGAGCCCCGGCCCATCAAAAGGCGCGCTGTTTTACAAGATGCGCCACCCGATGCTGACCGGCTTCATCATCTGGTCCGTCGCGCATATCGTTGTGAACCCGGATATGGCCTCGATTGTGCTGTTTGGCGGGCTGACGATTTGGGCGGTGGCCGAAGTGATCGTGATCAACCGCGCCGAGCCGAACTGGACGCCGAACCCGAAAGGCACAATTGCCAAAGACGGCATGTTTCTTGGGGCGGCGCTTGTGCTGACCCTGATCATCGGGCTGATCCACGGGTTGATCGGGCCGTCGGTATTCGGAGGGTAGACATGAAACTCTATCGCCTGCTGACAGAAGACGACACCTCGGCGTTTTGCCACAAAGTGACCGCAGCCTTGAACAAAGGCTGGGAATTGCATGGCGATCCCGCCTATGCCCACGACGCCTCTACCGGTGTGATGCGTTGCGCGCAAGCGGTGGTGAAGGTCGTGCCGGGCGACTACACCCCCGACACAAAACTCGGAGACCACTGATGGCGAAAACCAATCCGGGCCGCTTCTTTGAGGACTACAAGCTGGGCGACGTGATCCACCACGCCGTGCCGCGCACCGTGGCCGAAGGCGAACGCGCACTGTATCACGCACTGTATCCTGCCCGCCACGCACTGTATTCGTCAGACGAATTCGCAGGCGCGTGCGGGTTGGAAGGGTCACCGATTGACGACCTGATCGCGTTCCACGTGGTGTTTGGCAAAACCGTTCCCGATATTTCACTGAACGCAGTGGCAAATCTTGGCTATGCCGAAGGCCGCTGGCTGAAACCGGTCTATCCCGGTGACACGCTGCGATCCTCGTCCGAGGTGATCGGGCTGAAACAAAACTCCAACGGTAAATCGGGCGTGGTCTGGGTGCGCACGCGTGGTGTGAACCAAGTGGGCGAGCCGGTGTTGGAATATGTGCGCTGGGTGATGGTGCGCAAGAACGATTTGGACGCGCCCGCACCAGAAACTGTCATCCCCGACCTGAAAACCACGCTGGAAGCTGGCGATCTGGGGATCCCTAGTGGGTTGTCGTTTGAGGACTACGATTTCACGCTGGCAGGAGAACCTCACTGTTGGGGCGACTATGAGGTCGGCGAAAAGATCGACCACGTGGACGGCGTCACAGTTGAAGAAGCCGAACACATGATCGCCACGCGCTTGTGGCAGAACACCGCCAAGGTGCATTTCGACGCAACCTTCCGCCCCGATGGGCAACGGCTGATCTATGGCGGGCATGTGATTTCGATGGCGCGGGCGTTGTCCTTCAACGGGCTGGCGAACGCACAGATGATCGTTGGGCTAAACGGCGGCGCGCACGCGAACCCCTGCTTTGCGGGCGACACGATCCGCGCATGGTCCGAGGTGCTGGACAAGGCCGACACTGACGCGCCGGGCGTGGGGGCTGTGCGCTTGCGCTTGGTCGCCGTCAAACATGGCGCGCCTGAGTTTGCCTTGAAGGGCGAGGACGGGAAATACCTTCCCGAAGTGATGCTGGATCTCGATTATTGGGCATTGATGCCCAAATAATGCATCGGCTTCGTAACCAAGGCGGAAGCAACCACGCGCCGGATATCTGCATGCGGTTGTGTGCAGAACCTGATTTTTTCAGTCAGGGTTAAGCATTGGAAAAATGTGATCACATCTAGAAAATTTGTGATCACAAGCGCCTGTTTTCCCCTTTGTTAGCGCAATTTCACCATTTTTCCCGCAGGTTCTTACGTGACTCTGCGCGGTAAAAGACGCTATTGCTGTCACAACAGTCGCAACAGACAGAAGGAGGCCACCATGGCCGACGTGAACAGAGGCAACCGTCCTCTTTCCCCGCATCTGCAGATTTACCGTCCGCAACTGACCTCCATCACATCGATCTTTGCCCGCATCACGGGTGTCGCGCTTTTGGGCGCTGCTATCTTGGTCGTTTGGTGGTTCTTCGCGGCCGCCATGGGCCCTGGCTACTATGATCTGGTGAACGGATTGATGACCTCGTTCATTGGTGACGTCATCATGTTCCTCGCGCTGTGGGCCCTGTGCTACCACGCGCTGTCGGGCTTGCGTCACCTGATCTGGGATGTCGGCATTGGCCTTGACGTCGAAACCGCCGAAAAGATGGGCCTTGGCGTCATCTTCGGTTCTGTCATTTTGGCGATCATCGTCGCCATAATCGTGTAAGGAGGCGGCCATGCATTATCTCACCGACCGCAAACGCGCCGTGGGCAAAGGGGCTGCTCATTCCGGTACAGAGCATTTCTGGGGTCAGGCAATTTCCGCCGTCGGGCTGTTGCTGCTGATGCCGCTGTTTGCCCTGACTTTCGGCCACGCGCTTGGCATGCCCTATGAAGAAGCGATCGCTTATTACCAGCATCCCTTCCCAGCCATCATCGCAGCCATGACGCTGGTCACGGCAATGGTTCACTTTCGCCACGGCGTTCAGGTGGTGATCGAGGATTATTCCCGCGGTGTCACCAAGAAGGCCTTGGTGGTCTGCTGCACCGCCCTTTCCTACACCGTTCTGGCAATTGGCCTCTATGGCCTTGCCCGCATCGCCTTTTAAGACCGGAGAGCAACCCAAATGGCAGCTTACGAATACGAAACACACGAATATGACGTGGTCGTGGTCGGCGCCGGTGGCGCAGGTCTGCGGGCCACGCTTGGCATGGCGGAACAAGGTCTGCGCACCGCTTGCGTGACCAAAGTCTTCCCGACCCGCTCCCACACCGTGGCCGCACAAGGCGGCATCGCCGCGTCCCTGTCCAACATGGGCCCGGACAACTGGCAGTGGCACATGTATGACACCGTCAAAGGCTCGGACTGGCTGGGCGACACGGATGCGATGGAATACCTTGCCCGCGAAGCGCCCAAGGCGGTTTACGAGCTGGAACATTACGGCGTCCCCTTCTCTCGCACCGAGGAAGGCAAGATTTACCAGCGTCCGTTCGGCGGCCACACCACCGAATTTGGTGACGGGCCCCCCGTGCAACGGACTTGTGCTGCCGCTGACCGCACCGGCCACGCGATCCTGCACACGCTCTACGGTCAATCGCTAAAGAACAACGCAGAATTCTATGTCGAGTATTTCGCCATCGACCTGATCATGTCCGACGACGGCGAATGTCAGGGCGTTGTGTGCTGGAAGCTCGACGACGGCACGATGCACGTCTTCAACGCCAAGATGGTCGTTCTGGCCACCGGTGGTTATGGACGCGCCTTCTTCTCGGCCACCTCGGCCCACACCTGCACTGGCGACGGTGGCGGCATGGTTGCGCGCGCGGGTCTGGCCCTGCAAGACATGGAGTTCGTCCAGTTCCACCCAACCGGGATCTACGGTTCAGGCTGTCTGATCACCGAAGGGGCGCGCGGCGAAGGCGGCTATCTGGTCAACAGCGAAGGCGAACGGTTTATGGAGCGTTATGCGCCCCAGTATAAAGACCTTGCGCCACGCGATTATGTCTCCCGCTCGATGACCATGGAAATCCGCGAAGGGCGCGGCGTGGGCGACGAAAAAGACCACATCTATCTGCACCTTGATCACCTGCCCGCCGAGGCACTGGCCGAACGCCTGCCCGGTATTTCGGAAAGCGCCAAGATCTTCGCAGGCGTTGACGTGAACAAGGAACCGATCCCGGTTCTGCCGACGGTTCACTACAACATGGGCGGCATTCCGACCAACTATTGGGGTGAAGTGCTGAACCCGACCGCCAAAGATCCGACCGCTGTTGTGCCCGGCCTGATGGCCGTCGGTGAAGCGGGCTGTGCGTCTGTGCATGGGGCCAACCGCCTCGGGTCGAACTCGCTGATCGACCTGGTGGTCTTCGGCCGCGCCGCCGCGATCCGCGCCGGCAAGATTGTCGATGCAGAAAGCGCGAACCCGGTGCTGAACCAACCGTCCGTCGACAAAGCCTTCGATCGCTTTGACGGGTTGCGCAACGCCAAAGGCACCGTTCCCACCGCCGAACTGCGTCTTGAAATGCAGAAGACCATGCAGGCAGACGCTGCTGTCTTCCGCACCGCCAAGACGCTGAAGGAAGGCGTCGAAAAAATGACCAAGGTTGCCGCCAAGATGGACGATCTGGCCGTCACCGACCGCTCGCTTGTCTGGAACTCGGACCTGATGGAGACGTTGGAGCTGGCGAACCTTATGCCGAACGCTCTGGCCACCATCCACGGGGCCGAAGCGCGTGAAGAAAGCCGCGGGGCACACGCCCACGAGGATTTCCCGAAACGCGACGACAAGAAGTGGCGTGTCCACACCGTCAGCCGCGTGGATGGCAACAAGGTCGATCTGACCTATCGCCCCGTGATCACCGATCCGCTGACCACCGAAACCGAGGGTGGCATCAGCCTCAAGAAAATCGCGCCCAAAGCGCGGACGTTCTAAGGAGGACACGAAATGGTTCAATTCAGACTTCCGAAGAACTCGACAGTCCGCACCGGCAAGACCTGGCCCAAGCCTGATGGCGCGACCAATGTCCGCAAGTTCCAAATTTACCGCTGGACGCCGGATGATGGTGAAAACCCCCGCGTCGACACCTATTTCGTCGATATGGACAAATGCGGACCGATGGTTCTGGACGCGCTGATCAAGATCAAGAACGAGATTGATCCGACCCTGACCTTCCGCCGGTCCTGCCGCGAAGGCATCTGTGGGTCCTGCGCGATGAACATCGACGGGATCAACACGCTGGCCTGTATCTATGGCATGGACGAGATCAAGGGCGATGTGAAAATCTACCCGTTGCCGCACACGCCTGTGGTGCGCGACCTGATCCCGGACCTGACGCATTTTTATGCGCAGCACGCCTCGATCATGCCATGGTTGGAAACCAAGACAAACCGCCCTGCGAAAGAGTGGAAACAGTCGATCGAAGACCGCAAGAAACTTGACGGTCTGTATGAATGCGTTATGTGCGCCAGCTGCTCGACCTCGTGCCCCAGCTATTGGTGGAACGGTGACCGCTACCTCGGCCCAGCCGCGTTGCTCCATGCGTATCGCTGGATCATCGACAGCCGTGACGAGGCCACCGGCGAGCGTCTGGACGAGTTGGAAGATCCCTTCAAACTCTACCGCTGCCACACCATCATGAACTGCGCCAAGACCTGTCCGAAGGGTTTGAACCCAGCCAAGGCGATTGCCGAGATCAAAAAAATGATGGTCGAACGCACGCTTTGATCGGAACAGATATTTATGCGAAAAGGGCGGCCCTATGGCCGCCCTTTTTCATTGGAGGTTCGATGTCAGGCTATTCAGGAACACCGCTTGAAAAGAAGCTTGGCCTGAAAGACGGTCAGCGGGTGGCTTGGGTCGAACGCCCCACGGCTCAGGATTATCTGGTCAGCAGCCGGGCCTTCATCGCAGTGGACGATGTGGCGCCCGAGACGCTGGTCGGCCCCTATGACGTCATCCACATGTTCACTGCTCGCCGAGCGCGTTTTGAATTGGCCCTGCCCAACCTTCTGAAAAATATCGATAAGGACGGTATGATCTGGGTAAGTTGGCCCAAGAAAGCCTCAAAAGTTCCAACTGATATGACCGAGGAGGTGATCCGCAATTTGGCGCTGCAGACATCCCTCGTGGATGTGAAAGTGTGCGCAGTGGATGACATCTGGTCCGGCCTCAAGCTTGTCATTCGAAAGGCGTTGCGCCAGCAACATGAAGCCTGATCACTCGCGCGCACGCAGCACTTGGGCTGGGCGCGCAGACAAGGGTCGCCACGCATAAGCCAACCCTGCCAGCACGGTCGCAATCACTCCGCCTGCCACGATGGCAAGTGCGTTTAGCGCGTCAAAGACAAAGCGATCTTCCATGATGTAGTGGGTGACGGCCCAACCCGCGACCCCGCCAGCAAACACAGCCACTGCCCCTGCTGCCATGCCCAAAACGGCCGACCGAATGGCAAAGTTGGCAAGAATCGCCGGCCGCGTCGCGCCAAGCGTTTTCAGAACCGCTGCCTCGTAGGTTCTGGCGCGTTCACCGGCAGCGGCGGCCCCCATCAACACGACGAAACCGGTCACGAGGGTCGCAAGCGCCCCATAGGTGATCGCGCCGGCGACCTGCCCCATCAACCCGGTGACCTGGGTGATCGCGTCGCGCACCGAAATCAGCGTGATGTTGGGATAAGCCCGGCCCAGATCGCGCAGGATGGCAGCCTCGCCTGTTTGATCGGCATAGATTGTGGCGATATAGCTGTGCGGTGCACCTGCCAGCGCCGAAGGATTCATGGTCATCACAAAGCCCATACCCGCCTGGCTGAAATCGACCTCGCGCAGGCTGGTGATCTCGCCCGTAATATCACGGCCCAGAATATTGACGGTCAGGCTGTCCCCGATGCCGATCCCCATCTCCTGCGCCTCTTCGGCGGCAAAGCTGATTTGCGGCGGACCCTGATAGTCCTTGGGCCACCATTCGCCGTCCACCACCGTGGTGCGGGTGGGGGTGTCAGAGTAAGTAAGGCCACGATCGCCACGCACGACCCAATGTCCCCCCGCCACCTCGCGGGCAGGGCGGTCATTGATCTTGGTGATCATCCCGCGCAGCATCGGCGCAGTGTCGATGCGGCTGACCAAGGGATCACCTTCCAGCCGTGCAGAGACGCCGTCGATCTGATCGGGTTGAATATCCAGCACGAAAAAGCTGGGTGCCACTTCGGGCAAGTCTCGCGCAATGGCGCCGCGCAGGTTGTTGTCGATCTGTCCCACAGCCGCCAGCACCGCCAGCCCCAACCCCAAGGACAGCACGACAGCCCCCGCTTCGCCGCCCGGGCCGCCCACCGCGCCAAGCGCCATGCGCAGCGTGGGCCACCCGCGCAGGGCTGTTCTGTGGCCAAGCCAGCGCGCGATCCAACGCACCGCAAGCCCGGTCAGGACCAGCGCCGCAAAGGCGCCGGACAGACCGATGAAGCTCCACATCGCGAGGGACGGCATACCGGACAGACGCGCCGCAGCCCAGATCAGGGTGGCAAGTATCCCCAGACAAAGGCCAATGAACAGCGGGCGTGGCAGACGTGTTGCGCCCAAGGCAGCGTCACGGAACAGGGCGGCGGCCTTGACCTCTTCTGTGCGCGACAAGGGCCACAGTGTGAACAAAAGTGCCGCGAGCCCCCCATAAAGCGCGGCTTCTGCCAGCGGGCGGGCGTAGATCGTGATCTCGGCGGTGATCGGAAGCGATTGCGCAATGACCGGAGCCAGCAGCAACGGAACAATTGCCCCCAGCATCAGGCCAAGGGCAAGGCCGATGAGCGTCAACAGGCCAATTTGCAGGAAATATGTAAGAAAGATCACCCGGCGTTCGGCGCCCAGCGCCCGCAATATCGCAATTGTGCCAGTCTTGCCGTCCAGATAAGCGCGAACAGCAGCCGAGATACCGACCCCACCGACCGCAAGCCCCGCCAGACCAACCAACACCAGAAAAGCGCCCAGCCGATCCACGAGCCGGCTCATTCCCGGCGCGCCGTTTCGGGCGTCTTGCCAACGTGCACCTTTCGGTTCAAGCGTGGGCATCAGGGCTGCATGAGCTTGATCTAGGTTGAAGCCTTCACGCAGGCGCATCTTGTAGTGACTGTTGAACAGCGTGCCTTCGGCCAGAAGGCCCGAGCCTTCCAGTGCCGCGCGTCGCACGATGCTGCGCGGGCCCAAGCCGAACCCGGCGGTCGCGTTGTCCGGCTCCTTCACCAGTTCGGCCATCAGCACGAAATCAGCTCCGCCCAGAAGGAAGCTGTCGCCGGGGGACAGCCCCAACCGGTCGATCAGCAAGTCGTCCATGACCGCGCCGGGCATGCCGCCCTGCCCGTCCAGCGCGTCAGACAACGCCATCGGTGGATCCAGCACAACTTGTCCTATCAATGGATAGGCATCGTCCACTGCCTTCACCTGCGTCAGACCGCGGTCATTTTCGGTGACCGCCATCGACCGGAAATCCGCCAACACGCTTATCTGCGCGGCCTGTGCGACCAAAAGCGCCTCTTCGTCAGGGTCTGCAAAGCGATAGGTGAACGACACCGAGACGTCCCCGCCCAGCAGCACCGCACCTTGCGATGCCAGCCCCGCGCGCAATCCTTCGCGCACACTGCCGATCGCGGCGATGGCGGCCACGCCCAACACAAGACAGGCAAGAAAAATCCGAAAGCCGCGCAGCCCCCCGCGCATCTCGCGTCGCGCCAGACGCAGGGCCATGCCAAGCGACCCGGTCATGCAAGCACTCCGTCCTGAATGTGCACAATCCGGTCACACCGCTCTGCAAGCTCGGGCGCATGGGTCACAAGGATCAGCGTCGCGCCGTGACGATCGCGCAGCCCGAACAGAAGGTCCATGATGGTGGCGCCTGTGGCCCCGTCCAGATTGCCGGTCGGTTCATCGGCCAACAGGATCTCGGGCCGGGGGGCAGCCGCGCGGGCCAAGGCCACGCGTTGCTGTTCACCGCCAGACATCTGGCTTGGGTAATGATCCAGCCGGTGTGACAACCCGACGGCTTCCAGTTCCTCGGCAGCGCGATCAAACGCGTCTCGGGCACCGGCCAGCTCCAACGGGGTTGCGACATTTTCAAGGGCCGTCATGGTCGGAATAAGGTGGAAAGACTGGAACACCACCCCCATATGATCCCTACGAAAGCGTGCAAGGTCGTCTTCACCCATCACACCCAGATCACGCCCAAGCGCCGATACCGATCCACCGGTGGCCTGTTCCAGCCCACCCATCAACATAAGGAGCGATGATTTGCCCGAGCCTGAAGGCCCAGTCAGGCCAAGTGTTTCGCCCGCGGACACATCGAGCGTTATGCCCTTGAGGATCTCGGTGCGCCCTGCATTATGCCCAAGTGTCAGGCGCGCGTCGGTCAGGGAAAGGATCGGCGTGGTCATGGGGCACCCGGCTTTGGAAGGAATATAATGATTACGGTTGGATATGGGGTCTTGGCGCGTCTTTCCAAGGGGGTCGTTGCAATGGTCTTCGTGGCTTTTGCCGCGCAGGCCCAGCCGGTCACGGTTCTTGCGCTGGGTGACAGTCTGACAGCGGGGTATGGGCTTGCCCAAGACGAAGGGTTCGTTCCGCAGCTTGAGGCTTGGTTGAAGGACCGTGGGGTCAGTGCGCGCGTCATCAATGGCGGCGTGTCCGGCGACACAAGTGCCGGGGGGGCTGCGCGCATCAATTGGGCATTGACCCCCGAGGTCAACGCGGTTGTCGTCACATTGGGCGGCAATGACCTGCTCCGAGGTATTCCCCCAGAGGAAACCCGCAAACATCTGAGCCGCATTCTGACCGAGCTGCAAAACCGTGACCTGCCTGCGCTGCTCGTGGGTCTTCCGGGGCCGGCGAATTTCGGGCCTGATTACAAGGCTGCGTTTGAAGCAAACTTCGAAACGCTCGCAGCCGAATTTCAGGTGCCGTTGGAGCCAAACTTTCTGGCCGCAATCACGGATACGCTTGATCCGGCAGACACCGCCCGCCTGTATTTGCAGCCCGACGGATTGCACCCCAACCGTGAGGGCGTGTCCCGCATCGTGGACGCAATAGGCCCAAAAGTGTTGCAGATCGTGCCACAGGCCGCCGTCGAATAGAGCCGATACGACTGTATCGCGCAGGCACTCCCGGCCCCGATCAGACCCTTGATGAGGACGGGCGATCCCCGTTGACCTATACATAGTGACACCTAGGCGACCCTTGAAGGTTGTGCCACTGTTACGCACCACAGCGGCCCCACCCGGCCATAATGGTGCAACCATATGACGCGGAGTGCCTCGGTGAAAACACTCTTGGTGACAGAGGATCCTGGCATCCAGCGCAGGTTTGATACTGTGTTAGGCGACGCCAATTCTGCCCGGCCGGCGGTTTGTGCCACGGCCGAGGCCGCCGAGATCTACCTTTCCCAGAACCGTGATACGCAGCTTCTGGTCGTCGATTTCACGCTTGCAGCGCTCGGAGGGCTGAAAGTGGTCGAGCGGTTGATGAAATCGCGAAAGGCACTTGCCGTGATCCTGCTGATCCCGCCACATTCAAACGAGATCGCGCGCCAGGCTCTTGCGCTTGGCGTTTCGGCAACCGCGCCGACGTCCCTGTCGCAAAAGGCGCTTTCCCATGTGCTGGCCCTAATCCGCGAGGGCCATAACCTGATGCTGCTGCCCCGGTTCGGAACGAGGCAGCAGGGAGCGGCCCACACGCTGTCACGCCGCGAGCTTCAGATTTTGGCGCTTCTGTGTGACGGGCAGCAAAACAAAGAAATCGCGCACGCCTTTGGCATTCAGGAGGTCACTGTGAAAATGCATATGCGCGCGGTGATCCGAAAGCTGGGCGCGCGCAACCGGACCCACGCCGCGATGATCGCGCGCGACCAAGGGCTGGTCTGACACGGCATTCAGTCTTTCGGCGGGGCGTCGTCCCAACGGTCACTCAGGATACGGTGGCTGTCGCCATCCGGGTCGTCATATTGTTCGCTTTTCAGGGTCCAGAAGAAGGCGACAAGCCCCAAGCCACCCAGAAGCAGCGAGACAGGGATCAAATAGACCAGAACGTTCATCACTCAGCCTTTCTTCAGCCGCAACGCGTTCAGCGATACTGACACTGACGAGAATGACATGGCAAGAGCAGCGGCCAACGGCGTGGCCAGCCCCACCAGCGCGATCGGGATGGCGATCGCATTATAGCCCGCTGCGATCGCAAAATTTTCCTTGATCCGGCGCGTCGCAGATTTCGACAGGGTAATCGCGTCGCTCAAGGGTTCCATCGACTTGCCAAGCAGCACGATGTCGGAGACAACACGCGCCGCCTCCAGCGCCGAGGCAGGCGAGATCGACACATGCGCGGCTGCCAACGCGGCTGTATCATTCAGCCCGTCGCCCACCATCAACACCTTTTTGCCGGCCTTGCCCAGACGCGCCACGTATTCAGCTTTGCCTTCGGGCAGGATGTCGGCCTGCCAATCAGCGATACCGACCCGTCCGGCGATATCGGCCACGGCCGCCGGCACGTCGCCTGAAACAAGCGATATGCCCAAGCCTCGGGCTTTCAGTGCGTCGATTGCAGCCTCAACACCCGGCCGCAATGCATCGGTGAAGGTGAACGCCACAGGGCGTGCGCCAGACACCGCCAGATAGGTCGCGGTCTGGCCAACTGCATTGGCCCCAAGCCATTCGGCGCGCCCCAAACGGACAGTCTTGCCGTCCCAAGTGGCTTCGATCCCTTTGCCGGGAACCTCACGCACCGCGGTCACTTTGGCGGGTGTCACGCCCGCGCTGCGGGCAGCTGCGGTCAGCGCCTGCGCCAGAGGGTGGCTTGACCCTTCGGCCAGCGCCAGAGCGATCGACAAATCCTGTGGCTTGTGGCGTTGCAGCGCGTCCATTGCGGGCTTGCCTTCGGTCAGGGTGCCCGTCTTGTCAAAGACGACATGGGTCACTTCGGCCAACCGTTCCATCGCGGTGGCGGATTTCAACAACATGCCCTGTTTAAACAACCGCCCAGACGCCGCTGTCGTAACCGCGGGAACGGCAAGACCAAGGGCACAGGGGCACGTGATGATCAGAACCGCAACCGCGATGTTCAGCGCCAGCCGCACATCACCACCAGAAATCCAGAGCCACGCCAAGAAGGCCGCAAAGGCAAGGATGTGCACAAGCGGTGCGTAAATCTGTGCGGCCTTATCCGCCAGCGAGGTATATCGGTTGCGCGCTGTTTCCGCGATGGCCACAAGATCGGCCATCCGGTGAAGCGAACTGTCACGCCCGGCGGCCGTGACGCGCACCGTCAGCGGGCCGGTCAGGTTCACCTCGCCTGCCGAAACGACACTGTCGGGTGCGGCGGCAACGGGCAAGCTTTCGCCGGTCAGAAGCGACCGATCCAGCTCGCTCTCGCCCGTTTCGACGATCCCGTCCACCGGCACGCGGGCGCCGGGGACCACGCGCACGATGTCGCCTGGGGTAAGCTCGGCGACAGACACCTGTTCGTCGGCCTGACCGTTAACCACGCGGGCAGCGCGCGGCACCTCAAGGGCGGCCAGTTCCTCGGCGGCAGAGCGGGCCACGGCGCGGGTGCGGAAATCCAGATACCGTCCGGCCAACAGGAAGAACGTCAGCGATAAGGCCGCGTCGAAATAGGCATGTTCGCCCGAGTGCATCGTCTCATACAACGACATGCCCAGCGCCAGAAGGATCGCCAGGGAAATCGGCACGTCCATGTTCAGTCGCCCGACGCGAAGCGCAGACCAAGCAGATTTGAAAAAGACCTGACTTGAAAACGCGATCGTCGGAATGGCGATGCCGGCACTGATCCAGTGAAACAAATCACGTGTGGCGTCGGTGGCGCCCGACCAGACAGCGACGCTTAGCAGCATCACATTCATCATCGCGAAGCCAGCAACGCCCAGACGCATCAACAGATCTTTGCCGCGCTTGTCCGTCGCAGTCGAGGTCAGCTGGCCGGGATCAAGCTCGTAGGCTTCGAACCCGATACCGGTCAGGTAATCGGCAAGGCTTTGGGCTTCGAGATCGGGATCGACATCGACCGTGGCACGTTTCAGCGTCAGGTTCACCCGTGCAGCCCGCACCCCCGGCTGCGCTGCCAATCCACGTTCAACGCCCGAAATGCACGCTGCGCAATAAATCTGCGGCAGCGACAGCAGGATACGTTTCGCCTCCATGCCATTGCCGCGATACCCTTCGCCCGCCTGATCTTCGGCGAGGGGGGCAGCGGCACAAGCCGGGCAGGCAGATATCGGGGCAGCCATCAGTCAGATCCTTGTTCGCGCGTTGGTTCCGGCGCTAGTTCGCCGAGATAAAGATCGGTATGCGGCGCTGGAACGTGGTGCCGTTATCCGCCACTACATTCAGTCGCAGGTTCCAGTTGCCTTCCCCCAGCAGACCAACCTGCGCCATGTATGCGCCATTTGATCCCTGACTGAACGCAGGCTCCTGATCTTCCTTCACATGCGTCGCCCGCCCCAGAAGACCATAAAGCGAGGTCACCTCTACCGGTTCGCCCGCTTGATCCTTGATATCGAGGATCAGCGTTTCGCCGTCAACGCGCGCGGCCACATCCCAGCCCAAAGCCTCTTGTGCGGCCTTTTGCTGGTCGAACTGTTGGCTGGCCACGTAAGAGTTTTGAGTCTCAAGCCCTGGAAAGGTGCCGACCGCAGAATAAGCCATGAAAAGGTTCACCCCGATGATGACGGCAAAGGCCGACACCACGATGGCAAGCACGTGTTTGCCCGTCAGCTCGAACTCTTTCTTCTCGGTCTCATCAACCATAGCTTAACGTCCTCTTCCGTTGAACACGGTGTCAAGGTGGGCTCGATCGCCCGTCACCCCATCCACGATCCAAAGGCGTAGCTCGGTGCGGTCCGTCCGTGCGGCCTCTGACCCCGGAGGGGCTATGACATACACGCGCTGCTTTGCCTCGGTATCAGCCGGTGCAACAAGCACAAGCTTGTCGCTGCCTTCCAGCTCTACCGTCATATTGCTGTCATCCGAAAGAGCAAAGTAGTAAGGGCGTTCTTCGCCATGGCGGTTGCGCACGCCAACATCATAGGTGTTGCGGATCGCGCCGTCCGACAGGGTCACATAGGTGGGGTTGCGCACGGGGCGCACGGTTACATCGACCTTCGGGCGAACGAACAGCGCAACCGTCAGCGCGATCCCGACAAGGGCCCAAAGCGTGGTGTAAAGAATGGTGCGCGGGCGCAGCAAGTGCTTGATGACGGGGATCTTGCTGTTCCCGGCCCGCTCGTAAGATTCGTCCTTCAGGGCGAGGTAATCGATCAGCCCACGTTCCTTGCCAACTTTGGCCATCATCTCATCGCATGCGTCGATACAAAGCGCACAGGTGATGCACTCCAACTGTTGGCCGTCACGGATGTCGATCCCCATCGGGCAGACGTTCACACAGGCGTTGCAATCAATGCAATCGCCCAGATCATCACGCGCCTTGCCTTTGCCACGCGGCTCGCCGCGCCAATCCCGGTAAGCGATGGTGATGGTATCCTCGTCCATCATCGCGGCCTGAATACGCGGCCATGGGCAGGCATAGATGCAGATCTGTTCACGCGCGATGCCCCCGAAGAAGAAGGTCGTCAGGGTCAAGACCAGAATGGTCGAATAGGCCAGCGGGTGTGCATTGCCTGTGACCAAATCAACCAACAATGTCGGCGCATCTGCGAAATAAAAGACCCACGCCCCGCCGGTTGCGACGGCGATCACGATCCACAGAACGAACTTGACGAGCCGCTTGCGAACCTTCTCGGCGTCCCATTTCTGACGATGCAACCGCAGACGAGCGTTGCGGTCGCCTTCGACCCAGCGCTCAACCAGGATGAACAGATCCGTCCAGACCGTCTGCGGACAGGCATAGCCACACCAGACCCGCCCCGCGGCAGAGGTGAACAAGAACAGCCCCAATCCAGCCATGATCAACAGGCCTGCAATGAAATAGAACTCGTGCGGCCAGATCTCGATCCAGAAGAAATAGAAACGGCGGTTCGCCATATCGATCAGGATCGCCTGATTGGGCAAGTTCGGCCCACGATCCCAGCGGATCCATGGCGCAAGATAGTAAATGCCCAAAGTGATGCCCATGATCCACCATTTCAGGCTGCGGAACATACCTTTAACCCGCTTGGGAAAGATGGGTTCACGGGCGGCATAGAGGTGTTCTGGGGCGTCAGACATGGACAGATTCCAATCCTGCTTGTCGAGGTAGGTGTTCAGTTAAGAACTATTCTATATTGCAGCCTTGATGTGGATCAAAAAAATCGGTGCTGCAATGCAGAATCAATCGCATTAGTCCTTGATAATTATCAATTTTCCATTTTGTCGCAGTGCCATCAGGTCGCAGCCTGTCAAAAAGCCGCACCTTGGGTCGCCTCTGCGGCGCGTGGGCTGCGCCCTCTTTGGTAGACACAAAGACCCGAACGCGCAATGCGTCCGGGTCTTTGGATTAGGTGGCACCGACCCCGGAGAAACGCGCGAACAGGATCAGGGGTCGGTGCCGTTGACCGGGGTATGAGGCCCCGGAACTTCTGGTTGGCCGGTGGCTTATTCGCCGCCGCCCAACTGGTGAACATAAGCCGAAACAGCGTTGATCTGGCTGTCTGTCAGCTTGCCGCTCCACGCGGGCATAACGCCGAAGGGACCGTTTACGACGACCTCGGTGATTTCGTCCTTGGTGTCGCCATAGAGCCAGATGGCGTCGGTCAGGTTCGGAGCACCTTGTGAGCGATCCCCGGTGCCGTCTTCCATATGACACGCGGTGCAGTTGTCAGCGAACACCGTCGCACCTGCGGCAGCCAGCTCCATATCGGCGTCAGGCTTGGTGACCGGCGACAGCGACATCGCATAGTTAACGACCTGGGCGATTTCTTCGTCGCTCAGATAGTCTTCGCCAAAGGCCGGCATTTCCGAATAGCGCGTGTCGTCATCATCTTCCGACCGGATACCGTGCTGGAGGGTCAACTGGATGTCGTCCAGCGTGCCGCCCCAAAGCCAGTCATTGTCCAGCAGGTTGGGATAACCGACGTTGCCCGCAGCCCCGGACCCGTGGCATTGCGAACAGAAGGTGGCAAACGTCGCGCGGCCGGATTGGATTGCATAGTTATGCAAATCACTGCCTTGTTCCAGCGCGTTCAGATCGGCCGACGCCAACTGGGCCTCCAATTCGCCATTCATGGCGGTGAAGCGATCAATTTCGGCAGCAACTTCGGCGCGGGTCGAATAGCCCAGATAGCCAGCGGTCGCCCCTTTGATCAGTGGCCACGCCGGATAAGCGATGGAATACCACACGCCCCAGATGATGGTCAGGTAGAAGACCCAGACCCACCAACGTGGCAGGGGGTTGTTGAACTCCTGAATGCCGTCCCATTCATGGCCGGTCGTTTCGGGCTCTTTCTTTACAACAGGTTTTTTACTCATTGCCGCAACTCCTCTTGAGCTGAGCGCCCGGGATTAATCCCGGTCACCGGCAGGTTTGTCTTCGTGGCGGAAGGGGATGTTGGCCGTGTCTTCGTGGACCTTGCGGCTGCCCGGGCGAAACGCCCAGACCACCGTTCCAAGGAAGAAGACAAACATGGCCAAAAGCACCCAGCTGTCGGCGATTTCGCGAAACAGTGAATAGGTGTCCATCATCCCAGCTCCTTACCGGCTCGGGTCAGGTGTGAAGGTCGAAAAGTCGACCAACGTTCCCAACATCTGCATGTAGGCGATCAAAGCGTCCATTTCCGAAACACCGGGCTTGCCATCGAAGTTGCGCACCTGCGCCTTCGGATAGCGCGCCAGAAGCCCATCATAGTCGCTGTCAGGATCGGCCTGTGCCAGCCAGTCGGCTGCGGCGTTTTCCATCTGCTCGTCGGTGTAAGGCACACCGACCATCTGATTGGCTTTCAGCAGGTCTTCGATATATGTCGGCTCGATCAGGCGATCCGCCAAGAACGCGTATTTCGGCATCACCGATTCCGGCACGACCGACTGCGGATCCATCAGGTGATCCACATGCCATTCGTCCGAATAGCGGCCACCAACGCGGGCAAGGTCAGGCCCTGTCCGCTTTGATCCCCACTGGAACGGGTGGTCATACTGGCTTTCCGCCGCCAGTGAATAGTGGCCGTAGCGTTCCACCTCGTCGCGCATCGGGCGGATCATCTGCGAGTGGCAGACATAGCAGCCTTCACGCACATAGATGTTCCGACCCTCAAGCTCGAGAGGCGAGTAGGGGCGCATGCCTTCCACGTCCTCGATCGTATTTTCGAGGTAGAAGAGCGGTGCGATCTCTACGATGCCGCCGATGGCAACAACCAGAAGGCTACCGACCATAAGAAGCGTTGCGTTCTTTTCCAGAACAACGTGTTTGTCGAGAATTCCCATGGGTCCTTCCCTCCTTATTCAGCCGGAGCCGTTTGGGCGTCACTGGCAGTTTCTGCTGCCGGCGAACGCTTCACGGTCATCCAAAGGTTGTAGCACATGATCAAAGCACCCGTGAGGAACAGAACCCCACCCATGCCGCGCACCACATACATCGGGAACTTGGCGGCAACGGTGTCAGCGAACGAGTTCACCAGGAAGCCTTGGGCGTCAACTTCACGCCACATCAGACCTTCCATGATCCCGGTCACCCACATCGACGATGCGTAGAGCACGATACCAATGGTGGCGAGCCAGAAGTGCCAGCTGACCAGTTTCTGGCTGTATAGCCCTGCACGGTTCCACAGTCGGGGCACAAGGAAGTAGAGCATCCCGAAGGTGATCATCCCGTTCCAGCCCAGCGCGCCAGAGTGCACGTGACCAATGGTCCAGTCCGTATAGTGGCTCAGCGAGTTCACGGCGCGGATCGACATCATCGGACCCTCGAACGTGGACATGCCGTAGAAACCGATCGACACAACCATCATCCGGATAACCGGGTCGGTGCGCAGTTTGTCCCAAGCGCCCGACAGGGTCATCAGACCGTTGATCATGCCACCCCAGCTCGGCATCCACAGAATGATCGAGAACACCATGCCCAACGTGCCAGCCCAGTCAGGCAGCGCGGTATAGTGCAGGTGGTGGGGGCCTGCCCAGATATACAGGAAGATCAGTGCCCAGAAGTGGATGATCGACAGCTTGTATGAGAAGACCGGACGTTCAGCCTGTTTCGGCACGAAGTAGTACATCATGCCTAGGAAGCCTGCGGTCAGGAAGAAGCCCACGGCGTTGTGGCCATACCACCACTGCGTCATGGCATCCTGCACACCCGAGAAGAGCTGAACAGATTTCGATCCGAAGATCGACACCGGCACAGCCAGGTTGTTGATCACGTGCAGCATGGCGATGGTGACGATGAACGACAGGTAGAACCAGTTGGCCACGTAGATGTGCGGTTCTTTCCGCTTCATCAGCGTGCCCATGAACAACAGCAGATAAGCCACCCAGACGATGGTCAGCCAAAGGTCGGTGTACCATTCGGGTTCAGCGTATTCTTTGGATTGGGTTGCGCCCAGCAGATAGCCCGTGGCAGCCAAAAGGATCACAATCTGGTAGCCCCAGAACACGAACCACGCCAGATTGCCGCCCCAAAGACGCGCACCGGAGGTCCGTTGAACCACATACATTGACGATGTGATCAGCGCCGTTCCACCGAACGCGAAAATCACCGCCGAGGTGTGTAGTGGACGCAGGCGCCCGAAGTTCAGGTATCCTTCGGCCCAGCCGAAGTTCAGGTTTGGGAAGGCCAGCTGGAACGCAATCCACGTTCCGACCAGAAAGCCGACAGCGCCCCAGAAGGCGGTCAAAGCTACACCCACGCGAACGGGGCCATCCATATAACCGGTTTCAACAACTTTTTCTTCACCCACTCGACGCAGCGAGTAAACGAAAAGGCCGCCCGCAATCAACGTTACCAAGATGGCGTGCACCTGGTAGGCGATGTCGCGGGCATAACTTGCAGCGATAGCGGCCAATACTGCGATCAGGCCGTAGATCGCCAATTTTAGGTAATCCCACATTTTGCGTCCCTTCGTCGTTGTCTTTTATCCCCCCCCTCCCACGACGGATGGGGGGCATGTCTTGACTTTTGTCGGTTTCTACCTATCTCTTCCAGCCCGCTTTGATCCATATCAAAACTGCGCCGATGGGCTAGAAAAACCGGGATTGACCCATGTCAAAGCGTCGCAGGCAGGTCGGGGGCAACCTTTAGGTGACGCCAACCCGGAGGGCATTGCCATGGATTACCGCACCATTTCCACGATCGTCACCGAAAAATCATTGGGTCAGGTGGCCCTGCAGGCTGCCATGACCATTTCGGCCCAGCACGAGGCCCATCTGGATGTCTTGTGCCTTGGGATCGACCAGTCGCAACAGGGGTTCTACTATGCAGGGGCCTCGGCGATGGTGGTTCAGGACAACTTGGCGCAGGCACGCGAGGACGCCCTCGCGCTTGAAAGCCATGTTCGGCAGGCAATTACCGGGCACGCCTATCCGTGGTCCACATCGGCATTGACGGCACAGATGGTGGCCCTGAACGGCCTGATCGCACATCGCACCCGGTTTTCAGATCTGGTGGTGATGCCGCGCCCGTATGGCGAAGGCCGCGGACACGACGCCGAAGCCCTTGTCGAAGCGGCCCTTTTCGAAGGCCGCGTGCCGGTGATGGTGATGCCCGACGACGCGCAATACCCGACGACCGTGCGCAATGTGGTGGTCGCTTGGAATGAAAGCCCGGAAGCGTTACGCGCAATTCGACTGGCACTGCCGCTGCTGAAACAAGCTGATATGGTGTCGATTGCGGTCATTGACCCACCCCAACACGGCCCTGAACGGTCTGACCCCGGCGGGGCGCTGAGCCAGATGCTCGCGCGCCATGACATCAGGGCAGAGGTGTCGGTTCTTGCCAAGACGATGCCGCGCATCTCGGACATCCTGAATCGGCACGCCCGTGACAAGGATGCAGATTTGATTGTCATGGGAGCCTATGGCCACTCGCGATTCCGAGAATCAATTCTGGGTGGTGCGACGCGCCACATGCTGGAAGTCGCTGAAGTTCCCATCCTACTGGCCCACTGAACGCAGACTTAAAACCAGAAAGGGCGCCGCTTTGGCGCCCTTTCCTGTTGTCTTCCGGGCCACCTGCCCGCTTTTGTCCGGTCCAACGGGTCAGGTGATGGGGCCACCATCAACGTCGTCACCGGTTTCAGCGATAAGTGCCTGAAGATCGGGAATGATCACACGGCGCTTGCCTTGCAGTTCGATCACTCTGGATTTTTTCAGGGCAGAGACCTGTCGGCTGACCGTTTCAAGCGTCAGGCCAAGGTAATCCGCCATCGCCTCGCGGGTCAGGGGCAGTTCGAAGCTCATCCCGTCGCATGGCGCGCGCATGTGCAAAGACGCGTCCCGGCGGGCCAGAATTGCAACGAGGCTTGCTATTTTTTCGCGCGCTGTCTTGCGGCCAAGCACCAGCATCCATTCGCGTGCGCTGTCCAGTTCATCCAGCGTCATCTGCAAAAGCCGCGTGCCGATCGCGGGCGTCTTTTCCATCATGTCTTCAAAGGGTTTCTTGCGAAAACAGCACAGCGTCAGATCTGTTACCGCGACCACATCGAAGGGTGCGGAGTTACGGCCCGGTCGCCCAATGAAATCAGACGGCAGCAGCAGCCCAACCATCTGGGTGCGTCCGTCTTCCATGGTCTGGCTCAGCGTGGCGATGCCGCTCACGACGCTCGACACAAACTCCATCGGGTCACCTGACCAGATCACGGGCTGGCCAGCTTCGAAGGTGCGGTAATACTTGATTGCGTCAAGTTGCTCCAGCTCGTCAGGCTGGCAGCGCGCGCACACGGCACGGTGGCGAATTGGGCAACTGCCACAATCACGGGTGTTAAAACTGATCTCGTTCATGTCTTTTTTAACAAGAGAGGTATCTTGTTTGATCCTGATCAAAGTTGCGCGCGTCGTTCTCGGTAAACCCTATTCGAATGCAGACCTCTCCGCAACTCAAACGCCTTGGTCTTTTTGACGCGCGCGTGCCCCGCTATACGAGCTACCCAACCGCCCCGCATTTCAAAGCGGGCTTTGGGCCTGAAACGCTTTCCGAGTGGATCAGTGCAATTCCGGAAAATGACACGGTATCGTTATACGTGCATATTCCTTTCTGCCGCAGATTGTGCTGGTTTTGTGCCTGCAGAACACAGGGCACGTCGACCTCGGAACCTGTCGCGGCATACCTGAACAGCATCAAGCAAGAACTTGCCACCATCAAGGATCTGCTGGCCCCTGGGATCAAGCTGGAACATCTGCACTGGGGTGGCGGGACGCCGACTCTGTTGCAACCTGACATGATCGCTGATCTGACGGACGCCATTCTGACAACGACCCCGTTGGCGCAGGATGCGCAGTTCTCGGTCGAGATTGACCCCTCTGAAATCGACGGGCCACGGCTGGATGCTTTGGCAAAAGCCGGGATGAACCGCGCGTCGATCGGGGTGCAGGATTTCGACCCGATGATTCAGGAGGTCATTGGCCGACCACAAAGTTATGAGATCACCAAAGAGGCCGTCGACGGTTTGCGCGCGCGTGGCATCGACAGTCTGAATATGGATATTCTTTATGGGCTTCCGCATCAGAATATCGCGCGGGTCACGGATTCGGTCGAGAAACTGATCAGCCTTGGCCCAGATCGCGTGGCTCTGTTTGGGTATGCGCATGTGCCATGGATGGCGCGGCGCCAGACGCTGATCCCGACCGAAGCGCTGCCTTCGGCCGAGGAACGGCTGGAGCTTTACAACACCGCGCGCGATTTGTTTGTCGCCAGTGGCTATGACGAGATTGGCATCGACCACTTTGCCCTACCTTCGGACGGGCTGGCCAAGGCGCATAAAGCGGGCACGATGAAACGAAACTTTCAGGGGTATACGGAAGATGCCTCGCAGGTGTTGATCGGTGTCGGGGCAAGCTCAATTGCGCGCTACCCGCAGGGCTATGTGCAAAACGAACCTGCCACATCGAAATATCAAGCCGCCGCCCGAGACGGAAATTTAACAGCCGCCAAAGGCCACTCGTTTACGCCCGACGACATCGCGCGCGGCCGCGTGATTGAAGAGCTTCTTTGCTATTTCAAGGTGGACTTTGCAGCCTTGGCCAAAGAATTGGACCGGCCCATCGGTTGGTTCCTTGCGCTGGTCGATGGCTTGCCAGAGGCCATGCCGGACACGACGGATCTAACGGACAATGTGCTGACAATCCGTGAGGGTGCACGACCGTTGGCGCGTATGATCGCGCGCCATTTCGACGCCTACGAGGTGAATGAAAGCGGACATAGTCAGGCGGTTTGATGCCGCCAGACGCTTATTTGTCCTTCCTGCGATAGCCCGCGTCTACGGCGATCCGGTCCAACACGTCTGCGATCGTCAGCCCGTGCTCAAACGCGCCGTCTTCGAGGAACCGTATCACTTGGGCGATCACCAGCGGGTTCACCATCATGAACGTGTGCGTCACGGGCAGCACGATATGGTCATTCATCCCGTCTATCCGGGTGCTGTCTACGGACACTTTGCCATCATCTGCGCCTTCAATGACCGCTGAATAGATCGGGTTAAGCGACCGGTTGCCGGCAATGACACCAAGTTCAAACGCGGGCAGCTCGATCCTGTTTGGCAACGCGTTGTCGCCAGTGCCAAGCTGCAGCCCCGCCGGCCCCATGATCCAGCCGAACGCCTCCAGATCCCCGAAGGCGTCGATCAGCTCTGACCCTTTGTTGGGCGGGGCCAGCATCACGACGCGCCCCATATCGTCGGGTCTGTTGTCCTGCAACCAGACGCGCGCAAGGATGCCCCCCAACGAATGGGTGACAAAATGCACTTTCTGCGACCCGCAGGCGACCAGAGCAGGCGGGATGGCTGCCTCGACCAGGACACTGATTTTCGCTTTGGTTGATGGATAGCCCAGATTGACGACCGTATAGCCCTCGGCGCGCAGTGATTCCTCCATCACCCACAGCGAAGACGGCGACCGGGCCAATCCATGCAGCAGAACGACACAATCTGCTCGCGCGGGCATGGCCAGCGCGGCGACGAAACCTGCAACAAGGGTCATCATCCGAAACATACGTTATAGATAAGCACCCAAGACGCCGGATGCGAGTGGTGGGTTGTCACAGGGGGCAGGATGCGCAAATCTTGGCGCATGCCCATCCGTTTCAAAACGCCCCGCGTTGCTGTTCGCGGTCTTATCCTGCATCGCAACCGCCTGTTGCTGGTCAACGCCTATGCTGGCGGTGTCTCATCGTTGATGTGTCTGCCCGGTGGTGGTGTCGATCCGGGTGCCAGCCTTCCTGACAACCTGATGCGCGAAGTGCATGAGGAAACCGGGCTGACGGTTTCGGTTGGGACGCCTGCTTTGGTCAACGAATTTCACGACCCGGACACCGGCTTTCATCAGGTCGAGATTGTATTTCGGTGCCGCCTGGAGGCCGGACAGCTTGACGCCGCCTGGCAAGACCCAGAAGCAATCGTGACTGAACGTCGCTGGGTCAGCCGGGACGAAATGGCGGATTTATACGTCAGGCCGCTTTCCCTGTCCGAACTGGCGTGGGGCGATGCGGCCGGGGTTGCACGCTATGACGCGCTTGAAACCATCGTGCGATAGGCAGATTTGTGACATAGAACGCCCCCGCACCGTTGGCCGGGGGCGTTTGTTGGGCAAAGGCGTTGGGCTAGCGGACCTCCGTATGGAACCCCGGCGCAAACCAGCGGATGATCAATGCGCCCGCGCCAGTGACGGCTACCGCCAAGGTCGCAATCCAACCGATATAAGGGATCAACGCCAGCACTGAAATCGCCACCGCGCCAACCAGTGCGGCGATCGCGCGCTCTGCGAGTGTTTCGGGCAGTGGGCGGTTGGCCACACCCAGCACGCCCACACCAAGAATATAGGTGCCGATCACATAGCCTGCGATGCCCAGCAGCACGGCTAGCACAATCGAGGCCGGCACAAGCAGAAGGCCAATCCCCGTCATTGCGAACAAAAACAGCGACCCCGCCAGCGCAGAAATAGACAGGAACCCCATCCAAAGCGCCCGCACAGGCGTTTCAAGCGTACGTGACCGCAGAGCCATAAGAAAGACCGGCGCAAGCGCTGCAAGCGCTGTCGCCATCGCTGTCAGGATCAGGATCGAACTGATCTTGCCGACCAGCCAACTGCCCCAGCCGTATCTGGACCGATCAAGGGTTGCACCGCCATTGGCATCAGCACGTGCATCGAACTCATCAATGCTGTGACGTTCGATCCGGTCCGCCGAGATGACCGAAGCCGGCACGATGATGTCATCAGGATCCTCAGAGTAAAGAAATAGCGTTCCATCAATGCGCGCGCCTTCTCCGAAGGTGATGTTGTCGGTTGCAAAGCTTGCATCACCGGCAATCTGAGTCGTCAGGAGTATGTTTTCTGCCCCGATCAGGGCACTGTCACCAACCGCGCCATTGACCTCGACGCGTTGGGCGGCGACCCGCAGGTCACCCTGCACAGCCTCACCGACCAGCACCGTATCTCCGATAAGCTGCGCATCGCCGCCAATGGACCCCGCGACGTTGACATTCATGCCAGCGGCATAAAGGTTTTGCCCAACCGTCGCCGAGATCGATACCGACCGTCCCCCGGCATGGGCGCTGCCGCCGACGGGCGCCGAGACCACGACAGTGTTGCCCGCGACAAAGACGTCGTCCACGCCCTCGCCTGTCAGGGTCACGTTGTCACCGGCCATGTAGACGTCATCGCCGAAGCGATAGACCTCTTGCGCGGTGGCTGGAACTGCAAGAAAAGTGAGAAAGAGCAAAAGAATGGATTTAAGCATGACTGTCCCCGCCAATGAGTCTATGTTACTGCTGTTAACATAGGGAGGCACGCTCCCCTTTGCAACGGACCGTTATGAAACTTATAGCACAAATGAAAAGGGCGCCCAAGCGAGCGCCCTTTGTAGTTTTTGTCTGGGTCGCAGTCGGCAGATTGGCCTTGCGGCCAATCGCCTGTCGCAATCGAATTCCTTACGGAATTCGATTTACATCATGCCGCCCATGCCGCCCATGTCGGGCATGCCGCCGCCAGCTGGGGCATCTTTTTGCGGCTTATCGGCCACCATGGCTTCGGTGGTGATCAAAAGACCGGCGATTGAGCCTGCATCTTCCAGAGCTGTCCGTGTCACCTTGGCCGGATCAATGACGCCGAACTTGAACATGTCGCCATATTCTTCGGTCTGCGCGTTGAACCCGAAGGTCACGTCGTCGCTTTCGCGGATCTTGCCAGCAACCACGGCACCGTCGACACCAGCGTTCTCAGCAATCTGACGCAGCGGCGCTTCCAGCGCTTTCATCACGATGCTGATACCGGCGTTCTGGTCCGCGTTTTCGCCTTCCAGACCGACAAGCTTTTTGCCAGCCTGAACCAGAGCAACACCGCCACCGACGATCACGCCTTCCTGCACGGCTGCACGGGTCGCGTTCAGAGCATCGTCAACACGATCTTTGCGCTCTTTCACTTCAACCTCGGTCATGCCGCCAACGCGGATCACGGCAACACCGCCTGCCAGTTTGGCAACGCGTTCTTGCAGCTTCTCACGGTCGTAATCCGACGTGGTTTCTTCGGCTTGGGTGCGGATCTGAGCGACACGCGCTGCGATCTCGGCCTTCTCGCCAGCACCGTCAACGATAGTCGTTTCGTCTTTGGTGATCTGGATTTTCTTGGCCGAACCCAGCATATCCATGGTCACGCTTTCAAGCTTCATGCCAAGATCTTCCGAGATCACTTGACCACCGGTCAGGATCGCGATGTCTTGCAGCATGGCTTTACGACGATCACCGAAGCCCGGAGCCTTGACAGCAGCGATTTTCAGACCGCCGCGCAGTTTGTTGACAACCAGAGTTGCCAGCGCTTCGCCTTCTACGTCTTCTGCGATGATCAGCAGGGGTTTGGTCGACTGAATGACCGACTCAAGCAACGGAACCATCGGCTGAAGCGACGACAGTTTCTTTTCGTGCAGCAGGACAAGGCAATCGTCCAGCTCGGCAACCATTTTGTCGGGGTTGGTGACGAAATAGGGCGACAGGTAGCCGCGGTCGAACTGCATACCTTCAACAACGGTGGTTTCGGTTTCGAGGCCTTTGTTTTCCTCGACCGTGATCACGCCTTCGTTGCCGACCTTTTGCATCGCGTCTGCGATCTGACGGCCGATTTCCGACTCGCCGTTGGCCGAAATGGTGCCAACCTGTGCGACTTCATCGGAGTCTTTGACTTCGCGGGCCATCTCTTTGATGCTCTCGACGACTTTTGCAACGGCGGTATCAATGCCGCGCTTCAGGTCCATCGGGTTCAGGCCAGCAGCAACCTGCTTCAGACCTTCGCGAACAATCGCCTGGGTCAGAACGGTGGCTGTGGTGGTGCCGTCGCCGGCTTCGTCATTGGTGCGGCTGGCGACTTCTTTCACCATTTGCGCGCCCATGTTTTCGAACTTGTCTTCCAGTTCGATCTCTTTTGCGACCGTCACACCGTCTTTGGTGATGCGGGGGGCACCGAACGACTTGTCCAGAACCACGTTACGGCCCTTCGGGCCAAGGGTCACTTTGACAGCGTCAGCGAGGATATTGACGCCACGCAGCATTGCGTTGCGGGCATCGGTGTCGAACTTTACGTCCTTAGCAGCCATTTAGCTTACTCCTGGAAATACGTGTAAATCGGTCAGACGATCAGGCAATGATGCCCATGATGTCGGATTCTTTCATGATCAGCAGCTCTTCACCGTCGATGGTGACTTCGGTGCCGGACCATTTGCCGAAAAGGATTTTGTCGCCTTCTTTGACGTCCATTGCGATGCGGTCGCCGTCGTCGTCCTTGGCGCCAGCGCCGACAGAGATAACCAGGCCTTCGGCCGGCTTTTCTTTCGCGCTTTCCGGAATGATCAGGCCGCCTGCTGTTTTCTCGTCGCTTTCGACGCGGCGGACCAACACGCGGTCATGCAGTGGTGTAAATGCCATTTGCTGAGACTCCCTAAGCTCAGTTTCAGTTCTCTTAGCACTCACCGGATGCGAGTGCTAACGGCGAAGAGTTAGGGAGTCATTTGAGGGGTGTCAAGCAATCGGTCAAGAATTCTGCCGCGCCACCGCCAAGCCCCGGCATTTGGTCTGGGCCACAGCAGTCTGTGTGGGGTCTTATTCCTCTAGAAGATGTTCGTATCGCGCGTCGGTCAGCGTCTTCATGAACGCCACCAGCGCGTCAATCTGCTTGTCATCCAGCGCCGGGCCGTGAATCAATTCCGTCACCGCGAGGTTTTGCGGGATTTCGGGCATGACCCAAGGTTTCCCTGTTTCAGGGTTGATCTGGCGCGCCTTATCCAGCGTGTTGTATTTGTTATAAAACAGCACGACGGTGCGCAGATCCTTGAACACACCATTGTGCATATACGGGCCAGTCACCGCGACATTGCGCAAGGTTGGCACCTTATAGCGCCCGCCCGCATCTGCGGTGTTGATGTCGGGGTTTGCCAACAAGCCAAGATCCGGCCCTTCGACCCCATTCGCGGCGCGCACGGCTGCGTTCACGGGGGTGCCGGTGTTGTGGTATTCATAGTTGCTGAACGTCTCGTTGGGCGCAACTGCCGAGGGGTGGAGTTGGTGGCACAGACTACAATTCGTGGATTGCTCGGAAAAGAACAGTGTGCGGCCCAGTTCTTCTTCATCCGTCAGCTTGGCATCCCCGCGCAACATGCGGTCATATTTACTATCGAACGGTGAGAACAGATCCGTGCTTTCGAACGCCGCAATGGCCTGCGTCATCGCAGCATATGCAGAGGCATCGTCGTTCCAGATGGTGTCACCAAACAGCGCCTTGAACGCGGCCACATACCCCGCGTCCTCGGCCAGTCGTGCCACGACCGATGCCTGATCCGGCATCCCCATTTCGATCGGGTTCAAGGGTGGCTCGCCCGCCTGACCGGCCAGACCTGCTGCGCGCCCGTCCCAAAACATTCCGCCGCGCCACGCGCGTTCGGCCAACTGCTCAAAATCCGGCGTAAACTTCGCATAGGCTGCGGTCGGCGCGGAACGGTCGCCAAGGCTTTCTCCATCGTCGCCCAAAGACACCGCGCGGCCCATTTCCGTTTCACGCGGATCAACGAAGCCATATTCCGGATCGTGACACGTTGCGCAGGATTGCGTGCGGTTCTTTGATAGATTCACATCGAAAAACAGCGCCTCACCCAATTCTTCAAGGCTATCGAACGCGCCTGCGGGCAAGGCGGTGGCGGTCAAGAGGATCAACGACAGGACATTGCGCATCTGAGGGGGTTCCATTGATGTTTCGGTCACATTGCCGAAACGGCATGGGTTGCGACTTGACCCTGATCAAGCCTTGTCACTGGTTCCCTTGACGGCGGTGTGGCCCTGGACCGTCAGGCCGTAAACGCCACGCTCGACCCGCTCAAACCACCCATAGTGATTGATCGCCATCATCCGGGTCGCGGTCTTGACGCCTGTGGCTTTCGCCAGCGCTGCGCCCCTCATCGGCCCCTGTTGCGCCAGACAGGCTGCCAGCTTCTCGGCATCCTGCCGATACGCCGTCACGATCTTGCCGTTCGTGCCACCGGTGTTGGGGTCACCGTCACGCCGGGCAAATTCAGACAGAAGCCGCGCGGATTTTATCTTGGATTTTCGGGGCTGGAACGGGCCGGGATCGGCATGCACCTGCACCAGCCCGTCTTTCAGACGCACCGACAAAACTCCCAACCCAAGCCGCTTGCATAGGCCCACATTGCCCTTGAACGTGCGCCAGCCGAGTTTGCCCGCCCAACGCGGCACGGCCACATAGACCGCGTCTGTCACCGCCTGCCGTGCGACCGCCTGTTGCAAAAGCGTCAGTGAAAATCCCGCTTTTAGCTCCACAATGACTGGCGCGTCGTCACCCCGCAGGGCCACGACATCAGCGGGTCCAACTTCGGATTTCACCTCATAGCCCAACCCCTCCAGCCAGGATTTCACGGGGGCATAAAGCTCGGTTTCGGCAGGTTTTGACATACACAAACCTTAACCGCAGCCCGCAGGGGCGAACAACCCGTGACAACCCGCAATCCCGCTCTTATAAGTCGCGCGAACAGCTTTGAATCAAAGACGGATGATGCACATGACCACCCTTGTTTTCGGCCACAAATCCCCTGACACCGACTCGACCGGATCGCCCATCATCTGGGCGTGGTATCTGAACGAGATCAAAGGCAGCAACGCCGAGGCCGTTTTGCTGGGCGAACCCAACACCGAAGCCGCATGGCTGCTGCACCGCTGGGACCTGCCCAAGCCGCGCATCATTGCGGACGTGGAAGACGACCAGCCCTGCGTCATCGTCGACACCAACAACCCGGCCGAACTGCCCGCCAATATCAACGGCGCAGACGTGCAGGCCATCATCGACCACCACAAGCTGGTGGGCGGGCTTGAGACCAAAGGCCCGATCGACATCACGATCCGCCCGCTCGCCTGCACCGCGACCATCATGTATGATCTGATGGGCGACGACGTGGCCAAAATGCCCGACTGGGTCAAAGGCGCGGCCCTGACCTGCATCCTGTCGGACACACTGGAATTCCGCTCGCCCACCACCACCGACCGCGACCGCGAAGTGGTGAAGGTTCTGGCGGATGATCTGGGTATCAACATCACCGACTACGCCGCCGAGATGTTCGCCGCCAAGTCGGACGTGTCGGAATTCTCAGACGCCGAACTGATCCGCATGGATTCAAAGGAATACGAAGTCGCAGGCACCAAATTCCGTGTCAGCGTTCTGGAAACCACCGCGCCAGAAATCCCGCTGGGCCGCAAAGCCAGCCTGATGGAGACATTCAAAACCGTCGCCGCCGAGGACGGTGTCGATCAGGTGCTTCTGTTCGTCGTGGACATCCTGAAAGAGGAGGCCACCCTGCTGGTCCCCAACGACGTGGTAAAAACCGTGGCTGAAAAGAGCTTCGGCGCGAAGGTCGAAGGCGACGTGGTTGTCCTGCCGGGGATTATGAGCCGGAAGAAGCAGATTATTCCGAATTTGGCTGTCTGAGGCCGGTTCACATGTTGAATGCGAAGGCCCGCGCAATTGCGCGGGCTTTTCTTTGACCGCAGGCCAGCTTTAAGCCCAACGGGCATACTAAGCTCTAAGAGCGAACAAATATCCACGCTTGAAAAGCTCAAACGTCCAGTCGCAGCCGTGATTTGATATCACTCGCTCAAAACCACTGATGTTGGTCGCTTCATCTGCAATCAGAATCCAGCCAGCGGCATCAACATGGTCCAGCAATCGCTCCAGAACCGACAAACGGCGTTGTTCGGAAAGCATATGCAAAGTTCGGTCAATCAGAATGTCATCGAACATGCTGTCAGGCTCGTATTCTGTGATGTCCGCGACGACGCCCTCAACGGCCAGATCTTCCTTTTTGGCTGCGGCTATGAGGTCGCGGATACCATTGGGAGAGATATCCACGCCGACAACTCTATGGCCCTGCCGCGCCACGAACAGAGCATCCCGACCTTGCCCGCACCCAACATCAAGAACTCGAAGGTGCGCGCGTTCGAGTTGGCCGAAAAAATCCACCACCACTTTTGTGGGGTCTCCCAACGCGTCCGGAGCCTTGCTGTATAATTTGTCGTAATCGTAAGTCATGTCTATGCAGATAGTAGATAATGTTGTCAGAGCCTAAGTGAAATGTTTCGTGAACGGCAGCAGGTTCCAAGCGACGCCATTGAATCCCGATCCCCCTAGCCACCTCCGTCCCCCTCTGCCATATCTTTCTTTCACGAAGGAGACCCACCATGACCCGTATCATCGAACGCCTCAGCGAAGTTTCCACCAACTACGACGCCTATTTCGTGGACCTCTGGGGCTGTGTGCATGACGGGGTGCATCCTTACACCGACGCAGTTGACGCTCTCCGGCAGGTGCGGGCAAATGGCGGTTTCGTCGTTCTTGTCACGAATGCCCCGCGCCACCGGACCTCGGTCGAGGGGCAGTTGGATCAAATCGGTGTGCCGCGCGATTGCTGGGACACAATCGCGACCTCGGGCGACAGCGCGCGGGCGGCGATGTTCACCGGTGCGGTTGGAAATAAGGTGTGGTTCATGGGCGAGGATCACGACCGCAGCTTCTTCGACCCGCTCGCCCTTATCGACAACCCCGTCGACATAGAAGAGGTCGCGCTGGACAAAGCAGACGGCATCGTTTGCTGTGGCCCGTTTGACCCGCACGCCCATCCCGACACCCTGCGACCCCAGCTGTTGCTGGCCAAGCAAAAGGGGCTGAAACTGCTCTGCGCCAACCCCGATATCGTCGTGGATCGTGGCGAGACGCGGGAATGGTGCGCGGGCGCCATCGCGCAGCTTTATACCGAGATGGGCGGCGAGAGCCTCTATTTCGGCAAGCCCCATCCGCCAATCTATGACCTTGCCCGCCGCCGCATGACCGCCGAAGGGCGCGCGGTGGATGACAGCCGTATCCTTGCCATTGGCGACGGCATCCTGACCGATATCAAAGGTGCGCAGGGGGAGGATATTGATTCTCTGTTCATCACTGGCGGGCTGGCGCGGGACGAAACGCAGACACATCGACAACCGGATACAGACGCGCTGGGGCGGTTTGTCGCGGCAGAAATGGTCACGCCGACATTTGCAATCGGCTACCTGCGCTAGGCTCCGATACGCTTCCAACGTTATGAAATTGGACTGCTGGGAGTGGCGCACGGTCGGCACGTTGACTGTGCTGCATAAATCCAGACTGACCGCCTCGTTCATTCCAGATCACATTTCTCCTTGATTTTCTGCGACTGCAAAGTAATATTATTGCCAATCCAGAAGGCTATTGGTCTTTTTATAACTCGGAGGATTCAGATGTTGGACAATTTCCCGCGCGGCACGATCTGTATTGAAGAGCTGGAAATCGGCATGTCACGCCATGTGACCAAAGAGGTGACAGACCGGGATATCGAGATGTTCGCCGAGATTTCGACCGACCGGAACCCGGTTCATCTGGATGATGACTACGCCAATGACACGATCTTTGAAGGGCGGATTGCCCACGGGATGCTGACGGCGGGGCTAATCTCGGCCGTGATCGGTGAACAGCTTCCGGGTCACGGCACCATCTATATGGGCCAAAGCCTAACCTTTCTGGCGCCTGTGCGCCCCGGCGACACGGTGCGCGCCGAAGTGACCGTGATGGACATTGATCACGCCAAACGGCGCGTCACGCTGAAGACCGAATGCCTTGTCGACGGCAAGCCGGTTCTGAAAGGCGAAGCCAAGGTCCTGGCCCCATCGGCCAAATTCGACTGACCTGTCCAAAGCCGGAAAACTGACCACCCAGCGCCGGTGGGCTTGCACCTGTTCGCTGCGAGCGCTAATGCCACCATATGCGGATTATTCGGGACTATCAGTTTGTCGAGAAAGCGGACCGCGGCGCCTCTGCCGCGATTGGCAACTTTGATGGCGTGCATTTGGGCCATCAATACGTGATCGACATTGCACGCGCGCAGGCGGCGGATCAGGCCGTGCCTTTGGGGGTCATGACCTTCGAGCCCCACCCGCGCCAATACTTCGCCCCCAAATCCAGCCCCTTTCGGCTGATGAGCGCAGAAACCCGCGCGCACCGGTTGGAAAAACTGGGGATCGAACGCCTGTATGAACTCAGCTTCAACGACACACTGTCCAGCCTGTCGCCGCAGGACTTTGCCAGTCGTGTGATTGTCGACGGGTTGGGCCTGAGCCATGTCGTCATCGGCGAGGATTTCCATTTCGGCAAAGGTCGCGCCGGCACGTCAGGTGACATGGTCGCGTTGGGCGATCAGTTGGGATTTGGTGTTACCGTCGCCCCCTTGATGTCTGACGATGTTGGCGAAGTCAGCTCGACCGCGATCCGTGACGCATTGTCCGAAGGCCGACCGCGCGACGCGGCCCGGATGCTGGGCCATTGGCACCGCATGGACGGAGAGGTCATTCGCGGCGACCAGCGCGGGCGCGATCTGGGCTATCCAACGGCCAACATGTCAATTGCCGGGCTGCACCCGCCAAAGTTCGGCGTCTATGCGGTGCAAATCGACATTCTGACCGGCATACACAAAGGTAGCTACGGCGGCGCGGCCTCGATTGGCACACGTCCGATGTTCGGGGAAAACTTGCCAAATCTCGAAAGCTTCATTTTCGACTTCAAAGGCGATATCTATGGCGAAGATATTTCGGTCGCTTTGATCGACTATCTGCGCCCCGAAGAGGTCTTCGACAACGTCGATGCACTGATCGCGCAGATGGATGCCGACTGCGCCCGTGCCCGAGATATCCTGGCGAACTTGTAAAGGTCCAAAATGATCCGCCATATCGTATTTTTCACATCCAAACGCCCTGAAAACCGCGAGACGATCCGCGAAGGGTTGGAATTGTTAAAAGGCATCCCCGATTGCCGCCATCTGGAAATCGGGTCGAACCTCGCCAATGACCCCATTCCTGGCCCGTCACCTGACTTCATTGTCTACGGCGAATTTGACGACGAGGCGCAGTTGGCGGCCTATAAATCCCACCCGCTTTATCAGCAGGCCATTCAGCGCGTGCGCCCTCTGCGCGAGCTTCGGATCGCCGCCGATTTCATGGCTGATTGATGGGTGGTCCTCTGCGCAAAAAATTCTGGGAGCTGCCACTCGACAGCCTGACGCCCCCGGAATGGGAGGCGCTGTGCGATGGTTGCGGCAAATGCTGTCTGAACAAGCTTGAGGACGAAGAAACCGGCGAGATCGTGTTCACCCGCGTCTCCTGCCGACTGCTTGACGGCGACACCTGCCGCTGCTCGCAATACGACATTCGCCTTCAATTCGTGCCGGAATGTATCGTTCTGAGCCCGGAAAACATCGGCGAAACCGCGTATTTCATGCCCGCGTCTTGCGCCTATCGCCTGCGCCACGAAGGCAAGCCGCTGGAAGACTGGCACCCTTTGGTGTCGGGTGACCCAGACAGCGTCCACACAGCCGGGCGCAGCGTGATGGGGTGGACCGTGCCCGAATTTGAAGTTCCCGAAGACGAATGGGAAGACCACCTGATAGAGGAACCTCACTGATGTTTTTTGCCTCTGACAATAGCGGCCCGGCCCACCCGAAGGTGATGGAGGCTTTGGCGCGCGCGAACGAAGGCTATGCGATGCCTTACGGTGCCGATGCCCTGATGGACGAAGTGCGTGCGCGGATCCGTGACATCTTTGAAGCGCCCGACGCCGTCGTTTATCTGGTGGCCACCGGCACAGCCGCAAACTCCATCGCGCTGGCGACCCTGTCGCAGCCTTGGCAGACGATTTTCTGCACGCCAGAGGCTCACATCCACCAAGACGAATGCAACGCGCCGGAGTTTTACACGGGTGGGACAAAGCTGACCCTTGTCCCCGCCGATCACGCCAAGATGACCCCCGCCAGCTTGCGTGCAGCCATCGAGGCCGAAGAAAGCCGTGGCGTGCACGGCCCACAGCGCGGCCCCGTGTCGATCACCAATGTGACCGAACGCGGGACGGTTTATTCGGTGGCCGAACTGAACGCGCTTTGTGACGTCGCAAAGCAGTTTGATTTGCCCGCCCATTTGGATGGTGCACGTTTTGCCAATGCCTTGGTTGCGCTCGGTTGCACACCCGCCGAAATGACGTGGAAAGCAGGCATTGATGTGGTCAGTTTCGGTGGCACCAAGAACGGCTGCATGGGCGTCGAGGCGGTGATCTTCTTTGATCCCAAACACGCCTGGGAATTCGAGCTTCGTCGCAAGCGTGGGGCGCATCTGTTTTCCAAACACCGGTATCTGTCGGCGCAGATGCTGGCCTATCTGACCGACGACCTGTGGCTGGACCTTGCACGGCGTTCAAACGCCGCCAATACCCGGCTGGCGCGGGGGCTAAAGCAAATTGAGGGCGTCAGTTTTCTGCACGAACCCGACGCGAATATCAGTTTCGCGGGTTGGTCGCGGGCCGGTCACCGCCGCCTGCATGAGGCCGGGGCCGCCTACTATGTCTGGGACGATAACCTTGATGGAGATGACCCGGACGAGGTGTTGACCGCCCGCATGGTGGCCGACTGGTCGATGACCGAGGACAACATTGACAGGTTTGTCGACCTTGTGCGCGGCTAAGGTCTGGTTGGCACTGTCTGGCGCAGAAACGCCAAAATAGCATCGCCGACCTCGGCGGGATGGGTGATGGGTGCCATATGTCCTGCGCCCTCAATCACATGGCGCTGGACGTTAGGCAGACGCGCCTCAAGCACATCGTGGACCGCCCCCACCAAGGCTGGCGAGCGCGCACCTTCCATCAGCAACACCGGCAGCTCGACACGCTCCAGCGCGCCGGGGGCAATCTGACCGTGGATATCATCATGCGTCACCGGATTCCCGGCGGAGATCAGATGAATACGCCGCGCCATATCTTCACGCAGGGCCTGAGGCAAAGCCTGCCACGCGGCGTCACGCCCCCACATAACGTTGAACAGGCGTGCAGCCTCCATCCGGTCACCCGAGCGCATGGCGTCAGCGAAAGGCCCGTTCATATAGGCCGCATTCTCGGCATAGGCCGGGTGGTCGCGGGCGGCGGCGAACAAAACCGGCTCGAACATCGTCAGGCTGCGCACGCGTTCCGGCGCGCGTTGGGCCAGACGCAGGGCAATCGTGCCGCCGTAACTATGGCCGATCAAATCGACAGGTCCAGGGGTCTCGCGATCTAGCAGTGCCTCGGCGATCTGAACGCTGGCGTCCTGAAAGTCCCCCGCTCCGTCCCAATCGGCACTGCGCCCGTGTCCCGGCAGGTCAAAGGCAAGCATCGTGAATTGGTCTGACAGGCGTTTTTCCAGCCCGCGCCACGCGCCGGAATGTGCCAGCGAGCAATGCACCATGAGTGCGGCGCGCGCGCCCTGCCCTGCCCGGTGCCAATAGGTCGGATGGCCTGCCAAAGGATCTATGTTCATCAGGACTTAGCACTCAGATGGGTGTCCAACGCGTCCAGCCGGTCTTGTCCCCAGAACCTCTCACCATCGTCGCAGATATAGAAGGGTGAGCCAAAGACACCGGCGGCGACAGCGTCTTCAAGATTGCGGCCATAGGCTTCGGCCCCGGCCAGCAAGCCGCTATCGGCAAGACTGGGATCAAAGCCCGCATCTGAAAGGCAGGATTTGATCACCGCATCCTCAGCAATATCCTTTTCGCCCGCCCAACAGGCGCGCATGATCCCATGAACCAACGCGCCCATATCGCCGCCACCTGCCGACTGCGCCGCGATGATCGCATAGGAGGCTGGCGCACCATTGGTGGGCCAATGGGCCGGGATGTGGTTCATCGGCATATCCAACGCCTTGGACCAGCGCTTGAGTTCCTGCATCCGGTATTCCATCCGCGACGGGTGGCGGTCTTTTGGCGGTGTCCCACCGGTCCGTCCGAACAGCTGCCCGATATCCAGCGGTTTATACGTAATCTGTGCGCCATGGCGCGATGCAATATCTTCCAGCCGCGATCCGGCCAAATAGGCCCATGGCGACAACACTGTGAAATAATAGTCGATCTGCTTCATTTTTCCGGTCCCTGTTGCGCCAATGCTGTTTCAAGGAATCTATCCCGATGGTAAGGGGTGTCAACGTCACGATTCTGTCATTCAGACCAGCCCGGGGACCGCTGCCATGCCATCCATCACCGAACCGAAACTCATTTCGGGCAATGCCAACCGGCCCCTTGCCGAAGCCGTTGCCAAACGTATGTCGATGCATCGCGGATCCTCTGTCGGATTGGTGGATGCGCGGGTGGAACGCTTCAACGACGGCGAGATTTTCGTCGAGGTTTATGAAAATGTGCGCGGCGAGGATATGTTCATCATCCAGCCGACATCGAACCCCGCCAACGACAACCTGATGGAGCTTCTGATCATCTCAGACACGCTGCGCCGGTCGTCAGCTTCGCGCGTCACCGCCGTGATCCCCTATTTCGGCTATGCCCGTCAGGACCGCCGCACCAAAGCGCGCACACCGATTTCCGCCAAACTGGTGGCCAACATGATTGCGGGTTCGGGGATCGAACGGGTTTTGACCATGGACCTGCACGCGGCCCAGATCCAAGGCTTCTTCGACATCCCGGTGGACAACCTTTATGCCAGCCCGATCTTCGCGCTGGACCTGAAGCATCATTTCAAGGACTGCATGGACGAGGTGATGGTCATTTCACCCGACGTCGGCGGCGTGGCCCGTGCCCGCGAATTGGCCAAACGCATCAACGCGCCTCTGGCCATCGTGGACAAACGCCGCGAAAAGCCCGGCGAGATCGCCGAGATGACCGTGATCGGGAATGTCGAGGGCAAACGCTGTATCATCATCGACGACATCTGCGACACGGCCGGAACGCTGTGCAAGGCCGCCGAAGTGCTGATGGAGAACGGCGCGCAAGAAGTTCACGCCTATATCACCCACGGCGTCATGTCCGGCCCGGCGGTCGAGCGTGTTTCGAAATCTGTCATGAAATCGCTGGTGATCACCGATTCGATCCAGCCGACCGATGCAGTGAAAAAAGCGCCCAACATACGCATCGTTCCGACCGCACCGATGTTTGCACAGGCAATCCTGAACATTTGGGGTGGCACCTCGGTTTCGTCGCTGTTCGACCATGACACGCTGGGGCCGCTTTACGAAGGTATGTATTGGTAAAAAGGGCAAGCGAGCGGACGTAGAAAGGGCCTTTCGAGCCGATCTCTGATCCAACCTCTGGATTCAGACATCCCAATCGTCGTCGCTTCGCACTTCACCGATCGCCATCCAGTCCACCCTCAGTCGCGCCACCCGCGTATCGCCCCAGGTACGAAAGACAATTTCGAACCCTGTCGGCGTTGTGTTCTGGGCTGCAATATCCGCGCGGGCGTTGGTTCGCTTGTCGAGGTCCCACATGGACACGCTGACATGAACGACCGGAGGCGTCACGAATGCTTCTGAGAAGCGAACTGCGGTGACCAGCTTACGCGGTCCTTGGCCTGTCCACATCTCTCCGTCATGTTCAAAATCAGAAAACAGCACCTGACTGCCGCGATCGATCCCGACTGTATGACTTTTGACCCTTCGCATACTGCGATTTCCCAATACTTTAACTCACGTCAGGTAAACAAACCTGAAACACAACCTTAAGGCAACCCATGCCTAGCGCTTGAGCCGCAAAAAGAAAGGGAAAATCAGCAATATAAGCACCGCAGAAAACAAGAACGGTGCGCCGGGCAGATAGATCGATGCGTCCGCCCCCGCGAAGCCCTGAAATATCCACGTCATAACCATGGGCGCGATCACTGCTGAAACAGACCCCAGACTTGCAATTACACCTTGCAGAAGGCCCTGTCGGTCTTCAGACACCATGTTGGCCATGATGGCCGTCATCGTCGGCGGGGCCATATCTGCCAATGCGGCAATGAGAATGACGGCAAACATTACCCAAACGCTTGTTGTGAACCCAAAGACAATCAGGGCAACGGTCGCACAGGTGACTGAAAAGATGAGCGTGCGAAATTCGCCCAGACGCGGGATCAGCAGTCGCATGATGACTCCCTGCGTAAACGCAACCGCGATGCCATAGGCCGCAAGCGTCAGACCGATCAGCGCTGTGCCCCAGCCGAACACCTCGCGCGTCCAGAACGCCCAGAGTGTCGGGTAAACCATATTGGCAAACTCAAACACAAAGATCAGGGCCAGCGGCAGGCCCAAGCCGGGCAACCTGAACGCATCAAGGATCGATCCAAACGGGTTAAGATCACGGCGCCGAAACGCGCGGCGCTTTTCTGGCGCAAGGCTTTCGGGCAGCACAAATATCCCCAATACCACGTTCGCCCCGGCAAACGCCGCCGCCAGCCAGAACGGTGCGGTCAGGTGAAAGCTTGCAACAAAGCCACCTATTGCGGGGCCCATCACAAACCCGATCCCGAAGGTCGCCCCGATCAGACCGAAATTGGCCGCTCGGTCTTCGGGCTTCGAGATGTCGGCCAGATAGGCGGTCGCGGTGATGTATGTGGCCCCCGCAATCCCCGCCAGGATACGCCCCACAAGCAACCACCAGAACGTTGTCGCCAGGGCCATGACGACATAATCAATGGTCAGCGTCACCAGCGCCAATAGCAATACCGGCCGCCGCCCCAAGCTGTCTGAAATGCCACCGATGATCGGCGCGAACAGAAACTGCATGGCCGCATAAGATGCCATCAGGATCCCACCCCAGAACGCCCCATCGGCCGTGCTGCTCGCCCCGACACGCAGCATCAGGTCAGGCATGATCGGAAATACGATCCCAATGCCCACAGCATCCAGAAGGATCGTGGCCAGAATGAACCAGAGAGCCGCAGGGTTGGAGGTTTGGGTCTTTGAACTCATACGGCCATCAGTGCCGTGAATAAGCCCTTTGCGCAAATGCAAAAAGCCCCGCCGGTCAGGCAGGGCTTTCGCAAAGCTTTGGCATGGGCTTCGTTAGGCGGGCTTAACCGACAGACCCAGATCGCTTGCCATGGCAGCGATATCGACCGTGCGCTTGGCCAGTTCGTCCAAGTTTGCAGCCGTTGCATTCTGAGATGCGGCAGCTGCATCGGAAACGAAACTGTCCAGCACTTCCTGTGTCACTTCCGCAACCGGCAAGGCACGTTCAGCCAGAACCGAGGTGCCGGTCGCGGTGATTTCAGCGAAACCACCTGTCACGGCATACTCGGCATTGCCTTCGGGCGCTTCGACGCGAACGATACCGGGGCGCAACGTCGTGATCGTCGGTGCGTGGTTCGGCATCGCCGTCATGTCGCCATCGACACCCGGTAGTTGGATCGCCGTCGCCTGAAGCGAAGCGAGTCTTCGTTCGGGCGACACCAGATCGAATTGCATCGTATCAGCCATTAGAGGGCCTCCTTAAGCGGCGTCTGCCGCCATTTTTTCGGCTTTCGCGATCACTTCGTCGATGCCACCAACCATGTAGAAGGCGCCTTCGGGCAGGTGATCGTATTCGCCGGCCACAACGGCTTTGAACGACGCAATCGTGTCTTCCAGCGGAACCTGAACACCGTCAGAGCCGGTGAACACTTTTGCAACGTCGAAAGGCTGCGACAGGAAGCGCTCGATTTTCCGGGCACGGGCAACGGTCAGTTTGTCTTCTTCCGACAGTTCGTCCATGCCGAGAATGGCGATAATGTCCTGCAGCGACTTGTAGCGCTGAAGCACCTGCTGAACGTCGGTGGCAACTTTGTAGTGCTCTTCACCGATGATCAACGGGTCAAGCAGACGCGAGGTCGAACCAAGCGGGTCCACAGCCGGATAGATGCCTTTTTCCGAGATCGCACGATCCAGAACCGTCGTTGCGTCAAGGTGGGCAAACGACGTTGCAGGCGCAGGGTCGGTCAAGTCATCTGCTGGAACATACACGGCCTGAACCGATGTGATGGACCCCGATTTGGTCGACGAAATACGTTCCTGCATCGCACCCATGTCAGTGGCCAGCGTGGGCTGGTAGCCAACCGCCGAAGGAATACGACCCAAGAGAGCCGAAACTTCCGAACCAGCCTGGGTAAAGCGGAAGATGTTGTCGACGAAGAACAGAACGTCCGAACCCGTGTCATCGCGGAACTGTTCCGCCAGCGTCAGACCCGACAGGGCCACACGCATACGTGCTCCGGGAGGCTCGTTCATCTGGCCGTAAACCAGCGCAATTTTCGATTTTTCCAGATCGTCGGGAACGATAACGCCCGATTCAATCATCTCGTGATACAGGTCGTTGCCTTCACGGGTCCGTTCGCCAACACCCGCGAACACGGACACACCCGAGTGCACTTTCGCGATGTTGTTGATCAATTCCATGATCAGAACGGTCTTACCAACGCCGGCACCGCCGAACAGACCAATTTTACCACCCTTGGTGTAGGGGGCCAGCAGGTCGATGACCTTGATGCCGGTGGTCAGAATTTCGGTTTCCGTCGACTGTTCGTCAAACGCAGGGGCATCGCCGTGGATCGGGCGGCTGTCTTTCGACTTCACAGGGCCTTTTTCGTCAACGGGTTCGCCGATGACGTTCAGGATGCGGCCCAGGGTGGCGTTGCCGACAGGCACCGAGATCGGCGCGCCGGTGTCAGTCACCTCTTGACCACGCACCAGACCTTCGGATGCGTCCATAGCAATACAGCGCACGGTGTTTTCACCCAAGTGCTGTGCCACTTCCAAAACAAGTTTGTTGCCGTTGTTGTCCGTGGTCAGGGCGTTCAGAATGGCCGGAAGGTCATCCCCGAACTGAACGTCCACAACGGCGCCAATCACCTGCGTGATCTTACCTTTAGCGTTAGCCATTGTTGTTTCTCCGGTTTCTTAGAGCGCCTCGGCGCCCGAAATAATTTCGATAAGCTCGTTGGTGATCACAGCCTGACGCGAGCGGTTATACTGAATGGTCAGTTTCTCGATCATGTCGCCAGCGTTGCGGGTTGCGTTGTCCATTGCGGCCATCCGCGCACCTTGCTCAGACGCAGCATTTTCCAAGAGCGCCGAGAAGATCTGAGTGGCCACACCCGAGGGCAGCAGCGTTTCCAGAATACCTTCTTCCGACGGCTCATAGTCATAGATCGTCGACGCGCTTGCACCTTCTTCCGGGGCATCAAAACTGGCCGGAATGACCTGTTTCGCGGTCGGGACCTGCGTGATCACGCTTTCGAACGTGTTGTAGAAGATCGTCGCGACATCGAACTCGCCTTCGTTGAAGCGATGGATCAGGTCGATGGCGATGGATTGAGCGTTGTCATAGCCGACATTACGCACGCCCGACAGATCCACATGGGCGACCATCTGGTCGCCGTATTCACGCTTCAGCTGTTCACGGCCCTTCTTGCCGACGGTCAGGATCTTCACCGTCTTGCCGTTGGCCAGCAACTGTTCGGCCTTCGCACGCGCCATTTTCACGATCGACGAGTTGAAGCCGCCGCAAAGCCCGCGTTCAGCCGTCATGACCACCAACAGGTGGACTTGATCGGCACCCGAGCCGGCAAGCAGTTTGGGTGCACTGTCACCCCCACCCGAAGCAGCAGCCAACCCACCCAGAACGGCGTTGAACCGTTCTGCGTAAGGGCGACCAGCCTCGGCCGCTTCTTGTGCCCGCCGCAGTTTAGCGGCGGCCACCATCTGCATGGCCTTCGTGATCTTCCGAGTGTTCTTGACACTCTCGATCCGATTTTTGAGGTCCTTAAGGTTGGGCATCGTTCAACGCCCCCCTTAAGCGAAGTCAGCGGCGAAGGCGTCCAGCGCAGCTTTGACTTTGTCCTCAAGCTCACCTTTGACCTTGCGGTCATTGTTGGTGATGTCGTCAAGCAGGTCGGCATGCTTCTGACGCAGGTGGTTCAGAAGACCAGCTTCGAAACGCCCCACTTCGCTGACCGCGATCTTGTCAAGATAGCCGTTGGTGCCCGCGTAGATGACACACACGATTTCCGCGTTGGTCAGCGGCGAATACTGCGCCTGCTTCATCAGCTCAGTCAGACGTGCACCGCGGTTCAGAAGCTGCTGCGTTGCCGCATCAAGGTCGGACCCGAACTGCGCAAACGCTGCCATCTCGCGATACTGAGCCAGCGACAGTTTCACCGGACCAGCGACCGAGGACATGGCCTTGGTTTGCGCCGACGAGCCAACACGCGACACCGACAGACCGGTGTTCACAGCCGGGCGGATACCCTGATAGAACAGCTCGGTTTCCAGGAAGATCTGACCGTCGGTGATCGAGATCACGTTGGTCGGAATAAACGCGGACACGTCGCCACCTTGGGTTTCGATCACGGGCAGTGCGGTCAAGGAACCGGAACCGTAATCTTCGTTCAGCTTGGCCGAACGCTCCAACAGGCGCGAGTGAAGATAGAAAACGTCACCCGGATAAGCTTCACGGCCCGGCGGGCGGCGCAGAAGCAGCGACATCTGACGATAAGACACAGCCTGTTTCGACAGGTCATCATAGATGATCAGGGCGTGACGGCCGTTGTCGCGGAAATGCTCGGCCATAGCGGTCGCTGCGTAAGGTGCCAGGAACTGCATGGGCGCAGGATCGGAGGCGGTCGCCGCCACAACGATCGAATACTCAATCGCGCCGCTTTCTTCCAGCTTCTTCACCAGCTGAGCAACGGTTGATCGTTTCTGACCGATAGCAACATAAACGCAGTAGAGCTTTTTGCCCTCGTCGTCGCCAGCAGCGTCGTTATACGACTTCTGGTTCAGAATGGCGTCCAGTGCCACGGCGGTTTTACCTGTTTGGCGGTCGCCAATGATAAGCTCACGCTGGCCTCGGCCAATCGGGATCATCGCGTCGACCGATTTCAGACCGGTTGCCATCGGTTCGTGAACCGATTTACGCGGGATGATGCCCGGCGCTTTCACGTCGGCCACGCCGCGTTTCTTCGCGTTCAGCGGACCTTTGCCGTCGATCGGGTTGCCCAGACCGTCAACAACGCGACCCAGAAGCTCGTCACCGATTGGCACGTCCACGATCGAGTTCGTGCGCTTGACGGTGTCGCCTTCTTTAATGTCGCGGTCCGACCCGAAGATAACAACGCCAACGTTGTCGGCTTCAAGGTTCAGGGCCATTCCGCGGATACCACCGGGGAATTCGACCATTTCACCAGCCTGGACCTTATCAAGACCGTAGACGCGGGCGATACCATCCCCCACTGACAACACACGGCCAACTTCGGCCACTTCGGCGTCTTGACCGAAGTTCTTGATCTGGTCCTTCAGGATCGCAGAAATTTCTGCTGCTTGGATACCCATTATCCGACCTCTTTCATGGAATTCTGAAGTGCATTGAGCTTTGCCTGGATCGACGTGTCGATCATGCGCGAGCCCACTTGGACGACAAGACCACCGATGAGCGTTTCATCGACAGCCAGGTTGATATTCACATCCTTGCCGATGGAAGCCTTCAGGGCCTTGGCAAGTTTGTCTTGTTGCGCCTTGGTCATCGACTTGGCGGCAGTCACCTTGGCGGTCACCTCGCCCTTGTCTTCAGCGATCAGCGCGTTCAAAGCGCTGACAAGCTGCGGCAACACGAACAAGCGCCGTTTCTGGGCCATCAGCCCCAACGCGTTCGCGACCATTGGCGAAAGTTTCATTTTCTTGGCGATTGCGGCAACCGCGTCACCCTGTTCATCGCGGCTGTAAACCGGCGAACTGATCAGGCTGCGAAGGTCTTCGCTTTCGGCGAGAGCAGCATCAAGCGCGGTGACATCCGCCTCGACTGCTTTCAGGTTCTTGCCGTCTTTGGCCAGGTCAAAGATGGCAGTGGCATAACGTTGGGCAATGCCAGTTGAGATCGAGACTGGTTCGGACACGTCCACCCTTCCGATGTCTTTAGCCCCATCGTGATTTGCCTGTCGGCAAATCGGGGCGGCCTACAGATGCCGCGATTGCGCGCGTATCATCTAAATCGACGAAGCATGTAGCAGGGATATGCGGCCCTCGCAACAGGCTTGCATGGGTTTATCGCCAACATCTGCCTGCCTTTTTTGCAAGGACGCTCGATCATTTCCGCCAGAACCCTTCACCCTAGGGAAAAAATACCGTCTGGGCGGTCAGGAATCGGTGAAGCATTTCTGAATACAAATGCATACCGTCGCTGTTCTAATTCTTGGTTTCACGCCCTGCAACCAGCCCGTCGCGCCCGACCGAGCTGCATTCCAGTGTGAATGGGCTGATTCTTTTTGCCGGGCATTGCCACGCGGTTCGTCAGGGGTTGGGCAGGTGCGTGCTTGGTTCAGGCACTCCCAACCCCTCCAGCACCTTCAAGGGGCGCCGCACCGCCTGCGCCAGACCGGGGCGTTTTGGGGCCGGGATTTGCTTGGACACTTCGACCATCAAAACACCCCCGGCAAGGATGACCGGCAGTTGCAGTCCCGCCCGCTCCCAAAAATTTCCGGTCTTCAGCCAGAACCGTTTCGAGGACGGGGGCTGATATAGCGCCGACAGGTGGCGTTCGACGCGAAAGCCATGCTCTTTCAGTTGCCCCTCAAGCTGGCTCAGGGAATAGGGGCGGCCATAGCCGAAGGGCGTTGCATCCGACCGGGCCCACAGCCCTGCCCGGTTCGGGGTTATGATTAACGCCCGCCCACCCGGACCCAGCACCCGATAGATCTCGTCCAGCAGGAATGTGGGGGTTTCTGACGTCTCAAGCCCGTGCATCACCACAAGCCGGTCCACGACACCCGTGTCCAAGGGCCACATCGTATCCTCGACCAATGCCGAGACATTCTGCATCCCCGCCGGCCAGGGCATCACGCCTTGCGGTGCGGGCATTAACCCCATCACACGTCGCGCTGTCGGCAGATAGGGGCGCAACAAGGGAACGGCAAAACCGAACCCGACGACAGTCTGTCCTTTGGCCTGCGCCGTTGGCCAGAGGGCTACCAATTTGTCACGAATGGCCTTTTGCGCCGCACGGCCCAGCATGCTGCGGTAATAGAAATTCCGAAGATCCTGCACATCGAGATGCATGAAAGGCTCAGCCACTTACCGTTTGGTTCTGCGCCAAGACTATCGCATCACCGCAAAAAGGAAATGTGAAACCTTGGTCTTTGTCGGGGTGGTCACCGCTTGCGCAAAACAAGCGCCAGATTGTTTGCGGGCATTTCGATCAGGTCGACGCGCTCCATGCCCGCCTGCGCGGCCCAGCGTTCGATATCTTCGATGTCTTTATACCCGGCGGCCGGATCGTTCTTGATCAACGAGGCATGGAAGTTTTGGTCGCTGCCCGATCGAAAGGCACCCCTGGATCTGAAAGGTCCGTATAAAAACCAATGCCCACCCGGCGACAGATTGCGAGCGACGCCCTGAACGACGGCCTGTGCGTTCGGTGCGGGGATCAAGTGCATCAGGTTGACTGTCACAGCAAGGGACGCAGGTCCGATTTGCCAATCTGGCTGCGCCGCATCAAGCGCCTGGGCCATCCGCATGTTCAGCACACCCTCTTCGGCCCGCCAAGCGTCGATGCTGATCAACCGGTTCGAGTCGATATCGGTTGGCTGCCAGATCGTATCCGGAAAGGCCTTGGCAAACGCGACGGCGTGTTCACCCGTGCCCGAGGCGATTTCGAACGCGACGTCACCGGAAGGAACAAAACGCGCAAGCTCTTTCAGGATCGGGGCCAGGTTGCGGGCGGCTGACGGCGCCGACAGCCGACCATCAGCGCGCGCTTCAGCCACGGAATGTGGTATTTCTTCGGTCATTTTGCCCCCCGGTTGCTTGGCAGTATTGAGCCTGCCCCGGCTTTCGGCAAGACTGGAGTTCAAAACCGGAGGTTCGAGATGCTCACCCTTGTCACCATCCCCTGTCTGTCTGACAATTACGCCTTCCTTCTGCATGATGATGTCACGGGGCAAACCGCGCTTGTCGATGCGCCCGACGCCCAGCCGATCAAGGCTGAACTGCAGGCACGCGGCTGGACGTTGACCGAAATCTGGTTGACCCACCATCATTGGGACCATGTCCAAGGCGTCACGGATCTGGTGAAGGCCACGGGTGCCAAGGTGGTCGGTGCAGCCGCAGATGCCGACCGCCTGCCACCATTGGATCGAAGCTATAGTGACGATGACACGTTTGAATTTGCTGGCCACGAAGTATCGGTTCTGGATGTTTCGGGCCACACGGTCGGTCACATCGCCTATTTCGTTCCGGATACACACGCGGTCTTTACCGGGGACAGCCTGATGGCGCTTGGCTGCGGGCGTTTGTTTGAAGGCACGCCAAACCAAATGTGGGCAAGCCTGTCCCGTCTTGCCGCCTTGCCACCAGATACGCTGGTTTGTTCGGGCCACGAATACACCGCGGCAAATGCGGCCTTTGCGATCACGATTGAACCTGACAACAGCGCATTGGCCCAGCGTCTGGCGCAGATCAAAGCCGCGCGCGCCGAAAACCGCCCCACAGTGCCATCGCGCCTGTCGCAGGAGCTTGAAACGAATCCATTTCTGCGCGCCCACTTGCCTCAGGTCAAAGCGGCCCTACATATGAAAACCGCCCCAGACACCGAGGTCTTTGCTGAAATCCGACGGCGCAAGGACAATTTCTAAGGTATAAATACCAGCAATCACGCATCCGAGAGCAACAATTGACAAGAAAAGGCTTGAAGACGCGGCCGGAAAACCGAACTTTAAACATATGAGGCGACAGTAAAGGCGGAAGAACCGCCAAGCGGAAGATCCCGCATAGCTTACGAGGAGTGTTCGACGTGCCATCCTTTTCAAAACCGCTCGAAGAAGCCATTCACCACGCGCTTGCGCTGGCGAATGATCGAAAGCACGAGCTGGCAACGCTGGAACACCTGCTTCTTGCGCTGCTTGATGAACCCGACGCAGCCCGCGTCATGCAGGCCTGTTCGGTCGACATGGATGTCCTGCGCAAGGTTCTGGTCGAATTCATCGACGAAGAACTGACCACGCTGGTCACCGACATCGAAGGCAGCGAGGCCGTGCCGACAGCGGCCTTTCAGCGCGTCATTCAGCGTGCTGCGATCCATGTGCAAAGCTCTGGCCGCACCGAAGTGACGGGCGCGAACGTATTGGTCGCAATCTTTGCAGAACGCGAAAGCAACGCCGCCTTTTTCCTGCAAGAACAGGATATGACCCGTTACGATGCGGTGAACTACATCGCCCATGGGGTCGCGAAAGATCCCAGCATGGGCGAGGCCCGGCCGATCTCTGGTGCGCCGGAGTTCGAAGAGGACGTGCAGGACGCCCAGCCCGCCGAAGAAAACGACAGCGCGCTGGCGAAATACTGTGTCGACTTGAACGCCAAGGCGCGCGACGGCGATATCGACCCGCTGATCGGGCGCGAACACGAGGTAGAGCGTTGCATTCAGGTGCTTTGCCGCCGCCGTAAAAACAACCCGCTTCTGGTCGGTGATCCCGGCGTTGGCAAAACCGCCATCGCAGAAGGGCTGGCCGCCAAGGTCGTCGGTGGCGAAACGCCCGACATCTTGGCCGAAACGACAATCTATTCGCTCGACATGGGTGCGCTGCTGGCCGGCACCCGTTATCGCGGCGACTTCGAAGAGCGTCTGAAGGCCGTGATGAAAGAGCTTGAAGACCACCCCGATGCTGTCTTGTTCATCGACGAGATTCACACCGTGATCGGTGCTGGTGCGACGTCGGGCGGGGCGATGGATGCCTCGAACCTGCTGAAGCCCGCACTTCAGGGCGGCAAGCTGCGCTGCATGGGCTCGACCACCTATAAGGAGTTCCGCCAGCACTTCGAAAAGGACCGCGCGCTGAGCCGCCGGTTCCAGAAGATCGACATCAACGAACCGACTGTTGATGATGCGGTGAAAATCCTGAAAGGTCTGAAACCCTATTTCGAAGACCACCACGGCGTAAAATACACTGCCGATGCGATCAAAAGCGCGGTGGAGTTGTCGGATCGTTATGTCAACGACCGCAAGCTGCCAGACAAGGCGATCGACGTGATCGACGAGGCCGGGGCCGCGCAGCACCTGCTTGCGCAAAGCAAGCGCCGCAAGACGATCGGCGTCAAGGACATCGAGGCCGTCGTGGCCAAGATCGCCCGCATTCCGCCGAAAAGCGTCTCCAAGGATGATGCCGAAACATTGCGCGACCTTGAAAAGGCGCTGAAACGGGTCGTGTTTGGGCAGGACAACGCAATTGAATCGCTTGCCTCGGCCATCAAACTGGCCCGCGCGGGCCTGCGGGAACCTGAAAAGCCCATCGGCAACTATCTGTTTGCCGGGCCAACAGGCGTCGGCAAGACCGAGGTTGCCAAACAGCTGGCCGACAATCTGGGTGTCGAGCTTTTGCGCTTTGATATGTCGGAATATATGGAGAAACACGCGGTCTCGCGCCTGATCGGGGCGCCTCCGGGCTATGTCGGGTTTGATCAGGGCGGTCTGTTGACCGATGGCGTTGATCAGCATCCCCATTGTGTTTTGCTTCTGGACGAGATCGAGAAAGCGCACCCGGATGTCTACAACATCCTGCTGCAGGTGATGGATAACGGCGAGCTGACCGACCATAACGGTCGCACGGTCAGTTTCCGCAACGTGGTCTTGATCATGACCTCGAACGCGGGCGCAGCGGAACAGGCCAAATCGGCCATCGGCTTTGGTCGCGATCGTCGCGAAGGCGAAGACACCGCCGCGATCGAACGCACCTTCACGCCGGAATTCCGCAACCGATTGGATGCGGTCATCAGCTTCGCGCCACTCGGCAAAGAAGTGATCCTGCAAGTGGTCGAGAAGTTTGTTCTGCAGCTGGAAGCCCAGCTTCTGGATCGCGGCGTCAGCATCGAGCTGACCCGTGCGGCCGCTGAATGGATCGCCGAGAAGGGATATGATGACCGTATGGGCGCCCGCCCCCTTGGCCGCGTCATTCAAGAGCACATCAAAAAGCCGCTCGCCGAAGAGCTGCTGTTTGGCAAGCTTGCCAAGGGCGGTCTGGTTCAGGTGGGCGTGAAGAACGGCAAGCTGGACCTTCGGATGGAGAAACCCAAAAACCCGCAGCTTGGTTCGCGCAAACGACCCCCATTGTTGACCGCGGACTGACCGCCAACTGAGCACGACACATTTGCACGGGCCGCAGTTCTTCTTGCGGCCCGTCGTCGTTTAGGGCACTGGAATAGCACTGAGCAGCGCTCAGCCAATCTGCAATCTCGCAAAAAATCTGCTGCCGCTATACTGGTTTCCGCATAGGCAAACGCGGTCAGCGTTCCGTCAGTTTCAGCTCAATCCGGCGGTTCTTTGCGCGCGCTTCACTGGTATTGGCGGGGTCGACCGGGCGGTATTCGCCAAACCCCGTTGCCGCAAGGCGATCGGGCGGAAAACCCAGATCATTGATCATGTATTCCACCACCGACAAGGCGCGCGCCTGACTGAGCGCCCAGTTGTTGCGGAACCGTCCTGTGCCAGCCAGCGGAACATTGTCGGTGTGCCCATCAACGCGAATGATCCAGTCCACTTCGTTCGGGATGTCTCCGGCCACTTCGGCCAGTAGCGCGGCCACCTTGGCAACCTGCGCGCGTCCTTCGGGCTGCAACGTCGCATCGGCGCTTGTGAACAGAACCTCGGACGAGAAAACGAACCTGTCGCCGACAATCTGAATGCCTTCGCGATTGCCAAGCACTTGCTTGAGCTTGCCAAAAAACTCGGACCGATAGGCCGCCAGCTCTTTGGCTTCGGCCTCCAGCCGTTTGCGTTCCGCTTCTTCCAACGCTGCGCGTTTGCGTTCTTCAGAGGCAACACGGGCCAGCGCGGCGTTTAACTCGGACCCAAGGTTGTTGATCTGCACCTTCGCGGCGGCGTCACGCGCGGCGCTGTCGTCCAGAATGGCTTGTAGACTTCCCAGCTGGGTTCTAAGTGCGGCCAGCTGTTCATTCAAAAGCGCAATCTTGCGTTGGCTTTCTGCGCTTTCCGCTTCCTTCTCGGACAGCGCCAGATTGGCGGCGGCCAGCAGACGCGCCCGTTGGTCGGCCTCACTGATTGCATCTTGCACCTGGCTTTCAGCCTCGAGCCGTGCGGCAAGTTCGGCTTCCAGACGATCCCGCAAATCTGCCGTTTCAACCCCGTCGGTTTTCTGCTCCTCCAGCCTTAGCAGAGCGGCAGACAGCTGGCGTTCCACATCGACGCCCGCAGCCTTGGCTGCTGCAAGAAGCGTCAAGGTCTCTTCGGCCCGCTTGCGTTCAGCCTCCAGCGCCAAGGTCATCGCGGTTAGTTCTTCATCCGCATTTGCCAGACGGTCACGCAGGGCGGCGGCGGCGGCGGCCTCGGCCACGCGGCTTGCCTCTTCTTCAGTCAGGGCGGCGGCGCTGTCTTCCACCTTCGCCTCAAGATCCGCCACCAGCGCCTCAAGCGCTTCGCGTTTTGCGGCGGCCAGTCGCGCTGCCTCGGCGGTTTCGTCAACCTCGTCGCGCGCGTTAGCCAAGGCCAGCGCCAGCTCATCTTTTTCAGACAGCAATTCAACACGGGCCGCTTCAAGTTCGTCGACCGTCGCGGAAAGCGCCTCGCCCTCGCGAATTGCGCGATCGCGCTCCGACAAAAGCGTTGCAACCTGCGCTTCGAAACTGGTGATCTTTGCGGCCCGCGCTGCTAGCTCAGAGGCCTGATCCGCAGTTTGTGCGGTCAACTGGGCGATCAGGGCTGTTTGTGCCTCAGACACAGATCTGGCTTCGGCCAAGGTCGCGTTCAACGTGCCGATTTCACCCTGAAGCTTCGCCGCCCGCGTCCGCTCCAGCCCAAGCGCGTCGGCCAGTTCGGACACCTGCGAGGAAAGCTCGTCCAGTTCATCCGCCTGCCCCGAGATCGTTTCGCGCAATATGAACTGCACGATCATGAAGATGGTCAGGACGAACATCAGGACAAGCAAAAGCGCCGTCATGGCATCCACAAAACCCGGCCAGATCGAGCCGCTCATCCGTTGAACCGATCGCCGCGTCAGGGCCATGGGTTACGCCCTGTCCTGACCGGACGCCACGCGGATCGCATGGGTCAGGGTTGCAAGATCCCCGCGCAGGTCGGCAAGACTTTCCTGTCGTCCAGCTTGCATTTCTTCCAAAATGCGCAGCAGTTGAACATCGATGGAGCGAAGCCGCATCCGGCTTTCCGCATCCGGGTGATCGTCCGCGTCATCGGCGCGTCCCTGCAGCACTTCGACCACCCTGTCCTGCCCGTCCGCGAGCCGTGACAAGGCGGCAGCCTGACCGCCCCCGTCTTGCAGTTTCGTGGCAACCGCATCGATTTTGTCGGCCAAATGTCCCAGCCGCTGGTCCAGCATGCTGCGTTGCACATCGGTCTGGGTGAACAGAGTCTGCATCGCTTCGACCTGCTCGGCAAGAACGCCAAGATAGGCGCTGGCACCTTGGTCGTTGCCCTCTCCATCGCCGGTGGCAAAGCTGATCTTCGTAATGGTGGACAGCCATTCCTCTAGCTCGCGATAAAACCGGTTCTGGCCATGCCCGGCAAACAGCTCCAGCAGCCCGACGACCAGCGACCCCGCAAGACCCAACAGCGAGGATGAGAAAGCCGTGCCCATGCCGCCCAGCTGCGCCTCAAGCCCGGTCATAAGACGGTTGAACACATCAACCCCGCCTTCACCCTCACCCGGCGCCAGCGACCTGATGGTTTCGACCACCGCCGGGACGGTCGTCGCCAAGCCGTAGAATGTGCCGAGAAGTCCGAGAAATATCAGCAGGTTGACGATATATCGTGTGATGTCACGGGCTTCATCTATACGTGTTGCGATGCTATCGAGGATCGACCGTGCGGACGACGCACCGATCTGCAGATGCGACCCACGGTTTGATCGAAAAAGCGCCGCCAAAGACGCCAACAACCGCGGCGCCCGGTCCGGGTCATGACCATCGCGTTCCTGAACGTAGCCCTCGATCCAGCCGACGGATGAAAAGACCTGCCAGACCTGCCAGAAACAAGCCAGCAGGCCGATCACGAAGACAAACAGGATGAAGCCATTCAGATAGAGATTTGCCTGAAACACCGGCAGCACCCTTGGCAAAGCCAAAAACACGCCAAAGCCTACAAGACCCAACACCACCAACATCACAAAGATTTGGCGGACCGGATGGGTGAAAGACGGCTCGACCCCGTGTTTTTTGGGCGCAGTCAGCGTCCCGCGATCCAACTGATCCATGCGGGCATTTCCTTGTCGCCGTTGTTGTTGGGCACAGGATAGGCGCGATTTGTGCAGGTGCCAAGCTCTGTGTAGACCTGTCAGTCGCCCGCCAACTTCCGCACCTGCTGCGCAAGCCAGTTCAGGTCGTCATCTTCGATCCCAAGTTCGTTCAGGTGGGCAGCAGTGTTGTAAAGGTATTCTGTGTTCGGACCACGCCCGCCGATCGCTTGTGCGATTATCCGTGCTTGTTCTTCCAAATCGATTTGGCAGTATTGCACGTGGTGTGGATCGATCACATAGGTGACGGCCTCGACCTCTCGGCCATCGCGCAGCGAGATCTTCAGCTGTTTTTCAAGATAGGCCGAGGACACAAGTTCGCGCTCGCGCAGATCGGCCAGTGCCTGATCATGGCTTTTCGGGCAGGCACGAAAGGCGAGACCCTGACATTGTGCGGCCTCCATTTCGTCCAGCGCAAGGACAAGTCCGGGGTTGTCCACGGTTCCGCGATGGTGAATGGATCTCATGCAAAAGCTGCGGTGAAAGCCCGGCAGACTGGCCACAACTGCTTCGGTATGGGCAAACCCTGGGTTCCACATCAATGACCCATACCCGAAAACCCATAGATCCTGTGTGCTCATTTCACTCGCTCTTCGTCACGTGCCGCTTTAAATACGCCAATAAGCACGTGACGTGACAAGAGGAAAGTGTGATGCGCAGATTGATCGTAATAACGCTTGTATTGGCGGGGCTTTGGGCCGGATATTGGTTTGTCGGCGCGCGCGCCACAGAAGGGGCCTTTGCGGCGTGGATCAAGGATCGGCAGGCTGACGGCTGGGTCGCGGAGGTCAGCGACCTGTCAACACGCGGGTTTCCCAACCGGTTCGACACTGTCTTCACCGGGTTAGAGCTGGCCGACCCCGATACGGGACTGGCATGGGCCGCGCCCGAATTCCAGATCCTGGCGCTGTCCTACAAGCCCTATCACGTGATTGCCGCCTGGCCCGGAGAGCAAATTCTGTCAACGCCCCAACAGCGGATCACGATCTCCGCCTTGGATTTGAAGGGGTCGCTGGTTGTCGATCCGACGCCCGCGTTGACGCTGGACCGCAGCTCGATTGTCATCGAAGGGCTGACCATGACATCATCTGCCGGGTGGACATCGTCGCTTGTGCATGGGCAACTGGCGACCCGTCGGGATACCGAGGGAGAGAACCGCCAAGATATTCACTTCGAGGCTTCAGATCTGACGCCTGCGTCTTCCTTCATCCGAAATCTCGATACCGATGACGTATTACCACCGGTCTTCGAAGGGGTGTCGTTTGACGCCAACGTCACGTTTTCGGCCCCATGGGACCGCAGCGCGATCGAGGATGCCCGCCCTCAGGTTACGCGGATCGACCTGTCGTCCTTCGTGGCAAAATGGGGCGAGCTTGAACTCGCCATGGCAGGCGCCGTGGACGTAGACGCGCGGGGCAATCCATCAGGCAATGTGACCGTCAAGGCCCGCAACTGGCGACAGATGATCCAGCTTGCCGAAGCATCTGGTGCGCTGGCGCCAGAGCTGGTGTCAACCGTGACCGGCGCCCTGCAATTCGTCGCAGGCCTGTCGGGCAACAGTGAAACGCTGGATGTGCCACTGCGCCTGTCTGGTGGCACGGTCTTTCTTGGGCCGGTTCCAGTTGGCCGCGCGCCGGTTCTTGTAATCCGGTAAACTTAGCGGCAATACGCGCCGCTACGATACCGCGCTGTGTCCAGATGCAAATGGTCCTGGTGATATCGATCTGCATTTGGGCCAAGCACCGTTCCAAACGGCCCGCAAGCCGCCTTGTGCATCGACTTGAGCACTTTGCCCTGAACCGGGTCACGCCACCCTTTGAGCACCGAAATTTCGGCCCCGTTTTTCAAACGCACCGCCGCGATGTCCAACGCGCGACCCTTGCCGTGCTCGCTGATTTTTGCGCCAGACTTGTTGTTGCGCGTGCGGCACGCATAATGCGCCACAACCCGTAGCGAAGACGGTCCACCACCCAGCCGACCAACGGCGGGGAAGACGCCCGTTCGCACCCAGTTGTTCAGCGCCTTTGCCGTGGTGCAATCCATTACCGCAGCCTGGCTGAGCTTGACGCCAGACACTTCGGTCACACGCACAGGGTCGGCGACACCACAGCCGCGGATCTTGCCGGGGATCGCCGAGACGGCTTGGCCTTTGATCTCGTTCACGCCACATACGCGGCCCTTGCGCCCAACATTCGCTGGCGCGGGCATGGATGCGGCGACCTTGCGGGAAAAGCCTTTGGGCCGTTTGTTGGGGCGCAGCGAACGTGCGACGGCAAGGCGTGTCGGGGCCGCCACTGCTGCTGCCAGCTGCGCGCCACTGGTCGCGATGACTCCTTGGTTGCTTGCCGGGCGCGGCGTCGGTCTGAGCGAACTGTCAGGCGGCGCGCTCATGGCCGTGGTCGAAAACATCGCGGCCAGAACCACCCCGCCAAGGGATCGCTTCAACACAGCCCGAACACCAAAACCGATTACCATCATTACTGCTCCTTCACACATACTCTTCGCGGTCGAACGCACTTGTGGTGCGGCCTAGTCGTGTTTGCCGGACCGCCCGAAATCGGGCGCGTCGGTGTCTTGCCCGGCTTCGATAATACCACGGCGAATGGCACGGGTTCGAGTGAAATAGTCAAACAGCTCTTCGCCATCACCGGTGCGAATGGCGCGTTGCAGGGCGAAAAGCTCTTCCGTGAACCGACCCAAGATCTCTAACGTCGCGTCCTTATTGTTTAAAAATACATCACGCCACATGGTCGGGTCTGAAGCAGCGATACGCGTAAAGTCGCGAAAACCCGCCGCCGAATACTTGATGACCTCGCTGTCGGTCACGCGCGACAGGTCATCTGCAACGCCCACCATGGTATAGGCAATCAGGTGCGGCGTGTGACTGGTGACAGCCAGAACAAGGTCGTGATGGTCTGCATCCATCACGTCAACATTGGCACCCAGCCCCTGCCAGAACGCGGTCAACCGGTCGGTGGCGGCTTGGGGTGTGCCGTTGGGGATCAGGATGCACCAACGGTTGTCGAACAGTTCGGCAAAGCCGGATCGAGGGCCGCTGTGCTCGGTCCCAGCCAAGGGATGGCCCGGGATGAAATGCACGTGATCGGGCAAATGCGGCGCAACGGTTTCGATCACCGCGCGCTTGACCGACCCGACATCTGTCAGAGTGGCCCCTTCGCCAAGCTTGGGTCCGATTTCCGAAGCGACGCCATCCATCGCACCGACGGGCACGGCAAGGACAACCAGATCCGCCCCGTCGACGGCCTCGGCGGCGGTGTCGACAATGCGGTCGCAAAACCCAAGTTCGCGCGCAACGTCACGGGTTTCAACCGAACGTGCGGTTCCGACAATCTCGCCCGCCAAGCCAGCGCGACGCATCGCATGGGCCATCGAAGACGCGATCAGACCCAGACCGATCAAGGCGACACGGTTGTAGATGACGCTCATGTACCCTCCCCTTCCTCAAGCCTGTCTTCTTCCAGCAGCATCAACTTGGACCCCGGCGCGCCGCCTTTGAAGCGACCGATCATATGCGCCACCCGGCGACAGGACGCTTCGTCGCCAACCGTGATACGCAGGCAGTTGGGCAGGCCATAGCCGCCGACCTTGCGCACGATGATCCCTTGTTCTTGCAAGTAGGTGTTACAGGTCGAAGCCTCGTCCTCGCTGGCAAAGCGCGCCAGAATGAAGTTGGTGCAAGACGTGTCTGACGGCACACCAAATTCGGCCAGGGTTTCGGCCAGCCAGGACCGCAGCCGCGTATTTTCACGCAGACAGCGCGTGGCATGATCCCGGTCGCGCAACGCAGCTTCGGCCGCGGCAAGCTGAGGCATCGACAGGTTAAACGGACCCCGCACCCGGTTCAACACGTCGATCACGTCGGACGCGCCATACCCCCAACCGATCCGCAGCCCACCCAAGCCATACATCTTGGAAAACGTGCGCGTCATGAAGACGTTTTCGTATTTGGAGACCAGCGACGCCTCTCCATCAAAGCCGTCGACATATTCCGCGTAAGCTGCGTCCAAAACCAACAACACGTGATCGGGCAATTCGCGGGCAAGGCGCGCGAGCTCTCCGTGGCTTACCATCGTGGCCGTCGGATTGCCCGGATTGGTAACGAACACCAAACTGGTTTTGTCAGTCACACCTTTCAGGATTTCATCGACATCGACCATGCGTTCACGTTCCGGCACCATGACCGGTGTCGCACCTGCCGCCAACGCCGAGATCCGGTACATCGAAAAGCCATGCTCTGTGTGAATCACTTCAGTGCCCGGGCCCGAATAGGCTTGGCACAGGAACGTGATCACCTCGTCCGATCCGACACCGCAGATGATGCGATCAGGGTCCAATCCGTGGAAATCGCCAATGGCTTGACGCAGTGCGCCGTGATCCGTGTTCGGATAGCGATGCAGTTCGTGCCCGGCGCGCTGGAAGGCTTCGACTGCGTGCGGGCTTGGCCCGAACGGGTTTTCGTTCGAGCTTAGCTTGATGACATTGGCAATGCCGTCCACCGTCGAGGCGCCGCCCACATAGGGCGTGATCTGCATGATCCCCGGCTGGGGTATGATCTTGGCCATGAGGATGCTCCTTTGTCGAGTGATGTAGCGCGGTCACCAGACCCTGCAAAGCACGAAAGCAACGCGGCGAGAATTGTGCCCCGCGCTGAGGCTTCACTGCATCTGCGATTTCCAGCAACGCAAAAAGAAACCCGCCCAGATCCTGGGCGGGTTCCAAAACACTGCGATGTTGTAAGACTAGCTTAGTTTTTCGCGTAGAATTCGACGACCAGGTTCGGTTCCATCACAACCGGATACGGCACATCCGACAGGCCGGGAGTCCGGGTGAAAGTGGCGGTCAGCTTCGAATGGTCAACGTCCATATAGTCCGGCACGTCACGCTCGGGCAGTTGAACCGCTTCCAGAATGGATGCCATTTGCTTCGAACGATCACGCACTTCGATCACGTCGCCTTCTTGCACGCGATAGGACGGGATGTTCACTTTTTTGCCGTTCACACGCACGTGGCCGTGGTTGACGAACTGACGGGCTGCAAACACGGTCGGCACAAATTTGGCGCGGTAGACAACAGCGTCAAGGCGGCGTTCCAGCAGACCAATCAGGTTTTCACCGGTGTCGCCTTTGACACGCTCGGCTTCACCATAGATGCGGCGGAATTGTTTTTCGGTCAGGTCGCCGTAGTAGCCTTTCAGCTTCTGCTTGGCGCGCAGCTGCAGACCGAAATCCGACAGTTTGCCCTTACGACGCTGGCCGTGTTGGCCGGGGCCGTATTCGCGACGGTTTACCGGCGATTTCGGGCGACCCCAGATGTTTTCGCCCATGCGGCGATCAATTTTGTACTTGGCAGACGTGCGTTTGGTCACGGCTGGTCTCCTTCATAAAGATATCGAAGGGCGTTGTCCTTTGGCCGAAGCCCGACAGGCATCCCTTCGCAGGGGCCACCAACACCAATGAAAACCGGCCCCTCGCGGGACCGGATTGAGGGCTTATAACGCCATGAGTGAGGGAGTCAACGCCCCCGGCAGAACTTATGCCACGTGACCGCGCAGAATTGCCGTTTCGCCCTTGTTCAGACTACGTCGCGCAAAAGCGCCGTAGGCCATGGGGTCGTAGTCAAGAAGCGGAAAAATCTCGAGCAACCGGGCGCGTTGGCCCGCGTCGAGCATTTCAAGATCGGTATTGGCCGGGTGAAAGCTTTCGGTCGGCACGCCATTGGCCCAGACGACTTCGTGGTGTTCCAAAAGCACGTGGCAATAAACAACCTCTTTTGCCAGGCGATCGACCACCACGCGACGTTCATCCACCAGATCACGGGCGGACACCAAAACCTCGTCTTCGTTGAACAGGTCTCGCGCACGCGCACCGGTGATCAAAAGCTGGTGCTCTGGCGAAACGAGAAGATCCTCATCGGGTTGGCCCGAGCAAATCGCGCCGGCGCGCAGTCGGATTGGCCGCAGTTCGGGCATGGCAAACAGGCGCGCGCCAGAAATTCGGCGCCGTCCGACCCACAACACTTTCTGTGCGCCGTTGTCGCGTGTTTGAACGATGTCGCCTTCGGACAGGTGCTCGACCAGCGCTTCACCGTCGGCGGTCCGCAACCGGGTTCCCGGCGTGAAACAGATAACCCCTGTCGGCTGGTCGCTCAACCGGTTGACATAGCTAGGTTCCATTGATGCGCGCACCACCCATAGCTCGGTGCCGGGTGGTGGCATGTCACCGACGAACATCAACAAGGGCTGCCTGCTTTTCGCATCAATCAATGACGCTATATAGCTGGCGTGACCGTCGGTGACTTCGAAGCCCATGTTCAACCGTGTGCTGTCAACCTCATGCGCCTCAATGGGTTGGGCCGGGTCCATCGCGGCCCCGACCAGGTTCTGCACCACATACGCCGCTCGACGACGCAGATCCTCTTCATCGCTAGTAGCCTCAAGGTCCAGAACTTCACGAGGCCCATCAACGCGCAACGGTTTCCCCGTCCAGCGCCAGCTTGCCCCGACACCAAGAGAGGCCACCGGTGCGCCCGGCAAACCATCTACTTCTGTCTGCGCCCATGAAATGACAAACGTGCCACGATAGCCCGTCTTCATGCCTGATACCTGCCATTTTTCTTTTTGTTTTTTGCAAACTACCACGGGTGATTCGCGTTGTTAAGGCTTTTGTCCCTACGGCGTCGCCCCTGTGCGTGGAATTTTCGATCCAGTTAGGCCGCGCCAAAGGTCCATTGCCAAGCAAAAGAACTGCTGGTAAGTTTTCTTTACCAATTTTTCAGGAGGCTGAAATGCCCGTCATCACCGAAATCGAAGACCTGCGCCGCATCTACCAGCGGCGGGTGCCAAAGATGTTTTACGATTATGCGGAAAGCGGCAGTTGGTCCGAGCAGACGTTTCGCGAAAACACTTCGGATTTCGAAAAGCTTTATTTTCGACAGCGGGTCGCGGTGGATATGGACAACCGCTCCACCCAGACCAAGATGATCGGGCAAGATGTGGCCATGCCCGTCGCGCTTGCGCCCGTCGGGTTGACCGGGATGCAATGCGCAGATGGTGAGATCAAGGCGGCACGAGCGGCCGAAAAGTTCGGCGTGCCCTTCACGTTGTCCACCATGTCGATCTGCTCGATTGAGGACGTGGCCGAAAACACCTCTGCGCCGTTCTGGTTTCAGGTCTACACCTTGAAAGATGACGACTTTATGCAGCGGCTGTTTGACCGGGCCCGCGCCGCGAATTGCACGGCCATTGTCATCACCGTTGATCTTCAGGTTCTGGGGCAGCGCCACAAGGACTTGAAGAACGGCTTGTCTGCCCCGCCCAAATTGACCGCAAAATCGGTCGCGAACATGATGACCAAGGTCCAGTGGGGCTTGGGAATGCTGGGCACCAAGCGACGGTTCTTCGGCAACATTGTCGGTCACGCACAAGGGGTCGAAGACCCCTCATCGCTTCACACATGGACCGCGCAGGCTTTCGATCCGTCACTGGATTGGGACCGCATTCGACAGTTCAAAAAGATGTGGGGCGGTCCGATGATCATCAAGGGGATCATCGAGCCAGCAGACGCGATCGAGGCGGTGAACGCCGGTGCAGATGCGATCATTGTGAGCAACCATGGCGGGCGCCAGCTTGATGGCGCGCTCAGTTCCATCCGCGCATTGCCCGCTGTGCTTGACGCCGTCGGTGACAAGGTCGAGGTCCATCTGGACAGTGGCATCCGGTCAGGGCAGGACGTTCTGAAAGCGGTCGCGATGGGCGCCAAGGGCACCTATATCGGCCGCGCATTCACCTATGGCCTGGGCGCGATGGGGGAAGAGGGTGTCACCAAGGCGTTGGAGGTGATCCACAAAGAGTTGGATATTTCGATGGCGTTCTGCGGTCACACCGACATCTCGACCGTGGATCGTTCAATTCTACACGTGCCAAAAGGGTTCTCAGGCGACTGGGAATAGCCCGACCCGGAACCAGTTGGGTCGCGTTTGGGCATCGCCAACCCTCGTTGCTAGAAATAGCTGCGGACCAAGGCGCCTGAAATCAGCGTCCAACCATCCGCAACAACAAAGAACGCCAGCTTGAAGGGCAGCGACACAATCGCGGGCGGCACCATCATCATGCCCATCGACATCAGAATGGCCGCGACCACAAGGTCGATGACCAGAAACGGAAGAAACACAAGAAAACCGATCTGAAAGGCGCGCTCGACTTCTGACAGCAAGAAAGACGGCACCAGCAAAGACATTGGCGCATCAGCACCGACAGTTACGCCCGCTGTTTGCTCACGAAGGGTTGCAAGATGTTCGAAGGTTTCCGGGTCGATCCGGTCTGCCATGAAGAGGCGGAAGGGTTCGATCGCGGCCAGAAACGCTGGTTCGATTTCCAGCTTGCCTTCGGAAAACGGCTGGCCACCCTGGGTCCAGGCCTCAACGAAGACGGGTTCCATAATAAAATAGGTCAAGAACAGCGCAAGGCTGATGATCAACATGTTTGGCGGCGACTGCTGTAGGCCGATCGCCTGTCTGAGAATAGACAGAACCGTGACGAGAAAGGGGAAGCAGGTGACCATGATGGCCAACCCCGGCACAAGGCTAAGCACCGTGAGCAGAACGAAAATCTGGATTGTTCGCGTCGCCAGCGACCCATCATCCCCGAGCGAGATGGAGATGTCCTGCGCACTGGCCTGACCGGAGGCGCCGATCCCAAGCAGGACCGCGAGCACTACAGCGCGAAGAAAGAGCGGTGCCATGAGGAACAACCTTTGCTTCACAATCCGGATTTGAGGTCTGCAACTTCGGTCAAACGAACGGCGAGTTGGCCTTGCGAGTCTCCGGTCAGCTCTTCCAGTTCGCCGCGTGCGATAAGCTGCCCGCCGACATAAAGCTCAACAGGATCGTCGATCTTCTTGTCCAAAGGCAGGACGGAATCCTGTGCCAGCTGCAAAAGCTCTTGCACTGTCGGGCGTGCGCATCCGACCGAAATCGTGACTTCGATCGGAACTTTGACGAACGGGCTTTTTGCGCCTTGAGCATCGGTTTCAGGTGCGGGTTCAGCCATAGTTGAATGCCTTCTCGTTGATGTCATAAACTGCTTCGACGGCATCTTTGATACGGTCGAGCGCCGAACTCAGGTCTATCCGCCGCTCAGCCGTCGGCGAACGAAGGTAGACCTGACCCTCGGGCAATGTGCTTTCTTCCACGATTTCAAATGGAACCGCATTTGGGTGCTGCATCAGGTGATCCAAAGCCCCACGGCTGGCGGGTGAAACCAAGACTTGGATAGGTGAATCGGCGGCTTGCTCCGCCATCGGGATCAGCTCTTCGTTGATCACCTGCCCCAATGCTTCTTGAATGGCTTTTGGAAGAACCGTTTCCACCATCGCAGTCAGCAACGGCTCCAGTGTTCCAAGGACGTGACTTCGTGCTTCCTGAAAAGTGAACCCTAGATCTTGAAGGTTGCGTGCGAACTCGGCTTCAACGCGTTCTTTTTCGTCGGTATTGGCTTTCGATGCGTCATCCCAGCCCGCCTGATAGCCCGCGGCATAGCCTTCCAGGCGTTTGCTCTCCAGATCAGCTGCCGTTTGATCTGTATCTGATGAGTGTTCGTTGCCCCGCAGATCACTTGAAACACGCGCATCTACAGCGCCGAATTCCTCCAAGAACACGCGCGCGCTCATCGCGCCACCTCTTCATCATCTTCCATCCAACCGCGCAGAATCTCGACCGTTTCGGACTGACGCTCGGCAATCAGGTTTCGAAGTCGCTGAACAGGGTCATCCGAACCAGTGTCATCGTCGCCGAAATCAATATCCGACACGACTGCCATTTCGGGGGGTGCAAAGTCACCATCGTCGATCTCGCCAGTAAAAGCTGGCAGTGGCGCGATCTCTTGGGTTGCGGGCAGCATAGAGGTATTAGCGCGGTCTTGAGGCAGTCCCGGCAACGCAGCAGCGCCCGTCGCCCCCTGATCGATTTTTCCTTGCGCTGCAAAGATAGGACGCAGAACGAACAAGCCAAGAACGAGGCTCACAACCGCCAAGAAGGCCATCTGCACCAACGAGGTTACATCAAGGTCAAGCCCCGCCAGAAGTCCGGCCGATGGCGCCGTCCCATCGGCGACGATCGCTTCGAACCGCATTGTCTTGATTGTAATTTGATCGCCGCGCCCTTCGTCAAAACCAACCGCCCCGGCCACCAGATCGCGCAAACTTTCCAACTCGTCGGCGGTTCGCGGCTCCCAGACTTCATTGCCGTCAGCGTCGGTCGTTTTTAAGCCGTCAACCAATACTGCCACCGTCAGCCGTTTCACCGCACCTGGTGATTTCACAACTTCTCGTGTAGTTTCAGAGACCTCGTAGTTAATACGCTCGCGGCTTTCTGACGTGTTCGATGACGAATTTCCACCACCCGCTGCGTCGCCTTCCGGCAGGTTCGAAGCCACGGTAACGCCGGCGTTCGCGCTGTCCTTGGCTGTGTTCGATGTCTCTTGTGTGTCCGTCGAGATAGCGACGCGGCTTTCGGGATCAAAGCGGCGTTCCAAAATGGATTCCTGCTCTGTCGCAGTCTCCAGGTTCAGCTCGACGACGGCATTTCCGAACCCGACTCGCGCCTCGATCAATCGTTCGACATTGCGCTTCAATTGGGCCGCCCGATCAGAGGCCGCCCCAGAAAGATTTTCGGTTTCATCACCACTGCCCAACAGCCCACCGCGACTGTCGATAATCGACACCCGATCAGGCGACAGCCCCGGCACAGCCGACGCGACAAGGAATTTCAGCGCCTTGACCTGCGCAGGTGCCAAGGTGCCGCTGGACGTGGTCGCGGTAACCGAGGCTGAGGGTTCGTTGCGCTGACGAAACTGTTGGGAGGAGACATTTCCGATATGCACGCGGGCATTCTGAATGAGTGGGCTTGCGACGATTGTGCGTGCCAGTTCGCCTTCCTTGGCGCGCCAATAGGCGGCATCGAACATCTGCGATGTCGTTCCAAACCCGCTTAATCCGTCAAGCAATTCGTAGCCTTGACCGCTATTTGCGGGCAGACCTTCGCTGGCCAACGTCATACGCAGGCTGTCGCGTGCGGAATCGTCGACCAAGATCGAGCCACCGCGGATTTCATAGGCAACGCCGCGTGCTTCAAGTGCGTTGACGACATCACCCGCGGCCCCATTTTCCAGACCGGCATACAGCAGTGTCATCCGCGGGTTCGTCGCCATACGGGACAAACCAATCACCGCAGCGAACATCGCAAGCGTGGCCAACACGACGATCACGCGTTTTTTCATGTCCAGGGCGGTCCAAACCGAAGTGATCTGCTGCAAGACGTAACTCCTTTCACGAGCGGGCTTCTGCCCCCGTCACTGAATGCCGTTATCGTCAATCGCCCTTAACAATTGGTTAGTGCCCAGAGGTTTATAACGATTCGAGACAAGAAACTTGGATGCACTCATGGCAGAACCGGAAACCAAAGAAGACACCGCAGACGAAGCACCTAAAAAATCTTCCAAGAAGGGGCTTCTTATTGGGTTGGTGTTGGCCCTTCTCCTTGGCGGTGGCGGGTTTTTTGCGGCCTACACTGGGGTCGTTGGCAGCGCCTCCAGCCAAGAAGATGCGCATACGGAAGATCCGCAATTGACCGATCTTCCGCCGGTCGCATTCGTCGAAATGGAACCGCTTGTCGTTTCATTGGGAAAGTCAGGTGCCACGCGCCACTTGCGCTTCCGCGCCTCTCTAGAGGTCGTGCCAGGTCACGAAGCGGACGTGCAAAATGTGCTGCCGCGCGTGGTGGACGTGCTGAATTCGTATTTGCGCGCGGTTGAACTTCCGATGCTGGAAAACCCAGCCGCTCTTATCCAGCTGCGTGCGCAAATGCTGCGCCGCATTCAATTGGTAACCGGCGAAGGTCGCGTGCGGGACCTGCTCATCTTGGAATTCGTCCTCAACTAAGAAGGAGGGACACACATGGATATCCTCGCAGACATTCTTTTGGGCCTCGGTGCTCTTGGTGCGGCTGTCTATTGTCTGGTGCTGTCCAGGCGCCTGCGTCGCTTCAACAATCTACAAAATGGCATGGGCGGTGCGGTGGCGGTTTTGTCGGCACAGGTCGATGACATGACGAAAACGCTGGACAAAGCCCGATTGGCCGCAGGCGAAAGCGCCGCCGTGCTGGGCGACTTGACAGAGCGCGCGGAAAGCTCTGCGCGCAAACTGGAACTGATGATGGCCAGTCTACATGACATTCCCGACCACACTGAAAATCACGACGCAAGTAGCGATAGCCAGGCGCAGAACCATCAGGAAGACGCTCCACCACTGTTTTCAAGCAATCGGGTGCTGGAGGCTGCAGAATGAATCGTCCGGACAACCCCGACAGCCCGCCAAGAACATCGCGGCGCAAATCCACGAACCGACGCATACTGCTTTTTCTGGCCATCATGTTGGCCTCCTCCGGGCTGGTTCGATTGGGGCCATTGGGTATGGCTGTGGCAGATGATGTAACCACCATCCTGAAAGGCACTTCAGCTGAACCCGTCGAAAATGACAGCTGCAAGAGCGACGCAGATATCGAACGGCTGTTGGCAGCCCTGCAAAATCGCGAAGCTGCAGTTGCGAAACGAGAGACTGCCCTTGAAGATCGCCTGAAGGCTTTGTCTGTCGCCGACGAACAGATAGCGCGTAAAATGGATGCCTTGATCGTTGCTGAACAGAAATTGGCTGCGACGATGGCGACTGCCAAAACAGCTGCTGCGGATGATCTGAATGGGCTGACGACCCTCTATGAGAACATGAAGCCCAAACAGGCCATTCCTCTATTCGAGGAAATGGCGCCGGAATTTGCTGCAGGATTCCTGTCGCGTATGAAAGCGCCTATTGCGGCTCAGATCATGGCTGGGTTGAAGCCTCAGACCGCTTACGCGATCAGCGTTGTGTTGGCAGGCCGGCATACAGATGTGCCGACGAACTGACCAACGGTCGCGTTTTATTAACCCAGTGATGTCATGTTGAACCCGAACAAGCACGTATATGCGCAGAGGTAAAAGATGATCGGTTTCGTCGGTATTGCGTTGATCTTCGTTATGGTTTTCGGCGGCTACCTTGCTGCGGGCGGCAAGATGGGGATCATCCTCAAATCGCTTCCCTTCGAATTCACCATGATCGGGGGGGCCGCGGCGGGCGCTTTTGTCATTTCCAACGACATGGCAGCAATCAAACACACAATGAAAGACATCGGGAAGGTGTTCAAGGGTCCCAAATGGACACACGAAGACTACAAAGACTTGCTGTGCTTGCTGTTTGAGTTGATACGACAAGCCCGGCAAAACGCTGTGGCGCTTGAAGAGCATATTGAGAATCCATCCGAAAGCACCATCTTTTCTCGTTATCCCAAGATCTTGGAGGACGCCGAAGCGGTAAACCTAATCTGTGACACCCTCCGTTCGGCCTCCATGAATTATGATGATCCCCATCAAGTCGAGGAGGTTTTGGAAAAGCGCATGGATGCAAACCTGCACCATGCACTGCATTCCAGCCATGCCCTTCAGACTGTTGCAGACGGTTTGCCTGCCCTTGGCATTGTCGCTGCTGTTCTCGGGGTGATCAAAACAATGGGGTCGATTGATCAGCCACCCGAAATCCTTGGCAAGATGATCGGGGGGGCACTGGTCGGGACCTTTCTTGGCGTTTTTCTGGCTTATGGGTTGGTTGGGCCGTTTTCAGCCAAGGTCAAAACAGTGGTCGAGGAAGATGCCCACTTCTACCAGCTTATCCGTGAAGTGCTGGTGGCAAATCTCTACAACCATTCTGTCAACATCTGCATCGAGGTGGGCCGCCAGAACACACCGGGACATCACCGGCCCAGCTACTCTGACCTTGAGGAAGCGTTAAAAGAGGTCAAACAAGCGGCGGCATGATTATGATGGTTCGCCTTTTCTTGGCCACTCTTCTGCTAGCGCCGACGCTGTCGGAAGCACGCGAGATAGTTGTCCGCTCGGGCGAGCATGCAGATTTCTCAAGGCTGGTGATCTATACAGACACCAATGACGTGGCCGAGTTCAACCAAACGCCAAAAGGCTATGTCCTGTCGACGAAGGACCCAAGCAACACGTTCACTACCAAGCGTGTCTTTGAGAAGATTCCCAGAACCCGTATTTCTGCCGTCTTCAGCGCTCAAGACGGCAGCTTAAAGATCATCGCAGATTGTGATTGCCATGCCAAAACGGAACGACTGCCTAGTGGCCCGTATGTCATTGATATCTTTGATGGTCCCAGCGGTAAAAATCCAGAAACCTTGGTCGCTCACAGCAAGCGTGACGCGCTCGCGCAATCTCCAGCGGCAAGCCTTACGCCAAGTGCCGTTCGGCTGGGATTGCCGATTGGGCAGACCTCGTCTGACAAGCCCGAGGAGGCAAGCACCAAAGACACGATCGCGGAAAGACCTTCCAAAGATGCCGATGAAGCCGCTGCGGTTCAAACTACAGACCGCTTGACCGAAGACACGCTCTTGGCTCAGCTTTCGCGCGCTGCGGCCCAAGGCTTGGTCAGCACCTCGGTCGACCAACTCCTTCCTGTTGCAGACACTGACGCGCCGGGCCTTACGAGTGCTGAACCACCCGATGTGCCCGCGCCGGAAACAGTCCTGGTTACTCCAGACGACCATATCGCGATTCAGACTGCCGTAGATCGAGAGGCCAACAGCAATCTCGGGCATACGATGGTCACAGAAAATGGCGTTCGTTGTCTGGACGCGGACGCTTTTGCAATCGCGCACTGGGCCACAAACGAGGGGAGAGAACTTGATTTCTCGTCTCAAAGGGCCGAGCTGTTTGGCGAATTTGATCGCTTGAATGAAACAGCCCTGAACCGGCTTGTCCGCAACCAAATTTATCTCACTCTGGGCGCAGAAGCCCTATCCTATCTATCTGCTTTCCCTAACGAAATCTCTGAACACGCTGTTTTGAGTGCCATGGCCGAAATCATGGACCAAGGTGAGTCATCACACTCTGAATTCTTGGCACCCCAACTAATCTGTGACGGTGAGGTCGCGCTTTGGGCAGTGCTTGCTCAGCCCGCGCTTCGTGCCGGAACTGAAATCAATTCTTCTGGGGTTCTTCGAGCTTTCTCGGCCCTACCCACGCATCTACGAACGCATTTAGGACCTTTACTGGTCGAGAAATTCCTTTCTGGCGCAGACCGTGCGACCGCACATGAGATCAATCAGGTATTGGAGCGCACTCAAATTGAAGACCTCCACCCGCCTTCGCTCTCAAATGCGCGGTTGCAAGTACTTGAAGGGGACAAGCATCGTGGCCTTCAACAGCTTGAAAACATAATCAATGCTGATGTCGATACAGCGGCGGAGGCTATGCTTCTCAATGTCGACACTTTGATCGCCTCGGATGAAGGCATACCAGAACGTACATTGGAGCTCCTTTCGACACTCACCTATGAAAACCGCGCCACAGAAATTGGATCCGAACTGGCACATGCCGAAATTCGCGCTCTTGCTCATGTCGGGCGGATAGAACAAGCTTTTGACGCATATCAGGCACTAGAAAGCCCCGACTTTGAAGCGCGCGCGCAGTTGCTTGCGACGCTGGCGCAGGCCTTGACTGAAAAGGCTTCTGATGCCGTCTTCCTGCGATTTGCCTTGTCTTCTGACAGGTGGACGGATGCGACCAACAGCGCTCGCTTTGCAATCGCACAAAGGCTGTCTCGGCTCGGGTTCGCGGAGCCGGCAAAGCAAATGGTGCTGCTTGACCAGCAGCCCCCCGACAAAAACGAGCGAATTCTCATCGCGCGTTCAGCTTTGACCGAAGGGCGTCCTGAGGTTGCACTCGGCTATCTTGCGGGTCTCGACAGCCCGGACGCGCTGGAATTGCGAGCGGCCTCGCTTTCTGGATTGGGTCGCCACGAGGATGCGGCAGAGCTTTTTGCGATCTTGCAGAAACCGGACGCAAGGCTTTCAGAGCTATGGCGATCTGGTACCTGGGCCGCATTGGGCCGCTCACCGAACGAAACGCTTGCTGCCACTGCGTCGCTCGCCAGTTCAAGCGATGCGCAACTGGCTGATGCGACCACACTTTCTGCCTATCAGTCTTTGTTAACTGCAAGTGCCGGGGCAAGGACGACGCTGGATCGGTTGCTAGCTGAATTCCCGACACCCTAAGATGGGACATGGTTACCGCTTGTTAAGGGAGCATGCGTATTCTGAGCATCAAATCCGCAGCAAGAATTGCGCAGCAACATGCCCGAAGCCCTTAAAGTATCTCCTTCGCTGTTTGGCGACCACAAACACAGCACATTATTGACCAGAATTGCATTGGCCTTGATGCCAATGATCATCTTTATCGCCAAGCTAACCGCAGCGCATGCCAGCACTTTTCAGACTGCAGCCTGTTATGACGCCGCTTATTTGGCGGCTGCCGAAACCGGTGTTCCCGTGTCGGTTCTGAAAACCATCACTCTGGTCGAAACAGGACGCAAGCAGACGGCCGCGCTGCAGCCCTGGCCCTGGACGGTCAATATGGAAGGAACGGGGGTTTGGTTTGACACTTTCGAAGAGGCAGAAAGCTATGTTCAAACCCATTTGTCGCGTGGAGCGGAAAGCTTTGATGTTGGTTGCTTCCAGATCAACTACAAATGGCACCGACAACACTTCACGTCGATAAGTGAGATGTTCGACCCCCTGCCCAATGCGCGCTATGCAGCGCGCTTCCTTCTTGAGTTACATCAAGAGTTTGGGGCGTGGGATGCTGCTGCTGGAGCTTACCACTCGCGCACGCCACAGCACGCGACAACCTACAAGGCGAAGTTCCGAACGCTGCGCCGTCAGTTTCTGGCTGAAGATGGAGTCCCGATCCGGCTTGCACATAATCGACAGTTGCGCACAGGACCAGTGGCTCCGACTGGCCACGCCCGCGACATCGTTCCACGGCAAAATGACTTTCCGTTACTACAAAGAAACGCCGGTTCAACCACACTCGGCTCGCTTGCCCCGATCAGTGGCGCCTTGGCTGCAACAAGCCTGTTTTCAGAACGAAGCGGTCAGGGGTTGTGGAAATGATCCTGGTTCAGAAGATTTTTCACCCGACCATTTTGCTCGCTCTGGCACTAATGGCCATTATCGTAATGATGATCTTGCCGATGCCAGCCTGGGTTTTGGATGTCGGTCTGGCCGCATCGTTTGCCTTGGCCATTCTCATGTTCACCGTAACGTTGTTCATTGAGCGGCCGCTGGATTTCTCGGCCTTCCCGACCGTTCTTCTTGCTTCGCTGATGTTGCGATTGTCCCTGAATGTATCGTCTACGAAGTTGATCATCGGGCAAGGTCACACTGGCACTTCAGCCGCCGGAAGCGTTATCGAAGGGTTCGCGAGCTTTGTGATGGGTGGGAGCGTTCTGCTGGGGCTCGTGGTGTTCTGCGTTCTGCTGATCGTGAATTTCATCGTAATCACGAAAGGCGCCGCGCGCATGGCCGAAGTCGGTGCGCGTTTCGCGCTTGATGGCATGCCCGGCAAACAATTGGCGATCGACAGCGACATGTCCGCGGGTGCTATTGACCACACCGAGGCCAAGGCTCGCCGTGAACGCGAGCAGGCTGAAACCACGTTTTTCGGATCGCTGGACGGGGCCTCGAAATTCGTCAAAGGCGATGCGGTGGCAGGTTTGCTGATCACCGCCTTGAATTTGGTGATGGGGCTGCTGATCGGCGTGGTTGTCCACGATATGGAGATCGGCCGCGCCTTTCAAACCTACGCAATCCTGACGGTCGGCGACGGGCTTGTGACTCAGATCCCGGCGGTCGTCATTTCAATCGCTTCAGCCCTGCTATTGGCGCGCGGGGGCACTTCTGGTTCGACCGATCTGGCGTTGTTTTCGCAATTGGGCAAATACCCATCAGCGCTGGCAACTGTGGCCGTCTTGATGGCACTTTTCGGATTGGTTCCGGGCTTGCCATTCATCCCGTTTATCTTGGGTTCAATGGCTTTGGCAGCCGCCGCATGGAAGGGCCATCAAATTCTGAAGAAAGAGGCTGAAAACACCGCTGCGGAAACGTTGGATGACAGCACCATGCCACGCAAGGAAAGTATGGGCGATATATTGGATCTTGACGACATCCATGTTGAATTTGCGCCCGATCTCGTGTCGATGGTGTTGGATCCTTCGACCGGACTAGACGCCCGCATATCAAGCATCCGCAACCATATCGCCGGTGCTTTCGGCTTGATCCTGCCAGAAATCCGACTGACCGATGACAGCATGCTTCCGCCCGGCACCTACGCCATCAAGATTCAAGGCATCGAACAGGCGCGCAGCAGGCTGATTCCGGACAAGACATTGGTTATTCTGGCTGGCGATGGTGACGACATCCCCGCCGGAGAGGACGTGAAGGAGCCGGTCTATGGTGCGCCTGCCCGCTGGGTAAGCGAAGACGACCAAGAAGAAGCAGCCCTTTCTGGCTGCGCCGTCATCGCCCCGACCGAAGTATTGGCCACGCATCTTCTTGAGGTGATGAAACGAAACTTTCCGCGCTTGCTCGGGCTTAAGTCGCTGCGGCGTTTGCTGGACGAGTTTGTCAATCTTTCAGACCCCGCCCGCGCCGAGGCCAACCGCCGTTTGCTGGAGGAACTGATCCCCGACAAGGTGCCCTTGGATCTACTGCATTCCGTGCTCAGACTGCTTCTGGAAGAGCGCGTGTCAATTCGCAACCTGCCCGTCATTTTGGAAAGTGTAGCAGAGGCCAAGCCCGTCTTCGGATCGCCAGAAGCCATCTGTGAATACGTCCGGCAACGTCTTGGGTTCCAGCTGATTGCCGACCTGAAACGAGAGGACGGCACCGTTCCTCTGGTTCAACTGGCCCCGGAATGGGAAGAAAGATTTCAAGCCCACCAACTGGACGGCGACCGGGGCAATGACGTCGCACTTCCACCGGAAGAGTTCAACAAACTGGCAAATTCGGTTGCGGACCGGATCGCACGTGCCGGCGAAAACGGTATCTACCCAGCGGTTGTCACCTCATCACGCCGGCGCCGGTTTTTGCGCACGGTTCTATCTGCAAAGGGAATTGCGAATCCCGTTCTATCGTTCGAGGAAATCGGAACTGAAGCGCGCCCCTCTTTGGTCGGCATGATTTCAGCGTGACTGAGGCGCTTGCATATATCTCGGACTTGGCTTCGGGCTTTTTGGTGGTCGGTTTCATCGTGTTCCTGCGGGTCGGTGCTGCGATGGCATTGTTGCCTGTCTTCGGTGAAAGATCGGTGCCACCGCGCGTGCGGTTGGGCCTTGCTCTTGCCTTCAGCCTGATCGTCGCCCCGGCAGTCGCATCCGACATCGGCGTCACGATCGAGCCCCAAGCCCAGATGCTGTTGCTCGCCTCGGAACCTATTATCGGGCTGGCATTTGGGTTGGTCTTGCGACTTGTGATCATGAGCCTTCAGATCGCAGGCAGTATTGCAGCACAGTCCACGTCGCTTGCACAATTGATGGGGGGCGCGAATGCCGACCCTCAACCTGCGCTTGGGCATGTTTTGCTGATCGCCGGGCTAGCCTTGGCGGCAATGATGGGTCTGCATGTCAGGATCGCCGAGGGCTTCATCCTGTCCTATCGCGCCTTCCCCCCAGGTGTATTTCCGGCCGCACAGGCTTTTTCGAACTGGGGCCTCACGCACATTGCTCAGGCTTTCACCTTAGCGTTCACTCTGGCCGCGCCCTTCGTGATCGTGTCATTGCTCTACAATGTCGCCCTGGGCGTCATTAACCGCGCGATGCCCCAGTTGATGGTGGCCTTCGTGGGGGCGCCGGCCATCACTGCGGGGGGCTTGATCCTTTTGTTCTTAACGACCCCTTTGCTGCTGCCCATCTGGCGCGCAGCGCTGGCGGCCGCACTCTCTGATCCGTTCGGAGGCTGGTGATGTCCGACACGGAAGACGACGACAGCAAACAACACGAGCCGACACAAAAGAAGCTGGACGATGCGCGAAAACGTGGCGAAGTTGCCCGATCATCCGATCTGAACACCGCCATGTCTTATCTTGTCCTGCTCCTACTGGCGATGAGCATTGGCGCGGCGTCGTTGAAAGGTGTGGGCGCGCTTTTGGCAGGCATGCTGGCGCGCGCTGACACGCTTGCAAGCGACGTGTTCCGAGGGGGTGGGAGCGACCTGTCCGCCGCGTTGCTGCTGGGCGTTGGTGGCCAAATGGCGCCTTGGTTCATTGCGCCTGCCATTGCCGTATTGGTCCTGTCAATTGCGACGCGCAGCTTCGTTGTCGCGCCTGAGAAGGTTCAGCCCAAGCTCAACCGGCTGTCATTGCTTTCCAACGCGAAGAACAAATTCGGTCGATCCGGTTTGTTCGAATTTTTCAAGAGCTTCGTCAAACTCACCATCTACACCGTGGTGCTGGGCGTTTTCATTTGGGTGAAGCTGCCTCAGATGCTGGCCACGTTGTCGCTTAGCGCAGGGATGGCAACCGTCGTGCTGCTCAAACTTTGTGTCGCGTTCTTCAGTTTGGTGCTGCTGATCGCAATGATCATCGGTGGAATTGATTTCATGTGGCAGCAGCAGGAACATACCCGCAAAAACCGCATGTCCCACAAAGAGCTGATGGACGAAATAAAGCAAAACGAAGGTGACCCCCATATGAAGCACCAGCGCCGGCAAAAGGGGTATGATATTGCGATGAACCAGATGCTGGCAGAGGTGCCCGAGGCAGATGTCATCGTTGTAAACCCGACCCACTACGCTGTGGCGCTGAAATGGTCACGACTGCCCGGCGAAGCCCCGGTCTGTGTCGCAAAAGGGGTAGATGAAATTGCCGCCCGCATCCGCGAAGTCGCGGCAGAGCACGGAATTCCCATCCACCGTGATCCACCCACCGCGCGCGCGCTGCATGCCACCGTAGAGATCGGCGAACAAATCCCGCCAGACCAGTATCAGGCCGTTGCCGCAGCTATCCGGTTCGCCGAAAAAATGCGCAGCCGCGCGCGACGCTCTTTCGGGGGTGCGAATGACTGATCAGCTATCAAAACTGCACCAGCTTTCGGCGATGAAATATGATCTGGCCATGTCAGATCTTGCGCGTCACAATCAAAAGATACAGTCGCTGGAGGCGCAGATTTCGGATCTGCGACGCCGCCTTTTCGACCTCCCCAAAGGTGGTTCGCCAGGCGACGTGCCAATCGCAATGTCCAGCGGGTATTTCGACAAGTGGCAGCGGTGGGCAGAGATGCAGATTATGCAACTGAACATTTCGTTGGCCCGCGCTCGCGCCGACCGCGAATCCTACCTTGCACAAGCCCGCGTTGCATTCGGACGCCGCAGCGCCACCGAGGCCTTGAAGGACAGGGCCGCACTGGAACGGCGGGTCAGGGTCGCAAAGGCCCTGGAACAAAGCGCGTCATCAAACTGAAGAGCCGAGAAATCGCTTTCCTTTTGGGGAATGCCGGTCTATAGGCACGGCTTCAACCGCGGGACTTACACCCTTGGAGGAATCCCGCTCAAACAAACTGGAGAATTTCCATGGCAAAACAGATTCCTGATCTAGTCGCCACGGTACGGACGGGGACAGGCAAGGGGGCCGCTCGTCAAGCTCGCCGCGAAGGCTTGGTACCGGGTATCGTGTATGGTGGCGGTGTAGATCCGATGCCGATCAACATCCCCTTCAACGAGCTGCTGAAGAAGCTGAAAGCTGGCCGCTTCCTTTCGACCCTTTGGAACCTGAAGGTTGAGGGCACAGATGATTTCCGCGTCATCTGCCGGAACGTTCAACGTGACGTGGTAAAGGACCTTCCGACACACCTTGACCTTATGCGTCTGCACCGCAACACGCGGATCAGCCTGTTCATTCACGTTGAGTTCACCAACGAAGAAGAAGCGCCTGGCTTGAAAAAAGGCGGCGTTCTTACCGTTGTGCGCCCGGAAGTCGAACTGAATGTCATGGCGGGTGAAATTCCCGATCAGATCGTTGTCGACCTCACGGGCCGCGAAGTCGGCGACGTCATTCACATCTCGGATGTCGATCTTCCCAAAGGCGCGAAAGTCACCGTTGATCGTGACTTCGTAATCGCCAACATTTCGGCGCCCAGCTCGCTGCGGTCTGCTGATGAGGACGAAGAAGAAGAGATTGAAGAGGTCGCAGCAGACGAAGTCGAAGCGACTGAAATGAAGTCTGAAGAATAAGATCGTCCGATTGGATGATTGGTAAGCGGGCCCCTTGGGGTCCGCTTTTTTGTGACTCAATCTGATGCAACTCTCTGAAAGACAACAACATTTCCGCGAGACCCCCACGGCATATAGGTAAACCCCGCCCGCGACATTCCATCGAAAATTTGCTGAATATCAGGCGGACCATACAGCTGCGGATGGATTTCCATGATCACAAACCGCACGGACTTGGCCCAGCTTTGTTGCGCCAGTTCGACCTCTGCGCCCTCGACATCCATCACGACAAAGCTCGGGTCGAAGGCCTCGAACAGATCGCTCAGTTTCAGGGCCGGAACCGACACCAGTTTTGATTTCTGACCTGGTGCACCATTGGAGATGGACGACGCCCAAAATGCCGCCTTCGCTTCGAAGGTGACAGTGTCCTGCTTGTAACTGTCCGCCACGACAGCCCCATGCAGCACCCTTAGGTCAAGCGCATCGTTCAACGCCAGGGTTCGACCAATTGAACGCACCATATCGGGGTTGGCTTCGACGGTGGTTACATTGCCTGCACCCACAATCTTTGCAGCCTGCACGGCTAGATAGCCGGCCCCCCCGCCCAGATCCAACACACGGTCTTCGGGCTTGAGGTGCCGCTTTATCCCTGCCAACTCCTTACCTTCATAATGCCCCTGCCCAATCGCGTCTTCAATTGCAGGGTTGAGGCAGCGTTGAGGGATCTGCAAAGTTATTCCGTCTATGTGAAACCGGGGCAAAAATAGCCTCCTTCTGCTGGCGTGCGATGCAATGATTGCAACCTGTTAAGGGGACCTCTATTTTGTTCGGACCCCAGAATGTCCGGGGTTCCGTCGAAATGTCCAGTAGAAAGGCCTGCCGATGAAAATCTTTGTGGGACTTGGAAACCCCGGCCCGAAATACGCCGGGAATCGCCACAATATTGGTTTCATGGCGCTGGACCGGATAGCGGATGACCACGGGTTTGCGCCTTGGCGGGGTAAATTTCAGGGCGCCTTTTCAGAGGGTCTGCTTGGCAATCAGAAGGTGCTGTTGCTTAAACCCGAGACGTTCATGAACCTGTCGGGCCAGTCCGTCGGCGAAGCGATGCGGTTTTACAAACTGACTTCTGACGACGTTATCGTATTCCATGACGAACTGGATCTGGCCCCCGGCAAGGTGCGCGTGAAGCAGGGCGGCGGGCACGCCGGGCATAACGGTCTGCGCTCGATCCACGCTCATATCGGGCCGGACTATACCCGCGTGCGGATGGGCATCGGGCATCCGGGGAACAAGAATGCGGTCTCGTCCTATGTTCTGCGCGATTTCGCCAAGGCGGATGAAGGCTGGCTGGATGACGTGTTGCGCGGCTGTGCCGACGGGGCGGTGGATCTTGTCGAAGGGGACAGTGGCAAGTTCATGAACGCCATCGGGCGGCGGATCAATCCGCCGCGTTCTTCCACGTCGCAACCGAAAACCGAAGCCGTCAAAGCCAATCCCGCACCGGCGTCGCCTTCCGAGCAAAAAGCGGACGCCGAACCCAAGGAAACCCGCAGCCCACTACAACGCCTGATGGACAAGTTTTCATGAGCCTACGTGACGCGCTGCGTCACCAGGCGGGCAGCAACAGGCATCTTGACTCGCCTTTCACCGCGCGCGTGCTGGACCTGCTGGCAGATAACATCCAGCCCGGCACGCCACTGACAGATCGGATGTTTGACTGGTCGGGTGACATCGGACCGCGTGGGCATTCGGTGCCGCTGCGCCTTTTGGCCGGGCTACACGCACTGGTCTTGATCGACGCCTGCCCCGCGTTGCAAGCGGTCTATCCGCCGAACCCTTCACCCGACGACGCCAGCCTTTGGGCTGCGATTCAAGTGGCGTTGACCGATCACGCCGCGCTTCTGGACCGCTGGCTGGACAATCCGCCACAAACCAACGAGGTGCGTCGCGCCGCGATTCTGATTGCGGCCGGGCATCTTTTGGCGGGGCGGTTTGGGCTTCCGATACATATGTATGAACTGGGGGCGAGCGCCGGCTTGAACCTGATGTGGGATCAGTTTGCACTTGATCTGCCCGACGGGCGCCTTGGCCCAAACACCGCGGCTGTGACGTTGTCACCTGAATGGCGCGGTGATGCGCCTTCCGGGCCATGCCCGCAAATCACGCGGCGGCGGGGTGTTGATCTGATGCCGATGAATGCGCATGACCCCGATGATGCGCTTCGGCTGATCTCGTATCTTTGGGCAGACCAACCAGAGCGGCTTGCCCGCACCCGCGCCGCCATCGCGATACTGGACGCAGAAGTTGACGCCGGTGACGCAGCCCCATGGCTTGAGGCCCAGTTGCGCCACACGGCACCTGATCACCTGACGCTCGTTTATCATACGATCGCGTGGCAGTATTTTCCGCCCGAAACGCAAGCGCGCTGCGCGGCGGCCATCAAAGCCGCGTCACAGCACGGACCGGTCGCCCATCTTTCGATGGAAGCCGACGAACGACGCGGCGCAGGGGCTGCAATCACTCTGATGATATGGCCAGAGGGACAGAAGTTGACGCTTGGTCGCGTCGATTTTCATGGACGTTGGGTGGATTGGACGGCACCCTAACCCTGAACTAACAGGAGGTCACATGCGTCGGTTTTTCAAGCGCCTGCTACAGGTTGCGCTGTTCATCGCTCTTTTGGTCGGTGCCGCAGCCTTCTGGAAGCGGGAGGAAATCGGCAGGTTGCTGACCGTGAACTCTTTGTTTTCAGAAGAGAAAATTGTTCATAACTTCTCGCACATGGATCAGGCCTTTCTGACCGTTACGATGGCGCGCGACGGCGGGAAGGTGTCGCCCTTACCTGCCGGTGATCCACTTGTCCTACCTGCGGGCACAGAGGGTTGGATCAAGGACCGCGCTGTCACGGGTTTGGTGGTGTTGAAGGATGGAACCCTGCGCCATGAAAGCTATTATCTTGATACGTCGCCCGATGACCGCCGCATCAGCTGGTCTGTCGCGAAAAGCTTCTTGTCGGCGTTGACCGGGATCGTTTTGGAACAGGGCGCGATTGCGTCGCTTGATGACCCCGTCGAAAACTATGCACCGGCCCTGAAAGGCAGCGCCTACGAAGGCGCGACGATCCGCAATGTCTTGAACATGTCCTCGGGCGTGGTGTTTAACGAAGACTATCTGGACTTTAATTCTGACATCAACCGCATGGGGCGGGTTCTGGCGCTTGGCCAGTCAATGGATGCGTTCGCCGCCGGGCTAAGCGAAACTTTCGCCCCCCCGGGTGCGACATGGCAATATGTGTCTATCGACACGCATATCATCGGAATGGTGCTCCGAGGGGCGACCGGGCAGTCCATTCCCGATCTGATGCAGAAATACTTGGTGCAACCGATGGGGTTCGAAGCTGACCCGGTCTATATCACTGATGGCGGCGGCGTTGCCTTTGTTCTGGGCGGTCTGAACCTGCCAACCCGTGACTATGCCCGGTTCGGAGAGATGTTTCGGCGCAGCGGAGAATGGAATGACACCCAGATCGTTCCTGCCGATTGGGTCACGCAGTCAACGCGCCCCTCTGCGGCGACCGCGCCAGGTGCCGAGCAATATGGATACCAGTGGTGGATCGCGCCAGATGCGCCCGCAGGCGAATACTTTGGGCGCGGAATATACGGCCAGTATATCTATATAGACCGCGACAACGGCGTGGTGATCGCGGTGAACAGCGCCGACCGGGGCTTTCGTCAAGACGGCGTCCACGCCGCCAATATCGACATGTTTCGCGCTATTGCGGCAGCGATGGACTAAGCAGGCTCAGTCCGCGTCGCGACCCTCGGTGTCCGACATGTCAAAGCCAAGATACTTGGCGACCGTATAGATATCCTTGTCGCCGCGCCCACACATGTTCATGCAGATGATGTGGTCGTTCGGCAGATCCGGGGCGATCTTCATCACATGCGCCAGCGCGTGGCTGGGTTCCAGCGCGGGAATGATCCCTTCGGTCTGGCAGCACAACTGGAAGGCCTCTAGCGCCTCTTTGTCGGTGATCGCGACATATTCCGCCCGACCGATTTCGTGGAGCCAGGAGTGTTCTGGGCCGATACCCGGATAATCCAATCCGGCCGAGATCGAATAGCCATCAAGGATTTGCCCGTCATCATCTTGCAACAGGAACGTGCGGTTGCCGTGCAGAACGCCCGGACGCCCGCCTGTCAAGGACGCGCAATGCTCCATCTTTTCGTTCACACCTTTGCCGCCGGCCTCGACGCCGATGATGCGAACGGTTTTGTCGTCCAGAAACGGGTGGAACAGGCCGATTGCGTTCGACCCCCCACCGATCGCGGCAATGAGCGTATCAGGCAGGCGACCTTCGGCAGCTTGCATCTGCGCTTTGGCTTCTTTTCCAATGATCGACTGAAAATCGCGCACCATGGCCGGATAGGGGTGCGGTCCAGCGGCGGTGCCGATGCAATAAAACGTGTCAGCCACATTGGTCACCCAGTCACGCAGCGCGTCGTTCATCGCGTCTTTCAGCGTGCCGCGGCCCGAACTGACGGGGATCACCTCGGCCCCGAGAAGGCGCATGCGGAACACATTCGGCGCTTGTCGCTGAACGTCATGGGCACCCATATAGACGATGCACTTCAAGCCAAATTTGGCACACACGGTTGCGGTGGCGACGCCATGCTGCCCTGCGCCCGTTTCTGCAATAATCCGCGTCTTGCCCATGCGACGGGCCAGAAGGATCTGACCCAGCACATTGTTGATCTTGTGCGCGCCTGTGTGGTTCAGCTCGTCGCGTTTCATATACACTTTTGCGCCACCCAGATGCCGGGTCAAACCCTCAGCGAAATAGAGCGGACTGGGGCGGCCGACATAGTGGGTCCAGAGGTGGTCCATCTCGGCCCAGAAGCTGTCGTCGGTCTTGGCGTGCTCATATTCGGCTTCCAGATCAAGGATCAACGGCATCAGCGTTTCGGACACGAACCGTCCCCCAAAGTCGCCAAAGCGGCCCTTTTCATTGGGGCCATTCATGAAGCTGTTGAAAAGTTCGTCGGCCATGGGCTCACTCCCCCTATGCGGCAGCATGTGCAGCGGCACAGAACGCCGCGATCAACTTCTCATCCTTGATCCCCGGCGCAGATTCAACCCCTGACGAAACATCTACTTGCTTTGCGCCTGTCAAACGGACAGCCTCTGCAACGTTTTCCGGGGTCAGCCCGCCAGCCAACATCCACGGGCAAGGCCAGTATTTACGCTGCACCAGCCGCCAGTCAAAGCTGATGCCGTTGCCGCCGGGAAGGTCCGCACTTTTCGGGGCCTTGGCGTCGATCAACAATTGATCCGCCACCCCGGCATAAAGCTCTATCTGCCCGACATCTTCGGGTCCGGCGATGCCAATGGCTTTCATAACCGGCAGGCCGAAGCGGGCTTTCACTTGCGCGACCCGCTCGGGACTTTCTGAACCGTGCAGCTGAAGCATGTCCACCGTCGTTTCACCGACGATCCGGTCAAGCAACGCGTCATCGGCGTTCACCGTCAGCGCAACTTTAGCCACGCCGATGGGCACATCTTCCAGCAGACGCGCCGCGTCGGCCACGCTGATATTTCGAGGGCTTTTGGGAAAGAAAACGAACCCCAGATAGCGCGCTCCCGCCGCAGCCGCAGCCACAACATGGCGAGGCTCCGTCAGCCCACAGATTTTCACGACTGCGCTCATGAAAAGTCAGCTGGCGTCGTCGATCAGGGCCAGCACATCATCCCCGGTGCGGGCTTTTGGCTCGCGCAGGGTTTTGACTTCGCGGGCTAGCTGATCGCGTTCGCGGCGATGGCGCGCACCTTCGGCGCGGATCTTGTGTTCGCGGAACCATTCCCAAATGAAGCCGATCAGAACGCCGGCAATGACGCCAGCGAAGATCACGACGAACAGCGGAAGGGTCATCGACCAGCTCCACCCCAAGAACCCCGAAAGCTCCTGCGGCAGCAGGTTCAATGTTACTGTGTCGCGGTTTGCGAAGGCGACGGTCATCAGGGCGATCGCAAGGACCGCCAAGAAGGTGTAACGGATATAGCGCATGACTACCTCTTACTTGCCGTTAAGACGGTCCCGCAAAAGCTTGCCCGTCTTGAAGAACGGCACGTGTTTTTCTTCAACTTCAACCGACTCGCCCGTCCGGGGATTACGCCCGATACGAGCATCCCTTTTCTTGACGGAAAATGCGCCAAAGCCGCGCAGTTCGACCCGATCTCCGCGGGCCATGGCCTCGATGATCTCATCGAAGATGGTGTTGACGATGCGTTCGACGTCGCGCTGATAGAGGTGTGGGTTTTCATCCGCGATCTTCTGGATCAGTTCCGACCGGATCATCTTGGTCCCCCCAAATTGGTCTATGTAATGGATTTTGCATCCTTATTCCGTCCAACTATAGGAGCAAACACACGATCGAGATACAAGCTTTGCAGCAGACGAGGAAAAAAATCGGCGCAAAACGTCCAATTTCGGTCTGTTTTTCCGACCTTCGTGGGCCAAGAAATGGGGCAGAGCTGAACAACCCTTCGAAAACAGTGGCCGCAAAGGCAGCGTGATTCGTCACGCTGCAGACAGAAAAACGGCCCCGTGCATCGCACGAGGCCGCTTGTTGTCTTGTGTGGATAAAGCTTAGTCGTCTTGCTTCAGCGCTGCACCCAGAATGTCGCCCAACGAGGCGCCCGAGTCCGAGGAACCGTATTGTGCAACGGCTTCTTTTTCTTCGGCAATCTCGCGTGCTTTGATCGACAGGCCCAGACGGCGCGATTTGCTGTCCACGTTGGTCACGCGGACGTCCATCTTGTCACCAACCTGGAAACGCTCGGGGCGCTGCTCGGCACGGTCGCGCGACAGGTCCGAACGACGGATGAAGGATTTCATGCCTTCATACTCGACTTCGATGCCGCCTTCTTCGATCGAGGTCACTTCAACAGTGATGATCGAACCGCGCTTCACGCCGCCAATGGCGTCTGCGAAGGGGTCACCGTCCAGGGCTTTGATCGACAGCGAGATACGCTCTTTGTCGGTATCAACTTCCGAGACAACAGCTTTGACGATGTCGCCCTTCTTGAAGTCCTGGATGGCTTCTTCGCCACGCTGGTCCCAAGAGATGTCGGACAGGTGAACCATGCCGTCGATTTCGCCGTCGAGGCCAATGAACAGGCCGAATTCGGTGATGTTCTTGACTTCGCCTTCGACCTCGGTGCCCTCGGGGTGTGTTTCTGCAAACACTTCCCACGGGTTGCGCATGGTCTGCTTGAGGCCAAGCGACACACGGCGTTTCGCCTGATCGATTTCCAGCACCATGACTTCGACTTCTTGGCTTGTCGAAACGATCTTGCCGGGGTGAACGTTCTTCTTGGTCCACGACATTTCAGACACGTGCACCAGACCTTCGACGCCCGGCTCAAGCTCTACAAACGCACCGTAGTCGGTGATGTTGGTCACGCGACCAGTGTGCACTGTTTCCAGCGGGTATTTGCCAGCAACCAGATCCCACGGATCGTCTTGCAGCTGCTTCATACCAAGCGAGATGCGGTGGGTTTCCTTGTTGATCTTGATGACCTGAACCTTGATGGTTTCGCCGATCGTCAGGATTTCCGAAGGATGGTTCACACGGCGCCATGCCATGTCGGTAACGTGCAGCAGACCGTCAACACCGCCAAGGTCAACAAACGCACCGTATTCGGTGATGTTCTTGACGACGCCGTCAACCGCTTGGCCCTCGGTCAGATTACCGATGACTTCAGCACGCTGTTCGGCACGCGATTCTTCCAGAATTGCACGACGCGACACAACGATGTTGCCACGACGACGGTCCATTTTCAGGATCTGGAACGGCTGCTTCAGACCCATCAGTGGGCCAGCGTCGCGCACGGGGCGCACGTCAACTTGTGAGCCGGGCAGGAACGCAACAGCGCCGCCCAGATCGACCGTGAAGCCGCCTTTGACGCGACCGAAGATTGCACCTTCGACGCGTGCGTCGTCGGCATATGCTTTTTCCAGACGGTCCCATGCTTCCTCGCGGCGGGCCATCTCACGCGAGATAACAGCTTCGCCACGCGAGTTTTCGGCGGAACGAAGGAAGACTTCTACTTCGTCACCAACTGCGATTTCAGGGGCTTCGCCGGGGTTAGCGAATTCTTTAATGTCGACGCGGCCTTCCATCTTGTAGCCTACGTCGATGATGGCTTGGCCGGCCTCGATGGCGATGACCTTACCTTTGACAACCGAACCCTCTTCGGGGGTGTCCATTTCGAAGCTTTCGTTCAGGAGGGCTTCGAATTCCTCCATGGTTGCTTTAGCGCACATATGCGATTTGTTCCTTTACAAGTCGTTATTCGGGCCGTGCGGTTGTCTCCGCAGGTCTTGGATTTTCCAATTTGGTCAACGGGTTAACCACAATACAAAGAGGGCCGGAGCCTCCGACCCTGCTCGTATCCCTGTGATCGCAGTGTTTTCACCTTGTCGACAGGGGCGGGGAATACGGGGATTCTGCCAATAAAGCAAGGGGGATGCGCGGAATTGATCGCCCCTGCTCCAATTGTAGCCTAGTCGATCCGCGTCATTAGCTTTTCTACTGGTTTACGCACCTTTTTAAGCGACAAGAGCCAATCACCGCTTTCATCGCGGTATCCAAGTGGCAACAGAACGACCGACCGCAAGCCACGTGACTTGAGGTCCAGGATTTCGTCCACCTTTTCGGAGTCGAACCCTTCCATGGGTGTGCTGTCGACTTCCAATTCGGCTGCTGCCGCCAATGCGAACCCAAGCGCGATATAGGCCTGACGGGCAGCATGTTCGAAATTGGTGCGGTCTTCACGGGGCAGGTAGTTGGCTTTCAGATTGTCATAATACTGCGACAAAAGCGGGTTCTCTCCGCCGCGTTCGTCTTTCATCTGGTCAACCACCGCATCAATGCGGTCTGCGGTATAGGTGTCCCATGCGGCAAACACCAAAAGATGCGAGCCATCGGTGATCTGCGCCTGGTTCCAAGCGACCTTCTGGATGTCCGCGCGTTTTTCCGGGTTGGTGACGACGAACACTTCAAACGGCTGCGTGCCGCTGGAGGTCGGCGCCAGCCTGATGGCTTCCAGAATTTGGTCCAGCTTTTCATCAGGGACCACTTTCGACGGGTCCATTTTCTTTGTGGCATAGCGCCAGTTCAGCTTATCTAGCATGTGGGTCCTGCCTTTTTGACGAGCCCGGATCATCCCGGTTCGACCCAGAGGTAAGCGCCCAAAATCGCAGATCAACCACAGGCGAAGAAACGGATGAAATGACCTAACGGCAAGCGTCAATTGCGGCGACGGCTTTGGCGACCGCATCTTCGATCGACAGATCTGTGGTGTCGATGATCACGGCGTCACGTGCCGGCTTCAAAGGTGCTTCAGCGCGTTCGCTGTCGCGCTTGTCGCGGGCTTTGACATCGGCAAGCACCGCATCGCGTGTCACATCGGCCCCTTTTTCTGACAGCTCCACGAACCGCCTTTCTGCCCGCACTTGCGCCGAGGCGGTCACGAACAGCTTCACCTCAGCCTCGGGGCAAATGACGGTGCCGATGTCGCGTCCGTCCAGAACAGCGCCCCCGTCACGCGCCGCAAAATCGCGCTGGAACGCATAAAGGGCGGCGCGCACGTCGGGCAAGACGGCCACGCGACTTGCGGCCTGTGCGACCTCTTGGGTGCGCAGATCGCCGCCCAGATCATGTTCCGTCAGCGACTTGGCGGCGACCACCGGGTCACCGCCGGCCAGAACCTTCGCCCCGACCGCCCGATACAATAGACCTGTATCCAGATGGGCAAAGCCGAAATGCGCCGCAACGGCCTTCGAGATCGTGCCTTTGCCCGCCGCAGCCGGGCCATCAATGGCGACTGTGAATTTCATCCTGTTTGCCTCCTCCAGCGCTGCCAAACCGCAAACATCACGCCTGCTAGAAAAATGGAAAGCGCGACTGTCACTGTGACCGATTTGAGCATTGTGAAAAGCGCGGCGATTGAAACGACCTCTTCATCGATGCGGTCCACGCCCAGCCGCAACAGGTCCGCAACGGCGGAGTTCTCGTTCCAATCAAAGATCGCCCCCAAGGCGGCGATGGACGCAAACCCAATTGCCCAGCGCGGCGGAAACAAAAGGAAATACGCCAAGATCAGCGACAGTGCCAAGAGTCCGGGATAGAGCGTGTCCAATTTGTGCTGCGGCCCCAGATACTGCGCCCGCCCTGTATCGCCCAAAGCCGACAGGAACATCCGCGCCTCGTCTGTGGTATAGCCAAAGGGGCGCAGGTCGAATGGCATCAACCCGCCCGCATCACCCGAGATGATCGGCAAGGCCCACAGAACCATCGCGAGATAGACCACCGTTGCCGCCGCAAACGCGAGCCAGAATGCCAGCCGCAGACTCAAGCGTTCGTGCGCACGATCTGCGCGCCCAGACCAGCCATCAATGGCTCAAACACCGGGAAGCTGGTGGCGATGGGGCTGCCATCGTCCAGATGGATGGGCTTTTTCGACGCAAACCCAAGGCAGGCAAAGCTCATCGCGATGCGGTGGTCCAGCACGGTGGCAACAGTCGCGCCGCCGGGAACGCCTTCGGGGCCGAGGCCTTCGACCGACCACCAATCCTCGCCTTCATCGACGGTCACACCAGCGGCGCGCAGCCCCTTGGCCATGGCGTCGATCCGGTCGCTTTCCTTCACGCGCAATTCATGCACGCCGGGCATTTCGGTTTTGCCAGTTGCGAAGGATGCGACGACTGACAGGATGGGGTATTCGTCAATCATGCTGGCCGCCCGCTCTGGCGGAACCACGATCCCTTTCATGTCGGGCGAGAAGCGTGCGCGCAGGTCAGCGACGGGTTCGCCGCCTTCGGTGCGTTCGTTCTCAAAGGTCAGGTCCGCACCCATGTCCTGCAACGTATAAAACAGACCCGCACGGGTGGGGTTCAGGCCGATATTGGGCACCAGCACGTCCGATCCGGGCACGATCAGTGCCGCGCAAACTGGAAACGCCGCCGAACTTGGATCGCGCGGAACCGTGATGGTTTGCGGGCGCAGTTCGGGTTGGCCTGTCAGCGTAATCATGTGGCCTTCCTCAGTCTCCTCAACCGTGATGTCCGCGCCGAAGCCCGCAAGCATCCGTTCGGTGTGGTCGCGGGTGGCTTCCTTTTCGATCACGACGGTTTTGCCGGGCACGTTCAGGCCAGCCAGCAGCACGGCCGACTTCACCTGCGCGGACGCCATCGGCGTAACATATCGCACAGCAACCGGGTCGCGCGCGCCTACAATGGTCATCGGCAACCGGTCACCGTCGCGTCCAAAACTTTGCGCACCAAACAGCGCCAGGGGGTCCGTCACACGCCCCATCGGCCGCGATCGCAAAGAGGCATCACCCGTGAAAGTCGCCGTGATCGGCTGGGTCGCCATCGCCCCCATGATCAAGCGCACGCCTGTGCCTGCGTTGCCGCAATCAATCACGTCCTCGGGTTCAGCAAATCCGCCAACGCCCACACCGTTCACCCGCCATTCGCCGTCGCCCAGCCGCTCTACATCGGCCCCGAAAGCGCGCATGGCGTCTGCGGTGCCCAGCACATCGTCACCTTCCAGCAGGCCCGTAATGTGGGTTTCGCCGATGCACATTGCCCCGAAGATCAAGGACCGGTGGCTGATCGACTTATCGCCGGGCACATGGGCCTCGCCTTTCAGCGGGTCGGATTTGCGCGAGGTCATGGGGATGGCGGGACCGTGTCCGGACATGTGTCTACTCCTGTAATCTGCGAATGCTGATAGCGCAGACATTGGCGCGAAACCAGACCCCGCCGCGTCAGAGCCTGCGGAATGTCAGATAGTGCGGTGTCCGCCCCTCGCGCAGCGCCTTTTGCTCGTATCGGGTCGAAATCCAGTCGCTCCACGGCGCGCGCCAATCCGAAGGGCGTTCTCCCAGCCATTCGAACCCGGCGCGCGGCACCTCTTCCAGCGTTTGCCGGACATAGTCGGGAATATCGGTGGCCACGCGGAACTCGGCCCCCGGTTTCAGCACGCGGTGGAAGGGTTCAAGGTATTCCGGCGTCACGAAGCGCCGGCGATGGTGCTTTTTCTTGGGCCACGGGTCGGGATAAAGCAGAAAGGCTTTGTCGATGGATTGATCTGGCAGAACGTCAAACAGATCGCGCACATCGCCGGGGTGGACCGCGACATTCTCGCACCCTGCCGTGCGGATCTTCCCCAGCAGCATGGCGACGCCGTTGATATACGGCTCGCATCCGATGATGCCGACATCCGGGTTCATCGCGGCCTGATGCACCATATGTTCGCCACCACCAAAGCCGGTTTCCAGCCAAACGGGTCTGCCGCCGAACAGGGCTTCAAGGTCCAGCGGTGTGCGATCCGGGTTCGCCTCCCAATCGACCGCGCCGGGGCTAAGGGCGGCGAGGTCTTCCTCGAGATACCCTTGCTGGCTGTCGCGCAGGTGCTTGCCTTTCAGGCGGCCATAGAAATTGCGCCATGGCGCACCCGAGCGGTGATGGGTTTTAGAAGCATCATCTTGTGTCATGGCCGCGCCTATGCCGTGCAAAGGGCGGCCTCGTCAAGTAACGGGCCGCCCTTTTGGTGTGGGTTTGTGATGGGAAACCGGCCTAGACGGCCTTTGTCAGAGCGTCCACCAGATCGGTTTTTTCCCAGCTGAAGCCACCATCTGCGTCCGGTGCACGGCCAAAGTGACCATAGGCAGCGGTGCGTTCAAAAATCGGCTTGTTCAGCTGAAGGTGTTCGCGGATGCCGCGGGGTGTTAGATCCATCACCTTGCCGATCGCCTTTTCGATTTCTGACTCGTCCACCTCGCCGGTGCGGTGCGTGTCGACCAAAATAGACAAGGGATGCGCCACCCCGATGGCATAGGACAGTTGCAAGGTGCAGCGCTTCGCCATACCGGCGGCTACGATGTTCTTCGCCAGATACCGCGCGGCATAAGCGGCCGAACGGTCCACCTTGGTGGGGTCTTTTCCCGAAAACGCGCCGCCGCCATGCGGGGCCGCACCGCCATAGGTGTCCACGATGATCTTGCGGCCTGTCAGACCAGCATCTCCGTCCGGGCCACCGATGACGAATTTGCCCGTGGGGTTCACGTGCCACGCCGTGTTTTCCGTCAGCCACCCATCGGGAAGCGTATCACGGATGTAGGGTTCAATAGCGGCGCGCACATCATCCGGGGTCATGGTGTCGTCCAGGTGCTGGGTCGACAGCACAAGCGATGTCACTTCGACCGGCAGGTCGTTTTCATACCGGACAGACAGCTGAGATTTGGCGTCAGGGCCCATCCAGCCCTCGGTCCCATCTTTGCGCACTTCGGCCAGGCGGCGCAAAATGGCGTGGCTGTATTGCAAGGGCGCGGGCATCAACGCATCGGTTTCGACGGTCGCATATCCGAACATGATCCCCTGATCACCTGCGCCTTCGTCTTTGTTTTCAGATGCATCCACCCCTTGTGCGATATCCACAGACTGGGCGTGCAGAAAATTCGATACATCCATGGTTTCCCAATGGAAACCTTCCTGCGTATAGCCAATGTCCTTCACGCAGGCACGCGCGATATCCTCGACCCGGTCAAGCACGGCCTGAGGACCACGTACTTCGCCCCCAATCACGACACGGTCTGTGGTGGCAAAGGTTTCGCAGCCAACGCGGGCGTGCGGGTCTTCGGCCAAAAAGGCGTCAAGCACAGCATCCGAGATGCGGTCACAGACTTTGTCCGGGTGGCCTTCGGAAACGGATTCCGAGGTAAATACGTGGTTCTTGCGAGTCATGAAATGCTCCGTTGGTTGCAACCCGCCACGTCAGGAAGCCGTTGTGGCGGTGATGTCCCGGCGTATCAGCGATACAAGACCGGGGTCAATGCGATTTTCGCCTTCGGCTTAAAAGTGATACAAGCGCGAGGCTTAGCAGAAACGCCGAAAAGGGAACATCGCTGAAGCGTGCATAAACTGTTTCAGCAAGCGCACCGGGCAAAGCGGCGTCCAGAAACCCGGCCTGTCCAAGCGGCAATTGGGTTTGCACACGACCCCGCGCATCCACCACCGCGCTGATCCCGGTATTGGCCACCCGCACCAAAGGCAGGCCAAACTCAATCGCGCGGAACCGGGCTTGAACGAAGTGTTGTTGCGGCCCTGAAAAACTGCCGAACCAAGCGTCATTGGTGATCTGCAACATCCAATCCGGCCGCCCCGGCGCATTGCGGATATCGCGTGGAAAAATTGCCTCGTAGCAAATCAGCGGCAGCACTTTGCCCAAGGGCCCCAGATCCAGAAGCGCCGGTCCCGGCCCGGCAGAATACCCTTGCCCCAGCTGCGAGGCGAAGGCGCCGATCCCGACCTTCAGGAACGCATCCCCAAAGGGCACGTATTCACCAAATGGGACAAGATGGTGCTTGTCATAGACGGCGGCGACCTTGCCCTCCCGGTCCAGATGCGCCAGCGAATTATAGTATCTCAGCGCCTCACCGCGCTGCAGCCCCATCACCACAGAGGCGCCCCGCGCAGCGTCCGAGATAACTTCGAACAACCCGTCCGACTGGCCCATCAGGTAAGGCACAGAGGTCTCTGGCCAGATCACCAGGTCCGGAGCAAGCCCCACCGGCGCAGAGGCCGTCAGGTCAAGCTGGCGTTGGACGAACCCGGGCGCGTGGTCGGGATCCCACTTCAGATGCTGCGCCGCGTTGGGCTGGATCAGCCGCACGATGCCCGGTCGGGTGTCGGGCAATTGCGCCCCTGCCCGACCAAGTCCGATGAGCACCGCCAACGAGACGACCACCAACAGGACACCCACATCGCGCACCCGTGACGCAGACTGCGGGACAGCGACCAGCGCCGCCGCCAGTAGCGCTGTCAAGAAGCTAAGCCCGCTTACCCCGACCCATGCGGCAAGCTGCGCGATCGGTGTGTCGATCCAGACCAGCCCCGGGCCCCCCCAAGGAAAGCCGGTGAAGATCACACCCCGAAAAAGTTCTGCGACGAAAAGCCACGCGGGCCATGCGATCCAGCCGCCCTGCCCTGCCTTGCACAGACCCCAGTGTGTAGCGGCCGCCGCAAACGCCCAGAAAAGTCCCAGACCTGCGGCCATGCCGATCAAGGCAAAGGGCGCCATCCAGCCGTGGACCTCTGGTTCCACCAGAAAGGGGTTCACAAGCCAGACAAGCGTCAGCGCAAAATATCCTGTGCCCAACCCCCAGCCCGACACGGCAGCCAAGCGCGTTGTCGCGACACGCGACCAAATCAGGTATCCCAACGCCAGACCAAGAATGGTGAAAAACCACAGGCCGAACGGCGCCTGACCCAGCGCCGCGACCAAGCCGCAAAAGCAGGATAGAAGAAAAAGACCGACTGGCCTGCCTATGGCGCGGCTCAGGCTGTCAATCATCCGTGTTTCTGGCGACGGCGCCAGTTTGCCCCGACACACGCACGCGCAACCGTTTGATCCGGCGCGGGTCCGCATCGACCACTTCGATCTCGGGGCCTTCCGGCAGCGATATGACCTCGCCGCGTGCGGGCACGTGCCCCAGCAGGACGAAGACCAAGCCGCCCAGCGTCTCGATCTCTTCATCGTCGATGTCATCGCCGTGCAGTCGCATCCCAAGCTCGGCCTCGAATTCATCAAGCGGCGTCTTTGCCTCGGCCAGATAGCAACCCGGCTTTTCCTCAATCCACAGCGCCCCTTCTTCGAGGTCGTGCTCGTCCTCAATCTCGCCGATCACCTGTTCGATCAGATCCTCGATCGTAACCAAGCCATCCACACCGCCATATTCGTCGATCACCAGCGCCATATGCGTGCGTTCGGTTTGCATTTTTTGCAACAAGACGCCGATCGGCATCGAGGGCGGCGCAAACAGAAGGGGACGGATCAAATCGCGCAATGCAAAGCGCGCAGGCTTGGCCCCGGCCTTACCGTTGAACCCGTGGGTCAGCGCCACATCTTTTAGGTGAACAAGCCCGATGGGTGTGTCGAGCGTGCCATTGAACACCGGCAAGCGCGACAGTCCGCTGTCTCGAAACACCTCGACCAACTCGTCTTTCTGGATTTCTACGGGGATTGAGACGATCTCCGATTTCGGGATCATCACATCCTCGACGCGCATGCGCCGCAGGTTCATCATGCCGGGAGTAACGGATTGCGTCGCGCCATTCGAAACTATGACGGCTTCCGGTGGTGGCTCGCCGCCCGCATCCGCAGGGCTAAGTGCCCCAATGATACGGCCAAAAAAGCCAGTCCTTCCACTTTCGGTCTCGGTCCCTGTCTCGGTCTCGGTCTCACTCTGCGCGCTTTGCGCTGCTTCAGAAGAGCCGTCTGTCGTGTCGCCCATCGTCCCTTTTTCCGTAAACGCGCAAATTAGCGCAGGTTAATCTTCATATGGGTTGCAAATGCCCATCTTGCCAAGGATTTCAACCTCCAACCCCTCCATCAGGGCCGCATCTTTGTCATTTATGTGATCATAACCCAACAGATGCAGCATTCCATGCACCAAAAGATGAGTCACATGGACCGGAAAGTCCTTGCCTTGCGTCTCTGCTTCGCGCTGGCAGGTGTCATAGGCAATTGCGATATCGCCCAGTTCGGGATCGGTTGGGGGTGTCGGTGGGCCGCCATGAACGGCTGCGGCACGGTCTTCTGATGGCCATGACAGCACATTCGTCGCCTGCTGCTTGCCGCGAAAATCGCCATTCAGGGTGGCAATACGCGTGTCGTCGCAGGCCAGCAAACTTACCTCAAGGCCCGCGTCAAGAGGGGCAAGCGCAAGATGCGCCTGCGTTGCTTGCGCGGCCCGATGAGCCAAGGCGTCAAGATCAACCGCCTTCCAGCGGTCGTCTTCAATGATCAGATCCACCTGCATGTCAGCTGTCGCGGCGGCCATTTTTCGACGCACGGACCAGCGCTTTCTGGTCCGCGTCATCATAGGCCTCGATGATCTTGGCCACGAGCGGGTGGCGCACCACGTCTTTCGAGGTGAAATAGTTGAACGCGATCTGGTCGATCCCCTTGAGCAGCCCTTCGGCGTCACGCAATCCGCTGTCCACGCCGCGCGGCAAATCCACCTGACTGCGGTCGCCCGTGATCACCATCCGCGACCCCTCGCCCAGGCGGGTCAGAAACATTTTCATCTGCATCGTGGTCGCGTTCTGGGCTTCGTCCAGAACCACGAACGCATTTGACAACGTGCGCCCGCGCATGAACGCCAGAGGCGCAATCTCGATCCGTTTTTCCTCGATCAGCTTGGCGACCTGTTTGCCGGGCAAAAAGTCGTTCAGCGCATCGTAAAGCGGCTGCATGTAGGGATCGACCTTGTCTTTCATGTCGCCCGGAAGGTATCCGAGTTTTTCGCCCGCCTCGACCGCGGGGCGGCTCAGCACAAGCCGGTCCACATGCCCCCCCAGAAACATGTTCACACCAACGGCGACGGCCAGATAGGTCTTGCCAGTGCCGGCGGGTCCGATACCAAAGGCAAGCTCTTTCTGAAACAGGCTCAGGACATAAGCGCGCTGGGCGTCAGTGCGGGGTTCAACCGTTTTCTTGCGGGTCTTGATTTCGACCGGGCCGCCCTTGAACATCTCCATCTGGTCGCCGTCACGTGTGCCCGTGCCCTGGTCCGAGGCGCCCATACGGATTTCGCCGTCGATATCACCTGCCTCCACGGTTTTGCCTGCCTCCAACCGCTCATAGATCGCGCGCAGCACCTCGCACGCCTTTTCGCGCGCATCGGGTTCGCCGATAACGACAAGCTGATTGCCGCGCCGCAAAATCTGCACGCCAAGGTGGCTTTCAATGTGGGTCAGGTTGCGATCAAATTCACCGCACAAATCAATCAAAAGGCGGTTGTCGGGAAATTCAAGCAGCGCTTCAGGTGCAGTTTGAGCGTCCGGGGCTGCAGTCAGGTCTTCAAATCCCAATACGGGTCTCCTGGTCAGGTCCTATGGGATGATGGTGCCAAGACAATGGGGCGGGCGCAAGCCCTCATCCGCAATTGTCATGTTTCCCAAATGAAGCGCGCCATCCGGACCAGCGCAACAGGCGGCGTTTTGCCGTCGGTCACGCGCTTGCTGGATCAAGGCTTCAGGTCGCGAAGGCCGGTCTGGCGCGGGTCACCGATCACGGCGCCGCGTGGCAAACGGTTCGAACAGACAGGAAGCCCGGTGACCGGGTCATACCGGTTGTCGGCGTAACCTTCGATCCCATTGTCACCCAGCCACGCCTGGCACCCGTCAGGCAACACGGCAATGGCGAAGTTACGACTTTGCAAGGTGTCTTTGTTGCTGGTGGCGGTGTCGGTGGCGCGTGCGATCACCGGGATGCCCGATTGCCCCTGAAGGGTCGTCGTTGCCCCCGGACCGCATGCGGCAAGCCCCAGAAGCAGTGCTGCGCTGATGAATGGTTTGGTCATATGCTCACTCCGGTAGCCTGTAACAAACCACCTCGACACGGCGGTTCTTCTGCATATTGGCCGCAGATGAGTTTGGGACGATGGGTTGGCTTTCCCCCAGACCAGCCAAACGGTCGACGACCGATCCGTTTTGACGTGCGATAGCGGCCACGGCTTCGGCGCGGCGTTCGGACAATCGCAGGTTCTGGCGGTCCGACCCGCGACTGTCCGTATGACCATAAATCGCATAGGAAAACGAATTGTCGCGGGCAAAGAACTCTGCCAGCCTCTGGCGTGCGGGCGACGTCAGGCGCGCGCTGTTCGTTGCGAACAGCGTATCTGAAGCTTCGACCAGACACGTGTTCTGGCGCAGGCAATAGGGCTTTCCGGTCTTCGGATGAAGGCGGGTGACCATATAACCCTCTTCCAGACCGTCAGACCACCAGTGCATGCATCCATCCGGGTCGATCCACACACCCCATTCGATCGCACCTGTGACCTCAACCCTTTGCTGGGCCATCGCAACCGGGGCCGCAACTGAAAACGCGGCGCATATCGCAGCAATACGCCAAAACCCCGCCCAGTCCATCCATTTGACCAACATGGTCCCTACCATTTCTACACCCGCTTGGCCTGATCTGTTCTTTCCCACTTTCTGGTAGGGAGGCGATACGACAGACACCAGCTGGCACGTTTTTCAATTTGTGCCACGCTAATAGTTTCGGTTTACCTAAAAAAGAACTAATCGCCTGCGATTGTTGGTATTTACCCACCAATACAGGACTTTTCTCACAGATTGTGGCAAACTCAGGCGTGACTTCGCCATTGGGTAGAGCGATCAATCGACCAGAACACCGGCCAAGGAGTTCGTGCTGCTTTCGATGATTCTCACCTGACGCAGCTCTCCGGTCTTGATATGCGGCGCGGTGACGTGGACGGCGTGCAGGTGGTCAGACTTGCCCACCATCTGCCCCTCAAGGCGGCCTTGCTTTTCAAACAGAACGCCGACTTCCTTGCCGACCATGCCCTGTTGGGCTGCGTGTTGTTGCTCGGTCAGCAGCGCCTGCAAACGGTGCAAACGTTCGGTCGCGACCGCATCATCCACCAGCGCGCGTTCGGCCGCCGGGGTGCCCGGACGGGTCGAGTATTTGAAGCTGTAGGCTTGCCCGTAATTCACTTCGCGGATCAGGGCCATCGTGTCCTCGAAATCCTGATCATCCTCTTCCGGGAAGCCCACGATGAAATCGCCCGACAGAAGGATATCAGGTCGCGCGGCGCGGATGCGTTCGATCACGCGCAAATAGTCATCGGCTGTGTGGCTGCGGTTCATCCGTTTCAGGATTTTGTCGGACCCAGACTGCACCGGCAAGTGCAGATAAGGCATCAGTTTTTCGCAGGTGCCATGCGCTTCGATCAGATCATCGGTCATGTCGTTGGGGTGCGAGGTAGTGAAGCGGATGCGCTCCAACCCATCGACATCGTTCAGCGCCCAAATCAGACGCGCCAGCGACCAGTCACCCCCCTCGCCCGCGCCGTGATAGGCGTTGACGTTTTGCCCCAGCAGGGTGATTTCGCGCACACCCCGTTCGACCAGATCACGGGCTTCGCGGAGGATACGGTCTGCCGGGCGGCTGACCTCGGCCCCACGGGTGTAGGGCACCACGCAGAAGGCGCAGAACTTGTCGCAACCTTCCTGAACAGTCAGGAAGGCCGACGGGTTGCGGGTCGCCTTTTGCGCACCCGGACGCTTGGGCAAATGTTCAAATTTGTCTTCTTCGGGGAAGTCGGTATCGAGCGCCTTTTCCCCCTTCGCCACCTGCTCCATCATCTGTGGCAGGCGGTGATATGTCTGCGGGCCGACCACTAGATCGACAAGCGGCTGGCGGCGCATGATCTCTTCACCCTCGGCCTGTGCGACACAACCCGCCACGCCGATTTTCAGATCGGGGTTGTCCGCCTTTAGACCCTTGAAGCGGCCAAGTTCCGAATACACTTTCTCAGCCGCTTTTTCGCGAATGTGACAGGTGTTCAGCAGGATCATGTCCGCATCATCCGGCGTGTCCGTTTCCACATATCCTCCCGCGCCCAGCGCTTCGGCCATGCGTTCGCTGTCATAGACATTCATCTGACAACCATAGGTGCGAATGAACAGTTTTTTCGGGTCGGACATGACGCGCAGTTCCCATTGGACAAGGCTTTGGATCAGGCCTCGTGTCCTACAGGAAAGAAGTTCGCCTCGCAACGCTTGCAAAAGGCCTTGAATTCATAGCATTTTGGCGCAGATGCTGCAGAAACCTGCGCCCCAAGAAAGTGACTGATGCGTTATCAAGGCCTGACAGATTTCCTGAAGACCGGCACCGCGGCATTGACCAAGGGGCCGGTTGCGATGATCTTCGTCGAAGATCTGGTCGCAGTGGACAGCACCATCACCCACCATCAGAATGCCGGGTTTGCCGAAGTTCTTCTGTTCGCACCGGACGCTCTGGAACTGCCCGAAGCGTTGGAGCAGACGCTGCATCGTATTCCCTATGATCTGTCGCGCGAAGGGGCGTTGGAACACGCGGTCAACACGATCATCGAGGCCGCCCCCGGCATATGGCTCTACTATGGTTTCAACGCGGAATACCTGTTTCATCCCTTCTGCGAAACACGATCCATCGGAGAGCTTTTGGCGTTCCAGAACGAGGAACGACGCGACGCGGTTCTGGCCTATGTGGTGGACCTGTATGCGGACGATCTGGGCCAACACCCCGATGCGGTGTCGCTGGACCACGCCCTGATGGACAAGTCAGGCTACTACGCGCTTGGTCGGATGGACGAACAGGGCGAACCGCGTGAACGACAGCTGGATTTCTTCGGTGGCTTGCGCTGGCGGTTCGAAGAACACATTCCCGCCGCCCGGCGCAAAATCGACCGCATCGCGTTGTTTCGGGCCAAAAAGGGGTTGCGGCTGCGCCCGAACCACACGTTCAACGACGAAGAATATAACACCTTCGCCTGTCCCTGGCACAACAACATCACTGTCGCGATTGCCAGCTTCCGCACTGCCAAGGCCTTGAAATCAAATGCCGGGTCGACCTTCGACATTCCGACCTTTAAATGGCACAACTCGGTCGAGTTTGACTGGACCTCCAAGCAGTTGCTGGATCTGGGTCTGATGGAGCCGGGGCAGTGGTTCTAGTGTGGCTGTTGCGCCTCCCTTTACATCCGGCATTTATTCTTTAGGCTCCGCCCATCATACGAGCACCCGCGCAGCAAGCGGCCTCGTCCATTAATCCCCTTACATCGAGAGGCATCTATGACCGAGGTCACCACCGGCGCAACTGTGCGCATTCATTACACTGGCACCCTTGAAGACGGGACTGTTTTCGACAGCTCGGAAGGGCGCGACCCGCTGGAATTCACTGTCGGGTCCGGCATGATCATCCCCGGCCTTGATAAGGCGCTGCCCGGCATGAGTGTTGGCGAGCAGAAGAAAGTGACGATTGCACCGGAAGAAGCCTATGGCCCACGTCAGGACGAAGCGCTGCTTGAAGTCCCGCGCAAGGATATCCCTGCCGAGATCCCGCTTGAGGTCGGTTTGCAATTGCAGATGAGCGGCCCTCAGGGGCAACCGATGCCTGTGACCGTGGCCGAGCTGACCGACGACAGCGTGACGCTGGACGCCAACCACGCATTGGCTGGCCAAACCCTGATCTTCGATTTCGAGATCGTCAGCATCGGCTGATCCGCCCCAAGGCCTGCACAAAAGAAAACCGCCCGGCAGATGCTTGGGCGGTTTTTCATTGGGTGATCGATTGGCCCGCGTCCGTCGGTTATGCGTCAGTCGAGCGTCAGTTAGGTGCGCCGCAACCGGATCACAACATCCACTTTGCTAATCTCGGCCCCCTCGGGTGCTTTGGGAAGGCCGGCGATTTTCAGGTCTTCTGCCGGGGCGTCCATCAGCTCTTCGCTGTCTTCCCAGAAGAAATGCGGATGATTGGAGACGTTGGTGTCAAAATAGCTGCGCGCGCCGTTTACGGTGATTTCGCGCAGCAGCCCAGCCTCGGAAAAGACCCGCAGCGTGTTATAGACGGTGGCAAGCGATACCCGCTCGGCGCTGTCGCGGCTGGCTTCATACAGGCTTTCCGCCGTCACGTGCCGGTGCTGCCCATCGCCCACCAAAAGCTGTGCCAAGGCAAGCCTTTGGCGCGTCGGGCGAAGCCCCGCGCTGGCCAACCAGCCTGCTTCGTTCTTGTGGTCGATACGATCCATATCCTTGCCGCCTGATCCGCATTTCATGAAACAACTGCTGGAATATAGGGGTTTATGGTGGAAAGTGCCAATATTTTTTGGCGTCCCGCCAATCCACCCGGTCCTTGACCCTGCCCCGCCCTTGCGTCCGACTTGGGGCGGGTGATAGAGGGGGAAGAGACGTAACACACAAGTATTGGGGCGGTGGGAATGGCGGATTATCCGACAAGCTTTGACAAGGCTGATCTTCTGAAATGCGCACGGGGCGAACTGTTTGGCCCGGGAAACGCGCAGCTTCCTGCCCCGCCAATGCTGATGATGGACCGCATCACCGATATTTCAGGTGATGGTGGCGAGCATGGCAAGGGCCACGTCATCGCCGAGTTCGATATCACACCTGATCTTTGGTTCTTTGACTGCCATTTTCCGGGCAATCCGATCATGCCCGGCTGCCTTGGCCTTGACGGTTTGTGGCAGCTGACTGGCTTTAACCTTGGCTGGCGTGGCTGGCAGGGGCGCGGCTATGCGCTGGGTGTAGGTGAGGTCAAGCTGACCGGCATGGTCCGCCCGGACCGCAAAATGCTGACCTACCGGATCAATTTCACCAAAGCCATCCAGACCCGTCGGTTGACCATGGGGGTTGCAGACGGGATTGTGGAAGCTGATGGAGACGTTATCTATCAGGTCAAGGATATGAAAGTCGCCCTGTCGGAAAGCTGACGGGACAACAAGATTTCCGGTGACGGGCGCCCGTCACCGCTTTGCGAAGGAGTGCGCGCATGCGTCGTGTCGTCGTCACCGGGTTGGGCATTGTCTCGGCCATCGGCAACAACAAGGACGAGGTTTTGGCCTCGCTGAAGGCTGGCAAGTCCGGTATCACCGCAAATGCAGACATGGCCGAACATGGGTTTCGCAGCCAGGTTGCAGGCAAGCCTGACATCGACATAACTGCACATGTGGACAAGCGAGCGCTGCGGTTCATGGGGCCGGGGGCGGCTTATGCGCATATCGCGATGACGCAGGCAATCGCCGATGCGGGCCTTGCCGAAGACGACATCGTGAACCCCCGCACCGGACTGGTCGCGGGCTCGGGCGGACCATCGACCAGCGCGATGTTTGCCGCGCATCAGACGGCGCTGAAAACCGGCGCGACCAAGCGGATCGGCCCGTTCGCAGTGCCCAAATGCATGGGCTCGACCATTTCCGCGAACCTCGCGACGGCGTTCAAGATCAAGGGCATCAACTATTCGATCACCTCGGCCTGTTCGACGTCGCTGCATTGCATCGGCAATGCCGCCGAGCAGATCATGATGGGCAAGCAGGACGTGATGTTCGCTGGCGGCGGCGAGGAATTGGACTGGACGCTTTCGTGCTTGTTCGACGCAATGGGCGCGATGTCGTCCAAGTATAACGACACGCCTGAAAAGGCCTCGCGTGCGTTTGACGCAGACCGCGATGGGTTTGTCATCGGAGGCGGTGGTGCCATTTTGGTGCTGGAGGATCTGGAGCACGCCATGGCGCGCGGCGCCAGGATCTATGCCGAAGTCACTGGCTATGGCGCCACTTCGGACGGTCACGACATGGTCGCCCCGTCGGGTGAAGGCGGCGAACGCGCCATGCGGCTGGCGCTGCAATCCCTGCCTGAAACGCGAAAAGTGGGATATATCAACGCCCACGGCACCTCGACACCCGTGGGCGATGTCGGAGAAGTGGAAGCGGTGCGGCGCGTCTTTGGGGTTGGCACAACGCCTCCGATCAGTTCGACCAAGTCGATGACGGGCCACAGTCAGGGCGCCACGGGCGCGCAGGAAGCCGTTTACTGCCTGCTGATGCTTGAACATGATTTCATCGCACCGTCGATCAATGTCGAAACGCTGGATCCGGAAATCAAACCGGAAGAGATTGCGACCGCTTTGGTGGAAAACGCCGGGTTGGACACGGTCATGACCAACAGTTTCGGGTTCGGCGGGACCAATGGCTCGATGCTTCTCAGCAAATACCGCGACTGATGTTTTTAAACTGATATGAGGGACTGACATGACAGGGCTTATGCAAGGGAAACGTGGCCTCATCATGGGGGTCGCCAACAATCGGTCAATCGCGTGGGGCATTGCGCAGGCGATGGCCAACGAAGGGGCTGATCTGGCGTTTTCCTATCAGGGTGAAGCGTTCGGACAACGCGTTGCCCCGTTGGCAGAATCGGTCGGATCGGACTTGCTGGTTGAAATGGATGTTTCGGACGATGCAGCATTGGACAAGGGCTTTGATGCGCTGTGGTCCAAGTGGGACAGCATCGACTTTCTGGTCCACGCCATCGCCTACTCCGACAAGAACGAGCTGACTGGTCGCTTTGTCGATACCAGCCGTGCGAACTTCAAGCACTCGATGGATATCAGCTGTTATTCCCTGATTGAGGTCGCGCGCCGCGTGGCCCCGAAAATGACCGATGGTGGCACAATTCTGACCCTGACCTATGGCGGGTCGAACCGCGTGACCCCCTTCTACAACGTCATGGGGGTCGCGAAGGCGGCGCTGGAAAGCTCGGTCCGGTATCTGGCAAACGACCTTGGCCCTGATGGCATCCGCGTGAACGCAATTTCGCCCGGCCCGATGAAAACGCTGGCTGGCGCGGCCATCGGCGGCGCGCGCAAGACCTTCCGCCATACCGAAGCCAATGCGCCCCTGCGCAAGAACGCCACGCTAGAGGCCGTCGGTGGCACCGCGGTCTATCTGGCCTCGGACTATGGCGCCTGCACGACGGGTGAAATCATCACCGTCGACAGTGGCTTCCACGTTTTGGGCATGCCGCAGCCGGACCATCTGTAAGCAGTCAGCTCACCGGCTGAAGTCAAGAACACAGCCCACAATAACTGCCCACAAAAGCCCCTGCCGGGGGCTTTTTTCGGTTCGACGTAACACGCAGGGCGGTCGCCTTTTGCGACAGCGGTGTGGCGGGATTGGCGCGGGCTCTGGACCCTCGGTGCGAACCCGTGCTTACTGTCCAAAAGACAAATGCGGACGGGAGCACAAATGGAAAACTTCACCGCCAATGATGGCCTGATCCTTGCCTACCGGGATGAAGGCGAAGGGCTGCCCGTGCTGGCCCTGTCTGGCCTGACGCGCAATTCGGACGATTTCAACTTTGTGGCCCCGCATTTGCAGGGGGTGCGCTTGATCCGTATGGATTACCGCGGTCGTGGCGCATCGGATTGGGGCCCGCATCAAAGCTATACCGTTCCCCAGGAAGCCGCCGACGCGCTTGGATTGCTGGACCATCTGGGGATCGATCGGGCGGCAATTCTTGGCACCTCGCGCGGCGGGCTGATCGCAATGGGGTTGGCGGCCTCGGTCAAGGAACGGCTGCTGGGCGTGTGCCTGAACGATATCGGCCCGGTGATTGACCCGGGCGGGCTGGACTACATCATGGGCTATCTGGGCCGCCCCCCAACGGCGCGGTTCTACAAGGACGCCGCCGCTGCACGGGCGCACGCGATGGCGGCGGTCGGATTCGACGACGTGCCAATGGCACGCTGGGAGGCCGAGGTCCGCAACCTGTTCAGCCAGTCGGAAACTGGTCTGAAAAACCGCTATGACCCAGCCTTGCGCGAGGCCGTCGCCGAAGCTGGTGCGCAACCTGCGCCCGACCTCTGGCCTTTCTTTGACGCCTTTCAGGACATGCCACTTGCGCTGATCCATGGTGCGAATTCGGACCTTCTGACCGACAGCACCGTGGCCGAGATGCAGCGGCGCTGCCCCCACATGCTGTATGGCCGCGTTCCGGGGCGCGGACATGTGCCCTTTCTTGACGAGCCTGAAGCGCTTGAGGTGATTGGCACATGGCTGGATCAGATGCGATGAACATCGACGCCATCCGAGCAGCAGCCCAGCGGACTGCAGGCCGCGCGCGCGTGACACCGCTGTTGTTTTCGCCTTTTTTGGATGACATCGCGGGACGGCGCGTGTTGGTAAAGCCGGAATGCCTGCAACACACCGGCAGCTTCAAATACCGAGGCGCCTGGTCGGCAATTTCCGCGCTGGAGACCACCACCCGCGCGCGCGGCGTCATCGCCTTTTCGTCGGGCAACCACGCACAAGGCATTGCCTTGGCCGCACGCCAACACCAGGCCCCGTCTGTGATCATCATGCCGTCGGACGCGCCTGCGATGAAGATCGAAAACACCCGCGCGCTGGGGGCAGAGGTGATATTGTATGACCGCGCGACCGAGGATCGCGACGCAATCGGCGCGAAAATTGCGGCCGACAGGGGGCTGACCCTGATCAAACCCTTCGACAATGTCGATGTGGTGGCTGGTCAAGGCACGGTCGGGCTGGAGATCGCCGCGCAGGCGCGCGCAGAAGGGCTCACCGTCGCCGAGGTGCTGGTGCCCTGTGGCGGCGGCGGGCTAACCTCGGGCGTGGCGCTTGCGCTGGAGGCGGACGCACCCAAGATGACCGTTCGACCCGTTGAACCGACGGGCTTTGACGATGTGGCGCGGTCGCTCGCGTCGGGCCGGATCATGCGCAACGAACGCTTGTCCGGGTCGCTTTGCGATGCAATCATCACCGCGCAACCCGGCGACTTGACCTTTCCCATCATGCACAGGCTGTGCGGCACTGGGATCGTCGTGAGCGAAGAGGACTGCCTGCGCGCGATGGCGATGGCCTTTACACGACTGAAGGTGGTGATTGAACCGGGGGGCGCGGTTGCGCTGGCGGCTGCGCTGTTCTACCCAGACCAGATCAACGGCGACACGGTGATCGCCGTCGCCTCGGGTGGCAATGTCGACGCCCCCGTTTTTGCCCGCGCCTTGAACGAGTTTGCCTAATCGGAGGACCAGATGACCGACTTCACAATCGCCTCGTTTAACGTCAAGAACCTGATTGGCGCCGACCAGGAGTTCTATGAATTCCTGAGCTATACGCCCGAAGAATACGCGTGGAAACGCGACTGGATGGCGGACCAGATGATGTCTCTGGATGCGGATATCATCGGGTTTCAGGAAATCTTCGAAGAAGACGCGTTGCGCGATGTGATCGGCGAGGCGAACAAACGCGCCGCTGCGCTGAATGCCGCGACCATTCCCGATGAAAGCAAACGCTATCACCGCAAGGCGATCTTTCGCAAACTGGCCATTACGGCATGGAACCAGGACCATCTGGCCTTTGCCCCCAATGTCGCTGACAGTGGCCCCGGCGCGCGACGCCCCGGCGTGGCCGTCCTGTCGCGCTTTGGCTTCGTGGGCGATCCTGTTGCCATACAGGATTTGCCTGAACCGCTCACCATTCCGTTTGCCGCACTGCGCGGGCTTGAAGGCGAAGCGGGTCACTACACGCTGACCCGGCTGTCGCGTCCGATCCTGAAGGCCCGGATTCCGGTTGGCGATCAGGTGATCACCTTGTTCAACTGTCACCTCAAATCGAAGCTGGGTGAATTCATCCGCCCGGCGGGTGCAGAATTCGCGCCGGAAGAGGATCTGACGAATTATGACCCGGTGGGCCGCGCCTTGGGGACAGCACGCGCCGCCATGCGCCGTATGGCCGAAGCTTGGGTCTTGCGCAAATTCATCATCGCTGAACTGCACGCAGGCCACCCGGTTGTCGTATTGGGCGACTTCAACGATGGTGAACACGCCGTCAGCTCCGAGATCGTCTCGGGCGAAGTGCCGTTCAAAAACTACGCCTGGATGCTGCGCCATGACGCGAAGAACGATCGCGACCGCTACTCTGAAAAAGAGAACGAGCGGATCACCCGCGCCGTCGAAGCGGTGCGGCTTCATTCCGCCGAGAAGCTTTTCGTCCGAAAATCCTTGCGCGACATGGTTTACACATCGGCGTTTGGTGGCGTGTTCGAAAGCATCGACCAAATCTATCTGAGCCGCCATTTCCACCCGGACAATCCCAAGCGGATCGCCGACATGACCTATTTCAGCGTCCTGAACGACCACATCACGGATGGCTCGCACCCCGAAGCGCCCTATAACAAGCTGGCGTCTGATCATGGGCAGATCATGGCACAACTGAGCCTGCGTGAGGACGAGCCTTGATCATCCTGCCCGACGACGCCGCGCCCGCGTTGCATGTGACCGAAAGCGGTCCGAAAGACGGCCCTGTTGTCGTTTTTGCCCATGCGTTGGGGACGGATCTGACCATGTGGGATGCGATGCTACCGTATCTGCCGGATACCCTTCGCCTTGTCCGGCTGGACATGCGCGGGCACGGCCAAAGCCCCTGCCCCGATGGCCCCTATCCGATGGGGAATCTGGTCGAGGATGCGGCGCGCGCACTGGACCGGTTGGGGGTGAAGGCGTGCGTTTTCGTCGGGCTGTCAATCGGTGGCATTATCGCGCAGGGGCTGGCGGCAGAGCGGTTGGACCTTGTGCGCGGTCTTGTCCTGTCCAACACCGCCACCAAGATCGCAACGCCCGCGATCTGGCGGGACCGGATCGAAGAGGTGCGCCGTGGCGGCATTGAAGCGATCGCTGACGCCACGCTAGAGCGCTGGTTTTCACGCGCCACCCTGCGCACCCACCCCGACCGGGTCGCCAACGTCCGCGCGCGCCTGCTGGCCACACCGCTGAAGGGGTATCTTGGCGCAATGGAAGCCATCGCCGAAACCGACCTTTATGAAAGCACGGCCCGTCTGCGATTGCCCACGCTTGTCATCGCCGGGTCCGAGGATGGATCGACCCCGGCAGATCTGGTGCGCGAAACCGCCGGATTGATACCGGGCGCACAGTTCGAGTTGATCCGCGGGACTGGCCACCTGCCACCTGTTGAACGGCCTGAAGAGGTCGCACGCCTTCTGACGACCTTCCTGACCGGGATTGGCCATGTCTGATTTTCTGTTGATCCATGGCACCGGACACGGCGCATGGTGCTGGCGCGACCTGATCGAGGCGCTAGAAGCGCTTGGCCATACCGCGCGCGCCATCGACCTGCCCTGCCATGGCGACGATCAGACGCCTTTGGGCGATGCAACGCTCGACAGCTATGCTGACGCGATCCTTGCCGCGATTGACACCCCGGTTATCCTTGTCGGCCACTCGATGGGCGGCTTTCCGATCACCCAGGCTGCGGTGCGGGAACCTGCAAAGGTCCGCCACCTCGTCTATTTGTGTGCCTATGTGCCCGGCCCCGGCAAAAGCTTGGTCGAGATGCGGCGCGCGTGGCCCGAACAGCCCTTGGCAGACGCGTTCGAGATGTCGGCCGACCAGACCGCCTTTGCCTTCAAGGATGACCTGCTCGAAGGTAAGCTCTATCAAGATTGCCCAGAGGCCGTTGCCTATGCGCGCGCAAACCTGTGCTGGGAGCTTGCGCGCCCGTCGCGAACGCCCGTCTCTGGTCAGCCCAGTTCCCCCGCGACTTACATTCGCTGCACCCGCGACCAAGCGATCCCACCGGCCTATCAAGCCGAGATGGCAAAGGGATGCACGGCCCGGATCGACATCGACACGGGCCATTCGCCCTTTTTTGCCAATCCTGCCGGTTTGGCGCAGCGACTGGACCAGATTGCCAAGACAGCTCGCGCACTGAAATAGGAGCCTGCCATGCAAACGATCAAAGCCGCCATCTGCCACGCGTTCGGGCAGCCCTTGACGGTGGAAGACATCCAGATACGCGCCCCACAGGGCAGCGAGGTCGAAGTGACGATCGACGCCGTTGCAGTCTGCCAGTCCGATATCTCCTATGCCGAAGGCGCTTGGGGCGGCACGCTGCCTGCGGTCTATGGCCACGAGGCCGCAGGCCGGGTCACCGCCACCGGACCCTCCGCCAAGGGGTTTTCGGTTGGCGACCCTGTCGTCGTCACACTGATCCGGTCCTGCCAAAGCTGCCCGACTTGCGCGTCGGGTCACCCGGTCAACTGCACGACCCGATATGACAGCACAAAAGGACCAATCCACACACTCGGGGGCGGCACACTGGACCAAGGTCTGGCAACCGGGGCCTTCGCAGAGAAAGTTGTGGTCGAAGCCGCGCAGCTCGTGAAATTGCCGGACGGGATCGCCCCCGACGTGGCCTGCCTTCTGGGCTGTGGCGTGATCACCGGCGTCGGCGCCGTCGTCAACACAGCGGGGCTCAGGCCCGGTCAGGTGGCTGTTGTCATCGGCGCGGGTGGTGTCGGACTGAATGCCGTTCAGGGCGCGCATCTTGCCGGTGCCGCCCATGTCATTGCCGTCGACATGACGCAAGACAAGCTGGATGGCGCGATGGCGTTCGGCGCGACTGCCGGCATCCTTGCCACCGCCGAGACGCCATGGAAAGCCGCCCGCAAGGCAAGCGGAGGACGCGGGGCGGATGCGGTGTTCGTGACGGTCGGTCAGGTCGCAGCATATGACACTGCACCACGCTATCTTGCGCCGCGCGGCAAGGTCATCGTTGTCGGCATGCCCCATTCCGGCGAAACCGCACGTTATGAGCCGGTTGTGATGGCAGCACTTGGACAAGGCGTTCAGGCCAGCCTGATGGGGGACACGGTGATCAGCCGCGACATCCCCTGGATGGTCGAGCTTTACCAGCAGGGTCGCCTGAAGCTTGATGAACTTGTCTCGGCGCGATGGCGACTGGACCAGATCAACGAGGCCATTGCAGACACGAAATCGGGGGCCGCGCGGCGCAATGTGATCGTGATGCGATAGGCGGACGACGCAGCCGTGGCCCGCCGATCGCACCGCCCAAGCCATTTTACAACACCTGCCCACCGGGATCTGATCCGATCAAGTTTGCACTTGATTGAGGTCTTCCGGCTGCTAGTCAGGAACAATGGATCCAGCAGAATTTGATGAATACGCCAAAGATTACGAGAAGATGCACCTCGACAACATCCGCATTACGGGTGAGGAGCCGAGCTATTTCTCGGACTACAAAATCGACCAGTTGCGCCTGCTCGCCGATGGCTTGGGGCTGCAAAACCCGGACGTAATGGATTTTGGCAGCGGCATCGGAAACTCACTTCCGGGTTTCCGGCGAAATTTTGGCAGCTCGCGGATTGTCTGCGCCGATGTGTCGAGTGAGAGCATTGATCAGGCGCGCAAACTGTATCCGGGCGACGAGGAATATTGCCATATCGACGGCAAGACGATCCCCCTGCCCGATGATCAATTCGACCTTGTCTTCACGGCCTGTGTCTTTCACCACATCCCGCAGAACGAACATGTCCACTGGTTTGAAGAAATCAGGCGGGTGACGCGACCCGGCGGCAAATTGGTGGTGTTTGAACACAATCCGCGCAACCCCCTGACGGTGCATGCGGTCAACACTTGCCCCTTCGATGTGAATGCCCGCCTGATCAAGACTGGCGAGATGCGCAAGACCGTTCGTCAGGCTGGTTGGAAGGATGTGAAGATCGACTATCACATCTTTTTTCCCGCAAAGCTGAAAGCGCTGCGCCCATTGGAAAAACGATTGCGCTGGTGCGGGCTTGGCGCGCAATACATGTGTGTGGCTGAATGTCCGGGCTGAAATGCCTAGGCCGCCAGTTGTCGCGCTATTCCGCGATTGGTGTATTGAATACACTGGTCGGTGGGGCGCTGATTTACCTGGCGCATAATGCCTTCGGACTTGGCGTCATCGTCTCGAACGTGATCGGTTATGGCGCGGGGCTGACGCTGAGCTATTTCGGCAACAAATACTGGACCTTTGGCGACACCACGCGGTCGGCCGTTGCACCCATGATCTTTGCCGCACTGGTCGCGGTGGCGTTTTCGTCGAACCTGGGGATCACCTTCGGCTTGATCGCTGCCGGGCTGTCATTCAATATTGCTCAGTTTTTTGGTATTGTGACCTACAGCGCTATTGTTTTTCTAGGAATGAAATTCCTGTTGTTTTCAGAGCGAAAGAATTGACATGAACACCTCTTCTGCCGCCGCACCCTCGCTTGCCTTCGTGGTGCCGTGTTACAATGAAGGCCTCAGCCTGCCAGAACTGTTGCGCAAGTTGGCCGAGATCGACGACCAATTGGTTGCCGCGGACGCCATTCGCAGCCCTTCGACGATTGTTTTGGTTGACGATGGATCGACCGATGATACGTGGCAGAAGATTTCCGAGGCCACGGCCACGCACAACGTCACCGGCATTCGCCTTTCGCGCAATCACGGCCACCAAGCGGCGCTTTTGGCCGGCCTGATGACCGCCGAGGCCGACGTTATCATCAGCCTTGACGCCGATCTGCAAGACGACCCCGATGCGATCCCAAAGATGCTTGATGCCCATAACCGCGGCGCACAGGTCGTATTCGGTGTCCGATCATCGCGCGACACCGACACGGTTTTCAAACGGCGCACTGCGCGGCTGTATTACGACATTTTGCAGGGTATGGGCATCGACATCGTGCCCGACCATGCCGACTATCGCTTGATGAGCAGCAAGGCAATTGCAACATTGCGCGAGTTCGGCGAGGTCAATCTGTTCTTGCGCGGGTTGGTCAAGAACATCGGTTATCAGACCGAGATCGTGGAATACGACCGATCCGAACGCTTCGCCGGTGAGACGAAATACCCGTTGTCCAAAATGCTTCAGCTTGCGGTCGAGGGCGTGACCTCCTTCTCCACCCGACCTTTGCGCTATGTCACCTGGATCGGGACAATCGTCGCAATGACATCCTTCTTTCTGGCATGTTATTCGATCTTCGCCTGGTGGCGTGGCGGGACAATCCCCGGCTGGACCTCGATCACGGTTCCAACCTTTATGCTTGGCGGGGTTCAGTTGATCGCGCTTGGGATCATCGGCGAATATATCGGCAAGATTTATCTTGAAACGAAGCGCCGCCCGCAATTCATCATCGACGAAATAATCAAGGCCGACGACGCGCCATGACGATGTCTCGTGTTTTGCTGGCCTATCTGTTGGTTGTCGCCGCTGTCACTTTGCCCATTCTGGCAAACCCCTATCTGCCGCTGGTGGACTTGCCCAATCACATTGCCCGCCATTTCATTGCGGCAAATCCTCAAAGCGCGCTGAGCCAGTATTTCGACTATTCCCTCGACCTGACGCCGAACTCTGCCGTTGATCTGCTCTGGAGCATCACCGGGCATCCGTTCGGCGCGGTCGCGTTCTCGCATTTCGTCTTTATCACCTATGCGGTGAACCTGGTGGGATCGGCCATGGTTCTTGCGCGTGTGGTGCACGGAAAGTGGTCGATCTGGCCTTTGGCAAGCGGTCTGCTTGTCTACAATGCGACGTTCTTTTGGGGGTTTCAGAATTTCATCTTCACGGTGCCGTTCGCCATTTATGGGCTTGCCCTGTGGCTGTCGTTAGAGGCGCGTTCGAACTGGCTGCGCATCGCGGTGTTCATTCCGCTTAGCTTGCTGTTGTTCTGGATGCACCTTTTTGCGTTCGTGCTTCTGGCCGTGGCTGCACTGGGGCGCGAACTGCAGCGGGTGTTTGAAGCTGGCAAAGCTTGGCCCAAGGCACTTCTTGGCAATATCTCTTTGGGGATCCCATTCCTCATTCCCGCAGCCCTACTGGCCTACGTCATCATCACCGCACCACCCAACCCAGCGGCGACGGCCTCCGATTTCGGCTCCTTCGTGGATCGCTACTATGCGTTGATTTCGCCACTTGGCACGGCGAGTGGTAACGGCGCCACTGGCTTGACGGCGATCGGTGCGTTGGTCTTTGGGGTGCTCCTGTTGACGTTCTATTTCGGGGTGCGACGTGACTCGCCTCATCTGCACTTTGCGCGCCAGATGAAGGGGCCACTTGTTGCCGTCCTGCTGCTGAGTGTCTTCATTCCTTCATCGATCAACGGCGTGGCGCTTGTCCAAATCAGGTTTCCGTTTGTCTTGATGATACTGCTCATCGCGGCGACACGCTGGCAACACGTGCATCAGGGTGCAGCACGCGCCATCACGATCGCGATCAGTGTCGCATTGATCCTTCGCGGGGGCGAGTTTTACCTGAATGCTGCCGATTACAGTCGCGATATCATCACGCTTGAGCGGGTGCTTGAAAAGGTTCCCGCCGGATCACGGATATTGCCTATTCGCTCCGCCGGGAACGAGCGGGATACGCGGCTTTGGCATGCGCAGGCCTACGCAGTTCCGATGGCCGAAAGCTTTGTCCCGACGTTGTTTCAAGGTGTCCATTCCCTTCGACTGAAGCCTGAATGGTCGACGGCGGCGCACCCCGCCGGCATGTCCATCGACCGGCGCCGGGTTCTTGACCCGTCCGGCGGTGTCATTCGGTCGGCAACCGCCAACAGCGCCGCGTTTTGGGCCGATTGGCCAGACAAGTTCACGCATCTGCTGCTTATGGATCCACCGGCCGAGGCATGGCCTGCCAACCCAACCTTGCGCAAAATCGACCAGCAGGGGCGGTTCACGCTGTTTGAGGTTCAGCCAGACGACTGATCCCCACGTCGGCGGCCAGCTCAGTTCTTCGGGGTGTTCTCGACGGGTTGGTTTGATGATTACAGGTGCGGCTAGTTCACCTGAAAGACGTCACCCGTGCGCAAACCTTTTTCAGAGTTGCCGTTCCTGATCCAGATCTTGTTGGCATCAACGCGCGTGACCTTGAATGCGGACAGGTCCATACCTTTTGCGGCCTTCACGATCCTGCCATCCGCAAGCTGTAGCAAAGCCCAGCTTTCATTTCGGGTCTGAAACACACCAATGACGGCCACACGTGACCCGGACCGCGCGGCGACTGCGGTGGCAGCTGCTTTGGTGTTCGCAGGCAAGGGTGCGGCGGCTGGCGTGGGTTGCGCGCTTGGCGGCACCGGGCTTGGTGACACGTCCTTCTGCGCCATGCGGCGCGGGCGCACTGGTGGGCGGGGGGACTGGTGCGGCGCATTAAGCACTTTCAGGGCACTCTCCGCGACCTCAACAGGGGCGGGTTCCATTGCTCTGGCCGCGGCAAGATCTGCAGTGGGTGGCGTGTCGATTGGACGGACATCAACCTCGACCGGCGATAACACTGGCGCATTGGGCAACGCCGCAACGCTTGTCATCGCGGCTGGTGGTTGCACAAGGTCAGCCTTGGCCCCTTGAAGGCCCAGTGGTTGAGGCGCGTTGCCCATGATCTTCGGCTGGACGGGCGGCTCTTGCTCAACAGCAACGCGCGGCAGGTTGCGCGGAGGCAACAGCATCGCTTCACGCGACAGAGAGGCGACACGGAAATCAGGCAAAACCAGCGCATTGGGCGCCGGGCTGGTGTGCGGCAGAACATCCAGCAATGTTGTTTGAATGGCCCTTTCTTCAGCCGGCGCGGTAACGGTTTGAGTGACCGCCAAAACGCGGTCGTGGTCCACAAGTTGTTGCCATTTGACCGGGCTGTTGGCCGGCGCCGTCAGTTGCAAAGGCTGCGCTGGCACAGGGAACAACTCTGCTGTGTTCAGGGTGGCGGAGCCTTCCAAACCGGCCACGACCAACGCTGCGGAAACGCCCCGTTCCACCGTAGGCTGACCAGCGATCATCCCGGGCTCAAAGGCATCACCGGAAGGAAGGGTGACAGGCTCAGCCGCGAAAGCCAGCAACGCAGCTGGGACAGGACCGGGTAAGGCGGCAGCTTCGGCGGGATTTGATGGGGCGTCCTGAGCAATGTCTGCAATGGCCGCCGTGTCCAGCGATTGCACGTCGCCGCCTACGGGCGTCTCACCTTCGTTCACAAGGTTCGGGGCTTTGACAGGGGGAGTAGGCGCGACAGGGGCCTGTTCATAGGCGGCCAGTTCCGGCACATCCATAAACCCAAGGTCATCGCTGGCGGGCCAAATCATGTTCGACGCCACGATGGACGTTGTCACAAACAGCCCGCCCGCAAACAGGAAGACCGAGAACACCGGTAGCCGCAAACTTGGTGACTGAATCGCTTGCATGGAAAAACCTAAACTTACTAAAAAACACCTGCTCACCTTGATCAACTTCAGGGATAGTCCACTTGTCAAGGATAGCCGCCTGCCGGTCTTTGGTTTTTGCGGCTGTGTTGCCAAATAGTGGGGGACAAAACTCGCATATCAAGAATATGGTGCCCCACACTCTCCCTCACGACGAACGTGCCTACTCAACCCAAGCATGCGTTCGTGCGGCAAGTGGATTGGTTTTTTCAGCGTGCGGCGCAAATTTGGGCGCCGAATTCACCAGAAAGGAGAGCAGCAGCCCTTTTTGGCATCAAAACAGACCCAAAAGGGTTGTCAGTTTCGCTCAGGCCAGTATGAATTGACCAACAGCAAAGGCTGTTTCTTGATTTGTATTGCTTTGGGGCGCCTTCGCGGATGAAAATAATTCAGAACTCTCATTTGGGGATGGCGCTTTGTGCCGCTTTTGTTGTGTCTGGCTGCGTGAAACCAGACATGGAAGATGACGGACAAGCCGCTGCGCAGGACACGCCGGTGCAGGTCACTGAAACAGCCGCACCCGACGTCCAGCCCGCACAATTCGCGTCGATCGACTATGCAAGCGCCAGCACCGTTCAAGACCTGATTGAATCCCGCAGCGACGAATACGAGAAGCTGACCGTGCAGGCCCGCCAGCAAGGGATGGTCGGGGGTGCGCTACGTGGTGCTCTGATCGGTCTTATCATCGACACCGACCCCGCCCTGATCGCAGGTGGCGCGATTGTCGGCGGCATCATTGGCAGCCATAGCGGGCAACAAGTCGCCTCGAAGCTGATCCTGGAACATAAGAACTATCTGATCCGCCGCTGGTCGCTTGAGCGGGTGCTGGCCTCTGTCAAGACTGACAGCAAGGACACGCGCTTTGACCTGATGCTTTCGGACACGCTTGTGAAGACCGCACAGAAAAGTCAGGCAGCACCGGTGGCCAAGGCTGATCTTGCCAAGCTGACCACGTTCAAAACCCATGCGGTTTCAAGGGCGCTGGCGCTGCGGGAAATTCTTCCGATCTATGATGAAAACCCTGTGGCGAAGCAGGCTCTGAAAACCGAGCTTGATCGCCAGATGGCCATGATTTCTCAGTTCGAGCAGAACCTGAACACACTGGAAACGCTCACATGATCAAGACAGATTTTCCACGTTTCTTGCGCCCCGCCATTCTGGGGTGTGCCGTCGCATTCACCTCGGCCTGTGCACAAAGCATCGTGCCGGAAGACCCCTGTGCCGCTGCCGACCGGCCCATTGAATTGGGTAACCTTTTAGAGAATAGCCTGACGGACAGCTACGAGGCCTGCCTGGCCATCGTGCGCGATCAGGCCGTCACGGCGTTGGAGAAGTAGGTTGCGCAGATCCCTTGTGCTGTTGAGTTTCTGTGCTGCCCTCACGTCCTGCGGGATGCCCGATACATACGCGTCGAATGCCGAGCCCTGCGTTGAAGAGATCTGCGAAACCACGCGCGAAGACCTACAGGACAGGAACTGGCTGTATCGCTGGTATTATTTCCTGACCTATCCGTTCCTGCACAGCCGCTGACCAAAGCCGCCAAAGCCTCCCTGCTTTTGCGATGGTCCGCTTCTACCAGTCGGACCCCAAGGATCACGGCAACAGTCTTGCGCAGGCAAGCTTTCGAAACCCGTTCCCACGATTGGTTCTTGTTTGTCGGCAGAAGATGGCGATCCCTGAAGGACTCGAACCCTCAACCTGCTGATTAGAAGTCAGCTGCTCTATCCAGTTGAGCTAAGGGACCGCACGCCGAAGCCTTACCCCCGGCGCACGCCTCGTTTCAACCTCAAATCGACCGTTCAGCCGTTGATCTGCTTGGCCACGATCCACGAAACCGGCAATGCCACGGCAAAACCCGCGACGGCGGCATAGATGATCGGCTGGGCGGTATCCATTCCCACAGTCAGGGCCGCGACGATGAAAATCCCGGCGAGCGTTGCGCCGAGCAGGATATAGATGACGGCGGCGAGACGGAACATGGCATTCTCCTTCGATACATTCGCGAATACGCACGTGTTGTGGACCCGGCACGCCCGCGCCTCTTTGATCTGGATCAGTCGCCGATCATTGCCTTTGCGACAAAGTAGCTCACTGGCAGCCCGACCACGAACCCGACGCCCGCCGCGCCCAGCAAAGGCCACAGGCCGGACACGCCGTTGACCAGCGCGACCACAACCAGAACCGAGGCCAGCGTGGACCCGATGATCCCGTAAAATGTCATGACGATCTTGAAAAGCGGTGAACGCATCAGGGGCCTCCTTGCCGGGCGACATAGCCGACAGACCCTGCCCTGCCTACTTCTTCTTCACGAACTGCGTCAGAATGACAATGCGCTGCCCTTCAACGCGGCCCTCGATATGCTCGGGGTTGTCCGCCACAAGGCTGATCCCCCGCACCGGAGTGCCGCGTTTCGCCGTGAACCCCGCGCCCTTCACGGGCAGGTCCTTGATCAACACCACGTTGTCGCCTTGGTTCAGCACCGCCCCGTTGGCATCCTTGTGCTGGGACGCGGCGGCCTGATTGTCGACCCACGCCTGCGTGTCCTCGTCCAGATACACCTGATCCAGCAAATCCTGCGCCCAAGGCGCGTCAATCCGCTTCAACATCCGAACCGAGAGGACCTGAACCGCCACATCCTCGGACCACATCGAGGACGCAAGCCCCCGCCAGTGGTTCGCGTCAGGTGTGCCGTCGATCTGAGCGGTGCAGGTGGCGCAAATATCCACGGACGCGCCCTCGGGTCCGCCGGGGACGGGGAAGGAAGAAAGAGGGGCGTCTGAGGCGCAGAGGGGGCAGGTCATATCGGGCTCCGGGGTTTGGTGAGGGAGCTATAGGGGGGAATGGGCGTGGAGGGAAGGAGGGAGTTTGGGGGCTGTGTCAGAGGGGAAAGTAGACCTAGTCCATTAGTCTGCCATTCTATTTGCAGGGTCGGGTTTGTGCTCTTCTGCAGAGAACCTCAGATATGGTTTCATTCCAAATAGCCAAGCGAAAAAACCGCACAAACATAGAACAAGATACAGCATAGCCCAGATTGCGCTCTTGGTTTGAACCGCGTCAATGAATGTGGCGGCTTCGCCCGAGTTGAAAAATAGAAGTCTCCAAGATGACACAAGAACGGAAAAGAGGAAGTAAACTGCCATCAGCAGTATGAAACTAGCGTTTGCCGCTTGAACTATCGGTGGATTCAGCCGCTCCGCTTTTCTCAAATCCTTAAGATAGTGCTCCCAACCGGCAACGCCTTTGAACTGGTTCTCGATTCTGGAATCAATGAAATCCCCAGCGCGTGCGATGCCGTTAACTTCAATAAGAAACAAAAATGACATCGCCACTACAACCAACGGAACCACATACATAAATGCGCCTTCCATTACTCCGCTGATCTTCAGACCAGAAACACTTGGAATACCTAGGGCGGCACCTGCAACGATATAGAAGCGGCGTTGCTGCCTTTCGAGGATTTCTTTGCGAAGAGACTTATATTGCTCTTCAAATATTACGATATCCTGATCACGAGTTTCTGTAATCTTGAAATGCCTATCAATTTCAGCCACTTAACTCTCCTAAATCCAAACTCATTTCAACCTATATCTCAACCTACAATTTCAACTATTAGCTGACAAATGGTTCCAAGCACTATTAGTCAGCTTTAATTGAGCACCCCGATGAAATTAGAGTTCTTACACTAGCCTGATCCTGGGTGGGCGGAACGCCCTCCTGTGGGGAGGGTCGGGCGTTGTCCGGTCTATCGACCGGACGTGACGGTCTTTGAAGGGGACGGCACGCGGATCAGCGCTCCGATTGGGGCGCTGATGGTTTTGGCGCGTGGGGCCACGGCACCGAAAGAGCCGCCACGGGGTGCGCACGCGATTTGCTTTGCAATTCGCTGCCGCGCACTGAACGAAAAAGGCCGCTGACGCGGCCGTTTTCGTTCTCAATTATCCATTTTCAACGCAGAGATGAACGCTTCCTGCGGGATGTCCACTTTCCCGAACTGGCGCATTTTCTTCTTACCGGCCTTCTGCTTCTCCAGCAGTTTTTTCTTCCGGGTCGCGTCGCCGCCATAGCATTTCGCGGTCACGTCTTTGCGCAGGGCAGACAGCGTCTCGCGCGCGATGACCTTGCCGCCAATCGCCGCCTGGATCGGGATTTTGAACATGTGGCGGGGGATCAGGTCTTTCAGCTTCTCAACCATCGCGCGGCCACGCATTTCGGCACGGTCACGGTGAACCATGGTGGACAGCGCGTCGACGGGTTCGTCGTTCACAAGGATCGACATCTTGACCAGATTGTCCTCGCGATAGCCCAGCATCTGATAGTCAAACGATGCGTAACCCTTTGTTACGGATTTCAGGCGATCATAGAAGTCGAACACAACTTCATTGAGCGGGAGGTCATAGACAACCATCGCGCGCGACCCGGCATAGGTCAGGTCCAGCTGGATGCCCCGGCGGTCCTGACACAGTTTCAGCACGTCGCCCAGGTATTCGTCGGGCACAAGGATCGTCGCCTTGATGCGCGGCTCCTCCAAGTGATCGACCGTTGACAAGTCTGGCATGTCGGCGGGGTTGTGCAGTTCGAACTGCGTGCCGTCGCGCATGAAGATGTGATAGATCACGCTGGGCGCGGTGGTGATCAGCTCGATGTCATATTCGCGTTCAATCCGGTCGCGGATCACCTCCAGATGCAGCAGACCAAGGAAGCCACAGCGGAACCCAAAGCCCAGCGCGGCCGAGGTCTCCATCTCGTAACTAAACGACGCGTCGTTCAGCGCAAGCTTTTCGATGCTGTCGCGCAGGTCTTCAAACTCCGCCGCATCCACGGGGAACAGGCCACAGAACACAACGGGTTGCGCAGGTTTGAAGCCCGGCAGCGCATCGGTGGTGCCCTTCTTCTCATGCGTGATCGTGTCACCCACCCGCGTATCCCGCACCTGCTTGATCGAGGCGGTCAGGAAGCCGATTTCGCCCGGCCCCAGCTCGTCAATCGGGACCATCTGGGGGGTGAACACGCCGATCCGATCCACCGGATAAACGGCGTTGGTCGAGATCATGCGAATACGCTCGCCCTTTTTCAGCTTGCCGTCGATCACGCGGATCAGGACGATCACGCCAAGATAGGCATCATACCAGCTGTCCACCAGCATCGCCTTCAGCGGCGCGTCGGCGTCGCCTTTGGGTGCCGGCAGATGCTGCACAATCGCCTCGAGCGTTTCGTGGATGCCCTGTCCGGTTTTGGCCGACACTTGAATGGCGCCCGAGGCGTCGATGCCGATCACATCCTCGATCTGCTCCGCCACGCGGTCACAATCGGATGCGGGCAAGTCGATCTTGTTCAGGATCGGCACAATCTCATGATCCGCGTCGATGGCCTGATACACATTGGCCAGCGTCTGCGCCTCGACCCCTTGGGTCGAGTCCACAACCAGCAGCGAGCCTTCGACAGCACGCATTGAGCGGCTGACCTCATAGGCGAAATCAACGTGGCCCGGGGTGTCGATCAGGTTCAGGACATATGTCTCGCCATCATCCGCGGTGTAGTTGATCCGAACCGTGTTGGCCTTGATGGTAATCCCGCGCTCCCGCTCAATATCCATACTGTCGAGCATCTGCTCTTTCATGTCCCGCAAAGAAACGGTGTTCGTTTCCTGAATCAGTCGGTCAGCAAGCGTGGATTTCCCGTGGTCGATATGCGCGACGATCGAGAAATTGCGGATGTGTTTAAGGTCAGTCATGTGCGGGATATGAGGGGGAAATGCAGGGCAGTCAAGCGAATCAAGCGGCGTTACCCCACCGGCAGCACGTTCCTTCGCACCATCGTCCTGAGCGTGAAGCTGGACCGCATGCGGCTGATCCCGGCGACCCGCATCAGACGGTCCTCCATGAAACGGTCGAACGCGGTCAGATCGGCGACGACAACGCGCAGAAGGATGTCACGGTTGCCAGTCATCAGGTGGCATTCCATCACCTCATCCATCCGCGACACCGCCTGTTCGAAACGGGTCAGCGCATCGCGGTTTTGGCTTTCCAGTTCGACCGAGATAAACACCGACACAGGCAAGCCCAGCTTGGCTTGATCGACCCGCGCGCCATAGCCAGTGATGACGCCCGCATCCTCCAACGCGGCAACCCGGCGGGCGCAGGGGGTGGGCGACAGGCCGACGGTCTCGGCAAGGTCACCAAGCTTTTGGCGGCCGTTCTTTTGTAGGGCGGCAATGATGCGGCGGTCGGTGGAGTCCATAAGATTTCTCTCGCATATCATCTCGCGACTTAGTTTTATCACTAATTCTTGATGAAGACACGCCGAAAATAGGTGATTATTCGACATTGACCCAGAGTAAAGTCGCGCGAAACGATGGGAGGACATCATGAACATCACCCCAGTGGCTTCCGCCACCCATGAAGAAGTGTACCGTGTCGAAGACGCCGACAGCGGTTTGATCGGCTTTATCGCCATTCACTCGACCACACTTGGCCCCGCCGCTGGTGGTCTGCGGATGCGCCCATATGACAGCGAAGAGGCAGCCCTGACCGATGCGCTGCGCCTGTCCGAAGGGATGACATACAAGAACGCCGCCGCGGGTCTGCGCCTGGGCGGGGGCAAAGCCGTGATCATGGGCGATCCCGCAACCTTGAAGACGCCTGCGCTTTTGCACGCTTTCGGACGCGCGGTTGATGCTTGCGAGGGCCGGTATTGGACCGCTGAGGATATGGGCATGAGCCCCTCGGATATGGCCGAGCTTGCAAAGGAAGCGCGCTATGTTGCTGGACTGGCGGATGGGGCGTTTGCTTCGGGCGATCCGTCGCCCATCACCGCGCGGGGCATTTTCAACGCGATCTGTCGCGTCGCGTTGCATCAGTTTGGTGACGCAGACCTGACCGGCCGCACCGTTTCAGTTCAGGGCTTGGGCAATGTAGGTTGGAATCTGTGCGGGTTGCTGACCGAAGCCGGTGCAAGCCTGATCGTCACCGACATTGACGCGGACCGTGTTGCCAAAGCGCAAACGACCTTCGGCGCGAAGGCTGTTGGGTTGGACGACATCTATGCTGTGGCCGCCGACATCTTCGCGCCCTGCGCTATCGGTGGCATCTTGAACGCGGACACGATCCCGCAATTGCGTGTGAAGGCCGTGGCCGGCGGGGCAAACAACCAGTTGGCCACGCATGCAGACGCCGACCTTCTGGCGAAGCGCGGCATTCTGTATGCGCCCGATTTCGTGGCCAATGGGGGTGGCATCATTAACGTCGCCACCGAGGTACTGAAAATCGAAGGCCGCGTTGCTTGGGTTGCCAAGAAGCTCGTCGCGCTGGATGAGACAATGGAAGCGATCCTGACCGAAGCGGAAAAGCAAGGCGTCAGCCCTGCCGCCATCGCACAGGACGTGGTTGCAAAAACCATCAAGGCCCGCGCCGCCTGATCTGCCTTCAAAACCATTGACGCGGGCACAAACGGCTCCTTCGTGTCGTCGCTTGTGCCCGCAGGTTTTTAGGCGCCATTGCCGAAGCAGCTATTGGCGGCTACGTTAGCGCCACCAAAGCGCAAGGCGACCCTATGCCCAACATCCTGACGATCACATTGAACCCGGCATTGGACATGTCGACCAGCGTCGATGCCGTAAGACCTGAGGACAAGCTGCGGTGCAGTGCGCCGGTGCTGGACCCCGGCGGGGGGGGCACCAATGTGGCGCGCGCCATTCGGCGTTTGGGTGGGGATGCGACGGCGTTTGTTGCACTGGCTGGCTTTCGGGGGCAACAGCTCGCCGCCTTGCTTGAGGCCGAAGGTGTGCCTGCCTTGCCTTTTCTGCTGCCCGGTGAAACCCGCCTGTCGCTTGCGGTCTCTGACCGCGCGGCCAAGACGCAATACAGGTTCGTCATGCCGGGCCCGAGCTGGGATGACGATACCAGTGACGAGCTGATCAACGAGCTGAACCGTGCCGTTCGCCCCGGCATGCATGTCGTGTTGTCGGGTTCGCAACCGCCGGGTTTGCCCAACGATCTTCCGGCGCAACTGACCCAATTGACCCAATCGAAGGGTGCTTGGCTCACGCTGGACACATCTGGCCCCGCGTTGGAATCGCTCTGGGACAATACGAAAGCAGTGCCCGATGTGTTGCGACTGGACGGTGCGGAGAGCGAGGTTCTGGCCGGCCATCCTTTGGCGTCGATCGACGCGGTCGCAGACTTTGCGCGCGCTCTGGTGGCCAGCCGGAAAGCCGCCACGGTGGTGTTGGCGCTTGGCCCGAAGGGTTCAGTCCTGGCGACAAAAGGGCTGACGCTTCACGCGGTGACACCAGAGGTGCCTGTGGTCAGCAAGGTCGGTGCGGGCGACAGTTTTGTCGGTGCCTTCACCATGACACGCGCGACGGGTGGCGACTGGTCGGATGCATTGCGCCTTGGGGTAGCGGCGGCAAGTGCCGCTGTAATGAGCGCCGCCACCGACCTGTGCCGCCCCGCGGATGTGTATGACCTTCTGCCCAAGGTCACGATCACGAAGCTTTGAGCGCTTACGGAAATTGCATCCCGCGTGAAGTCACTGTATTCTGTTCGTGAGATGGGCGCTAAGACCCGTCGCCATCGAGGCAGCTTTTTAACGAGGACAAGAGATGAAACGACTGCTTCTCGCCTTTGCATTTGCGTCTACCCTTATGCCCGCGCAGGCTGCTTTCGCCGGCGGTTCCATCGAGCGTGCCTGTTTGCGCGCCGACCGACCGAACGCGACGCGGTCGCTTTGCAATTGCATTCAGAATGTTGCCGAAGCGATGCTGACCAATTCTGAGCAATCGAAGGTCGCCAAGTTCTTTTCGGAACCCCATCGCAGTCAGGTTACACGGCAATCCGACCGTGGCACGGACGAAAAATTCTGGAAAAAATACAAGAAGTTCGGGAAGGTCGTCGGGCAATACTGCACGCGCTGATCAGACCGTCAGCATGTCGATAAGCCCTTCGGAAGCTGCCTCGACCAGATCAAGCGTTTCGTCGAAATTGCGCGTATAGTAAGGGTCTGGCACGTGATCCAGACCGGATTTTGGCGCGAATTCCGTGAAGGCGACGACCCGCGTGTTCGATCCTGTCGGGCGCAGGCGTTCGATCTCGCGAAGGTTATTGTCGTCCATGCAGATGATCAGCTCAAACCGGTCGAAATCTGCCTGTTCAAACTGGCGCGCGCGCAACGCCGACAGGTCATAGCCGCGCGCCTTTGCTGCGTGTTGCATGGGACCGTAGGGCGGTTCGCCCACATGCCAGTCCGACGTCCCGGCGCTGTCGACTCTCACATCAAGCGCGGGGTTTCCGTGCGCCATTGTGCGAAAAACCGCTTCGGCGGACGGCGAGCGGCATATGTTGCCCAGGCAAACGAAAAGGATGCTTTGTGTCATGCCTCTTTCATAAGATGCCAGACACGGCACGTCACCCGGAAATCCCCGGTCCGCGCCCGCCCGTCAGGGACCATCGCCGCGCCGCCACTGCATCTTCATATATAGCTGCCCCCCTTTCAGTTCCTCCAGCATCTGAGCCACCCGTTTTTCGCGTGTCTCAGGCCGTTTGGCGCGGGCGATCCAGCTAAGATAGTCGTTGCGCTGATACGGAGGGCGCGCGTCATACGCCGCACGCAACCCGGCGCTATCAAGACGGTCCCTGATGTCGTGTGGCATGGGAACAATGGGGCGTTTCAAGACCATCCCTAAACGTCTCATGCGTTGCGATCCGCGGTCAAGTCAACCAAAGGAGGCGAAGACGGGCGCACCTTCGCCAATTGCCCGAACCACCCCTTGCAAACGCCTGCTGTCACCGTCACAAGCGCGCCATGTCTCGTGCTAAACCTTACTCCATGTCCTGCCCGATATCGCTGTCGCTTGATCTGCTTGGCAACAGGTGGGGGCTGCATATCTTGCGTGAATTGCATGCGGGTCCTGCCAGCTTTGGTCAGATCAAGACCGGGCTGCCCGGTATCGCGTCCAACATCCTGTCCGCGCGTCTGGTCGAACTTTGCGACGCAGGACTGATCCGCAAGTCCGAACGGATCTACACCCTGACCGACAAGGGGCTTTCGACACGGGCGATCTTGTTTGAATTGGCCCGGTTCGGGCGCGTGCTGCCTGTGCCAATGGCTCCGTCTGATCCCGAAGGCATCGCCCATCATGCGGTCATTCTGGCCGGCGCGATTGAACGCGCCGCCGGGCCGCTTGACGACATCCGCGCCCAGATCGACCTGAACGGCACCCCTTTTTCGCTGACGGTGGCAGGCGGTCGGGCGGCGTTGCAAACCGGCGAGATGCCGTTGGCGCCCGTGCGCCTTGCCTTCGACTGGTCGGATGTAGAGGCCGTGGCCAACGGAGATCTCCGCGTGGCCGCCTTCGCCGCAGAACGCGAAATCACCGCCGAGGACCCTCTGAAGGTCGCTGCCCTTCTGGACCTGCTTCAAAAGGCACTCGATATTTATGGGGGGTTCAAGTGAGCCAGATCGTCATACTGACGGGTGCCGGGATATCGGCCGAAAGTGGCTTGGGCACGTTTCGCGACAAGGATGGGCTGTGGACCAAATATGACCTGAACGACGTCGCCACACCCGAGGGCTTCGCCCGCAACCCGGCGCTGGTCCACGATTTCTATAATGCCCGCCGAGCCAATTGCCTGCAGGCCCACCCGAACGCGGCACACATCGCATTGGCACGACTTCAAACCCTGCACGCGGGGCGCGTCACCCTTGTTACGCAAAACGTTGATGACCTGCATGAACGCGCCGGCGCGCGGGGCGTCATTCACATGCATGGCTCGCTTTTGGGTGCGCTTTGCGCCGCGTGCGATCATCGGTGGGCGGCGCCAGCTGAAATGTCTCCGACCGCGACCTGCCCGTCCTGTCACACTGCAGCAACCCGCCCGGATATCGTGTGGTTCGGCGAAATGCCCTATAACATGGAGGTCATTGATCAGGCGCTGACACAGGCGGATCTGTTCGTGGCGATCGGCACCTCTGGGAACGTCTACCCGGCGGCCAGCTTCGTGTCCGAAGCGCGCGCCATGGGTGTCGAGACATTGGAGTTGAACCTGGAACCCTCGTCGCAAGCAGGCACCTTCGATGACGCACGGTTCGGTCCTGCGACCCATTTGGTCCCCGAATGGGTGGACAGCATGTTACGCGCTTGATCCCAGATCGTGGTGTGACCGCACCAACGCGGTGCGGTCAACCGGGGTGACGAAGCCCCAGACGGGCATGGGGTGGGCCGGGGACGCATTCACCGCCCGCCCCACGCCCAACCCTTAGTTGGTTTTGGCCGCGCCTTGGTTCATCTGACCATTGCCCATATTGCTATGGTCCATCTTGCCGTTCTGCATGCCGTCGCCCATCATCGGGTTGCGGTTCAGATCGACGGGGATCTCGACGGTCATCTCGCCTGACTTTTCAAACACGAGCGTGACGCTGATGGTTGATCCGTCTTCGAAAGGTTGGTTCAGGCCCATGAACATCACGTGGTCGCCACCGCGTTGGAGCGCATGCATGCCGCCGGCTGCAACCGGGAAGCCTTCTTCGACTTCCATCATCTGCATGACGCCCTCGGCGTTTTCTTTGTGCGTATGCAGCTCGACCCGTTTGGCGACATCCGACTTGGCAGCGACAAGCCGGTCGTCTTCAGTGCCGTGGTTCATGATCTGGAAGAAGGCAGCACCGGCCATGGCCTTGGGGCCAGAGGCACGTGCATAGGCGTCCTCGATCATGATCATGCCTTCTGCGAAAGCGGGCAAGGCGAACAGGGCAGCCGCACCAGCGGCCAGAATGGTTTTCATAGGGGACATTTCAGTATCCTTTGGTCCGAAAAAAGAAGTGGTCTGAGGTGAAGTGGATCAGACCAGCGCCGGGGGACCACGGGCTGAAGGCGTCAGTTCGGTGCGCCCGACATGGGCCAGAACCTGCATCGGGACGATATGAGAGACGATCCGCAATTCGGGTCTGTCGAAGGTGGGAACACTAAACTCAGCGGCGAAAATCTGCGCGCCATCCGGGCACAGATGCACCGATTCGATGGGTTCGCCATCCGGGCCGACGGACAGGGTCGTCATTCCGACGCCTGTGCAGATCACCATTTCGATCGCAGCGCCGACATCGGGGCTGCTGCCACGGGCTTGCGCCAGCGAAAAGCTGGTCACGGTCAGCAGAAGCGCCAAAACATATGCTGCGAACGCACGGATCATCCATCAAGAGCTATGCTGCTTTTCCGACCAGCACAAGCGACAAAAGGTAACAGGCCCCAGCCATGCGAAAACCGCCCGAAGCGGCAAGGCTCGGGCGGTCAAAAACCGGTCAATCCGGGACGCGAGGGGCTTAGGCGGTGGCCTGAGCCTTTGCGATTTCTTTTTTGATTTTCAGCGCGTTGTCCGACAGCTCAGGGCCTTTTGCCTTGGCCAGGAAAGCGTCCAATCCGCCACGGTGATCTACCGTGCGCAGGGCTGCTGCTGAAATACGCAATTTGAACGCGCGACCCAGTGCTTCGGACTGAAGCGTCACATCGTTCAGGTTGGGCAGAAACCGGCGGCGGGTTCTGTTTTTGGCGTGGCTGACATTGTTGCCAGTCATCGGGCCTTTTCCGGTCAATTCGCAAACGCGCGACATGGTTTCTTCCTTGCTCTCTCGGGCCAGATTGGTGAGGTGTTCTGCGCGCCCTCGCGCCGCTCACGTCCAGCCGGTCAATACAAACGGGCGCCGCAGTGGCAGCGCCCCAAATTCCGTCCGCGGTGGATAGACCCAATCGGATGGGACGTCAAGTGAGTCTAAGAACCGCGACACGGGATTTTTCTGCGCGCTGCGATCCGCTATTCCTCGGCCAAAAAACCGCCCGACTGCCGGTTCCACAGCCCAGAGTAGGTGCCGCCCATTGCCAAAAGCTCATCATGACTTCCCTCTTCAATGATGCGGCCTTCGTCCAGCACCACAATCCGGTCCATCTGCGCGATGGTGGACAGGCGGTGGGCGATGGCGATGACGGTCTTACCTTGCATCATGCCATAGAGGGTTTTCTGGATCGCGGCTTCAACTTCGCTGTCCAATGCCGAGGTCGCCTCGTCCAGCACAAGGATCGGTGCGTCTTTAAGCATGACCCGCGCAATGGCGACCCGCTGGCGTTGTCCACCCGACAACTTCACGCCGCGTTCGCCCACATGCGCGTCGTATCCGGTGCGCCCCTTGGGATCTTCCAGCAGCTGAATGAAATCGTGCGCTTCGGCGCGGCGGGCAGCGGCGATCATCTGGTCCTCGGTCGCCTCCGCGCGCCCGTAAAGAAGGTTCGCGCGCACCGACCGATGCAACAGGCTGCTGTCCTGTGTGACCATCCCGATCTGCGCGCGCAGACTGTCTTGCGTCACCAGCCGCACATCCTGACCGTCGATCAGAATGCGCCCGCCTTCCGGGTCGCGAAACCGCAGCAACAGATTCACAAGGCTGGATTTGCCCGCACCTGACCGTCCAACCAGCCCAACTTTTTCGCCGGGGCGCACTCTCAGCGACACGTCCTCCAACCCGCCGGACCCTTTTCCATAGTGATGTGTCAGGCCATCGAATTCGATCTGGCCCTCGGTCATCACAAGGTCTTTGGCATCGGGAACATCTGTCAGCTCGTGCGCGACCGAGATCGAGCGCAACCCTTCCCGGATCACACCCATATGTTCAAACAGCCGGATTGTGACCCACATGATCCACCCGGACATGCCGTTCAGACGCACCACCAATGCCGAGGCCGCAGCGACCTCTCCGACCGAGACTTCGCCCTGCGACCAAAGCCAGACAGCAGACCCCAACACACCGGCAATCAGAAGGCCGTTCAGTAGGTTTAGACCGAAGCTGAGTTCGGTCATCAGCCGCAGAAAGCGTTGAAACCGCAGCCGCAGGCGTTTCAGCGACGACAGGGCATAGCGTTCTTCCCCCGCCCCTTGCGAAAACAGTTTCACGCTTTCGATATTGGCATAGGCGTCCACGATCCGCCCTGTAACCAGCGACCGCGCGTCAGACCATTTCTCGGACGCCACCGATACGCGTTTGGCGATATATCGGACGTAGAGCACGTAAAACACCAGCCAGATGCCAAGCGGCAGCGCCAGCCGCACGTCGACTTGGCCAAGGATCACCATCGCGCTGAGCACATAGGTGGTGGCGTAGAAGATGCCTTCAAAGAACATATAGGTGCTGTCTTCGACCGCCGGGCCAAGCTGCATCACGCGGTTGGACAAGCGTCCTGCGAAATCGTTTTGGAAAAACCCCAACGACTGACCCAGCATGTGACGATGCGCCCGCCAGCGCACTTGTTCCTGCATATTGCCCGCAAGGGTTTGCTCCAGAAAGAACCGGTTCAAGGTGATGGCGAGCGGTCTGAGGAAGATGATGAACACCGCCGCGGCCAGAAGCTCGATCCCATGCATGCGCCAGAAGCTCTCTGGCGCGGACTGGTTCATCATATCGACGACCCGCCCGGTATAGAAAATTACGCCTGTCTCGATCAGCGCGACCAATATGCCGGTCAGCGCCATCCAGATCATCCACTTACGAAACGGACCGAACTGCGACTTGTAATATGCCCACAGCGTATTGGGCGGCGTGCCTGTGTCATGCGGGGCAAATGGATCAACGAGGTTTTCAAAGAAACGAAACATGCGTGCGCTCCGTGCGCTTGGAAAGAAAAAGGATGGACGGGGCCAACGAAAGCCCAACAGGACCAGCGTCTAGTGGCTGTATCGGGTCCTGAGTAGTCGCATCCCACATCTCTCCTTCATGTTCGTTCAGGGACGCTAGCCCAGATGTTAGCGCCCATCAACCCCTTCAGTCCCACAGGCAACGCGCCTACCCGTCAGGCGGAAGCCGGGTTCTGCAAATGGTCGATCAACTCTTCGGCCGCGCGGGCGGCCGAGATTTCCCCACCCGCGACTTGCGCGCCAAGTGTGTTGAGGCGCGTGCGCGTTTCAGGGCGTTCGAGCACCGACAAAAGGCCAAGGCGCACGTCCTCTTCGAACCAGTGGCGGGCTTGTTGGGCGCGGCGTTTGTCCCAATGTCCCTCGGCGCGCCGCCAATCCACAAGCTCGCGCATCGCGTCCCATGCTTCTGGCAATCCATCTTGCGTCACCGCCGACACCATCATGGCTTTGGGAAACCCCTCAGGGTCATAGACGCGCTTGCGCAACAGGCGCAGCGCGCCCGCATAGTCGGCGCAGGTCCGCATCGCCGTTGGTTTCAGATCGCCATCCGCCTTGTTCACCAAGATCAGGTCCGCGATTTCCATGATCCCGCGCTTTACACCCTGAAGCTCGTCTCCACCAGCGGGGGCGAGCAGCAGCAGAAACAGGTCGGACATTTCTGCCACCATCGTTTCAGACTGGCCAACGCCGACGGTTTCGATCAACACAATATCAAACCCGGCGGCTTCGCACAGGGCCACAGCTTCGCGGGTGCGTCGCGCCACACCGCCCAGCTGGGATTGCGATGGCGAGGGGCGGATAAACGCGTTCTTCTCGCGGCTCAGGCTTTCCATCCGCGTTTTGTCCCCAAGGATCGACCCGCCCGACCGGGCTGAACTGGGGTCAACGGCCAGAACGGCAACCTTTAGACCCTTTTCAATCAGGAACATCCCGAACGCTTCGATGAAGGTGGATTTGCCCACACCCGGTGTGCCGGACAGACCGATCCGCAGCGCCTGACGGCCCGCCCCCGCCAACAAATCCAGCAATTCACCCGCTTGTTTGCGATGGTCCGACCGTCCACTTTCCACCAGAGTGATTGCCCGCGCCAAAGCCCGCCGTTCGCCCGCGGTCACGCGTTTTGCCAGATCCTGAATGTCCATGTCGCCTCCAACTTTCGCACAGTCATGGCGCGCAAGACGGCCTCTGTCCAGAGGTCCAGCGCTAACACTCCGCTGACGTCTGGACCAAAGACGCGTCACGCCCGATAAGGGGGGATGCACGACACACTGCCCATACACGACGCCCTGCCCGACCTGATGGCTGCCCTGCACCAAGCGGGCCGCGCCGTGCTGATGGCCCCGCCGGGGGCCGGGAAAACCACGGTCGTGCCGCTAGCCATGCTTGAGGCGAAGGCCTTTGCAGGCAAGTTGATCATGTTGGAGCCCCGCCGTCTGGCCGCCCGCGCTGCCGCCGAGCGGATGGCGCAAACCTTGGGCGAACGGGTGGGGGAAACTGTTGGCTATCGCATTCGCGGCGAGGCCAAAACCAGCAAAGCCACCCGGATCGAGGTCGTCACCGAGGGCATCCTGACTCGGATGCTGCAATCCGACCCGTCGCTGGACGGGGTCGGTGCGGTGATCTTTGACGAATTCCACGAACGTTCGCTGAATGCGGACCTTGGCCTTGCCCTGACGTGGGAGGCGATGCAGGCTCTGCGTGAGGATCTGAAGCTGGTCGTCATGTCCGCCACGCTGGACGCGGACCCGGTCGCTCAGCTTTTGGACAACGCACCCATCGTGCGCTCGGATGGGCGCGCGTTTCCTGTCGAAACACGCCACTTGTCCACGCCCTTGCCAAAGACCGCACGGTTGCCTGACGCGACCGCAGACCTGGTTCGCGAAGCACTGACGCAGACCGAGGGCGGCGTGTTGGTGTTCCTACCCGGCGAAGGCGAAATCCGACGGACGGAAGCCGCGCTGCGCCCACATCTGCCCTCTGATTGCCACCTTCATCCGCTGTTCGGCGCGATGGATTTCGCGGCCCAGCGCGCCGCGATTGCACCGGCCACATCGGGGCGAAAAATAGTGCTGGCAACCTCGATCGCTGAAACATCGCTGACCATTCAGGACATTCGCGTTGTGGTCGACGCGGGCCAGTCGCGCCGCGCCCGGTTCGACCCAGGGTCAGGCATGTCACGGCTGGTCACCGAACGCGTGTCAAAGGCCGAGGCTACGCAACGCCGGGGCCGCGCTGGCCGCGTCGCACCGGGCATATGCTATCGGCTCTGGACCAAAGGCGAAGAGGGCGGTCTGCCCCCCTTCCCACCCGCCGAGATTGAAACCGCCGACCTTGCCCCTCTGGCGCTTGAGCTTGCGCAATGGGGCTCACCCGATGGGTCAGATCTAGCCTTTCTGACGCCCCCGAACTCAGGCGTGCTGGCCGAGGCGCAATCGTTGCTGCAAGCGCTCGGCGCACTGGATGGAGATGGTCGGATTACCCCGCACGGCCAGACGCTGGCCCGCCTGCCGATGCACCCGCGCCTCGGGCACATGCTGGCAACCGCCGGCCCCGATGCCGCCGATCTTGCTGCACTGTGGGGCGAGCGTGATCCACTGCCCCGTCACGCGCCCCGTGATCTTTCCCTAAGGCTTGAAGCCATCCGCGACCCGAAATCGTTCGAGGCGCGCCGCGCCATCACGCCAAACCGAGGCGCGATAGAACGCATCCGCTCTGAGGCCCGACGCCTTCGCAAACTTGTTCCGCCAAAGAATACCACGCTCAGCGAAGCCCAAATGGCCGCGCTGGCCTATCCTGACCGCGTGGGGCTGCGGCGCCCCGGTGACACGCCGCGTTTCGTTTTGTCCGGCGGCAAAGGGGCCGTGATGGACGAAGGCGACCCCCTTGCCGGCGCGCGTCTGATCGTCGTCACCGACACCGATGGAAACCCGCGCGAAGCCCGCATTCGCCAAGCCATCCAGATCAGCGAAGGCGAGCTGCACGAGTTGTTTGCCGATCAGATCACTTGGATCGACCACTGCGCTTGGTCCAAGCGTGACGGTAGGGTCATCGCCCGGCGACAAGAGCGGTTTGGCGCTTTGGTGCTGGATGACCGGATGTGGAAAGACGCCCCTACTGAAGCGATCGCGCACGCAATGCTGGACGGGGTGCGCGAGCTTGGGCTGCGTCCTTCGAACGCCGCGCGCCGGTTCATTGCGCGGGTTGAACTATTGCGCGCAGGCGGTGACGACTTGCCCGACATGTCCGACGGTGCTCTGATGGACACGCTTGAGGATTGGCTTTTGCCTCACCTCTCTGGTGTGAAGACCAGCGCCGACTGGAAGCGGTTCGAATTGCTCGACGCCCTGCGCGCACGACTTGACTGGGCGCAGATGACGCGGCTGGATCAGGGCGCGCCCGCGCATTTCACCACGCCTATGGGTCGTAAAATCCCCATCGACTATTCCGGTGATGGTCCCGAAATCAGCCTTCGCTTGCAGGAAATGTTCGGCACGACCCGTCATCCCATGATCGGAAAGACACCGCTTCGGGTCACGCTGTTGTCTCCGGCGCGGCGCCCTGTTCAGACCACGACAGACATCCCCGGCTTCTGGGCGTCGAGCTATGCCGATGTGCGCAAGGACATGCGTGGACGCTATCCCAAACACCCCTGGCCCGAGGATCCGACCCAAGAGGATCCGACGCTGCGCGCCAAGCCCCGAAAGGGTTAGAAAGGGCGCGGGGAACTGCTTGCGCGCGCCATCACGGGCGATTTACTTGCAATTTCCCCATAAAATCCCCTATTTTAAGGACTAACGATAAGAACACGAGCACAAACAAGAAACGCGCAGGTCCGATTATGTCTTCACTCCTAAAGCAAGCCTGGGACGAGGTTGTGTCCCCTATGATCCAACGCCCCAAACGGGTTCAAGTCGCTGCCTTGTGCTATCGCGGCACGGGCGACGGCAAAGAAGTTCTTTTGGTCACATCCCGCGGCACCGGGCGCTGGATCCTGCCCAAAGGCTGGCCAATGGACGGCAAAAATGCAGCCGAGGCCGCCCAGCAAGAAGCTTGGGAAGAAGCCGGTGTCGCAAAGGGCAAACTGGATCGCGGCCCCGTGGGCGCATTCGAATTTGACAAAGAAATGGATTGCGGTGGCATCGCACGATGTGAAGCCACGGTTTTTCCGCTTGAAGTCGAAACGCTTGCAGATGAATTCCCCGAAGCAGACGAACGCTCACGCAAATGGGTGGCGCCCGAAGACGCTGCCCGGATGGTGAATGAAAAAGGCCTAAAGGACCTGCTTCGCGCGTTTTAGGCCACGCCCGGTTTTCCATTGAAACTGGACGGTCCGAATCTGTTGCAATTGCTTCCCTGACACGCTAGCGCATGCGCGAAAACGCGAGGCCGCGGCGTGGCCTTTGACAGCCTGAAATCAAGGGGAGCGATCGATGGCCAAGGAAAAGATCGGCAGCCAGTGGAAGACACTGGACAAGGACCTTAACCGGATCAGCCAGGTCGAATACGCAGCGCAATATGTCGCGCGCCCCTTGGTAGGCATGGGTGTTGCGCTTGCCTTCATCGTTGTCGCTGCACTTGGTGCGGCTGTTTTCTTTGGCCAGAACCCGACCTCTTTGATCGTTGTCACCGCCGCCGCGTTCGGCGCTTACATGGCTCTGAACATTGGCGCCAACGACGTGGCCAACAACATGGGCCCCGCGGTTGGGGCAAATGCGTTGACCATGACCGGGGCAATCATCATTGCCGTCATCTTTGAAAGCGCCGGGGCCTTGTTGGCTGGCGGGGACGTGGTTTCAACCATTTCGAAAGGGATCATTGATCCATCCGGGTTTGCCCAGCCGCGCACGTTCATCTGGGCCATGATGGCGGCGCTGATTTCGTCAGCTCTGTGGGTCAACCTAGCCACATGGATCGGCGCGCCGGTATCGACCACCCATTCTGTGGTGGGGGGCGTGATGGGGGCCGGGATCGCTGCGGCGGGGTTTGCCGCCGTCAATTGGCCGACGATGGGCACGATCGCGGCATCATGGATCATTTCACCGGTTCTGGGAGGCGCCATCGCGGCCCTGTTTCTTGCCTTCATCAAACACCAGATCATCTATCAGGACGACAAGATTGCGGCCGCCAAACGATGGGTGCCAGTTCTGATTGCCATCATGGCCGGCGCCTTTGGTGCCTACCTTGCGCTCAAGGGGCTCAAGCGGATCATCAAGATTGACCTTGGCACAGCGCTTTTGATCGGTGCCGCCGTGGCTGCGATCTTTTATGTGGTCTCGGCCCCCTTGATTGCACGTCAGGCGCAAGGGTTGGAGAACCGGACAAAGTCGCTCAAGACCCTGTTTGGTTTGCCGCTGATCTTTTCGGCTGCCCTTTTGTCATTTGCCCATGGCGCGAATGACGTGGCCAACGCGGTGGGGCCGCTGGCCGCCATCGTGCACGTCGAAAGCTTCGGCGATTTCGCAGCCAAAGTGTCCATTCCCACATGGGTCATGGTGATCGGTGCATTCGGTATCAGCTTTGGCCTTGTTCTGTTTGGCCCGAAACTGATCCGCATGGTGGGCAGCCAGATCACCAAACTGAACCCGATGCGCGCCTATTGCGTCGCGCTGTCAGCCGCGATCACCGTGATCATCGCCAGTTGGCTGGGCCTGCCCGTCAGCTCCACCCACATTGCGGTTGGCGGCGTCTTTGGCGTCGGGTTCTACCGCGAATTTCACATGGAGCGCCGCCTGCGCCGCACCTCGGCCGCGCGCCCGCAGGTCAAACGGATCGCACCAGAAGAACGCCGTCGCCGCAAGCTGGTGCGCCGCTCGCATTTCATGACCATCGTCGCGGCATGGGTGATCACCGTGCCCGCGGCAGCCCTGATGTCAGCGGTTATCTTCTATCTGCTGAACACGATCGTGGCCTGATCCCAGCGCCCTAAGCATAGGCAATGCGCCCGAACGGGTGCTACTTTTCCAAGCACCACCGCATCACAGCCTTTTGTGCATGCAGGCGGTTTTCGGCCTCGTCAAAAATCACTGATTGCGTGCCGTCCATCACGGCACTGGCGACTTCTTCTTCCCGGTGCGCGGGCAGGCAATGCATGAACAACGCGTCTGCTTTGGCCCCTGCCATCAACGCCGCATCCACCTTGTAGGGGCGCAGCAGGTTGTGGCGCCGTTCGCGCGCGGATGGCGCATCATGCATCGAGACCCACGTGTCTGCGACAACCAGGTCGGCCCCGTCCACGGCCTCCATCGGGTCACGCACGATCTCGATCTTTGCCCCTTTGGCACGCGCTTCTTCGACAAAGACCTGCTCGGGGTCCAGCACTTCTGGACCGGTGAAGGTCAAATCGAAACCGAACTGCCCGGCGGCATGAATGAACGACGCGCAGACGTTGTTGCCATCACCGGTCCACACCACCTTTTTGCCCGCGATCGAGCCGCGATGTTCCTCGAAGGTCTGGATGTCGGCCATGATCTGGCAAGGGTGCGACCGGTTCGTCAGCCCGTTGATCACTGGCACATCGGCAAATTCGGCAAGCTCCAGAAGGGTCGCTTCCTCAAAGGTGCGGATCATGATCATGTCGACATAGCGGCTGAGCACACGGGCCGTATCGGCAATCGTCTCTCCGTGGCCAAGCTGCATTTCAGACCCCGATAAGGTCATCGTCTGCCCCCCCATCTGGCGCACACCCACGTCAAAGCTGACACGGGTCCGGGTCGAGGGTTTTTCAAAGATCAGTGCGACCAGATGATCGGCCAGAGGCATGCCTTCATCCAGAGTGCCCTTGGGCAAACCGGCGCGGGCGTCTTTCATCGCACGCGCCTGTGCAATCATGCCTTTCAAGTCAGCAGTGTCGGTCTTGTTGATATCCAGAAAATGTCTCATGTGCCCTGCCCCTCTATGGTCTTGGCGGCGGTTTCAAGGCGGGCGAGCGCCTCATTCAGGTCGTCATCCTCGATCGTGAGGGCGGGCAACACACGCAACACATTGTCGGCGGCAGGCACGCACAACACCCCGGCGTCGTAACACGCGGTCAAGACATCTGTATTCGGCGCCTTGCACACTAGCCCCAGCATCAGGCCCGAACCGCGCACAGCGTCGAACACGTCTGGATGCGACGCGACAAGCCCTTCCAGCTTTTGGCGCAGCAGGCCGGATTTCCGACGCACATCTTCAAGAAAAGCCGGGTCATTGATGATCTCGACCACTTTAGCCCCGACGGCACAGGCCAGCGGGTTGCCGCCATAGGTCGACCCGTGTGTGCCTGCAACCATGCCGCTTGCCGCGTCTTCGGTGGCCAGAACCGCACCCAGCGGAAAGCCCCCGCCGATACCTTTCGCCACCATCATGATGTCGGGCGACACACCCGACCATTCATGGGCAAAAAGCTTGCCCGTGCGCCCCATGCCACATTGAACTTCGTCAAAAATCAAAAGCGCACCGGCAGCATCACACGCCGCACGGATTGCTTTCAGGTCATCGTCTGCGACGGGCCGGATGCCACCCTCGCCCTGCACGGGCTCGATGATCACGGCCGCCACGTCACCTTCGGACAGCGCGTTGGTCAGCCCGTCCAGATCACCGAAAGGCAGATGCGTAAACCCGGGCAGCAGCGGGCCGAACCCTTTGGTAAGCTTGTCGCCACCCGCCGCCGCGATCCCTGCGGAAGAGCGGCCATGGAATGAGCCTTCAAAGCCGATGATCCGAGTGCGCCCCTCCTGACCTTTGTCATGCCAGTATTTGCGCGCCATTTTCACCGCCAACTCACAAGCCTCGGTGCCGGAATTTGTGAAAAACACCGTATCGGCAAAGCTCGCATCGACCAGCATATCCGCCAACTGCTGTTGCTGCGGGATCGTATAAAGGTTCGAGACATGCCAAAGCCTCGCCGCTTGCCGGGTCAGCACCTCGACCAGGTCGGGGTTGGCATGGCCCAACGCGTTTACCGCGATCCCGGCTGCCAAATCCAGATATCGTTCGCCACCTGCCGTGAACAGCCAGCTGCCCTGACCTTGCTCAAACGCAAGATCGACACGGTTATAGGTCGGAAGAAGCGACGGGATCATGCCGGTATCCTTTATAAAAGAAGCCCTTGGGTGCCGTATGGCAGACTTCAAGTCAACATTTTCAGAAGAGTTTTGCGCAAACGCGCGGGATCAAACAGGACGGGACGTCAGGCGCGGATGCGTCGGCGTCGGGTCGCGGCGATATGCTGGCGTTTGATCATGCGGTGGGCTTACGGGATGGCGGGCGGGCTGTCCAGCCTTTTCAAGTCGCGCGCCAGGGGCTAATGCCGTGTCATGGAGACACGCCACACCCCCCTTGCCGCTGCTGGTTTCATGCTGCTGGCTTCGTCGCTGATTGCGGGCACGACTTTGATGGCAAAGCTCGTGGGGCGCGATGTGCTGGGGGCGCCACTTCATCCGCTTCAGATCAGCCACGGGCGGTTCATGTTCGCCTTTCTTGCCATCAGCACGGTGGTCGCCATCACCCGGCCAAAGATCCGAGCCCCGAACCTGCCGTTGCATGTCGCGCGATCGGTGGCGGGGTGGACTGGAATATCGCTTCTGTTCGCCGCGGTGACGTTTATCCCGCTGGCGGATGCCACCGCGATCAGTTTTCTTAACCCGGTCTTCGCCATGCTGCTGGCGATCCCTCTTCTTGGTGAACGTGTGGGACCGTGGCGATGGATCGCTGCTGCGATTGCTCTGTCTGGCGCCGTCATCCTGATCCAGCCCGGCGCGGGCAGCTTCCACCCCGCAGCCCTTTTGGCGATGGCCGCCGCTGCCGTCATGGGGCTTGAGATCACCTTGATCAAGCGCCTGACCGGGCACGAAGCACCCTTGCAGATCCTGTGGATCAACAACGGCATTGGCCTGACCGTCGCGACTTTGACTGTGATCTGGGTGTGGACACCGCCGACCGCGGCGCAATGGGCGGCGCTGGTGGCGCTTGGGTTGATGATGGCTTTGGCGCAGGCGTGCTTCATCCAGTCCATGAAACGTGCAGAAGCAAGCTTTGCCGTGCCCTTTTCCTATGCCACGCTTGTCTTCGCCGGGCTGTATGACTTCGTGGCCTTCGCCGTCGTGCCGGTCGCCACCGGCCTGATTGGGGCGGGCATCATCGTAGCGGGCGCTGCGCTTCTTGTCTGGCGCGAGGGGCGCCGGTCGCACTGATGCTGCATCTGCGCTTGTATCCCGCGCGCCTATGACTAGAATAGCCGCTTGTGAATTCACTGGGCTTTCTGGGATTACCCGGCAGCCACCCCCAAAAAAACGGGAAGAAATATGTCCTGGACCGACGAACGCGTTGAAATCCTGAAAAAGATGTGGGGCGAGGGGCAATCTGCCTCGGTCATCGCCAAGGAACTTGGTGGCGTCACCCGCAACGCCGTGATTGGCAAGGTGCACCGTTTGGGGCTGTCAAACCGTTCCGGGGGTGGTGCGAAAACACCCGCCAAGGAAAAGCCCGCGCCCAAAGCAGCCGCCAAACCCAAACCGGCGCCTAAGAAAGCCGCGCCCAAGAAAGAGGCTGAATCGACTGCGAAACCCGCAGCCGACGTAAAGCCGATCCCGGCGCGTAAGCAGATCATCCCGGCCGGCCAACCCCTGCCGCCACAGCCATCTGCGAACGAGATCAGCCCAGAAGCGCTCGCCTCGGTGCGCGAGGTCGAGAAGGGCGCAAAGAAGCTGCATCTGATGGAGCTGACCGAGCGGACCTGCAAATGGCCCATCGGTGACCCCGCGACCGAGGAGTTTTGGTTCTGCGGCCTGCCCGTGCAGCAGGGCAAACCCTATTGCGAGGCGCATGTGGGCGTGGCGTTCCAGCCGATGTCCTCGCGGCGTGATCGCAAGCGGTAAGCGGTAACCCACCCAGAACTTCGAAAGCGCGCCCAACCCGGCGCGCTTTTTTGCTGCGCTACGACAAAGCGCGGTTGTGCTTTCCAAGACCTGCCATGCAAGCTATATGCGCGCCATGACAGATCCAGTGAACCCACCCAACCTGCGCCCCGATCTTGCCCCGAAAGCCCGGTTTTCCGAGCCACGGCGCGACGGCCAGCCCACCATCGGCATGGTCAGCCTTGGCTGCCCCAAGGCGCTTGTGGATAGCGAACGCATCCTGACCCGGCTGCGCGCCGAAGGCTATGCCATCAGCCCGGACTACACCGGCGCGGATGCGGTGATCGTGAACACCTGCGGGTTTCTGGATTCTGCCAAGGCGGAAAGCCTTGAGGCGATTGGCGAGGCGTTGAACGAAAACGGCCGCGTCATTGTCACCGGCTGTCTGGGCGCGGAAGAGGATTACATCCGCGGCACCCATCCCAGCGTGCTGGCCGTCACCGGCCCGCACCAGTATGAACAGGTTTTGGACGCCGTGCACGGCGCCGTGCCGCCCTCGCCCGACCCGTTCGTGGACCTGCTGCCAGCGACCGGCGTGTCGCTGACCCCGCGCCATTACAGCTATCTGAAGATTTCCGAGGGCTGCAATCACAAGTGCAAGTTCTGCATCATCCCCGACATGCGCGGCAAGCTCGCAAGCCGCCCCGCACATGCGGTGATCCGCGAAGCGGAAAAGCTGGTCGAGGCTGGCGTGAAAGAGCTGCTGGTGATCAGCCAAGACACCTCGGCCTATGGGGTCGACATCAAACACGCCGAAGATCGGGGCCACCGCGCACATATCACCGATCTGGCGCACGATCTTGGCGCGCTTGGGGCCGGGCGCGACCTGTGGGTGCGGCTGCATTATGTCTACCCCTATCCGCATGTGCGCCAGTTGATCCCGCTGATGGCAGACGGGCTGATCCTGCCCTATCTGGATATCCCGTTCCAGCACGCCCACCCCGACGTTCTGAAACGCATGGCCCGCCCGGCGGCCGCGTCGAAAACACTGGACGAGATCGCGGCGTGGCGCGCGACCTGCCCCGATATCACCCTGCGCTCGACCTTCATCGTCGGCTATCCCGGCGAAACCGAGGCTGAATTCCAGACCCTGCTGGACTGGATGGACGAGGCGCAACTGGATCGCGTCGGCTGTTTTCAATACGAAAATGTCGATGGTGCCCGGTCAAACGACCTGCCCGACCACGTGCCCGCCGAGATCAAACAAGACCGCTGGGACCGGTTCATGCAGAAGGCACAAGCGATTTCCGAAGCCAAACTGGCCGCCAAGGTGGGTCAGGTCATGGACGTGATCATCGACGATATTGATGAGGACGGCATCGCCACCTGCCGCACCAAAGCCGACGCCCCTGAGATCGACGGGAACTTGTTCATCGACGAGGGCACCGAAGGACTGACGGTAGGTGAGATTGTCAGCGTCGAAGTGGATGAGGCAGGGGAATATGATCTGTGGGGGCGTATCGCCTAACGGCAAATTGCCCTAAAACCGCCAATCCTGCGCGCTAGAAGCGCCCATCTGTATGGAACCCATCGGCAAGTTAGTGGAATGATGATGCCACATCTGATGCAAGCAATAATCTATGGCATTGGCGGTTATATGGCCGTGTATATGCTGTTGCGCCCTGCGGCGTTACTTGATGCCATTTCAACCGGTCCCGGTATGGGCAAAGCCGGATGGGCTTTCCACCAAAAGCACTACAAGCTGACTTACCCTGTTTTAGGGGCATTGCTCGTAGTTCTGGGACTCGCTGTCGCGCAAGTGACCTGACGCACAGGATCGTCTTTGTGCGCTACCCTTCCGTAGACACGCTAAACAGCACCCAGCCGTCAACCCGTGCAACCTCGACCCCGCCGGTTTCGGTCACGAACACGCCCACCCCTTCGTAGTCTTCCGGGCAGGCCACAAGGTCGGCGGTGTGGTCAAGATACTCGACCGTTTCGGCGCTTTCGCCCACGCGGCGGCATTGGTCGCCGTCGGCGCGGTAGCCTCCACCAAACAGCGGCAGGTCTGTTGCGGGTGGGGTATAGGGTGGCGCGGTTTCGCATGCGGCCAGAAGGCCGATCATCATTATGGGGACAACGTTTTTCATAGAGCTCTCCTGCTGGATCACCACCATGATACCATAAGTTGAACGCTCCCCGTCAAAACATCACGCACGGAGAGGCGGAAAAGCGCGCGTGGCGGCGCGCTGCTCTGCTTTTCTCCGTTTTGGTGTCAGGCGCTGGTGTCTTGCAGCGCTTTGACCTCGATCGGCCGTTCAAGGCGCATCTTCATTGCCCGTGCGGCCGCATGGCTGCCTGTCAGGGTGGTGAAATACGGGATCTTGTCCATCAGCGCGACGCTGCGCATCTGGCGGCTGTCATCGACCGACTGCGCGCCTTCGGTGGTGTTCATCACCAAATCCACACCGCCATCCTTCATGATGTCAATGATGGTGCGCCCGGGTTCGAACGCCTTGGGCGCCACGATGGCGGCAACGTCATGCTGCGCCAAGAACGCGGCCGTGCCGGATGTTGCGAGGATCGAGAAGCCAAGCTCCACCAACATTTTCGCCGTGTCCGCCAGTTGGTCGCCTTTGTCGCTGTCCTTGATCGACAAGAACACCGTTCCGTCCGAAGGCAGGATGGTGCCGGCCCCAAGTTGGGCTTTCAGAAACGCCATATCAAAGCTCTTGTCGGTGCCCATGACCTCTCCGGTCGAGCGCATTTCCGGTCCCAAAATGGTGTCGACACCGGGGAAGCGCGCGAAGGGCAAAACGGCCTCTTTCACCGCATAGGTGTCAATCTCGGGATTGACCAAATCGAACGCATCCAGCTTTTCGCCCGCCATCAGGCGCGCGGCGATCGAGGCGATCGGGCTAAGCACCGCTTTGGCGACGAACGGCACCGTGCGCGAGGCACGTGGGTTCACCTCAATCAGATAAATCTCGTTATCCTTGATGGCGAATTGCACGTTCATCAGGCCGACCACGTTCAAGGCGAGGGCAAGCGCTTCGGTCTGCTTGCGCAGCTCGGTGATGATCTCAGGCGACAGCGAATAGGGCGGCAGCGAACAGGCACTGTCGCCCGAGTGCACGCCGGCCTCTTCGATATGTTGCATGATGCCGGCCACATGGACCTTTTCGCCATCACACAGCGCGTCCACGTCGACCTCGACGGCGCCGGACAGGTAGTGATCCAGCAGAACCGGGCTGTCACCGGACACAACCACTGCTTCGGCGATGTAGCGCTCCAACTGCTTCAAATCGCGCACAATTTCCATCGCGCGACCACCCAGAACGTATGACGGGCGGATCACCAGCGGGAACCCGATATCCTCGGCGATTTTCATCGCCTGCGCATCGGTCGAGGCAATCCCGTTATGGGGCTGTTTGAGGCCAAGTTGGTTGACCAGCGCCTGAAAGCGCTCGCGGTCTTCGGCCAGGTCGATGGCGTCGGGCGTGGTGCCAAGGATCGGGATGCCCTCGGCCTCCAGCGCATTGGCCAGCTTCAGCGGCGTCTGGCCGCCAAACTGCACGATCACACCATGCAACGTTCCGTTTTCCAGCTCGACGCGCAAGATTTCCATCACATGTTCAAACGTCAGCGGTTCGAAATACAGCCTGTCCGAAGTGTCATAATCCGTCGATACGGTTTCGGGGTTGCAGTTGACCATGATGGTTTCATAGCCAGCTTCGGTCAGCGCGAAACAGGCATGACAACAGCAGTAATCGAACTCGATCCCCTGCCCGATCCGGTTTGGACCGCCGCCTAGAATGACCACTTTTTTGCGGTCAGACGGGCGGGCTTCGCATTCCACCTCGCCCATCATCGGGGCTTCGTAGGTCGAATACATATAGGGGGTTTGCGCCTCGAACTCGGCCGCACAGGTGTCGATGCGTTTGAAGACGGCATTCACCCCGACGTTGCGGCGCGCCAAACGCACCTCGGCCTCTTTCTCGCCGGTCAGGGTCGCCAGACGCGCATCGGTGAAGCCCATCATCTTGAGCTTGCGCAGGCCGTCCGCGTCGGTCGGCAGGCCTTGGACCTTTACCTGCTCTTCGCACTCAATGATCTCGCGAATGCGGGCCAGGAACCATGGGTCGAATGCCGTGACGGCGTGGATGTCGGCATCTGACATGCCATGGCGCATCGCTTGCGCGATGGTGCGCAAACGATCAGGCGTTTGTTTCGAGATTGCACGGACAAGTGCTGCATGCTGCGGCGCGTCTTCGATCTTGATCTCGTCGAACCCTGTCAGATCGGTTTCCATCGACGCCAGGGCCTTTTGCAGGCTTTCGTGGATTGTGCGCCCGATGGACATAACCTCGCCCACTGACTTCATGGCGGTGGTCAGGTGAGGTTCCGAGCCGGGAAACTTCTCGAACGCGAAGCGCGGGATCTTGGTGACGACATAGTCGATGGTCGGCTCGAACGAGGCGGGCGTCACCTTGGTGATATCGTTGTCCAGTTCATCCAGCGTATAGCCCACCGCCAGCTTCGCGGCGATCTTGGCGATCGGGAACCCGGTGGCCTTTGATGCCAACGCCGACGACCGGCTGACACGCGGGTTCATCTCGATCACCACCATGCGGCCGTCTTCGGGGTTTACGGCCCATTGCACGTTTGATCCGCCGGTTTCGACGCCAATCTCGCGTAGCACATTGATCGAGTGCGTGCGCATCAGCTGGTATTCCTTGTCGGTCAGCGTCAGCGCGGGGGCAATCGTGATCGAATCCCCCGTATGCACCCCCATCGGGTCCACGTTTTCGATCGAGCAGACGATGATAGCGTTGTCAGCAGTGTCGCGCACCACCTCCATCTCGAACTCTTTCCAACCCAACAGGCTTTCGTCGATCAAGATCTGGCTGACCGGGCTGGCATCCAGACCAGAGCGGCAGAAATGTTCGTATTCTTTGCGGTTATACGCCACGCCACCGCCTGTGCCACCTAGGGTGAAGGCCGGGCGAATGATCGCGGGAAGGCCAATGTCTTCCAACGCGGCCATGCATTCTTCCATCGTATTGGCGATGGTCGCACGCGGGTTTTCAATGCCCAAACGGTCCATAGCTTCGCGGAAAAGCTTGCGGTCTTCCGCCATTTCGATGGCTTCGCGCTTGGCACCGATCAGTTCTACGTCGAATTTCTCCAACACACCCAGATCGGCCAGTTCCAATGCGGTGTTCAATCCAGTCTGTCCGCCCATCGTGGGCAACAGCGCGTCGGGGCGTTCTTTTTCGATGATCTTTGCGACAACCTCGGCGGTGATCGGTTCGATATAGGTCGCGTCCGCCAGCCCCGGATCGGTCATGATCGTCGCGGGATTCGAGTTCACCAAAATGACCCGATACCCTTCTTCGCGCAGCGCCTTGCACGCCTGTGCACCAGAATAATCGAACTCGCAGGCTTGCCCAATTATGATGGGCCCCGCGCCGATAATCATGATAGAGTTGATATCGGTTCTTTTCGGCATGAAGACCCCCATCGGCAGACTGACGCACGCAGGATTCTCGCCCGCGCGCAAATTGTCGTGGGTTATAGACATAGGGGCACTTTGCGCAAGCCCCGAATGCGTATCAGCAACCGGTTTGACAGGGACACATGGACATTTGCGCCAAGAAGGGCGCAAACCGCAGCAAGATTGCCACTGGTTCAGACCCTGACAGAAGGCGCATTGCCCCTGCGCGCAGCACCGCGACTGGTGGCAACCAAAGCCGCAACGATCGCGCCACAAATGCCGACATTCATCGCGACCTGCAAAAGAAACGTGGACGGATACAGGGCGAGCAGAAAATAGACTGGTAACGACAGACCCACACCGACGAGACCCAACAGTGGCACCACCCACCTCCGCCCACTGAATTCCAACAGACCCGGCAGCAGGAAGATCGGCAGAACGAGATAGTGCAGCCACCCCAGCGGGCTGAGAAACAGCGTCATCATCGCCACCATCATGATACGTAACCACGTCCGTTTACGCCGGCCGTGATCGCGTGTTGTGACGAATATCGCGATGGGGGACAAGATGAGAGCCAAGCGCATCACCCAGCTGACCCAAGCGGGCTCTGCGATGAACCCCGGATCGGGTTGGAGTTGGCTCGACGCACCATTGAACAGACTGCCAGCGCCGGTCAGAACCGCGTTGAGACTGAGGTTGATACGCGAAATCAAGACCTGGCCATCCAAAAGCGCGAGTTGACGCAGAAACTGATCGTGCAAGGGCCAACCCGTGACGGCGACCGAAGCCCCCGCCAGTGCAGCACCAACCGCAGCAAACCAACCCAGCGCTTTCCAGTCGCGCTCCATCAGAAATATCAGGGCAAACAGCGCGGGTGTGAGCTTGATCGCCGCCGCCAGCGCAAGTATCGCACCGGCGCGGCGCGGCTTGCCCTCTGACAACCACACAAAGCTTTGTAGCGTCAGCATCGCCACAAGAATTTGAGGTTGCCCAAGGTTCAATGCCAATTGTGGCGCGGCGCCAAAGACCACGAAGGGCAGCAGGATAAGGATCCATGCTGGCATCGACAGGCGTGTTGGCCTGACCAATCGGTAGCTGAGAAAAAACATCCAGACAAAACACCCGGCATAGATCGAAAGCCATGCGAGCCAGAAAAGCTTGAACGAGAGCACGCCTGCCATTGGCGCCAAAACAGCCGCCCAGATCGGTGGGTAGACAAATGGGGTCAGATACAATGTCGGGCTATCGAAGCGACTGATTTCACCCGCGGCCAACAGCCGCCACGCACGGGGATAGGCGTCGGGATCCCACAAAAACGCGGTCCCAATCGGGAAAATCTGATCGAACTGGCCATCGTGATAGAAGCGTGCCGCGAAATACAGTGCTGAGAGGTCCAGCGGCCACGTCTCTCGATAAGCGAACAAGACAAGGGCGAAGAAAAGGCTCAGAAACAGCTTGATGTATCTGCGATCCTTTTCAGGATCCAATGCCTGTGTGTGCGCGTTCATTGCGAATGCCCGTTCGAAAACCAATTACATGCTCATGACGACCTGATGTCACCAACCCTGGACGAATTAATCACCAAAGGGCACACGACTTGCCGCGTTCTTCTTGTTGATTTGTAGCCCGTCTGGCTTGTCGGACCAAGAAAATCATCACCACTCGGGCGCAAAATGGGGACCAATCGACCGCTTCGGCTTGACTTTACCCCTCAAGGCAGGTGTATCGGCGCGATACAAATAAACTGCTCTTGGGGGCAACCAATGCACGCTTTTCGCAGCCATACCTGTGCTGAACTGAACAAATCGAACGTCGGCGATACCGTCCGCCTGTCTGGCTGGGTCCATCGCATCCGCGACCATGGTGGTGTGCTTTTCGTCGATTTGCGCGACCATTATGGCATCACGCAGGTTTTGTGCGACCCCGACAGCCCTGTCTTTGCTGACCTTGAAAAGGTGCGGTCCGAATGGTGCATTCGCATCGACGGTAACGTGAAGGCGCGCGACGAAAGCCTGATCAATGACAAGATCCCAACCGGCGAGATTGAAGTCTTCGTGCGCGATCTGGAAGTTCTGGGCGCCTCGGAAGAGCTGCCGCTGATGGTCTTTGGCGATCAGGAATACCCGGAAGAGACGCGCCTGAAATACCGTTTTCTCGACCTGCGCCGCGAGGCGATGCAGAAAAACATGAAGCTGCGGTCGGATGTCGTTACCTCGATGCGCAAGCGGATGTGGGAATTGGATTTCCGCGAATATCAGACGCCGATCATCACGGCTTCAAGCCCTGAAGGCGCGCGCGATTTCCTTGTGCCGTCGCGTCTGCACCCCGGCAAGTTCTATGCGCTGCCGCAAGCCCCGCAGCAGTTCAAACAGCTGATGATGGTGGCGGGCTTCGACAAATACTTCCAGATCGCCCCTTGTTTCCGCGACGAAGACCCGCGCGCCGACCGCTCGCCTACCGACTTCTATCAGTTGGATATGGAGATGTCGTTTGTCACTCAACAGGACGTATTCGACACCATCCAACCAGTGCTGAAAGGCGTGTTCGAGGAATTCGGCGGCGGTCGCAAAGTCGATCAGGACTGGCCGCAAATCTCCTATAAGGATGCGGCGCTGTGGTATGGCACCGACAAGCCGGACCTGCGCAACCCGATCAAGATGCAAGTTGTATCCGACCATTTCCGCGGCTCGGGTTTTGCAATCTTTGCCAAGCTCTTGGAGCAAGAGGGCACCGAAATCCGTGCCATTCCCGCCCCCACGGGCGGGTCGCGCAAGTTCTGCGACCGCATGAACAAATTTGCGCAGCAAGAAGGTCTGCCCGGTATGGGTTACATCTTCTGGCGCGAAAAAACCGCCGATGCGGTTGCTCAGGAACTGGGCATTCCGGTCAAAGACGCGCAGGCCAAGCTGAAGTCCGGCGAAGTCGAAGGCGGCATGGAGGCCGCCGGTCCGCTGGCCAAGAATATCGGTCCCGAACGGACCGAGGCGATCCGCCAGCAACTGGGTCTTGGCATTGGGGACGCGGCCTTCTTCCTTGGCGGCAAGCCCAAAGCGTTTGAGCCCGTCGCAGGGCGCGCGCGCAACGTCATTGGCGACGAACTGAACCTTCTGGACCGGGACCGCTTTGCCTTCGCATGGATCGTGGATTTCCCGATCTTCCAGATGGACGACGAAACCGGCAAGCTGGACTTCGACCACAACCCCTTTTCGATGCCACAAGGCGGGATGGAGGCGCTGGAGGGCGACCCCTTGGCTGTGCGCGGCTATCAGTATGACCTTGCGTGTAACGGCTATGAGCTGGTGTCCGGCGCGATCCGGAACCACAAGCCCGAGATCATGTTCAAAGCCTTCGATCTGGCCGGTTACGGCGAAGACGAGGTGCGCAAGCGGTTCGGTGGCATGGTAAACGCCTTCCAATACGGCGCGCCCCCGCACGGTGGTTGTGCTGCCGGGGTGGACCGCATCGTGATGCTGCTGGCCGATCAGGAAAACATCCGCGAAGTGGTGATGTTCCCGATGAATCAGCGCGCCGAAGACCTGATGATGAACGCGCCCAGCGAACCGCAGAACGAACAGCTACGCGAACTGCACCTACGGGTCATCCCGCAAGACTGATCGCAGGCTCCGTCGCCAAGTCGGACAAATTCCCCTGTTCATAATTGACTTGCCCGTGCAGGATACGCGGGCAAGTTTTTTTTGCAGGAGACCTGGGATGAGTTTCGATCCCGAAATCGCTGCGGTTCGTTTTGGATTTGGACTTGGCCCGCGCAGCGCGCCAGTTCAAAGCACCACTGGAATGCTGGAAGCGCTACGCGGCGCAGATACGCAGGCGGCAATGCTGCCCATCCCCGGCTTTGTCGAAACCTATCCCGACATCCTTGAGATCCGCGGCCTTGGCAGGGCACGAAGGGCGGCCAAGGACAAAGGAAAGACTGACTTCGATGCGGCGCAGAAGGCTTTACAGGTCAAACGTCGCGAGATGCGGCGCAAACGGAATGCATGGTTCCTTGCCAGCCTCAGTCGCGCCAGCATGGCCGAAGACACTTTTCGCGAACGCCTTGTGCGGTTCTGGTCTGATCATTTCACAGTCATCGGCAAGGGAAACCAGTTCGAGTATCTCGGCACGACCTTTACTGAGGACGCAATCCGCCCTCATATCGCAGGCCGTTTTGCCGACATGCTGAAAGCGTCAAGCACGCACCCCGTGATGCTGTATTATCTGGACCAGTTCGCCTCGGCCGGCGAAAACAGCAAGCTGGCGCAGAAGGGCAAGCGAAGCCTGAACGAAAACCTTGGCCGCGAAATCCTCGAACTCCACACATTGGGGGTCGAGGGGGGCTATACCCAAACGGATGTGCGCGCGTTTGCCAACCTGCTGGCAGGCTTCACGCTCAAAAAGACCGGAAAAGCTGGCTTTGACCACAAAAAGGGCAATCCGGGCGCGGAAACCGTGCTTGGCAAAAGCTATGGCACAACGACACCTCGGGTCGAGGATGTGATGGAAGCGCTCGACGATCTGGCGCGTCACCCGGATACGGCGCGCCATATTGCCCGGAAGCTCGCTACGCATTTCGTGGCAGACACCCCGGACCCCGATCTGGTCGCACAAATTGAGCAGGCCTTTCTGGCAAGTGACGGCGATCTTGTGACTGTTTATGAGGCGATGCTTGACCACCCGGCTGCCTGGTCGCGCGATCTGCAGAAGGTCAAACAACCCTTTGATTTCGTCGCCAGCAGCCTGCGCGCATTGGACGTGTCCCACGAGGCGCTTGAAACGCGAACCCCGAAAGAACGCAACCTGATGTTGCTTGGGTCGCTGAAATTGATGGGGCAAGCCTGGGGACGACCAAGTGGCCCCGATGGCTGGCCAGAAGACGCACGCAACTGGATCACACCGCAAGGATTGGCGGCGCGCATACAATGGTCGATGACTGCGCCGCCTGTGCTGACCACCCCCCTACCCGACCCGCGCGAATTCGTCACGACCGCACTGGGCAGCCTTGCCGGGGACACCACGCTTTTCGCCGCGCGGGCCGCTGAAACCCGCACAGAAGGTGTCGGGATGATCTTGTCCTCGCCTGAGTTTCAGAAGCGCTGATGGAAAGGACGACCCGCATGACCGTTCAAAGCCCCCCCACCCGTCGGCAGTTTCTGGCAAGGGCTGGTGCGCTGGCTTGCTCACTGGCCGCCAGCCCCTTGATGACGCCGATCAGCTTGGCGGCAACGCCGGGAGATCACCGTTTGGTCGTGATCATCTTGCGCGGCGGCATGGATGGTCTGGATCTTGTGCGCCCGGTTGGCGACCCCGCTTTCGCCGGCCTGCGCCCGACGATCATTGGCGACAAGAAAGGCCTGCCGCTTGACGGGTTCTACGAACTTCACCCCTCCGCAAAGGGCTTGCATCAGCTTTGGACGCAAGGCGAGCTGTCTTTTGCCCACGCCGTATCGACGCCTTACCGCGACAAGCGCAGCCATTTCGACGGGCAAGACATCCTTGAAGCTGGCGTCGGAAAGGATGGTCGCATCTCGGATGGGTGGTTGAACAGGTTGGTTCAGACCATGCCAGAGGCTCAATTGCGAACGGCTCTGGCGGTAGGACGCGAAGACCTGTTGATCCTGAATGGGACAGCCCAAGCGACGGGCTGGTCGCCCGAGGCGTCGTTGACCCTGTCGCCAGCCACGCAAGTTCTGCTTGAACGGATGCACAAGTCCGATCCCTTGTTTTCCGTATCCCTGCACGAGGCCATAGATTTGGCAAAACGATTGGACAATTCGCAAGACCCAGATGACACGGACGACCCGCAGCAGATGATGATGCAATCCGTGCAAGCGGCCAATCGCAGGGGCGGAATAGAGGCCATCGCCAAGTTTACCGCCGACATGATGCAAGAAGACACGCGCATCGCGTCTTTCTCGATCACCGGTTGGGACACACATGTCTCGCAGGCGGGCAGTTTCGCGGGTTCTGTGCGAAAGCTGCAAGCCGCGATCATGACGTTGAAGTCAGAGCTGGGTGACCTCTGGGGCAAGACCACGGTCATGGCGATGACCGAATTTGGGCGCACGGTTCGGCAAAATGGCAGCAGGGGCACAGACCATGGAACCGGCGGGGCGGTGGTTATGGCCGGCGGCGCACTGCGTGGCGAGACCGTGCACGGCACATGGCCCGGCTTGGACGAAGCAGACCTTTATCAAAGGCGGGATCTGATGCCGACTGCGGATATCCGACTTTATGCCGCATCTGCGATGCAGGGGCTATTCGGTCTGGACAAATCCGAACTTGAGCAAACGATCTTCCCCGGTTTGGATATCTCGGATGGCCTGCCCAGCATCCTGCTATAACAAAACAAGCGCGCGTTAGAAAAAACGCGCGCTTGAAAGTTTGCACCGCGGGTCCAGGCGGCGCTATGGTCGGCGGTTAGCCAGCCAAAGGACGTTGATCAATCACTTCTGTTGTCGCATCGGCTCGGGGCTTAGTTTGCTCGGCTACTGTAAGAAAAACGGCCACGGCCATCATGCCAGCACCTGCAACCAAAACAGTCCAGTCGATCACGGCATTACCAAACTCGTCATCTGCAAAACGCTTGATCAGCTTTTTCATCGTTACTTCCTCGTTAAAAACGTTCAGACCACCCCGTCCTCAGGTCTTTTTCTGGCAGTCAATTTGGGCGGAAATGAGGAAGCGCGCGGCCAATTTCATGCCCCACCGGGGGTAATACGGTGGCGTGTGGCGCAACGCTTCAGAGCATCTGACGCGCCGCCAGCCGTTCTTGCAGCATCCCAGCTACGCGGGCCAGGTCAGAGCCTGTTCCACGCCCTTCAGCACGCGCGCGCGCCAAACATTGGGCCGCATCTTCCAGCGATGGGTCGTGCGCGCTACGCGCCAGACCGCCAAGAAACTGTGCCACATAGTCCTGTGTCGATCCATCGACGTCATTACGCATGAGCTCGGCCACATGGGAAAGGTCATCCTGAAAGGCCATCTGATCGGGTTCGACCATTTCTTGCGGCAAGGCACGCGGGGCGACCGGGCCCTCTGCTGCGGGCAGGACGGACATGATCGACTGCTGGAACACCGCCAGGCTTTCGACCGGCTTGGCCAAAAACCCGTCGGCGCCTGCGCTCATAGCGGCATCGCGTGTGGTTTCATCGCCGCTCATCCCCAACAGGACAGGCACCCGAATGACATCGTTGGCAAGTTCCCCAATCAGGTCAGCGCCAGAACCATCCGGCAACCCCATATCGACGATCACGATGGAGGGACGATAGACCCGAAGGTGACGATGGGCCGCGCACAGGCTGTCGGCCCGCCGAATGCGCGCACCTGATCGTAGACACAAGAGCCGGATAGCCTCGGACGCAAATCGGCTGTCTTCGACGACAAGCACGGTCAGTCCTTGCAAAGGACGGTCAGCACTTGGTGGCTGGGTCATCATGAATTGTTCGAGGTCATCGCTCATCTGCCTCTCCTTTCACGTCCCAAGGTGCGTCAAAACTGCCTAACAATCCGTTAAGCGGCCAAGCGGCAGTGTGACTTTTTTCCATGCGGCACCGCGGCGCTTGCCGAAGTGGATGAAGCCCGGCATAACCAGCCCAGCACAAGATAGGGAGAATTGACATGATCGGACGTCTGAATCACGTGGCCATTGCCGTGCCGGACCTTGACGCAGCTGCGGCGCAGTATCGCGACACGTTGGGGGCCGAAGTCGGTGCGCCTCAGGACGAACCCGACCACGGCGTCACCGTTGTGTTCATCACCTTGCCAAACACCAAGATCGAACTGCTTTATCCATTGGGGGATGCCAGCCCGATCGCTGGTTTTCTGGAAAAGAACCCCGCCGGCGGCATTCATCATATCTGCTACGAGGTGGACGACATCCTTAAGGCACGTGACAAGCTGCAAGCGGAAGGCGCGCGCGTGCTGGGGACCGGAGAGCCCAAGATCGGCGCACACGGAAAGCCCGTGCTGTTTCTGCATCCCAAGGATTTCAACGGCACGCTTGTCGAGCTGGAGCAGACCTGATGTCAATCACCGCCGCCATCGTTCTTTATGTTGTCATTTGGTTCGTTGTTATGTTCGTCACCCTGCCAGTGCGTCTGCGCACACAGGGCGACGAAGGCGAGGTCGTGCCCGGCACCCATGCCGGCGCGCCCGCGAATTTCAAATTGGGTCGCACGATGGTGATCGTCACCATCATCACCACCGCCGTATGGGCTGTGGTGGCTGGGATCATCGTATCGGGCTGGATCTCCGTCGAGGATCTGGACTGGTTCGACCAATACGACTCGCCTACCTAGGCACGATCACCTCGTCCAGTCCGGCTTATCCTGCGCTTTTCAGGCATTTGCCCACACCCTTATTCGTGAAGCACACGCTTAGGCTGCGCTTTTCTGCGCGGCGCGGCGATCTGACGCAACCTATGAACGATTCATATTTTATTCGTTTATAAACAGCGTATTAATGAGATTTCTGGCGCCGGTTTTTTCTCCTCCCTTCTCATCTTTGCATTTTGCAATTCGCATTTTGAAAAGTTTCACCCCAACTATCTAGTGAGGAAAGCGGAAGACAAACCTGCTCTCCTCGTCAGATTTAAACGCCTTACTTGAGGGGGTAAGAAAAATGATTTCCAAAACCACAGCACTTGTTGCACTTCTATCATCTGGCGCAATGCTCGCCATTGCCGGTGGGCCCGCCGCTGCGCAGACCCGCTGCACCATCGCAACGGCTGAGAGTTCGCTTGAGCCAAGCAATCTTTGCGAATGCGAGATCGTGACACCGGGTATGGTGTCGTATATTCAGCGCCATCCGGATTTCGTCTATGTGCTTGAGCAGACGACCGAAGAATGCCCGGCCTTTGCGAAGGTCCTTGGCAACATGCCAACCGCAGCATCGGCAGAAGAAAGGGAAAGCCGCGACAAAACCGACGGCATGAAGGTGATCGGCAAGGACGACAAACCGCCCAAAAAGGACCCAAGCAAGAAAGATCCGTCGAAGAAGGATCCATCCAAGCCTGACAATGGCGGCGGCGACACTGGTGAACCCGGTGGCGACACCGGTGAGCCTGGCGAAGAAGCGGGTGGCGACAACGGGTGTCACGAAATCGGCGGTGAAGGAGGGCAAGTTTGCCCGCCGGAACATGTCGGCGATACCGGGGAATGCGGTGCAGAGGGGTGCAAACCCAAGCCAAGATCCAACTAAGGGTTCCGCCGACATTCAGGCGAAACCCACCCGGACAGAGCCAAACATAACTGGAAAGAGCGCGCCCCGTGGCGCGCTCTTTTTTGCGCCCGATGAAAACCCGTTGAAAAGCCTTTCGCGGTCAGATCTCACCCGCGCCGTTTGCGCGCGTTGAAACGCGGTGGAACATATGTGTGAAGGTCGCCGCCCCCAAAATAGGGATCAGCAGGTTCACCAGCGGGATCGACAGCGGAATGGCCATCAGCGTGCCTGCCAACCAAACCTGTAGATTGTGGCGCGCGCGCAAACGGTTGGCCTCGGTGCGACCAACACGGCGCATGGCGGCCATCTGAAAGTATTCGCGACCTAGCAAATACCCGTTCACGACCCAGAAAAGGACCGGTGCAAAGGGGCCGACGAAGAAGAACAGGATCAATGCGATCAAGTTCACACCGACGATCACCCCAAAGAACCCCAGACTGTCGCGAACGGTTTCCAGCATCGGAACGTCCGGTGCAGGTGGCAATTGGGGATAGTGGCGGGCTTCGACGGCGTCTGCGACCTCGTCCAGAAAAATGCCTGTGAAGGCACCAGCTACAGGTACCATCAGCACCACTGACAGAACGATCATCACAAGAACGGACGCCCACAACGCCAAGCCGTCCACCCATGACACGTCGCCAATGAACGGCAAGCTAAGCGTGTCGGGCACCAAGAACCCCACCAACCATGTCATCACGAGCGTGACGCCAACCAGCAAGCCAACTGTCAGGGCGAGCCCCTTCATCAGCACATTACGAAACCGCGGGTCAGTCATTTGACCGACCGAGCGGAAGAAATCGTCAAGGATCATGTCGATACCCATTCGGTGATGGTGGCCAGATCCGGTCGCGGGCGCTCTGGCGGTGGGCTTGTTTCGGTGCCGATGTGGATGATGCCGGCAACGGTTTCGTCGTCTTGCAGCCCCAACCCTTCGCTCAGAAAAACCCGGTCGTGACTGATCCAACCCGACAGCCAGTTCGCACCCCATCCCGACGCCAGAGCGGCGTTCAGAAGCGACAAGCAAACCGCGCCAGCGGACAGGACCTGTTCGATCTGTGGCACCTTGGGGGTTGCGACGGGCGCGGATACGACCACAACCGCCAAAGGGCTGTCGGCAAAGGCTGACTGCGCTTTCGCGATCTGCTCAGCTGGTTCATGCAATGCCTCACCCCGGACGCCGACAAGTTCCACCAGCCGCCCCATCGCGCCGCGTTCAAGCACGATGAACCGCCACGGCTCGAGTTTGCCGTGATCCGGGCTGCGCGCAGCCGCGGTCAGGATAGGTTCAAGCGCCTCTCGGTCAGGCGCGGGTCCGGTCAGCGTTTTCGCAGGTCGCGAGCGGCGCGTCAGCAGGAATTCCAGCGCAGCTTGGTTGCGGTCGGGCATGGTTTTGTCCTTGATCTGGCAAAATGCAGGCGTGGGGAACATGTCGGGTGTCGAGAGTGGCGCGTCAAGATGTTACGTCACTTAACATTAAAAAAATCTCGCATCTCGGTTATCAGGTCCGAGTAGACGCGCACCATTCTGTCATTTGGCTGGCTCGCGGCGAAATTCTCGGCCAATGGGTCGGCAGCATGAATGCCGGCCTCTGACATCTCCTCCAACACAGCATGGCCGCAAAATGGCACATAGGATTCGGAATAACCGCCTTCATGGGCCATCATCAAACGCCCGTCGCAAAGATCGCCAGCCAGTTCCATCACCATGCGTGTCATCTGCCGAAACGTATCGGCGGTCGCAAGCATACAAGACAGCGGATCGTTCACCGCCGCGTCATAGCCGCAGGCAATCACGATCACATCGGGTTCATGGGCGCGAATTGCAGGGTCGACGATACGCTCCATCACCTCAAGATACGTGGCATTCCCGGCCCCCGGTGGCAGTGGAATGTTCATATTCGCGCCCGCCCCAGCGCCCTCCCCTCGGACATCCACATCCCCCGTGTCGGTTGGATAGTTCCGTTCCTGATGGATCGAGATGGTCAGAACGTCAGGGTCTTCGATAAAGATCGCCTCAGTGCCATTGCCATGATGCACATCCCAATCCAACACCACGAACCGCTTGGCCAACCCCTTCGCCTGCGCGTTGCGGATCGCAATCGCGAGGTTTGCAAGCAGGCAGAACCCATTGGGAAACTCGGGAAGGCAGTGATGGCCGGGCGGGCGCGACAAGGCATAGGCATTGTCCAGATCGCCCTTTAGAACGGCCTCTAGCGCGGCTACGGACAACCCCACCGATAGGGTCGCAATCTCGTATCCGCCCTGCCCAAACGGGGTGCGCAAACCCAGTTCGCCGCCACCCGTGTCAGAGGCGCGCTTGAAGGCGTCAAGAAAGGACGCCGGATGCACCCGCGCCAGCATCTCGCGATCAGCCTCGGCCGCCGATTGCGTGCGCAGCGCGCCCAACAAGCCGGTCACGTCCATCAGGTTTTTCAGCCGGCGCTTGGTTTCCGGGTTTTCAGGCAGCCCTCCGGCAGCCAGCGGCTGCACCAAACCACCCACCGGCAGTTTGCCCGCATAATTCCCACCCGAATGCCAAAAGCATTTTTCGTCCCAGAAAAAGCCGGTCTTGTTCATCACGCGCACTCCTGTTTTGCAGGCAGAGTGACCCAGCACGCTTGCATCGTCCAGCCCTGCCCGACAGGATGGCGCCATGAAGAAAGGTGACCTGTCCCATTTGGCAAATCCCGGCGCGCTTTTGGCGGTCCGCGTCACACCCAAAGCCGCGCGCAATCAGGTCGATGCACGCGGGGATCAGCTTTACGTCTCTGTCACGGCCGTGCCCGAGGACGGCAAGGCCACGAAAGCCGTGATAAAACTGCTGGCAAACGCCCTTGGCATCGCAAAACCGCGCCTCGTTTTGACACAGGGCGCGATATCGCGAGACAAGGTTTTTCGGATCGATTAAGCCTCGTCGCGAACGCGCGGAATTGAGGAGGCTGCAAAGTCGCCATCTGCGTCGCCACCACCGTCACCACCGTAGCCCTCCCCACCAAGGGGGTCATTGCCAAACCGGTTGGGGCCATGCGTGCCTTTGCCGGCGAACCAGACGACCAGGATGATGAAGCCGACCAAGGGGATCAGGAACAGCCAATACCACCAGCCACTGCGATCGGTGTCATGCAACCTACGAACAGCGACCGAGATCGACGGCAAGAAGGTGGCTAGGCCGAACAGACCGGACAGGACCGGCGTGTTTGTTTGGGCTTCGAACCCGCCGTCATAAGTTGTCACCGTGCCAAACAGAACGCTGTCAACCATGCCCAGCAGCAACTGCCCCGCAAACACGAACAGCACGAACCACCAGAATTCCGACCGCTGGGCGCGGCCTTGGAACGTGACGTATTTTGAAAAACACGTCCGAATTGACTCCATGAAGCTCATATCTGTCCCCCTGTCCGGGCTATTTTTTTCCCCCGATGCGGGGTTCATCCCCGGCAATCAGTCGTTCGATGTTCGCGCGATGGCGGATGAAAATCAACAATGCAAGTGCGATTGACAGAACTGCGTAGCTCGTAAGGCCCAGCAATATCGCCCAGATCGGAGACAGTGCTGCAGCAGCCAGTGCCGCCAGCGACGAAATGCGAAACAGCAGGGCGACCACAAGCCATGTGGCACAGGCAGCCAGCCCGACGGGCCATGCCAGCGCCAGCATCGTGCCCAGCCAAGTGGCGACCCCTTTACCGCCCTTGAAGCCCAGAAAGATGGGGAAGCAATGGCCCAGAAAAGCCGCGAAACCTGCGATCTGTGCCGCATCATCCGCAAACAACGCCCGCGCAATCAACACCGCTGCCGCCCCCTTGCCTGCATCCCCCAGTAGCGTCAGCAAGGCGGCAGGCTTGTTCCCGGTGCGCAGCACGTTCGTCGCTCCGATGTTGCCTGACCCGATCTGGCGCAAATCGCCCAGCCCGAACAGGCGCGCCATGACGATGCCAAAGGGCACCGAGCCGAGAAGGTAACCCAAGGCCGCGACCACCGCGAGCACGGGCAGCGAGGTGATCAGCTCAGGCATCGTCACCTCCGAACACGCGTTCGCCACCGACCCATGTGCCCAGCACGCGCCCCTCCATCCGCGTGCCGTCAAACGGCGTGTTCTTGGATTTCGAGTTCAGTTTGAACCGGTCCAGCACGAAAGGGGCGTCGGGGTCGAACAGAACCAGATCTGCGGGCGCGCCTTGTGTCAGTTCTCCGCCCGGCAGACCAAAGCGGCGCGCGGGGTTCAACGAAACGGCCCGCCAGAGCGTCGGCAGGTCAATCAACCCGGCATGGACCAGACGCATAGCAGCGGGCAGTAGGGTTTCCAACGCGACTGCGCCCGACGCGGCCTCTTCAAACGGCAAGCGTTTGCTTTCTTCGTCCTGCGGGGTGTGCATGGACGAGATAATCTCGATCAAACCTGTCGCCACGGCATCGGCCATCGCCAGCCGGTCATCTTCCGACCGCAGCGGGGGTTTGACCTTGAAGAAGGTGCGATAGTCGCCCACGTCCAGCTCGTTCAGCGTCAGGTGGTGAATGTTGACCCCGGCGGTCACATCCAGCCCCGCCGCCTTGGCCCGTTCCAAAGCTGGCAACGCATGCGCTGTGGACAGGTTGTCGACGTGGTAGGCGACGCCGGTCATCTCGACCAGCGCCAAATCGCGTTCCAGCCCCATCCGTTCGGCCATCGGGCTGACCGCTGGCAAGCCGCGCAAGCTGGCGAACTTGCCCGAGGTCACGGCGGCCCCCTTCGACATGTTCGGGTCTTGCGGGTGGCCGATGATCAACGCGCCCAGGCTGCGCGCATAGGTCATCGCGCGGGAATACACCTTGTTGTCGGTGACGACATGGTCGCAATCGGTGAAGGCCACCGCGCCTGCGTCCAGCATGAACCCCATCTCGACCATTTCGCGGCCTGCGCGGCCCTTGGTCAGTGCGGCCATGGAATGCACGTTCACTGGCGCCACCTGGCTTGCCCGACGCGCGACAAAGGCCAGCGTTTCGGGCGTGTCGACGGCTGGCGTCGTGTCGGGCCGGATCACCATCGTCGTGACGCCCCCCGCTGCCGCCGCCAGCCCCGCACTGCGGAAACTTTCCTTGTGACGTTCGCCGGGTTCGCCGATTTTCACGCCGATATCGACGATACCGGGCGCAAGGCATTTGCCGCCGCAGTCGATCACGGTGCCATCCTCGCCCGCATTTACACCCGAGATCACACCGTCTTCGATGGTCAGACTGCCCAGCGCGTCCGTGTCCATCTCAGGATCAATCAGGCGCGCATTGGTGAAAGTCGTTGTCATACAGTGTCCCCCATCACGCCCCGCGCGCGGTCAATCGCGGCTTGGGTGGCCTTGGTGTCGGCCTGGTATTTCATCATGTATTTGTCGCCCATCGTCGTCACCACCTGAGCGGCCGAGAATATGGTGTTCACCTTGGCGATATTGCCCAGCAGGATGGTTCGATTGCCCGGTCCAATCAGCCGCCGGTTTGTCAGATACCATGTGAACCCCACCTGTTCGCGCGCCACATAGACCCCGCGCACGGCGATGGCGGCGACGGCCCCGACCACACCGGTCCAGGCATGGGGATTGCCCATATAGATCAGGATGCCAGACATCAGAACGGACCCCAGCGCAGCCAGCAAGACGTGCTCTTTCACATAGGTGGTCAGGTTGCCGGAGAAGCTTTCGATCAGCCGCTCGCCCGACTCAAGCGCAGGGCCGGTCTGGCTTTCCAAACGGGGTTCCAGTTCGAAGTCATGCTCAGACATAGACACCCTCGGGCTTGGCGGCACGGTCGGCGCGCAGGTTGCGGGCCAGAAGGTCCATTGCGGCCATGCGCACGGCGACGCCCATTTCGACTTGCTCCTGAATGACCGACCGGTTGATGTCGTCTGCAATGGTGCCGTCAATCTCGACCCCACGGTTCATCGGACCGGGGTGCATGACGATAGCGTCGGGCTTGGCATGGGCCAGCTTTTCAGCGTCCAATCCGAAGCGGTGATAGTATTCACGTTCGGACGGGATAAAGCCGCCGTCCATCCGTTCACGCTGAAGACGCAGCATCATCACGACATCGGCATCTTTCAGACCCTCTTCCATGTCGTCATAGACCTCGACCCCGAACTGGTCGATTTGGGACGGCATCAGCGTTGGTGGGCCGATAAGGCGCACGCGGTTTTCCATTTTGCCCAGCAGGATCAGGTTGGAGCGCGCCACTCGGCTGTGGGCGATGTCGCCGCATATGGCCACGGTCAGGCGATGCAGCCGCCCCTTCTCGCGCCGGATTGTCAATGCATCCAACAGCGCCTGCGTGGGATGTTCGTGCTTGCCGTCACCTGCGTTCAGAACCGCGCAGTTCACCTTTTCGGCCAACAGGTTTACCGCGCCCGAATGGGGGTGACGCACCACCAGCAAATCCGGGTGCATCGCGTTCAGTGTCAGTGCCGTATCAATCAGCGTCTCGCCTTTTTTGATCGACGACGCCTGCATTGCCATGTTCATCACGTCCGCACCCAGACGCTTGCCAGCAATCTCGAAGGAGGCCTGCGTGCGGGTGGAGTTTTCGAAGAACATGTTGATCTGCGTCAGCCCGGCCAGAGCGTCAGATCGTTTCTGCGCAGAGCGGTTCAGATCCACATAGCTGTCGGCCAGATCAAGAACGGTTTTAATCTCTTCGGGGTGAAGCTGTTCGATCCCCAAAAGATGGCGTTGGCGGAATGTCATTTGGGCCTCCGTCCTGTGGTTAGGTGCTTATAGGATCGGGGGGCGGGCGCGTCCATCCCTTCTGCGTCTGATTGGCACAACAGATCGTTTACCTTCCTTGCGCGCGCACTTAGGCTATACCCCATGGAATCGGCACAAGACTGGCATAGCGCGAAGGCGCTTCTGGAGTGGTATATCGAACTGGGCGCGGTAGACGCGATCGGGGATGAGCCAGTCGACCGCTATGCACTGGAACCAACCCCGCCAAAACCCGTGAAAGTGTCGCCAGATAGCCCCGCTTCTGCGACCCCGACGAAACAAACTGCTGCACCCCAAGCGGACCATGTCGCATTGGCAAAACAGGCGGCGGCGGCGGCCGGTGATCTGGAGGCATTGCGCAGCGCTATCGAGGCCTTCGAAGGCTGCGAGTTGAAGCGCGGGGCGCGCAATACGGTGATCGCTGATGGCAACCCCGCCGCCCGCGTGATGATCATCGGCGAAGCACCCGGCCGGGACGAGGATATCGCGGGCAAGCCTTTCGTCGGGCGCGCCGGGCAGCTTCTGGACAAGATGTTTGCCGCGATCGGCATGGGGCGCGACGCCCCCCTGTCGAAAGATGCGATCTATATCACCAACGTCATGCCGTGGCGCCCACCCAACAACCGCGACCCCAGCGCTGACGAAATCGCGATGATGACACCCTTTCTGGAACGCCACGTGCAACTGGTTGCGCCGGACCTGCTGGTCCTGATGGGCAACACGCCGTGTCAGACGGTGTTGGGGCGCAAGGGCATCCTGCGGATGCGTGGCAACTGGGATCAGGGTTGGGGCAAGCCCGTCATGCCGATGACGCACCCGGCCTATCTTCTGCGCAACCCTGTCGCCAAACGCGAGGCTTGGGCGGATCTTCTGTCCATTCGGGCCAAGCTGCGAGACTTGGAATGAAGATCCTCGCCTTTTCTGACCTACATCTTAGCACGCTGGCGGCCAAAAACTTGCTCAAGGCGGCTGAAGACGCGGACTTGATCCTTGGCTTGGGTGATTACGCCCATCAGCGCAAAGGGCTGGCTGAATTTGTCGCCCCATTCGCCAATTGGGGCGCGCGGGCCGTATTTGTGCCCGGCAACAACGAAACCGATACCGAACTGCGCGCCGCCTTTGCGGGCAGCGACGTGACCATCTTGCACGGTGAAACGATCACGATTGACGACGTGACCATCGCAGGCATCGGCGGCGCCATTCCGCCACCCCCTTCGATTCCGTGGCAGTCATTTGACCTGACCGAAAACGAGGCGCATGCGATGCTATCCCCGATTGAGCACGCCGATATCCTGATCTCTCACTCGCCACCAAACGGCGTGGCTGATCAGCACTCTGAATTTGGGGCTTTGGGATCATATGCGGTGCTGGATGCGGCGAAGCGTTTGTCACCGAAGTGGCTTCTGTGCGGTCATATCCACGACGCTTGGGGTGCACGCGGCCACATCGGCACGACGCAGGTTTGGAACCTCGGCCCCACGCCCAACTGGATTTCACTTAGTTAGGATCAACACATGTCCCACATCACGCCCGACGCCGCCGCCACCCGTGACTTCATTCCGGTGCGTATCGCCGTGCTGACGGTCTCTGACTCGCGCAGGTTGGACGAGGACCGATCCGGCGACACTTTGGTCGCCCGGCTAGAGGACGCGGGCCACATTCTTGCCGACCGAATGATTGTCCGCGATGAACGCGGCGACATCGCGGATCAACTGCGCGCCTGGTCGCTGGACCCCGACATTGACGTGGTCATCTCCACCGGCGGCACGGGGCTGACGGGGCGCGATGTCTCGGTCGAAGCGCATCGCGATGTCTATGAAAAGGAAATCGAGGCATTTTCGACGGTGTTCACCATCATTTCGATGAACAAGATCGGAACCTCTGCGGTGCAAAGCCGCGCCACTGGCGGCGTGGCCAATGGCACCTATCTGTTTGCCCTGCCCGGCAGCCCCGGTGCGTGCAAGGACGCATGGGACGACATTTTGGTTCACCAGTTGGACTACCGCCACATGCCATGCAACTTCGTCGAAATTTTTCCCCGTTTGGACGAACACAAGCGACGGAAATGATCCACCAACGCGTATGAAGCGTAACAAACTTGCAGGTCGGGACATGCCAAACCTGTGACCATGCGCCTCTTGCCCCGGTTTCACGGGGCGGTCAGGATGCGCGAAGTGCAAGACGGAGTGACAGCATGCGATTTCTGGGCCGAAGCCTAACAGGGCTTTTCCTTTTGGCCGCCACCATCGGCCTTCTGGCCATCGCCGTCAGCATGGTCAACTCGGCCTTTAAAGCCCGTGCCGAACGTGACAGCGCCGAACCTTCGGCCCGCGAGCGCGTGTTTTCCGCCAACCTGGTCACGATCACACCCGAAACACTTACCCCGATCATGTCAGCCCATGGCGAGCTTGCATCGCGAAGGGCGCTCGATCTGCGCGCGCGTGCAGGCGGCACTGTGGTCGACTTGTCCGAGGGGTTTGAAAATGGCGGACGGGTGCAGGCCGGACAGCTGTTGTTGCGCATTGATCCGACAGATTTTCAGGCCGCCCTTGATCTGGCCAAAACCGACCTGACGCAGGCCGAAGCCGAGCTGCGCGACGCCACCGCGGCGCTTGAACTGGCGCGCGACGATCTGGCCAATGCGCGGCGGCAGGCCGACCTGCGCGAAGCCGCGCTGACCCGTCAGAAAGATCTGGTCCAGCGTCGCGTCGGCACAGAGGCAGCCGTGGAAACAGCCGCCCTTGCTGCATCGGCAGCGCAGCAGGTGGTGTTGTCCAAGCGACAAGCCGTGATCACAGCCGAAGCGCGCGTATCAACCGCCGAGGCCACGCTTTCGCGCCGCGAGATCGCATTGAACGAAGCCGAACGTCGGTTGGCCGAAACCGAGATTCGCGCAGAGTTTGCCGGGACGCTGGCTGATGTCAGCGTTCTGCGTGGCGGCGTTGTGACCGCGAATGAAAAACTGGCACGACTGATCGATCCAACCAACCTAGAGGTCAGCTTTCGCGTGTCGGCGGCGCAATATGCGCGCCTGCTTGGGGATGACGGCGCGCTGGCCACAACCTCGGTCACTGTGCGGCTGGATGCCACCGGGGTGAACCTGACCACAAAGGGACAGATCGCGCGTGAAAGCGCCGATGTCGGGGACGGGCAAACCGGGCGGCTGATCTTTGCCACACTGGCCCCGGCCCCCGGTCTGCGGCCCGGCGATTTTGTGACCGTCGAAGCCACCGAGCCCGCCTTGCCAAACAGTATCCGCCTGTCCGCGTCAGCCCTGAATGCGCAGAACGAGGTGCTTGTGCTGGGCGAGGAGGATCGGTTGGAGCAGGCAAAAGTCGAGCTTTTGCGACGCCAAGGCAATGATGTGATCATTCGCGCACCCGGTCTTGCAGGGCGCGAAGTTGTCACGGAACGCAATCCGGCCCTTGGGGCAGGTATCCGCATCCGCCCCGTGCGTCAGGGGGTCGGAATCGCCCCCGAAGCCGAAGCCGAAGCCGAGATGGTCTCGCTTGATCCTGACCGTGTGGCGTTGTTGCGCAGTTTCGTCCAAGGCAGCTCGCGGATGCCCGAAGCGGCGCGTGACCGCATTCTTGAACAGTTGGAAAAGGGCATATTGCCCGCAGAAACGCTGGAACGGCTTGAAAGCCGGATGGGGCAATAAGCAATGGGACGCGGTCTGGGCCTTCTTTCCTATTTCACCCGTCACGCCACCTTGGCGAACTTGCTTTTGGTGGTGCTCTTGGCGCTGGGGCTTCTTTCCTATCCCAAAATGCGTGCGCAGTTCTTTCCCGACGTGGTGATCGAAAGCGTATCGATCACCACCAACTGGCAAGGCGCCGGGGCCGAGGATGTGGACGAAGCGATTGTCCAGATCATGGAACCCGCCTTGCTGGCCGTTGAAGGCGTCGAAAGCGTCAACTCGCGCGCTTTTGAAGGGCGTGCCAGCATCACGATGGAATTCGAACCCGGCTGGGATGTCAGCCGGGCCGCTGATGATGCGCAGGCGGCGGTGGATGAACTGACGGACTTGCCCGAAGACGCCGACATCCCCCAAGTGCGACGCGGGGCATGGCGCGACAGTGTGACGGATGTGGTCATCTCGGGTCCGGTCGGTATTGAACAGTTGGGCCGTTTCGCGGATGAAATGGTCATTCGCCTGTTTGAACGCGGTGTGACACGCACGGGGATCCGTGGGGTTGCAGCACCACGAACGGTGATCGAGGTGACCTCAACCTCGCTGATCAAACATGACGTGACGATGGCCCAGATCGGCGCGGCCATCGCAGGCGAGGTCTCGGCTGATCCGGCAGGCGATGTTGCATCGGGGGCGGCTCGCGTGCGCACCGGTATCGCCAAACGCAACGTGGATCAGATCGAGGCGATCGTGCTGCGCCCGAACCCGGACGGGTCGAACCTGACCATTGGCGATGTCGCGCAAGTGCTGGTGGAAGGTGTTGACCGCGACCGGTCCTATTTCGTCGGCGACGATCCGGCGGTTGCGTTGAATGTATCACGCTCGGCACAGGGCGACGCGATCCGCATGCAGGAAATTGTCGAAGAGATCCGCACCGAAATGCTGGCCAGCCTGCCCGAGGGGGTGAAAATCTCGCTCGTGCGCACGCGCTCTGACCTGATCACCGCCCGGCTTGAAATGTTGCTTGAAAACGGCCTTCAGGGTCTGACGCTGGTGCTTTTGCTGCTGTTTTTGTTTCTGAACGCGCGCACTGCTCTGTGGGTTGCCGCTGGTATTCCGGTGGCGATGACCACCGCGATTTTCTTGATGTATATGTCCGGGCTGACGCTGAACATGATTTCGCTGTTCGCGCTGATCATCACACTGGGCATCGTTGTGGATGACGCCATTGTTGTGGGCGAACATGCCGATTTCCGGGCGCGGCGGCTGGGCGAATCCCCCTTCAACGCCGCCGAAAACGCCGCTCAGCGTATGTTTCCGCCGGTATTCTCTGCAACGTTGACCACCGTCATCGCCTTTTTCGGGCTGACGGCAATCGGCGGCCGGTTTGGCGACATGATCGCCGACATTCCCTTTACGGTGATCGTGGTGTTGGCCGCGTCGCTGGTGGAATGCTTCCTGATCTTGCCGCACCACATGGCGCACGCGCTGACCCACACCGCCAAAGAGCACTGGTATGATTGGCCATCACGTCAGGTCAACAAGGGCTTTCGCTGGGTGCGCGACCATGCATTCCGGCCGCTGATCGGGTTTGTCATCAAGGCGCGCTATCCTGTGATGGCCGCCACCATCCTGATCTTGGCAAGCCAAGCCTCGATCTTCATTCGTGGCGACCTGACCTTCCGCTTTTTCAACGCTCCTGAACAGTCCTCTGTAACCGGCAATTTCGCCATGGTGTCCGGCGCGACCAAGCAAGACACCCGCGAGATGATGGCCATTTTGCAAGATGCCGTGGAAGACACCGCCGCGACTTATGAGGCAGAATATGGCCGCAGCCCTGTTGCCCACGCTCTGGCCCAGATCGGGGGCAATGCCGGGCGCGGCTTGTCGGGCGTGGACGCGAAAGACACCGATCTTCTTGGTTCGATCTCGGTCGAGCTGATCGACGCGGACCTGCGCCCCTATAGCTCGTTCGCCTTTGTCGGCGCGCTGCAAGAGGCTGTCGCCCATCATCCGTTGCTAGAGGTGCTGTCGTTCCGAGGGTCGCGCTATGGGCCGGGGGGTGACAGTCTGGATGTCGATCTTTACGGCGCCAGCTCGGACCAACTGAAAGCGGCTGCCGAAGCGTTAAAGACGCAACTGGTGGCTTTCCCCGAAATCTCGGCGCTTGAGGATAGCCTGGCCTATGACAAGGAAGAGCTGATCCTGGATCTGACCGCGCAAGGTCAGGCGCTTGGGTTCACCATCGACGGGTTGGGCCGCGTGCTGCGCAACCGCCTGAACGGGGTCGAGGCCGCCTCTTATCCCGATGGCACCCGCTCTGCCGAGATCCGCGTCCAACTGCCCGATAACGAACTGACCTCTGATTTCCTTGAGCGCACGCAACTGCGCACCGACGCGGGCGCCTATGTGAACCTGTCGGACCTTGTATCGGTCCGCTCGCGCACCGGATTTGCCAGCGTGCAGCGCGAAAACGGCATTCGTCTGGTCAGCGTCACCGGCGACATTGACGAAGGTGATCCGGCCCGCGCCGAAGAAATCCAACGCACCATCGAAACCGAGATCCTGCCCGCGCTTGCGCAGGACCATAGCATTTCATTCCGACTGGGCGGGTTGGCAGAGCAACAAAAAGAGTTCATGACCGATGCGCGCACCGGCCTGATCCTTGTGCTTCTGGGCATCTTTCTGACGCTCGCCTGGATCTTCTCAAGCTGGACGCGACCGCTGGTGGTGATGGCGATCATTCCCTTTGGTCTGGTCGGGGCCATTGTCGGCCACGTTCATTGGGGGGTGCCCTTGTCCATGTTTTCGGTCGTGGGATTGATCGGCATGACGGGGATCATCATCAACGATTCCATCGTTCTTGTGACCACGATCGACGAGTATGCCCGCGATCGAGGGCTCGTGCCCGCGATCATCGACGGGGCAGCGGACCGTTTGCGGGCCGTGATGCTGACCACTATGACAACCGTTCTGGGACTAGGCCCCCTGCTTTACGAGCAATCGCGACAGGCGCAGTTTCTGAAACCTACCGTGATCACACTGACCTATGGGTTGGGGTTTGGTATGGTGCTGGTTCTGGTGGTCGTGCCTGCGCTGGTTGCCATGCAGGCTGATGTGGGCCGCATGGTCCACGCCTTGCGTCGCATGATGCGCGGGCGCCACCGTGGCGACCTTGGAGCTGCCGTTTGGCTGGTCGGCGCGGTGGCGCTGGCGATGGTGGCAACCTTTGTGGGTTCGGTTCTGATCTGGGGCCTGTCTGTCCCGACCATTGCAGGCTTCGTCGGCCTAAGCGCCGCACTGGCACTGCTTGGCTATGGTGTTGGGTTTCTGGGCCTGAGGCGCAAGCGCGCTTGACCTTGTGGCCTGCGGACGGTCGGGCGTGGGTCAGTCGAAGGTGCCTGCCACGCGCCCCAGCAACATGAAGGCCCGCGCGGTGCGCGTGTCGGCCAGCGCTGCGATATCCGCGTCCGAGGCGTTCTTTTCAAACTCCGCAAAGGTTTGGTCAAAACGGCGCAGAAAGTGATGCGTTGCGTCCCGGAAAATCGGGTCTTTCTTCATCCGACCCGCACTGAGCGCCAGCGAGGACCTGTCGCGCACTCCGCCCAAAGCGGCAACGCTGCGACCCCGTTCGCCGGTTGCGAATTTCCGCCAGATCTCCGGACGGGCACGGTCGGGGCGCAGGTCATCCATATAGATGCCATCCTGCGACAACAGCGTTAGCACATCTTGCGAGGCCTGCACCAAGCCTGCCACCTGACGGTCCTGAAGCGCACGGCGCAGGGCGCGAAACCCATCTGCATCCTCGGCGTTCTCGGGAAAATGGAGCGCGCGGATGAAGTCTTCGATCGACAGTGGGGGGGCTATGTCCTCTAGCGGGGTGCCAAGGGCAAGGCTGGTCTGGTCCGCACCTGCTTCCGCTTGTTTCACCGGCAAAATGGCGGGGTTGCCTTGCAAGGGCGTCGGGTTGGCCAAAGTTGGCATGCCGGGCCGGATCGACGTGAAGGTCGTCAGCGCGGTTTCCGTCTTGCGGCTGACCTGCGCGATCTCTTCCAGCTTTTGTTCCACCTTCGAGGCCTGCGCCGGCGTGCCGCCGAAACCCTGCTGTTGCTGGATATAGGCCGACCGCATCGCATCAATCGCAGATTTCAGCCGCGCACTTTCTTCGCGCATGATCCGGGCCGACCGCATTGCCGCGACAGCAACCCAGATCACCGCGACCGGCATCACGATCGCCACCACTGTCATGACAAATCGCAACGGGTCTGAAAGACCACCGGGGCTACCTTCGCCGACCCCCATCACAAGAAAAAACAGCACACAACCGACCAGCCACAACGCAGACAGCACAAGGCCGATCACCTCGCCCGCGCTCAGCGATGGGACCTGCGTGTTCTGTGTGCCGACACGGCCCGTCCCCAAGCTGGAGGCATCATTTTTCGGGTTTGCGCTCATCTTGCCTGTCTCATCTGAGCCATTCGATCAAATCCATTCGATCTTCAGGATCTCATAAGCCTTCTCGCCACCTGGGGTGCGCACTTCAACACTGTCGCCTTCTTCCTTGCCGATCAGGGCGCGCGCCAAAGGCGACTTGATATTAAGCTTGCCGCTTTCGATATCCGCCTCGGGTTCCCCGACGATCTGATAGGTCTTTTCTTCGTCCGTGTCTTCATCAACGATGGAGACGGTCGCCGAAAACTTCACGGTGCCAGACAGGGTCGTGGGGTCGATGACTTCGGCCAGTGACAAAGTGCCTTCAAGCTCTTTGATCCGGCCTTCGATGAAGCTCTGCTTTTCGCGGGCAGAGTGGTATTCAGCATTCTCGGACAGATCGCCGTGCTCGCGCGCTTCGGCAATTGCCTTGATGATGGCTGGGCGTTCCTCGGATTTGAGGAATTTCAATTCGTCATTCAGCGCGGTGTGGCCCGCGCGGGTCAGCGGTATCTTGTCCATGAAATCTTTTTCGTCGTTCAAGTGGCCATTGCACGGCAGGCATTGGCAGGGTTGCTATCGTCTTATCTGGTCGCCACTCGCGCGCAATGCACCCGGCTGAGCCGAAAATCTAGCAAACGCGCGGAATTTGCAACGATCTTGTTTGAGGCGACCTTCGGTAGGCGTCATCCGAACCGCTTGACCAAATGTCAGCGCAAACACAAGCGGAATCGCCCAAAATCGCCTGTAACGTCTTATTGTAACGCCGTGTCGCAATTGACCCGCACGATGTGCCAAGCTAACGATCTTGCGAAACGGACCATCCGGGGAAAAGAAAATGAGCACCATTGAACGCGAAAGCATGGAATACGATGTGGTCATCGTGGGCGCGGGGCCCGCTGGCCTGTCGGCAGCGATCCGCCTGAAGCAGCTGGATGCAGACCTGAATGTGGTCGTGTTGGAAAAAGGCTCGGAAGTGGGCGCGCATATCTTGTCGGGCGCGGTGCTGGACCCTTGCGGGCTGAACAAGCTGCTGCCGGACTGGAAAGAAAGGGGCGCGCCGTTGAACGTGCCCGTCAAGAAAGACAACTTCCTTGTGCTTGGCCCCGCCGGTCATTTGCGTGTGCCCAACTGGCCCATGCCGCCTTTGATGAGCAACCACGGCAACTACATCGTTTCGATGGCAAATGTGTGCCGCTGGATGGCGGAACAGGCCGAAGAGATGGGGGTCGAAATCTTCCCCGGCATGGCGTGTTCCGATCTGGTTTTCGGCGACAATGGTGAAGTGAAGGGCGTCGTCGCTGGCGTCTTCGGGCTGGAGCCAGATGGATCTTACGGCACTAACACGGAACCGGGGATGGAGCTGCACGGCAAATACGTCTTTATCTCGGAAGGTGTGCGCGGATCGCTGGCCAAGGAAATCATCGCCAAATATGACCTGCAAGCGGGTCGAGACGCGCCGAAATTCGGCCTTGGCATGAAGGAAATCTGGGAAATCGACCCCGCAAAGCACCGCGAAGGCACCGTCACCCACACGATGGGCTGGCCGCTTGGCAAAAACGCGGGCGGCGGGTCGTTTATCTATCACCTTGAAAACAACCAGGTCTATGTCGGCTTTGTGGTGCACCTGAATTACCGCAACCCGCATGTCTATCCCTACATGGAATTCCAACGGTTCAAGCACCACCCGGAAATCGCCAAGCTACTTGAAGGCGGCAAGCGCGTGGCCTACGGCGCGCGTGCCATTTCCGAAGGTGGGTATCAATCGATGCCGAAGGCCTCGTTCCCCGGCGGCGCGCTGCTGGGGTGTTCGGTCGGGCTGGTCAACGTGCCGCGCATCAAGGGCAACCATAACGCGATGCTGTCTGGCATGGCCGCCGCCGAGGCTGCCGTGAAAGCCATCAAGGCAGGTCGCGCGGGCGACGATCTTATCGAATATGAAGCAGAACTGCGCACCGGCGATATTGCCAAAGACCTGAAAAAGGTCCGTAACGTAAAGCCCTTGTGGTCGAAACTCGGTCTGGCGGCCTCTTTGACGCTGGGCGGCTTTGACATGTGGGTGCAATCCCTTTTCGGCTTCTCACCGTTCGGGACAGTAAAGCACGGCAAGAACGATGCGCAGGCTACGGGCAAAGCCGCTGACTTCCCTGTCATCGACTACCCCAAACCCGATGGCACGCTTAGCTTTGACCGTTTGACCAATGTCAGCTTTGCCGCCACCAACCACGAAGAAAGCCAGCCCTGCCACCTGAAGCTTGCTGACCCTGATCTGCCGATCTCCGTCAACTTGCCGGAGTTCGACGAACCCGCGCAGCGGTATTGCCCGGCTGGTGTCTATGAAGTGGTCGAGGAAGCCGGCAAAGATCCGCGCTTTGTCATCAACTTCCAAAACTGCGTTCACTGCAAAACATGTGACATCAAAGATCCCAGCCAGAACATCACTTGGACTGTCCCACAGGGGGGCGACGGGCCGAATTACCCGAATATGTAAGGCTAAATCAGCGAAAAACGCGATTGTGAGGGGTGGCGAAGCGCTGCCCCTCATTGTTTTCAGGGTCCGCGCCGATTAGGTTCCGACCAACCCCCGACACTTGCGGGGACAATTGAAGAAGAGAGTTGCCCGTGACGCCCCTAAGATTGTTCTTTGCCCGTCAGATTGGCGCCACCCTTGTTGCGACCGCCAGCGTCTTCGCGCTGACCGCCACGGCGTCGCAAGCAGATAACACTGCCGGGTCTTATCTGGCGGCGCGTCACGCAGATCTGGCGGGCGACTATCCGCGCGTTGTGGAATACGGCACGCGCGCCTTGGCAGAAGATGCAGAGCGTCTTGATATCATAGAGGGGCTTGTTGTTGCGCACACGGCATTGGGCGAGATCGACAAGGCCATCCCCTTCGCGCGGCGATTGGCGGGTCTGAGCCCTGACAACCAGTTGGCCGGTCTGGTCCTTCTGGCCGATGCGATCCAGGCTGAGAACTGGAACGAGGCGACTGAACTTTTGAATGGCAAGGCGTCGATCGCGCCAATGATCGACGCGATGATTTCTGCTTGGGCCAGCCTTGGCGAGGGGCGTATGTCGCAGGCGCTGACGATCTTCGATGAACTGGCCTCGGACGAAGGCAGCCGGTCCTTCGCGCTGTTTCAAAAGGCGCTGGCGCTGGCCCATGTTGGCGATTTCGAAGGTGCCGCGAAAATCTTCGGCGGCGAAGACGGGCCGCTTCAACTGAACCGGCGCGGGATCATTTCCTATGCACAGATCCTGAGCCAGTTGGATCGCCACGATGACGCGGTCGAGTTGCTCAAGGCCAATTCCGGAGAAACGCGGGACGCTGAGGTCGAAGATCTTTTGACCCGGTTGGAAGCGCGCGAAGTGATCGCCTTTTCTGGCATTCAAACGCCAAAAGACGGCATTGCCGAGCTTATGTTTGCCCTTGCAGAAAGCCTTGCCTCTGGGGCCGATCCCACCGTCGTTTTGCTCTATAACCGCGTGTCCGAACACCTGAACCCGGATCAGGAAGGCGCGCTGCTTCTTTCGGCACAACTTCTTGAAAGTATGGAACACTATGACCTCGCGTTAGAGGCATATGCGCGCATCCCGAAAGACAGCGTGGCCTACCCGCAGGCCGCTTTGGGACGCACCGATGTGCTGCGCCGCTGGGAAAAACTGGAGGAGGCGACGGAGGAGCTTCGCGCCTTGGCTGATGACTACCCCGAAACGCCCCGGTTTCGCGTCGCCTTGGGTGATACCTTGATGCAACAAGATCGCTTCGACGAAGCGCGGGCGGCCTATGACATCGCAATCGGTGCGTTTACGCAGGAACTGCCAGGGCAATGGGCCACCTATTTCCAGCGCGCCATCGCACTGACAAAGATCGGCGAATGGCCCGCGGCCGAGGCTGATTTTCGCAAGGCCCTGGAATTGAGTCCGGAACAACCGGCGGTGCTGAATTACCTTGGCTATACCTATGTCGAAAAACGCATCAATCTGGACGAAGCTTTGTCAATGATCGAACGCGCGGTCGAAGCCCGCCCCGATAGCGGGTTCATCGTGGACAGCCTCGGCTGGGTGCTGTTCCGGCTGGGGCGCTATGACGAAGCGGTGCAGCACATGGAACGTGCCGTCGAACTCATGCCCGTCGATCCGATCCTGAACGACCATCTGGGCGACACCTATTGGGCCGTCGGCCGCAAACGCGAAGCCCGGTTTCAATGGAGCCGCGCGCTGAGCTTCGTCACCGACGACACCGACCTGACCGAGATGAACCCAGACCGCGTGCGCCGCAAACTGGCTGTCGGGCTTGATGCGGTTCTGGCAGACGAAGGGGCCGCGCCCCTGCACCAACCCGAATGACAATTGCCAAGGTTTTTGCCCCGGCAAAGGTGAACCTGACGCTGCATGTCACGGGGCGACGCAAAGATGGCTATCATCTGCTGGACAGCCTTGTGATGTTTGCCGATGTAGGTGACCGGGTGACGGTTATGCCCGCAAAACAAAACCTGTTAGAGGTGACCGGGCCACGGGCCGCAGGCGTGCCCACGGATAGGTCAAACCTTGTTGCACGGGCGGCGGATCTGTTTGGCATTCCGGTTCATATCATCCTGTCCAAACACCTGCCTTCGGCCGCGGGGATCGGGGGTGGCAGCTCGGACGCGGCTGCAACTATCCTGGCTTTGTCCGACATCATTGGTGATGCCCGCCTTCCTGTTGGCGTCACGGATCTGGGCGCCGACCTGCGTGTGTGCCTGATGCGCCAAGCAGCACGGATGCGCGGCATTGGCGATGATGTCACGCCCTGCCCGGGTCTTCCGCCGCTGTTCGCGGTTCTTGCCAACCCCGGTATCGAGGTGCCGACCCCTGCGGTTTTCGGAGCCCTGGGCGACCCGTCCAATCCACCCATGCCAAAGCGCCTGCCGCAAGGCATGAAAACGCGCGCTTTCATTGATTGGCTGGCGACACAACGCAACGATCTTGAAGCCCCGGCGATCTCGCTAGCCCCTGTCATCGCGAACGTATTGGGCGCCCTGGCGGCATTGCCCAAGGCGCGCCTTGCCCGCATGTCCGGGTCCGGCGCAACCTGTTTTGGCCTTTTTGAAACAGAAAAGGCCGCGCAAGACGCAGCCCTTCTTCTGGCGAAATCGCACCCTGATTGGTGGATTGAAGCGACCCGGCTTAGTTGATCCGCGCCACCACGTAATCTGCGATATCATGCAGCATGTCACGGATTGGATCGTCGGGAAGCTCTGTCAGGGCCGCCTTTGCCTTGGCCGCCCAAGCCAGCGCATCAGCCCGTGTTGCGTCAAGCGCGCCGTGCTTTTTCAGAAGGGTCAGGGCATGGTCAAGATCACCATCTTGCTGGCGCCCCTTCTCGATCGTGCGCGACCAGAAAGCGCGCTCTTCGGTATTGGCTTTGGCAACCGCCTTGATCAGCGGCAAGGTCAGCTTCCGTTCGCGGAAATCATCGCCAAGGTTCTTGCCGATTGCATCGCCACCAGAATAATCCAGCAAATCATCGACAATCTGGAACGACACGCCCAGCGCGTCGCCATAGGCATACAGCGCCTGAACCTGGGCCTCACTGGCCCCTGCGATAACGCCCCCCACCTCGGTCGCGGCTGAAAACAGCGCGGCCGTCTTGCCTCGCACCACCTGAAGATAAATTGCCTCATCCGTCGCCAAGTCCTGCGCGGCGGTCAATTGTAGCACTTCACCCTCGGCGATCGTGGCCGAGGCATTGGCCAGGATGTCGAGCACCCGAAGGTTGCCGGTTTCCACCATCAACTGAAAACTGCGCGAGAAAAGGTAGTCGCCGACCAGCACGCTTGACTTGTTGTCCCACAGCAGGTTCGCCGTTGGCCGCCCACGGCGCTGGCCGCTTTCGTCCACCACGTCATCATGCAGCAGCGTCGCCGTGTGGATGAATTCAACTGTCGCCGCCAAATGAATGTGGTAGGGGCCTTGATAGCCGCACATCTTTGCCGCCGCCAACGTCAGCATCGGGCGCAGACGCTTGCCGCCTGCGTCGACCAGATGCGCGGTGACTTCCGGGATGCGAGGAGCGTGCTTTGACGCCATCCGATCGCGAATCAACGCGTTCACCGCAGCCATCTCTGTTTCAAGATGCGCACCCAAGCGTTCGTGCGGTTTATGTGCAGCTTCGATCAGCATCATCACCTTCCCGTCAACAGTCCCGTCATCCGGCTCGACAAAGGCACGGGTCTGCCTTTAAGTCCAGAAACATGAAAGAGCTTCTTCGGACAACAGACCCAACTTTGATCCCCTTTGTCACAACCCTTCTTGAGGGCGAGGATATAGACTGCTTTGCGATGGACGTCCATATGAGCGCGCTGGAAGGATCAATAGGAATTTTACCTCGACGCCTTATGGTTCGCCAACAAGACCTGCACAGGGCCCGCGCCGTTCTGCGCGATCTGGGGATTGAGTTCGAGGGATAGCATGACACACGCCACATCCAATCTGACCCGTGACGCTTTCTTGGGCGGGCAGTTGACCGTGTCACAACCCGTAACGGGTTACCGCGCCGGTGTGGACCCGGTGTTTTTGGCAGCCGCAGTTCCCGCCGAACCCGGTCAATCAGTGCTTGAACTTGGCTGCGGTGCCGGGGCTGCGTCGCTGTGTCTGGGCAAACGGGTCGACGGGCTGCGGCTTGTCGGTCTGGAGCGTCAGTCGCTGTATGCCGACCTTGCCCGGCTGAACGGAAAAGACAACGGCATCGACATGGCAATACATCACGGCGATCTGGCGGATATGCCGCATGCGCTGCGCGAAGACAGTTTCGATCATGTCATTATGAACCCACCCTATTTTCTGCGCGCGCGTGGAACAGCATCGCCTGACACGCATCGCGAAGGCGCGATGGGCGAGGATACGCCACTGGTGCAATGGCTGGATCAGGCGACGCGCCGGTTGAAGCCGCGCGGCTATGTCACGCTGGTCCAGAACGCCGAGCGATTGCCAGAAGTGATGCGCGCCATGGATGACCGGCTTGGGTCCGTTTTGGTCAAACCGCTGTGCCCGCGCAATGGTCGGGCGGCCACGCTTGTTCTGGTGCAGGCCCGCAAGGGGGGGCGCGGGGCGTTCCGTTTGGCAGCCCCGCTGATCTTGCATGAAGGTGCCACCCACGAAGCGGACCGGGACCACTACACGCCCGAGGTGTCCGCTATATTGCGCGACGGAATGGCGTTGCCCTTGTGGTAAACATTCGCTGGCGTATGGTCGCCTGGATTGTTGCGACTTTTCGCCATTCAGCAGCATCCACCCCGTGACAAGCATCCATTTTTGTGGTGCACTGAAGATGTCTAATCACACTATAGGAGGAACGCCCATGAGCATGAGTTCGCATCTTGAAGAGCTGCGGAGGAAACACGAGGTTCTCTCTGAAAAAGTCGAGGCAGCGCAGCGCGCGCCGGGGAGCAGCGATCTTGAAATTTCAGAGCTGAAGAAGCAGAAACTCAAGCTCAAGGAAGAAATTGAGCGGCTCGCAACCGCCTGAAAGTGAACCTACCGGGTCAGGTCTGTTCATCACGAACCGAGCTGGCCCGCGCCGCCATCAGAGCGCCGAACGTGATCAACCCTCCGGCCAAGAGCAGAGAGGGGTGTGGGTCTGCTACGCCAGCAAGTATCAGCACGAGCGTGGACAATAGGGGCGCGCTATAGCTTGCGGCACCCAAAAACTGAATGTCGCCACGCTTCACGCCGATGTCCCAGACATAGAAAGCCAGCCCCACGGGACCAAGGCCCAGTCCAAGCACCGATGCCCAGCCCAGCGCACCCTGCGGCCAAGAGGTGTCTTCCCAAAGAATATGGGCAGCCGCAGCCAGCGTGGCGGTTGCAAAGCAAAACACAACTACCGATGCGGTAGGTGTATCGCCCAAACGCCGCGACAGCACCGAATAGCCTGACCAGGTCAGGGCGCACAAAAATGCCAGCCCATACCCAGGCAACGCCTGCATGTCGAAGCCTGCCGCGCCACCCAGAACAAGGATTGCCGCGCCAATGAACGACACGATTGCGCCTGCCACATGAAGGGGTCTTAACCGCTCGCCCGGCAACAGGCCCGAAAACAGAACGATCATCAATGGCCACAGATAAGCGATCAATCCTGCTTCAGCAGCGGGCGCCATGCGCAGCGCTGAGAAATAGAGGGCGTGATAGCCGAAAAGGCCCAAGGTGCCGAACACGTAGACCCGCCAGCCGATGCTGGCCAGGCGGCGAATCTCGCCCGTTTTGATGATCCAGATCAGCCCGATGCTCCCGCCGATCAGAAAAGTCAGTGCCGACAATTGGAACGGGGGAACGGGCGCTGACCCTACCGTGAACAACGCCAAAAGCGCCCACAGCAGGACGGCCAGAAAACCCGTAAGCGTGGCCTGTTTGCGGTTCATACCCTGCCCCCGACATTTGCGCGGTGCCAGTGGTGCCCGCAACGCCCTTGCGCGAAACTATTTGCAGTTCGCCGAAACAAAAAGCCGAAAGTGCAGTTCAGCCAGCGACCCCGACACGAAAAAGGGACCGACCCCGCGGGCCGGTCCCTGATTGATGTCGCACGCAGGGTCAGACGAAGAACTGCGCACCGTTTGCGGAAATGGTCGAGCCATTGATGAATTGGGCATCATCGGAGGCCAAGAAGGTCACGCAGCGCGCAATCTCCTCAGGTTCACCAAGGCGGCCGGCGGGAATGCCGGCGATGATCGAATCACGGACCTTTTCCGGCACCGCCATGACCATTTCAGTTGCGATATAGCCCGGACAGATCGCGTTTGCAGTGATCCCAGCGCGCGCGCCTTCCTGTGCCAGTGACTTCACGATCCCAAGATCTCCGGCCTTGGTCGCGGCATAGTTGACCTGTGCAAACTGACCCTTCTGACCGTTGATCGAGCTGATCACAATAATACGGCCAAACTTGCGTTCGCGCATACCGGGCCACAGCGGGTGGACCGTGTTGAACACGCCTGTCAGGTTCGTATCAATCACTTCCTGCCACTGTTCGGGCGTCATTTTGTGGAACGGCGCATCACGGGTGATGCCGGCGTTCGCCACGACCACTTCGATTGGTCCAAGATCGGCTTCGACCTGAGCCAAACCCGCTTTGGAGTCCTCGTAGTTGGCGACATTCCACTTGTAGGTTTTGATGCCGGTTTCTTTCGTGAAAGCTGCTGCTTTTTCGTCATTGCCTGCATAGGTGGCCGCGACAGTATAACCGTCCGCCTGCAGAGCTTTTGAAATTGCCGCGCCAATGCCGCGCGAACCACCGGTAACCAATGCAACTCGAGCCATATTTTCCTCCGTTCGATTCTGGGTCTAGAAACTCTGTTATCTTTTTCAGGCATCATGCGCAATAATATTGCGCAATATACACCGTTCGGCACTGGGTTTATTTCGCACCCGCAGAAGACCTGCGCCAAAAAAGGCGCCCGAAGGCGCCTTTTCATTTGTCAGCCGCGCCGGGTCTTAGGGGCGTTCAAGACACATCGCGACACCCATGCCACCGCCGATGCAAAGCGTCGCGAGGCCCTTCTTGGAATCACGGCGCTTCATTTCAAACAGCAACGTGTTCAGAATACGGCAACCCGATGCGCCGATCGGGTGCCCGATGGCGATCGCCCCACCGTTCACGTTCACGATGTCGGTGTTCCAATCCATTTCTTTGTTCACCGCGCAGGCCTGCGCTGCAAACGCTTCGTTGGCTTCAACAAGGTCAAGATCCTGCGCCTTCCACCCCGCCTTGGCCAAGGCCTTGGTCGAGGCGTGGATCGGGCCGACACCCATGATCGATGGGTCAAGGCCAGCGGTCGCGTATGAGGCGATCCGGGCAAGGGGCTCAAGGCCGCGTCTTTCAGCCTCTTCCGCGCTCATCAATAGGACGGCAGCCGCCCCATCGTTGATCCCAGAAGCGTTTGCCGCCGTGACCGACCCATCCTTGGTAAAGGCAGGGCGCAGCTTTTGCATGGCTTCCATCGTCGCGCCGTGGCGGATGTATTCATCCTGATCGACGACGATGTCACCTTTGCGCGTTTTCACGACAAAAGGAACGATCTCGTCTGCGAACCTGCCAGCCTTTTGCGCCGCCTCGGCCTTGTTTTGCGAAGCCACGGCGAATTCATCCTGCATTTCGCGCGTGATCTGCCATTGCTCGGCCACGTTTTCTGCAGTCTGCCCCATGTGATAGCCATTGAAGGCGTCCCACAGACCATCTTTGATCATCGAGTCGATGAACTTCATATCGCCCATTTTGTGACCCGCGCGCAGGTGCGCGACATGGGTGCTGAGCGACATGTTCTCCTGACCGCCAGCGGCGACAATCGCCGCATCACCCAGCATCACGTGCTGAGCGCCAAGCGCGACGGTGCGCAGACCAGATCCGCACACTTGGTTGATGCCCCAAGCCGATGCTTCCTTGGGAAGGCCTGCGTTGATATGTGCCTGACGCGCAGGGTTCTGGCCTTGCCCAGCCTGAAGCACCTGGCCCAGGATAGTTTCGCTGACGTCGCTCTTGTCGACTCCGGCGCGTTCCACAACAGCTTCAAGCACCGCAGCGCCAAGATCATGGGCAGGTGTGTTGGCAAAAGCGCCCGAGAAGCTGCCCACGGCAGTCCGCGCTGCGGATACGATAACGACGTTGGTCATATTGGTTCCTTTTCCTCCAGTCATAGGGATATGCGATGGCGCGGCGGCGACCGTAAATCACAAGCTGCGGGCGCGGGCGCGCTGCATCAATCCCTTGGTGAGCGCATCCTGTGCTGCATTGCAGAGGAAATCAAGTCAGACGGTCACGTAGCGTCAATTGGCGCACATATTTCAGGCGACCTTCTGCCAATATGGGCTGAGCGTCGGTGCGCCGAAATAGTAGCCCTGCATGCAATCGACCCCAATTGAAGTCAGGTATGCTGCGTCTTCGTAGGATTCGACACTTTCGGCGACCGTAAACATGTCAAAATGGCGGGCAACCGAGATCATCGCCTCGGCAAGGATCTGGTTGTCGGCGTTGTCGTGGATACCTCGAATGAAATCACCATCGATCTTCAGGATGTCGAAGTAGAAGTCCTTGAGATACTTGAAAGACGTGTAACCTGCGCCGAAATCGTCCAGTGCAAAGCTGATACCCTTGCGCTGCATATCCGCCATGAAAACCTGCACAAGATCTGGCAAGGAGATCGCGGTGCGTTCGGTGATTTCCAAAATCAGTCGTTCAGCAACGGTTGGGTCGTCTTGCAATCCCCTGTCCAATACCTTTTTCCAACCTGGATAACCGATCGAACGAGCTGACATATTGATCGACAAGCGCAACGAGGGCTCACAGGACAAGGCCTCCAACCCTTTTTCAAGGGCCAGCGCATCCAGCATGCGCCCCATTTCCGTATCTTCAACCGAGTCGATGAAATCCTTGGCGGGAATCACGCGCCCGGTTGGGTCCATCACCCGCAACAGGCCTTCGTAGAACGCCATCCGGTCTGGACAGTTGGCCTGCACGATAGGCTGAAAAGCCAACCGCACGCGCTTTTTCTGCAACGCCTCGCGCACAAGGTTCAAAGCATCCCTGTCGCGCTGTGCAATTGCCACCGACAAGGGGCTGCCTTGTGGTCCGAAATCAGTATTCTGCATATCCGAGTTGCCCTGGCCGTGGTTCATCGCCATTCTCCGTCCCAACTAGAAGCAACGTTGCGCAAATATGCTAACAACCTGTAAAACTTTTAATTTTCACTAAATTCAAGGTTCTTTCTTCGATGTGCCAGTCCACCCAACCCAATCCGCAAAGATGCACGTGGTGTGGTGATGATCCGCTTTATCGAGCCTATCACGACACGGAATGGGGCGTGCCTGAATATGACGGGCGGGCCCTGTGGGAAAAGCTGATCCTGGATGGGTTTCAGGCTGGCCTAAGCTGGATCACGATCCTTAAGAAGCGGGACAACTTCCGGGCGGCGTTTGGCGGGTTCGACCCCGCGACGATCGCGCGCTGGGGCGCCCCGGAGGTTGACCAGCTTTTGGGAAACGCGGGCATCATCCGCCACCGCGGCAAGATCGAGGCCACAATCGGAAACGCACAGGCTTTTCTTGACCTCGGCGGGTCTCAGGCGTTCTCGGATATGATCTGGAGCTATGTCGATGGTGAGCCGCTGGTCGGCGGTTATGCGACGCAGGCCGAAGTGCCAACCTCAAGCGCGCTTAGCCAGACGATCTCGAAAGACCTGAAGGGGGTTGGGTTTAAATTCTGTGGGCCAACGATCGTCTATGCTTGGTTAGAAGCCTGCGGCGTGTTCAACAATCACCTTGTCACTTGCCACCGGTTTGGTCAGGTCGCTACTGAAGTACCGCCAGCAAGTCCGGGCTGGGAACGCCCGTGACCGGCAGCCCGCGCGCGGTTTCATAAGATCTGATCGCAGCACGCCCTTTTTCGCCGATTACCCCGTCCGGGCGACCTGCTTGAAACCCCAGCGCATTCAGTCGTTTCTGGAGCTCTTGGCGTTCAGCATTCGACATCCCCCATGGGTTGGTGGGAAAATCTGCGACAATGGTGCCCCGACCTGCCAACCGGTCGGATAGGTGCCCCACCCCGATGACATAGCTGTCGGCGTAGTTGTAGGTCTTGAGGACATGGAAATTGTCAAAGATCATGAAAACCGGACCCGTCGGACCCGCAGGCAGGATCAGTGCGCCGCGGGATGAACCGCTCAGCTTTCCTCCGTCAGCCCGGGTTACGCCCAGGGCGGACCAATCGCGCAAGCGTCGCGGGAACACCCGGCCGGTTTGCGAAAGGTCAAAGCCATTTGGCAAGCGTGTTTCATAGCCCCAGGGCTGGCTTTTGCGCCACCCTTTCGCGCGCAGATACGCGGCGGTCGAGGCCAGCGCATCTGTCGGATCATCCGCCCAGATATCGCGCAGGCCATCGCGGTTGAAGTCCACTGCATGTTCCAGAAACGAGCTGGGCATGAACTGCGTGTGCCCCATCGCCCCCGCATAGGACCCGCGCATTCGCGTTTGCGTCACGTCCCCGGAGGCAAGGATCTGCAGTGCGGCCAGAAGCTCGTTTTCAAACAGTTCGCGGCGGCGGCCTTCAAAGGCGAGCGAGGCAAGGGTCGACAGCACCGAGGCAGAACCGCGCACGGCCCCATAGCTGCTTTCCATCCCCCAGATTGCCACGATAACTTCGCGCGGAACGTCATAGCGCTGTTCGATCCGGCCAAGCAGCGTGGGATAGCGGGACATCGCCACCTGACCGGCCTTGATCCGCTGCGGCGATGCGGCCGACGCAATATAGTCCCCAAGGGATCGCGCGGTTTCGGCAGGCTTGCGGTCGGACCGCACCACGTCGGGTAAAAACCGCGCACCATCCAGCGCACGTGTCACCGCCGTCGGAATGCCTTCGGCGCGGGCGCGGGCCTTGAACTGCGATCGCCAAGCGTCAAACCCCGCATTGGCCAGCGCGGTGCGCGGCATCATTCCTGCGGCCAAAATCACCCCTGCGGCCGTTCTTCGCGACATCTCCCAAGACCTGCCGGCCATTCTTTCCTCCGCAGTTTGTCCACCCAAGCAGCAAGGTCACACAATATACCCGGGACGAGCGGCCACAAAGCCCGAAACCGGGCATCGGCAATCCAGCGCCGTTTCCGCTGCCTCAAGCGCACGGCGACACGTGCAGACACGACGCCCCAGACACCTTGAGACGGTTGCCCAATTGCACCCGTGGCCCGCGGCGCGTATAGCAAGGCAACGCAGATCCGACCTTCCGAAAGGATGACCATGAGTGACGACAGCAAAACCGCCAACGCCATGTGGGGGGGCCGCTTTTCCGCTGGCCCCGATGCAATCATGGAGGCGATCAACGCCTCGATCAGCTATGACCAGCGCATGGCGCGCCAAGATATCGACGGATCGCGCGCGCACGCCTCAATGCTGGCCGCGACCGGCGTCATCACAGAGCAGGACGCTGAAGCGATCCACGAAGGTCTGACGCAAGTCCTGAGTGAGATTGAAGGCGGCACTTTCGCCTTCTCTGCCGCGCTGGAAGACATCCACATGAATGTCGAATCCCGCCTTAAAGAAATCGTCGGCGAACCCGCAGGACGTTTGCACACCGCCCGGTCGCGCAACGATCAGGTCGCCACTGATTTCCGCCTATGGGTCCGCGACCAGATGGACGCGGCGATTGACGGGCTGGAGGCACTGATCCGCGCGCTATTAAGTCAGGCCGAGGCGGGGGCCGATTGGGTCATGCCCGGCTTCACCCATCTACAAACCGCGCAGCCTGTGACGTGGGGCCACCACATGATGGCCTATGTCGAGATGTTCGCCCGCGACATGTCGCGCTTTCGCGACGCGCGTGCCCGGATGAACGAATGCCCGCTTGGGTCGGCCGCCCTCGCCGGCACGTCTTTCCCCATCGACCGGCACATGACCGCGAATGCTCTGGGTTTTGACCGCCCCACCGCCAACTCGCTCGACGCTGTGGCGGATCGCGACTTCGCGCTGGAATTTCTGTCCTCGGCCACGATCTGCGCCATGCACCTGTCGCGTTTCGCCGAAGAACTGGTGATCTGGTCCTCGGCCCAGTTCCGGTTTGTGCGTATGTCGGACAAATGGTCGACCGGGTCGTCCATCATGCCGCAGAAACGCAACCCGGACGCGGCTGAACTGATCCGCGCCAAAATCGGGCGGATCATGGGGGCCACCGTGGGCCTGATGACCGTGATGAAGGGGCTGCCGCTCGCCTATTCCAAGGACATGCAGGAAGACAAGGAACAGGTCTTTGATGCCGCAGACAACCTGATGCTGGCGCTGGCTGCAATGACCGGCATGGTGTCGGACATGGCGGCCAATACGGACGCGCTTGAGGCTGCGGCTTCTTCCGGCTTCTCGACCGCCACCGACCTTGCCGACTGGTTGGTGCGCGCGCTGAACATGCCGTTCCGCGATGCCCACCACGTGACCGGATCACTGGTCGCGATGGCCGAGGATCGCGGTTGCGACCTACCCGATCTGTCGCTGGCCGATATGCAATCGGTTCACGCGGCCATCACCGACGAGGTTTTCGGCGTTCTTGGCGTGCATAATTCGGTCGCCAGCCGCACATCCTATGGCGGCACGGCCCCATCCGAGGTGCGCGCGCAGATCGCGCGCTGGAAAGAGGTGCTGGCATGATCCGCGCAGCCCTGTTCCTCGCCCTTTTTGGTCTGGCCGCGTGCGGTGCAGACGGAGAGCCCGTGCGCCCCGGCAGCGCTGAAGACACCGCCAACCAAGGCGCTGCGCAATGACAACCCGCCAGCCTCTGTCGCGCCTGCGCAAAACCTATCTTGCGCTGGCGGTGATCGGAGCGGTCGTGCCGGGTGCCTATTTCGCCGCTTGGTTTGCGCAAAACGGGCTATCGCTTGGCGACCTGTTTCAGGCCTGGCGCGCGAACCTTGCAACGCGGGGCGCCACGTTGGACCTCTTGCTGGCAGGCGTCACCCTGACCGTCTGGATCATCGCTGAAACCTCGGTGCGCCGAAACTGGTCGGCCCTTTGGGCGATCCCGGCCACCTTCCTCGTGGGGGTCAGTTGCGGCCTACCGCTCTATCTGTTTCTGCGCACGCGCCCCATCTGACAGGCCGAAGCAATCGCTTCGCAATTGCCAGATCGCGGCGCATCCTTTAGGGCAATGCCCAAGCGCAGACAGAAAGGGCACGCCCCGTGGACCATTTCCTTTACCGTGACGGCGTCTTGCACGCCGAAGACGTTTCGATCCAGGATATTGCCGCCAAGGTCGGCACGCCCTTCTATGTCTATTCGACCGCCACCCTGAAGCGTCATATCGGACTGTTCACCGAGGCGCTCGACTGGGCCGATCATCTGGTCTGCTTTGCCGTCAAATCGAACTCGAACCTCGCTGTTCTGAAGCTGTTGGGTGACATGGGGGCTGGCATGGATGTGGTTTCCGGCGGGGAATACCGCCGCGCATTGGCCGCAGGTGTGCCGGGCGACCGGATTGTCTTTTCCGGTGTTGGCAAAACCCGTGACGAAATGCGGCTGGCACTGACCCACGGCATCCGGCAGTTCAACTTGGAAAGCGAACCCGAAATGCGGGTTCTGTCCGAAGTCGCGTCAGAGATGGGTGTTGTTGCCCCCGTGACCGTGCGGATTAACCCGGACGTGGACGCAAAAACCCATGCTAAAATCTCGACCGGGAAGTCGGAAAACAAGTTCGGCATCCCGATCGCCCGCGCCCGCGAGGTCTATGCCGAGATCGCCACCCTGCCCGGCCTGAAAGCGGTCGGCATCGACGTGCATATCGGAAGCCAGCTGACCGAGCTGGAGCCGTTCCGCCAAGCTTACCAGAAGGTTGCGCAACTGACTGAAGCCCTGCGCTCAGACGGCCACGACATCACCCGACTTGATCTGGGCGGCGGGCTTGGCATTCCCTATGAACGGTCCAACACCGCGCCGCCGCTGCCCATCGAATACGGACAGGTGGTGCGCGAAACCGTAGGGCATCTGAACTGCGAGATCGAGATCGAACCGGGGCGACTGATCTCGGGGAATGCGGGCCTGATGGTGACCTCGGTCATCTATGTCAAGGAAGGCGAAGGGCAGGATTTTCTGATCGTTGACGCCGCCATGAACGACCTTGTGCGCCCGTCCATGTATGAGGCCCACCATGATATTATCCCGGTGATCGAGGCGACACCCGGTGACGAAAAAGCCCGCTATGATATCGTCGGTCCAATCTGCGAAACCGGCGACACTTTTGCCAAGGGTCGCGATCTGGACAGTCTTCAACCCGATGACCTGATCGCCTTCCGGTCGGCGGGCGCCTATGGGGCCGTTATGGCCTCGGAATACAATTCCCGCCCCCTGATCCCCGAGGTTTTGGTGATGGGTGATCAATTTGAAGTCATCCGTGCCCGTCCCACCTATGAACAGATGCTGGGACGCGATACCATCCCTGCATGGCTGTGAACCACGTGCGGGTCCGATGACCCGCCCCACCCTTCCTGACGAGGTGCAGTCGCATCTCAGATGGCCCTTGCGCGCGACAGGGGCGGGGATGGTTTTGGAACGCTTCTGGCAAGCCTTCTGGCCGCTCGCAACCATCCTGCTTGCTGCCTTTGCTATCTGGAGCTTTTGGAGCTTCGGACCGTCACCCGCCATGAAAGCGGTCATGTGGGGGGGCGGGGTTGCAGCCCTCGCCGCGCTGGTTTGGGGCGCGCGCAGGTTTTCATGGCCGGACCACGCCGCCAGAATTTCCAAATTGGACAATAGCCTGTCCGGCCACCCGATTTCTGCCCTGATGGACGAACAGGCCACAGGCCGCGATGACATGGCGTCACGCGCGCTGTGGCAGGCGCATTTGGCGCGCATGGCCTTGCGCCTGAAGGGTGTAAAGCCCGTTTCACCGGATATGCGGGTTGCCAAAAACGACCCGTTTTCGCTGCGCCTGATCGCTGCAACCGCGGCGGCGTTGGCGCTGCTGTTCACCCCTTGGGCAGACGGCTTGGACGCGACACGCGGACCTTCTGACACAACAGGACCTTTGGACGTGGCCAGTGCCAGTTGGGAAGGGTGGATCGAACCGCCCGCCTATACCGGACGGCCCAGCCTTTATCTTGCCGATCAACCGCCGGGGCCGCTGGCAGTTCCACAGGGAAGCCGATTGACGCTGCGGCTTTATGGCGATTTGGGTGAATTGTCTGTCGCGACAGACATCACGCAGGCACCGATCGCCGCGGACACGCAGCAAAGCTATACTTTTGACATCGCACAAAATGGCACGCTGACAATCGACGGACCTCAGGCATCCGCCTGGAAGATCACCGCCATCGGCGACACCCCGCCGACGGTCCGCATTGACGGAGAGTTGACGCGCCGCCTTGCCGGGGATTTCGCGCTGCCCTTCGTTGCCAGTGACGATTATGCCGTCACATCTGGCCGCGCCGAGGCAACTCTGGGCCTTGGTCGCATTGATCGTCGGCACGGACTGGCCATCGAACCCGAACCGCGCGACCCGCTGGTTGTTGACCTGCCACTGCCCTATCGGGGCGCGCGCACGCTGATTGAAGGCACGATCGAAGAGGTGCAGATTGAACACCCATGGGCTGGGCTGCCGGTCGATCTGCTGCTGGTTGCGCAAGATGGCGCTGAACAGACGGGCACCTCCGCGCCGCTTTCGATGATCCTGCCTGCGCGTCGTTTTCTGCATCCGGTCGCCAAAGCTCTGGTGGAACAACGCCGCGACCTGCTGTGGTCGCGCGACAACGCGCCCCGCGTGGCGCAGATATTGCGCACGGTGCTGAACCGACCTGATGAGCTTGACCTGGCAGAGGGCGCCTATCTGCGCCTGCGCGGTGCAATCCGGCGGCTCGAAGCTGGCATCGCATTTTCCGACCTGCCATCGGGCCTGCCCGAAGAACTGCGCAACGAGGTTGCCCAACTGCTTTGGGATGTCGCCGTCGAGCTGGAAGATGGTCGCCTTGCCGACGCATTGGCCCGGATGAAGCAGGCACAGGACCGGCTGGAACAAGCCATACGCGACGGCGCCAGCCAAGAGGAACTGGCCGAGCTGATGGACGAGGTGCGTGACGCGATGCGCGACTATATGGACCAGCTTGCTCAGAACCAGGAAAACGGCCCGCAATCCGACCAACCGCCACCTGAAAACGGGATCGAGATGAGCCAAGCCGATCTGGAAGCGATGATGGACCGGATCGAAGAACTGATGCGCGAGGGGCGCGAAGACGAAGCGATGCAGTTGCTCGACCAAATGCGCCAGATGATGGAAAACATGCAAATGGCGCAGAACGGTCAATCGGGCGAACCCGGCGACAGCGCCCGCGAGGGACTGCAGGAGACATTGCGCGAACAACAAGGTCTGTCAGATCAGGCGTTCCGCGACCTGCAAGAACAAGGCGGGCCAGCGCAAGCGGGTGAAGCTGAAGGCAACGAAGGCCGCGACGGTGGCCAGGGACGCGGCCAGAGCCATGATGGATCCGGCGGCGAAGACGGCCAGGACGGACAAGGAAACGGTCCCGAACAAGGCGACAGCGCCGGGCAAGGCGGTGATCTGACACAACAGCAACGTGAATTGCAGCGGCAGTTGCAAGAGCAGCGCCGCAACCTGCCCGGTGCAGGCGACGAGGCCGGTCAGGCCGCACGTGATGCACTGGACGACGCCGGTCGCGCCATGGGCGACGCCGCCGACGCTCTTGAACAAGGTGATCTGCCCGAGGCATTGGACCGTCAGGCAGATGCGATGGAGGCGCTGCGCGAGGGTATGCGCCAGTTTGATGAAGCAATGCAAAACCAACAGGCGCAGCGACAGGGTGAGCAGGGCAATAGCCCCGGCGAAGGCCGCCAGTCCAGCCAACGTGATCCCTTGGGACGAAACCCGGACGGCCAATCAGGCGCGGTTGCGTCAGACGGGCCGCTGGAGGATGGGGAGGACGTCTATCGACGCGCGCAAGAATTGATGGAAGAATTGCGCCGTCGGTCCGGTGATGGCGACCGTCCTGACCTTGAGCGCGACTACCTAAGGCGTCTTCTGGATCAGTTCTGATGGGCCACAGCTGGCAACACGTTCAATATCGTTTGCGCGCTGCCAAAGCGGCCGAAATGGTGCCTTCGTCCAGATAATCCAGCTCGCCCCCAATCGGGACACCCTGCGCCAAAGACGAAACGGTGCAACGCCCTTCAAGCTCTTCGGCAATGTAATGCGCGGTGGTCTGACCATCGACGGTGGCGTTCAGCGCCAAAATAACCTCGGTTACGCCTTCATCGATGACCCGCTGGATCAGACGCGGGATGCCAAGATCTTCGGGACCGATCGCATCCAGCGCCGACAAGGTGCCGCCCAGCACGTGATAGCGCCCTCTGAACAGGGCGGCCCGTTCCATCGCCCACAGGTCGGCCACATCTTCGACCACGCAAATCTCGCCCACAGCGCGCTTTTCCGACAGGCAGATATCGCAACGATCGGCGGTCGATACGTTGCCGCAGACCACACATTCGCGCGCCGTTTCGGCCACGGCGGCCATCGCGTCCGCCAATGGCGTCAGCACGAGCGCGCGCTTACGGATCAGATACAGCACCGCCCGCCGGGCCGATCGTGGTCCAAGCCCCGGCAGCTTGGCCATCAGCTCGATCAGGTTCTCGATATCGCGAGGGGCTTCTGACATGCGGTGATCTGCCTTAGAACGGCAGGTTCATGTCCTTGGGCAGGCCAAGCTCTTCGGTCAGGCGCGACATCTCGCTTTCGCTACGCTCCTGCGCCTTGGCCTGCGCATCCTTGATCGCGGCCAGTATCAGGTCCTCGACCACTTCTTTTTCATCGGGATTAAAGATCGAGGGGTCAATATCCAGCCCCGTCAACACGCCCTTGGCGGTGGCGGTGGCCCGCACCAGACCTGCGCCGCTTTCACCGACCACGGTTATCGTGGACAGGCTTTCCTGCATATCCGACATTTTGGTCTGCATCTCTTGTGCGGCTTTCATCATCTTGGCCATATCGCCAAGACCACCCAGTCCTTTAAGCATGTCACGCTCCTCGATCTTGTGTGTTCAGTTCTAGATACGGTCGGGGCTATCGGCTTACAAGGCGCACCCGTGTGATTGCATCAACCTTCCTCAAAAGGATCCCATTCGTCTTCGACCTCGGGCAACGCCTCGGTCGCGGCCTCTTGGGCAAGATCTGCCTCAGTGCGAATTTCGGTGATGCGCGCGGTCGGGAAGGTCGCGATGACGGCCTGCACCAGCGGGTGTTCCACGGCTTTCTGCTCCAACGCGAGCTTTTCGCCATCCCGCGTCTCAGCGATCGTCGCCACGGCGCAGTCGTTCACCAACGTGACGCCCCAGCGCACGCCGGTCCAGCCTTGCAGCCGCTGTGCAAGCCGCGTCGCAAGGTCTGATGGTGCTTTGTCGGTGGGTGTGAATTCGATCCGACCCGGCGCATAGGCTGCCAAACGCACGCCGCTTTCGACCTCGACCAGCAGCTTCACATCGCGGTTTGCACGGATCAGTTCGATCACGTCTTCAAAGCGCGCAAAACGCGCCAAAGACATCTCGGGGGCGAGCGCCACGGCCCTGGCTGTCGCGCCACCGCCTCCGGATGTGCCACCCGATGACGAAACGCCCGACTGCTGACCCATCGACCCACCCGCTTGGGGCGCCGCACCGCCCGACGACCCGCCAGACGGCGCGGACGGTGAAGACGGGGGTGGAGATGAGGACGGCGGCGGGGCCGGTGCATTCTGCAAGGTGCGCACAAGGTCTTCCGGCGACGGCAGGTCAGCCACATGGGTCAGGCGAATGATCGCCATTTCAGCCGCCATCATGGCATTGGGTGCATTGGCGACTTCTTCTATGGATTTCAAAAGCATTTGCCACATCCGCGACAAAACCCGCATCGGCAAGGCCTCGGCCATCGCTTGTCCGCGTGTGCGTTCGTCAGGGGAAACGGTCGGATCTTCGGCGGCCTCGGGGGTGATCCTGATCACGCTGATCCAGTGGGTCACCTCGGCTAGATCACGCAAGACCGCCATGGGGTCGGCCCCATCGGCATATTGCGCGCCCAACTCACTTAGCGCGCCAGCGGCTTCGCCTTTGGCTATCAAGTCGATCAGGTCGAGCACCCGCCCCCGGTCGGCAAGCCCCAACATGGCGCGCACCTGAATGGCAGTCGTTTCGCCCGCGCCATGGCTGATCGCCTGATCCAGCAGCGATTGCGCATCACGGGCCGAGCCTTCGGCGGCGCGCGTGATCAGCGCCAGCGCATCATCGGCGATTGCAGCCCCTTCCGCATCGGCAATCCGGCGCAGCATGGCCAGCATGTCCTCAGGTTCGATCCGGCGCAGGTCAAACCGCTGGCAGCGGCTCAGAACCGTGACAGGCACCTTGCGAATCTCGGTGGTCGCAAAAATGAACTTCACATGCTCGGGAGGTTCTTCCAGCGTCTTCAGAAGCGCGTTGAACGCGTTCTTGGACAGCATGTGAACCTCGTCGATGATATAGATCTTGTAACGCGCCGAGGCCGCCCGATAGTGCACGCTGTCAATGATCTCGCGGATATCATCGACACCGGTGCGCGAGGCCGCGTCCATCTCCATCACATCCACGTGGCGACCTTCGGCAATTGCCACGCAGTGTTCGCAAGTGCCGCAGGGCTCGACGGTTGGTCCGCCCGTGCCGTCCGGTCCGATGCAGTTCATACCCTTGGCGATGATCCGCGCCGTCGTGGTTTTGCCCACGCCGCGAATGCCCGTCATTACAAAGGCCTGCGCGATCCGATCGGCTTCGAACGCGTTCTTGAGCGTGCGCACCATCGCCTCTTGCCCGATCAGATCGGCGAACGTTTCTGGGCGGTATTTGCGCGCCAGAACCTGATATGGCCGGGCTGCTTGCGCCGTGTCGGGAGTGGTGTCGCTCATCGTCAACCTTTGTCGAGATTCGTCCAGTCACAGAAGACTAAAGCGGGGCGAGGCAGGGGTCCACCAAAGATGCGGTCGCTGGTCACAACGCCCACAAGATCCCCCCGACCCCAACCGTTGCCACAGTCATCAAAGCGGCAAGACGGGTGAAAGACTGTGTCGGTAACGCTTCTGCATCGTTTTCAGATAGCCGCGACAGAGTTTTGCAAGCCTGCCGCCGTGCCGCCCAATAGATCACGATCGCTGCCAGCAAGAACAAAGTCGCGACCAGCTTGGCCGCCCAGGTTGGATCAAACGCCCCAAACACGGCCTTTAACCCGATCGCAACACCCACCGCGCCAAGGCCGGTTCCCATCCACGCTGAAAACGTGCGCTCGTTGGCCATGATCGTTCGATCCTCGGCCCACCGCGTTCGGATTTCAGCTTTTTCCTCATCATCTTTTGCATCGTGACTGGCCATGTTCCGACCCTATCCTGTCAGTTACCTCAGTGCGACCTGATTTGCGGACGCGCGCCAAATGATATCCCCTTGGACTAACGTCCTTTGCGCTTTCCTGCGCCCTTGGTAACGCTCTTCACCATTTTCGAGAACTTTCGCTGTCGCGCGCGGCTTTCGGCCACCGTCTCGGTGTTCTTTGCATCACCGGCGCGCAATTTGCGCCAGCGTGCCAAACGGTCCAGATCAAGCTCTCCCGCGTCGATGGCCGCGCGTACGGCACACCCTGGCTCGGTTTCATGCGCACAGTCGGAAAACCGACATTGGGTTTCCAGCTCGGCCAGATCGTCAAAAACGCTGTCGATCCCCTCGCGGGTGTCCAAAAGACGTAACGCACGCATGCCGGGCATATCAATGATCCAACCGCCCTGCAGCATGGGACGCATACTGCGCGAGGTTGTGATATGGCGGCCCTTCGCGTCGTCTTCGCGGACACCGCCGGTGTCGGCGTCGCCCCCAGTCAAGCCATTGGTTAGGGTTGTTTTGCCCACGCCGGACGACCCGATAAAGGCCGCCGTTTGCGGGGCTTTGCACCACGCCGCCACCGCTGCCGCACCGGATGGGTCGCGGGCGTTGACGGTCAGGATCGTCAGCATCGGGTCAAGGGTCTGTGCCTCGGCCTCGTATCGAAGGGGATCATCGCACAGGTCCGCTTTTGTCAGGACCAGAACAGGATAACATCCAGCCTCATGTGCCAGTGCCAAAAACCGTTCGATCCGGGCAATGTTGAAATCATCATTGCACGAGGTCACGATAAACAGCGTATCGACATTCGCCGCGATCAGCTGCGTATGTGCATCGGTCCCGGCGGCACGTCGTTGAAGCAGTGATTTTCGCTCCAAACATCGTTGTATGCGAAGCTCTGGGTCGGCCAAAACCCAATCGCCAACCGCCAATTCGCCAGCCACGATCTTGGGAGAGGTCAGGGTGACCTCGCCCGCCTCGCCCAGCGCATTCATGCGGCTGCGGTGAATGTCGGTGATCCGGTAAGGGGTCAAGTCGGCAGCGTCGTCGCGCTGCGCTTCGAAGAAAGGGGACCAACCAAGGTCCGTAAGTGTGTGTGTCATTGGTCTGCCTGTTTAAGCATGGCATTGCACCCCGCGCGCAAACGCGGCTTGGGGTGTGCGTGCTCAGGCAGAAAGGGGATAAACCCGCTTAGCAAATTCCTGCCCGAAGGGTGATGACGACATTCATATTGGCCCTCCGATCATCTATGGCCTGCAATTTGGCGGGCCTTTGGGTGGTGTCCCGTCCGGCAAAACTTTGTTTCGCCTGTCGGGGTTCCAAATTTTGCGAATTTGAAACTGGGTGAGAGGCTGAACACGACCCAAGCGGGGCTCGTTGTGGCTGCTTCCTTCCGGACCTGACCAGATTGGCGAGGTGCCTGCCCGCGCCAACCTCTCGACCCTCATATATGAGGCGAAAACCGTCGATGCAAGCCTCAGAGTTCCATCTCGTAATGTGCAAAACCTTTTGCGTCGCGCGCCGTCACGCAATCGATCGACAGCCAGGGGTATTTCTGGACGGCCGTCGCGGCGCGCGGCGAGGACTTGAACATGATGCTGGCCCCCGGCACATTCGCAAATCTCCAGATCGGTGCAGGGGACACCTCGATCACCTCGTTTCGTTCCACAAAAGCCTTCAGAACGTCGCGTATGGCAATCGGTGGCGTTGGCATGATCCGGTCGGCCGGCGCGACCGGAAAGCCACCACCGCCGCGCGCCCTGAAATCACTGGTCGCCAAAAGGAACTCGTCATCATCGTGCACGGCCTGAGCGTTATGACAAAGATCAATGATGCGACCAGCTGCCAGCCCAGACGCGGCCCCGGCGGGCGTGAACCGCGCGGGCTGTGACAGATCAACCTGATAGGTCAACCCGAACACCGCCTCGAGCAGATAGCCCGGTGTCGCATCTTCTTTCAGCGCGACTCGACGGTCGCCCGGAAGCACTTGGTTGTAGATGCTGACAGAGCGCTCCAGCCAATCTTTCAGATAGGCGCCGGTCGCGCGCACAAGGATCAACTCGTTCGGAAAGATATACAGATCTGATACCGACCGCAGCGTGATGTCGCCTGCTGGAACGTCGGAGTAATAATTCGCCCCCCCCAACCCGCCCGACTTGAACGGCGCGCTTGAGGCAAGAACGGGCAGCACCTCACCCGCCATATCTTGCTGAATCTGATGCGCGTAATCCGCCATCGCCACCTGCACAAGGCGCGTGGCATTGTCGGCCCCCACCAAGGCAAGATAGGTATCGAGATCTTCCAGACTGTGACCCACCCGCGTTCGCATGTGGCTGAGTGTCTTTTCATGTAAGCCATCCAGAAGGGTCGGCAAGTCTGGGGCAGATGCGGGTGTCGGTGGTGTGTGCGGTTTTCGCAGCGTTGACGGCGTCTTGACCACGCTGTTCGCCGGCGTTCGATCCGCCCCTGTCACGGCACGCAGATCGACCTTGGCCGAGCTTACCTGCCAGCGCCCATCCTGATGGGTCAGGTCAAGATCAACGATTCCAAGATGGGACCCCCAGAACCCCGGCATCACCGTGGGTATGCCGTTCAGTCGCCCCTCGGTCGAATTCGGGCCATGGGCCGCGTGATCACCAGCCGGAAACACCTGATGGGTGTGACCGCCCACAATCGCATCAATCCCATCCAGTCGTGACAACGGCACAAGGGCGTTTTCCATGTTGGGAACATGCGTGCTGCCGCCCAGCCCTGAATGGGCAAGCACGATGACGATGTCGGCACCGTTCTGACGCATCAGCGGAATATAGGCGCGTGCTGTTTCGACGATATCGCGTGTCTCGGGCAGGTTATCTTGCCCACTGCCTTGTCGCAGCGATCCCGGAGGCAGCAGACCAAGCACTCCGATCCCAAGATCGCGCACTGCCCCCCCTGTGTCTGTGACCTTGCGGTGCAGGATCGTGAACGGGGGCATAAGTGTTGTGTCTTGGGTCGGACACGCGGCGCGCCTGAGAACTGAATTTGCAGACAGAACTGGAAAACTTGCCTGTCCGATCGCCCCCAGCAGCACATCGACCCCACGGTCGAAATCATGGTTGCCCAGATTTGCCGCGTCATAGTCCAGATGGTTCATCGCAGCAATCATTGGATGGGTGGCAACATCGATGGCAGGCGCATCGTCCAACCCGGACCGCTCCAGCACAAGATCGCCCATCGCCGTCCCATGCAGAAAATCGCCATTATCCAGCAGGATCGAGTTGGGCACTTGCTGTCGGGCTGCGTGGATCAGACACGCGGTATTCGCCAATCCCCACTGGTCCACGCGATTGTCAGACAGGTAGTCGTAGGGGAGAATATGCATGTGCAGGTCTGTCGTCGCCATTACGCGCAACGTTGTGTGAGGGGGCACGGGCCTTGCGTCACGATTTCGAATGGATTTCAACGTCGACAAACCTTGTCTTCTGGAACAAATTCGGGGCCAACATGTTAGCCGCAACCTCACACTAGGCTTCTGACAACGGAAATGCCATCTGGGCGAGTGGGAAACAAACTGTTTTCTATCTTTGCGTGTTTTTTGAGGCGCAAAACTGGATGGTATTCGTCCGTGATCCTGCTAGCGTGCATCGGGCTTTGAACCGACGCGAGGGTCTGATGAAAATTGCCGAAGAGGTCACATTCGGGGCGGGTCTGCTGAACCGCTTGGCTGAAATCAGAGGCAACCAAGGCGCCATCGAAGATCGCATCAAGAAGGGTAGAATCCTTCCCCTCTGGCGCGGCAAACCGCTGCTCAGGCCCGATCTGGATGGCCGACAAAGCCTTGCGTTTCTGTCAGCCGACCATGCCGTTCTGCAAGACCGGTTGGACCGGTGCGTGTATCTTGGCGACACTGAAACCAGCCCCGTCTTTGCCGTAGACATCTCGGACCTGACACCAGAGGGCGAATTGCCCGACGCAGATGAGTTTCTTGACCTCAGTTTGCAACATCTAACTGGCACGCCTGAAGATCACAGCTTTGGCGAGCTGCGCGGTGTGATGGCGCAGCTCACTCAGCTTGAAGCCGAAATAGCGGCCACCGCACGAGGTATATTGGAGTGGCACCGCATTCACCGGTTCTGCGCCAATTGCGGCGAGATGAGCGATGTCATCATGAGCGGATGGCAGCGCCGCTGCAATAGCTGCGGTCGAATGCACTTTCCACGCACCGATCCTGTGGTGATCATGCTGATCACGCATGGCAATTCGGCTTTGATTGGGCGCAATGAAAACTGGCCGCCGCGCATGTATTCACTGCTTGCAGGCTTCATGGAGCCCGGCGAAACGATCGAAGCTGCCACCCGGCGTGAAGTGTTTGAAGAAACCGGTGTGCGTGTCGATCGGGTCGACTATCTGGCCTCGCAGCCCTGGCCCTATCCAGCGTCGTTGATGATCGGAACACGCGGGCTTGCGACCACGACCGATATCACTCTTGACCCCATCGAACTGGAAGGCGCCCTTTGGGTGTCGCGCGAAGACATGCTGGAGGTGTTTGCCGGCCGTCATCCGGACATTGCCGCAGCGCGAAAAGGTTCTATCGCGCATTTTCTTTTGACAAACTGGCTTGCGGACAGGCTGGATTAAGACCACATTCCTGCCCCAGAATATTGGGCAGACAGAGGGCCTTTCACAATGAAATTTGCGACACGCGAAGACATCGAAGCCACCATCGAACAGGCCTTTGAAGCGGTTTCGGACTTCGATGGGCTGGAGCGCGCGGCGCTGCGGCGGGGCGCCGAGGTAAGCCGAACCGATACGCTTAGCGTGCCGGGTGCCGGGATGCGTTGGCAGGCCAAGTTTCCCTATCGCAACCGTGACCGGATCGCGGATATGGAAATGATGACCTACGATGCGCCCAATGCGCTGGCAATGCTGTCCAAAGTGTCTGGTATGGAAGCGCTTGTCGAAATTGATTTCGTCGAATTGTCGCGCAACCGCACCCGGATGAATATGAGCATCGACATTCGTCCGAAAACAATACCAGCGCGCCTGTTGCTGCAATCCGCAAGACTGGCGCGGTCAAATCTGGCCCGGCGGTTCAAGCACCGTGTGGCGACCTATGCACGCACCATCGAAGGGCGCGTTCGTGCGCGGCAGGCTGGATAACACTGGCCGTGCTCAGTGCTCAGTCGCGCGCGGGATCGCGTGGATACACACCGATAATATCCAGTGACGATGTGAAATAGTCCAACTCCTCCATCGCCAATTGCACGTTGCGGTCGTCCGGATGACCTTCGATATCGGCGTAAAACCGCGTGGCGCTGAACGATCCATCCACCATGTAGCTTTCCAGCTTGGTCATGTTCACACCGTTGGTCGCAAAGCCCCCCATCGCCTTGAACAGGGCCGCGGGAATGTTGCGCACTTCGAAGACAAACGTGGTGATCATTCCGTGATCCCCACGGCGGGTGTGGTCTGGCTCAGGCCCCATGATCACAAAGCGCGTGGTGTTGTGGCCGTGATCTTCGACATCTTCGGCCAACACGTCCAGGCCATAGATCTTGGCAGCCAGCGCAGAGGCCAGCACACCTTCTTCCGCGGCTTTCGAGCGCGCCAGATTGGCCGCGGCGCCAGCACTGTCGGCGGCAGAGACGCCGCGAATACCATGAAGTTTAAGGAATTCCGACGATTGCGGCAGCAAGACCAGATGGGCGCGCACGGTTTTGATGTCTTCAATCCTGGCCCCGGGCAGGCCGAGCAGGGAAATGCGCACGCGCACGAATGCCTCATCCAGAATGTGCAGCCCGCTTTCCGGCAACAGGCGGTGGATATCCGCCACGCGGCCATATGTGGTGTTTTCGATCGGCAACATGGCTTGCGCCGCAATCCCCGAGCGCACGGCTTCGATCACCTCTTCAAAGGAATCGCAAGGCATGGGGTCCATGTCAGGGCGTGCGGCAAGACAGGCTTCGTGTGAATAGGCGCCGGGTTCCCCCTGAAAGGCGATGCGGTTGGTCATTTCGCGGGTCCTTCCTGCAGTTTAGCGGTAAACCTCAAGCTGTGGCGCCTCATATCGCTTGAAACATGGCAATGGAAGCGGCTAGAAGGCTTTTGACTTTGGATGAGACGGATCGCGACATGTTCGACACAATGACAATGACGAAAGCCGGGGCCGCTGTTCTTGGCACCCTCCTGTTCTTCTTGCTGGGCTCTTGGGCAGCAGACAGCCTGTATTCGACAGAAGCCGGGGGCCATGGCGACGAAGGTCACGCGACCTCTGGTTACGTGATCGCCACCGCTGACGACGGCGAAGCCGAGGTGGAGGAAGAAGAAGCTGTTCCCTTCGCAGACCTGCTGGCCGCAGCCGACCCCGCCAAAGGCGAAAAGGTCTGGGGCAAATGCCGCGCTTGCCACAAGCTGGAAGACGGTGCCAACGGCACCGGCCCGCACTTGTTTGGTGTTGTTGACCGCCCGATCGGCGGTGTTGACGGCTTCAACTATTCGGACGCTCTGGCAGGGCTTGACGGAAACTGGGGTCCGGAAGAGCTGAACGCATGGCTGGCCGATCCGAAAGGCTATGCGCCGGGCAACAAGATGACCTACGCGGGTCTGAAAAAAGAAGAAGACCGCGCCAACTTGATTGCGTATCTGCAAACCATTGGCGGATAGACGCACCTGAAATACCAAGACAGGGCCGGTTCGCACAGCGGATCGGCCTTTTCTTTTGCGATATCACGCCTGTCAGGGCGGGTTCATGGGGTGATCACCAATTCGCGCCTTGAATGTTATCAGGCCCCGCCTTTAGCTTGGTGGCGAGCGATTTCTGCTTTTCCATCGGAGGCCCACCATATGACGCCAACCCTGACGCGCGCCCTGCCCGACAATGATATCCAGACCCGTTCGGTTTTCTGGTGGATGGTGGTGACCACGCTGTTGTTGCTCATCCCTTTGACGGCAAGGGCAGAGGAAACGATCATATCGCATGCTTATTCCTATTTCGGCACGCCAAAATATGGCGCGGACTTCCCGCACCTGGACTACGTGAACCCAGACGCGCCGAAAGGCGGCGAGATTGTCATCGCGTCAGAAAGCGGCACGTTTGACAGCTTTAACCCCTATGCGCGCAAGGGTGTGGCCGGGGCGCTTGCCTCGATCAACATTGAACGTCTGCTCACCAGCACAGCCGACGAAATCGGCACCTCCTATGGGCTGTTGGCTGAAAGCCTTGAATACCCGGAAGATCAAAGCTGGGTCATCTTCACCCTGCGCCCCGAAGCACAGTTTGCCGATGGCAGCCCTGTCACCGCCGAAGATGTGGTTTTCACGCATAACCTGTTCATGGAGCAAGGTCTGATCAGTTTCCGCGAAGGCGTCAGCCGGATCATTGCCAATGTTGAAGCGTTGGACCCGGCACGGGTCAAGTTCACCTTCCAGCCTGATGGGTCGGTCCGCGATCGCATTTCGCAGGCGGGTTCTACGCCCGTTATGTCCAAAGCGTGGTTTGAAAAAACAGGCGCGCGGCTGGATGAAAGCCGACTGGAGCAGGCATTGGGCACCGGTCCCTATATGCTTGACAGTTACAAGATCAATCAGCGCATCGTTTATAAGCGCAACCCGGACTATTGGGGCCGCGATCTGCCGATCAACAAGGGTCGTTGGAATTTCGACACCATCCGCATCGAATATTTTGCCGACAGCAATTCCGCGTTCGAGGGCTTTACTTCGGGCAGCTACACCTTTCGGGTCGAAAACAGTTCGAAGGAATGGGCCACGTCCTACGACTTCCCAGAGGTCAGAAGCGGTCAGGTGATCAAAGCGGAACTGCACGATGGCTCTCAGGCCTCGGGGCAAGGCTTCGTGTTCAACATGCGCCGCCCCAAGTTCCAGGATATCCGCGTCCGCGACGCCATCGGCTTGATGTTCAATTTCACATGGTCAAACGAAGCACTGTTCTATGGCATTTACGAACGGGTCAACAGCTTTGCCGAAAACTCATATCTTGAAGCCACTGGCACCCCGTCGCCCGAGGAACTGGCACTGCTTGAGCCACTCGCTGACAAACTGCCCGAAGGTGCCTTGGGCGAAGCGATCATGGCTCCGACCTCTGGCGCGCGACAGTTTGATCGCAAAAATGCCCGTCAGGCCTCGGCGCTTCTGGACGATGCCGGGTGGATCGTCGGCGACGATGGTATCCGCCGCAACGCAAAGGGCGACACGCTGAGGGTCGAGTTCTTGACCTTTTCACCAACCTTTGACCGGGTGATCAATCCCTATGTGGAAAACTTGCGCAACATAGGCGTGGATGCGATTTTGAACCGGGTCGATACCTCGCAATTTGTCGATCGGCGCTACGCGTTTGACTATGACATCATCACGGACCAACTGGCGTTTGGGTATGAACCGGGCAGCAATCTGGCACAATCATTTGGATCGAAAGAGGCCGCGGTGTCCGTGTTCAACTCGCCCGGTGTTGCCGACCCCGCGGTGGACGAGCTGATCGACATGATCCGAAATGCCCAATCCAAGGAAGACCTCGTGATCGCCGCCAGAGCACTGGATCGGGTCATGCGGGCACTGAAGATCATGGTTCCGCAATGGTATAAAGACAAACATACCGTCGCATATTATGACCAGTTCGAACATCCCGACCCGCTTCCGCCCTACGATCTGGGCTATCTGGACTTCTGGTGGTTTAACGCCGACAAAGCTGCAAAACTGAAAGCGGACGGCGTGCTGCGCTGAACCGCGCCGCACCACCGGCAACAGGCAACAAAACGAGAGCGAGACCCATATGGGCGCCTATATTCTGCGCAGGCTACTTCTGATCATTCCGACGTTATTTGGGATCATGGTGATCAACTTTGCCCTGACCCAGTTCGTGCCGGGTGGACCGATTGAGCAGATCATCGCCCAGATGGAGGGCGAAGGCGACGTTTTCGAAAGCATTGCGGGTGGGGGTGGCGATGCCGGCATCGGCGGCGGTGGTGGCGATGAACGATATCTGGGCGCACGCGGGTTGCCGCCGGAGTTCATCGCCGAGCTGGAAAAGGAATTTGGCTTCGACAAACCTCCGGTCGAACGGTTCTTTTCGATGATCTGGAACTATATGCGTCTTGATTTCGGGGAAAGCTATTTCCGGTCCATCGGCGTCTTTGAACTGGTGGCCGAAAAGCTGCCCGTGTCGATCACGCTGGGTCTGTGGTCGACGGTCATCGCCTATCTGGTGTCGATCCCGTTGGGTGTGCGCAAGGCTGTGCGGGACGGGTCGAAATTCGACACCTGGACCTCGGGCATCATCATCGTGGCCTACGCGATCCCCGGCTTTCTATTCGCAATCTTGTTGCTGGTCGTCTTTGCAGGCGGGTCCTATCTGCAATGGTTCCCCTTGCGCGGGCTGACCTCGGACAATTGGGACCAGCTGTCGCTTTGGGGTAAGATCGTGGACTATTTCTGGCACATCACCTTGCCGGTCCTTGCCTCGACCATCGCCAGTTTCGCCACGCTGACCCTGCTGACTAAAAACAGCTTTCTGGACGAGATCAAGAAGCAATACGTTGTGACCGCCCGCGCCAAGGGTCTGGCCGAACACCGGGTGCTTTATGGCCACGTCTTTCGCAACGCGATGCTGATCGTGATCGCGGGCTTCCCTGCGGTTTTTCTGGGCGTCTTCTTTGGCGGGTCGGTGATCATCGAAACGCTGTTTTCGCTGGATGGTTTGGGACGGCTCGGCTTCGAAGCGGCACTGGCCCGCGACTATCCTGTCATCTTCGGCACGCTGTTCGTGTTTGGCCTGATTGGCCTGTTGGTCGGGATTCTGTCGGACCTGATGTATGTGTTCGTCGATCCCCGCATCGACTTCGAGGGGCGCGAGGTCTGATCATGGCACTGTCCCCCCTGAACCAACGCCGCTGGCGAAATTTCCGCCGCAACGGGCGCGCCTTCTGGTCGCTGATCTTGTTTTGCGTCCTGTTCGGGCTGTCGCTGATCGCCGAGTTTATCGCCAACGACAAACCGATCCTGGTGAAATACGACGGCAGCTATTACGCCCCCGTTTTCAACTTCTATCCAGAAACGACCTTTGGCGGCGACTTCAAAACCGAAGCCGTCTATCGCGACATCGAGGTGAAATGCCTGATCACCACCGGCGGCGCCGAGGCCTGCTGGGACACACCCAACGAGGCGATTGCCGAGGCAACCGCCACCGGCACAGTCGGCGGCGAGGCCGTGACGACGGGTTGGCTGTTGTGGCCACCGGTGCCCTACAGCTTCAACACCATCAATGACATTGACGGGGCCGCCCCTTCGCCGCCAGATGCAAAACACCTGCTGGGTACGGATGACACGGCGCGCGATGTGCTTGCGCGAGTGATCTACGGGTTCCGCCTTTCGGTCTTCTTTACCATCATCGTGACGGTTCTGACGTCGGTCATCGGTGTCGCCGCTGGCGCCATCCAAGGCTATTTCGGTGGCTGGGTGGATCTGGTGTTCCAACGCATTCTGGAAATCTGGAGCTCCACCCCTTCGCTTTACGTGATCATCATCCTGTTTGCGATTCTGGGTCGAAGTTTCTGGCTTCTGGTCTTCGTGACGGTGCTGTTCGGCTGGCCCGCGCTTGTCGGCGTTGTGCGGGCGGAATTCCTGCGCGCCCGCAATTTCGAGTATGTCCGCGCCGCGCGCGCCCTTGGCGTGTCGAACCGGATCATCATGTTCCGCCATGTGTTGCCCAACGCCATGGTCGCGACCCTGACAATGCTGCCCTTCATCATCACCGGGACAATCTCGACCCTAGCAACGCTAGATTTTCTGGGCTTTGGCCTTCCGTCCTCATCGCCTTCGCTGGGCGAACTGACCCGCCAGGCCAAAGCGAATTTGCAAGCGCCATGGCTGGCCTTCACCGCCTTCATGACCTTCTCGATCCTGCTGTCACTGCTCGTCTTTATCTTTGAAGGCGTGCGCGATGCGTTCGACCCGCGAAAGACCTTCCAATGAGCGTTCTTCACGTGAAAGACCTGCATGTCAGCTTTCGGCAGGATGGACAGCTACACCCGGCGGTGCGTGGGGTCAGCTTCAAGCTTGCCAAGGGCGAAACCGTGGCGATTGTGGGGGAAAGCGGGTCCGGCAAATCCGTCACTGCGCTGTCCACTGTGTCGCTTTTGCCCGACAGCGCCCATGTCGAAGGGTCAATCACCTATGGCGGCCGCGAGATGATCGGCGCATCGCCCTCCGAATTGCGCGATGTGCGCGGCAACGATATCAGCTTCATCTTTCAAGAGCCGATGACATCACTGAACCCGTTGCACACGATCGAAAAGCAGCTGGCCGAGTCGATTGAGCTGCACCAAGGCCTGACCGGTGACGCCGTGCGCGTGCGCATCCTTGAGCTTTTGAACAAAGTCGGCATCCGCGACGCGGAAACGCGACTGGCGCATTATCCGCACCAATTGTCGGGCGGGCAGCGGCAACGCGTGATGATCGCTATGGCGCTGGCCAATGGTCCCGAACTTCTGATCGCAGATGAACCCACCACGGCACTGGACGTGACCATTCAGGCGCAAATCCTTGACCTGTTGGCCGAGCTTAAGGAAAGCGAGGGGATGAGCCTTCTGTTCATCACCCATGACCTTGGCATTGTGCGCAAAATCGCGGATCGGGTTTGCGTGATGAAAGATGGCGTGATCGTCGAAGAAGGCCCCACCGCCGCGCTTTTCGCGAACCCGAAACACGACTACACCCGCACACTGATCAATGCCGAGGCACAGGGCCGCCCCGACCCTGTCCCCGAAAACGCGCCCGAGATTGCGACAACGAAAGACCTGCGCATCTGGTTCCCCATCCAACGCGGCCTGCTGCGCCGAACGGTGGGGCATGTGAAGGCGGTGAACGCGGCCAGCTTCTCGGTTCGGGCCGGCGAAACCGTCGGGATCGTTGGTGAAAGCGGGTCGGGCAAGACAACGCTGGCACTGGCCGTGATGCGGTTGATCAGCTCGGACGGGCCTGTGGTTTTTCTGGGTGAGGACATACAGGGGCGCAAATCACGTCAATTGCAGCCGCTCAGGCGTGACATGCAAATCGTGTTTCAAGACCCCTATGGGTCGCTGTCACCCCGCATGACCGCCGAGGAAATTATTGCCGAGGGCTTGTCGGTTCACGGGTTGGACCCCGGTCGTGACCGGGGTGAGATGGTCTGGGAGATCATGGAAGAAGTCGGGCTGGACCCTGCCACGATGCACCGCTATCCGCACGAGTTTTCCGGCGGGCAGCGCCAGCGTATCGCGATTGCACGGGCGATGATCCTTAGACCCAAGCTTGTTGTGCTGGATGAACCGACCTCGGCGCTGGATATGACGGTGCAGGTGCAGATCGTCGACTTGCTGCGCAGCCTGCAAAGAAAGCACAAGCTGGCGTATCTGTTCATCTCGCACGACTTGCGGGTGGTGCGTGCGCTGTCCCATCAGGTGCTGGTCATGCGCGCGGGTGATGTGGTGGAACGTGGGCCAGCGGACCAGATCTTCGATGCCCCGCAAACAGATTACACCCGCGCCCTGATGGCAGCGGCGTTCGATCTGGAAGTTGCCAAAGGCGCCTCCGACTAACCACATCTTTGGGGGGTCAGGACGGTCCCAGCACGTTGCAACGCGCGTTGCGCGCGCTCAGCCGGCGGCATGCCAGATCGGCTTGGGTCTGCGTCATACCGACAAAGTTTGCATGCCATCCATCCGACCGGCGGACAACTTTACGAAGCGCGTCATCCAACGTGTCGATTTCTTTCAGCGCCGTCTTGAGAAGCGTCCGTTCTGCTTGATAGCGCGACCCTAGCACTCCGACATTGATTGCCCAGTGACGACCACCAGATGTTGACATGCGGCTGACCACTTCGGGTTCGGCCAGTGCAGCGGCGGGCTTGGGTTCAAGCGCCGTCAGGATGATGGCTTCCGGGCGCGGCCGGGGGGGTGCGACAGTCGTCGGAGCCTCTGGCGTCGCTGGTCGCGCTTGCACCGGGGCAGCTGTCGTAATTTGGGCAGTTGGCACCAAAGCGGCAACAAGTTCGGCGCGGGGGGCTGGCGTCACGGCCGGGGGCGCCGTTTCGACAACGGCGGCAACTTCGACCGGGGCCGGTTGGGTGATGGCCGTTGCGACAGCATCCTTGATGCCTTCGGTCAAGGCCGCAAGCTGGGCTTGGGCGACGGGGTCTTGCGTGATCGGGCGCGGCGTTGGGCGCGGGCTACGCTTCACAGCCGTCACAAGGCGAATTGTCTTACCGGCTGCACCGGGTTCGAACACTTCAGCGGAGTAGACAGGCAGCGCAGGTTTGCGCACCGAGGCACGGCTGGGCGCACGGCGGAACCCCAGATCCATCAATTCGGCGACCTTGGCATTGCGCGACGCTGTGGACTGACCGCCGAAAACGGTCGTGATAATCCGTTCTGATCCACGTTCAGCCGAGGCCACAAGGTTAAAACCTGCCGCGCGGGTGTAACCCGTCTTGATGCCATCCGCGCCCTTATAGGCACTTAGAAACCGGCGGTTCGTGTTGGACACAGGGCGCATACCTGCATCGGTCGTTATGCGCGAAAACAGGTTGTAATATTCCGGGTGGTCGAAAAACAGGTGGCGCCCCAGCGTCGTCATGTCGCGCGCGGTGGACAAATGCCCGCTTTCCGTCAACCCGTGGGCGTTCTTGAAATGTGTGCGCGTCATGCCCAGCGCCTTTGCGGTGCGGTTCATTCGGCGGGCAAACGCGGCCTCGGAGCCTGCAATCGCAATGCCGATCGCGGTGGCTGCATCATTGGCTGATTTGACGCCGGCGGCGCGGATCAGATAGCGAAACTTGATCTTCTGGCCTGCGCGCAGACCCAATTTGGACGGTGGTTCGGACGCGGCTTTTTGGGTGATCGTAACGACTGTGTCGGGTGTAATCTCACCGCGTTTGATGGCCTCGAACGCGATGTAGAGTGTCATCATTTTGGTCAAAGATGCGGGATGCAATCGCGTATCGGCGTTGCGCGCATGCAGCACCTCGCCGGTGCGCGCATCAATCACCATCGCCGCATAGGGCGCAGCCTGCGCACGCGATGGCGCAAGCATGACCAAACAGCCAATAATAGCCAGGAACAGCCCTAAACGGACCCACTGCCACGGACGTGTCTGCACGTCGTCCACCTTTTCTGCCTCAATCGCCTAGGTCTTATGCCCGGCTGATTTGTTTTTTTCAGCGTAACACGAAGATCGCGTTTGAGAAAACAGCTTATTTTCAAAGGCCTAAATCGTGGCGGTCAGGCAACGGGCAGAACATGTAGTGGTCTGACTGGAGCAAACACCTATATCTGGGGCAAATCCGCCAAGCAGTTGGGCAGCTGCGACAAATCACCCAATGTGCGAAATTTCAGGTGATCAACAGGTGGCACCGCGTGTTCGTAGCTCCACGTCAGGGTGTGCGGCACGTGAATGGCCCACGCGCCTGCCTCAAGTGCCGGGAGCACATCTGACCTCAACGAGTTTCCGACCATCAGCCCCTGCGCAACCCCGCCAAAGCGCGCCAAAGCGCTTAGATAAACGGCAGGGGTCTTGTCTGAAACGATCTCGATCCCATCGAAGAAATCCCCCAGCCCGGACTGTGCAAGCTTCCGCTCCTGATCCAGCAAGTCGCCCTTGGTGATCAGCAATATTTTGTGCGACCGGGCAAGCTCCGAGATCACGCGCTTGGCGTGGGGCAGAAGTTCGATCGGATGGGACAGCATCTCTTGTCCAGCATCGACCAAAGCTCGAATGACGTGACCGGGCACCTTCCCGTCGGTCACATCCAAGGCCGTTTCGATCATCGATAGGGTGAAGCCTTTGATGCCAAAGCCGTAATGGCCCAGGTTGCGCCGCTCGGCCGCCAACAACCGCTCGGACAGGTGATCGGGGTCGGCAAAATCAGCCAGCAGGGCGGTGAAACGTGCTTGGGTCAGTTGAAAGAACTGTTCGTTTTGCCACAGCGTATCGTCCGCATCGAAACCAATTGTTGTTACTTTTGCGCCCATTTTGTATGTGCCTTTCAAGAGAACACCCGCCCTGCCCTCTTTTCATTGGCGACAGTGACCATATATTCTGAGACCCAAGCAGACTCTTTTGCAACCTGTGGAGTGATGTCGACATGACGACACTGCCTTTCATCCTGTCACAAGACGACGGCGCCGACGACGGTGACGGTGAGGTGGGCGTAGCGGTTGCCACAAAGCCCAAAACCAAACGACCGCCCATGTATAAAGTGCTGATCCTCAACGATGACTTTACACCCATGGAATTCGTCGTGATGGTGCTGGAGCGGTTCTTCGGCATGAACCACGCACAAGCATTTGAATTGATGCTGACGGTTCACAAGAAGGGGTTGGCCGTCGCGGGCGTTTTTTCCTACGAGATTGCTGAGACCAAGGTGACACAAGTTATGCATTTGGCACGTGAACATCAGCACCCGCTTCAATGCACGATGGAAAAGGAATGACCGCAGCCGCGGTGCCCACCATGTTTCACACAAGATTGTCCCTAGCCCTGCGCGACGGCGCGCTATCGTTGCCTGCTGCCGGGCGTATCCTTGTTATAGGCCCAACAGCAGGCCACGACCTGTCGGATCTGCCCAAGGACCGGGTGACGATCTACAGTCGGTTCTTTCCTGACCATGCGGCTTGGGTGGCGCGCGGGCTCGATGTGGTCACAGCCTTGCCTGAGGGCGGGTTTGCGGCCGCTGTGGTGTGTGTGCCCCGCGCCAAGAAGCTTGCGCAGGCTTGGGTTTACGCCGCGGCGCGCGCGACGGGTGGCGGTCTGATCGTGCTGGATGGTCAAAAAACTGATGGGATCGACAGCCTTGTTAAGGCCCTGAAAAACCGCGCTGATGGGCTTGCCAGCTTGTCCAAAGCACATGGCAAGCTGGTCTGGTTGACCAACGCAGAGGTGGCCGACTGGGCCCCGGCGGACACGCAGCTTGAGGGGGGGTTCATCACCCGTCCGGGTGTTTTTTCAGCCGATGGGGTGGACAAGGGCTCTGCGGTGTTGGCCGCGGCGCTCCCCACCGAGATCAAAGGGCGCGTGGCCGATCTTGGCGCTGGTTGGGGCTATCTGTCACGACATATCCTGATGCGAGAGGGCGTCACAACGCTGGACCTGATCGAGGCGGATCTTGCCGCGCTCGATTGCGCCAAGCTCAATATAACCGATCAACGTGCCAACTTCATTTGGGGGGATGCGACACGTTTTTCACCTGATGCGCCCTATGATGTCGTCATTTCCAATCCGCCCTTTCACACCGGACGCGCGGGCGATCCTGATCTGGGTCGGGCCTTTATCCGGTCGGCGGCGCGGATGCTGAAAGGCTCGGGTCGGCTCATCATGGTTGCGAACCGCCATTTGCCCTATGAAGACACGTTGGCCGAACTGTTTCGAGAGGTCGAAGACCTCGGTGGCAGCCCCGGTTTCAAGTGCCTCAGCGGCACAAAGCCCCGTCGCGCCGACCGATAGGATCAGCTAGGCTCGTCAGGGAATCAGGAGGCTCACATGTCTTTTTCAATTTCTGGTAAAACCGCCATCGTGACCGGCGCGGCAAATGGTATTGGCCTGTCGATTGCACGCCACTTCGCCGATCGCGGCGCAAATGTTATTTGTGCAGACATAGATGAAAAGCGGCTTGTCGATGAATGGGGCCCGAACCCCGATGATGGCGTGGACGAACCATCAAACACCCGCATTTTTGCGGGCGACCTGCGCCAGAAGCTGACAATCGCCAACTTGCTCTCTGCCACCATCGATTCGTTTGAACGTGTCGATATTCTGGTCAACGCCTCGCGTCAGGTGCTGTTGGCGGACCCGCTGGACGTGGACAACGGCGCCGTTCAGACGCTTCTGGATCAGAACCTGATGACCAGCCTGCGGTTGAGCCAGCTGGTCGCCCGGCGCATGATTCAGCAGGGCGAGGGTCTTGACGAAGAAGAACAGACCTCGCCGCTTGGAGCCATCGTCAATTTGTCATCTGTCGCTGCAACGCGGACCCAACCCGGATTGATGGCCTATTCGATCGCATCAGCGGCACTGGATCAGATGACCCGGTCCCTCGCGGTTGCCCTTGCCAGTCACCGCATCCGGGTGAACGCGGTCGCATTCGGATCGGTGATGAGCGCAAGCCTGCGTGACGCAATCCGCGAAACGGGCGACACCCGCGCGGACATCATCGAAGGCACACCGCTGGGCCGCATTGCATCAGCCAACGAACTGGCCGAGGCAGTGCAGTTCCTTGCCTCCGAAGGATCCGGTTTCATGACCGGGCATATCCTGACGGTGGACGGTGGACGCAGCCTTTTGGATGTCGTGGGCAATCCCTGCCACTGAAGACCGATGTCAGCTGCAATCCGCACGTTTGGCAACCAATGCGTCGCGGTCTTTTTCCAGCGCAACCTTGTCGGCATGCATTGCCCGGTATTGGGCGTGGGTCGGCAAGGTTGATTGTATTTCGGGCGACGGAAGGCAAATGCGCGCCAACGGGCCGATGCCTTTGCAAACCTTCAGCGGGTTCGAAAACGCCACAGGCGACCCAACGGTGCGATAACCGCGTGCCAATTTAGCATCCATCGCCGCAATCTGGTCATCCAACGCCGAGATCTGAGCACTGTATTGCACCCGACATGTTGTTGCCGATTGCTGGGTGGGGCTTTGCGCAGATTGCGAATTGGGTGTTTTCATTCCTGTCGTTGTGGTTTCGCAGCCGGCAAGCAACACAACGACGAGGGCACTGGTTAACAAGCGTCCCATGGGGCACTCCTTTTGCTGGGTAACACGCCGATACTAGCCAGTTCCTCGATGTCGGGCAAACACCCCTTGGCGCAGCCGGTCGAAACCTGCTAGCCCTTGCCCAACGACAAAAGGAGCGCGCACGTGACCGACCAGATGCAAGACCAAAAAGCCCTCGCCAGCCAGTGGTTCCGCGAGTTGCGTGACCAGATCGTTTCCGCGTTCGAAGCGCTTGAAGACACGCAAGTGACCGGCCCGACCGCGGCGCTTGACGCTGGCCGCTTTGACGTTAAGCAAACCAAGCGGGCCTCCGATGACGGGACCGACGCCGGCGGCGGGCTGATGAGCGTGATGCGCGGCGGGCGGGTCTTTGAGAAGGTGGGGGTCAACATCTCAACCGTCTATGGAACCTTGGGCAAACAGGCGCAGCAAGCCATGGCCGCGCGTGGTGTGGCCGGGATCGAAGGCGACCCGCGGTTCTGGGCCTCGGGCATCAGCCTTGTCGCGCATATGCAAAACCCACACGCCCCCGCGGTCCACATGAACACACGCATGTTTTGGACCCCGAACGCCTGGTGGTTCGGCGGCGGCGCGGACCTGAACCCCTGCATCGAATACGATAAAGACACGGCCCATTTCCACGCGCAGCTTCAAAGCGCCTGCGAGCCCCATGACATCAGCTATTACGACAAGTTCAAAGCCTGGGCGGATGAATACTTTTTCGTGCCACACCGCGGGCGCGCGCGCGGCGTTGGCGGGATCTTCTTTGATGACCTCAACACCGGCGATTGGGCGAAGGATTTTGCGTTCACCAAGGACGTGGGCTTGGCCTTCTTGCCCGCATTCCTGCCGGTGACCGAAGCGCGCCGCAACACGCCGTGGACCGAAGACGACAAGGACAAGCAACTGATCCATCGTGGTCTTTATGCCGAATACAACCTTGTCTATGACCGGGGCACCAAGTTCGGGCTGACCACGGGACATGATGCCGATGCGGTATTGATGAGCCTGCCGCCACTTGCAAAGTGGGTCTAGGTCAGGTGCAAAGCGTGGCTTGCCTTGCCACGCATATCAAGGCAGCTTGTTGTATGTGAAATGAAAGGTGCGCCAGTGTCTGCATTCAAGCTTGACGACTTTTTGCCCTATCAACTGACTGTTCTGTCCAGCCGGGTCAGTGCGGGGTTCTCGAAGCATTATCGGAACGCCTATGGCATCTCGGTATCCGAGTGGCGCGTTGTTGCCCATCTCAGCCAAGCGGACAGCGTCAGCGTGCGCGAAATCCACGCCCGTGTGGATATGGACAAACCCAAGGTCAGCCGCGCGGCGTCACGGCTAGAAGCTGCGGGGTATGTCACCAAGACAATCAACCCGCAGGACAGGCGTCTTGTTGAACTCAGCCTGACCCCCAAAGGGCGCGACATGATTGCGGCTCTTACCCCGATCGCACGCGACTACGAGGCCCAGTTATCGGCGGTCCTTGGCGAAGCCGACCAAGCTTTCCGCGATCGTGTGGCAGCGCTTAGTGCCGCGCTCGAGGATGAAACAGACTTGGATCGCGACTAAGCGCGCGCCAATTGGGATCTGACGGTGCGTCACGGGCGACAGCCCGCAACGCCCATGCCATCCTAAACTCAAACGGTTTAAAGGAGCTTACCATGTCCGACATTGTAATTCTTGGCGGCGCACGCACCGCAATTGGCACCTTTGGCGGCAGCCTTGCCGCGACTCCGCCCAGCGCGCTGGGTGCCGCTGTCACGCTTGAGGCGATGGCCCGCGCGGGCGTCGAGCCGGGCCAGATCGGCCACGTAGCCTTTGGCCACGTCATCAACACCGAACCGCGCGATATGTATCTTTCGCGCGTCGCCATGATCGAGGCTGGCATCCCCGACTCCACGCCCGCAATGAACGTGAACCGCCTGTGCGGGTCCGGGCTTCAGGCGGTGGTGTCTGTCGCACAATCGCTGATGCTGGGGGACGCGGACTTTGGCGTCGCAGGTGGCGCCGAAAGCATGAGCCGCGCGCCCTATATCTTGCCGCAAGCCCGTTGGGGTCAGAAGATGGGCGACACCGGCGCACAGGACATGATGCTGGGCGCGCTGAACTGCCCGTTTGGCACCGGGCATATGGGTGTGACCGCCGAAAACGTCGCGGCCGAGCATGATGTCAGCCGCGCAGATCAGGATGCCTTTGCGCTGGAAAGCCAGAAACGTGCCGCCGCCGCCATCGAAGCCGGCCATTTCGACAGCCAGATCGTCCCGATCGAGGTCAAACAGCGCCGCGAAACGGTGGAATTTACCCGCGATGAGCATCCGAAGCCCACGACAGCCGAGGCTTTGGCCGGTTTACGCACCGTGTTCCAGAAGGATGGGAGCGTCACGGCGGGCAATGCCTCGGGCATCAATGACGGCGCGGCCGCCTTGGTGTTGGCCCGTGCAGATGCCGGCGAAAAGGCAGGCCTGAAGCCCATGGCCCGCATCATCGGCTATGGCCATGCAGGCGTGCGGCCCGAGGTCATGGGCATCGGCCCTGTGCCTGCGGTCGAAAACCTTCTGGCGAAAACCGGGCTGAGTGTCGCGGATTTCGATGTGATCGAATCAAACGAGGCGTTCGCCGCGCAGGCCATCGCCGTGAACAAAGGTTTGGGGCTGGACCCGGCCAAGGTGAACCCGAACGGCGGCGCAATTGCGTTGGGACACCCCGTCGGGGCAACCGGCGCGATCATCACGATCAAGGCACTGTATGAGCTGGAGCGTATTGGTGGGTCGAAAGCGCTGATCACCATGTGCATCGGCGGCGGTCAGGGCATCGCGCTGGCCATCGAACGCATCTGATCAGAAGGTCAATCTTGCCCGGCGTAAGCGCCGGGCAAAGACGTTACTTCCAGTCGAAGAAATCGTCGCCAACCCGCGACAAAAGCTCTTCGGCCAGCTTGATGCCAAGCGCGGGTCCGTCTGATACAGGCCCCGACATCTGATCCGATTCAGCCTCTGACCCGTCGGTGCGCAGGATTTCCCCGCGCAGGGTCAACGTGTCGCCATCCAGAGTGGCAAGGGCGGCAATCGGGGTCTCGCAAGACCCGTCCAATGCGCCCAGAAACGCGCGTTCAGCCGCCAGCCTCTGGCCGGTTTCCGCGTCGTGGATGGCATCCAGCATCTCTTTGGCGCGCATGTCGTCGGCACGGCGCTCGATCCCAATGGCGCCTTGGGCGACTGCATTCAGCATCTCGTTAGTCGGAATGGCGGTTTTCGGCACGCCATCCATGCCCAAACGGTTCAAGCCAGCCATCGCAAGGAAGGTCGCCTCGGCCACCCCATCTTCCAGTTTCTTCAGGCGGGTCTGGACGTTGCCGCGAAACTCGACAACCTCAAGATCGGGGCGACGGTTCAGAAGCTGGGCTTTGCGGCGCAAGGACGAGGTGCCGACAACGGCACCCTTGGGAAGATCACTGATCGAGCGGTAATTGATCGACACGAACGCATCGCGCGTGTCTTCACGCGGCAGGTTGCAGTCCAGCACCAAACCCTCGGGCTGTTCGGTCGGCATGTCCTTCATCGAGTGCACGGCGATGTCGATGCGGCCATCCAGCATCGCCTCTTCAATCTCCTTGGTGAACAGGCCTTTGTTGCCAATCTCTTTCAACGGGCGGTCCGCGTCGATCAGCGCACGATCATCGCCGGTGGTGTGGATGACCACCACCTCAAACGCGGCTTCCGGCAGGTCAAAGGCGGCCATCAGGCGGCGGCGGGTTTCATAGGCCTGCGCCAGCGCCAGCGGGCTGCCACGGGTGCCGATTTTCAGCGGGGCGTCGGGGGTCGGATATGCATGTGTCATGCACTCCATTTACGCCGGAAGATCGGGGCTGTCCATGCCTGCGGCACCCCGCACGCTTGACATCCTGTCGCGTGTGAGGGACGACGGCTCAAACGCAGTCAGGAAAGGCCCGCCATCATGTCCCAGCAAAAAACCATTCTGCGCGCACTGGCGGGCGAAACACTTCCCACGCCACCGATCTGGATGATGCGTCAGGCGGGGCGGTATCTGCCCGAATATCGCGCCACCCGGGCGCAAGCAGGCGATTTCCTCAAGCTGTGCTATAACCCCGAACTGGCCGCCGAGGTCACGCTGCAACCCATTCGCCGTTACGGATTTGATGCCGCGATCCTGTTTGCCGACATCCTTTTGGTGCCACAGGCGCTTGGCGCAGATCTGTGGTTCGTCACCGGCGAAGGCCCGCGCCTGTCCACGATCACCAGCCAAGCCGATTTCGACAAGCTGTTGGGCAAGGATGACATCCACAAGACGCTAAACCCGATCTACGAAACGGTCCGCATTCTGCGCAGCGAGTTGCCCGACGAGACCACCCTGATCGGTTTTGCCGGGATGCCGTGGACGGTCGCGACCTATATGATCGCAGGCCAGGGCACCAAGGACCAAGGTCCGGCGCATGCCTTGAAAGCTGAGAATCCTGCGGTGTTCGACGCGCTGATGGACCGATTGACCGAGGCGACCATCGAATACCTGTCGATGCAGATCGACGCCGGTGCCGAGGTGGTCAAGCTGTTTGACAGCTGGGCTGGGTCGCTGAACAGCGCCGATTTCCAGAAATACGCGGTCGAGCCCGCCCGCCTGATCACGCAAGCCCTGAAAAAGCGTCACCCCGGCATTCCCGTCATCGGCTTCCCGCGCGAAGCGGGCGACGGCTATATCGGCTTTGCCAAGGCGACCGGTGTGGATTGTGTGGCGATCGACAACTCGGTCAGCCCGGACTGGGCCGCCAAGCATGTGCAGGTCGATGGCTGTGTGCAGGGCAACCTTGCCTCAAGCCACATGGTCACGGGCGGTCAGGCGCTGGTTGACGAGACCCGGAAAGTCGTCGAGGCGTTTAGAAACGGCCCCCATATTTTCAACCTTGGCCATGGGATCACACCCGATGCAGACCCGGAAAACGTGCAGTTGATGATCGACACGGTGCGGGGCGGCTGATCAGCCGTTCGCCGCAAGACCTCTCTGCTTGCTTTTTGACACGCGGCCATATCTTGTGGCCGTGTTGTCTTTAGGAGGAGCCGATGCGGCTTGGTATCGCCACCCTGATTATCGCTTATGTGCTGAGCCAGTTCTATCGCGCCTTTTTGGCGGTGATGACGCCTGCGCTGAAGGCCGATCTGGGTGCCTCGCCTGAGGATCTGGCCCGCGCTTCGGGGGCTTGGTTTCTGGTGTTTGCGTTGATGCAGCTTCCGGTGGGCTGGGGCTTGGACAATATCGGGCCGCGCAAAGTGGCGGCTGCGCTGTTGGCGCTCGGCGGTGCCGGAGGTGCCGCGCTTTTCGCGGTGGCCACCACGCCCGATCACATCCTTTGTGCGATGGTCCTGATCGGGATCGGTTGTTCGCCGGTTCTGATGGCGAGCTATTTCATCTTTGCGCGCATGTATTCCCCTGCGGTCTTCGGCACTTTGGCCGGCATGGTGATTGGCATCGGGTCACTGGGCAATATCGCAGGTGCATTACCAATGGCGCTGGCGGTCGAGCAATTTGGCTGGCGCGCTTGTCTTTGGGCCTTGTCGGCGGTGACGCTTGTGGTGGCCGCATTGATTATGCTGGCGGTCGACAACCCACCAAAGCTGGTCGCCAAAGAAGGCACGCCGAAAGGATCGGTTCTGGACTTGCTGAAAATGCCCGCACTGTGGGCGATTTTTCCGATCATGTTCGTGAACTATACCGCCGCCGCCGGGTTAAGGGGCAGTTGGGCGGGGCCCTATCTGCGTGATGTCTATGGTCTGGACACCACCGGCATTGGCTGGGCCACAATGGCGATTGCCTTGGCGATGGTCATCGGCAGTTTCGCCTATGGCCCGTTGGACCGAATCTTTGGCACGCGAAAATGGGTGATCTTTGTCGGCAACATGATCGCGGTCGGATTGGTCTTCTTACTATGGGCCGTCCCCGGCGCTGGCGTTTGGCAGGTGTCGCTGACCATGGCGGCCATCGGGCTGTTCGGCGCGAGCTTCCCTTTGATCATGGCGCATGGGCGCAGCTTCTATCCGCCGCATCTTGTCGGGCGCGGCGTGACGCTGATGAATATGTTCGGGATCGGCGGCGTCGGGATTTTCCAATACAGCTCGGCCAGTGTGTTCCGTGCGGCACAAGGGCCCGACGTCGCGGTCACGGCCCCCTATCAGGCCGTGTTCCTGTTTTTTGCTGTGCCGGGGCTGATCGGCTGTCTGCTCTATCTTCTCAGCGAAGATCGCACAGACTAAGCCGATTTCGCACCACGACGCGGGCGGCGACGCTTTGAGCTGTTGGCGGGTTTGGGGGCGCCTCGGCCAGCCGATTGACCAGACCGCGTATCACCTCCGCCATGGGCGCGGGGTTTACGCCCGCCGCCGCCACCGCCACCACCGCGACGACCGCCGCCGCCACCCTGATTGCGGGTCGGGCGTTTTTCTTCGGCCGGACGCGTTCCGCCAAGGATCGGGATGTCGATCTTCATCACCTTTTCGATGTCACGCAGCAGGCCAAGTTCGACACCTGACACGAAGGAAATCGCATCGCCACCAGCGCCCGCACGGGCCGTCCGGCCAATGCGGTGCACGTAGTTTTCGGCAACCTCGGGCAGGTCGAAATTGTAGACGTGGCTGACGCCCGGAATGTCGATGCCACGGGCAGCCACATCGGTGGCAACCAGAACACGTGCTTCACCCGACCGGAACGCGGCCAGCGCACGATCACGTTGCCCCTGGCTTTTGTTGCCGTGAATCGAAACGGCTTTGAAGCCTTCCGCAACGAGCGTTTTCATCAGCTTTTCGGCCCCGTGCTTGGTGCGCGAAAACACCAGCGACAGCGAGTCTGCGTCATGGCCCAAAAGGTCAATCAGCAGCGTGATCTTTTCATTGCGACCGGGCGAGTAATAAATGCCCTGCGTCACCTTATCGGCCGCTTTGCCCGGAGGTGACACCTGCACCTTGGCCGGGTTGGTCAGATAGGCGCGCGACAGTTCTTCCATCTGCTTTGGCATGGTGGCCGAAAACAGCATCGTCTGACGCGGAGTGCCCAGTTCGGGCGCAATCCGGCGCAGCGCATGAATGAACCCCATGTCAAGCATCTGATCAGCTTCGTCGAGGACAAGGAACTTCGCCGTGTCCATACGGATCGCTTTGCGGTCCATCAGGTCAATCAAACGACCGGGAGTGGCTACTAGAATATCGATGCCCGGGGCCAGCGTGTTGATCTGCTTCTTGATCGACATGCCGCCCACCACGGTGCGGACTTTCAAGTGGGTGCCGTTTACATAGTCGTGCAGGTTCACTGCGATCTGGTTCACCAGTTCGCGTGTGGGGGCAAGGATCAGCGCCTTAACCGATTTCGGTTCGCGCTTGTCATGATTGCCCAAAAGTTGGTGGATCAAAGGCAGGCCAAAGGCCGCCGTCTTTCCGGTGCCGGTCTGGGCCAGACCCATCACATCGCGGCCTTCAAGGACCAGCGGGATCGCTTTGATCTGGATGGGTGTCGGCGTTTCATATCCGGCTTCGGTCACGGTTGTGACCAGCTTCGGGTCAAGCCCGAGCTCTGCAAATTTTGTCATTATCGTCTTTCTGGCATGCACGCTAGCACACCGCTATCACGCGGGTTTGGGGGCAAGCGCCCCATCGCTTCGGTTAGCGGCTGATGCTCGCGGTGGGCCGAGTGCCCTATACAGTTTCCTGCCCGCCGATCTGGCCGTCAGAACCCCGCGTGATTTGGGAACTTGTGTCAGGCGCGGTATGCGCCTTGGGTTTCTGTCTGCCGCATAAAGGGGCGGGCTGCTCACGCGTCAGCCGGACAGATTTGTGCCCGTATCACAGCATGAAGCGGCCAAGTCAATGATAAAACGCTGCAACTGCGTGCTAGAACCTTTCGCAATCGCGGCAATTGCGCTATGGACGCCCTCGGTCCAGCCGAGTCTTACATCAAGGCGGGCGGGCCATAGATATTAGAGGAGGCCGTGATGGGCTATAAAATCGCTGTCGTTGGTGCCACGGGGAACGTGGGCCGCGAGATGCTGAACATTCTGGCAGAGCGCCAGTTTCCTGTGGACGAGATTGTCGCGCTTGCGTCGCGCCGGTCGCTCGGCACCGAAGTCAGCTTTGGCGATACCACCCTTAAGACCAAAGACCTCGACACGTTCGATTTCACTGGTTGGGATATAGCCCTGTTCGCCGTCGGGTCCGAGGCCACCAAGCAATACGCCCCCAAGGCGGCAAAGGCCGGTTGTGTGGTCATCGACAACTCGTCGCTCTATCGCTACGACGCCGACATTCCGCTGATCGTGCCCGAGGTGAACCCACAGGCGATCCACGGGTATGCCAAGAAGAACATCATCGCGAACCCCAACTGCTCGACCGCGCAGATGGTTGTGGCGCTGAAGCCGTTGCATGACCGCGCCAAGATCAAGCGGGTTGTCGTGTCGACCTATCAGTCGGTGTCCGGCTCGGGCAAAGACGCGATTGACGAGCTGTGGAACCAGACCAAGGGCATGTATGTGCCGGGTCAGGAAGTCGAGCCTTCGGTTTACCCCAAGCAAATCGCCTTCAACGTGATCCCGCATATTGATGTCTTTATGGACAGCGGCGACACGAAAGAAGAATGGAAAATGGTCGCCGAGACGAAGAAGATCGTCGACCCGTCGATCAAGGTGACCGCCACCTGCGTGCGCGTCCCGGTTTTCGTCGGCCACTCGGAATCGGTGAACATCGAGACCGAGGAGTTTCTGGACGAAGACGAAGCCCGCGACATTCTGCGTGAATCTCCGGGCATTCTGGTCGTCGATAAGCGCGAAAATGGCGGCTATGTCACGCCGGTGGAATGCGTCGGCGACTATGCCACCTTCGTCAGCCGCATCCGTCAGGACGTGACCGTGGAAAACGGCCTGAACCTGTGGTGTGTGTCAGACAACCTGCGCAAAGGGGCTGCGCTGAACGCCGTTCAGATCGCCGAACTTCTGGGCCGTGAGGTTTTGAAGAAGGGCTGATTAACGCTTTTGATTTGACTGCCAAAGCCCTCGTCTATTGACGGGGGCTTTTGTGTGCTTGATGGGAGTCCATTGTACAAACCTCAAGAACAACCAAAAGTTGACCTTGAGGTTTCCTTTAGCCTCTGCATAGATTGATCAACGATGTCTAATTCACACAAAGGTCAAGCAAGATGCTCAAAAACATTGGTTTACCAGGATTGTTTTTGTTGGTGTTGATTATCGGTTTGCCGACTTGGCTTATAAGACGCTCAAGTAAGAGAAAATCCAGAGAACAAGCGCGCATTGCGGACGCGCTTGAAGAAATTGCTAAGTCGAAGAGCGATGGTGATAAGACTTAGATACTGGGTGATGTAAGACGACTTTCTTGTCGATATTCATCGACTGAAAAGTCCATAGAACGGCCATCCAAGCCGCTTCACCCGCCTTCAACCAACGTCTTCAAATTTGCCAGACCAGCTTCGAAATCAGGGCCGATCCAGCCATCGAACATTAACCCCATCCAACGGGCAACCGGGTTGTAGCCAAGCTCGGTATTCAAGCTCCACGTCACTTCGGTTCCCCCGTCGATGGGCTCAAGGTCGAACGTGGCGGTGGCAAGCCCTTGCCCGCCAAAATCCAATCCCATCACAACCCGTTCAGAGGGGATGCTTTCGGTGATGACTTGCATGCCGCTGCCGACATCCGGATGGTCCGAGGTCCAACGCAGGGTGTTCCCAACACCTTCCACCGGCCCCTCATATGTCATCTGGATATCCGGATCCCGGGCCAGCCATGGCGACCAGGCTTCCCCGGATTGCATCGAGTTAACATAGGGAAAGACTTCTTCTGGTTCGATCGACACCACGGTTGACCTGCTGACCGTTACTTCGTCCGGCAGAAAAAACGCCAGTGCGAACATAGCAAGAGTTAACAGAACAAAGCCCTTTATTGCGCTAAAAATGAATTTCATCGCACACTCCCTACACTCCAATTCATTAACCATAGCACGGAAAACGGGTCAGCGCGATTTTAGGTTTGTAATCATGTTCATGCTGCGTCGCAGTGTCGTAGCCATCGCCCCAAGCGCGATCACCCAAAGCGCAAGCGCAATGGTTGGCACGCTGAAAATCACAGGCACGAACAGCGCGACGACAGCCGCCCCGGTCGCCAAAGCCATGCGGTGCGGCTTTGCCATTGGGCCGCTGAAATCTGGCGCCAACGACTGCGCTGCGCCCGTTTCGCGCGTGTAGGCCGTCAAAACCGCCATCGTCGCCGCCGCCCAGCCCAGCGCGGGCGTGCCTGCCCCCAAGCCCATACCAACCAGGATCACGATATCGGCGAAACGGTCAGGCGCTTCGTTCCAAAATGGCCCATCCGGTTCCGCGCGCCCACCTTCGACTGCGACCATGCCGTCGAACAGGTTGCACAACAGTCGCCCCTGCACCGCCAGTGCAGCGACCACCAGCCACACCGGAGACACGCCACCCGACAGCCAGAACGCGGCCCCGGCCAGTGCAGCAAACAGTAACGAGGCTTGGCTGATCTGGTTTGGCGTTGCAGCACGGGCAGCCAGCGCGCCGGCGATGCGTTGCGCCCATTTTCGGTCGCGGCTTGCGATGGGTCGACGTTGTGTCATGCGACGTTGCTTTCCGATTAGGCGACCGACCAGAAATAGCGGGTCAGATGAAAGAAGACCGGGGCAGAGAAGACCACGCTATCCAGCCGATCAATGAACCCACCATGCCCTGCGATCAGGTGGCCCCAGTCCTTCACACCCTTGTCGCGTTTGATGGCGGACATCACAAGCCCGCCAAAGAACCCCATCAGCGTAATGACCAAGGCCAGACCAGCGGCCTCGAGCGGGGTGAAGGGGGTCATCCACCAAAGCCCCGCCCCGACGGCCGAAGCGCTGGCGACCCCGCCCACAAACCCCTCCCACGTTTTAGAGGGTGACAGGTGCGGCGCGATCTTGTGGCGACCGATGAGCTTGCCCCAGACATATTGCAGCACATCCGACAGCTGCACCACGACCACAAGGAAGGCGACCAGAAGCACGTTCTTGCCTTCATATCCGGGGATATTCAGCGACAGAAGTGCGGGCACGTGGCTGGCCGCGAACACGCAGATCATCAGACCCCACTGGGTTTCGGCGACGCGGGTCAGGTATCCGTCGGTATCGCCTTGGACGGCGATGACGATGGGTAGAAGAAGAAAGGCATAGACCGGGATGAAGACCGAGAACATGCCATACCAATCCACCCAGATCAGCACGTATTGCACCGGCAGGATCACGAAGAAACTGACCACCAGCGCCCAGTGATCTGCACGCCGTTTGGCGGTCAACGTCAGAAACTCGCGCAGCCCCGCAAAGCTGAGCAGCGCGAACAGGATCACGACGCCCGCCTGCCCGCCCAGCATCGCCAGCGCCAGCAGCACAACCATCCCCCACCATGCGTTGATCCGGGCGACAAGGTTTTCGACCACGTTATTGTCGGCGCCAAGGCGGGCATTCAGGATCTGTCCGATCACGGTGGCGACCACCAAAATGGCAAAAACGCCGGTCAGCAGCTTGGTGAATTCGGCATGGACGATCATCGCGCGGCCTCCTGCGCAAGCTCGGCCAGTGCCACTTGGGCACGCGCCAGAAAGGCGGCCTTGTCTTCGCCTGCAACAACCTCAAGAGGGGCGCCGAAGGTCACGGAACACAAAAGAGGCACCGGGATCACCTTTCCCTTCGGCATCACCGAGTTCAGGTTTTCGATCCATGTCGGGACAAGCTCGACCTTGGATCGGGCCTGCGCCAGATGGAAAAGGCCGGGCTTGAAGGGCAACAATGGTTCATCGGTCATGTTGCGCGTGCCTTCGGGAAACAAGATCAGGCTGGCGCCATCATCAAGGGCGGACACCATCTGTGTGACCGGGTCATTGGTGCGTGTGTCACGGTTTCGGTCGATCAACACGGCGTTGAAGACCTCGCGCCCAATGAAGGTTTTCAACTTGTTCGTCAGCCAGTAATCCGACCCGGCGACGGGCCGGGTCCGGGCGCGAAGGGCTGGGGGCAGAACCGTCCAGATCAGAACGAAGTCACCATTCGAGGTGTGGTTCGCAAAATAGATGCGTTGATGTGGCACAGGATCCACGCCGTGCCACACCCCGCGCACTGCCGTAACAAGCCGGGCGAACAAGGCAATTGCCGTTCCGACGCGTTGCGAAAGGAAAGCGCGAAACAACCGCCGACCCTTTGCTTAGACGGGCAGGAAGGAATCGGTTTTGGCGTCGTAATACTCCAGTCCACCTTCACCAATATCGTTCCACAACCCGTGCAGGGACAGCTTTTCAGCCTCAACCGCGTCGCGCACGAAGGGGAAGGTCATCAGGTTGTCCATTGACACCTTGACGGCCTCTTTTTCCAGCATCGCGCCGTCAATCTCGGCATCATTGCCGCCAAGACGTTCATAACCGGGGCGCAGAATGTCCATCCAGCGGCCAATGAACGAAGTTTTCTCGGCCAGTTCAGGCGCGCGGCCGTGGCACATATCGTGAAACCCTTTCACACCGCCGCAGGTCGAATGACCCAGCACGATCAGATGGGCCACTTTCAGCGCCTTCACAGCATATTCAACTGCCGCCGATGTTCCGTGATAGTCCCCGTCCGGCGCATATGGCGGCACGAGGTTCGCGATATTGCGGTGCAAAAAGAACTCGCCCTGATCCGCGCCGAAAATGGCGGTCACATGAATGCGCGAATCACAGCACGAAATCACCATGGCGCGCGGATGCTGTCCTTCTTCTGCCAAGCGGCGATACCAAGCTTTGTTTTCTGCATATCCTGTGGCTTTCCAGCCCTGATAGCGTTGAGCAAGATAAGTTGGCAGCGGTTGCGCACGTTCCATAAGATCCTCCTGTAGGCGTTCCATCGTATGTAGGCTGCAATCCCGTGAAATTCGAGAAAATTTTGCTGCATCGATATACGATTTCTTGAGACCGTTACGTCACAATCCTCAATCAGAGGGTTTGAATTCAGGGGTAAGCAGGTGTCTGACATCGTAAAAATGAAACATGTGGAAGCTGTGCGATTGGATCGCGGGCAATTGGAAACGCTTTTTGTGCAAATGGGACCAGCACGCGCCGACAAGGAAATCAATCAATCGCTCGAAGATTTGGCGGTTGCGCTTGCGAGTGTGCAAAAGGCAAACGCGCGCGGTCAAACAGATTTGCTGTGCGAAGGGGTCCGTCACCTGATTGCGATCGCCAACAAGATCGGCATGACCAGTCTTGGGCGTGTGGCGCGCGATGTGCTTGATCTGGCACAGGGAAACGACGTTGCCGGCTTCAGCGCGACACTTGCGCGGCTGGGACGGATTGGCGAACGCAGCTTGATCGCCGTCTGGGACCTTCAGGACATGTCACTTTAGGGACAATGGAGCGCCCGGTCTTCTGGACCTTGCGGCGGCGTATATTGGCGTTAGTCTGGGGTCAGCTCAATTGACCCGAGGCAAAAATGACCCTGACTTTCGCACCCGACACGCCCGACGCGATCCCGCTTATCGTGATCAATGAAAGCGACGACGCTGCTTTGGCCTCTTTGCCGAATCGGGCCCGCAAATGGGCTGCGGCAAACGGCTTTTCGGGTGCGTTGGGCACCGCTTTGGTGCTGCACGATGACAGCGGCAGTCCCGAACTGGCGCTGATCGGAAACGGGGACGAAAAATCGCGCGCGCGCACCCGGTTCGGACTGGCCGGCGCAAGGGCGAAGCTGCCCGGCGGCACCTATCGGCTGCAGCATTCACTTGACGCCCTGGCCCTTGAAGAAGCGGCCTTGGGCTGGCTGCTTGAAGGCTATCGTTTCGACCGCTACGCCGCCCAGAAGCCACCCAAAGCCATGCTGGTCGCCCCCGACGGGGTGGATGCCAGCCGGGTTGAGGCCATCGCCTCTGCCGAGGCATTGACCCGTGACTTGATCAACACTCCAACCGAAGACTTGGGCCCGGACGAACTTGAGGCGGCAATCGGCACACTGGCTCAGCGCTTCGGTGCATCGGTCACGGTCACCAAGGACGCGGCTTTGTTGGATAAGAACCTGCCGATGATCCACGCCGTCGGGCGCGCCGCCAGCCGCGCGCCACGGTTGATTGATATGCGCTGGGGCGACACGGGTCCGACCCTGACCTTGGTTGGCAAGGGGGTCTGCTTTGATACCGGCGGGCTGAACCTGAAGCCCGGTGCCTCGATGGGGTTGATGAAGAAAGACATGGGCGGGGCCGCGACCGTTCTGGGGCTTGCACAGATGATCATGTCGCTTGGCCTTAAGCTGCAGCTGCGCGTGCTAATCCCGGCGGTTGAAAATGCGGTGGCCGGCAATGCCTTCCGCCCCGGCGATATTCTGACCTCTCGCAAGGGACTGACCGTAGAGGTGAACAACACCGACGCCGAAGGCCGGTTGGTCTTGGCCGATGCGCTGGCCTTGGCGGACGAGGAAACGCCGGATCTGCTGATCTCGATGGCGACCCTAACGGGGGCTGCACGCGTGGCCGTCGGCCCAGATCTGTCGCCTTTCTATGCCACCCGTGACGCAGATGCAGATGCAATCCGAGGGGGGGCGCGAAATGCAGCAGACCCGGTGTGGGAGCTGCCATTCTGGGACCCGTATGACGCGTTGATCGAACCTGGTATCGCGGATCTGGACAACGCCCCGAAGGGCGGGTTTGCAGGCTCGATCACGGCTGCATTGTTCCTGCGACGGTTTGTGACCGACACGCCGCGATATGTGCATTTCGACATCTATGGCTGGAACCCGACCGCGGCGCCAGCCCGGCCAAAAGGTGGTGTTGGCATGGGTGCGCGCGCGCTTCTGGCGGCCCTTCCAGATTTGTTGGGCCTGTGATGGATGCCCGTCTGACCCCCGCCAACGCCCGGATCGCTCACGAAAGCCTGCGCGGCAAGGTGGACGCCCCGGCCTTCACCGAAGGGCGCTGGCGACGTGTCGGAACCAGCGTCGCTGACATTTTACGCAGCCCTTTTGGCGCGCGCAATCGGCAAGCGCTTTTCGGCGAACGTGTGCTGGAGCTGGATGCTTCGGACGGTCATGCGTTCATCCAGGCAGAGCGCGACGGCTATGTCGGCTATGTCGCACTGTCCAGCTTGACCGACGATTTCGCGGCCACGCATCGGGTCAACAGCTTGGGAACGCATTTATACCCTGAGCCGGATTTCAAATGCCGTGAGGCCGACACGCTGTCGCTTGGGGCGCATGTGACCGTTGTCGGAACCTCTGGACGGTTCGCCAGAACGGATAGCGACGCGTTCATCCCGATGGTTCACCTAACCCCAATCGGTGAGGTCTGCGACGACATCGTCGCCATTGCCGAACTGTTCTTGGGCACACCCTATCTGTGGGGCGGCAATTCACGGGCGGGGATCGACTGTTCGGGTCTTGTCCAGACGGCATTGCTGGCGGGCGGGCATTCGTGCCCCGCAGACAGCGACATGCAAGTCGCGCTGGGGCATAGCATTCCCGAAAGTTCACCGCTTGAGCGCGGAGATCTTTTGTTCTGGAAAGGTCATGTCGCGATGGTTGTGGACAAGGCCCGCATGATACACGCCAACGTGCACCATATGGCTGTCGCCTATGAAAATATTGAAGATGCGATCACCCGCATTGCCGCGCAGGGCGACGGGCCGGTGACTGCGCGAAAACGCCTCTAGCGGTTGCAGGCTGGGGTCAGTCCACCGCCCGGATAAGCTTGCGTTCCAAAACCCTGAGCACGGCGCGCAGATCAGCCCCACGTTTCAATATGCGACCATCCATCCCGATCACCGCATATTGTCCCTGCCGGTTGCGCAGCTTGGGGCGCTTTTCGACCCGATAAAGCGGGTGTTCGGCCGTGCGCCTGAATACGGAAAAGACGGCCACCTCGTTTAGGAAGCTCATGCCATAGTCGCGCCATTCACCGGCCGCGACCATACGCCCGTAAAGCCCCATAATCGCGCCAAGCTCGGTGCGGTTGAAAACGACCTGATCGACTGGCTTGCCAGGACCCGAACGCGGCGTCATGTGCTGCATGTTCATCCTTTCAGAGTGCCGTTCTATGATTAACAAATCAATCCCTGCCCAACTTTGGCCGCAAATATTGACACTTGTTTTCACATCCATTCCCTTTTGACGCCGCGTTAGGCAGCGATAGGTGATGATGTAGCGAGCGAAAGCTCACCCGGTGCCGCACATAACAGCCCCCACCCAGTTAGCGGCACCGGGGCTACCATTTGGGCCTAACTCACTGAAAATCAAACCAAGCACAGAACGCTGTGCCATCGCCTTTGCACGCCTGATGGACGCGGGCCGCGTGTTTGGCTTGATGTCACGCGAGACCGATCCACAACACTATTGACCGAACGGTCAGCTTTATGCATCCTCTTTGCATAGCTCAGGGGGGAACATGACGCCACAAGACCGTGCAGAACGCGCCGCCCGCGTGATGTGGGACGATGACCCGGCCTCGCAGGGATTGGGGATGTCGCTGGACCAGATCGCACCGGGCCGTGCCGAGATGTCGATGACCGTGCGCGACGAGATGTCGAACGGGCATGGTATCTGCCACGGCGGATTCATCTTTACCCTCGCAGACAGCGCCTTCGCCTTTGCCTGCAACAGCTACAACACCCGCGTCGTGGCCCAGCACAATTCGATCACCTATCTGGCCCCGGCAAAGCTGGGCGAAACACTGGTGGCACAAGCGACCGAGGTCAGTCGCACTGGTCGATCCGGGATCTATGATGTCGTGGTCACCGGCACGGACAGGCGTGTCATTGCGCAGTTTCGCGGCCATTCACGCCAAATTTCCGGCACCCATTTTGAAGATGACAGCTGAAACGCGACGGGCATGCGCCCCCGACGGAGGACCAACATGAAAGACCTGACCCCTCGCAAGCAAGACCTTGACCCGATTGAAATCGCATCACGCGACGAAATCGCCGCACTTCAGCTGAAGCGCATGAAATGGTCGCTGAAACATGCCTATGACAACGTGCCGTTCTATCGCAAAAGCTTTGACGACGCGGGCGTGCACCCGGATGATCTGAAATCGCTTTCGGATCTGGCGAAATTTCCGTTCACGGTGAAGCAAGACCTGCGCGACAACTATCCGTTCGGCCTGTTTGCCGTCCCGCGTGGTGAGATTGCGCGCGTTCACGCAAGCTCGGGCACGACGGGGCAACCCACCGTGGTCGGCTACACCAAGAACGATCTGGCGATGTGGTCCACGGTTGTGGCGCGCTGCATGCGGGCCTCGGGTCTGCGGCCCGGTGACGTGCTGCACAACGCCTATGGCTATGGCCTGTTCACCGGTGGTCTGGGCGTGCATGGCGGGGCCGAGGCGTTGGGACTGACCGTGGTGCCGGTGTCCGGCGGCATGACGCAACGCCAGGTGCGTCTGATCGAAGACTTCCGCGCCGATGGTATCACCGTGACGCCGTCCTACGCGTTGTCCATTCTGGACGAATACGCCAAGCAAGGTCTGGACCCACGCAAAAGCCCGCTGAAGGTCGGCATTTTCGGCGCCGAGCCATGGACCAACAACATGCGCCGCGAGATCGAGGACGCCTTCGACATGCATGCGGTCGACATCTATGGCCTGTCCGAAGTGATCGGGCCGGGCGTCGCCAACGAATGCGTTGAAACCAAGGATGGGCTGCACATCTGGGAAGACCACTTCTATCCCGAGATCATCAACCCCGACACCGGCGAGGTGGTCGAAGATGGCGAATTGGGCGAGCTGGTCTTCACCTCGCTGACCAAGGAAGGCTTCCCGATCATCCGATACCGCACCCGTGACCTGACCCGCCTTTTGCCGGGAACGGCGCGCTCCATGCGGCGGATGGAGAAGATCACCGGGCGGTCCGATGACATGATCATTCTGCGCGGCGTCAATGTCTTCCCGACCCAGATCGAAGAACAGTTGATGGATGTGCCGGCCCTTAGCCCCCATTTCCAGATCGAGCTGGTCCGCCCGGGTCGCATGGACGAAATGCATGTTTACGTGGAAATGGCAGACGGCCTGTCGCAAGACGGCGCTGAAGCAGCCGCACGCACCTTGTCGGCCAAAATCAAATCCAACGTCGGTGTCAGCGCCAAGGTGCATGTCACCGAAGGTGGCAAGGTTGCGCGCAGCGAAGGGAAAGCGGTAAGGGTCGTCGACAACCGCCCGAAGGAGTAGCGCATGCCACGAGGGATCGCGCGCGACCACGAAGAAAAGCGTTCGGCCATCCGCAAAGGGGCGGCTGCCTATTTCGCGGAACACGGCTTTGACCGCGCCTCGATGACGGCGGCGGCAAGGCATTGCGGTGTATCGAAAGCGCTGATCTATCACTATTATGACAGCAAGGAAGCGCTGCTGTTCGATATCCTCGACACCCACCTGTCAACCTTGGTCAATCAGGTAGAAGCTGCGCCCGAAACTGATGGGCTTAGGGGGCTCGTGCGGGCAATCCTGCAAGCCTACAAGGGCGCCGATGCAGAACATAAGCTTCAACTTGACAGCCTTGGGGTTCTGGAAGCCGAACAACAGGCGCCATTGATTGCGCTACAGCGTCGGCTGATCGAAATGATGGGGGCGGCACTGCAGAAAGAGGCTCCAGGTGCCTTCAGTGGCAACCGCAATCTGCGCGCTGTCACCATGTCGGTTTTTGGAATTTTGAACTGGTATTACATGTGGAATCATCCCGGCAAAGGGCTAAGCCGCGAGGAATACGCGGATCTGGTTTCCGATATGATACTGGGCGGCATCCACGCCCTGTAGGGCACAGCGACCTGCAAAACCTGCCGATCACAATCCTGTCATTTTGATTTTCCACGCCACCGCGTAAGATCGCTGGAATACAGCCCTCGACGCGAAAGGATTACGGATGAAATTGTTGAGAACGACATTGATTGCCCTGATAGCCAGCGCCCCGCTTGCCGGGCCACTTCTGGCGCACGAAGACGCGACAAACCCCGTCGTAATCGAACGAATGGAAACGATGAAAGCCATTGGTGGGGGCATGAAGACGCTGGCCGGCATGGCCAAGAACGAGATTCCGTTTGACGCGGACAAGGCCAACGCCGCGTTGGCGATCATGGCTGAAAAAGGCGTGCTGATCCCCGCGAAATTCGAAGCAAATGAACCCGATCCCGCGACCGAGGCATTGCCCGCCATCTGGGAAAACTTCGACGACTTTGTCAAGAAATCCGAAGACATGGTGGTCGCAGCCAAAAGCGCACCGACCATCACCGACACGGCATCTCTGGGCGCCGCGCTAGGTCAAGTTGGCGGCACCTGCAAGGCCTGTCACCGCGACTATCGCAAGTAAGCCAGCGACGGCTGAGCCTAATCAGGCGGGGCGCCTTGCGGCATTCCCGCCTTTTTTGTGCGGCATTGGGATCGGGCGCTCAGGTGCACCAAACGCGGTCGATGATTCCATTTTCGTCGATCGAGATGTTCAGCCGGTCCGGGCGATAATCCATGGTCAGCGCCATGCCGGGTCGCACCACACGCGTGACGCGCGGCAGATCAACCTCGCGCAACGTGGCGGCGTCCTGACCGATCAAACCACGCAGTCGGTCAGCCCCGCAACGCGGTGTCAGATCAACGGGTCGTGGTTCATCGCGGGCACCGGGCTGGCACGCTGCCAGCAGGGCGATGATGGGCAGGGTCAAATATCTGTGTCTCATCCCACCATTTGCGCTGCAATGTCGTGATGTGGCAAGAGCCCGTCGGCTGAGCAGTTGAAACTGCGCCCTCTTTCCAGCAATCTACCCCTTAGATTGAACAGGAGTATACACAATGCGCACCCGTGCCGCCGTTGCCGTCGAAGCCGGTAAACCCCTTGAGATCATGGAGGTGAACCTTGAAGGCCCGAAAGCGGGCGAGGTTCTGGTCGAAGTCAAGGCCACCGGCCTCTGTCATACCGATCTGTTTACCCTGTCAGGTGCTGACCCCGAAGGGCTTTTCCCCGCAATCCTTGGTCACGAAGGGGCCGGCGTCGTGATCGAGGTCGGGCCGGGTGTTACCTCGCTTGAGGTTGGCGATCACGTGATCCCGCTTTACACGCCGGAATGCCGCGAATGCGAATACTGCCTTAACCCGAAGACGAACCTGTGCCAGTCGATCCGCACAACCCAGGGCCAGGGCCTGATGCCCGATGGCACCAGCCGGTTCTCGATGCTGGATGGCACGCCGATCCTGCACTACATGGGCTGTTCGACCTTCGCCAATCACACCGTCCTGCCCGAGATTGCACTGGCGAAAGTGCGCAAGGACGCGCCCTTCGACAAGATTTGCTATATCGGTTGCGGTGTGACGACGGGCATTGGGGCTGTAATCAACACCGCCAAAGTCGAAATCGGTTCAACCGCCATTGTCTTTGGTTTGGGCGGCATCGGTCTGAACGTGTTGCAGGGCCTGCGCCTTGCAGGTGCGGATCAGATCGTCGGTGTAGACCTGAACGACAACAAAGTCGACATGGCGACCCGGTTCGGCATGACCCATTTCGTGAACCCCTCAAAGGTCGACGGTGATCTGGTCGCGCATTTGGTCGACCTGACGGGCGGCGGTGCAGACTATACGTTCGACGCCACCGGCAATGTGGGCGTCATGCGCACGGCGTTGGAAAGCGCGCATAAGGGTTGGGGCGAAAGCGTCATCATCGGCGTCGCGCCCGCCGGGGCTGAAATTTCCACCCGCCCCTTCCAACTGGTCACCGGTCGCGTCTGGCGCGGCACGGCGTTTGGCGGTGCGCGCGGTCGCACGGACGTGCCGCAGATCGTCGATTGGTACATGGACGGCAAGATTGAGATCGACCCGATGATCACCCATACGATGGGACTGGACGACATCAACAAAGGGTTTGATCTGATGCATGCGGGCGAAAGCATCCGCGGTGTCGTTCTGTATTGATCCGGTCCGAAAATGAGCCGCAAGGGAGGGGTTTTCCCGACCCTTGCGCGACCTTTCCAGCGGCAAAATGCAGGGTTGCATAAAGCTGCATTTTCCCTAAATTAGAACCGTTCTAATTTAGGAGCTCTTGCATGCTGTCCGGCACTCTAAATCGTCGTCGTTTCTCGGATCTGTCCGAACAGGAAATCCTTGCGCTGGCCATTTCCAACGAAGAAGACGACGCGCGGATTTATCGCCAGTATGCGGAAAGCCTGCGCGCTGATTTTCCCGCTTCGGCAAAAGTCTTCGACGGCATGGCCGAGGAAGAGGACGAACATCGCCGCCTTCTGATCGACGCGCACACGTCGCGCTTTGGGGATGTTATCCCGCTGATCCGGCGCGAACATGTTGCTGGCTTCTATGCCCGGCGCCCGGTCTGGCTGGTTGAAAACCTTGGTCTTGAAACCATCCGCGGCGAAGCCCGCGAGATGGAGCGCCAAGCCGAACAGTTTTATCGCAAAGCAGCAGATCGCACCAGCGACGCTAGCACGCGCAAGCTGTTAGGGGATCTGGCCGCCGCCGAGGCCGATCACGGCAACGTGGCTGGCCAACTTGAAGCCGAGCACCTTGCTGGCGATGCCCGATCGGAAGAGGACGCCGACGCGCACCGCCAGTTTGTGCTGACTTGGGTTCAGCCGGGACTGGCCGGATTGATGGATGGCTCTGTCTCAACCCTTGCGCCGATCTTTGCCACCGCGTTCGCGACTCACGACACGCACACGACCTTCCTTGTTGGCCTTGCCGCAAGCGTCGGGGCGGGCATATCGATGGGCTTCACCGAAGCGGCGTCAGATGACGGAGAGCTTTCTGGCCGTGGCAGCCCGGTGAAACGTGGGTTTGCGTCCGGGATCATGACAACGCTTGGCGGATTAGGGCACGCATTGCCGTATCTGATCACAGATTTCTGGACCGCAACCACCATCGCGCTTCTTGTTGTTTTCGTCGAACTTTGGGCAATTGTGTGGATCCAGAACCGGTTTATGCAAACGCCCTTCTGGCGGGCCACACTGCAAGTCGTTGTGGGCGGCGCATTGGTCTTTGCAGCCGGGGTGATTATCGGGGGCGGATAGCCGCAAAACCGCCCAGCGCATGCCGCCTCTCGGCCCGTCCTAGCGGCCATTCCAACACCATTCGATCTTCAAGACCCGGCCCGACGCAGGCACATCTCGCCAAGCGCCATCCCCCATGCTAGGGCTGCAACATGATCGACGTTTTGCTGCAAACTCTGCCCTTCTTCGCGCTCATCGGACTGGGCTTCGGCGCCGCCGCTCGCGGGTTTTTCCCGCCCGAGGCAACCGCCTATCTGACACGTTTTGTGTTCTACTTCGCCCTGTCAGCGATGTTGTTTCGCTTTGCGGCCAACCTGAGCTTGTCCGAGGTCATCTCTTGGCCCTTTATCTGGGCCTATGCGCTTGGTGGCGGGGCGGTTTATCTGCTGGCCACGACCGTCGCGCTATTGCGCAAGCGCGGGCTTGAAGAAGCGGCCGTCGAAGCCCAATGCGCGGTCATCGGCAACACCGGATTTCTGGGCGTGCCGATGCTCGCGCTGTTGATGGGCGAAGCTGCCGTTGGCCCTGTCATGCTGGTGCTTGCCGTTGATTTGTTCCTGTTTGGCAGTCTGATCGTCATCCTGATCACCGGATCACGTGACGGGCGGGTCAGCCCGGCCGTGTTGGGCACAGTTGCCAAGGGTTTGATCACCAACCCGATGATCGTCTCGATGGCGCTTGGCTTTGCATGGTCAGCGTCAGGTTGGGCCTTGCCCGAACCGGTCAACCGATTTCTGGACATCTTGTCCGGCGCCTCGACCCCCGGTGCTCTGTTCGCCATCGGCGCATCCCTCGCCGCCAAATCAGCCGAGCGGGTCAGCGTTGCGGCATGGTTGTCCTTCGCCAAGTTGATCCTGCACCCTTTGGCCGTGGGTGTATTGGCCTTTTTCGTATTTGACGTAGAGCCCTTTGCCGCCACCGTGATGGTCGCTGCTGCGGGTCTGCCGGTGGCGGGCAATGTCTATATCTTGGCGCAGCACTATGGCGTGGCCCCTCAGCGCGTCTCGGCATCAATCCTGATTTCGACTTTGGCTTCAATTCTAACCGTCTCCGCCATTCTTGCCTGGATTATCCCATGACGCTACTGACCGGCGCATATCGCCTGTTCTTCCCATTCACCGCGCTGTTCGCCGGCACCGCCATTCCGATCTGGCTGATCTATCATGCCGGACTGGTAGAGCGGATGAACGACCCGTTGCTCTGGCACCAGCACGAGATGCTGTGGGGCTATCTTCCCGCAGCTCTGGCCGGGTTCTTGTTCACAGCAATCCCCAATTGGGCTGGTCGCCCTGCCTTGGGGCCGAAATCAGTGGCGGGTTTGTTTGCCCTGTGGCTGACCGCCCGTATCGCGATGTTTGCCGCGCCCGAAGGCGCTCTGTCTCATACTGTCGCCTTGGCGTTTCTTCCCATCGTGGCCCTTCTGGCCCTGCGCGAGCTGATCGCCGCGCGAAACCGTCGCAACTATATCGTCGCTTTGGTCGTGCTTGGTATGGGGCTGGCGCAGGCTATTTTTCTGATGGCAGATGCCGAGCTTGGCCTGACCATGGGGTTCGCGTTGGCCTTTGTGCTGATGGTTCACATTGGGGGCCGCGTGACCCCTGCGTTCAGTCGCAACTGGCTGAAAAAGCGTGGTGAAGACAACCTGCCCGCAGCCTTCGGCCCCGTTGATCAAGCCGCCATCGGGCTAAGTGCTGCTGCGGCGGCAAGCTGGATCACTCTTGGTGCCCAGACCGCGACGGGCATACTTGCCGCGCTGGCCACCATCGCCCTTGCGCTGCGCCTGTCGCGGTGGCGCGGCTTTGCGGTGACGTCTGAGCCGCTCTTGTTTGCGCAGCACGCAGGCTATGCGTGGCTGCCGCTGTCGATGGCGCTTTTGGCAATGGCGTCGCTGACGGATGTGGCAAATATCGGTCAGGTTCATCACGCACTTGGTGTGGGGGCGATCGGAACGATTACCGTCATCGTCATGCTGCGCGCGCTTCTGGGACATTCTGGCCGCCCGATCGAGGGCAATCGCTTTGACCGTGTCTTCCTGAACTTTCTACATATCGGTGCGGTGCTGCGCGTCACTGCGGACTGGACCGGCGATCCTGCACATTTCTATTACCTGGGCGGTGTGTTCTGGTCAGTGGGGATGATCTGCTTCTTTATCCGCGCATTCCCCATTGCCTTGTCGCCCCGTGTCTAGTTAGCTCATCCAGACATGTCAGAAAGGACCAGCCAGATGGAAACACTCTCTGAAAACGCCTGCTTTGGAGGCACTCAAGGGGTCTATCGCCATGCGTCAGCGGCAACCGGCACAGACATGACCTTCGGGCTGTTTCAACCGGTCGAGGCACAAGATGGCCCTGTGCCGGTTGTGTGGTATCTGTCTGGCCTGACCTGCACTCATGAAAACGCCATGACCAAAGCGGGGGCGCAGGGGTGGGCGGCGGAACAGGGTATCGCCCTGATCTTTCCCGACACCAGCCCGCGCGGCGATCATGTGCCTGATGACGAAGACTATGACCTTGGACAAGGCGCAGGCTTTTACGTGAACGCCACCCAAGACCCGTGGGCTGCACAGTTCCAGATGTGGGATTATGTGACCGAAGACCTGCCCGCGCTTGTCTTTGACAAGTTCGCGCTGGACCCCGAGCGTCAGGGCATCACCGGGCATTCGATGGGTGGTCACGGCGCACTGACCATTGCAATGACCCTGCCCGAACGGTTTCGGTCCGTGTCGGCCTTTTCCCCGATCTGCAACCCGATCGCCTCCGATTGGGGCCGCAAGCAATTCGAGGCTTATCTGGGCGATGAAGACGACGCCGATTGGAGCGCCTACGACGCCAGCCTGTTGATGGCGCAGCGCGGCTTTGACGGTCCGATGCTGATCGACACCGGCACCAAAGACCAGTTTGTCGACCTTCTTCGACCCGAAGCCCTGGCCCACGCCATCGCCCGCCACCGCCAACAGGCAAACTTCAGACTGCAACCGGGCTATGACCACAGCTATTTCTTTGTGTCGAGCTTCATGGAAGACCATATCGCCTTCCACGCTGAAGCGCTCTGGGCCTAAGCGGCGATGGTGGTCTATGTCGATGCCGATGCCTGCCCGGTCAAATCCGAGGCCGAGGCCGTCGCCACGCGCCACAAAACCAAGCTCTTGCTGGTCTCGAACGGGGGGCTGCGCCCTTCGCAAAACCCACTTGTCGAAATGATCTATGTTCCCGACGGACCGGATGTCGCTGACATGTGGATCGCCGATCGTGCCGGGCCGGCCGATGTCGTGGTGACCGGAGACATCCCCTTGGCCGCCAAATGCGTCGAAGCCGGCGCCCAAGTCCTGCGTCACAATGGTGAGCGCTTCACCCAAGCCAATGTTCGCGAACAGTTGGCGATGCGCGATCTGATGACGGACCTGCGGGCAGCCGACCCGTTTCGGCAAGGCGGGGGGCGCGCGTTTTCCAAGGCCGACAGAGCGCGTTTTCGTGAAGCTCTGGATGATGCGTTGAGGCGGGCGCCCACCGCTGAGTGACGGCAAGATAAGGGGGACACCCCCGCAACTTTCCCCTTAATCGGGCTTGGTCCCGCGTGCTCTGATGCCTGTGCTGGGAAAAGGGCTGTTCGGGCAACGAAATGAACAAAGCCCGTTGGAAAAGGGAACAGAACATGGAAGCACTGCTTATCAATCTTGTGTCGGGGGCTGTTGGCGGCAACGTGGCCGGCGGGTTGTTGAAAAACTTGAACCAAGGCACGTTGATCAACTCGATTTCGGGGATCGTGGGCGGCGGCCTTGGCGGCACGATCCTGTCGATGCTGGGCGCAGGTGGCGTGGCGGACGCGGCCGGTGCAGGCGGGCTCGATATCGGCGCAATCCTTGGTCAGGTCGCCTCGGGTGGCGTGGGCGGCGGCGTGGTTCTGGCGATTGTCGGCGTCATCCGCAACATGATGGCCAAGTAAAAAACCACCAAACGGATGTAATCGCGGAAACCGGGGGGCAGTGCCCCCCGTTTTTCATGCCGGGTTTGACATGTTTGCGCGCGCAGTCTTGCGAAACCTTGCCTTGCGCACTAGGCAGATATGGCAAACTGACCGGAGGGAAAGTCATGCCGCATAGCGACCCGAAAACGCTGGTTTCGACCGACTGGCTTGCCAAGCATCTGAAAGACCCAGACCTGCGCATCCTGGATGCCAGTTGGTATATGCCCGACATGGGTCGGGACGCGCGCGCCGAATACGATGCGGCGCATATCCCGAGTGCACGATATTTCGATATCGACGAGATCGCCGACCTGCGGTCTGACCTGCCGCACATGATGCCCCCGGTGGAAAAATTCATGTCACGGGTGCGGGCCATGGGCGTTGGGGATGGTCACCAGATTGTGGTTTATGATGGCATGGGTCTGTTTTCCTCTGCCCGTGTTTGGTGGATGTTCCGCCTGATGGGGCACAAGGACATTGCAGTTCTGGACGGTGGCTTCCCGAAATGGCAGGCCGAAGGGCACCCGGTCGAAGACATGCCACCCGTTGTCCGTGACCGCCACATGACCGTGGTGCGGCAGGCTCATATGGTGAAAGACGTGACACAGGTCGCCGCGGCCTCGAAACTGGGCGATTACGAGATCCTTGATGCGCGGTCGTCAGATCGCTTTCGCGGCATCGCACCCGAGCCGCGCGAAGGTTTGCGGTCGGGTCACATCCCGAACTCGAAGAACGTGCCTTTCGGTGATATTCTGAACCCAGACGGCACGATGAAAAGCCCCGAAGCCACCCGCGCAGCGTTCGAAGCGGCAGCCGTCAACTTGGAAAAACCCGCAATCCTTAGCTGCGGATCAGGGGTCACCGCCGCGATCCTTGCTCTGGCGTTGGAGCGCATTGGCCATGACCGCCATGCGATTTATGACGGCAGCTGGTCCGAATGGGGTATGTATAACGACCTACAGGTCGAAACAGGAGAATAGACAATGTTCGCCAAGCTGAAAGCTCAGCCAAAAGACAAGATCATGGCGCTGATGCAGCAATACCGCGAAGACCCGCGCGACGGTAAGATCGACCTTGGCGTCGGTGTTTACAAGAACGCGCAAGGCGTGACCCCGGTGATGCGTGCCGTTAAGGCGGCCGAGAAGGTGTTGTGGGATCTCGAAAGCACAAAATCCTATACCGGACTGGCCGGAGATCCCGCTTTCGGGCGCGCTTTGTCAAATCTGGTGCTGGGCGATTGCGTCGATGCTGACCGCCTGTCGATGGCCGCACAGCCCGGCGGCACTGGCGCGATCCACCAAGCGGTCGAGTTGATCAAGATGGCGTCGCCCGATGCCACGATCTGGCTGTCGGCGCCCACATGGCCGAACCACCCGTCGATCATCAAGCATCTGGGCATGAAGATGGCCGAGTATCGCTATTTCGACAATGAAAGCCGCGCGGTTGATTTTGACGGGATGATGGAAGACCTGAAAGCCATCAAGGCAGGTGACGCGGTGCTGCTGCACGGCTGCTGCCACAACCCAACCGGTGCGAACCTGACCTTGCCCCAGTGGAAAGAGGTCGCCGCATTGATCGTTGATAAGGGCGCAACCCCTTTAATCGACATCGCCTATCAGGGATTTGGTGACGGGCTGGAGGAAGACGCCGCCGGTGTCCGCCTGATCGCGCAGACAGTGCCCGAGGCTATGATCGCGGCCAGCTGCTCGAAAAACTTCGGCATCTACCGCGAGCGGACCGGGCTTCTGACCTGCATCTCGGACAACGCCGAGCAGGCTGGCATCACGCAGCAGAACCTGACCCACCTGAACCGCCAGAATTTCAGCTTCCCGCCCGATCACGGTGCACGCCTTGTCACCATGATCCTTGAGGATGAGGGGCTGAAAGCCGAGTGGATGACTGAACTAGAGGACGTTCGCAAAGGCATGTTGTCCCTGCGTGAGGCGTTGGCAGGAGAGCTACGCGCGCGCACAGGCTCGGACCGCTTCGGCTTCATCGCCGATCACCGCGGCATGTTCTCGCGCCTTGGCGCCACACCCGAACAGGTCGAGGCCCTGCGTGTTGATCATGGCATCTATATGGTGGGCGACTCGCGGATGAACATTGCTGGGTTGAATGAAGAGACCGTGCCCCTGCTGGCAGAGGCGATTGTAAAGGTTGGGGTTTAGGCCCCAGCCGTTTCTCAGCGGTTCAGCCTTTCGCTATTGACCGCGCCGCCGTCCAGCATACCAAGCGCGAGCCCGGTTCAGCTTGTTGCGATCAGGCTTTGAACGCTTGGTTCTCAACCGCGTGCGTCCAGATTGCACAGACAGGCGATTGGCTCCGAACGGTCGGATTGAAAGCTTGCACCGCTCGATGCCTCCGCGAGGGCGTCCATTTTCTTCGCCAGCTTAATATCCAGATTGCTTAGACCGTCGACATCATGTGTCGCCAAGGTGACATCGACAGTGCGATAGACATTAAGCCATTCCGGGTGATGGTTCCACTTTTCACACCAGATCGCTACGCGGGACATCCAGCCCCACGCCTCTACAAAATTAGGGAAGATATATACTTTCCGGATTGCATCACGGTCCGGGACCGCTCCCCATCCGGCTTCACCCAACGGGATTAGAAGTTCCTGGCGCTCTTCGGGTGTCAAAATATCTGCCATATCTGCGCACCTCCACTCCAAGGAGTATACCTTACCGAGCAGCCGCCGGAAATCCGTATCCGCCCTTGGCCTCAATCCAGTCGTTCAAGAAAGCGTTCGCAGTCAAAACAAAAAGAAAAGGGGACCTTCCAGCCCCCTTTTCCACCCTGTTGGCCTTGGCATTTGCGCGGCCAGCGTGGACCGGGGGTTTGTCCCCCGGCGTTTATTGTCTTACCCGTTGGTGAATTCCGGGTAGGCTTCCATGCCCAGTTCGGCCATGTCCAGCCCGTTGACTTCCTCTTCTTCGCTGACCCGCAGGCCTATCGTGGCCTTGATGACCCCGAAGAAGATGAAGCTGACCACGAAGACAAAGATGCCGATGGCAAGAAAGCCCATGATCTGGGTGCCGAAGTTGGCGTCGGTGTTGGTCCAAGCCACGATGAACGTGCCCCAGAAGCCCGCCACAAGGTGAACCGGGATCGCACCAACCACGTCGTCGATCTTCAATTTGTCCAGCAGGGGGACCACGAAGACCACAATCGCACCCCCGATGCCGCCAATGATCAGCGACTGGAACAGTGACGGGGCCAGCGGTTCGGCAGTGATTGACACCAGCCCTGCCAGCGCACCGTTCAAGGTCATCGTCAGGTCGACCTTTTTGAACAAAAGCTGTGTCATCACCATTGCCACGATGGCACCGGACGCGGCCGCCATGTTGGTGTTGGCAAAGATGCGCGCCACGTCCGAGACATCCGAGATCGTGCCCATCGCCAGTTGCGAGCCGCCATTGAAGCCAAACCAACCCAGCCACAGGATGAACGTGCCAAGCGTTGCAAGTGTCAGGTTGGACCCCGGCATCGGAATTGTGCGGCCGTCTTTGTATTTGCCAAGACGCGGTCCAAGGATCAGGGCGCCAGCCAAAGCGGCAAAGCCACCCGCAGCGTGCACCAGAGTCGAGCCTGCAAAGTCCGAGAAACCGGCCTCCGACAACCAACCGCCGCCCCACTGCCAGCTTGCCTCAATCGGATAGATGAAGCCGGTCAGCACGACGACGAAGGCAAGGAAGGGCCACAGCTTGATGCGCTCTGCCAAGGTGCCGGACACGATCGAGGCCGTTGTCGCGCAAAACATCAACTGGAAGAAGAAGTCCGATGCGCCCGAGGCATAACCGACGTCCACGGCTTCCGCAGCAACACCAACCGGATCAAGCGAGGTCACGGCGAAGAACGGTCCCAGCCAGCCTTCGACCAACCAATCGCCGGGATACATAATCCCGTAACCTGCCAGCCAATACATGATTGCCGCGATGGAAAAGAGCGCGATGTTCTTGGTCAGCTGCATGGTCACGTTCTTGGAGCGGACCAAACCGGCCTCTAGCATGGCGAACCCGGCCGCCATCCAGAAGACCAGCACACCGCCCAAAAGGAACAGTACCGATGTCAGGATAAACTGCGTATGGGCTGCGGCCTCGCCGCTCACCTCTTGCGCGATAGCCAAACCGGGCATGGTTGCCAGCAGGGCCGTTGTAAGTGCAAATTTACGTGTCATTTTCATTCCTTTCGCGCGCTCAAAGGGCGTTCAAGCCGGTTTCGCCGGTGCGCACGCGCAAAGCGTCGCCAACATCCAAAGTGAAAATCTTGCCATCGCCGATCTTGCCGGTATGTGCTGACTTCGCGATCGTCTCGACCACGTCAGGGGCCAGATCGTCGCCCACGACGATTTCCAATTTCAGTTTTGGCAGGAAATTCACGGCGTATTCTGCGCCGCGATAAACTTCGGTATGACCCGACTGCGCGCCGAACCCTTTGATTTCAGTGACCATCATCCCCGTCACCCCGACCGAGGTCAGCGCTTCGCGCACCTCTTCCAGTTTGAACGGTTTGATCGTTGCTATGATCAGCTTCACAACCTTTTCCTTTCTGTCCGACATCCACGGCGCGCTTGATAAGGCGCGCCCTATGAGGTCATTCAGCGGGGCAAGAAGGGATAAAGGATAGAGATGGCAGAGGTTCGCCGACCTCTAAAACTGGCATTGCGCAAAAAATGCTGCGGCTGCACAATGGTCTGCCTAATTTTTGAACAACGCGAAAAGTCGCAGGACCCGGTCGAACGGGCTACACTCTAGGAAAACGATTCGCTAATTTGGATCGACCGAGCAGACGCGGAACCAGTATCATGAGCCCATCCGGCCCAAAGCGCCCCAAATTGGTGGCAGATAAACGCTATTCGACCAAGAAACCGGCGGCGAAAAAGCCCGTGCGGCGCAAGGCGCGCAAATCCGCGCCCAAACGCACACGGCGCACACAACGTCCCAAGGGCATTCTTGGCTGGCCGATTTTCCTGATCGGTTGGGTCGTGCGATTGATCTGGCGTCTGACATGGAAGGCGGCTGTCGTCGTGGCGTTGATCGTCGGGCTCGCGGTGTTCTATTTCGCCTCGACCATACCGGAGCTGAACGCGCTATTGGACGGACGCGCAAAGGGGTCGGTGACGATCCTCGACCGCTACGGCGCGGTCTATGCCTGGCGCGGCGACCAGCGCGGTCGCACGATCACGACACAAACGGTCAGCCCGGATCTGAAAAACGCCGTCGTGGCAAGCGAGGATAAACGCTTTTATGGTCACATTGGTCTAAGCCCGCGCGGCATTGCCAGCGCCGTTCGCATCAACCTGAGCGAAGGGCGCGGACCCTTGTCCGGACATGGCGGGTCAACGTTGACACAGCAGGTGGCAAAGCTGCTTTGCCTTGGTGTCCCCTACGATCCCGACCAGTGGAAAAATGAAGCGGCCTATGAGGCGGATTGCCGGCAAGGTTCGCTTCGGCGCAAAATCAAAGAAGCCATTTATGCCTTGGCGCTAGAGGCCAAGTTCTCGAAAGACGAGATCCTGACGATCTATCTGAACCGCGCCTATCTTGGCGCCGGGTCGCACGGGTTTGACGCGGCCGCCCAGCGGTATTTCGCGATCCCGGCATCGGATCTGAACCCGGCGCAGGCCGCAATGCTGGCGGGCATGCTGCCCAAACCGTCGATCTATGCGCCGACTGCGAACCTCAAGCGATCGCAGGATCGCGCAGCGACCGTGCTGCGCCTGATGAACGAACAGGGCTATCTGAGCGACGCTGAAACGGCGAAATACCAAGCCGCCCCTGCAACCCTGTCGAGGGCCGCGAAAGCGCAAGCTGGCGGCTATTTCGCGGATTGGATCATGGGCGACCTGCCTGCCTTTCTGACGCGCAAGACCACAGAGGATGTGATCATCAAGACCACGCTTGACCCTCGCATCCAGACCGCCGCGGAAGACGCGATGGCCGAAATTTTTGCAACCAAGGTTTCGTCCGGGTCCAAAGCCGAAGCCGCGATTGTGGTGATGAGCTCAGACGGTGCCGTGCGCGGTATGGTCGGTGGGCGTGAAACCAAGGTGACAGGTGCCTTCAACCGGGCGACGCAGGCCAAGCGCCAGACCGGGTCCGCCTTCAAACCGTTCGTCTATGCGGCTGCGTTGGACATGGGCTATCGCTGGGATGATTTCATATTGGATGAACCCTATTGCGTAAACGTCCCCGGATCGGGCGAATGGTGCCCCAAAAACTATACCCGCAAACACTATGGCAATGTCAGCCTGACCGAGGCTTTGGCCCGGTCACTGAACATCCCCGCCGTGAAAGTGGCCGAAGATGTGGGGCTGGAAGCGGTGCGTAGTGTCGCGTCGATGTTCGGCATTGAAAGCGATCTGGCCGCTGGGCCTGCGTTGGCATTGGGCGCGTCGGAAAGCACCTTGCTTGAAACCACGGGGGCCTTTGCGGGCATTCTGAACGGCGGGTCCGCGGTCATTCCCTACGGCCTGACAGAACTTAGCCTTGTCGGCGAAAACGATCCGCTGATGACGCAATCTGGCGGCATTGGCGAACGCGTGATTTCGCAACAGGCAGCCCAACAACTGGTCTATATGATGAGCCGCGTGGTCGAAGCCGGCACCGGTGGTCGCGCAAAGATCGACGGGCTAGAGATTGCAGGCAAGACCGGCACCACGAACTCGTCCCGCGATGCGTGGTTTATTGGGTTCACCGCGGAATATGTGATGGGTGTATGGATGGGCTATGACGACAACACTCCCTTGAAAGGCGTCACCGGCGGCGGACTGCCCGCCGAGATGTGGCACGAGGCGATGGTGCGCATCCAGTCAGAGCTTGTGCCAAGCCCGCTTCCGATGATCCGCCCGGGCAGCGCTCCGCGCTTTGATGGCGATGTCATGACTTCGGACGGTCGAAACGGCGGCCTGTTCCAAGACAACGGGCGTCAAGGTGGGCAAACCGTGCAAGAAGCGGTCGAGGACGCCTTTATCGGCGTACTGCGGTCGATCTTTGGCCAGAAAAACTAGTCACGAGCCGCACAGGACCCAAAACAAAAAAACACCCCCAACGCGGCGCGTGGGGGTGTGTTCTTCTCGATTTCAAGTCGGCTTAGCCCGCTTGAAGATCCGCGATCAACTGGTTCAGATCGCCTTTGCGCCGATCCAGCATCGCACCGATTTCCTTGCGTTCAGACTTCACGATCGAAATGCCTTCGACCTGCATGTCAATGAATTTGCCGTTCTTTGCGGACACGACGAACACAACGTCGAAGGGTGACTTGCCCTTCAGCTGTGTCTTTGTCAGCACCTCGAAGCGGCTCTTCACCGTTTTCGAGCTGACGACATCGATACGACCGCCTTCGAATTCGCGGAACCGGCTGCCATACCGGCGCGCGATATAGCTGCGGAACGCCTTGACGAAAGCGCTTTTCTGCGCGGCGCTGGCAGACCTGCCATCCGGCCCAAGGGCAGACAGCGCAATGAAATCCACGTCAGCGTATTTCGCAAACACGCCTTCGAAACGCTGAATCATGGCGCTTTCTGAAGTGCCCGAATTGATGATCGCGTTGATGTCGCTGACCACTTTGCCAATCAGGCTTTCCGCCTTGTCTGCCGTGATTGCGGCCATGGCTCGGCCCGGAAAAGTCGCCAAGACACACAACCCGCCGATTCCGCCCAGGACGGCGCGACGTGTCAGTGACGTTCGGTTACCCATCATATGCATCATAAATATCCTCAAGTTCGTCGTCTTCGACTTCGATACCCAGTTCATACCGGCGCGAATCCAGATAGTAGAGCTGCATCAATTCGTAGCCACTTTCACTATAGTAAAATTCGTCGATCGTATCGCCAAAGGCGTAGCGATCACCAAATTTTGACAGGACATACGCGGCCTTGGGTAGGTGCTTGACCTCAGTCGGCAAGGCCAGGCTTAGCGGGTTCAGCACAAAATCAACCAATATGCCGAAACCATCACGTTCGGTCGAGGGACCAAAGAAGGGCAGCACCACATAGTCGCCCTCCGGCGCGCCCCAGACATGCAGGGTTTCCCCGAAGTCGCTTTTACGCTCTTCCAGTCCGATATCGGTCGCGACATCGAAGATACCCAACAGGCCAAACGTGCTGTTGAACAAGAAGCGCACAGCGTTGTGGGCGGCGTCTTCGATGTTGCCCTGAAGGATATTGTTCGCCACGACGCCTGGAAGTCCGGCATTGTCGGAAAACAGTTCGACCGCATCGCGCGCAGGCCGGGGCAGGACTTCGCCGTAAGCATTGGATGCCGGCGAGACAAAAATCTTGTCCAAATCCACGTTTGCTGCGTGGGTGCGTCGGTTCTTCACCTCGTGCGGGTCATCATATCCTGATGGGGCTGGTGCCTTCGCACAGGCTCCAAGCGACATCAAAGCGATACCGGCCACTGCCGGGAGGGATTTGGCGTTAAAAATTTTCACGTTGGCAATCGTTGATTTTGGCAGTTTCACTTGGCGTTGGTCACACATAATGGATGAAGTCTCAATGCACAGATGTTAACAGTTTGGCAGCCATTCGATGTGACTAATTGGCGACACTCTACAGGCAGATTCTCGCCGACACCAGAAGGGTTATCCTTAAGGTCTGAAAAGCAGGTGAACATGCGGATTGATGGGTATGCAGGAAACTGAACACGAACGCGGGTTGGAAGAATTGCGCGCTGTGCGCCGCAAGGCGCGTGGCCTGTTGTGGAGCGTCGCGCTCTTTTCGGTATTCGTTAATTTGTTGATGCTGACGGCGCCGCTCTACATGTTGCAGCTCTATGATCGCGTGCTCGGCAGCCGGTCCGAAGCGACCCTGATTGCCCTAACCATATTGATGGGGTTTCTGTTCGCAATGATGGGCTTTCTGGACTATGCGCGCGGGCGCATTCTGGCGCGGGTCGGCGCGCAGTTCCAGTCGGGGCTGGACGAACGCGTCTTTTCGGCCGTGTTGCGCCGGGCCCCACCGGGTCCGAACCAGCAGATCGCAACAGCAGGTTTGCGCGACCTTGAGGCGATCCAAAAATTTCTGTCGAGCCCGGTCATCACGGCCGCATTCGACATACCGTGGACCCCCATCTTCCTGTTTGCCATCGCGATTTTCCACCCGTGGCTGGGCATACTTGCGGTTGTCGGGGGCGCAATTCTGATTGCGATCACGGCGCTGAACCAGATTTTGACGAAGGCGCCCGTGACATTGGCGACGACGGCGACGATGAAAGCCGACCAGATGGCCGAACAACTGCGAACCGAAGCCGAAATGGTGCGCGCACTTGGCATGTCGGGTGCGGCCTACCAACGGTGGCACAAGGCGCGGTCTTCAGCCCTGGACCAAAGCGTGCGGGCAGCTGACCTTCAGGGGCAGTTCTCAACGATCTCGAAGACATTTCGCCAGTTTCTGCAATCGGCAATGTTGGGTTTGGGCGCTTATCTGGCCCTACAGGGCGAAATCTCACCGGGAGCGATGATTGCCGGTTCGATCCTTTTGGGGCGCGCGCTTGCGCCCGTTGATATGGCAATCAACCAATGGCCGCTGATCCAACGAGCGCGCACAGGCTGGGCTGGACTTGGTGTTCTGCTGGCCGAAGTGCCGCTGGACGATCGACGCACCGAATTGCCCCGTCCGACCGCTCATCTGCGGGCTGAAAACGTCACCGTGTTTCCGCCGGGGAAAAGTCAGGCCGTGCTCCGCAGCGTAACCTTCGAAGTAAAGCCCGGACTGGCGCTTGGCATCATCGGCCCCTCGGGCGCCGGCAAATCGACGCTTGCGCGCGTCATCACGGGCGTGGTCACGCCGTCTGGCGGAACCGTCCGACTGGATGGTGCGGCGCTGGATCACTACACGCCCGAAGCACTGGGACGCTATCTTGGTTATCTTCCCCAGCGCGTTCAGCTTTTTGGCGGAAGCATCGCCGAGAACATCGCAGGGCTTGATCTGGAACCGGACCCGGCCCAAGTGGTCGCTGCCGCCCGGCTGGCCGACGCGCATGAGCTGATCCTGTCCTTGCCCGATGGATATGACACGCTGGTTTCGCCGGGCGACAGCATCCTGTCCGGCGGTCAAATGCAGCGTATCGGGCTTGCGCGCGCGCTTTACGGTGACCCGGCGGTGCTGGTGCTGGACGAGCCGAACTCCAACCTCGACAACATCGGCACCCGGGCGCTGAACACCGCGATCCGGCAGGTCAAGGCGCGCGGCGGAGCGGTGCTGATCATGGCGCACCGTCCAGCCGCCATTCAGGAATGCGAGCTGCTTATGGTGCTTGACGGCGGCATGGTCAAAGGATTTGGCCCACGTGACGAAGTGCTGCAAGCCCATGTTCAGAACGCGCAGCAAATTCAGACGGCGCAGGGCAAAGGCGGGATCAGTTGATGGCAGACAAAACCTATTCCGCACGTGCGCCACTGATTGTAGGCTTTGTCGCCTTGCTTGTTCTGGTCGGCGGGTTCGGCACATGGGCTGTCGCCACCCGCCTTGCCGGTGCCATCGTTGCTTCGGGACAGGTCGAGGTCGACCAGAACCGACAAGTTGTCCAGCATCCGGATGGTGGCGTCGTCACATCCATTCGGGTCGAAGATGGGGACATCGTGTCCGCAGGCGATTTGCTGGTCCAACTGGACCCATCTCGGCTGGCCTCGCAACTGACCATCATCGACGGTCAGTATTTTGAACTGCTGGCGCGCGAGGCGCGATTGGAAGCTGAACGCGACGGCACAGAGGCGCTCGCCTTTCCCGAAGCTCTGGAAACCCGCGCGCGCAACCGGCCCGAGGTGCGCGCCTTGATGGACGGTCAGACCCGCTTGTTTGAATCGCGGCGCGTCACCTTGGCGTCGCAGGTCGAACAACTGCAAAAACGCAAAGCTCAGGTTGAGCAGCAGATCGAAGGACTTGTGGCCCAGCGCATCGCCCTGGACCAACAACTTGCCCTGATCCGCGAAGAGCTGACCAACCAACAAACGCTGCTTCAGAAAGGGCTGGCGCAAGCGTCGCGCGTGTTGGCGTTGCAGCGTGAAGAGGCCGGTCTTCTGGGCCGGTTGGGCGAGATTGCCGCCGCAAAGGCTGAGGCCGAAGTGCGCGTGACCGAAACCGAACTTCAAGTGCTCGCCCTTGGCACCGAACGGCGCGAACAAGCGATCACCGATCTGCGCGATCTTCAGGCGACCACGCTTGAACTTGCCGAACAACGACGCAGCATCGCCGAACAGCTTGACCGGCTTGATATCCGGGCGCCGCTGTCGGGCGTGGTTCATGGCATGCAGGTCTATGCAGAACGCTCGGTCATTCAACCCGCGCAGCCGGTGCTTTATATCGTGCCTCAGGATCGGCCCTTGGTCATCGCAGCACAGGTTGATCCGATCCATGTGGATCAGGTTTTCATTGGCCAGCAAGTGAACCTGAAATTCCCCGCGTTTGACAGTGCCGAAGCCCCTGATCTTCTGGGGCACGTGGTCAAAGTCTCAGCCGACGCGTTTTCAGATGACACGACCGGGCGCAGCTTTTATCGGGCCGAAATCCAACTGGACGAAGGCGAGATTGCGCGCCTTCCGACTGGTGCCGTGTTGATTCCCGGCATGCCGGTATCCGCTTTCATCCGAACGGTGGATCGCAGCCCGCTATCCTATCTAGTGCAGCCCCTGTCAGACTATTTCAACAAGGCCCTGCGCGAAAGCTGACCCTTGTCTGTCGGCGCAAAGGTCAGTCGAAACCGGGCCGTCTTGGGTCGCTTTCACCCTTTTCTGGTGCGCCAAGCCGGGCTAGCGTCTGTGCAGACCCGCTGCGCGGCAGTTCAACAAAAAAGGACGCAACATGAGCGCTTATGAAACCCGTCTTGCCGATCTTGGCGTCACCCTGCCTGACGCGCCTGCCCCTGCGGCAAACTATGTGCCCTATGTTCAGGTTGGCGACCTTGTGCATGTATCAGGCCAGATCTCGATGAAGGACGGCGCGTTCTTGACCGGCAAGCTGGGGGACGACATGACCGCCGAAGATGGGGCCAAAGCCGCCCGCAGCTGCGCGATCAGCCTGTTGGCGCAGGTCAAGGCCGCCTGTGGCGGTGATCTTGACAGGTTGGTGCGTGTCGTAAAACTTGTGGGCTTCGTCAACTCGACCGCCGAGTTTGGCGATCAACCCAAAGTGATCAATGGCGCCTCTGATTTCATGGTCGAAGCCCTGGGCGACGCAGGCCGCCATGCGCGTTCCGCCGTATCGGCCGCCAGCTTGCCCTTCGGCGTCGCGGTCGAAATCGAAGGCATCTTCCAGATCAGATGACCGACGCGCCGATCCCCCTGACCGACAGCTTTCTGTCGCGCCCGATTGCCCATCGCGGCTATCACGATATCGGCGCGGGCCGTCCTGAAAACTCGCGTGCCGCAATCCGCGCTGCGATCGAACATGGCTACGGGATCGAGCTTGACCTGCAACTATCAAAAGACGCTCAGGCTATGGTTTTTCACGACTATGACCTGAAGCGCCTGACCGGTGAGGCCGGCGCAATCCAGCAGCGAGCCGCACATGATCTTGCGAAAATGACGCTTCTGCATGGCGACGAAAGCATACCAAGTTTCGCAGAGGTGCTGGCGATCGTCGCTGGGCGTGTCCCTTTGCTGGTCGAGCTGAAGGATCAGGACGGCGCCATGGGACCACGTGTCGGCGCGCTGGAACACGCCACCGCAATTGCCTTGAAAGACTATGAGGGCGATGTCGCCGTGATGTCATTCAACCCCCATTCAGTGGCCGCCTTTGGCAACCACAACACGGGTCGCCCGCTTGGCCTGACGACCGAGGCGTTTCAACAGAAAAAGAACACGCTGCTGCCCGCCGCGACGCGCCGGTATCTGCGCGATATCCCGGATTTTGATCGTGTTGGCGCAAGCTTCATCAGCCATGACGTAAACGACCTGCACAGCGCTGCCGTTGCCCGTCTGAAGGCGCGTGGCGTTCCGGTTCTCTGCTGGACCGTTCGATCAAAAGAGGTCGAGATTGACGCCCGCAAGATCGCTGACAACGTGACGTTTGAAGGCTACGCGGCTTGACCTGTGATGCGCTCTGCGGCCCAATGATCCCGTGACAGGCACAATGGTTGAAATTCGCACACATCAGGCGCTTGACGGTATTGCCGCACAAGACTGGGATGCCTGCGCCTGCCCGGAAACCACGGATGGTGGTCATCCGGCAGACCCCTTTACGACGCACCGTTTCCTGTCTGCGTTGGAGCAGTCGCGCAGCGTCGGCGAAGGCACGGGTTGGCATCCACACTACCTAAGCGTTCATGCAGATGGGCAGGTCATTGCAGTCGCGCCCCATTACGGCAAGTCACACAGTCAGGGTGAATATGTGTTTGATCACAGCTGGGCCGATGCATTTGAACGCGCGGGCGGGCGCTATTATCCCAAGCTGCAAATGGCCGTCCCTTTCACACCGGTCACCGGGCGACGTTTTCTGACTCGCCCGGGGTATGAGGCTGTCGGTCGATCCGCGCTGCTTCAGGGAATGATACAGGTGGCGACCGAGAACGACCTGAGCTCTGCCCACATTTCGTTCTGCACAGAGGACGAGGCGAAACAGGGTGCCGCGATGGGGCTTTTGCATCGTCTAGGCCAGCAGTTTCACTGGCAGAATGCCAACTATGCTCAATTTGATGATTTTCTGACCGGTCTGAGCTCTCGCAAGCGCAAACAAATCCGTAAGGAACGCGCTCAGGCACAGAATTTCGGCGGCGAGATCATCTCGTTGACCGGGGATGACATTCAGCCTCATCACTGGGATGCATTCTGGCAGTTCTATCAGGACACAGGGGCGCGCAAATGGGGTCGCCCTTATTTGACGCGGGCGTTTTTTGATGCGCTGCATGACACAATGCGCGATGAGGTGCTTTTGGTTCTGGCCCAGCGCGATGGTCGATCGGTTGCGGGCGCGCTAAACCTGATCGGGCGGGACACGCTGTTTGGGCGTTACTGGGGCGCGCTGGAGCATCATCCCTGCTTGCATTTCGAGCTGTGCTACTATCAGGCAATTGACTTCGCCATCACCCACGGGCTGGGCCGCGTCGAGGCAGGCGCCCAAGGCGAACACAAGCTCGCGCGCGGCTACATGCCGGTTGCCACTCATTCGCTCCACTGGATTGCCGACCCCGCCTTTCGTGACGCTGTCGAACAATTTCTGGTCGCGGAAAAAGAGGCCGTCGCAGAGGATATCGAGATCCTCACCACATACGGCCCCTTCCGCAAATCAGACATGGACGACCACGACTAGGCGCTCATATCGACCAACAACCCTTCGCCCGCCGAGGTTTCGCACATGCCGGGGTTGTCTTCGGCGTTCAACACCTTGACCACGCCGTCTTCAACATACATCGCGAACCGTTGTGACCGGTTGATCAGCCCGACAGGCGGCGCGGTGAAGGCCATTCCGATCGCTTTCGTAAAAGCGCCTTCGGCATCTGCCAGCATGGTAATACCAGCCTTCGCCGCCCCTGTGCTTTCGCCCCAAGCCTGCATCACAAAGGGGTCGTTCACAGACACGCAGATCACCTCGTCCACGCCTTTTTTGTCAAAATCGGCTTTTGTGCGGATGAAGCTGGGCACATGTGCTGTCGTGCACGTACCAGTATACGCGCCGGGCACGGCGAACAACACGATCTTGCGCCCCTTGGTCAACGTCGCAAGCTCGACGCCTTCTGGGCCATCGGCGCCCATCGTCAAAAGGGTTGCGTTTGGCAGTTTGTCACCAACTGAAATTGTCATTTTCAAGATCCCTGATTGTGTTTCCGTCCTGCCTAGTCATAGTCTGCAAACCGCGTCAGGTCAGCAGAAATGGAAGAACCTCATGGCTCACGTTGTTGTCATCGGCGCCGGGCAAGCCGGTGCGTCATTGGTCGCCAAACTCCGCAACGCGGGATTTGACGGTGAAATTACCCTGATCGGGGCCGAAACCGCACCACCCTACCAACGCCCGCCACTGTCGAAGGCTTATCTGCTGGGCGAGATGGAAGTGGAGCGGCTGTATTTGCGCCCCGAGAGTTTCTATGCGGAAAACAACATCACACTGCGCCTTGGCACGCAGGTGGATGCGATTGACGCGGCCAATCATCTGGTGGTGATCGGGGACGAGAAACTCCCCTATGACCAACTGGCGCTGACCACCGGGTCCGTGCCCCGCCGTCTGCCTGGCTCAATCGGCGGCGCACTTGAGGGCGTTCATGTTGTGCGCACGCTTGATGACGTGGACCGGATGGCGACCGAGTTCTCGCAAGGCCGCCGCGTGTTGATCATCGGTGGCGGCTATATCGGGTTGGAGGCCGCGGCCGTCGCTGCCAAGAAGGGTCTGAAGGTCACCCTTGTTGAGATGGCAGACCGTATCCTGCAACGTGTCGCAGCACCCGAAACCTCGGACTATTTCCGCGCTCTGCACACCGCCCACGGCGTCGATATCCGCGAAGGGGTTGGGTTGGACCGACTGACAGGTGACGGACGCGTAACCGGGGCCGTTTTGTCTGACGGCACTACGCTTGAGGTCGATTTCGCGATTGTCGGCGTGGGCATCGCGCCGGACACCACCTTGGCCGAAGCTGCTGGGCTGGAGATTGACAACGGCATCAAGACCGACGCGCTGGGTCGCACGTCCGATACCGCCATCTGGGCGGCTGGCGATTGTGCGTCCTTCCCGTATCACGGCACGCGCATCCGGCTGGAAAGCGTGCCAAACGCCATTGATCAGGCCGAAATTGTCGCCCGCAACATAATGGGCGAAAACGTAGACTATATCGCCACCCCGTGGTTCTGGTCGGATCAGTATGACGTGAAGCTTCAGATTGCCGGGCTCAATGTGGGCTACGACAACGTGGTCACGCGCCGTGATGGCGACGACGCCAGCGCGAGCTTCTGGTATTTTCAGGGCGACACGCTGCTGGCGGTTGACGCGATGAACGACCCACGCGCCTATATGGTCGGCAAACGGCTGATCGAAAGCGGCAAATCGCCGGACAAAGCGATTGTCGCTGACTCGGCATCAGACCTGAAACCGCTGTTGAAATGAGGATCATCGCAGGCCGTTTTCGTGGGCTGGCGCTGGCCAATGTTGGTAAAGGCGACGCGGGCGCGCATCTGCGCCCGACCACCGACCGGGTGCGCGAGAGCCTGTTTTCCATGCTGATCGGCGGCCGTTTTGGCGACCCAATTGAGGGAGCACGGGTGCTGGACCTGTTTGCTGGCACAGGCGCGCTGGGGCTTGAGGCCCTGTCGCGCGGCGCATCCCATGTGACCTTCGTGGATGATGGGCGCAAAGCGCTGTCCCTGATCCGCGAAAACGTCGCCAAGTGTCGATGTGCGGACGACGTGACAGTGGTGAAACGTGACGCGACGCGTTTGCCTGATGGGCAGCCCCACGACCTGATCTTCCTTGATCCACCTTACGGAAGTGGGTTGGGCGAAAAAGCATTGGACGCCGCGATCAAAGGCGGATGGGTCGCGCCAGATGCGCTGATCGTTTGGGAAGAAAGCGCGGCGATCACGCCCCCGGACGGGGTCGAATTGCTGGATGCCCGGCGATATGGGGATACGACAATCTCGATCCTCGAACGAGTGGGACGCGCATAACAAAAGGGCCACCCCGAGGGACGGCCCTTTGCTAAAATTTCTGCGGCTTACCGCGCCCGCGTGACCGACACCGCCGCCTGCGCGTCGCGCACCATCGCAGCGCCATCAAGGCCTTTGCCGTTCATGTCCTCAATCCACTCGGCGATGACTTCGTCGCCCAGCGCGCGAATTTTGGCGGTCTCTTCCTCGGACAATTCGGCAATGGCATTGCCGTCCGCCGCCATTTTCTCGCGCCCAACCACGTCGCCGGTATCATGCGCGCGACCAGCCAGAGCCGACGTGTGAAAGCCTGAATTCGCGTCGATCACGGCCTTCAGGTCATCGGGCAGCCCCTCATAGACATTCTTGTTCATCGCCCAGATGAAATAGAGGTTATACAGCGACTTATCGCCCGCAACATCGGTGTGGCTGTCCGTCAGCTCGTTCAGCTTCAGCGACGGCGACATTTCCCACGTGATCACACCACCATCGACCACACCTTTTGCGAGCGCCTCGGGAAAGGCGGGCACGGGCATGCCAATCGGCGTGGCACCAAGCTTGTCCAATAGCAGGGTCGAGGTCCGCGACGGGCCGCGCAGCTTCAGATTCTTGAAGTCCGCGACGCTAGCAATCGGATCGCCCTTCTTGTGAACGATCCCGCGCCCATGCATGTGGGCGGCAATCACCTTCACATCCGCGAAGTCATCCATCAGGTATTTCTGGGTATAGACCCACGCGGCTTTCGACGCCTCTTCGCCGGATTTGGTGACCATGAAGGGCAGCTCCATCGCCTCGGCTTCGGGGAAACGACCGGGTTGATAGCCGGGAATGACCCAGCCGCCGTCAATCGCGCCGTCGCGGATCAGGTCATACTGGCTGGTCGCTTTGCCGCCCAGTTGCATGGCCGGGTAAAGTTCGACCTTGATGCGTCCACCGGAATCCTTCTCGATCTTCTCGGCCCATGGGGCCATGAAATAGGTCGGGTTCGCCGATAAGGGCGACACGAAATGCTGGAAGCGAAGCGTCACTTCTTCGGCAAAGGTCGCGTTGGTCGACAGCAGTAAGGCTGCGGCGGCACCAATGGATGTGATGATGGATTTCGGGGTGAAGGAGCGGAAGTGGGTCATGGGACACCCTCCGTTTTTCGTAGAAACAGCCGCGCATGAGTGTCGCGGAAGCCGCCCCACCTCTTGCGGGTCGGCATATGGAACCTAGGCACGAGTTTCTGCGAGTGCAAACGGAAAAGCGAAGGAATCCCAACCGAAGGACATCGGCAACAGAAACACCCTGAATTCAAAAGGATATTTTGCGGTCAAGGGGAAGAAACGGTAGAAGTTTCCCCTAAGTCAACCGGCGCGCTTAACCCCAAGTTGGATGGAACTTTCCCGCAGGCGACAGCGTGAAGATATCGCACCCATCCGCCGTGACCCCGACCGAATGTTCGAACTGCGCCGACAATGATTTATCGCGGGTGATCGCGGTCCAGTCATCGGCAAGGATCTTGGTTTCCGGGCGGCCCAGATTGACCATCGGCTCGATGGTGAAGAACATGCCTTCTTCCAGCACAGGGCCCATACCGGGACGCCCGTAATGCAGCACATTGGGTGGGGCGTGGAACACTTGCCCCAGTCCGTGCCCGCAGAAATCGCGCACCACCGACATGCGCTGGCTTTCCACATGGGACTGGATGGCGTGGCCGATATCTCCGAAAGTATTTCCGGGGCGCACGGCCTCGATCCCCTTCATCAGGGCATCATGAGTCACTTGGATCAGTCGTTCTGCGAAAGGCTTCAGCGTGCCGACCTTATACATGCGGCTTGTGTCGCCATACCAACCGTCCACAATCACCGTCACATCAACGTTCAGGATGTCGCCGTCGATCAATTCGTCGTGCTTGCGCGCTGACTTCTCGTTCTTGCCCTTGGGCGTTTTCGATCCGGGGATGCCGTGGCAGACCACATGGTTCAACGAAATGCAGGACGCGTGCTTATAGCCTTTATACCCAATGGTGGCAGACACCGCGCCAGCCTCGTCCACCATTGCCTCGATCGCGGCGTCAAGTTCGGCGGTGGTGGCACCCGGCTTCACCATCGGCGCGATCCGGTCCAGAATATCGGCCGCCAAATGTCCCGCCTTATGCATTCCGGCAAAGTCGGAAGGGTCGTATAGGCGAATGCCTTCTTTGGTCACGCGCATCGTGTCGTCCATGGGTTGGTCCTCTTGCTTCGCCCATAAATAGGATGTTCAGGCCAAAGACGCCAGAGGGGCCGCGACATGGATGCCATCGGGGCTGATCTGTGTGCCCAGCACGATGACGTCGACCCCGGCGGCGCGCGCGTCAACAAACGCAGCGGCATAGGTCGGGTCAATGTCACGCGCCAGATCGAACCGGTCACAATCCGTGCGCTGCACAAGGTAGAGCATCACTGCGCGATGCCCCTGCCCGACCACTTTCGCAAGCTCGCCCAGATGCTTGGTGCCGCGGGCGGTCACGCTGTCGGGAAACTCGGCCAAGCCGGGTTGGCGGGACAGGGTCACTGATTTCACCTCGAGATAGGTCAGGCCATCACCTTTCAACAGAAAGTCGATGCGGCTGTTTTCGCCGTATTTCACCTCGGCCCGGACCGTATGATAATCGCCCAAGCCAGCGACCGAACGTGCCTCTAGCGCCGCGCGCAAAGCGCGGTTCGGCACCGAGGTATCAACGCCGGTGAAATGCCCGTTTTCATGGTCGACCAACCGCCAGCCAAACTTCAGCTTCTTTTTAGGGTCGTCATTCGGCTCCAGCCAGATTTTCATACCCGGCTCAGCCAACCCCATCATCGAACCGGGATTGGCGCAATGGGCCGTCACGTCGCGACCATCTGCCAACGTGCAATCGGCAAGAAACCGTTTGTAGCGACGAATGAGCTTTGCGGGCACAAGAGGGCTGGGAAATTGCATGTCTCAGGCCTATACCGGAAGGAGGAAAGGAACAACCTATGGCCAACCCGACAGCCGCCATGTTGGTAATCGGAGACGAGATCTTGTCCGGCAGGACACGGGACGCAAACATGCACCATCTCGCCTGCAAATTGACCGACCATGGTATTGACCTGAAAGAAGCGCGTGTGGTGTCAGATGACGCCCAAGCGATTGAGGCTGCGGTAAAAGCACTGTCCCTTGCGTATGACCATGTTTTCACTTCGGGCGGAATCGGTCCGACGCATGACGACATCACCGCCGATTGCATTGCCCGTGCGTTCGGCGATCACATCGACATTCGTGAAGATGCCCGCGCATTGCTGGCCGCACATTACGCGCGACAAGGGCAGGAATTCAACGCAGCAAGGCAGCGCATGGCACGCATCCCAGACCGTGCGACATTGATCGACAACCCGGTATCGGTCGCGCCAGGGTTCACGCTTGAGAACGTCCATGTGATGGCGGGTGTGCCGTCTGTCTTCAAGGCGATGGTCGACAGCGTATTGCCGGGGCTGACCGGCGGCGCGCCGCTTCTGTCACGCTCGATCAGAATCGAACGTGGCGAAGGTGAGATTGCGGGACCGCTGGGTCAGGTTGTCGAAGATTTTGCAGACCTCAGCTTTGGGTCATATCCCTTCATACAGAACGGTGTTTTCGGGGCGAATATCGTTATTCGCGGGACCGACACCGACAGAATTCATTCCGCCGCGCAAACCTTGTCTCGGCTATTTACGGAGGACACATGAAACACGACCTGCCAAATGCCGTAGCGATCATCGAGGCCAGCGAAGCAACATGGCCGCCGGCCGAAACAAAACGGGTGGGGGCATGGATCATTCGTGATGGCGCGGGCGGCGGCAAGCGCGTGTCAGCGGCCACTGAAAACTGGCCGACCACCGAAGCTGATCTGCCCGCCGCTGAAAAAGCGATGCGTGAATTGGGCATGGACCCGCTGTTTCAAATCCGCAATGGCGACGAACACCTTGATGATATGTTGGAAAAACACGGATACCAGATTGTTGACCCGGTGAATATTTGGGTCATCGAGGTCGCAGAACTGACAAAAGACGCGCTGCCGCCTGTCTCGGCGTTCTCGATCTGGCCGACATTGTCCATCATGCACGAATTGTGGGACGCCGGGGGCATCGGCAAAGAACGTCGCGCCGTGATGGAGCGGGCGACCTGTCCAAAAACCGGCCTTTTGGCGCGCACCGATGACACCCCATCCGGCGTTGGCTATGTTGGGCTGCACGATGACATTGCTGTGGTGCACGCCTTGCATGTCGACAAAGGGTTGCGTCGGCAGGGCACAGGTCAAAACCTGCTGAAGCAAGCGGCCATCTGGGCGAAGGACCAAGGCGCGAAATATCTGGCCCTGATTGTTACACAGGGCAACCACGCTGCAAATCCGCTCTATACCAATCTTGGTATGCACATTGTCGGGCACTATCATTACCGGATCAAGAAATCGCAGGGGTAAAGACATGGCACATAAGAACAATGGTGTGACGGACCTGAACCTGCCGATGGTTGATCCGCTTCCCGCAGACATTCAGAAGTATTTCGACATCTGTGACGAAAAACTGGGCCTCGTGCCGAACGTGCTGAAAGCCTATGCGTTCGACATGGAAAAGCTGCGCGCGTTTTCAGCCATGTATAACGAATTGATGATGGGTGACAGCGGCCTGTCCAAGCTGGAGCGAGAGATGATTGCTGTCGTCGTCAGCTCGATCAACCGGTGCTGGTATTGCCAGGTGGCCCACGGCGCAGCGGTTCGCGAACTGTCCGGCAACCCCCAGCTTGGCGAAGCGATGGTGATGAACTGGCGCATGGCCAAACTGGATGCTCGCCAGCACGCCATGCTGCTGTTTGCCGAGAAAATAACCAAAGCTTCCGCCGAAACAGAGGAAGCCGATCGCGACGCCCTCCGCAGCGTAGGGTTCACGGATCGCGACATCTGGGACATTGCCGCAACTGTCGGTTTCTTTTCCATGTCGAACCGCATGGCATCTGCGGTCGGAATGAAACCCAATGATGCCTACCATGCGTCGCACAGATGAACACAGTCGTCGGTCTTGTCCGGGCAGCGCTTTGTATGCTCGTCCTCAGTTTGATGGTTGCACCCGCGTCGGCGCTTGACCTGCCAGCCGGTGCGGTTCAGCAAGCCAGTGAACAGACGCCTAATGGACGGGTCGGTCTTGCCACTGCGCGCTTTGACGGGCGAACCGTTCCGGCCCGCGCCGTTGAAGGGCAGGTGACGTGGCAGGCCTGGAAGATACCGGGCACCAGCCAGGGCAGCTTTCAGGTTCTCACCGACCTGCGCGATCAGTTGATACAGGACGGATACGAGATCCTTTTCCAGTGTCAGGCGGTGGCCTGTGGCGGCTATGATTTCCGCTTTGAGGTTGGCCACTTCAAAGCCCCCGACATGTATGTGGACCTCGGCGATTTTCACTATATCAGCGCGCACAAATCGGACCATCACATCGGCCTTCTTGTCAGCAGGTCCAGCGCGGCAGCCTTTGTCGAAATGGTTCAGGTCGCACCTGCGGGAAGCCCTGTCACGCCGGTCGCCGCGCAAACGGGCCGGCCTGTCTCGACGGGAGTGGCCCCGCTTTCTGGCACACTTGCCAGCGCGCTTGAGGCGACCGGTCGCGCTGTTCTTGCCGGTGTGGACTTCGCGACGGGGTCATCGCAACTCACCAATAGCGAGGTCACCGCGCTTGCGGAACTGGCCACCTATCTGACCCAGGACACCTCTCGCAGGGTCATGCTCGTCGGTCACACTGACGCCGAAGGAGGGCTTGAGGGAAATGTCGCGCTGTCGCGAAAACGCGCAAATTCGGTCATGACGCAACTGGTCGACTTCTATGGTGTTGACCGGACCCAGGTTTCTGCACAAGGCGTTGGTTTCCTTGCGCCTTTGGCCTCCAACCTTACCCCGGAAGGGCGAGAACAAAACCGGCGCGTAGAGGCCGTTTTGATCAACACTGACTGACCCAAAATGAAAAAGCACGGCAAAGGGAGCCATCCCTGCCGCGCTTTTTTGGTGTCCCCGATCGTGAGGGGAACACGCTTACCAGTTGTCTGGGCCTTTGTCCGCGAAGACGTGGACAAGAAAGTCGATAAACGCACGCACTTTGGGCTGGGTAAAGCGCCCTGGCGGATAAACGGCGTAAATTCCCTGTGTGTCCGCCGGAAGATCCGGGATTGCGTCCACGACCAAGCCTTGCTCCAATGCATCCGCGTAAAGGAAGCTGGGCAGATACGCGATTCCAAGTCCCGAAATGGCGGCGTTCAAAAGGGATTGCCCGTCATTAACACTGAGCCACCCCGCCGAACGTACCTGACGCATTTCGCCAGACGGCGCGGGGATCTTCCAAACATTGCCCGAGCTTTGGCTCGAATAATGCAGAAGCTTGTGTTCGTTCAGATCGTCGATGCGGCCCGGGCGGCCGTATTTCTCGAAATAGGCGGGGCTGCCAACCATGCGGCGCGTCGTGGTTGATATCTTGCGGGCTCGCAACGAGCTGTCTTCCAGTTCTCCGACACGGATGGCCATGTCGAACCCTTCGGAAATCAACTCGACGTAGCGATTGGCGAGTTCCATGTTCACATTCACATCAGGGAAATCGCTCAGGAACTCCCCCAGAACCGGGCTAAGGTGGTTCACGCCAAAATCCGTCGCTACCGATATGCGCAAAAGACCCGATGGTGCAGATTGCATCGAAGTCACCAGCGCATCGGCTTCGCCCGCGTCGTTCAAAACACGGCGCGCACGGTCATAATAGGCCAGTCCAATTTCGGTCGGGCTGACACGGCGCGTCGTGCGGTTCAAAAGCCGTGCGCCAAGCCGTGCTTCAAGGCTTGATACATGCTTTGACACTGCCGACTTGGATATCCCCATCTTCTTGGCAGCGTCCGTAAATCCACCTTGGTCCACCACGGTGGCAAAGGCTTCCATTTCGGTCAGTCGATCCATCTTTACTCTTTCCACAATCATCGCCCCAGTGGGAGACTGTATCCATGTGAATTGGGGCAAGACTGTGAAGAGCAGCCGACAATACAAGGGTATTTCAGCGGATCGTTTTGGACTTGGAAACGACGAATCGGGGCTATCTTGTTGAAAAGACAAGCTCGGCAATTGTGATCCACAAAGGCAGGCTGAGTGCTGACAACAGCGTCGTTTGGGCGATCAGCGTCGCGACCAGTTGTCGATCTGCGCCAAATGCAGAGGCTAGGACATGCGCCGCTGATGCCGTTGGCAGGGCGGCAAAGACCACCAGAACCGACGCAATTGCCGGATCAAGGCCAAGCCCGACACCAACGCCCAGCGCGAACATGGGGAGTGCCAAAAGCTTGATCACACAGATGGCACCGTTGAAGCGGTCTAGTCGCGCTAGTGCCCCCCAATTCATCGTCGCGCCAATGGACAACAGCGCGATCGGGATTGCCGCGCGCGCCAACATCTCAACCGGCGCCATGATCGGGGTGGGCAAACGCCAGCCCATCAGGCCGAACACCACGCCGCCAAGACTTGCCAGCAGGAACGGGTTCAGGGCGATTTTCGCCACCGTTGCCCCTAGGCCCAGTGCACCGCCGCGTGACAGGGCAGATACGGCGAACAGGTTTGCCACGGGCACCCCCATGCCGACGGCCACAGCCATTTCGCCAGCGCCGCCATGGGTCAGCAGCTCAACCGCGACCAGACCAAGGGCTGTGTTGAAGCGCCAGCCAACCTGCCAAGCACCCGCGAAATCCAGAAACCGGTCGGGCCCGACATGGCGAACCAGCCAACCAAGCCCCAAACCGACCGAGAGGGTCGCCCACACCACCGGGGCCATGATCACCAGCTTTTCAATCTCGATAGGGCGGCTGGCGGCGGCAACAAAAAGAAGCGCGGGGAACAGGATCTCGAAGTTCAGGCGGTCCAGCCCCTGCCACGCGTTCACCGACAAGCGGTTGCGCAACAGCCCACCCAGCCCGACCAGAAGAAAGACGGGCATAAGTCCGGTAAAGACGGCGATGAAAACCATGTGACCTCCGCGGCGCTACCCCGGATCACATGATCAGATCAGAGCGAGGCCGCCAAGCGCGATCCTTGGTCGATGGCGCGTTTGGCGTCAAGCTCCGCGGCCACATCCGCGCCGCCAATGACATGAGGTGTCTTTCCACGCGCCTCTAGCGCGTCCGCCAAGCTGCGGTCGCTGACTTGGCCTGCACAAAGGATGACGTTGTCGACTTCGATCACGCGCGGATCTTCGCGCGCCTCGCCGATCGAGACCATCAGCCCTTCATCGGTGATGCGCTCGTAATTCACGCCGCCCACCATCTCGACCCCTTTCATCTTCAGGGTCGCGCGGTGAATCCAGCCGGTCGTTTTGCCCAGCCCCTTGCCCAGCGCTTTGGCCTTGCGCTGCATCAGGGTGACGTGGCGTGCGGGCGCTTCGGGTTTCGGACCATCGGGTGACAGCCCACCCCGCGCTTTGGCCGGATCGGCCACGCCCCATTCGGCGAGCCATTCTTCAAGGTTTTCGGTCGGGCTTTCGCCCGCTTGCGTCAGAAACTCGGCCACGTCGAACCCAATGCCGCCCGCGCCGATAATGGCCACGCGGTCGCCCACCGGCACCTCGTGGCGCAGCACGTCGATATAGGACAGGACGTTGTCAGACCCCTGCCCGTCGATCCCCGGATCGCGTGGGATAACACCGGTGGCAATGATCACCTCGTCAAACCCATCAAGGTCATCCGCCGTGACCTCTTTGCCCAGTTGCAGGTCGATGTCCGAGGCCGCGACCATCCGGTCATACCAATCGACCAGTCCGATGAATTCTTCTTTGCCGGGGATTTTCTTGGCCATGTTCAGCTGACCACCCACCTGATCGGCCCGATCAAACAGCGTGACCTTGTGGCCGCGTTCGTCTGCCACCAGCGCGGTGGACAGACCCGCGGGGCCAGCGCCCACGATGGCGATGGATTTGGGCGTGTCGGTCATGTCATAGCGCAGCTCGGTTTCATAACAGGCGCGCGGGTTTACCAGGCAGGTCGAGATCTTGCCGCCGAACGTATGATCCAGACAGGCTTGGTTGCACGCGATACAGGGGGCGATGTCGCCCGCGCGACCCTCGGCCGCTTTGGCAACGAAATCGGGGTCGGCAAGGAAAGGCCGTGCCATCGACACCATATCTGCCGCGCCGCCCGCAAGAACCTCTTCTGCCACGTCAGGGTGATTGATCCGGTTTGACGTGATGATCGGCAGCGACACCTGCCCCATCAGCTTTTTCGTGACCCATGTGAAGGCCGCTCGCGGGACCGAGGTGGCGATGGTCGGAATGCGGGCTTCGTGCCAGCCGATGCCGGTGTTGATGATGGTGGCGCCCGCTTTCTCGATCTCTTTCGCCAGTTGCACGACCTCGTCGAAGGTCGAGCCATTGGGCACAAGGTCGATCATCGACAGGCGATAGATGATGATGAACTCAGGTCCGACGGCTGCGCGCACGGCTTTCACAACCTCGATGGGCAAGCGCATCCGATTTTCGTACGATCCGCCCCAACGGTCTTGGCGTTTGTTGGTGTGGGTGACAAGGAACTGGTTCAAGAAATAGCCTTCCGACCCCATAACCTCGACCCCGTCATAACCTGCCTCTTGCGCGCGGGCGGCGGCGGTGGCGAAATCGGCGATCTGTTTCTGGATTCCATCCTCGTCCAGCTCTTTCGGCGGGAAAGGCGAAATGGGCGATTTGATCGGGCTGGCAGACACGCAATCCGGTCCATAGGCATAACGCCCGGCATGAAGGATCTGCATGGCGATCTTGCCGCCTTCTGCGTGCACGCGGTCGGTGACGATCCGGTGGTTGGCGATATCCTCGTCGGTATAAAGACCTGCCGCGCCCGGATACACACCGCCTTCGGGGTTCGGGGCCATCCCGCCGGTCACGATCAACGCCGCCCCACCACGGGCGCGTTCGGCATAGAACTCGGCCACGCGCGGCCAGTCGCCACGTTCCTCAAGCCCGGTGTGCATGGAGCCCATCAGCACGCGGTTCTTCAGGGTGGTGAAGCCCAGATCAAGGGGGGCGAGAAGGGTCGGATAGCTGGTCATGCGGGCGGTCTCCTGTGGTGTCGGGCAAATCTGGACGAGCGGCTTTGCGCTGTCACCCCAAACGCTGCGTAACGCGTCAGACTTTCGGCGGAAAACTCGTGGCGAGGGCGTCTAAGTCATCAGGGCCGTAGACCGTCACCCCGGCCGCCCGCAACGCCGCAGTGGTCACGCCCATCCCGACCCGCTTTTTGCCATCGTGATCACCGCTATAGATCAGCGACGAACCGCACGAGGGGCTGGCTTCCGTCAACAGCGCGTGACTGCAACCGTGGGCGCGTGCGCACTCAACCGCGCTTTGGGCACCCGCGACGAAAGCTGCGGTGACATCACCGCCCTTGGCGTCGATCACCCGCGCGCGACTGGCCAGAACGTCATCGCCGTTGCACCCGGGCTGTATCTCTGAAGGAAGTCGGGGCACTGCCAGCCCACCTGCAAGTTCCGGGCAGAACGGCACTAAAAGGCCCAGCCGATCCCAACGGGACAAAGTGGCGTTCAGCAGGGTCTTGGACTGGCCGTCGTAACGCACATTCTGCCCCATCAGACAGGCGCTAACGAGCAGCCGGGCCAACGTCTAGCCCGCCTCCATGCAATGGCGTCGAAAGGCGCGTTTCAGCATATCAAGCTCGGCGCGTAGCAGGTCCAATTCGGCACGAATGTCGTCGTCCAGCGGCTGCCCGGTCACGATCGAGAAGCTTTCAAGCTGTTCGCCACTGTCCTTATCCGAAATTACAAAAGTCTGCACGCCGTCGCACAGAAGATCGGCCGGAATTGGCACCTTCACAACGAACTGGTCCGCCTGATCCGGGTGGGTCGTCACGCTAACCCCATCAACGGGTTGCGTCAGGTGCGTGACGGAAAGCTGCGGTGGCGCTTCGCTTTTGTCATCGGTGGTCAGAACGCCTTCCCAGACACCTGCCTGAATGCGCGCCTTGGCCAGTTGAAGCTTTGCCATTTTCCCCTCCTTACCGGGTCAGTGCGTGCTCAGACTTCGGCCCGGGGCCGACGGCTGAAATTAACATCGCGCAGGGTCACCTGGCTCATCTCGGGGTTCTCGAACACCAGATCGACCCAAATGCGATCAACGCGCTTTTCGTTCATTTTGGTGTAGGCCAGGTCGAATTCGACCACCACTTCGTCCTCACCAAGGGGCAGTTCACGCACAATCTGTTCGGTGTTCGGGCCGTGCTGGACGTTCAGGCGCGCGAAAATCTCGATCGGTTTTTCCAACTCGACGACAGCCGTCATGCGCACCAGATGGTTGCGCTTCAGCCCATCAACGGCAGAGGGGGGCAGTTCGATCACCAAAGACAGGAAAGAGCCATCAAACCGGAACATATCCATACGCAACCCGAAAGGGGCCAGATCGCTTTCACGAGTGTTTCTGATCTGGCGCACTGTCAATTCCGAGATGCGGCAATCGTGAAATACCGTAACTTCGTCGCCGAACTGCGCCTTGGTTTCGACCGCTGCCATGCCGGGCGGATTAAGCGGTCCGCGCCAAAGTTGGGGGCGATAGGCCCAGTCCGAATACAAGGGTTTTTGGATGGCGTTGGAGCCAATCAGGGGCAATGTCAGACGGCCATCGGCGATATGCAGAACCCGGTCCAGATGCTGGCGCAACTGGCGAGCGCGCCCGCGCAACACTCTCAGCGTGGCAAGGTCCAGCCCTTCGGCCTTGCGCGCTGTCTGCTGCCAGCGGCGCAGGGCCTGCCGATGAAACAACCGTTCAGAGATATTTGTTACGCGTCGCGCCATCAAAAACGGCCTTCCATCACCAGATTCGTCCAAGCTTCACCGTGCCGCCATACTTAAACCGATTGGTTTCCATTGCGCAAACCTCCACACCATCTTTTGCGCGTGGCACATTGGTCAGCTTAACCCGCATTGGCGGATCGAATTGCCGCGACAAATGCCCTTAGAATCTTGAAGGCGCTACGGCGGTCCAGTTTCTGGTCCGCAAATGCGGTGACGCTCGCCGTGACCAGCATTCCTTTAAGTTCGAAGAACGACCGCCACGTCGCCTCTGACAACGCGTCAGGCAATCCTGCCGAAGTGTCTTTGATCAGAATATGAAGCGAATCGTCTGCTTCCTTAATCTCCACCAGGGTGACCGTGCTTGCCGCACCTGACCGGCTAAGCGCTGCCAACCCTGCGTCGCTCTCCAGAAAGGCACGTGCGGCGGCCATGCGGCCTGCTGGGTCCGTCGGCAGGCCCGTCGCCTCGATCGGAAGGGGCAGGACGGAAGCAGCCAGAAAGGCGGGTTTCGCGGGAGACGGGTCAGCGGGGTTCTTTGACAGCGCCGCACAAGCACCAAGCGGCACATAGGCGCCGCTGTCTGCGTCCTGCAAGGTGGTGCGGTCAATGCAGAAGCCTTTCGGGCCAGCAATATCGACCGTGCCTGCCATGACCGAGACTTTTTGCAACAAGTCGACACTCGGCGTCGCCCGCCCCGCCGAGAACAGCGGGCTTTTTTCCAACTCTTTAGGAGTCTTGGCAGCGTCTGCCCCGAAACAGCCGGCCAACACCACAACAGCAGCAAAACCGCCGACCAAGGGCCGCGCGCGTCTAAATCGACCCGACAGGCATATTCCCATAACTCCCCCCAACCCCGAAGCCTTGCTTCTCAACACTCATCAAAACACATGCAGGTAATAGCGTATGTTGCGGACCGAGTGCAAACACGCCTTTTCATCGCAATGGCGAGATACAGGAATGACAGCGCGCCAGACAAGACCGGGGAACACCCCTGCCATTTTCCCGGTTGTCGTTCGCCGCAGCCACAGCCATCATCAGCGCTAAGCGATCATTCACCGGGGGAGCCTCCTTGTCGCAAGATACCGCAGCCGACCACACCGTGCCCGCCGCAGAGTTCTGGGCGCCGGCCTTCCCGCGCATCCAGATCTGGCGCACATTGCTTGGCTTTATGCTGCTCCATGTGGTGTTTTTTGCTGCGACCTTCGGCATTTTTCTGCTTGGCGCATATCTGCTTGGCGTTGAGCCATACGAGATTTTGGACGGAGGGTCGCCAGCCAAGGCGGCAACCTTCTTTCTGACGTTTCTGGGGTATCATCTTGGACTGTGGATCACTTTGAGGCTGCTGCACAAACGCGGGTTCCGATCCTTGTTCGGACCCGCCCAACGCGTCAACTGGAGCCACTTTCGCAAGGGTCTGGTGGTTGCCATCGGCATCAGCCTTGCCGCCATCGCCGTGCAACTTCTAGACCCGCTGATCATGGAGCAAAACAGCGCCGCCGAAGTGCGTCAGGCGATGCCATTGCGAACATGGGGTCTGTTGATTGCACCTGCCCTTGTGCTGGTCTTGGTTCAGATTTTTGCCGAGGAGTTGGTCTTTCGTGGCTATGTGTTGCAGCAATTGCGCGCCCGGTTCCGGTCCGTCTGGGTCTGGGCGATCCTGCCATCGCTGGCTTTTGGCATGCTCCATTTCGACCCCGAAACCTATGGCATCAATGCTGTCTTTTACGTCATCCATACGACGGTGGTCGGCATCGTTCTTGCGCTGGTTACGATCAGGACTGGAAATATCGGGGCGGCCGCCGGTCTGCATTTCGGCAACAACGCCATGCTGATCTTCTCTGGCACCGAGGGAAATCTAGATGGGTTTTCGTTGTTTCTGGCCGAAATGGACCTGAAAAGCAGCTATATGTCATGGTCAATCATGACCCAAACAGCCCTTGTCCTGATTGCGTTTGTCGGCTGGTGGGTGCTGACACAACGCAAGCCGCCAATTGCAAATATGGCAAAGGCGGACTAGTTAGATCGAAACGACCAAGGAAGACAGGCGATGAACTGGATCTCGAATTACGTCCGCCCACGGATCAACTCGCTTTTTTCGCGCCGTGAGGTGCCAGAGAACCTCTGGACCAAATGTCCGGAATGCGGATCGATGCTGTTTCATAGGGAATCTACCGAAAACCTGAACGTCTGCACCAACTGCGACCACCACATGGCGATCACGCCACGCGAAAGGTTTCACGCGCTGTTCGACGGTGGTGTTTTTGCCGAGATTGCCGTGCCCGCGCCGGTCGACGATCCGCTGCACTTCAAGGATCAAAAGAAATACCCTGAACGGATGAAGGCCGCCCGCAAGGACACCGGCGAACGCGAGGCAATGCTTGTTGCCGAAGGCGAAATCGGGCGCACGCCGATCGTTGCCGCCGCGCAGGATTTCAGCTTCATGGCGGGATCGATGGGCATGTATGTCGGCAACGCGATCATCGCCGCCGCCGAACGGGCCGTTGCGGCCAAACGCCCGCTCGTTCTGTTTTCTGCTGCCGGTGGCGCGCGCATGCAGGAAGGCATTCTGAGCCTCATGCAGATGCCACGCACCACCGTTGCGGTGCAGATGCTGAAAGAGGCTGGCCTGCCCTACATCGTCGTGCTGACTCACCCGACGACCGGCGGCGTCACGGCGTCCTATGCCATGCTGGGCGACGTGCATATCGCCGAACCCAACGCGCTGATCTGCTTTGCGGGACCACGGGTCATCGAACAGACCATCCGTGAAAAACTGCCCGACGGGTTCCAGCGGGCCGAATACCTGTTGGATCACGGCATGTTGGACCGTGTGACCCATCGCAAGGACATGAAGCACGAGCTGGTCACGATCTTGCGCATGTTGACCGGTCAAAGCCCCGCGGTGAAGGGTGACTTGCCCAAGCCGGACGATACGGCCAAGTCAGAGACCCCCGCGACGCAAACGGCCAAAGCATCGGCCACAGACGCAGACAAAGACACCAAGCAAGCCTCTCCCTCCAAAACCGAGGCACCTAAGGCGTGAGCGCGATCGGTTCGGACGTCATCCTGGATCGGATGATGTCCCTTCACCCGAAGATCATTGATCTGACGCTGGACCGTGTCTGGCGCCTTTTGCATGCGGTCGGCGACCCCCAAGACAAGCTGCCACCTGTCATCCATCTGGCGGGCACCAATGGCAAAGGCTCGACCCAAGCCATGCTGCGGGCGGGGCTTGAGGGGGCAGGCAAGCGCGTGCATGCCTATACCTCGCCGCATCTTGCACGGTTTCATGAGCGCATCCGTCTGGCGGGCGCGTTGATCGACGAGGCCGCGCTGACCGAAGTGCTCGACCGCTGCTATGCTGCCAATGGCGGCGAAACGATCACCTATTTCGAAATCACGACCGTGGCGGCGCTGATGGCGTTTGTGGAAACGCCTGCCGATTTCACCTTGCTGGAAACCGGACTGGGCGGACGGCTGGATGCCACCAATGTGGTAAGGAAGCCCGAGCTTACGATCATCACGCCAATCTCGATCGACCACACGCAGTTTCTGGGCGACACGCTCGCCGCGATTGCGGGGGAAAAGGCGGGGATCCTGAAACGCGGTGTGCCCTGTGTGGTCGGCCCGCAACCCGACGACGCGCTCGAGGTGATCGAGGCACGCGCGGCCAAGCTGGGGTGCCCCCTGTTTGTCCACGGCCAGCACTGGCACATGTGGGAAGAACGCGGGCGGTTCATCTTTCAGGACGAAACCGGTCTTCTGGACCTACCCATGCCTGCCCTGATCGGCCCGCATCAGTTGGAGAATGCAGGCGCCGCAATTGCTGCGCTGCGTCAACTTGGGTTCGACGAAGTGGCCTGCGGGGCGGCGATGCGCGACGTGACTTGGCCCGCCCGGATGCAGCGGCTGCGCCACGGCCCTCTTGTCGAAGCGGCTGGGAATGCCGAGCTTTGGCTGGATGGCGGTCACAACCCCGCCGCTGGCGAAACGCTTGCGAAAGTGCTTGCTGATCTACCCAACCGGCCAACCCATCTGATCTGTGGCATGCTGAACACCAAGGATATCGCCGGGTATCTGCGCCCCCTTGCAAATGTGGCCGAAAGCCTGACTGCGGTTTCCATTCCCGACGAGGTGAACACCCTTCCCGCCAGCACCACCGCAAGCGAAGCTAAGGCCGTCGGTTTGCCTGCATCCGAGGCGCCTTCGGTGCTGGACGCGGTGCGCGCCCTCACGAACGATGCGCCGGGCTGCCGTATCCTGATTTGCGGATCGCTGTATCTGGCAGGGAATGTGTTGAAGTCCAACGGCTAGGGAAACGGCCAGATTGACATGTTTCTGCTTTTCGTGATCACACTTTTTTTTTGGTAGGCTCATGTGGTTTGACTTCAGATCACGACTCAACCCCCCGAAAAGAATCAGTTTTTTGGTCCCCACCAAACCATCAAATGATTCGCAGCAAAATGTTGACAAAATAATCGGTTAGCATCTACATATAGGGTATTCTTCGGGTAAAGTTCACAGCAAGTGGACGGCCTGTCGAGCAGTACATATGACCGGGGAGGCTCTTGGTTCGACTGTCATCAAAACCGGTGAGTTTGTTTGTGATCACAAATAAGCTCGGACGGCAGAAAGCGACGAGACCTTCCCCGCCATGCCTTTTCAGAGCATACGACATTCCGGCGCAAGCCGCGTCACGGCGCGCGCAAAGTTTGGCAGGCAGGTAACAACCTGAGGGGTCGCCAAAGGGCGGCCCCGTCCTATTGCGTCCCCCAGTCCTTGTCCTGCATTTCACGCAGTCGGCTGGCGGTGCGTTCAAATTCAAACGACCCTTCGCCTTCGACATACAGCATTTCAGGCTGGGCCGCGGCCGATGCGATCAGCCTGACCTTCGCCTCATAAAGTGCGTCGATCAGAGTTACGAACCGCTTCGCCTCGTTGAAATTCGACCGGCTTAGGCGCGGGATATCTTCCAGCACCAAAAGCTTCACCGCGTTGGCAATGGTCAAATAATCCCCTGGCCCCAGCATCGCGCCACACAGGTCATGGAACCCGGCCCTTGCCGCCCCATTGCGATAGGCGGGCAGGACGACATCGCGCCCTTTGACGGTCAGGGTCAAAGGCTCGGCGTCACCTCCGGTCAGGTCACGCCAGATCGCGTCGATGGCCTTGCGCGCTTCGGCACCGGCGGGGGTGAAATACACTTGTTCACCCGCCAGACGGTCCTGCCGATAATCATTCGGGCTGACCAGTTCATGCACCACCATCTGGTCTTTGATCAGCGCGATGAAGGGCAGGAACAACTGACGGTTCAACCCGTCTTTATAGAGCGCATCCGGGTGCCGGTTCGAGGTCGTGACCACCACGACGCCCGCATCAAACAGCTTTTCAAACAGGCGCCCCACAAGCATTGCGTCCGTGATGTCGGTGATCTGCATCTCATCAAACGCAAACAAGCGCACGTCCGATACGATTTTCGCGGCCACCGGGGCCAGCGGATCATCCACACCGGTTTTGCGCGCGGCGGCCATGCCCTCGTGCACCTCTTGCATGAAGGCGTGAAAATGGACGCGACGCTTGGCGGATATTTCAAGGCTGTCCACGAACAGGTCCATCAGCATGGACTTCCCGCGCCCGACGCCCCCCCACAGATACAGCCCTTGCGGTACGTCTTCTGGCTTGGCATGAAACAGCCCGCCCAGAATGCCCCGCTTGCGCGTGGGGGCGGCCTCCAGATGGGCGCGAATATCCTCTAACGCGGGCAAGCATGCCTCTTGCGCCGGGTCGCGGGTGATTTCGCCCTTCTGGGCGAGTGTCTCGTATATCTCGATCAGGCTTGCCATAGCCGAGGAATAAGACGCTTCCAGCCATAAGGAAAGATGAAGTCGCGGATCATAAACGAAGAATTGACCAAGTGGTCGATTTCGCTAAACGTGCACGGATGACCGAGACACGCGCACCCCTTATCACGCCCGTCCTTGTGGCAGGCTGTTTGATCATCCTTGTCAGCTTCGCGATCCGCGCGAGCTTTGGCGTGTTTCAGATCCCGATTGCGACCGAGTTCAACTGGCCGCGTGCCGAGTTCTCGTTGGCGATTGCCATCCAGAACCTTGCATGGGGGATCGGGCAGCCGATCTTTGGGGCTATCGCTGAAAAAATCGGAGACCGCAAAGCCATCATCATGGGGGCGCTGATCTATGCGGTGGGGCTTGTGGCGTCGTCCTATGCGGTCACACCAGAAGCGCACCAACTGTTAGAAATCGCCGTGGGCTTCGGCATCGCCGGCACGGGCTTCGGTGTGATTCTGGCCGTTGTTGGGCGGGCGGCCAGCGATGACAACCGGTCTATGTCGCTGGCCATCGCGACTGCTGCGGGGTCGGCAGGTCAGGTGTTCGGCGCACCGCTGGCGGAATACCTGCTGGGCTTCATGTCGTGGCAAAACGTATTTGTCATCTTCGCCGCCGCGATCCTTGCAACGCTGGCGCTGCTTCCCCTGATGAAGACCGAAACAATCGCGTCGAAAGCCGAACTTGAAGACAGCATGGGCCAGATCCTGACCAAGGCGATGCGCGATCCCAGCTTCGCGCTGATCTTTCTGGGCTTCTTTTCCTGCGGCTATCAGCTGGCCTTCATCACCGCCCACTTTCCCGCCTTCGTGACCGAGATGTGCGGCGCGATTGACCCCTCTGGCACATTGGCGACGATCGGCGTTTCGACCACGTCGGCGCTGGGGGCAATCTCGATTTCCCTGATCGGGTTGGCCAATATCGCGGGCACGCTCTTGGCGGGTTATCTGGGCAAGACCTATTCCAAGAAATACTTGCTGGCGGGAATTTATGCGGCGCGGACAGTGGTCGCCGCACTGTTTATCCTGACGCCGATCACACCGACATCCGTCATCGTATTTTCCATCGCAATGGGGTCGCTGTGGCTGGCGACGGTGCCGCTGACCTCTGGTCTGGTCGCGCATATCTATGGGCTGCGCTATATGGGCACGCTGTATGGGATCGTCTTTTTCTCACACCAGTTGGGCAGCTTCCTGGGTGTTTGGCTGGGCGGGCGGATGTATGACGCGTTCGGCGATTATACCATGGTGTGGTGGATTGGCGTCGGCGTCGGTGCCTTTTCGGCCATCGTCCACTTGCCGGTGAAAGAGCAACCACTGGCCGCGCGCGCGGCCTAAACAGGCAGCGCAGTGGTTTTAAACACGGTGCGCAGCGCGAACGAGCTTTGCATCCCTTGCACCCCCGGAAGCCGCGCCAGATACTGACGGTGAATGCGGGCAAAGTCCTCGGTGTCTTGTGCGACGACCTTCAGAATATAATCCGCCGTCCCGGCCATCAGGTGACATTCCAGCACATCCGGGACCAAGGCGACCTCGCGTTCGAACGCATCCAGCAACTCATCCGCCTGACCAGACAGAGTGATCTCGACAAAAATGGTGGAAGGGCAGCCCATTTTGCGCGCATCCAGCAACGCAACATAATCACGGATATAACCATCGGCCTCGAGCCTTTGCACCCGGCGATGGCAGGCAGAAGGGGAAAGGTTGATCCGCTCGGACAGGTCCGAGTTGGATATCCGGCCCGTGCGTTGCAACACCCCAAGGATGCGACGGTCTATGCTGTCCAGTTCCATTTTCTCACAAACTTCTTGCGCACTTTGGCATCATTGCGGTGATTTATTCGACACTTTCTATCACCTGCGCCACTTCTTTTCAAAGCAATTGCGCAGAGATGCGCGCAAACTTGTCCCCTGAAAGATCGAATTAACCGACGACAGGGAATGAGGAGGATACCCCATGCTGATCGGATGCCCGAAAGAAATCAAACCGCAGGAGTTTCGCGTTGGTCTGACGCCCGCTGCTGCAGGCGAGGCGATTGCACGCGGTCACAGCGTCATCGTCGAGACCAACGCTGGCGTCGGCGCCGGGTTCATGGACGACGACTATGTCGCCGTTGGCGCCACCGTTCTGGATACCGCGAAAGAAGTGTTCGCCAAGGCCGACATGATTGTGAAGGTGAAGGAACCGCAAGCCGTTGAGCGCAAGATGCTGCGCGAAGGGCAGCTTCTGTTCACCTATCTGCACCTGGCCCCGGACCCCGAACAGACCAAAGACCTGCTGGACAGCGGGTGCACCGCGATTGCCTATGAAACCGTGACGGACCGCAGTGGCGGCCTGCCCCTGCTGGCCCCGATGTCCGAGGTTGCCGGTCGCCTGGCGCCGCAAAGCGGGTCTTGGGCGCTGCAAAAGGCCAATGGCGGCAGCGGCGTGCTGATGGGTGGCGTGCCCGGCGTGCGCCCGGCCAACGTGGCCATCATCGGCGGCGGCGTGGTGGGCGCAGCTGCAGCACGTGTCGCTGTCGGCATGGGCGCGAACGTCACCGTGCTGGATCGTTCTGTGCCGCGTCTGTCATATCTGGATGATGTGTTCATGGGGCGGCTGACAACGCAGTATTCCGACATGGCGGCTGTGGCCGAGTTGCTGCCGCGCGTTGATATGGTGGTTGGTGCCGTATTGATCCCCGGCGCAGCAGCGCCCAAGCTGATCAGCCGCGAACAATTGTCCTTGATGAAACCGGGGTCCGTTCTGGTGGATGTTGCCATCGATCAAGGCGGGTGCTTTGAAACGTCAAAGGCCACCACCCATGCCGAACCGATCTACGACGTGGACGGCATTGTGCATTACTGCGTGGCCAACATGCCGGGCGCGGTTGCCCGCACCTCGACCATCGCACTTGGCAACGCCACGATGCCTTTCATGCTGGCACTGGCCGGCAAGGGCTGGAAGCAAGCTTGCAAGGATGATGAGCATCTGCTGAACGGGTTGAATGTTCATGCGGGTAAGCTGACCTACGCCGCAGTGGGTGAAGCGCTTGGCATCGACTATATCTCGGCAGAAGATGCGCTGAAGATCTGACGTTTAACCAAGATTTGGAAAAGCCCTGCCATCTGGCGGGGCTTTTTCTTTGACACATGGGCGGCGGGGCAGCACCCTGCGCCTATGTCCAAGCCTTCACCTCCTTTCGCAAACGCGGCTGTGGCCGACACGTTTGATAGCTTCCCAACCGACGCGCGAGCGGGGCTTTTGGACTTACGCGACCTGATTTTCAGAACCGCGAAAAAGACCCCCAGTGTTGGACGCATTGAAGAGACGTTGAAGTGGGGCCAACCCGCCTATCTGACACCGGACAGCAAATCCGGCACCACGATCCGCCTGGGCGTCCCAAAATCCGGCGGCTTTGCGTTGTTCGTCCACTGCCAAACGACACTTATGTCAGAATTTCAGACCCTGTTTCCCGACGGTTTCACCTATGACGGCAACCGCGCCATTCATTTCACGGACGGGCAAGATCTGCCCCGTGACACCCTGCGACTGCTGATCAAAAGCGCGCTGACCTATCACTTGAAATGAAGCCCCAAAAACAAAAGAAGCCCCACACAGGGAGGGGCTTCCTTTTGCTGGTTTCCTGCAAACACAGGACCTTGCCGGATGTGGTAGCGTGGGGCGGACTTGAACCGCCGACCCCAGCATTATGAGTGCTGTGCTCTAACCAGCTGAGCTACCACGCCATCTCACATCGGAGGTCCAGATATTCCGGCCCGCCCCCGGTGTCAAACGAAAAACATAGAAATTTCGCGCCCGCGTTGGAAAAAGGCCAAAGAAAAGGGTGCCCGCTTTGAGGCACCCTTCAAACTTGGTCGCTGGCGCGTTTACTTCTTCAACGCGTCGCGGATCTCGACCAGCAGATCGACCTCGGAAGGCCCAGCGGGCGCTTCTTCTGCGGCTTCTTCTTCCTTCGCCGCAGCTTCCTTGGCCTTGTTGACGTAACGCACCAGCATGAACACCACGAAGGCAATAATCAGGAAGTTGATGATCGCCATGATGAACGAGCCGTATGCGAACACAGCGGCACCACTTTCGCGCGCGGCCTCTAGCGAAGCGCCTTCGGCCACGGTGCCGGACAAGGTGGCATACATGTTAGTGAAGTCGATCCCACCCATGAACAGCCCGATGATCGGGTTGATCAGATCAGCCACCAAAGAGCTGACAATGGCGGTGAACGCTGCACCGATAATGATACCAACGGCCATGTCCATGACATTGCCCTTAGCGATAAAGTCTTTGAATTCTTGAAGCATACTGTCCTCACTACACATTGTTCGCCAGCGCGTTTCCACCAGCCTGCGCGAAGCCTAGCGTAAAACATTAATGCTTGCATATTGTTTCGTGGGGAAAAACAGTCTGCTGTTACCCGTAGATTGTTGACGAATGTCTAGCGGCTTATGCTGCCTGTCAGGACATAGCGCAGGATCTCGACCACCTGATGGGGTTCGCGCGCCACGGCAAGCGCTGCGGCGTCCACTTCTTTCAGCGGGTGGTCATGTTCTGGCTGCTGCAAGACGATCAGCGACTTGCCTTTCGCGGCGGCATATCCAGCGTCAAACGCGGCGTTCCACTGGCGGTATTTCTCGCCAAACCGGACGACGACCACGTCGGCATCCTCGATCGCTTTGCGGGTGCGGATCGCATTCACCATCGCTCCCTTGTGGTCGTGCCAATACTTGTTGTCCTCGGCACCCAGAATATCCACGCCGCAATCGTCCGAGGCGTCGTGATCGGTGACGGGCGACGAAAACGTGACATCCAGCCCCTTCGCGCCGTCGATGATTTGCTCGCGCCAATCGGTGTGAATCTCGCCGGACAGGTATACGTTCAGGGTCATGTCATTCCTCCTTGTTGGTGCAGCCCCTTAGGGCCACGCGAGTCAGTTCAGCCGCGCAATGTGCCGCCAGTGGCCTTGCCCACCTTCTCGACGATCTTGGCGCTGACCGCTTCGATGTCCTTGTCGGTCAGGGTCGCGTCACGCGGTTGCAGGCGCACGGTGATGGCGAGGGATTTCTTGCCCTCGCCCAGCGATCCGCCGATAAATTCGTCAAAGACATTCACGTCGACGATCAGCGCCTTGTCGGCCCCGGCGGCGGTGTTCACCAAGTTGATCGCCTCCACGTCGGCATCCACCACGAAGGCGAAGTCGCGTTCGACGGGTTGCAAATCACTGGCCCCCAGCGCGCCGCGCCCTGTGCCTTTGGCTTTCGGGAACGGCACCTTCGCCAGATGCACGGCGAAGGCCACAACGGGGCCTTTTACGTCCATGTCCGCGATGGCTTTCGGATGCAACTCGCCAAACGCGCCAAGGATGTTCTTCGGCCCCAGCCCCAGCTTGGCCGAGCGTCCGGGGTGCCACCACGCGTTCATGTCGCGCACATAGGTCAGTTTGGCGGGCGCGCCGATGGCGTTCAACACGGCCTCGACATCGGCCTTGGCGTCATAGGTATCGACCGGGCGGCGCGCGCCGAAACGGTCACGCGGGCCGGTGTGACCGACGAGGATGCCGGTGACCATCTGTTCATATTCTTCCGGCTCACCACCGTGGAAGACAGGTCCAACCTCAAACAGCGCCAGATCCATGAAACCGCGTGCCTGGTTGCGGGCGGCGGCTTGCAGCAAACCGGGCAGCAGGGATGGGCGCATATGGCTCATTTCAGACGAGATCGGGTTTTGCAACTGCGTCACATCTGCCCCACCGCCAAACCGCTTGGCACTGCCCTCATCAATGAAGCTGTAGGTCACACATTCGTTGTAGCCCAGCGCGGCCACGGTGCGGCGCGCCATGCCTTCACGCTTCTGCAGTGGCGTCAGGATCGCCTTGGGCACGCCAACATGGGCGCGCGGCAGCGGCTTGCCGACCAGCTTGGTCAGGGAGGCGACACGCGCGACCTCTTCCACCAGATCGGCCGAGCCTTGCACGTCGGGGCGCCAGCTTGGCACGTGGGCCATGCCGTCCTTGATGGTGAAGCCCAGCGCGGTCAGCGTCTTGCGCTGTTCATCCGCCGGAATGTCCATGCCGACCAGCGATTGCACTCGGTCTGTGTCCAGCTTGAAGGCGCGGCTTGTGTCCGGCACTTCGCCCGCGGTCACCACGTCCGACGGCTCGCCGCCGCAAAGATCAAGGATCATCTGGGTCGCGGCTTCGATCGCCTGCGCGTTATAGGCCGGGTCGATACCGCGTTCGTTGCGATAGCGCGCGTCGGAATTGATCTTCAGCGCACGCCCGGTGCGGGCAATTTGTTTCGTGTCCCAGAACGCGGCCTCTAGAAATACGTTGGTGGTGTCAAAGGTCGCACCGGTGGGCAGACCGCCCATGATGCCGCCGATGGACTCCACACCTTCATTATCCGAAATGATGACCATGCCGGGCGCGAAGGTATATTCCTTCTCGTCCAGCCCCATCAGGGTCTCGCCACCCTTGGCACGGTGCACGCGCAGGTCACCCTTGACCTTGTCGGCGTCAAACACGTGCAGCGGGCGGTTCATGTCATAGGTGAAGAAGTTGGTGATATCGACAAGGGCCGAGATCGGGCGCAACCCAATCGCGCGAAGACGCGCTTGCAACCACGCGGGGGACGGCCCGTTCTTCACGCCCTTGATCAGACGGCCCATGAATAGCGGGTTCGCGTCTTTGGTGTCGTCGTCAATGGTCACATTGATCGGGCTGGGGAAGCTGCCTTTGACCTTATGCTCTTTCAAAGGCTTCAATGTTCCCAACCCACGGGCTGCCAAGTCACGCGCAACGCCACGCACGCCCAGCGCATCGGGGCGGTTCGGCGTGATCGCAATCTCGATCACCGGATCGACGCGTGAGGGGTCATTGGCGGCGAGCCAGTCGACGAATTTCGCGCCCACTTCGCCAGACGGCAGCTCGATGATGCCGTCATGTTCTTCCGACAGTTCCAACTCGCGTTCAGACGCCATCATGCCGTGGCTTTCCACGCCACGGATTTTGCCGACCGACAGCGTCACGTCGATGCCGGGCACATAGTCGCCGGGCTTGGCGAGGACCACGGTGATCCCCTCGCGCGCATTGGGCGCGCCGCAAACGATTTGCACGTCGCCTTCGTTGGTCTCCACCGTGCAGACTTTCAGACGGTCCGCGTCGGGGTGTTTTTCAGCCGACTTCACTTTGGCCAAGGTGAACGCGCCCAGACGGTCGAGCGGGTTGAAGATCCCCTCAACCTCCAGCCCCAGATCGGTGCAGGCCTCGGCGATCTCGTCCACGGACGCCGTGGTGTCGAGGTGGTCTTTCAGCCAGGAGAGTGTGAATTTCATGTCTTGTCCTCTGTCTGCATCGCCGGTCGGCTTGCCAAATCTTCAACCACTTCGAAATGTTCGAACAGCAACATCATCTCGGGGTCAAACCCACCGTTGCGTTCGAAATAGGCCTTGTGGCCGCGCTGCCACCCTTCCAGCGTTTCGCCCTCGGCATGGGCCAATTCCTCGGTGACATCGCAAAACCGGACTTGTTCGACCGACTTGGTGCGGATCACCAGCGCTGGCGTGCCGTCCCAGTTGGCGGCGATATCGCAGCGACCGACCTTGGGCATCGCATCCGGGTCGTCCGCGAAGTCACGCAGCGCGCCCGAGGTCGCAAGCTTTTGCCCCGCCCGCACCCGCTTGATCAGCTTGGCCGACAGTTTGGCGCTGTCGCCGAACTTGAACGTGCCCGCGCCGGGATAGGTCACTTGCAGGTCTTCGATGTCATCGTCGCTCATTTGGAAAGCTCCGGTTTGGTGCTGAGTTTCATCAGAGTGTAACTCCCAATTTCGCAGCCACTTCCTGTTTCACGTAGGAAAGCGCTAAGTCTTTCATCATTTGCAACGTCATTCCGCCAACTTCTGCTGCACCACTCTTGGTTTTATTCCAAATGGTATCGTTCCGAATAGCGTCCAAATAATCGTGGCCGGAATTTGTAAGGCGAAAGGTCTGGTCCCCCACCTCAGTCACCATCCCGGCATCGCATAGCAAATTCACATGCCCTAATTTCATTCGGCGTTCTTCAGACATACCTAGTGAGCTTAGAACTGCGACTAGCCAGTCTTTCTGCTCTTCAAATTCGAAGAGTATTTCTCGCAGCATATCATCGTCGCGTTTCACCTACTCAATCCCCCCCGCATCGTCGGGACATCCAACGAGCTGAACCCGTAGTGGCGCAGCCAGCGCAAGTCGCTGTCAAAGAACGCGCGTAGGTCGGGGATGCCGTATTTCAGCATCGCCAGACGGTCGATGCCGAGGCCGAAGGCGAAGCCTTGCCACTTGTCCGGGTCCACGCCCGCCGATTGCAGCACGTGCGGGTGCACCATGCCGGAGCCGAGGATTTCCATCCAGTCGTCGCCCTCGCCCAATTTCAGCGTGCCGCCTTCCCAAGAGCAGCGGATGTCGACCTCGGCGGACGGTTCCGTGAAGGGGAAATGTGAGGCGCGGAAGCGCAGTTCGATGCCGTCGATTTCAAAGAAGGCGCGGCAGAATTCTTCCAGCGTCCATTTCAGGTTCGCCATCGAGATGTCTTTGTCGATCGCCAGCCCTTCGACCTGATGGAACATCGGGGTGTGGGTCTGGTCGTAATCGGCGCGATAGACGCGGCCTGGTGCGATCACGCGGATCGGCGCGCCCTGCGCCATCATCGCGCGGATTTGCACCGGGCTGGTATGGGTGCGCAGCACATGCGGCGGACGCTCGTCGCCGTCCGGCATGGTCATATAGAAGGTGTCCATCTCGGTCCGGGTGGGGTGGTCCGCCGGGATGTTCAGGGCGTCGAAGTTATACCAGTCGCTTTCGATCTGCGGACCTTCGGCAACCGCGAAACCCATGTCGCCAAAGATCGCGCTGATCTCCTCCGTGACCTGCGAAATCGGGTGGATGGTGCCTTGGCGTTGCGGGCGGCCCGGCAGGGTCACGTCCAGCCATTCGGTGCGCAAACGCTCGTCCAGCGCGGCATCAGCCAGCCCGGATTTCTTGGCGGCGATGGCCGAGTTGATCTCGTCCTTCAGCGCGTTCAGCTTGGGGCCAGCGACTTGGCGTTCTTCCGGCGTCATCTTGCCCAGCTCGCGCATTTTCAGGGCGACTTCGCCCTTCTTGCCGACGGCTTGCACGCGGATATCTTCCAGTGTCGCTTCGTCCGCGGCACCGCCGATTGCATCAAGGTATTTCGTTCTAAGCTCGTCCATGTCGGTCCCTTTGCGTCGCACCGCTTCCAGCTAGCGAATGCAGGGCAAAATGGCAAGCGGGCGCGACCCGGATGGCTCGTTCAGCCGCCGACGAAACCGCGAGCCGACTGCAAGCTCACTTTCGCGTATACTTGTCGCACCAAGTTGGGGGAGACACCAAATGCTGAAAATCGAAAGAGCGACATTTCCAAAGGACGCGCAAGTCGTTGCAGACCTGTTTCTTGGGTATATCGACTTCCTTTTCAAACGATCCCCGGAAGAACGCGAGAATATTCTGAAGAAATATGACCCCGAAAAGATTGACGACCTGGTCGAAGGCTTTGCCAAGGACCATGGGCGGCCCAATGGCGAACTTTTGATCGCTTACTTGGACGGAAAACCGATTGGGTGCGGCATGATGCGAGAGATGGAGCCGGGCATCGCAGAGATTCAGCGCGTCTTTGTCACGACAGACGCCAGAGGCTTGGGGGCAGGCAAAGCGATCACACTGGCGCTGATGGACCGGGCGCGGAAAGACGGCAAGACGATTGTCCGCCTTGATACGGGCCGCGCCCTTGTGGAAGCGTCCGGGCTATACGAGGCGTTGGGGTTCGAGGAGAGATCCCCCTACCACCAAGACACACCGTATCTGGATCACTTGATCCGATACTACGAGCGACCGCTGTGATCCGGCTTGCCTGCGCCAGACCAATTGCCAAATGCGCGCGTTGGTCATCTTTCAGACATACAAACAAAAAAGCCGCCGAGTTTCCCCAGCGGCTTCTTTGAACTTATACGCGGCTTGGCTTAGGCAGCCAGAGCAGCTTGTGCTTTTTCAACGATCGCACCGAATGCATCGGGCTCGTGCACGGCCAGATCGGCCAGAACCTTACGGTCCACTTCGACGCCAGCCAAGTTCAGGCCGTTGATAAAACGCGAGTATGTCAGTGTCTCATCATGCGAACGCACGGCTGCGTTGATCCGCTGGATCCACAGCGCACGGAAGTTGCGCTTGCGGTTCTTGCGGTCACGGGTTGCGTATTGGTTCGCCTTGTCGACGGCTTGGCGCGCGACCTTGAAGGTATTCTTGCGGCGGCCGTAATAGCCTTTTGCGGCTTTGACGACTTTCTTGTGACGGGCGTGAGTTGTGGTTCCACCTTTAACGCGGGACATATCAGTATCTCCTCTTAACGATCGTAGGGCATGAAGCCCTTGACGATCTTGGCGTCGGGGGCGGACAGGGTCGTGGTTCCGCGCGAATTGCGCAGGAATTTGTTAGAGCGTTTGATCATGCCGTGGCGTTTGCCGGCTTGACCTGCCAGGACTTTACCTGTCGCTGTCACCTTGAAGCGCTTCTTGGCGCTTGATTTGGTCTTCATCTTGGGCATTTCCGTCTCCTTCATGGGTTCGGTTTCCGCACGACTCGGCATGCCACTTGAGCCGGTCGCGCATGAAGTCGGGCGTATATGAGGAATCGAACAGGCTGGCAAGAGGAAACTGCCCGCGATCGCGAACAGCCCGTCAGGCCGAGAAAAAGCGAAGCGCGCGTTGGACGACAGAGTTAAACACGCCGGGTATGCCTTCGATGTCATAGCCGGTCGGTTTCTGTGTGATCGCGATCGCAATCAACCCGCCACCGATCAGCAATAGAATCGCCGGAATACGCGGCGCGCGGCCTTCACGTAACGCGGCCAAAAACGATGGCACCGAAAGAACAAGCACCACTAAACCAATTACTAAAAACGTGTCTTCTCGCATCGCTACCTCGTTCAAACACCTTTGTCTGGTGCGGTAGCATAACTTTATTCCTGATCTGCGGCAAAAATAAGTCGTTCGTCGCATGGGGCGACACGAAGGATATTCGTCGTCCCGGGCACATTGAACGGCACGCCTGCGGTTACGACAATCTGATCCTCAGCTGTGGCGAAACCAGCACTGCGGGCGGCACGGGCGGCCGAGACCACGGCCGCTTTGAACCGCTCAACCTCGCCTGATGTCACAAAACAGTTTGTCCCCCAGGACAGGCACAAACGCCGCGCGGTTCCCCGCAGCGGGGTCAAGGCGATGATTGGCACCCGCGGGCGTTCGCGCGATGTCAAAAGCGCGGTGGTGCCGGATTGGGTGAAACAGCAGATTGCCTTGATGTCCGTCGTTTCCGCGATTTCGCGGGCAGCGGCAACGATACCATCAGCAACGCCACTGCGGCTGGCAACGCGGGCCGCATCGACTTGCTCCAGATATGTCGCGTCATGTTCGACTTCGATGGCAACGGCATTCATCGTAGAGACAGCCTCGATCGGGTATTGCCCGGCGGCGCTTTCAGCCGACAACATTACCGCATCGGCGCCGTCATAAATGGCGTTGGCCACATCCGACACCTCGGCCCGCGTGGGCATTGGGCTTTCGATCATGCTTTCCAACATCTGTGTGGCAACGATAACTGGTTTCCCTGCCCTGCGGCAGGCATGGATCAGGCGTTTCTGAATGGGCGGCACGGCATAGACTGGCAGCTCCACACCAAGGTCGCCGCGCGCCACCATGACACCATCCGAAACCTCAAGAATAGCGTCGAACGCATGCACGGCAGACGGTTTTTCAATCTTTGACAGGATCGCAGCGCGCCCATTGGCCAGTTCGCGGGCTTCTTCCACATCCTCGGGGCGCTGCACGAAGCTGAGCGCCAACCAGTCGACACCCAGCTGGCAGGCAAACTCCAAATCTGCGCGGTCTTTCTTGGAAAGCGCGGCCAGAGGCAACACAACATCGGGCACATTCACGCCCTTGCGATCCGAAATGGTGCCGCCGACTTCGACCAGGCAATTCGCAAAATCCGGTCCGCAATCCTTAACCTTCATGCGCAACTTGCCGTCATTCACCAGCAACGTAGAGCCCGGCTTCAGTGCTGCGAAAATCTCGGGGTGGGGCAGGCAAACGCGGTGGCCTTCACCGGCTGTTTCGTCCAGATCGAACCGAAAATCCTGACCTTCTTCGATGTCGGCGGCGCCAGCGGCAAATACACCGCAGCGCAGTTTCGGCCCCTGCAGATCGGCCAGGATCGCGATTGGACGTTCCATATCCTTTTCGACCCGCCGGATCAGCGCGTGACGTTCGCGTTGTTCGTCCTGCGTGCCGTGGGACATGTTCATCCGAAAGACGTCCGCGCCCGCCTCGAACAAGGCCCGAATCGTATCATAGTCATCGGAGGCTGGTCCAAGTGTAGCGACGATTTTTACGTTGCGGTTACGTCTCACAGCGCGCGGCTCCTCTTATTTTTTCGTTGTTTCGGGCTTGTTTGCTCTATGCCCGAAAATGTTAGCGCTGACAACTGGCGTTCCCCAATCGCCTCGCATAAACGGGACTGGCACAGTTAATCAACAAGACCATGACATACCAACCTTATTACATCATCGGCAAAGGCCGTCCATCACGCTGGCTGATTACCTGCGACCACGCCGCCAATACGGTGCCGCCTTGTGTCGGCGGCGGGGATCTGGGCATTGCTGAAGAAGATTTGGCCCGCCACATTGCCTATGATGTGGGCGCGGCCGGTGTCACACGGCATTTGTCTCAGCTTCTGGATGCTCCGGCAATTCTGTCGAACTTTTCGCGACTGGTGATCGACCCGAACCGCGGCGAAGATGACCCGACCCTGATCATGAGGCTCTATGACGGAACCGTGGTGCCAGCCAATCGTGGCGTTGATGAAACCGAACGCGCCCGCCGTCTGGATGTCTGCTATCGCCCCTATCACGACGCTCTCGCCGAAATGGCTGCCCGACAAGACCACACGGTGATCGTCGCGATGCACTCCTATACACCGCAACTGAAGGGGCGCGAGCTTCGCCCATGGCACATTGCCGTGCTGCATGACCGCGACAGTCGGCTTGCCACGCCGTTGATCCAACGGCTGCGGGACGAACCCGACCTTTGCGTGGGCGAGAACGAGCCTTATGGCGGGCACTTGGACGGAGACAGTATCGACCGGCATGCGGTCCAGACCGGTCGCGTCAATGTCCTGATCGAGATACGGAACGACCTGATCCAAACCGAGGCGCAACAACGCGACTGGGCCGAACGGCTGGCCCCGGCTCTGATGGAAACGCTCGCCAAAACCGGGCTGTGATGCCCGGGCTGTTTTGGCGTGACGGCATTTGATCGATCCTTGGCTCAGCAACCGTCGCACGCTACCACATGTCACCTAGCAAAGGACAACACCATGGATGACCAGACCCGGATCGAGATCGAAGCCGCCGCCTTTCGCCGCCTGCAAAAGCACCTGATGGAGGACCGTCAGGACGTGCAGAATATCGACATGATGAACCTTGCGGGGTTTTGCCGGAACTGCCTGAGCCGCTGGTATCAGGAAGCGGCCAACGAACGCGGCATCGACATGACCAAGGACGAAGGTCGCGAGGCCTATTACGGTATGCCGTATGACGACTGGAAGGCTCTGCATCAAACCGATGCCAGCGCCGAGAAACAGGCCGCCTTTGACGTTGCCTTTCGCGAGAATGTTTTGAACGAAAAGGACTAACCTCGCTGCGCCACCCGGCCCGGATCTGCGCCCTTTTCAAGCCTGTCGGTCGGTGCCATGTTGCAACTATGAACTGACAAGAAAGGGCCCGTCATGCGCCCCTCAGATCAACTTGCCGAATTTACGCGCGACGCGCTTGCCACCGGTAAAAGCCGTCAAGACATTCGCGATGCACTGTCTCAAGCTGGCTGGGCCCCGAACGAGGTCGCCGAAGCACTGGACGCTTGGGCAGATAGCGACTTTCCGACGCCTGTTCCACGCCCACGCCCCTATGTTTCGGCGCGCGAAGCCTTTTTTTATGGCATTCTGTTCGTGGCGCTTGCGATGACAGCATGGCACCTTGTGGCGCTGCTGCACAGTTTGATCGACCACTGGGTGCACGACCCGCTTGATGCTGACCAAGGGCGCTATGCGCTAAGTTCCACACGGTGGTCCATCGCCGCGTTGATCGTGTTCACACCGACATTCCTGATCTTGAACCGGCGTGTGGTGCGAGCCACCAAGGCGGATCCCGGCAAGCGTCGGTCAGGCGTACGCAAATGGTTTGGCTATGTGACGCTGTTCCTTGCCTCCCTTTCGCTTCTGGGCGACCTGATGGCAGTGATCTATGCGCTGCTGAGCGGTGACCTATCGGTTCGCTTTATCCTAAAGGCTTTGGTCGTGGCCGGCGTCGCCGGAGCAATCTTTTTCTATTTCCGGCAAGAAGATGACGGGCGATCAGATGCAGCGTGACACACTTGCCCCCTTGGTGATTGGCGGCTTGGTCGCTGCAGCCATCGCTGCGGGTCTTTGGGTGACCGGTGGCCCCAAATCCGCCCGCGCCGAAAAGCGTGACCTTTCTCGGCTTGAAGATTTGCGGCGCCTGTCTGAATTCATCAATTGCGTCGCTCAGGAAACCAAGGAAGTCCCCAAAATGCTTGCCCCCATGGACAGCTGTGGCACGGATCAGCCGTTTCTGGACCGGACCTCCAACGCGCCTTACCGGTTCGAGAAGCTCTCTGACAAATCCTTCCGGCTGTGTGCAGATTTCGAGCGGCCCGATCTGGTCGCTGATTATGACATTGCCGATGGCAGTTTGGACCGTGCAAGTGGTTGCATCAGGATGAATTTGCGCTAGCGATCAGCCATGGGCAGACCGCGTTGACTGTGGGATGCCCCTTCGGGTCAAACGGCTTTCTTGAGGCTTTCATCCAGATAGATTTCGCGCAGGCGCAATGCGACCTTGCCCGGCGTGCCGTCACCCAGCGCTTTCCCGTCAACCTCGACAACCGGCATCACGAAAGCCGACGCAGAGGTAAAGAATGCCTCGTCCGCGTTCTGTGCTTCTTCGATCGTGAAACTGCGTTCTTCGATCTCCATCTGCGCCTCTTCGGCAAAGCGCAGAACGGCCGCACGCGTAATTCCGTGCAGAATATCCTTGGACAAGGCGCGGGTGATGATCTTGCCGTCTTTCACGATATAGACGTTGTTCGACGTGCCTTCGGTCACGTAGCCATCTTCGACCAGCCACGCATCATCTGCCCCTGCCGCCTTGGCCATCATTTTTCCCATCGACGGGTAAAGCAGCTGCACCGTCTTTATGTCGCGCCGGCCCCAGCGGATATCCTCGATCGAAATCACCTTCGCGGGGTTCACGGTCGATGCCAGTCCCGGCTTGGACTGCGTGAACAGCACGATGGTGGGTTTCACCTCGGCAGGATCTGGGAAGACGAAATCACGATCAGCCGCTGCCCCGCGCGAGATCTGCAGATAAACCAGACCTTCGTCGATCCCGTTCAGACGCACCAATTCGCGGTGCACAGCCAACAGCTCGTCCTTGGATATCGGGTTGTCCATCCCAAGCTCGCCCAGCGACCGCGCCAAGCGTACGGCATGACCGTCAAAGTCGATCAACTTGCCGCCAAGAACGCTGGTGACCTCGTAGACGGCATCAGCAAACAGGAACCCACGGTCGAAGATCGAAACACTGGCCTCGGTTTCAGGCAGATAATCTCCGTTTACGTATACGGTGCGGGTCATGGGTGTCTCCTTATCCCCAGAGTGCGGCCTTGGGCGGATGCACCCCGGCGGCGTCGAATTCAAGCGGTTCGTCACGGTCTTCGGCCAGAAGAAGCGGTCCGTCAAGGTCTGTCACCAACGCGCCTTGGGCCACCAGTGTCGCCGGCGCCATGGCAAGGCTTGACCCGACCATGCACCCGACCATGACCTTGTAGCCTTCGGCAAGAGCTTGATCGCGCAAGGCCAGCGCCTCGGTCAGACCACCGGTCTTGTCGAGTTTGATGTTCACCACATCGTATTTGCCTTTCAGGCCCGGCAGGCTGGCACGATCATGGCAGCTTTCATCGGCACAGACGGGAACGGGGCGGTCCATGCCGATCAAGGCATCATCTTCACCGGCTGGCAGCGGCTGTTCGACCAGTTGCACACCAAGGCGCACCAGATGCGGCGCAAGGTCGGCATAGACCCCAGCGGTCCAGCCCTCATTGGCGTCGACAATGATACGGGACTTGGGCGCACCGGCGCGCACAGCCTCAAGCCGTGCCATGTCATCTGGCGTTCCAAGCTTGATCTTCAGCAGCGGGCGATGCGCATGCTTGGCCGCCTGAGCCTGCATCGTGGCTGGATCGGCAAGCGATAGGGTGTAGGCGGTGATTTCGGGTCGAGGGGCTGCAAGACCTGCCAGATCCCACACTCGTTTCCCGGCCCGCTTCGCTTCAATATCCCACAGCGCGCAATCAACGGCATTGCGCGCAGCCCCGGCGGGCAAAAGGTCATAGAGGTCTTGGCGGGTGAAATTGGAGGGTAGCCCCTCGATCTCAGCCCGCACGCTCTCCAGCGTTTCATCATAGCGCGCATAAGGAACACATTCGCCCCACCCCTGCTGACCCCCATCCGAAATGCGGACTGTCAGCACCCTCGCCTCGGTCCGCGACCCGCGCGAGATCGTAAAGACCTCGGCCAGTTTGAAAACATCGGCCGTTACGGAAATATCCACGCGATCACCCCTTTCCGGTTCTGCAACTACCAGACCAAGCGAGGCTATCGCGACCCCGGATCTGGCTGCATAACTCTATATCGCGGCCAACGCATCCACCAGCCGCCCTGCGCCCTGACGGAAGGGATCAACAGTTGGCAAGCCCATACGCGCCTCTGTTTCTGCCAGATAGGCCATCGCCTCATCATCGCTCATGTGCTGGGTATTGACCGAGATGCCGATGACCTGACAGTCCGGGTTGGCAACCCGTGCAAGCGCCAGCGCCGTGTCACGAAGCGTTTCCAGCGACGGGAGCTGATACCCCGGCAGACCCCGCATATGGGAGCGGGTCGGCTCGTGGCTCAGGATCAGGGCATCGGGCTGTCCGCCGTGGATCAATGCCATTGTCACGCCGGAATAAGATACGTGGAACAGGCTGCCTTGGCCTTCGATCAAATCCCAGTGGTCGGCGTCATTGTCAGGCGAGATATATTCGACCGATCCCGCCATGAAATCGGCAACGACCGCATCCAAAGGAGCGCCATCGCCGGTGATCAGAATACCCGTCTGTCCGGTCGCCCGGAACGTCGCCTTCATGCCACGTTTCTGCATTTCAGCATCCATTGCCAGCGCCGTATACATCTTGCCAACGGAACAATCGGTGCCCACTGCAAGGCAACGCTTGCCCGAGCGCTTCTCGCCATTGGCAATAGGGTAGTCCACTTCTGGCACGCGCACATCATGCAAATCGCGCCCGCAGGCTTCTGCGACGGCGACCAGGTCGGGTTCGTTGCTCAGCAAATTGTGCAGACCCGAGGCAAGATCGAACCCCTCCTCCAACGCCATCACAAGCACCTTCTTCCAGGCTTGCGAGATGACGCCGCCGCGGTTGGCCACGCCGATCACAAGCGTTTTGGCGCCCGCGGCTTTGGCGTCAGCCAATGTCATGTCCGTCAAGCCAAGGTCGGCCTTGCAGCCCTCCATCCGGTATTGGCCCACCGCGTTTTCGGGACGCCAATCCTTGATGCCTTGCGCAACTTTCGCGGCAAGTTGGTCGGGCGCATCGCCCAGAAACAGAAGATATGGTGTCTTGATCATGCTCGCGTCCCCTTTGCTGAATTCTATGGGATAATTCCCGAAACATCCGCGTAATTTGTTGCGATTTCACCGCAATGTACTTTCAGTTTCGAATTTTTGCCCGTGGATAATTTGAATTATAGAATTTTCTTCGGTGCCTTCTTCAGGCCAAGCAAGAATCCCAACACCCAGACGCTGCCCTGCGGCATTTTTCTGCGAGAGCAAAACGCGCTTGCGGTTGGGTTGGTAATTTAATAACGATCATCATCAGAAAATCGCAACTTCATTACCGAAAGGCCCGCCATGTCCTTCCGCATCCAACCAGCCGCCCCCGCCCGTCCAAACCGTTGCCAGTTGTTTGGACCGGGGTCGAACATCAAGCTGTTCCCAAAGATGGCAGCCTCAGCCGCAGATGTGATCAACCTTGATCTGGAAGACAGCGTTGCACCGTCCGACAAGGACGCGGCCCGTGCCAATATCATCGAAGCCCTGAACACAATTGATTGGGGCACAAAGTATATGTCTGTTCGCATCAACGGACTGGACACGCCCTATTGGTATCGCGACGTGGTGGACCTGCTGGAACAGGCGGGGGACCGTCTGGACCAGATCATGATCCCGAAAGTGGGGTGTGCCGAAGATGTCTATGCCGTCGATGCGCTGGTCACGGCGATTGAAGCCGCAAAGGGACGTAAAAAACCGGTTTCTTTCGAGGTAATCATCGAATCCGCTGCCGGCATCGCGCATGTCGAAGCCATCGCCGCATCGTCCCCGCGCCTACAAGCGATGAGCCTGGGTGCGGCTGATTTTGCGGCCTCGATGGGGATGCAAACCACTGGGATTGGCGGCACGCAGGAGAACTACTACATGCTGCGTGATGGCGAAAAACACTGGTCCGACCCGTGGCACTGGGCGCAAGCCGCCATCGTCGCCGCCTGCCGCACCCATGGGGTGTTGCCGGTTGATGGGCCATTTGGCGACTTCTCGGATGACGACGGCTATATCGCGCAAGCCAAACGCTCTGCCACGCTGGGCATGGTCGGCAAATGGGCGATCCACCCCAAACAGATCGCTCTGGCCAACGACGTGTTTACCCCTTCAGATGAAGCCGTGGCTGAGGCGCGCGAAATCCTTGCCGCGATGGAGCAGGCCAAGGCCAACGGCGAAGGTGCGACGGTCTACAAGGGTCGCCTTGTCGATATCGCTTCGATCAAGCAGGCCGAGGTGATCGTGGCGCAGTCTGAACTGATCGCGAACGGTTAAGCCCGCCCAAAGAAAAATTCGGGAAAGCCCCGCCAACGCGGGGCTTTTTTCTTTGAGCCAACCTGTCGCAGGGCAACTGGTCGCATGGGGATGCACGAATTTCCAAATATACTCCAGATGGGCCGTGACGAAGTCCGAAAAGGGGACGCATCCCTTTGATGAGAGTGAAACGATGAAACCATTATTTCTTGCCACAGCCCTGACCTTGGGCCTGTCTGGCGCAGCCATGGCGCAAATGCAGCCCTCGAACCCTGCTGAAACCGGCTTGTCGCGCCCGGTGATCCAACTGACCGGGTTCTTGGCCAAAAGCATGGACGAGCTGGAACTTGACGACGCCCAGCGCGCGGATGTGAAAAACTGGGTCGAAACGATGCCCGCACAGCGCAAAGCGTTGGAGGGTGAAACCGTCAGCTTGCGCGCCGCTTTGCGCAAAGCGATCGTTGACGGCGCCCCGACAGACGAACGCCAAGCCATCGCAGACAAGATCGGCGCGAATGAAGTCAAGCTGGTGATGATGCGGTCGGCTTGCGTCGATCACTGGCGCGCGGTGTTGTCCGAAGCGCAGTTTGCACAGCTTTTGAAGATTGCTGGCGTTTCCTGACTGATCAGACGGGCGGGCGACCAACATCGCCCGTCCAACATGCCTGCCCCAGTTGCAATGCCGCGCTGCAAGCGGCATATAGCTAGGGACGAAACGTAATCAGGCAGAGCCATGACCAACTATCTTGAGTTCGAAAAACCGCTGGCAGAAATCGAAGGCAAAGCCGAAGAATTACGCGCTCTTGCCCGCGCCAACGAAGAGATGGATGTCGAAGGCGAGGCCGCAGGTCTGGATGCCAAAGCCGCAAAGCTTTTGACCGAGCTTTACGCCGACTTGTCACCGTGGCGCAAATGTCAGGTCGCCCGTCACCCGGATCGCCCGCACTGCAAGGATTACATCGAAGCCCTGTTTACCGAATACACACCGCTGGCAGGCGACCGGAACTTTGCCGATGATCACGCCGTAATGGGCGGGCTTGCGCGGCTTGGCGACATCCCTGTCGTGGTGATGGGGCAGGAAAAGGGTAACGACACCAAATCGCGGATTGAACGCAACTTTGGCATGGCGCGCCCGGAAGGATATCGCAAAGTGATCCGTCTGATGGATTTGGCCGACCGCTTTGGCCTGCCCATCGTCATGCTGGTCGACACCCCCGGCGCCTATCCCGGCAAAGGGGCCGAAGAACGCGGCCAATCCGAGGCCATCGCCCGCTCAACCGAACGCAGCCTGAGCGTGAAGTCCCCGGTCATTTCAGTGATCATCGGTGAAGGTGGGTCTGGCGGCGCCGTCGCTCTGGCCACCGCAAACACGGTGATGATGCTGGAACATTCGATCTATTCGGTCATCAGCCCGGAGGGCTGTGCCTCGATCCTGTGGAAAGACGCCGAAAAGATGCGCGAAGCCGCTGAGGCGCTGCGCCTGACGGCACAAGACCTGAAGCAGTTGGGCGTGATCGACCAGATCATTCCCGAACCCAAAGGGGGGGCGCAACGCGGGCGCAGCGAAGCCATCGCCGCTGTCGGCAAAGCCATTGAAGCCGAGTTGAAGGTTCTGAAGAAACGGCAAAAAGGCGACGCGCTTATGAAAGAGCGGCGCGAGAAATTCCTGAAAATGGGCGAAAAAGGATTGGCAGCCTAAGCGGGCGCAGAAGGAAGACCCCTTGGACTGGAAAGCATTTCTTGCCGAAATCGAAGGCAACACCAATCATCTTGCCAAAGATATTCCCGCAACGATGAAGGGTTTTGCCCAGATGGCCGCTGCCGCCAAGACCGACGGTGCCCTAAGCGAGAAAACCAAAGAGTTCATCGCACTTGGCATCGCCATCTCGACCCGCTGCGACAGTTGTATCGGTTTTCATGTGCGCTCACTGGTGCGGCTTGGCGCGACGCTTGACGAATTGAACGAAGCTCTGGCGATGGCGTCCTATATGGGCGGCGGCCCGTCGATCGCCTATAGCGCCAAAGCGCGCGAGGCGTTTGAGCAGTTCAGCGCAAGCTAAGGCACCCGCGCGTGTCGTTACCACATGGTCGACTTGGCTCTATCTGGCCATTCTTTGTCATAGGCTTCGCCGCCAAATTCCCCGGCACTCATTTCTTTCAGCATATCTCCAATACTAGGAAGATCGCTGCTTTCATCACCAGCGGTCCAAAGCCGTGACCGCATGACCGCTTTTGCACATTGAACATAAATCTCGTTTATTCGGATCACGGTAACTGTTTGGGGTTGCTTGTCCCCTTTTATGAACCGCGCGCGCAAAGCTTCGTCCGCGGTCAGTCGGGCTTCTCCATTTACCCGCACCACATTCGTTGATCCCGGTACCATGAACATAACTGATACACGGGGGTCACGAACGATATTGCGCAGGCTGTCAATGCGATTATTCCCACGCCAATCCGGAAGGGCCAGTGTCTGCGGGTCAAGGATAGCGACCACGGGTCCATCATCACCCCGTGGGGTGCCATCAGTGCCTTCGGGTCCAACCGTAGACAGTACGCAGAAACGAGATGCCTCGATCCATTTGCGATAGGTTGGCGTCAGGTGATCTGCGACCTTGATCAACGATCCTTTGCTCGGGGCACCATAGAGCGCTTCAAGGCCCTCGACCGAGTTTAGATAGTCCATCATAGCTCCACCTTCAGCCCCGCCTCTTGCATCAGCGCGTTTGAGCCGGTTTCGACGACATCCTCAAGGCGTTCCATGAACTCGGCCAGTTCCAGGCCCGGCTCGATGCGCGGGTGAAACTCGACAACCGCGAGTCCCGGATAGCGCATGATGCCATGCCGTTTCCAGAACACCCCAACATTGGTCGATGCGGGCACACAGGGCTGGCCCGTTTCGCGATACAGCACCCCGGTTCCAACCTTATAGGGCTTCTTGGCCCCCGCCGCGACGCGTGTGCCTTGCGGGAAAATCACCAACTGCCCCGGTGTGGGGCTAGAGCGGACGGCCTCAACCATCTGTTTGATCGCCTGCCCGCGTTTGCCACGATCAACGGGAACGCTGTTGGTATAATTGGCGTAAATCCCGATCACCGGCGCCCACATAAGCTGCTTTTTCAGAATGTATTTTGGCGCAGGCAGGGCGCTTGCAATCAGGATGATGTCAAAGAAGCTTTGATGCTTGGCACCAATGATCACCTCGTCCGTTGGCGGCTCGCCCCGGATTTCCGAGCGTAGCCCGATCATCCACGACGCAGTCCAACGCACCCAATGGCAATAGCTGTGAATGGCAACCATCGCATATTTCTTGTTGAACCAGATCAGCGGGACAAAACCAAACCCGATGATCCCCAACATGACATACATCTGGATAATGAAGGCAACCGAGCGAAGCCATTGAATAACGTGACGCATCAGCGTTTCTCCTGCAGGACCGTCTTTGCGGCTTGGCCAGTGGCAAGAAAGGCGACCAGCGCGGCAAGCGGCGGAATGGCCAGCGGCCAAAGCCACTGCCAGCCTTTGAAGCCCAAACCCGTCAGAAAGCTCGCCTGATCTCCCGCTGGCGGCAAAAGAAACACGGCAAGTGAGCCCAGCAGCGTGCCGACAATCGCCCCGCTGAGGGCACGCAGCGTATAGCGACGCACAAAGGCACGGGCGATGTAATTGTCACGCGCACCGACAAGGCGCAGCACCCGGATAACCTGTTCATTGGCAGACAGGGCGGCCGAGGCTGCCAGCGTAATCACGACAGCCGCCAATGCCGCGATCAACACGATAGCGACAAATCCCAGTTGCCGAAGGCGGTTCGCTGCGCGCACAAGCGGTTCGCGCCACCGCGCATGATCGTCCAGCACGGCACCCGGCGCCTCGCCAGCCAGCCGGGCTTTCAAGCCCTCTGCGTCAATCCCCTCTTCGTCCTCGATAACCTCGACCAGGCGGGGGATCGGAAGCTGGTCAAGCGGCAGGTCGGGTCCGAACCACGGCTCCAGCAAAGCGCGTTGTTCGTCTTGGCTGAGTGGACGGGCCTCTTTGACGCCCGGTGTTGTTGCCAACACTTCGGTCACGGCAAGCACTTGGGCGTCCATCTGATCTGCTGGCGCACTGATGCGAATGGTCGAGCTTTTGGCAAGCGCTTCCCCCCAGCGATCCGCCAGTCGACCCGTGGCCAGTGACAACGCGAGCGCGAAAACCGCAAGAAACGCCATCGAGGCCGCCGCAAACACCGTCAGGCGCGCGGTGTATCCCGTGGGTGGCACGACGCGATCGGCTTGGGCATCCCCTGCCACGAAATGCAACAACTTGGACAGGCGCGCATTCATAGGTCGGCCCCCGCATGCTGGACGGTTTTGTTGGCGATGCGCAACACCCGTGCCTGCACCTGTGCCTTGGCGGACCGGATCAGGTTCATGTCATGGGTGGCGATCAAGATTGTCTTGCCCATACGGTTAAGCTCCACAAGTAATTTGAGCAACCGCAGCGACATGTCCCAATCCACGTTTCCCGTCGGTTCGTCCGCCAGTATCACGTCGGGCGACATGATAACGGCACGGGCCAAGGCTGCGCGCTGACGTTCGCCCCCCGACAATTCGGGCGGCTTGGCGGCACGTTGCCGTGACAGGCCGACCCACGCCAGCAAGTCTTCAAGCTCGGACTCATCGGACAGGCTGCGACCGGAGACCGTAAGCGGCAATGCGACGTTTTCTGCCACGTCCAGGTGATCAAGAAACTGACAATCCTGATGCACCACGCCAATGCGGCGGCGCACCTGCGCCACGTCATCGCGGGTCAATTGCCGTGCGTCCCGCTCAAACAGGGTCACACGCCCCTTTGAGGCAATCAATTCGCCATAGCAAAGCTTCATCAACGTAGTTTTACCGGCCCCTGACGGCCCGGTGAGAAAATGAAACGACCCCGGCGCAAGTTTCAGGGAAATTTCGGACAAGAGCGTGCCTGCTCCATACCCGTAGGACACTTGTTCCAGCTCGATCACACACTGTCCTCTCGGTTGCTTGGCGACAGTTTTGCCTCAGCTAAGCAATTGTTTCAATGCAGAGCTTGCAAAGGTTTGATTTTCGCAGTGAAACTGCCATATTAGGGTCGAAATGGCAGGTAAAGCCTTGGGTTAACCCGAGGGATTGAGGATAAGAATGCGTCTGGTTTGCCCGAATTGCGGCGCCCAATACGAAGTAGATGACCGCGTCATGCCCGAAAACGGGCGGGACGTACAATGTTCAAATTGCGGCCATGCTTGGTTCCAACAGCCGCCGCAATCGGTGGAGGACAGTGCCGTTGCGGCACAGCCACCACAGAAAGATGACGACGCAGACAGCGACACGCTTGCCGATGATATTGGTGCGCTTGTTGGTGAAGACGGCTATGACGCGTCCTTCGATCTTGACCAAGATGACGAAGAAATCGCCGACGAGGTGGCTGAGGACGACCTGCCCGACGCCGATGTTTCCGACCCTGATGTGTCCGACGCTGATGTGTCCGACGCTGAATTGCCCACCGCGGACCTTCCCAAGACAGACCTGCCTGTGCGTGAGCTGGATGAAAATGTCCGCACCATCTTGCAAGAAGAAGCAGATCTCGAGCTGCAGGCACGGCACGCCGAACAGGACAATCTTGAAACCCAGTCCGACCTGGGATTGGACGACGCCCCCGCAACAGACGATGATGGCGTAAAGTCCCGTATCGCGCGTCTGCGCGGCTATGACGACGAGATAGATCAACCGGTCATCGCCGATGATCTGAAGGGGCGCGATGTTCTTCCCGACATAGAAGAAATCAATTCGACGCTGGATGCCCGGGAAACAGATCCGGGAAATCTAAGCCCGGATGATCCCATGCTGGAAACCAGCAAAACCGGTGGCTTCCGGCGCGGGTTTGTGTCCGCGGTCGTCATCTTCTGCCTTTTGGCGGTGCTGTATATCTTCGCCCCCGCCATGGCTGAACGGTTCCCGGCAGCGCAACCTGCCCTTGATCAATATACTGCCGTGGCCGACAAAGTGCGCCTTGGTCTGGAAGAATTGATGCGCTCTGCGATTGGGAAGATGCAGGGGCTGATCGATAAGCCGGACAACGGCTAACATCACCAACTGACCTTCTGGAAGCGCGCCCGCTTCGCTGAAACAGGCGCGTGCATTGCGCTTGTCCGTCAGGCCTGGAAGAAGCCGTTGGGGAATCCCCACCTGAGCAAGGGCCGCGGTCTGCTACCTCTGCAAATCTGTTGCTATGGAGTGAGCGTCAGTTCAGTATTCTTCGGGCCTACCTCAGGACCCAGAAAGATTGGAAGACAATGGCCGACCGATCCAAAACTCTTATCGAGATTTGCCATCAAGCAGGGCATCTGGCTGCCCGGTATTTTGGTGAACAGGACAAACTTGTTATCGACCACAAGGGGCACCAGGATTTCGTGTCCCAAGCTGATCGGAATGTAGAACTGTTGACGCGGGACTTGTTGCTTAAAGCCTTTCCCGACGATGCGATCGTAGGGGAGGAACACGCGCCAAGCGAAGGCACGTCTGGGTTTACGTGGGTCATTGATCCGATTGACGGCACCACCAACTTCGTCAATGGCATACCGGCTTGGACCGTGGTGGTCGCTGGTGTCCAAGATGGTGCCACGCAAATCGGCGTCATCCATGATCCCTGCAATGCAGAGACGTTTGTCGCGGTGCGCGGGGGTGGCGCGACATTAAACGGCGCGCCTTTGCAGCTGCAAGATATCCGCCCGTTGTCGCAGGGCACGGTGGGCGTCGGCTATTCCAACCGTGTTGATGATCGTGGCATCTTGAGGTTGGTTTCAGGCTTGATCGACGACGGAGCGATGTTCTACCGAAACGCGTCGGGCGCACTTTCGCTCGCCTATGTCGCGGCGGGGCGGCTTTTGGGATACTCAGAAGAACACATGAACGCATGGGATTGCCTTGCGGGCCAACTTATCGTCGCCGAAGCAGGTGGACGTATCGAGCAGCAAGATGCGGATGCAATGATCCGCGACGGGGGGCGCGTCGTTGTTGGCACATCGGCCGTGTTCGATCGACTTTTGGAGATTTCTGAAACCGCTTTCCAAAAAGACCCTTAAGCTTCAGGCAACAAAACGGGCCCTTTGTGGGTGAAGCCGACTGTTACGTCCGACCCGATCTCAAGCGGGGCGTCGACGTCGTCTTGCACGCCAAACATCGTGCCGAAGCTCGCTTCAAGTGTGTATTCCATACGAACACCAACATATGTCGCCTTTGCGATACGCGCGCTGAAGCCATTTTCAGCACCGATGACCAACCGCGACGGTCGCACCGCAAGCTTCGCGGGACCAACAAGAAGACCGCGGGCGGGCAACACATGTCGGTAGCCCTCTATCGAAATTGTCGCAGTGTCGTTTTCAACACTGTCAATCATGCAGGGCACGATGTTCGCCTCGCCGATGAAATCCGCGACGAACTGGTCAACGGGTGCGTCATACAATTCGCGCGGCGACCCGATCTGAGCAATCGCTGCGTTGCGCATGACGACAATTTCGTCCGAAACGGCAAGCGCCTCTTCCTGATCATGGGTGACATAAACCACGGTCAGGCCAAGGTCTTTCTGAATGGCGCGAATATCCTCGCGCACCTGACGGCGCAGCTTTGCGTCCAGATTGGACAGGGGTTCGTCGAACAGCAAAACCTGCGGCTCCAGCACCAAGGCGCGCGCAACGGCAACGCGTTGCTGTTGGCCACCAGACAGCTCGCTGGGCAAGCGATTGTCGAACCCCTTGAGGCCGACCAGCTCAAGCCCCGCTACCGCGCGTTCACGTGTTTCTGTCTTGGAAAACCCCGAAAATGTCAGGCCGTAAGAGACGTTCTCAAGAACGCTCATATGCGGGAAAAGCGCGTAGGATTGAAACACCATCGACACGTCACGGTCGGTGGCGGGCAAGGTGGTGACATCACGGTCGCCGATCAAGATGCGCCCTTCGGTTGCCATTTCCAGCCCCGCGATCATCCGCAATGTTGTGGTCTTGCCGCAACCAGACGGCCCCAGCAGAGTGACCAGTTTGCCGGTTTCAACCGACAGGTTGATATTGTCGACGGCCACCACATCGCGCCCAAAGCGCTTTGTGACACCCTCGAACCGGACGGGGGCGGCTTTGCCGGTGATCAGTTTCTCGTTCATGTCTACTCTCCCGCGCCGAATTGCGTGCGGCGTCCTATTTTGGTGCGACCCACAAGAATTTGGAGCAATCCGACCGCCGCCAGCATCACCACGATCAGCGTAGTCGAATATGCGATGGCAAGGCCGTAGTCGTTATTTTCAACTCGTCCGATGATATAGCTGGTTGCCATGTCGTATTCCGCAGACACCAAAAAGATCACCGCCGAAATCGCCGTCATCGCGCGCACAAAACTATAGACCAAGGCGGCCAAGATCGCGGGTCGCAACAAGGGCAGGATCACACGCCGGAAGGTCTGCCAGGAATTTGCGCCCAGCGTCAGCGAAGATTCGTCGAGCGATTTATCGAGCTGGCTCATCGACGCGATCCCGGCGCGCACGCCAACCGGCATGTTGCGGAAAATGAAGCTGATGATCAGGATAATGCCTGTGCCCGTAATCTCGATCGGGGGGACGTTGAAGGCCAGAATATAGCTGACACCAATCACCGTGCCGGGGATGGCGAAGCTGAGCATTGTGCCGAATTCAAACGCATTCTTTCCGGCGAAAGTCTGGCGGGTCAGAAGGTAGGCGGTGATCAGCCCGACAATCGCGGTAAGAGGCGCGGCAGCGGCAGCGATGTAGATCGTCGTCCAAAAGCTGTCCCAAGCAGCACCGGTCCAACGGATACCGCTCTCCTCTATCCGCACAGAAAACGCGGTGATGTAGTGCTTGAAGGTCAGCGAATTATTGACGCCCCACAGTTCAACCACGCTGCCATACAGGATCATGCCATAGACGATAATGGTGAACATGCCCCAAACGCCTGCGGCAATGAAAACCGGCACGGCCAGCCCATTGGGCATCAACGGGTGAACACCTGCGTCCCCTTTGCCAGAGACGGTGGTGTAGCTTTTTTTTCCCAGCCACATGCGCTGCGCGTAAAACGCGGACAACGTGAAGAACAATAGCACCATTGCCAATACCGCTGCGCGGCCTTGGTCATATTGCGCGCCAACGATGGCGAAGAAAATCTCGGTCGACAGCACGTCGAAATTGCCACCAAGCACCAGTGGATTGCCGAAATCCGCCATGCTTTCAATAAAGCCCAGCAGGAACGCATTCGCCAATCCGGGCCGCATGAGAGGCAATGATACTGTGCGAAAGGTCTGCCAGCGGTTTGCGCGAAGCGTCTGCGCGGCTTCTTCCATGGAAGGCGAGACACCTTCGACCACCCCAATCAGGACGAGGAACGCAATCGGTGTGAACGCCAAAGTTTGTGCGATCAACACGCCCGGCATGCCGTAGAGCCAGCGCGTTGGTTGAATCCCGAACAGCTCGGCAAAGAACTGGGTGACCGACCCTGACAGGCCGAACAGAAGGATCAGCGCCAGACCGATCACGAAAGGTGGTGTGATGATTGGCAGCACGGTCAGGGCGCGCAGCGCGCGTTTGTAGCGAAAGCCAGACCGTGTCACGACCAGCGCAAAGACCAGCCCCAGAACCGTCGTCAGAACACCGACAAGGATCGCCAGAAACAGTGAATTCCAAGCCGCGCCACACCGTCCACCGGCAAAGCATCCCAACCCCCAAAGCCGGTCGTCGAAGAATTTAGAGGCGAACACGGCGGCGGAGTATCCGCCCTCTTCCGTGATGAATGCGGCCAGTAGCATTTTAGCGATGGGGAAAAAAACAAAGGTGGTCACGATGACAATCACGCCGCCAATGGCGCTGACTACGAAGACATCGCCGTTGATTGCGCCGCGCGCGGCAATGCCTTGAGTGAACAGGAAAAGAAAGGCAGACGCGACGATCAACGCGCCATAGCCCATACCATATTGTCGGTCATCAAGGTCGCCAAACAGGGCGGTCAACCAGTCAAATGTATAGCCGCGAATGCCGATGCCAAAGCCCTGCGCGATCAGCCAGCCAAAGCCGACGGCCCCCGCAAGGATCAACACAATCGCGTAAAGTGGATCACTTTTCTTGCGCCGAACGACAAGAAATGGTGCCGCCAATGGCAACAGAAGCGGCGCCAACCACAGCTTTTCGCCTTGCCCAATCAGAAACGCCGCTGGCGCGAAATCTTCGTCAAATGGATAGCCGTCAACCAGCCATTTGAACGACAGGAACCCATCTTCAACCCCATACCAAGGCAGAAGCAAAAACCCGACCCACCCGGCAATGATCCAGAAGATCAGCGCCGGATGGGCGGTCGATTCATTTAAGTCTCCGCGCAACGTTTATTGCGGCAACGTCGAGACGTCTTCGTCCCATTTTTGCAGCAAACGCTTACGTTCATCCGATGACCCATATTTCTTGAAATCATAGTCAATCAACGTGATCGAAGACATATCGGGTGCCGATGGCGACGTTTCTGACCCTTTATTCGAGGGCACTTGGAAAGCATTCACCTCAAGCGCGAGGTTTTGCGCTTCTGGTGTCAACGCCCAGTCATAAAACTTCTGCGCCTCTTCTATGTTGCGTGCGCCTTCGATGATCGACATCGAGCCGATTTCGTAGCCCGTGCCCTCGCACGGCGCGACAACCTTGATCGGGAAGCCTGATACTGCCTGCTTCACGGCGTCATGCATAAAGACGATGCCGATCGTGTTTTCACCACGCCCAGCGGCCTTGATCGGAGCAGAGCCAGATTTGGTGTATTGGTTGATGTTGGCGTGAAGACCTTTCATGAATTCAAAGCCCTCATCCTCGCCCAAAAGCTGCACCATGGACGCCAGCGTCGTGTAGGCCGTGCCCGATGAGTTTGGGTTCGCCATTTGAACATGGCCCTTGTATTCCGGCTTCAATAGATCCTTCCAGCAGGTAGGCTCTGGCAGATTGTTCGCCGCCAAAAGGTCGGTGTTGTATCCATAGCCAAGCGCGCCAGAGTAGATGCCAATGGTCTTGTTGTCCGCACCTTCGGCCTGGCTGATTGCCCAGGCGTGAAGCTGGTCGCGCATCGGTGACATGTAAGCTGCGGTCAGGTTTTCTTCCGCCGCTTGCAGATGCGGATCACCGGTGCCGCCCCACCAGACATCGCCCTTGGGGTTCGCGGATTCCGCTTTGATTTGGGCAAACGTTTCGCCCGATGATTTGCGGGTCATGTTGACATCAATGCCCGTCGCATCTTCAAAACTCCGCGCCATAAGCTGGCACCAGTCCTCCTGTGCCGAACAATACAATGTCAGCTTGTCGGCTTGAGCGGCCGACATGCTTGCCGTCATTGCAACAACAGACGTCAAAGCAAGTGTCTTAAATTTCTTCATGGTCGTCCTCCCTTGCATCACCCTTTTGGGCGATATTTTCTTTTACCCAGACGCTTGGTGCGCTTCTTGTTGGGAATGGTCCCGATCTTTTTTTGCTCGGTTGGGACTCAGCAGATCAGTCCAGCCTAGCGCGTTTACAAAATTTTGGAAGTAAATCGATCACCGCTGGGATCGGCTGCAGAAAAACGAAACCTATCCATCTTGCTGAAAATCGCACAAGTATGAAGGGGCGAATGCCATCTGGGTGAAATGGGGTGTACCTGAAATGATCCACGCAACGTTGCATACAAAGGAGGGCGAAAGCGCCACAACATCAGCGACGTGGCAGCAAGACATTTTGCAACGCGGATACACCGCCTTCATTTTCGATTGCGACGGAACACTGGTCGAGAGCGCTGACGTTCACTTCACAGCTTTTCATGAAGCGGCCAGGGATCAAAACTGCAACCTTGACCGGGATTGGTATTTCGCACGCACCGGTCTGGATCGGCTGACACTCTTTCGGGAGTTTGCAAATGATACCGCGAATGATTTTGATATTGAGGCCGCGGTTGCGCGTAGCATTTCCCTGTTCACAGAAATGAGCGATCGCGTTTTGCCGATTGTCGAGACAGAACGCCTCGCCAAAGAACTCTGCCGCGATTTCCCCCTTGCGGTCGGCACGAATGCGGAAAGGAGCGTCGCTGAGGCCTCTCTCACCGCAACGCACATGCTGGAATGTTTCGACCATGTCGTCTCAATATCAGACGGGTTCAAACCCAAACCGTCGCCAGAAATCTTCAAAAAGGCAGCACAGTTGCTGGGTGCGCCGCGACTCCAGACCTTGGTCATCGAGGACTCCAAGCAGGGTGTCCACGCTGCACTGAACGCAGGCTTGGACGTTATTGAGATCAAGGAAATTCGGGCGCCGTAAACTCGACGCAAAATGGGGTCTCCCAAAAACGCAAAAGAGTGGTGATAGGAAATGGCGTCGCGTCTACTAAGTCGATAGGTTTCATGAAACTGGCGGACGGGGAGAGGAAGAGATTGCCTCAGATGTAAGTATGTCGTTCGATCTGAAGCGAAAGAGGAGGAACAATGGGACAGCGGCTGGAGAGACTGTGCCTGACCTTGCTGGGCGCCGGGCTGGTCGTGCTGATGCTCGCGATTGTATTGCAGGTGATCTGCAGCGCGCTGGACGTTAATCCGGTGCTGTCATTCGCACATGCCCATGCCTTTGTCGGAGACGCGATAACGCTGAACTCGCTCTTGGACCTGCAATGGCATTTGCTGGTGATCTGCGGGCTTCTTCCTGCGGGCTTGGTATGGATAACCAACCGCCATGTGCGGGTGGATTTTTTGTATGAGGGCCGAAGTGACAAGACGAAGGCACGGATCAACCTTCTGGGCAATCTTCTTTTTGCTGCGCCGTTCCTTGCGCTGGCATTACCTGCCTCTTGGGCATTCATGCAGCGCGCATGGCGTTCGGGTGAAGCGTCCAGCAACGGCGGGCTGAACGATCTTTGGTTGATCAAGGCCGTTTTGCCCCTTGGGCTTGGCCTTCTGACTTTTGCCATTGTTGTCGAAACAATCCGCATCCTGCGGCACGTGCGATGAGCGAAGCCTTCCTTCCCTTGGCTATGGCCGCGCTGACGCTGACAGGGATCATCGCGGGTTATCGAGTGGGCATGGTGCTTGCCGGATCGGCAGCGCTGTTCATACTGGCCTCGGACCTGCCCACAGCCTTCTTCAATCTGCTGATCAGCCGCATCTATGCGAATGTGCTGTCAAACTGGCTTTTGGTCGCGATTCCGATGTTTATTTTCATGGGGCTGATCCTTGAGACCTCTGGCGTGGCAGAACGCAGTTTGCGCGCGGCACAACGGGCGCTTGGCGGAAGTGCGGCGGGTATGGGGTTTTCGGTTCTGGTGATTGGGCTCTTGCTGGCGGCGTCCTCGGGAATCGTCGGCGCATCGGTTGTTTTGCTGGCGCTATTGGCCCTGCCCAGACTGGAAGAGGCGGGCTATGACAAGGCCACGTCGGCGGGGCTGGTCGCCTCGTCCGGCACACTTGCCATTCTGATCCCGCCTTCGGTCATGCTGATCGTGCTGGGTGATCAACTGCAGACGCCTGTGCCGGACATGTTTGCCGGGGCCATTGGGCCGGGGCTTCTGCTCGTCGTCGCCTATGGCGCGTATGTCATCTGGCAGGCACGCGGGTTGCCACCACTCGCGCGCAACGAGACGGTGTCCCTGCCAAACCTGCTCTTTGACCTTGGCCCGCTTCTGGCGCTCGTTGTGTCGGTTTTGGGGAGCATCATCGCAGGGATTGCCACACCAACCGAAGCCAGCGGACTGGGCGCTTTTGGCGCGCTTGTGATCACGTTTCTCTACGGTAAATTCAGCCTCTCGATGTTGATGAGTGCCGCACGCCAGACAGTGGTCACGACGTCGCTGGTCCTGTTCGTCATGATCGGCGCGACGTGTTTTTCGGCCGTGTTCAAGGGCATTGGCGGAGATGATTTGGTCGAAACCGGCATCCTGGCCTTCGGGACCGATCCGTTCACCGTTCTGACCGTCGTGATGATTGCCATCTTTCTTTTGGGCTTTGTGCTGGACTGGCTAGAGATTACCCTGATCCTGTTGCCGATCTTTGCGCCCATTATCGCGGGGCTTGATTTCGGGAATGGGCTGGCGGGCAATGATGTTCTGATTTGGTTCGGTATCCTTGTGGCGGTGAACCTGCAAACCTCGTTCTTGACCCCGCCTTTCGGATTTTCGTTGTTTTATCTACGTGGGGCGGCAGGTGACCGACTGACGACTTCACAAATTTATCGTGGCGTCATGCCCTTCATTGCTTTGCAGTTGTTGGTTTTGGCGCTGCTGATCTTGTTTCCCGGATTGATCACCGGGTTCACATCATGACTGGGAGGAACCTCATGAAAAAGACACTCTTCGCAACAGCGCTCGCCACCATGACGGCCACCGGCGCACTGGCCGACAGCTTCACATTGCAAAGCGCGTTTACGGGGCTGCCGGTGCTGGACCCAACGGCAAAACGGTTTGTCGAAAACGTCGCGACCCTGACCAGTGGTGAGGTTGAATTTGAATACCTGCTGGCAGGTGAGCTTTCACCGCCGGGTGAGATTTTCGACAATGTGAGCGTCGGCGCCATCGACGCGGCTTGGTCTTTTGCGGCTTATGCTGCAGGCAAAGAACCAGCGGCTGCGCTGTTCGGCTCGGTCCCCTTTGGTGGGGATCCACTGTCCTATGTGGGCTGGCTTCACCACGGCGGAGGGCTGGAGCTGTGGCAAGAGCTGTATGCGCCGCATAATCTGGTTCCGATGGCTTGCGGCGTGATCCTGTCTGAAGCAGGCGGGTGGTACACGAAAGAGATCAACAGCCCCGAAGACCTGCAAGGTCTGAACATCCGCATCGGCGGATTGGGTGGCGCGATCCTTGGCGAACTTGGGGCCAATGCCATGAGCCTGCCTGTGGGCGAGATCTCAACCTCTCTGGAAACCGGACGCCTTGACGCAACCGAGCTGAGCTTCCCGCTTGTCGACAAACTTTTGGGCTTCGACAAGGTGGCCAAGCACTACTATTTCCCCGGCTGGCACCAGCCCGCAGGCTTCATCGAATTCTACATGAACAAAGACAAATGGGATGGGCTGACTGACGCACAGCGGACCGCAATCAAGGTATCCTGTGCTGATGCCAACCTTTACGCATTGGGGGCCGCAGCGGGTGCACAAAGCGCCGTGCTTGAGGAATTTCGCGCCAAAGACGTTGACGTGAAACGCTTTCCCGACAGCGTGATGGATGCCCTGCGTGCGGCGGCTGACAAGGTCTATGCCGACTGGTCTGCCAAAGATCCAACCTTCAAGAAGGTGATCGAAAGCTATCGCGCCTATGCTAAGTCCTACAACGAATATCAGGCACTTACCGATCTGAACTGACACCATTGGCTTCTGTGGCGGACCCTCGCCGCAGAAGCCAAAACCCGGGCCGTATACCCGTGGCCAAAACAATCCTTTCCAGAGCGAACAAAAAAATACGTTTCTGGCCGTCGCCTTGCTGCGTTGTGGTATCCCACAAGCAGTAGAAGACTTCGCCATTGGGCCGTTCATCGCGGCGCCGGACGTTGAAGATTCCGCAGTCACCGTTTTTCTAAGTTGATCCCGGCTCGATGTCGGCGGTCTTGGCCTCTGCGGCTGTGATCCAATCTCGGACGGTCTGAGCAATGAACCCCGCACCGTTGTCTGACCTGACATAGGCAGAAACACCTTCCCCTCTTTGATCCATCGCCTCCCGACCATAAGGGCGGACTACATCACTGGGGGAGGATCACTGTTTCACCTCACTGCTCACCCGTCGACAAGATACGTGAACGGGTCAGGAAATGTGTTGTCCGTCCATTGTCCAAGCTGAACCCGGCACCGCTTCCAGGACCAGCGTCCAGGATCATTTGCGAGTTCTTCCAAAGGTCGGCAATTGACGGAGAGGCCCATATCCCAGCGTTATCTGCATCGCCGAGTTTAACGTCATTCGAACCGATCATGACATCGCTTTCACGGAAACACATAGGCCCGGTCCCATCGCAGCACCCGGCTGAGATCTTGAAAACAACCTCACCATGCTCGGCGCGCAACTCTGCCAGAAGCGCAAGCGCCGCTTCCGTCACAACGACCTTCTCTGACTTGTCCGGCATCGCATTCTCTCCTCTTCGCTACATAGCGTATTGTGGAAGCAAGCAGAACTGAATGCGACTAAAGTCCAAGGCTCCTTGCGGTCACACATATGTGCGACCACTATGGATTGTGCAGAAAGGATGGTCGCACAAGACGTGCGAAGTCACTCGGATATCGTGGCGTTATCCCGGGTCGTGATGCTGCCGAGATAGGCAAGAATGAAGTCCTGAACTGTGCGATCTTCTATGCCGACATGGCGCATCTTCGTGCCCGGAATAAAGCCATCATTGTCCTCCATCCAGGCGCGGAGCGCTGCTGGCGTCCAAACGATGCCCGAAGCTTCCAAACTGGTTGAGTAGTCGTAGTCCTGAATAACACCCGCACCGCGCCCGACAATGTTTTCAAGCGGCGGCCCATAGCTAGGACCCGTAGCATCCGGCGCATGACATTTGCGGCATTCCGAATTGTATAGTTTTTCTCCGGCTTCGACCTTGATCTTCTCGAAGGTGGAGTCTGCTGCGGCCGGTGAAGCCACGACTGCAAGGCAAACGATGCTGAAAGTGCGGGCGAGATGTTTCATTGGTACCTCCGATTTGATGCCCGATGATAGAATGCGGCCGAGAGGCTCTATTTGACGCAGGTCAATAAAACATGGGTAACTGCCTACGACTTTAGTCGTAGATGGCAGTGCGGAAAGACACCTGTCTTGGGCTAGTTGCTACCCGCCGTCAACTCAGCCAACTTGGCTTTCAGTGCATCGTTCTCTGCTTGCAACTCGGCCGCATAGCTTTCCGTCGCCGCGTTCGCGACATCGACAGGCACGAATGCCGGGATGTATTTGGGGCAGTTCCAGTCCATCGCAACGACATCGACAACCAAAAGCCGCTCGGCGGGTGTTCCCTCGGTCGGGAAGTGTTTCAACACCTCAGGATCCGCGTCACCAAGTCGAACCAGACTGGCGCGCCCCTGAATTTTCATCCGCGCGCGACGCATGTAGTCCATCAAGAACAACGAGACCCTTGGATCCTCGGCGACATGCCCCATGGTAATGAATTGCCGGTTGCCAACATAATCCAGGCAAGCGATGCGGGTCGGGCTGACGGCCTTCAGAAAGCCCGCTGGACCTCCGCGGTGTTGGACATATGGCCATCCGTCCGGGTTCACGCTTGCGACATAGATGCTCTGACGTGACTGAATGAAGGTAACGTCATCTGGGCTAAGTGCGGATTGCGTTCGGCGCTGATAGCTGGCTTTGTGAACGCCATAACAACCTTCGGCCTTCTGGATTTCGGCGACCTGTCCGCGAAACATCAGATTTGCGTAGTCTTCCATTCGAAGGCTCCTTTCAAATGGCGCATACCCTTAGAAAGCGAGCGGATTGTATTTCCAGCTGTCCGCATCGGGTGTGACACTTTCAAGATCATAGTCGTTGTCGATCAGATGCTGAGCCCGCGGTTGTCCCATCGCCGCAGCGGCTTCAATCATCCTGCGCCCCTTTTCTTCATCAACGGCAACACCGCGGCCACGCAGCAGGTTGAGACCGTGATTGAACATACCAACCTCGCTGCCGGCCTCAGCCGCACGGCGATCCCATTCAGCAGCGGCTTCGGGGTCTTCTGGCCCCGCCAATCCGTTGTCAGCCATCCATGAAAGCCACGTCATGCCTTGCGCGCTGGCGTATTCATCCACGGATCCTTGGAAGAGTTTCTTCGCGTCGTCGTGCAGTCCAGCCTTTGCCGCGAAATATCCCATTGCATACTCCATGGGATGGGACTCGCCATGCTTTAGCCGGTCAAGCGCACCATGAAGTGTAAGCTCTTCGGGGTTATGGGTTCCAAACTCGTCAGATTTCATTGTCCTGTCCTGTGCACTCGCCGTTGCGGCGACAAGCAACACGGCGACACAGAGCGGTAGCAGCCTGTTCGAGTTCATTGGTTCCTCCGTGGCAATTCAGGTCCATGGATTGCGCTATGGGTGCGTGCGGCGAGCAATGCCCGGCCCATTGGCATCTTCCAAGTGTGCACCAAAACCGAGCGCGTGCGAAATTCTTTTCTCAAATTGGGTCTCCGACCAAAGTCGGGGATGCTGAATTGAATTTCGAGGTCCATGATTTCGCAATCAACATTTCATTCACCAACTAGGGAGGAGACGTTATGAACGAGATGGCACAAGAGGCAGGGACCTTTGCCTCACCCTTCAAAACCCGTTACGACAACTATATCGGTGGCAAGTTTGTACCGCCGGTCGAGGGGAAGTATTTTGACAATGTCACACCGATCTCAGGCGAGGTCGTGTGCGAAGTTGCCCGTTCGGGCGCTGCGGACATCGAGCTGGCGCTGGACGCTGCACATGCTGCGAAAGAGGCATGGGGCAAAACGTCAGCGACCGAGCGGTCGAACATTATCTTGAAGATCGCCGACCGGATCGAGGAAAACCTCGATATTATCGCAACTGCAGAAACATGGGACAACGGCAAGCCGATCCGCGAAACCACGGCGGCTGATATTCCGCTGGCGGTGGACCACTTCCGTTATTTCGCCGGCGTCCTGCGCAGCCAAGAAGGCACGATGTCAGAGATCGATGCAGACACGGTGGCCTATCACTATCACGAGCCTTTGGGCGTTGTCGGTCAGATCATTCCGTGGAACTTCTCGATCCTGATGGCAGCTTGGAAACTGGCGCCTGCGCTGGCTGCGGGCAACTGTATCGTGCTGAAGCCGGCTGAACAGACCCCCGCTGCAATCATGGTCCTGATGGAGATTATTGCGGATCTGTTGCCGGATGGTGTGTTGAACATCGTGAACGGATACGGTGCCGAAGTTGGTGCCCCACTGGCCCGATCAAACCGCATTGCCAAGATCGCCTTTACCGGTTCGACCGAAACTGGCCGTGTAATCATGCAAGCCGCGACCGAAAACCTGATCCCCGTGACGCTGGAGCTGGGCGGGAAATCCCCCAACATCTTCTTCTCGGACATCATGGCCAAAGATGACGCGTTCCTGGACAAAGCCGTCGAAGGCTTCGTTCTGTTTGCCTTCAACCAAGGCGAAGTCTGCACCTGCCCAAGCCGCGCGCTTGTCCAGGAAGACATCTATGAAGAGTTCATGGCCCGCTGCATTGAGCGTGTAAAAGCGATCAAGCAAGGTGATCCACGTCTGGCAGATACCATGGTGGGCGCACAGGTTAGCAAAGAACAGCAGGACAAAATCATGTCCTACATGACCATTGGTCGCGAAGAAGGTGCCGAGGTTCTGGTAGGCGGTGACGCGGCACGGTTCAATGGTGATCTTGCTGGTGGTTACTATGTGCAACCGACAATCCTGAAAGGCCACAACAAGATGCGCGTCTTCCAGGAAGAAATCTTTGGCCCAGTTGTGTCGGTGACGACCTTCAAGGACGAAGAAGAAGCGCTGCAGATCGCCAACGACACGATGTATGGCCTTGGTGCCGGCGTCTGGTCGCGTGACGCCAACACGTGCTATCGCTTTGGCCGCGCTATCGAAGCCGGGCGTGTTTGGGTGAACAACTATCACGCTTACCCTGCGCATGCGGCCTTTGGTGGCTACAAGCAGTCCGGCATCGGGCGTGAGAACCACAAGATGATGCTTGGTCACTATCAGCAGACCAAAAACATCCTGATGAGCTACAACCCCAACAAGTTGGGCTTCTTCTAAGATTACCTCCCTGGGGGGCGATCCTGATGGAGCGCCACCCGAACTGTGCAACCCGCCTCTTCGGAGGCGGGTTTTTTTGTCGGACAGAGGTTTTAGATAAGTTTAGTCTTGCGCATTTGCACGGCTTGCCAAAAGCCCGCCGAGCAGTTCCTGCAAGTCTTCTATGTCGAGCGGTTTGTGGCGAAGAAACACCCCCTGCCCTTGCGCTTCTCGCGCCAGTTCGTTTGATCGATCGGCGGTTAAGAGAACGCAAAGCAATGGGCCGTGCTTGGCGCGAAGGTTCTGGATCAGGTCGAGACCGTTTTTATTGTCGTCGAGGTGGTAGTCGACCAGAAAAACATCCGGCGTCAGATCAAGCTCGGCGATCTGCGCTTCTGCGTCTTCCTGCGACGCCGCGATGATCGGCGCCGCGCCCCACGTTTCAAGCACACGCTCCATCGCATCACGCACAGCGGGGTCGTTTTCGATCACCATGATAAGGGCATTTTTTAACGAACGAGGCGTCCCCCTTCTTGCCTGCATGGTCTCGACCGGAAGTTGTTCCTGCTCGGCAAACGGGACAGAAACACGGATGGATGTTCCTTTTCCTACGGTCGAGGTCAAAGAAAGGTCGTGCTCTAACATCAGACAAGCGCGTTCTACGATCGCAAGCCCAAGACCCATTGCAGAATCCGAGGCCTGACTCGGATCGGACCTGTGAAACTCTTTGAAAACAAGCTCTTGCTCTTCGGGTGGAATCCCGACGCCCGTGTCAATCACGTGAATATCTATGCAATCTGCCCGGCGACGGACCCCGACCAAAACCCGGCCTTCGTTCGTATACCGGATTGCGTTTGAAACAAGATTTTGAAGGATGCGACGAAGATATACAGGGTCAGAATTCACACACGCCGAGGTGCCAACGACGGTCAACTCAAGCCCCTTTTCTAACGCCGAGTCAGAAAATTCGTCCAGAAGGCGATCAAATATCTGATCGAGTGAGAAGTCTGACACATTCAGAGCGACCTGACCTGAATCGAGCTTCGAGATATCGAGAAGTGCGCCCAAAATGGCCTCAACGGATTGAAAGCTCTTTGAAATTCTGCTGACAATCGAGTTTTGCTTTTTGTCGAGGACCGTATGCTCCAACGACGAGATAAAAAGCTTTGCGGCGTTCACGGGCTGCAAAAGGTCATGGCTTGCCGCGGCAACGAACCTCGATTTTGAAGCATTTGCCCGCTCCGCAGAATCTCTGGCGGCGCGAAGCTCGTGAGTTCTTTCTATGACGCGCTGTTCCAGCGTTTCGTTTGCCTGATGCAAGTCCTTGTGGGTCTGGCGCAGCTTGGTGACGTCGTTAAACGAGACAACGAACGACCCATCCGCCATCTCTTGCCCCATCACATCATACTGAAAACCGTTTACCGCTTCCAATTCGCAGCGCAATACCTCTCGGTTTTTGCGAAGCGACGCCCAATTAAAGACAAGCTCTGGCTGGCTATCAGTGGTGAACACAACACCTGGCTCGAAAAGCCGCTCGAATCTTGCCAAACGCATTCCTGCGCGCGCAAGCCGCCGGTGCATTTTCAGAATTTCGACGGCTGCATCATTCCACTCCACAAGCTTGCAATCTGCGTCGAAAATCAGGACGCCCTGTTCGATGTGTTCAAGCGTCGCTTTGACGATCTTTGCTTGCCGGTCAAGGATCTTTGCACGCTCTTCTCGCTCAAGGCGCGTGTGGTCAGTGATGTCAGTCTGAAGCACGATCGTGCCACCGTCCGGGGTGTTTTGTTCACTAATCTGAAGCCAAAGGTCATCCTTCAGCTCAAGCGTGAAGTTGACCGAGTTGCTTTCGTGAACCTCTATTCTTCGGTCGACCCATTCATCCACGGACAATTTGTCGGGCCGGATGATGTATTTACTGCCAGCGCTCTGGCGAAGATATTCCTCGAAGCTGATGCCTTGTTTGATCTCACCGACCACGTCTGGAAACATCGCCGAAAACCGGGAATTTTTCATAACCAGCTTGTCGCTGGCATCAAAAATAGCAAAGCCTTCCTGAATGGACTCGACGGCTGTCGAAAGGTCTCGCCGCGCCTCCTCGGCTTCTCGTTGTGCTGTTGCAAGTTGGGCGTTGGTGGCATGAAGCACGTCCAAGGCTTCTTCCAGCTTGCGTGTCCTCTGTTGGACTTCCCCTTCCAGTGCAATCGCACGCTCGAAATGCGTAAAGCCCTTGGCACTGTCCACGGTCGCGCGCTCGACCCGTGACATAAGCTTGTCGACAATGACCTTCAGCTTCTCGTTTTCACGCTCAAGGCTGTCGGAAGCCTTTAAAAGGCCGTCTGTTGAATGGATGTTACTCATGGTCAGGCGGATAGATGGCTATCCCGGTTAGGGTTTGGTTTACGTGAAGCATATTGTGCTGTTCACCATAGGTCGAAAAGCCGATCACGCGGTGTTTCTTCAAGAGGGCAGACATGTTGCTGACTTCTTGTTTCTGCTCCGCTTCAAGTCGTCTGAGAATGCAATCACAGGCAAAAATCAGATCAGGTTCACACTCGGCCGACAGACCTTCGAGCACATCTTGAAGATGTCTGGTAATACTGCTTGCATTGGCAACCGTAAGCACCATGCCCTCGTCAATCGAGGCGAAGAAACGCAGGTGCCCGTTGTCCTCGACGCGCTGAATGGCACGGACATGGTGTTGATCACCCACCGAAACCACAATCGGATGCGACGCAAATATGAACGGCGACAACTGGTTTGGATCAATGCCGACGATGCGGGCGTATTCGGGCGCTGCCGGTTCTGCGTTGATCTCGGTCACAAGGCGCTTTTCGGGGATCGCGCCGGTGACCACCAACCGTTTTTCCGACGATTCAAAATGGTCTTCCCGGAACACCTTGAAGCGACAATCGCTGCGAACAACAAGAACGATCGCTGCATTGCTGCTGACCACACCATTGTAAAACACAGGCGCACTTTCGAACCGCAGCCCATCCCCGGACGAGCCACCAAAAAGCTGGGTCGTTCCCAATGCGGTCGAGATGTTCAGAACGAATGCGTCCTCGCGCCGCGACAGACCGTCGACCAGAACAAAGGCAAATTCGTTTACAAATTCGTGCCGTTGCGCCTGGGCATCGTGGCGAAGGGCAAGAACTTCGCGGCCAATGGCGACCTCGTCTGGATTGTCCAACGCCTGAAACATGCGCGCGCTTGCCGCGAAATGGGTTTGCGGAAAGCCAAGTGCGACGATCTTTTGATCGCTATAGCCCTCGTCGCAAATCTCACCTGCCGTACGTGCGCCAAGGATATGCGGCGCGTCGATCCTGTCTTGCAGCGTTGCGGTCAGCGCCTCCAGGTCCACTTCCGGCGACGCCAACACGATCACACAGGCATAGGCCGTATCACCCAGCGCATCGACCAGCCTTGCGGTTGGGTCTGTTTCATCCGTCAAGTCGACAGACACGGTTGCGATGATGCGCGCGCGAAGCTCGTCCAAGCAGTTTTCCTCCCTGAAAAGCTAGATCTTTCTAGCCTTCCCCTGACAAAGAAGCATAACTGACTTTCTTTGCAAGCAATACCGCCTGCGTTCTGTTTTGCACGCCAAGCTTGCGCATTATTGCGGTAAGATGGGCCTTCACCGTCGTCTCGGCGATCGACAGATCATAGGCAATCTGTTTGTTAAGCTTACCTTCGCAGATCAGGTTCAAGATAACGGATTGCTGTGGGGTGAGGCTGGTAAGCTTCTCGACAATCGAATGGTGCTCTTGCGCCAGACAATCCCCCTGCGGCACGACGAAATCTTCTGGCGTGTAGATTTCACCATCAGCGACAATCTGGAATGCACGCACAAGTTCGTCGCGCGGACTGCCCTTGGGAACAAAGCCCACAGCACCCGCATCAAGAACGCTCGACGTGACACGGTTGTCCGAGATGGACGAAACCACGACAATCTTCGCGTCGGGCGCGGCCCCTCGCAGTCTGATCAATCCATCCACCCCATCGACGTCGGGCAGATTCAGATCCAAGACAATGAGGTCCGGCAACGATCGGGTAACTTGTAGCAGCGCTTCATTCAGCGTTGAGGCGGTTCGGATCATGGGGGCGTCGAAAATCTCTCCGACGGTCATCGCCATCGCATCGCAAAACAACGGGTGATCGTCGATCAACAACAACTTCAGTTCGTTGGTTTCCCCGATAAGTGGCATGACGACCTCAGCCATTTGCTCCAGCGCCTCCTGATTAGATAACGAAAACGCGAAGCCCGCAAGGCGCGGGCTTCGCTTGATGGTTAAGGTCAGTTGATGACCGGGACCCTGAAGACCCAGATCGAGCCACCTTGGTTGAGGAAGTTGACCTTCTTGGCCACTTCGCCACCCCAAAGCGGAACAGCGCCACCCCAACCGGATGCAACCGCAACATACTGTTGGCCATCTTGTTCCCAAGTCACGGGTTGTCCGACGATGCCGGACCCGGTTTGGAACTTCCACAGCTCTTCACCAGTATCTGCGTCAAACGCTTTGAGGTATCCCTCAGGCGTGCCGGTGAAGACCAGGCCGCCGGCTGTCGCCATCACGCCACCCCAAAGAGGTGCATCGTTCTTGTATTCCCATTTGATATCGCCGGTGTTCGGGTCGATCGCTTTCAGGGAACCGATGTAATCTTCAAAGATCGGTTTGATCGTGAAGCCAGAACCAAGGTAAGCTGCTCCTTCTTTGTAGCTGACGGGCTCGTTCCAGATATCCATGCCCCATTCGTTAGAGGGGACGTAGAACAGGCCGGTGTCCGGGCTGTGTGCCATGGGCATCCAGTTCTTGCCGCCCAGGAAGGACGGAACCGAAAACACAACGTCGCCTTTGCCACCGTCAGCTGCATCAGCCGGGTTGCCGGGGCGATTTTCCTCGTTGTAGATCGGGCGACCGTTTTCGTCGATGCCTTCTGCCCAAGTGATCTCTTTCACGAAGGGCGATGCCGAAACAAACGCGCCATCTTCACGGTTCAGAACATAGAAGAAGCCGTTGCGATCGGCAGTGGCGTAACGCTTGTTGCCTTCGGCGTCCACGAAAGGAACCACTTCGTTCACACCATCAAAATCCCAGCCTTCGCGCGGGGTGGTCTGGAAGTGCCACTTGATTTCGCCATTTGCCGGATCGATCCCGATACGTGAAGCAGCATAGAGGTTGTCCCCTGACCCGTCATTCTTGTCGCCTGCGTCGCGCAGCCAAGAATTCCACGGTGCCGGGTTGCCTGCACCAAACACAAGCGTGTCCGTATCGGCGTCATACGTGCCACCAAGCCACGTCGCACCGCCGCCGGTTTTCCAAAGGTCGCCGGGCCAGGTTGCGTTCAGCTCGCCTGTCATGGTGCTTTCTTCGCCGTTCAGCGTGCCCATGTGCCCTTCGATGACGGGACGCGTCCAAACAAGGTCGCCTGTCTCTGCGTCGCGCGCCTGAACCTCGCCAATGATGCCAAATTCACCACCCGAGTTACCGGTGACGACAAGGCCGTTCACGATCAGCGGGGCGGATGTATAAGAATACCCGGCCTTGTAGTCTGCGATCTTGTCTTTCCAGACGACATCGCCAGTTTTCAGATCAAGCGCGACGATCCGGGCATCCAAGGTGCCAAAGAAGATCTTGTCGCCATAGATCGCACCGCCACGGTTGATCACGTCACAGCATGGCAGAATACCTTCAGGTAGACGCGCGTCATACTGCCAGATCTCTTCGCCCGTCTCGATATCAATCGCGTAGAGCCGCGAGTACGAGCCGGTCACATACATGATACCATCATAGATCAGCGGCTGGGTTTCCTGCCCGCGCTGTTTTTCGCCGCCCATCGAGAACGCCCAAGCCGGAACCAGGTTCTTTACGTTCTCTTTGTTGATCATGTCGAGCGGGCTATAGCGCTGCTGATGGCGCCCCATGCCGTTGCTTACGATCTGTGTGGTGATGTTTTGATCGTTGGCGATGTCTTCTTCAGTCACCGCCGCGATCGACGCCGTTGCTGCGATCAGCATCGCAGACGTCGTCAGTAGCAATTTATTCATAATGTCCTCCCAATCCGAGACCACAGAAACGTCAGATTTCTGTCTTGGAAAAAGGTCGCGGAAAGTGTCGGCGAGCGGTATTGCCAATTGGTCGTATATGAGAGGCGCCCCCTGTTTGCTTAGGTTTCAAGTGAACAGGGAGGACTGTTATGTTTGGATTCAAGAAAGCCGCGCTTGGCGCGATGCTTGCCTGTGTGGCACAGATTTCAGTGGCCGCCGATCTACCCGTCATACGCCTTGGCGCTCTGTCCTTTGGCACCGTCAATTGGGAGCTTGATACGATCAAGCACAACGGCCTCGACGAAGCGAACGGCTTTGTCCTTGAAGTTGTGCCGATGGGTGGCGGGAACGCCTCTGACATCGCGTTTCTTGGCGGCGAGGTTGACGCAATGGTCTCGGACGTTGTGTGGGCCGCGCGTCAACGTGCCGAAGGGCGCGATCTGAAATTTATCCCGTATTCTACGGCTGTTGGCGGCATCATGGTCAAGCCTGACAGCGGTATTTCCGACCTTGCCGGACTGGAAGGCAAGAAAATCGGTATCGCCGGTGGTCCGCTTGATAAAAGCTGGCTGATCTTGCAGGCATATGCCGAAAAAACCGCTGGCTTGGATCTTGAAGCGATCACGAAGCAAGAGTTCGGCGCACCACCGCTTATGTTCAAATCCGCACTGACTGGCGAAATCGACGCCGTGATCAACTTTTGGCATTTTCAAGCGAAAGCCAAAGCGGCGGGTCTGGTCGAAATCATCTCGGTTCAGGATGCGGCAGAGGCTTTAGGTCTAAGCGCGACGACACCACTTCTGGGCTATATCGTTTCGGGTGACATGGACGCGAAACTTGCGCAGGCGCTTTATCGCGCATCGCGTGCCGCCAAAGACATCCTGCGTGATGACGCCTCTGCTTGGGACGTCGTTCGTCCTCGCATGAAACCAGAGAATGACGCCCAGTTCGACGCGCTGAAAGCCGGCTTCATCGCTGGCATTCCACAAAGCACTGAAATCGACACTGACGCGGTCGAACAGATGCTCGGCCTTATGGGCGAACTCGGTGGCGAAGACCTTGTTGGCAAGGCGACGACCCTTCCAGCAGGTCTGTTTATCGGAAGCTAGTTCACACGATGCGCCGGGATACGGGCATACGCGTTTTCTCGCTGGGGCTGTTCCTGTTGTTCTGGAGCAGCCTCTCGATCTTGATGGCGGACCCGCAAGTCTTGCCATCGCCCGCACAAGTCTTTGCCGAAATGATTGCATTGTGGCAGCAGGGTAAATTGCAAGAGAACTTGATTGCGACCGGCTGGCGCGTCTTTGCAGCGTTTGGGCTGGCAATGATCATTGGCTGCGCCTTCGGTTATGTCATGGGGAGGTCTGACGCGGTAGACGCGTGGCTTGATCCTTGGCTCATTATCTTTCTGAACTTGCCAGCTCTTGTCCTGATCGTCCTTTGCTATCTTTGGGTCGGACTGAACGAGTTCGCGGCGGTGCTTGCCGTGACACTCAGTAAAGTCCCAATGACCACCACGATCATCCGCGAAGGTGCGCGCAATACGTCTTGGGAACTGCGAGATCTGGCAGCCGTTTACCGCCTTCCGTTGATGACAAGGCTGCGTCACATCATCCTGCCAGAACTGTTCCCGCATATCGTTTCGGCCGCACGAACCGGGTTTTCCGTCATCTGGAAAATCGTCCTGGTTGTCGAGTTTTTGGGTCGTCCCAACGGCATTGGGCGACAGATTCACACGCAGTTTTCGCTCTTTGATGTCACCGGTGTTCTGGCCTATGCCCTAAGCTTCGTTGTCTGCATCCTGTTCATCGAATTCGCGATCATGCAGCCCAGCGAGAAACGAATGGGAAGGTGGCGTGCTGATGCTGAAGCTTGACCTCCACCGTAAATTCTTCGCGGGTCAAACCGTGCTGGAAGCCATCCATTTGGATCTGAGCCAAGGTGATCGGATTGCCGTTTTGGGTCCGTCAGGCATCGGAAAAACGACCCTTCTTCGTATCATTGCTGGCCTCGACAAACGATTTCGCGGCACCTGCGACGCGCCTGACGAAATCGCGCTGATGTTTCAAAATCCGACCTTGCTTGATTGGCGCACAGCCAAGGAGAATCTGCAGATATTTCACCCCAAGTCTGACGAAGCCGACGTGCAGAATGCACTTCGGCAGGTCGGACTGGCGGACAAGGCCGATCACTTTCCACGGCAGCTTTCGGTCGGACAGCAAAGGCGGCTTGCCTTGGCGCGCTGTTTCTTGACGCCTGCACCACTGGTGTTGCTTGACGAGCCGTTCACCTCGCTCGATCCAAGCCTGCGAAGCGAGATGCTGACACTCACGCGTCAGTTTCTGGACCGTTCTCATGGCACGATGGTTCTGGTGACTCATTCTCAGGATGAAGCGGTCGCACTTGGGGCCAGTTGCTATCGGCTTCACGATGCGGCGCAATCCGGAGCGGAGCTTGTCGCGGTATGATTGGGAACCGAATTGTCACCACTCTATCCAGGTCTTTCGCTGCATTGCTCATGCTATTGTTCAGCACGCCATGGGCGGCTGCAGATCTTGTCGATGAAGCTGAACTTCGAGATGCCGTGATTGCGCCCTACAGCCTTGGCGAGCCAACGGATATCGAAGGCGTCTGGCAATTGCTGAACGGCAGTGGTGCGAAAGGCGGCTATGTCATTCAGTCCGAAGCCATCTCGCCGCTTCCGGGCTTTTCGGGCGCTGCAATCAATGTGATGGTTGTGTTGGACCTTGATGGTGGGTTCATCGATGTAAAACTGTTGAACCAAAGCGAACCCATCTTCGTGTCCGGTCTGGGCGAAGCGCCGTTTCGCCAGTTCCTCGAGCAATACCGCGGGCTGTCGATCAACACACCGATCACCATCGGAACCAACTATGGGTCCGGCGGTGGTGGGTCCTTGGTATATTTGGATGGAGTGACCAAGGCGACGGCCTCTGTCAGGATTGCACATGAAAGCGTCATGGCGGCAGCGCGCGAAGTGGCGCGTCAGAAGCTAAAAGGTATCTCTCGGCCGCAAGAAAAGGTAGTCCCCAAACCAGATCTCGACCTGTCCTTCTCGTGGCAGGACTTGGTCGATCAAGGAATTGCGCGCCATGTGACGACCACGCATGGCGAGGTGCGCGCAGTATTTGCGGGCACCATATGGCAGAGCGACGATCCTTTTCCCGATGCCTCGGACAATGATCTGTTCATTGACTTGTGGATTGTGGATGTCACTGCCCCCTCGGTTGCGCGCGCCGTCATGGGGGACCGGATGCTTCGCGATTGGGAACGGCTGGGTGATATATCCCCGGATGATCAGACCGTATTGCTGATCGAGGCAGGAGACCACGGCCTTGTCTCAGAAGATTTCGTTAGAAACACCGCCCCGTCCTGGATCGAAGCGGCCCAAGACGAGTTTCCGGTTTCGGCAAGGGACGCAGACCTTCTGATCAACCTGAAAGACGACGTGCCCGAGGGACAAGCCATGGTGCTGCGTCTGGATCGCCGCTTGGGATTTAATCCGGTGCGGGAATGGGACCTTAGCCTACTTGCCGTTCGCCAACACGGTATGCTTCAGCCAGAAGAAGGTCAGGCACGCTTTAGCTGGACGGTCAAAGCAGACGAACGGTTCTTTGATGTTCTGACCCCTCCCAAACCGCTTTCCCCGTTCGAAAGCGCGGTGCTGAACCGACGGGTTGATCTGCTTTTGCTTGGTGGTTTTGTGGCGCTGGTGTTCGCGATCATGGCGTTTAACCGCGCCTTTGTGAAGCGGCGCGAATACCGCGTGTTCCGATACGCCGTGCTTGCAACGACACTAGGATTTGTCGGTTGGTGGGGTCAGGGACAACTGTCGATCCTGACGCCCATTGCAACCCTCTCTGCAATGTTGGCCGGGAAGTCGCTCAGCTTTCTGCTTTATGATCCTTTCTCGCTTGTCCTTTGGGGCGCAACCATCATCGGGTTTTTCATCTGGGGCCGCGCCCTGTTTTGTGGTTGGCTCTGCCCGTTTGGTGCGATGCAGGAGTTCGTGGGGGCTGTTGCAAAGCGCCTTAACGTGCAGCAGGTGAAAGTATCAGATCGGTGGGACCAGCGCTTGAAGTCCCTGAAGTATTTGGTGCTTTTGGGTCTGTTGATCATCATGTTCTACCGCCCTGAACATGTCGAAAAGGCTGCTGAAGTCGAACCTTTCAAGACAGCAATTTCGGTCTTCTTTCAGCGCGAGTGGTTCTATGTCTTTTACGCGGTTCTCTGCCTGCTCGCGTCGGCTGTCGTCTTCAAGGCCTACTGCCGCTACCTCTGTCCGCTTGGCGCATTGATGGCCATTGGTGGGTGGTTGCGCCTTACCCCCTGGATCGAACGGCGCACGGAATGCGGGTCACCTTGCCAGCTTTGCAAGGTCAAATGCGATTACGGAGCCATCAAAGCGACCGGAAAAATCGATTACTCAGAATGTTTCGGGTGTTTGGACTGCGTCGACATCTTTGAGGATCGCAACAAATGCGTGCCTTTGATCGTCACGGATAAGCGAAAGGCACGGGCGTCATGATGCAGCGAAGAACCGTTCTTAAGCTCGGAACAGCGGCTATCGGTGCGCTGGCTTTGGCGCAATACGAACCCAGTCGACGGGTTTGGACTGGGAAAGGGTTTGGCGCTGATCTGTCCGTGATTTTCTATGAAAACAACAACGACACAGCGCAGACTTTCGCCGCAATCGAGCGAGAGGTTGAGCGGCTGGAAGACGTGTTCAGCCTATTCCGCCCAGCTTCAGCACTGTCGCGACTGAATCGGAACGGCGTCATGCAAAACCCGCCAGAAGAACTGGTCGAGTTGCTCCAACTCTCAAAGCTGATCTGGACTGCGACAGGGGGGCTGTTTGACCCGACCGTGCAAACTGTCTGGAGCGCTGAAGGACATGCGCTGAACCCGGCTATGGGTTTCGAACAGGTCGAGATTGGACACGACTTCATTCAGCTTGCAGAAGCGGGGGCCGCCCTTACGCTGAATGGGATCGCGCAAGGCTATGCAAGTGACCGCTTGGCGCGTTTGTTGCGCCGCCGGGGCCACGCAGAGCATCTGATCAACCTCGGTGAATTTGCGGCCGGGGACGGGCCGTGGCGGTTGGCGATCGAAAACGATGACGCCCAAAGGGTCGCGCACACAGATCTGGAAAATCTCGGCTTGGCAACAAGCTCACCCGGAGCAATGACGCGCGCGAATGGTCAGGCACACATTGTCCACCCCTTCGGCAAAACTCCGATTTGGAAGACGGTGACGGTCGAGGCGCGTAGCTCTGCGATTGCGGATGGGTTTTCGACGGCCGTGGCGCTCATGCCGAAGCAGCAGATCGACAGGCTCTCTCTGCGGTCACTGGGAATAGCAACGATTTGGTTGGAAGATCAGAATGGCGTGGTGGAGAAGATCACCTAGCGATCAATAATCCGGAGCAGTGTGCGTTACGCCAAAGCGTTTGAAAATCTCGGCAATTCGCCCATCTGCAATTGCATCAGAAATCGCGTAGTCAGCAGCGTAAGAAAGTTCGCGGAAATTGTGGCGCACGGCAACACCAAGGGTCCAGGTGTCGAGCGCGAAGTTCACCAAGGGTGGCGTCGCCACTGCGATCTCGTCGCTTTGGTCCAGATACTCCAACACGCTTTTCACGCCCATCACCGCGTCAACCTCTCCTGCTTCCATGGCTGCAAAGGCATCTTCATGCTCAGGGTAGTGGCGAATGTTGGACAACAGCATTCCGCCATTGAAGTTCGACAGATAGAAATCCGAGATCGTGTGGTTTTCAACACCGACCTTGTGAAAACGGTAAAAGGGCGTCGTCGGTGGTTCGTCCGGGAAAACATCGACGCGGTAGGCGGTGGCCAGCGTTTCGTTGAAATACTGGCCGTTAAGGACAACGAACTCGTTCCGGCACTGCAAGTCCTTGCTGTATGGGACATGCATCATGATGTTCGACACCTGCCCACCGATCAATGGCCCCTTCCATATCTGATTGCGCAGATCGGCATCTACACTTTCGTCAGCCGCCACAAAGTTAAAGCGGGCCTCGACACCGATATCCGCGGCGATGATTCGCGCAATCTCGATATCAATGCCCATGGGTTTGCCCCCATCCTCCCATGAGAAAGGGGCAAAGTTTTCATAAACGGCAAAGGTCAGAAAGCCACGCTCGAGGATCGTGTCAAAGTCCTGACCGACATCTATCCGAGTGTCCGATCGTTTGGGAATCACATCGCCATAGCCCTTGGCCAAATCTTCGCACCGTGCCCAGCCCGCTTGAGCCGAGCCGATCAACAGGCCAAGAACCAAGACAATATGAGACCAAAAACGCACGATGATCAGTGCGCCGCAGACAGGCCGATGGTCAACAGCTCGGCTGCTTTCGCAAAGCTCGCAGCGCTGCCATCAAGAGCCAGAGCCGCGCGCGACACGGCAGATTCTGCGACGGGCGCTTCAGAACCCGTCTCGGCAGTCGCATTTATCCCCGCCAGTTCGGTCTTCAAAGCTTCAATTTCCTCACTCAACGAAGATGTGTCGTCGGCACCCTGAAATTCGCTTGCACGCTCGTTCAGCAGATCGCGGATCGCAGCGAGCCGGGGCTGATGGTCGTCAAATGCCCCGTCATCTGGTCGGGTTTCTACATAGGTGCGGATCGCCCAAGCGGCTTCCTGCCCAAGCAAGTCACCAAAGGCTGGCATTTTTGTGGTTCCGTTTTGCGTCATACCATAGCGAAAGCGCTCCAGATACCATTCGTCACCATCCCAGTCCGCACTGAGATAGCGCAGGTCAGGTGCCAACCCTCCCGAGACAACTTCAAGCCCGTGGCAGCGCGCGCAGTTCTGGTTGTAACCGGATGCGCCAATATCAATGGCGGTTTGCCAGTTTTCACCAGCCGGATCGCGCCAGGGGTTCTCCTCAAGCCACTCTTCGCCAAGGTCAGGAAGTCCGGCTGTATCAACGGCCTGCGGGGCAACGTCGCCATGTGCAAAAGCGGCAGCGGCAGCCAAAACGAGCGGCGGCACAAGTAACTGTAGTGAGAGTTTCATCGTGTCTCCTCCATTCTTTTGCAACTTTGTAATTGGCATTCTGGAACCGCACTATTCGACCTTGGTCCAACTTCTCGATTATCGCCTCTTCGGCCAGACTGCCCTGAGGGGAGGACCATATGGCGAAAATGATAAAAGCGCTTTTAAGTGTGCTGGTTGTCGGATTGATGTCCACGACGACCAGCGCAGCAAGCGAGCTGCGCGATGTGGCCGTGCTTTACCTGCGGATTGCCACGCCTGAACGGCCCGTTTTTTCCAACCTAGACCCTCTTCCCGATGACCTTGGTCTTGCGGGTGCCCAACTTGCGGTTGCTGACAACAACACGACAGGCAGTTTCATGGGGTATCAGTTCATCCTCGATAAGATCGACCTGGACGAAGGCGATCTGGACGCTGCACGCGCGGCGTTGCAGGCAAACGAAGCACGCTATGTCGTATTGGACATGAGCGCGGATGAGATGATGAGCCTTGTTGACGGCAGTGAAGACCGGCTCTTTTTCAATGTGCGGTCGTATGACGACAGTCTTAGGGGCGAGAACTGTCGGGCCACGCTGCTTCACACAATTCCAAGCTACGCCATGCGCACCGATGCGCTGATGCAGTTCATGTTGAAAAAGCGTTGGGAAAATCTGGCGCTCATTACCGGCAACGCGTCCGAGGATACAAAGTTTGCGGATGCGCTGCGCAAATCGTCCCGCAAATTCGGTATGAGCATCGAGAGCGAAGTGCCCTGGGTGCTTGATGGCGATTTGCGGCGGCAAGCCGGGGCTGAAGTGCCGTTATTGACGCAGCAGCTTGGTGACTACGATGTGCTGATCGTCGCGGATGAACACAACGATTTTGCCCGTTACCTTGCGTATAATACCTGGCTTGCGCGTCCAATTGTTGGCGGCGACGGGTTGCGTGCGACCGGTTGGGCGCGTGTCAATGAACAATGGGGGGCGGCCCAGTTGCAAAGCCGTTTTCACGACTTGGCTGGGCGCGACATGCAGGATGTTGACTACGCCGCTTGGGCTGCATTGCGTGCGGTAGACGAAGCTCAGCTTCGGACCGATTTTGCCGACCACAAAGACATCCGCGCCTTCCTGCTGAATGGCATTGAGTTGGCGGGTTTCAAAGGTCGTCCGCTTTCATTCAGGAACTGGAATGGCCAGATGCGCCAACCCATTGGGTTAACGCATGCGTCTGCCCTCGTTGCGATGGCACCGCTTGAAGGTTTCCTGCATGCCGAAAACGAGCTCGACAGCCTTGGTATTGATGCGCCGGAAAGCCAATGCACCGCGTTTGGAGAATAGAGCAATGAAGATACAAACCTGTCTGATGACCCTCGCCGCAACGCTTCCAGCCGCAGCACTTGGCGACGAAATCTGGGTTTCGAATGAAAAAAGCGACACGATCTCGGTGATCGACGTTGATCAGCTTGAGGTCGTTCGGGAATACGATGTGGGTGAACGCCCGCGCGGTATCCTGTTTTCACACGACTACAAGTATCTCTATATCTGCGCGTCAGATTCCGACGCGGTGCAGGTGTTCGACGTCGAAGCTGGCAAGATCATACACGAGCTGCCGTCTGGCGAAGACCCCGAGCAATTCGCGCTGCATCCGAATGGAAAGCTACTTTACATCGCGAACGAGGATGACGCCGTGACCACGGTTGTGGACACCGAAACACATCACGTAATCACGCAGATCAACGTCGGCGTTGAACCCGAAGGCATGGCCGTTAGCCCGGACGGCAAAACGACCATCACAACATCCGAAACCACCAACATGGCGCATTGGATCGACACCGAGACCAACAGCATCTACGCCAACTCGCTGGTTGATGCGCGCCCACGTCATGCTGAGTTTACGGATGATGGATCGAAGCTGTGGATCAGCTCTGAGATCGGCGGCACGGTTGCTGTGTTCAACACCTCTGACCAAAGCCAGATCGCTAAGATCGAGTTTGATATCACCGGCGTTCACCATGACAAGGTGCAGCCCGTTGGGGTTGAACTCAACGACGACAACAGCCTTGCCTATGTGGCGCTTGGCCCCTCTAACCACGTCGCGGTGGTCGATACAGCAAACTACGAGGTGCTTGATTATATCCTGGTTGGGCGCCGTGTCTGGCACATGGCTTTTTCACCTGACGGCACAAAGCTGTTCACGACCAATGGCGTTTCTGGCGACGTCAGTGTTGTCGATCTGGCGACCAACAAAGCCATCAAATCCATAAAAGTTGGCCGCTTCCCTTGGGGCGCGGTCGCACGCCCAACCAACTAAGGAGTCTATTAAATGAAAAAAGCAATTGTTCTTGCCAGCCTTCTCGCGGCCAATGCTGCAATCGCAGACAACGATGACGACGGTCTGGGCATGGCGGGGCTATTGTCCGGCGCGAACAAAGTGGATCTGCCAGAGGTCATTCTTTCCGTCGGCGAACCCCTCGCCGACGCGCCTTGGGTTCTTAAATCCGGCAAATACTACGAGGTCGAGTTCACCGCAGATGGGTCGGGTGAAATCGGTCTTGCGGGGTCCGACTTCTTTCGTGCAATCTGGGTAGATGAGGTCGTGATCGAAGGGCTGGAAACGCGCCCCTATGCACTTCACTCAATCGAATTCGATGATGCAGGCACGATGGAAATCGGGTTTGTCGCCATCAAGCCGGGCAGCTATGAGCTGCGCATTCCGGGCAGCACCGGGGACAGCCAAAGGATCGAGATCACAATCGAATGACGGATGCAGTGACCCTTGATGCTGTGGACCTAAGCTATGGGCCTCGGTCTGTTCTGTCGCAGTTTACTTTGCGGTTGGCGCCGGGGTCGTTCACGGCATTGCTTGGTCCGAATGGGGCCGGGAAATCCACGGTTTTCAATCTGATTGCGGGCTTGCTGCGCCCAGACAGCGGCGAGGTCCGCGTGATGGGGAAGTCAACGTCGCACTCTCGCGCAGGGCTGCGTCATGTCGGCATGGTGTTTCAGCAATCCGCCTTGGACCTTGAATTGTCGGTTGTCCAGAACCTGCGCTATTTTGCCGGGCTGCACGGCATGAAAAACCCGAACTCCGAGATAGAGCGCCTTCTTGCGCAGCTTGGCCTTGAAGGTCGCGAGGGCAGTTCTGTGCGCGACTTGAACGGCGGCCATCGCCGCCGCCTTGAGATCGCGCGCGCCCTTCTGCCAAGCCCCGAGATCCTGTTGCTTGATGAACCAACATCTGGGCTGGACCCTGCATCAAAGCAGGCCATCGTCGATGCGGTCCACGCGATGAGCGCGCAGGGCGTAACCGTCCTTTGGATCACCCATTTGCTTGATGAGCTTTGGCCTGAAGACGACGTGATCGTGATGCAGGCTGGTCAGGTCGTAAGTCGAGGTAGCTTTGCCGAACTCGGAGGGGCAAAAGGATTGTCCGAGCACTATGCAGGCCACGAAAGACCGCAGTTATGATGACCGCTTTCAAAGCCATCGTCATTCGCGAGCTGCTTCGCTTCCTGCATCAGCGCGAACGGTTCCTTGCCGCCCTCGTTCGACCGCTGGTCTGGTTGTTCATCTTTGGCGCTGGATTTCGCGCGGCCCTTGGCCTGTCTATCATCCCCCCTTACGAGACCTACATCAAATACGAGACCTACATCGTGCCCGGCCTGTGCGCGATGATCGTTCTTTTCAACGCGATGCAATCGTCGCTTTCGATGGTCTATGACCGCGAAATGGGGTCAATGCGGCTGCTATTGACCGCACCGGTGCCGCGCTGGTGGATATTGCTGGCAAAGCTCATCGCAAGCGCATTTGTGTCGGTGCTGCAATGCGTCGTCTTTCTTGTGATCGCGTGGATGTTTGACATCCGCATGCCGTTGGGCGGCTACGGCGCCGTGCTGCCGGCGCTCTTTCTTGTCGGCTTGATGCTCGGCGCGATGGGGCTTTTTCTGTCTTCCATGATCACGCGGCTTCAAAACTTTGCCGGAGTCATGAACTTTGTCATCTTCCCGATGTTCTTTCTGTCGACAGCGCTTTACCCGCTGTGGCGCATGCAAGAAAACGCCCCGCATATTGCGTCCGTGGTTGTGTGGAACCCCTTCACCTACGCGGTCGAACTGGTCCGGTTCGCGCTGTATCAGAAGCTTGAGCTGAATGCGCTGATTTGGGTGTGCGCCTGCACATGCGGCTTCTTTCTTCTCAGCCTGTGGGGCTATGACCCCGGAAAATCTTTGTTCAGCAGAAAAGTTCGGTAGGGAAGGTTCACTCTTAGCCCTCGTGGTCAATCAGGTTCTCCATGCCGTTCGATTGAATTCCAACCCCGCGAAACCTGATGCCGAGGTGCCGTGGATCGATCAGGAGAGAGGCCAAGCGACAGCTTCTAAGAGGTGAACACGAGGCCGCAAGCTATCGAACTACTGCGGTCCTTGTTGTCGGAAGTCCGGCTGCATCCAAATGAAAACGCGCCGGACTGTCATGACTTTGAATTGTATGGCGAGTTGGCCGCGATCTTGGCGTTCTCGGCATCTAAAAACGACGAACCCCGCCGTTTTACGGGCGGGGTGTCGGTTTTGTTGGTTGCGGGAGTAGGATTTGAACCTACGACCTTCAGGTTATGAGCCTGACGAGCTACCGGGCTGCTCCATCCCGCGCCAATGTCGTGTATATAGGCGCACGGTTTGCGAACCACAAGCTTATATGGCAAAAAACTGATACAAAAACCCGAACTGGTTTTCAGTTGCGTGACATCGTCAGTTCAATTGGGTAACCAACTGAGAACACGGAAGGTTATCTCAATGGATGGCACACTTGCGGTCTTGTTTCTGCTGACGGGCTTGATTGACATGTGGGTCAATCACTGTGCCTCGGGCTGTGTGAAACCAGTGGCCGCAATTTCACGCCACGTCTTGTCCGCCGGTGACCTGATCTTCGAGGCTGATTCCATCGGCGCCGAGGTCTATTACCGCCACGATTTACCGCTTCGCTTTGGCCCCTTCCAACCCACAATCGGGGCATCGATTGACAGCCTTGGAGATGCTTGGGTCGGGCTTGGCGCGGTGAATGCCTTTCATCTTTGGGACGGAAAAGCGTTCACACAGCTCTCTTTCATGCCCGGCATCTGGCTGCGCGGCAAAGGGCCGATCATGGGCCATCCGGTTGAGTTTCGCTCAGGCATAGATGCCGGATATGAGCGCCCGGACGGTATGCGTTACAGCATCTCGCTTGATCATCGGTCGAATGGTGACATCGTGCCGGTCAATCCGGGGCTGGAATCCCTTCAACTTCGCGTATCAATCCCCAACCCATAGACAACCACCTGCTCCAGTTCCCGATTTGCCGAAACGCGGAAACGGACGCATAGTTAGGTGTGAAGATTTGTTCCGCACTGATAACCACTGGCTTCATCGCGCTCGCAAACACCTTGCCTGCGCGCGCGGTCAGTGACGATACGCTTCTGATCACTCCCACAATGGATCCCTGTCACCTATTCACGGCGGAGGCGGACATGGTGGTGCTCTACCTCGATATGGGGTCCGATGGGGAGGTAGAGATCAGCTTGCCCCTTTCCTATCTGGAAGAGCCTGCAGATCAACTAAGCGGGTTACGCCACGGGTCGGTCTTGTTGCGGGTGATGCTGAAAAGCTTTGTGCCGGTAACCCGGGCGCAAGCACAGGTGTTGCACGACACTCAAAAAGGGTTTTCCCAACAGGCGGCGTTTATCACCATTCTGATCGGTGACTTCCAGAAACTGGAGACACGTCTGAGAACGCTGACCGAAGGACGGTCGAAAGTCGCCCCGGATGATTTGGGCCTTATTCCAATGACCAACACGGATGCCAACCCGCAACGCGAAATCTATGTCGCCACACAGCCCAATGGCACACCCCGTGCCATCATCGAATGTTCGAGATCAAAGACCACACCGCGCCAAACCTGCACTCACGAGTTGCGGACGCGGGGCGTTGGCGTGGTGCTGGACTACAGCGCGGACCTGCTGCCGATGTGGGCGGAGGTTCAGGCCCGGGTGGAGCGGTTTCTGGGGTGTGCGACCGGGGAGTGAGGATGATGTGCAAAGCCAGGTTCACATCGGGCGCACTTCACGATAACAATGGCTTGTTCGAGTTGATTGTATCCGGAGGCATTCACACATGCCAAACAGGCGCCTCTCAAGATTTTCCGGCCCTTTGTGGATCACAGCCCTCGCTGTATCGGCGCTGACGCTTCCCTTGGCGCTGCATCAACCAGAAGCCGCCACCTCGTCGCGCAACACATTCACCGTCGATGAACTGCTGAACACGCCGCCTTCTGATCCCTGCCAGTTCTTCGGCCGCGAGAACGAGATGGTGGAGTGGTTTATCGAGATGGATCTTGAGAACAAGCTTATACCGATGCGCGTTCCAAAGATCTATCTGGAAGACAGGCCGGATCACGAGGAAGGTGTGCACCACACGGCACAGCTGTTTGCCTTCATGATTGATGATTTCTTGCCGGTGACCCGCCCACAAACGGCGGCAATACATCGCGCTCAACCTGACAATGCTCATGCGCGGCAATATGGGACATTCCTTGTCGGTGATTACATTGGGCTTCGGGAGACAGTCTCGCTTATGATCTCGATGATGGGGGGCATTTTGACGAGAGGCGTCCGATGGAAGAGTTCCCCATCACACAAGGTCCATATGGGTTGACCAAAGTGGTGCCTCCTCAGGGCTACCTGGAACAGAATGTTTATTTTGATTTGGATGACGCAAACCAGCCAAAGACTGCAATTGCGTGCTCAATCTAAAATGAACGCATTCGTTATCCCAGCTGTAATATGCGCTTTAAATATTCCGAAGTTGACGTGAGAGTAAACTTTAAACTGCCCTATCTGCCCCGATGGGCCGCCATCAAGCAGGACGTGGAACGTTTTCTGACCTGCGCGACGGTTTTTCAGTAGCGCATTTCAAGCACGCCCCCCCGGAACGTCAAACCGCCCCGGCATTTCTGCACGGGGCGGTTTGTTTTGTGTTTGTATTGAGAGAATATTGGCTCTTTTCTAGGTTTGGCGGTGACCTACTCTCCCACGTCTTGAGACGCAGTACCATTGGCGCGACAGTGCTTAACTTCCGAGTTCGGGATGGGGTCGGGTGTTTCACTTGTGCTGTGACCACCAAACCGAGGAAAGAGCCGTTCCAAGTCAGTACACTGGTGTGTATGCTTTTGATAGATCAGTAGGGTTTGACTTCTACTGGATCAAATCAAGCCTATCGGACAATTAGTACCGGTCAACTGAACGCATTGCTGCGCTTACATCTCCGGCCTATCGACGTGGTAGTCTTCCACGGTCCTCAGGGATACCTTGTTTTGAGGGGGGCTTCCCGCTTAGATGCCTTCAGCGGTTATCCTGTCCGAACATAGCTACCCAGCACTGCCGTTGGCACGACAACTGGTCCACCAGTGGTTCGTTCACCCCGGTCCTCTCGTACTAGGGGCAACTCCTCTCAAGTATCCTACACCCACGGCAGATAGGGACCGAACTGTCTCACGACGTTCTAAACCCAGCTCACGTACCTCTTTAAACGGCGAACAGCCGTACCCTTGGGACCTGCTCCAGCCCCAGGATGAGATGAGCCGACATCGAGGTGCCAAACACTGCCGTCGATATGGACTCTTGGGCAGTATCAGCCTGTTATCCCCGGCGTACCTTTTATCCGTTGAGCGATGGCCCTTCCACTCGGGACCACCGGATCACTATGGCCGTCTTTCGACTCTGCTCGACTTGTCAGTCTCGCAGTCAGGCTGGCTTCTGCCATTGCACTCAACGAGCGATTTCCGACCGCTCTGAGCCAACCTTCGCGCGCCTCCGTTACTCTTTAGGAGGCGACCGCCCCAGTCAAACTACCCGCCACGCAGGGTCCCGGATCCGGATAACGGACCGCGGTTAGACATCAAACAAAACAAGGGTGGTATCTCAAAGGAGGCTCCACAGAAACTAGCGTTCCTGCTTCAAAGCCTACCACCTATTCTGCACATATTGTATCTGATGCCAGTGCGAAGCTGTAGTAAAGGTGCACGGGGTCTTTCCGTCTAACCGCGGGAAGCCTGCATCTTGACAGGCAATTCAATTTCGCTGAGTCGATGTTGGAGACAGCGGGGAAGTCGTTACGCCATTCGTGCAGGTCGGAACTTACCCGACAAGGAATTTCGCTACCTTAGGACCGTTATAGTTACGGCCGCCGTTTACCGGGGCTTCAATTCGGAGCTTGCACTCCTCCTTTTAACCTTCCGGCACCGGGCAGGCGTCAGACCCTATACGTCGTCTTGCGACTTCGCAGAGCCCTGTGTTTTTAGTAAACAGTCGCCACCCCCTGGTTTGTGCCCCCAGTCAATACTTGCGTAGAAACTGGGCCTCCTTCTCGCGAACTTACGGAGGTATTTTGCCGAGTTCCTTCAACATCGTTCTCTCAAGCGCCTTGGTATGCTCTACCTATCCACCTGTGTCGGTTTAGGGTACGATCTAATAGAGGGGCTATTTCCAGGAACCTCTTAGCAGCCCATTCAATCCGATAAGGATGAACTACCTTCGAGATCCGTCACCACCTCATGGCCCAGGAATATTAACCTGGTTCCCATCGACTACGCCTTTCGGCCTCGCCTTAGGGGTCGGCTTACCCTGCTCAGATTAGCTTTAAGCAGGAACCCTTGGATTTTCGGCGACAGGGTCTCTCACCCTGTTTGTCGCTACTCATGTCATCATTCTCACTAGTGATCTCTCCACCGGATCGCTCACGCGCCGGCTTCACAGAAAGCTCCAATCCTCAAACATGCCCGAAGGCATCAATGAGGAACGGAACTATGTCACACTACGCTCTGCTACCGCGTGCACATAAGTGCACACCCTAAGCTTCGGCTCATGGCTTGAGCCCCGGTACATCTTCGCCGCAAGACAACTTAAATTAGACCAGTGAGCTGTTACGCTATCTTTAAAGGATGGCTGCTTCTAAGCCAACCTCCTGGTTGTTTTGGTCGTCTCACCTGCTTTCCCACTTAGCCATGAATTAGGGGCCTTAGCTGTAGGTCAGGGTTGTTTCCCTCTCCACAACGGACGTTAGCATCCGCTGTGTGTCTGCCATATAGTACTTCCCGGTATTCGGAGTTTGGTTAGGATCAGTAAGCCTGTGGGGCCCCATTACCCATCCAGTGCTCTACCCCCGGGAGTATTCGTATGACGCTCTACCTAAATAGATTTCGCAGAGAACCAGCTATCTCCGAGTTTGATTGGCCTTTCACCCCTAGGCACAGCTCATCCCGATCTTTTTCAACAGATGTGGGTTCGGTCCTCCAGTGCATGTTACTGCACCTTCAACCTGGCCATGCCTAGATCACTCGGTTTCGGGTCTGATCCACCTAACTCATTCGCCCTATTAAGACTCGCTTTCGCTGCGCCTACACCTAACGGCTTAAGCTTGCTAGATAGACCAAGTCGATGACCCATTATACAAAAGGTACGCCGTCACCCCGCAAGGGGGCTCCGACTGATTGTAGGCGTTCGGTTTCAGGTACTGTTTCACTCCCCTCGTCGGGGTGCTTTTCACCTTTCCCTCACGGTACTGGTTCACTATCGGTCAGTAAGGAGTACTTAGCCTTCGAAGGTGGTCCTCCGATCTTCAGACAGAATTTCACGTGTTCCGCCCTACTTAATACGTCCAATCATGCTTCATATACGGGACTGTCACCCACTATGGTTGTGCTTTCCAACACATTCTATCCACACTCATGGCTCGGCTGGTCCCCGTTCGCTCGCCGCTACTAGGGGAGTATCAATTGATGTCCTTTCCTCCGGGTACTTAGATGTTTCAGTTCCCCGGGTTTGCTTTTATAAACCTATGTATTCAGTCTATAAATACCTGTCTCACCTCATTATTAGCTGCACATAAGTGCAATAATAACAAAGTGTCAGGTGGGTTGCCCCATTCGGAAATCTCTGGGTATAACGGCTATTCTCACCTTCCCAAAGCTTATCGCAGAGTATCACGTCCTTCATCGCCTCTTACTGCCAAGGCATTCACCAAACGCCCTTCTCGCGCTTGATTTGATCCAGAAGAAGACAGACCTTTTGTATATCTGACCTCTTCCCCCAGAAGGGGCAATCTGGACCAAAAGCATACTTTCCCGCGCTTCTTAACTGTTCCGAAGAACCAGATCGCAGATGTCGGTCTTTGATCCGTTAAGAAGCACATGTCCGATCCTTGCGGATCGAACGCGTTCAAATCCGTGCTGCGGACCTGAACGTTGGTTAGTGTACTTGACTTGGACAACATCGTCGTTTCAGGCGGGATACCGTAAAAAGTCCGAGGAAAGGGACTTGAAACAGCCTTCCTTGTAACCCGCCCCATCAACTCCTTGCGGAGATAATGATACGGAAGGAACCACGCTGAGGCCGCCACTTACGCGTGGGACCAACAATGTTGTTTATTTCTCTCTATACGATGTCAATAACCGCGCATTCGCGAAGCGAATTTGCG
>NZ_JBTLRH010000001.1:682500-687500 GCF_054482655.1 Aliiroseovarius sp. CAU 1755 | reverse complement strand
GTTCCGCACCCGCTGCTTCAGCAACAAACCATCCCGCGACCCAACCGCGCCATCAGCGCCGCCGGTGAAGGGGGTTCTAGGCCCAACTCAAAAGAGTCGCAACCCCTTTTTTCCGAAAATGGCAAAATCGGCAATTTCTTTTTTGAGACCCTTATAAACTTAGGGTTCCTGTTTCCAATCTCAAACTCACCTCCCTCAATACGCCCGCCTGTGCATCAGATCCGCGCATCGATTCCCGCCCATTTCGTCCTAAAGAACCGATTCAGTGCATCGCGTGTGCAATTCCTGGCTCCACGAGAAAATCGAAATTCAACCCAGGATCACATCGATAGAATCGCACATTGTGGAAGCGCCCTGTCCCTCAGCTGATATGTTGCCTACCACAGCACCTAACGACCACATACGGCGCCAGAGGTCATCGCCCCTATGAAACAAAGACCAAACATGCACCAACTTCCAAATTAGACCTCTCAGATGGGGCGGCTCATTTCTGGGATGCGCTCGTCAAGCGCGGCAGTTTCCCTTCCTCACTGAAACCTTGCGTCCTAGATTTCCGCCTCTTTAAGAGTTTTCACCAATTTCTTCTGCAGATCAGCGATTAGTTCTTGGTCGCCAGTACTTGCTAGAGGAAGCGCGCTATCAAGGGACAAAATAGACTTGGGGTGTTGTGGTTCTGCCCCGAACTTGTTCACCGCAGCAAAGTGATCATAAAACTTAAATCCATCGCCAATATGAACTGGGGCGTCCTCAAGCCATATAGACGGAATATTGTAAGCATCTGCAAAAATTAGACCATGTAGGCTGGAAGAAACGATGAGCTCGCATCTGGAAACATCTTCTAGAAACGTAATGGCTTGCGTCCGAATATCCAGCAGCTTTGAGTTCGGAATACGGTGCTCAATGTCGAGAAAGTTCTGATTTTCCACATCGCGGTAATGGGGGATAATACCCACAGAATACTTTTTCTCTTTGGCAGGACTTTTAATCCATTGTGCAAGCAGACCCGGGTCACCAAGAGGCAAACCCTCTAATCCGGTCCGTTTGCGCGTGAGTGGACCGCGAACGCTCAAATAGTTCAAATAATTAAGCCGCCTTAGCGCGTGATCCACCATCAAACCAGACCCCCAAACCGAAAGCGTTTTTCGATCGTCCCGACCGTGAGCCCTGAAGTTTTTGCGAACGGTGCCGCCCAAGATAGAACCGACGGCGATCAAATCAGCTTGATCGAAACGTGAGCGCGAGATTGACCGTTGAGTAATGCATTCGACAATTATTGCCGAGAACTCATCGCCAAAATTAAAATTATGAGGCTTGGGAGGGCGACCAAAGGCCAACTTAATGGGAGGTTTCAAAATAAAGACCATTTGTGAGGGACAGCTTGGCGATCGCTATACATGAGAATTAATATCCGTTTTGTTTTTTCAAACCAGGATCACATCTTTTGTATTATTAATCTCTCTGAATCCGAGCGATACCTTTTTGTTGGCTATTTTTACAACTTATCCCGAAGAGGTAAGTTGAGCTGCTCTCAGCTTCCTAGACACCTCCCTTGTTCAATTTTTGCAATCTGGTCGCGAAGTCGGCGAGCGACAGTATGCCGTTGTTCGGGGGCTTGGGTTTCCGGCTGGGAGAACATCTCAATGCATTCGAATACGTCCCACATTGCAGTGGCGCGTGTCAGGTATGTTTGTCGCCGGATCGCCGGCGTCCACAAGATCTGCATATCAGGCATCGAACATGTGAGGCCGGAGCGCTTTCACTGGACGGGCGCGCGGCTATTTCAGGACAATCTCTTTGAGCTTCGGGCTTCGATCTCTTGATCGCCATCCATTATCCACCGCTTTCCCAATTATGGGGGCGGACCACTTCTTTGGGGAAGGCTAACAACGCTTCCGTTTGAGTCCACTTTAGACATTTTCTTTGACTTTTGAGTGGGTTTTCGAACGTCAAACCGCCCCGGCATTTCTGCACGGGGCGGTTTGTTTTGTGTTTGTATTGAGAGAATATTGGCTCTTTTCTAGGTTTGGCGGTGACCTACTCTCCCACGTCTTGAGACGCAGTACCATTGGCGCGACAGTGCTTAACTTCCGAGTTCGGGATGGGGTCGGGTGTTTCACTTGTGCTGTGACCACCAAACCGAGGAAAGAGCCGTTCCAAGTCAGTACACTGGTGTGTATGCTTTTGATAGATCAGTAGGGTTTGACTTCTACTGGATCAAATCAAGCCTATCGGACAATTAGTACCGGTCAACTGAACGCATTGCTGCGCTTACATCTCCGGCCTATCGACGTGGTAGTCTTCCACGGTCCTCAGGGATACCTTGTTTTGAGGGGGGCTTCCCGCTTAGATGCCTTCAGCGGTTATCCTGTCCGAACATAGCTACCCAGCACTGCCGTTGGCACGACAACTGGTCCACCAGTGGTTCGTTCACCCCGGTCCTCTCGTACTAGGGGCAACTCCTCTCAAGTATCCTACACCCACGGCAGATAGGGACCGAACTGTCTCACGACGTTCTAAACCCAGCTCACGTACCTCTTTAAACGGCGAACAGCCGTACCCTTGGGACCTGCTCCAGCCCCAGGATGAGATGAGCCGACATCGAGGTGCCAAACACTGCCGTCGATATGGACTCTTGGGCAGTATCAGCCTGTTATCCCCGGCGTACCTTTTATCCGTTGAGCGATGGCCCTTCCACTCGGGACCACCGGATCACTATGGCCGTCTTTCGACTCTGCTCGACTTGTCAGTCTCGCAGTCAGGCTGGCTTCTGCCATTGCACTCAACGAGCGATTTCCGACCGCTCTGAGCCAACCTTCGCGCGCCTCCGTTACTCTTTAGGAGGCGACCGCCCCAGTCAAACTACCCGCCACGCAGGGTCCCGGATCCGGATAACGGACCGCGGTTAGACATCAAACAAAACAAGGGTGGTATCTCAAAGGAGGCTCCACAGAAACTAGCGTTCCTGCTTCAAAGCCTACCACCTATTCTGCACATATTGTATCTGATGCCAGTGCGAAGCTGTAGTAAAGGTGCACGGGGTCTTTCCGTCTAACCGCGGGAAGCCTGCATCTTGACAGGCAATTCAATTTCGCTGAGTCGATGTTGGAGACAGCGGGGAAGTCGTTACGCCATTCGTGCAGGTCGGAACTTACCCGACAAGGAATTTCGCTACCTTAGGACCGTTATAGTTACGGCCGCCGTTTACCGGGGCTTCAATTCGGAGCTTGCACTCCTCCTTTTAACCTTCCGGCACCGGGCAGGCGTCAGACCCTATACGTCGTCTTGCGACTTCGCAGAGCCCTGTGTTTTTAGTAAACAGTCGCCACCCCCTGGTTTGTGCCCCCAGTCAATACTTGCGTAGAAACTGGGCCTCCTTCTCGCGAACTTACGGAGGTATTTTGCCGAGTTCCTTCAACATCGTTCTCTCAAGCGCCTTGGTATGCTCTACCTATCCACCTGTGTCGGTTTAGGGTACGATCTAATAGAGGGGCTATTTCCAGGAACCTCTTAGCAGCCCATTCAATCCGATAAGGATGAACTACCTTCGAGATCCGTCACCACCTCATGGCCCAGGAATATTAACCTGGTTCCCATCGACTACGCCTTTCGGCCTCGCCTTAGGGGTCGGCTTACCCTGCTCAGATTAGCTTTAAGCAGGAACCCTTGGATTTTCGGCGACAGGGTCTCTCACCCTGTTTGTCGCTACTCATGTCATCATTCTCACTAGTGATCTCTCCACCGGATCGCTCACGCGCCGGCTTCACAGAAAGCTCCAATCCTCAAACATGCCCGAAGGCATCAATGAGGAACGGAACTATGTCACACTACGCTCTGCTACCGCGTGCACATAAGTGCACACCCTAAGCTTCGGCTCATGGCTTGAGCCCCGGTACATCTTCGCCGCAAGACAACTTAAATTAGACCAGTGAGCTGTTACGCTATCTTTAAAGGATGGCTGCTTCTAAGCCAACCTCCTGGTTGTTTTGGTCGTCTCACCTGCTTTCCCACTTAGCCATGAATTAGGGGCCTTAGCTGTAGGTCAGGGTTGTTTCCCTCTCCACAACGGACGTTAGCATCCGCTGTGTGTCTGCCATATAGTACTTCCCGGTATTCGGAGTTTGGTTAGGATCAGTAAGCCTGTGGGGCCCCATTACCCATCCAGTGCTCTACCCCCGGGAGTATTCGTATGACGCTCTACCTAAATAGATTTCGCAGAGAACCAGCTATCTCCGAGTTTGATTGGCCTTTCACCCCTAGGCACAGCTCATCCCGATCTTTTTCAACAGATGTGGGTTCGGTCCTCCAGTGCATGTTACTGCACCTTCAACCTGGCCATGCCTAGATCACTCGGTTTCGGGTCTGATCCACCTAACTCATTCGCCCTATTAAGACTCGCTTTCGCTGCGCCTACACCTAACGGCTTAAGCTTGCTAGATAGACCAAGTCGATGACCCATTATACAAAAGGTACGCCGTCACCCCGCAAGGGGGCTCCGACTGATTGTAGGCGTTCGGTTTCAGGTACTGTTTCACTCCCCTCGTCGGGGTGCTTTTCACCTTTCCCTCACGGTACTGGTTCACTATCGGTCAGTAAGGAGTACTTAGCCTTCGAAGGTGGTCCTCCGATCTTCAGACAGAATTTCACGTGTTCCGCCCTACTTAATACGTCCAATCATGCTTCATATACGGGACTGTCACCCACTATGGTTGTGCTTTCCAACACATTCTATCCACACTCATGGCTCGGCTGGTCCCCGTTCGCTCGCCGCTACTAGGGGAGTATCAATTGATGTCCTTTCCTCCGGGTACTTAGATGTTTCAGTTCCCCGGGTTTGCTTTTATAAACCTATGTATTCAGTCTATAAATACCTGTCTCACCTCATTATTAGCTGCACATAAGTGCAATAATAACAAAGTGTCAGGTGGGTTGCCCCATTCGGAAATCTCTGGGTATAACGGCTATTCTCACCTTCCCAAAGCTTATCGCAGAGTATCACGTCC
>NZ_JBTLRH010000001.1:0-680000 GCF_054482655.1 Aliiroseovarius sp. CAU 1755 | reverse complement strand
CCACGCGTTACTAACCCGTCCGCCGCTCACCCCGAAGGGCGCGCTCGACTTGCATGTGTTAGGCCTGCCGCCAGCGTTCGTTCTGAGCCAGGATCAAACTCTCAAGTTGAAAAGCAATTGCTTGCTTGTCCTTGACGTTCGAACCTCTGCACATATCGTCCCGACCGGCTGGTCGGAACTATTCATATCCAAGCCTTACTGAAAACTTGAATAAGTCTCTGTTTGTTGTGCTTCAGCTTACCAAAGTAAACAAAAGCCGTCCAAACAGTGAAGCTGACTATCCATCATCGAGATCCCGAAAGACCCCTAGGTAGTTGATAATATGCGCAGTTGTTTGTTCATCGAAATGAACCAAACCGCCCACATATCTCTTCAGATACCATCAATGTCAAAGAGCGTGGAGCAAAAAGCCCCGAGACAAAATCAACCGGAAGCGCCGTACTTAACTGGCGCAACCCGCGTCATCAACCTCAAAAATTATACCGCGTTCCGCACCCGCTGCTTCAGCAACAAACCATCCCGCGACCCAACCGCGCCATCAGCGCCGCCGGTGAAGGGGGTTCTAGGCCCAACTCAAAAGAGTCGCAACCCCTTTTTTCCGAAAATGGCATCTTTTTGCAAATTTCTGATTTTTTCTTTATTTTTGGTAAGTTGCAGCAATGAACAGCAAGAAATTCAAGCCTGCGCGCAATTTTATTTGTGTCCAATTCTGACTGCCCTAGCGGCACCCTGTCTACGCCAGAGAATTGCTCAAAATGCGGCTCTTGATCTGACTCAACTCAGTGTGTGCTCTGGCTATTAACCGAAAAAGCGCACCTATGACGTGACACGAGATGCCCGCGCGCTCGATTGAAGGCGGGCTTTGCTTTTCTTGCGGGCCTGAAGGACGCGCCAGCCAAGCAGCGTCAGAACAACCGCGAGATACACAAGCGGCTCCAGCTCCCACGTCTTACCGACCATAATGTAGTGAACACACCCCAGAATGGCGGTTGGATAGACCAAACGGTGAAGCTTGCGCCACGATGGCCCAAACTTGCGCAGCGACCAATTGTTCGAAGTGATTGCAAGCGGAGTCATCAGAAGGAACGCTGCCATGCCGACCGTGATATAGGGGCGTTTCAGAATGTCTTTCCAAACCTCGGACAGGATCTGCACATCAAGCACCAGCCACACCAGCAGATGCGTGGATATGAAATAGAAGGTCAGCACACCAATGGCACGACGCAGCCTGATCAGGTTGATACCGGTCACGGCGCGCAAGGGTGTGATCAACAATCCGAGGATCAGCGCCTGAAGCCCCAACTCGCCGAGCGCATGCTCCAACGCTTCGATCGGTTCGACGCCCATGGCCCCTGTCGCGGCAAGATAGAACAGCCAGGCGGGCCACAATGCACCAATGGTATAGACGGTCCAGACCGGAATCTTGCGCAGACCGCCATTGATCCGATCAACCACAGTCATCAGTGGTTCGCCACCAGATCCATTCCGTCATAAAGGCTGGCAACTTGATCCTCATACCCATTGAACATCAGCGTTTCTTTCCGGCGCGCCAACAACCCGCCGCCGATCGGTTTTTCGTAGGCTTGTGACCAACGCGGGTGGCTGACTTCGGGGTTTACGTTGGAATAGAAGCCGTATTCGCGCGGTTGCAGCATGTTCCAGGTGGTTTGCGGTTCTTTATCTGTCAGTGTCACGCGCACAATCGACTTAATCGACTTATAGCCATACTTCCACGGCACAACGAGCCGCAGGGGCGCACCGTTCTGTTTCGGAAGGGGGTCGTCATAGATGCCCGTCGCCATGATGGTCAGTGGATGCATCGCTTCGTCCAACCGCAAGCCTTCACGATAGGGCCATTCAAGACTGCGGGTCCTTTGCCCCGGCATTTCTTCGGGCCGCAGCAGCGTTTGGAAGGCCACATACTTGGCGGAGCTCTGTACGCCGGCCAGAGCAAGCAACTGGTTCAGCTCGAACCCAACCCACGGCACAACCATCGACCAGGTTTCAACACAGCGAAAGCGGTAGATCCGTTCTTCAAGCGTGACATTCTTCAAAATGTCCTCAAGCCCATAGGACCCCGGTCGGTCCACCATGCCGTCGATTTCCACCGACCAAGGGTCCGTGGTCAACATATGTGCGTTCTTGGCGGGATCACCCTTGGCCGTGCCAAATTCGTAAAAGTTGTTGTAGGAGGAGATTTCTTCCATCGTGTTCGGTTTTTCATCCACCGAAAATCCGGATGCCCCAAAGGCGGGGCCAAGCGCCATGCCAGCCGCAAGGCCAGCGGCGCCACCCATCAGTTGACGGCGGTTCATATAGTCCGCTCGCGGCGTCACATCAGAGTATTTCAGCACATTCTTGTAAGCCATCAGGCGCACCTCTTCTTATCGTCTATACATGACGTAAGGCAGGCGAGACGCAAAGCCAAAGCACATCGGCTCACGTCCGCGCCAGCGTATTGTAACAAAGCCTCAACTTGGCGGCGGCGATGGGGGGTATATCTCGCTCATTGGGACCGAACGACCGCTGTCTTGCACCAAACGAACATGGCGGCGGCGCATTTGGCGCGGCTCTGCCACACCGACCGAATGTGCGATGGTCTCAACCTCGTGAATGACACCCTTGGCATATCGCGCGACCTTGTCGAACTTGTCTTCAGGCACAAGGCCCTTTTGCAATCGTGGGTCATGTGTCGTGATCCCCGTCGGGCAGGTGTTCCGGTTGCATTTCATTGCCTGGATGCAGCCCAACGAGAACATGAAGCCACGCGCCGAGGTGACGAAATCAGCGCCAGCGCAGATGGCCCAGGCCACGTCGCTCGGATTGATCAGCTTGCCCGACGCGATAAGGCGAATGCGATCATGCAGCCCGTGGCTGTCCCTGAGGTCACAGATCAAGGGAAGCGCTTCACGAATTGGCATGCCGACGAGGTCGATCAACGGCATGGGCGCGGCACCTGTGCCACCTTCCCCACCATCAATGGTGATGAAATCCGGCGCGGCCTCGGGTCCGCGTTCTGCAATCCGGACAAAAAGCTCTGCAAAGGGCTCGATCGCACCAACGACGGTCTTGCAGCCCACCGGCTTGCCAGTCACGTCGCGGATATGGGCCACCATATCCAGCAGATCATCCCAATCTTCAATCTCCGGGTGCCGGTTCGGAGAGATCGAGGCGACACCTTCCGGGATGCCCCGGATCGCTGCAATCTCTGCCGATACTTTCGTTGCGGGCAGGATCCCGCCCTTGCCGGGTTTGGCCCCTTGAGCGAGCTTCAACTCAAACATCTTCACTTCAGGGTGCGCAGCGATTTCGCGCAGCTTCTCGTCCGACAGATTGCCTTCCAGATCGCGCACGCCATACTTTGCGGTGCCGATCTGAAAAACAAGATCACCGCCACCCTTGAGGTGATAGACCGACAGCCCACCTTCGCCGGTGTTCATCCAGATCCCGGCCCGCGCAGCACCCATCGACAGGGCCTCGACGGCGGGGCGTGACAAGGCGCCGAAACTCATCCCCGACAAATTGAAGATCGACTTCGCCTCGTATGGTTCGCGTGCCGTGGGGCCGATGATCATCGGTGCGGTCTGGCTGTATTGATTGCCCAAAGGCGGAAAGGCCGCGTTCACGAATATCGGTGTGCCGGGAATTCCAAGGTTGCGCGTCGATCCGAACGCAACCGTGTTGCCGCGACCCACGGCTGCCCGTTCGACCCAGTCACGTTGCGCACGGTTGAACGGCAGCTCTTCGCGGTCCATCGCAAAGAAATACTGCCGGAAAAATTCGCCCAAGTTTGAGAAAAGCGACCGGAACCGCCCGATGACCGGAAAGTTGCGGCGGATGGCGTCATGGGTCTGAAACCTGTCGATCAGGTAAAGAACCACCACGACAGCAAGGAACGCCCCAACAAGAAAAATAAGAACCTGCGCCAACAGCTCAATTGCCCAGTACATGGATTGCATCGAATTCTCCTGTGATTCGATGCAAGTGTACTGTCCCGGATCGGAACGGGAAGCGACTCATGCCGCTTTTCTGTGTCTGATGGCGTTGTTCGGGCCGCGCCGACCGAAAAGAATCGCGACAGAACGCACCGGCGCTTTACCGCACATGCATCAAACTGACGCTTTATGAGCGCGCATTCGCCAATTCCTGCCTTTAGAATCGGAACTGTTCCGCCGCCCGACAAGGCCGCCCGATACCTTTGCGGCTTTTCGCCTGTGGGTAGACCTGCTTTTTGCGATTCAGCGCCTAAGAAGAGCCGTTGCGCAGTATTCGGATGTGGTCGCAATTGGGACATGACCATATGACCTCGCACTCATTGAACGGGTGCGTTTAACAACTGATGGAGCATATCCAATGAAAACCACTTCTCTCGCAGGCATTCTTCTTATCGCAGGCAGCAGCGCGCTGATGGCTCAAACTTCGCTGGACGCCAACGAAGATGGCGAGGTGACGATGGAAGAGCTGGTTGCAGTCTATGCAGATGTCACCGCCGAAGCTTTTTCGGAAGCTGATGCAGATGCCAGTGGCACGCTGAGCGCGGACGAAGTCGCAGCTGCACAAGAAGCCGGATTGATCCCGTCCGAGATGTGAGGCTTCCCCCCTCACACCCACCACTCACGAAATGAAATGCCCCGCCGGTTCGTTCCGGCGGGGCAACTCGTTTCAGGGCGCTGTGGTGCCGTGTCAGTGGACGACAGCGTCTTCGGGCGGTTGGCGGTTCGAATGCGCAACCCGATCGCCAATGATCAACCCGTCCGCACCTGCGGTGATCGAAATTTTATCACCGTCCATGACATCACCGGCCAGCAGCATCTCGGCCAGCTGATCTTGAAGCGCGCGTTGAATGACACGCTTCAGGGGCCGTGCACCGAACACCGGGTCATAGCCTTCATCGGCCAACCATTTACGTGCGCTATCATCCAGTTCAAGGCCGATGTTTCGACGGCCTAGCCGTTTGGCAAGACGCTCCAACTGGATCAGCACGATGCCATCCATATCACCGCGGCTGAGGCGATCGAAGATGATCGTTTCGTCCAGACGGTTCAGGAACTCGGGACGGAAATGGGCCCGCACCGCGTCCATCACGTCGCGTTTGGCGTCCGAAGCATCCGCCCCATCCGGCAGCTGGCTCAGCGCCTGGGCACCAAGGTTTGACGTCAGAATGATCAGCGTCTGTTTGAAGTCGACTGTGCGTCCCTGACCATCGGTCAGCACCCCGTCGTCCAAAACCTGCAACAGCACGTTGAACACGTCTGGGTGCGCTTTCTCAACCTCGTCAAACAGCACGACCTGATAGGGCCGACGCCGCACAGCTTCGGTCAGCACACCACCTTCGTCATACCCGACATAGCCCGGAGGTGCGCCGATCAGACGGGCAACCGCGTGTTTCTCCATAAACTCGGACATGTCCACGCGAACCATCGCGTTGTCGTCGTCAAAGAGATACTCGGCCAATGCCTTGGTCAGCTCGGTCTTACCCACGCCGGTCGGCCCAAGGAACAGGAACGACCCAAGCGGGCGATTCTCGTCGTGCAGCCCGGCACGCGCACGGCGCACCGCGTTCGAAACCGCTTTCACTGCCGTGGACTGACCGATGACCCGCTTGTGCAGCTCGTCTTCCATCCGCAGAAGCTTCTCACGCTCGCCTTCCAGCATTTTCGAGGTGGGAATACCTGTCCAACGCTCGACCACGCTTGCAATCTGTTCGGGCCGCACAGCTTCTTCGACCATCATGTCGGCCTCGGCAGTTTCAGCCTCTTGCAGCTTTTTCTCAAGCCCGGGGATAACGCCATAGGACAGCTCGCCAGCCTTGGCCAGGTTACCTTCCCGCTTGGCCGAATCCAATTCGGCGCGGGCGCGGTCCAATTGCTCTTTCAGGTCGCGGGCACCTTCCAGCTTGTCCCGCTCGGCCAGCCACTTGGCGGTCATCGAGCTGGACTTTTCCTGCAAGTCGGACAGTTCAGCCTTAAGCTTTTCAAGCCGGTCCTTCGATGCCTTGTCATCCTCAACGCGCAGCGCTTCGGCTTCGATCTGCATTTGCAGGATCTGGCGGTCAAGCGCGTCCAGCTCTTCGGGTTTCGAATCCACTTCCATCCGCAGGCGGCTGGCAGCCTCATCCACAAGGTCGATCGCCTTGTCCGGCAAGAACCGGTCGGTGATATAGCGATGGCTCAACGTGGCCGCCGAAACCAACGCGCTGTCGGAAATACGCACACCGTGGTGCAGTTCGTATTTCTCCTTGATACCGCGCAGGATCGAAACCGTGTCTTCGACGGTCGGCTCTTCGACCATCACAGGCTGGAACCGACGGGCCAAGGCCGCGTCTTTTTCAACGTATTTACGGTATTCATTCAGCGTCGTGGCACCAATACAGTGCAGTTCTCCACGCGCCAGAGCCGGTTTGATCAGGTTGGCCGCATCCATCGCACCGTCGGATTTACCTGCACCGACAAGCGTGTGCATTTCGTCAATGAACAGGATGATTTCGCCCGCAGCGCTTGTGACTTCGTTCAGCACGGCCTTTAGCCGCTCTTCGAATTCACCACGGTATTTCGCACCGGCGATCAACGCGCCCATATCCAGCGCCAACAGCTTCTTGTTACGCAGGCTTTCGGGCACATCACCATTGATGATGCGCAAGGCAAGGCCTTCGGCAATCGCGGTTTTACCAACACCGGGTTCCCCGATCAAAACCGGGTTGTTCTTGGTGCGGCGACTTAGAACCTGCATCGTGCGGCGAATTTCTTCGTCACGGCCAATTATCGGGTCGATTTTGCCCTCTTCGGCAGCTTTGGTCAGGTCCATTGCGTATTTCGACAGCGCTTCATAGCTGTCTTCGGCACTGGCGCTGTCGGCCGTTCGGCCCTGACGCACATCATTGATCGCAGCGTTAAGCTTCTTGGCGTCCACGGCACCCGCATCCAACGCGTCACGCGCTTTGGATTTGATAACGGCCAAAGCGGTCAGAAGCCGTTCGACAGGCACAAAGCTGTCACCGGCTTTCTTGGCCAGCTTCTGCGCTTCGTCCAATACGCTGGCGGTGGCGTTGTCCATGTAAACCTGGGCAGCATCCCCCGTCACCTTCGACAGTTTACCGATGGCCGTATCGACGGCTTCGCGCACGCGTTCAGGCGACCCACCTGCCTTGCGGATCAGGTTGGCGCTCATCCCTTCTTCGTCGTCCATAAGGGCTTTCAGCAAATGCTCGGGAACCAATCGTTGATGGTTTTCGCGCATCGCGATGGTCTGTGCGGCCTGAATGAAACCACGCGACCGTTCAGTGAACTTGTTCAAGTCCATGTCACTCTCCTTCTAAAGCGCCCACTTACGGGATGCCCACACAAGCGGCACATCCCTTTCAGGGCCTCGGAATAAAGATGGGAACAGGCCTGAAAATTGCAAGATGGTGCGGCATTCTGGGCTTTGAAAATCGTCGCGCAGAACACCTTTTGGCACACCGTTTGGCGGGAATTGCGTTTGAGCGCCCGCCCGGTTAGGACGGAACAACCAAAATAGGAGCCCTCCATGTCCGATGACCGCCTGATTGTCGCCCTTGATGTCCCCAATGCCCTTGCCGGATTGGAACTTGCCGAGCAGCTTGGCGATACGGTGAGCTTTTATAAGATCGGATTGGGCATGCTGACCGGAGGCGGGCTTGCGCTGGCCAACGAATTGAAAAGCGAACATGGCAAGAAGATTTTCCTCGACATGAAGCTGTTTGACATCGGCAACACCGTCGAAGAGGCCGTGCGCGGTCTGGCGCAATTCGATCTGGATTTCCTGACGGTTCACGGCGATCCACACGTCGTGCGCGCTGCACAGGAAGGAAAAGGTGCCAAGGACATGAAAATCCTTGCCGTGACGATCCTGACTTCGCTGGATCGGGCCGATCTGGATGCCTCGCTAATCAAGGCGGGCGATGTGCAGGACCTGGTGTTGGAGCGCGCCGTGCGGGCGTTGGACGCAGGCGCAGATGGTGTAATCGCGTCACCGCAAGAGGCCAAGCTTATCCGCGCGCTTTCGCAGGCTGCTGGCAAGTTGATCGTGACCCCCGGCATTCGTCCTTCGGGGGCTGCATTGGGTGATCAGAAACGGGTGGCCACGCCCGCGCAAGCCATTGCTGACGGCGTGGATCACATCGTGGTGGGTCGTCCGATCCGTCAGGCGGCCAACCCGCGCGACGCTGCCAAAGCCGTTTTGGCGGAACTGAACGCCCCCCTCGCCTAGCCGCCGAAAAGCGCGCCTGCCTTTGCGCGCAGGTGACCTCACCTCACCGTTCGCTCCTGAGAATGTGAGCCGCCGCACGCCCTTGCGCCCTTGCGCCGGGCGCCCAATGAACAGAACATGAGGTGAAAGTGCGCCTTTTTGCGTGGCGTACAGTCGCATAGCGCGGCGTCAACCTTCGTGGCTTCAAGGGCTATCATGTCTGACACCCGACCACATCCTGACCTGTCCACGGTGATGCGCCTGCGTCGGGCAATCGGCGCCATCGGCTTGACCTTACCCTTTGTCCTATTGGCAGGGGTCGTTCTTTTCGGCATCCCGATGCAACGGTCGGTTTCGGACTTTTTCTTCACAGAGATGCGCGAAGTCTTCGTTTCAGCATCGGCAGGGACGGGCCTGTTTTTGGTTGCCTACCAAGGTTACCCACGACGATCCGGCGAAGTGCTCTCTGACCGCGTGATCTCGAGCATTGCGGGCGTAGCGGTCTTTACCACGGCATTTGTGCCCACTTTATGTGCCACCGAAGATTGCTATCGGCCGTTGGCTTTGTTCGACAGGCTTATCCCCGCAGCATACGATCAGACGCAGCAAAACATCCATTTTGCAGCGGCAGGACTGTTTCTGGTTTGCATGGGGATCACGTCGCTTAGGCTGTTCACGCGGTGTTCGGTCAAGAACCCCAGACCGCACAAACAGCGCAGAAACCAATGCTATCGAGTCTTCGGGTGGACCATCCTCGCAATGGTCGTCTTGGTCGGCGTGGTGAAGGTCTTCTTGCCAGAGTCCGGTCAAAGGTGGGACAGCGATTGGAGCTTCACCTTCTGGGCTGAAAGCGTCGCGCTTTGGGCGCTTGGGCTCAGCTGGCTTTTGAAAGGTGAAACCCTTTCAAATGAAATACCATTTTTGTTTGGCGCGCCGGTCAGCTAGACCCTGCACCAAACCTGTCAACCATCGTTGATGTCGATGTCGAAGACCTTCGATTGGCCTTTACGCACACCAAAAGCACGCCGCATCGCCAACCAAGACACCAGCGACACTGCCGCAAAGCCAACAAGAAGCCACGGCAGAGTTGGCGCAAGTCCCAAAAGCAACACCGCCCCAACCACCGCAGCGCCGACCGCGAAGCCAAGAAAGATAAAGCCGGGGACCAGCATTTCAAGAATGCCAAGGGCAATCGCACCGGCCAACCAAACCCACCAAGTCGCCCACAGCATTATGACTTACCTTTCAGCAGCTTGAAGGCATCACCAAACGCATCCAACGCGTGCGTCGGCAGGATAATGGTTTGCTTTCCATCGCCCTTGCCGACTTCGGTCAAGGCCTCGACCTGTTTCAGCGCCACCTGATACTGCGCTGCTTCAAGCCCGTTCTCTGCAATAGCTTTTGCCACCACTTGGGTTGCATAGGCTTCGGCATCTGCGCTGACGCGGCGCGCCTTGGCGGCCTGTTCGGCTGCATAAAGCTCTGCATCTGCGGCCAGTTCGACCGCGCGTCGCGTGCCTTCGGCCTCTGTCACCTGTGCGCGGCGGGCGCGTTCAGCGTTTAGCTGCTGCAACATCGCCTCTCGCGTGGCCGTATCAAGGTTCACATCAAGAATTTCAGCGCGCGTAACTTCGATCCCCCAATCATCAACCGCATCCGCGACCTGTTGCTTGATTTTCGAGATCAGCTGCTGGCGGTTTGACTGCACCTCGTCCAGCTCCATTTCGCCAATGCCCGAGCGCACGATCCCCGCCACTGTGGTCGAAATCGCGGCGTCCACATCACGGATTCGATACACCGTCTTTTCAGGCTCAAGAATGCGGTAGAACACGCTGGTGTCGACCTGCACCAACACGTTGTCGGATGTGATCGCATCCTGACTGGCGGTCGGCAACTGGCGTTCCAAAATCGACACCTTGTGACGCACGCGATCAAGAAATGGCACGATGAAGTTGATCCCCGGCCCCAGCACCGCTTGCAGTCGCCCAAAGCGCTCCACGACATATTTCTGGCTTTGCGGCACTATCTTGACGCCCAGGAAGACAACGATGATCAGGAAGGCAGCTAGCAAAAACAGGACTGTGTTTCCGCCAGCAAGATCTGTTGGAATTTCATTCATGAGGGGAACCTTTCACCGACGCATTAATTCGCAAGATGATGGGATCATTTTGCGTCAGTTACAACAGCATCTTGACCAAGTCCGCGCAGGGCAGCGCGCAATCGGGGCTTGAAATGCGGGATGGCGCTTGGATTCGTCAGCCAATCGCTCGGTGCCATCAACGTCCAGCGTTGCCCTTCATTGCCAAGCTTGATCTTGCTGGAAGCACTTGCAGGCAACGTGGCTGCAAACCACCAGGACGTGGTGCCGGGCACCGTAGGGCTGTCGAATTCCTGCTTCCAACTCAGATCAGAGGGCCGCAACCGAAGGGAAAGCTCTTCTTGTGTTTCCCGCAGCACGCAGTCTTCGGCGCTTTCGCTTCCCTCGCGACCACCGCCGGGGAAATCCCACATGTTCGGGCAAGGGATGTCGGGCCGATCGTCGCGCAGCAGGGTTGCAACCTTCCCGCCGACAAGCAAAACCAGCTTTGTGCCGCTAAAATTCTCCATTCTTGCCTTTCCAAGACTGACGAGTGTTTGAGCCCCGCGGCCGCATGATGTATTTTGCATCATGCCCGCTTTATGTCGAGATTGCCTGAACCGCTTTGATGATGGTCGCCGCTGCCCTTCCTGCCGTAGCCCGCGGGTGACATCGCACCCTGAATTGTTCGACCTGACCATAGCGCATATGGATTGTGACGCCTTTTATGCCTCGGTGGAAAAGCGTGACCATCCCGAACTGGCAGACAAGCCTGTCATTATCGGCGGCGGAAAGCGCGGGGTCGTATCAACCGCCTGCTATGTCGCGCGCATTCGCGGTGTGCGATCTGCCATGCCCATGTTTCAGGCGCTGAAGCTTTGCCCGGATGCGGTCGTGATCCCACCACGCGGTCGCCACTATGCAGCGGTATCCAAGCAAATCCGCGCATTGATGGATGAACTGACCCCTTCGATAGAGCCCCTGTCGTTGGACGAGGCGTTTCTGGACATGACCGGCACCGAGAAACTGCATGGTGCCCCACCTGCCGTGATGCTGGCGCGGCTGCTCAAACGGATGCAAGACAAAATTGGTCTGTCGGGCTCAATCGGGTTAAGTCACAATAAATTTCTGGCAAAAATCGCGTCCGATCTGGACAAGCCGCGCGGCTTTTCGGTGATCGGCAAGGCTGAGACTGCCACATTCCTGCATGACAAACCCGTCGGGCTGATTTGGGGCGTCGGCGGCGTCAGTCAGGCCGCGTTGGAGAAAGCAGGCATCCGAACCTTCGCGGATCTGCTTCGTTGGGAAAAGGCAGACCTTGTTGCCCGGTTCGGCGGCATGGGTGACCGGTTGTGGCATCTGGCGCGGGGCCAAGACAAGCGGCGCGTTTCGGCCCATGCACCGATCAAGTCAATTTCGAACGAAACGACGTTTTTCGAGGACACCACCGACCCCGACATCCTGGACGGCCACTTGTGGCGCCTGTCCGAGAAAGTATCGGACCGCGCCAAGGCGCGCGACTTGGCGGGGCGCGTCGTGACGTTGAAGCTTAAGCGCGCCGATTTCCGTGCGCTCAGCCGTCAAACCAATCTTGGTGATACGACGCAATTCGCTGATCGGATCTACCGCACAGCGCGCGGATTGTTTGACACTGTTGCCGGCGAGGGTCCATTTCGGCTTGTCGGTGTCGGGCTCAGCCATCTGGGGCCTGCTGACAATGCCGATCTGACCAACGACCTGCTTGATCCTCAGGCCGCGCGACGAAGGGCTGCGGAACGTGCCACCGACACGATCCGGGCCCGTTTCGGGGACAAAGTGATCTTGAAAGGACGCTCGATCCGCTAGAGCTATTCTGCGGCGAGCGCCCGATCCTGCTGACCGAACGCGGCTATTTCCTTGATCACCATGGCCAGCCGCTGTTGGATTTCATGAAAATCCCGATTGGGTCGGATCAACCGTTCGTTCATGTATAGGGCACGGTCGATTTCGACCTGAACCACATGTTGGTTGCGCGATGGGCGCCCGTAATGCTGCGCCATATAAGCCCCGGCAAACGGTGTGTTGCGCGAGGTCCGGAACCCGGCACGTTTGAAGGCCTCTTCAACATGGCTGACGACCTCGGATGAGGCAGAGGCCCCGAACCGGTCGCCCAGAACGACCTCGGGACTTTGCGCCCACCCTTTGGACAGACTGGTGACGGCCTCGTGCGGCATCGAATGGCAGTCGATCAAGATTGCCTCGCCAAAAGCATCTGTGCTGTCTTGCAGCAAGGACTGCAGCGCTGCGTGATAGGGGCGCCAGTGGTCTGCCAGCCGCGTTTGCGCGTCACCCAACGACATCTTGCCGCGATAAATGGCGCGGCCGCCAGCGACAACGCGTGGAATGACGCCCAGTCCCGACGCCACGCGTGGGTTGTGATCAACCCGCCGCAATCCGTTGATGACGGCCGGGTCCAATTCCTCGGCACCGCGGTTCAGATCGACATAGGCGCGTGGCGTCGTTGCCGCCAAAAGAGGTGCGCCATGGTCAGGTGCGGCCGCATAGAGCTGATCGACAAACGCATCTTCCGACGAGCGGATCGTGCGTTCATCCAACAAGCTGCCCTTCACGAACGCCAAAGGATAGCGGCGCCCGCTATGAGGCGACGCAAACACGACACTTGTGTCGCGTATCTTGGGCAGTGTCAGCGCGTAGGGCAGTATCAACATGCAGTCTCCTCCATACCACTTATAAAGCGAAAAAATCTCTCACCAAAAGCCCTTGCGCACGACCCCGACTCCTTTTATAGAACCGCGAACAGGCGCGGGTTTTCCCGCGTCGCGTTTTTTGGATTGGTCGTATTGACTGGTTTGAAATGAAATTCAGGGCGATTAGCTCAGCGGTAGAGCACTTCGTTGACATCGAAGGGGTCACTGGTTCGATCCCAGTATCGCCCACCATGAACCGCCATATGACCCTATGGTCAGACGGCAAAATGTAGCTTAGGCGCAACCGCAGCGCCGCGTTGAAGGAGAAGGACCATGAAAGTCCGCAACTCGCTCCGCTCGCTGAAAAACCGCCACCGCGATTGCCGCGTGGTGCGCCGTAAAGGCCGCGTTTACGTGATCAACAAAACGCAACGCCGCTTCAAAGCCCGTCAAGGCTAAGTCGCATCAGCAGCGAAAAAGAAATGGCCGCCTTCTGGGCGGCTTTTTTCTTTCCATTCGGTGGTTTGCCAAAAGAAAAGGGCTGAAGCATTGCTGCCTCAGCCCCTTTCCCGGAAGGAACCTGTTCTAGTCGTAGACCCTTTGATCGTCGATGACTTTGCCGTCATTCGGCAAACTGCCCTTGGAAACGATCTCGATCCGGGCTTTTAACTTTAGTGTTTCGACCACCGACTTTGCATAGGGCGCTGGGTCCGTTGCGTCGGTTTCGATCTGAACCGTCATTGCGTCCATCTCGCCGTCGCGGGTCGCAATCACGCGCGCCTTGGTCACGTCGGCATGTTTTGCGACCAAATCCGCAACTTGCTCAGGACGCACGAACATACCCTTGATCTTGGCGGTTTGATCGGCGCGCCCCATCCATCCCTTGATGCGCATATTCGTGCGTCCGCAGGGGCTGGTGCCCGGCAAAACTGCCGACAAGTCACCTGTGGCAAAGCGGATCAGCGGATAGTCAGGGTTTAGCGTCGTCACGACAACCTCGCCCACTTCGCCCGGTGCGACAGGATCACCCGTGCCGGGTCGTACGATTTCCACGATCACTCCTTCGTCAACGATCATGCCCTCCATCGCAGCACTTTCATACGCGATGTTGCCAAGGTCGGCTGTGGCGTAGCTTTGCTGGCAAGTGATACCACGATCGGCATATTCGCTTCGCAGGCTGGGGAACAACGCCCCTCCTCCGACGGCCGCTTTGGTGATCTTCAGCTTCACTCCATCAGCATCTGCGCGGTCCAGAATGACCTTCAGATAGTCCGGCGTGCCCGCATAGGCCGTTGTGCCGATATCTGCGGCGGCGCGCACTTGCAGCTCGGTCTGGCCCACACCGGCGGGGACAACCGCTGCGCCGACAGCCCGCGCGCCGTTTTCAAAGATCATGCCAGCCGGGGTCAGGTGGTATCCAAAACAGTTCTGAACGATATCGCCTTTTCCGATTCCACAGGCGTTCAGGAACCGTCCCATTCGCCACCAGTCATGCCCGACGCCACCCGGTTCGTAAATCGGGCCGGGACTTTGAAAAATATGAGAAAACTCATGCGTTGCCAGCCCACCGAACCCGCCAAGAGGACCGTCGGCGGCTTGCGCCTTTCCAATCTCGGATTTGCGCAGGACGGGCAGCGAAACCAACGCCTCGACACTTGTGATGCGTGCTGGATCCACATCGGCAAAGCTGGCTCGGTAACCTTGCAGCCCCTTGGCACGGGCGATCTGCAGGGGCAGCGCCTTTGCAATGTCAGCCATGCGGGCATCTGCGGAACGGTTTTCCAGGGCGTCATAATAATCAGGCATGGTCGAAACCCTTTTCAGAAGAACTGAGCATTGAGCGAGGCGAAACCCCGCTATGCACTGCATGCAATTGTATACGATGGGGGCGACGTTCTATAATTTGCCGCAACGCAGCAAGAGTCCGCGCATCATGATCGACATGACCAACCGCATTCGCTTCGACCACGCCACCCAAGTGATGGAGGTCGACTTCACGACCCTTCGCCTTGGCAACTCGGCCGACGTCAACGCAGCCTACGATCAGATCCTCACAGCGATCAGCGCGACGGGTGAGGACAAATGGTTCATGCTGCTGGATGTCACAGGCATGCGCGTCGACAGCTTTGCTTGGACGGCACAACGTCAGCGCGGCAAAGCGCTGAGCAAAGCGCACAGCCAAGGCATCGTCAAAGTGGATGCCAGCGACATTACCCGCGCCGAGCTTGCTCGCACGGCGGGCACGGACGCGTTCAATCCTAACCTGTTTACAACCCGCGACGCGGCGCTGGCCCGGCTGGCGCAACTGCCGTCCCAACGGGTGCGCAAGCTGGATCGGACCGCGCAATATGATGCGTCCGACATCTCCGAGCGCCTTGTGCTGGACACCGAAACTCGTGTTGCCGAAATCGACCTGTCGGGGCTGACGTTGCGCCATTCGGGGGATGTCGACGTGGTTTACGGCACCTTGGCAGCGGCCTTGGAAGACACCGGCAGAAAGTGGTTTTTCCTGATCAACACCGCACATCTGCGAGTCGAGCAAGACGCGTGGCTGAGCCAATCGCGCGCCGCCAAACGCCTGCGCCTGAGCTACGCTCTGGGTCAGGTCGGTTATGGAATGGCGGACGTCACCGCACAGGACCGTACGCAGGTCGTGTCGATGCGCCCGGCCAGTCCAAAAGACCGCAGTGCGGCGCTGGCTGAGCTTGATGCCCTGCGCACCAAGGTCGCCTGACACCGGCTGCCAAACGCGGCTCCGCCGACAATCAGGCCGCAAAGCAGCCATCGACGCGCAACGCGACGAGGATTTATGCCCAGTTTTCAGGTGCATCAGGCCAACCAACGCTTCCGGCGGCGATAGGACCGCACATCCCGGAAGCTCTTGCGCCCCTCATCCGACATGCCAAGATAGAACTCTTTCACATCCGGGTTTTCGCGCAATTCAGCGGCGGGGCCGTCCATCACAATGCGACCGTTTTCCAGAATGTAGCCGTAATGCGCATAGCGCAGGGCCACGTTGGTGTTTTGTTCAGCCAACAAGAAGGTCACGCCTTCATTTTCGTTCACTTTTTTTACAATCTCGAAGATCTGTTCGACCAACTGAGGGGCGAGGCCCATGGACGGCTCGTCCAACAAGATCATCTCGGGGCGCGACATCAGCGCGCGGCCCATCGCCACCATCTGCTGCTCACCGCCCGAGGTATAGCCCGCCTGACTTTTGCGGCGCTCGCGGACGCGGGGGAAATATTCATAGACCATCTCAAGATCAGCAGCGATCGCGCCTTTGCCGTCCGTGCGGGTGTAGGCGCCCGTCAGCAGGTTTTCTTCGACGGTCAGGTGTTCAAAGCAGCGACGGCCTTCCATCACCTGGATAACGCCGCGCTTGACCAACTCGGACGGGCCCAGATCGGCGACGTTTTCATTCTTGTGCAGGATCGAGCCTTTGGTGACTTCGCCCCGTTCGGATTGAAGCAAGTTCGATATGGCTTTCAGCGTGGTTGTCTTGCCCGCGCCGTTGCCGCCCAGAATGGCTGTAATGCCACCTTTCGGCACATGCAGGCTGACGCCCTTCAACACAAGGATCACGTGATTATAGATCACCTCGATGTTGTTGACCTCCAAAAGGTTCTCACCTGCAATTTCGGTAGTCTTCTCGGCGTCCAGCATATCGGTCGTCCTGTCTGTGTTCGTTGTTCGGGGATCGTCCGGGCCAAACGGCCCGGACGAAAGGTCATGCACGCGGCTTAGTTGCAGCGTTCTTCGATGTTGTTCTCGGCGGCATAAGCGGCCGAGTCTTCGTCGATCAAAGGTTGGATCACATCCATATCCGACGGACCGAAGTCTGAAATCAGCGACCAGGTGCCGGCGGCTGCGTCCCATTGCTGGATCGCACCCGTGCCGGGGCCACCGTGGTTTTCACAGCTGACGGTGAATTCGGGGCCAAATCCGGGCATACCAAGTTCAGTCATCCGGGCTTCGGTGATTTCCAGAGCTTCCATACCGTCACGCATCATGGATGACGTGATGTCCGGCGTGCCATGGATTTCCTGTGCCTTCTTGGCGGATTCGGCCAGCAACATCGCGGCATAGACACCGCGGTTGTAAAGGGCCTTGCCGATGTTGTCGCCATTGCCGGCTGCCTTACCTGCATCCACAACATGCTTTTGGATATCAGCAAAAACCGGATAGTCCGACCCAACACCATGGAAGGTCACAGCCTTGTAACCCGTGGCTGCGTCACCGGCGGGAGAAACGTCATGGTCACCACCCGACCACCAAACGCCGATGAAGTTTTCCATCGGGAAGCGGATGTTGGCAGCTTCCTGAATGGCAACCTGGTTCATCACGCCCCAGCCCCACATCATAACGAAATCAGGACGCTCGCGGCGGATTTGCAGCCATTGCGCTTTCTGTTCCTGCCCGGGGTGATCGACCGGAAGTGTCACAAGCTCAAAGCCGTGCTTTTCAGCCAGACCTTCCAGCGTGCGGATCGGTTCTTTACCGTAAGCCGAGTTGTGATAGACCAGCGCGATTTTCTTGCCCGCCAGATCGCCACCGCTAACCTCTTTCAGGTGGTTCACAGCAAGCGAGGCTGCATTCCAGTAGTTGGCGGGGAAGTTGAACACGTGGCTGAACACTTTGCCGTTTGCAGCCGACGTGCGGCCATAACCGGGCGTGTAAAGCGGAATGTCGTCTGCCGTCACTTTCGGGATCAGCTGATAGGTGATGCCGGTCGACAGCGGGTTATAAGCCAGCGCGCCTTGACCTTTGGTGGCTTCGTAGCATTCGACGCCTTTTTCGGTGTTATAAGCCGTCTCACATTCTGGGGCTGATGTCATCACGCCACCGATGCCGCCGTCACGTTCGTTCAGCAGAGTGAAGTAATCCGCAAAGCCATCCGCATAGGGGATGCCGCCTGCGGCGTAAGGACCAGTCCGGTAGCTGAGCGAGGGGAACACCAGATCCGCAAGGACCGGAGTTGCCACCATAAGCGCCGTAACACTGGCTGCTGCGAGTTTCGAGTATTTCATTTGCTTCCTCCCTAGATTAGCAAATTTTCGTGCCCGTTGCGGGTCACATTGCTTTGACCCTCTGAACCGTTTCCTCATTGGTTCAGAGGATAAGATGAGTTGCGCGGGCCCTAGTGCGGGAAGGGCCACAGACGCAGTTTTTCTTTCGTCAGGCGCCATAGTTGCGCCAGACCGTGCGGTTCCACAATCAGGAAGACGACAATCAGGCCGCCCACGATCATGAACTCGAAATGCGCGGCCAGATCGGTCGGCCAGCCAAGTCCCCCCACCAGCACGTTCTTCAAAAACACTGGCATAAGCACCATAAAGGCCGCGCCTGCGAATGATCCGAAGATCGATCCCAGACCACCGATGATGATCATGAACAGGATCAGGAACGACTTGGTGATCCCGAAGGCCTCGCCTGCTTCGGCCGCGCCAAGATAGACCGTGAAAAACAGCGCTCCGGCAATGCCAACAAAAAAGGACGATACCGCAAAAGCCGACATCTTGGCCATCAGGGGGTTCACCCCGATGATCTCGGCCGCGATATCCATATCACGGATGCCCATCCATTTGCGGCCCATCATGCCGCGCGTCAGGTTGCGCGCCACCCATGCCAGCACCACGACAAACACGAGGCAGATCATGTATTTCGCCCAGGCTTCGGTATTGGGGCCGGTCACGATGACACCGAAGACAGAGCGTTCAGGCGCGTTGATCTGGCCCGATGCTGAATAGTTGTAAAACCACGGCACCTTGTTGAAGACCCACACAAGGAAGAACTGTGCGGCCAGCGTGGCCACCGCCAGATAGAATCCCTTGATGCGCAAGGATGGCAAACCAAACGCCACACCCACAACCGCAGTGATCCCGCCGGCAAGTATGATGTGGATAAGGATGCTGACCTCTGGAAAGCTCGTCATCAGCTTATAGCTGGCATACGCCCCCACAGCCATGAAGCCACCGGTGCCCAGCGACACCTGCCCGGCGTAACCGGTCAGGATGTTCAGGCCCAGCGCCGCAATCGCATAGATCAGGAACGGCGCAAAGACGGCGTTGACCCAATAGTCGTTGATGAAGAACGGGACCACCAAGAAGGCCACGAACATCAGGATGTAATAGCCCATCCGATCCAGGCGGATCGGGAAGGTCTGGCTGTCGTCACGGTAGGACGTTTTGAAGTCACCTGCTTCGCGGTAAAACATGGATCAGACCCTCTCGATGATTTTTTCGCCAAACAGGCCTTGGGGCCTGAAGATCAGGAAAATAAGTGCCAGCACATAGGCGAACCAGTTCTGGGTTGCGCCGCCGATCATGGGACCGATGGTGAATTCAAACAGCTGCTCGCCCACGCCGATGATCAGACCGCCAACGATGGCGCCGGGGATCGAGGTAAACCCGCCCAGCATCAAAACCGGCAAGGCTTTCAGTGCGATCAGCGACAGGCTGAACTGGACGCCAGACTTGGCGCCCCACATGATGCCCGCGACCAAGGCCACGAAGCCTGCAATCGACCAAACCAGCACCCAGATGAAGCGCAACGAGATACCAACCGACAGAGCCGCCGAGTGATCATCCGCCACGGCGCGCAGCGCCCGGCCCTGCTTGGAGTATTGCGAGAAGATCGTCAGCGCGGCCACCAAAAGCGAGGCGACGATCGCCGCGACGATGTCCAGATTATCAATGAAGAACCCATAGCCGAACCAGTCGAAGGTGACCTGATCTATGGTGGCGTTCATACCCTGCGGCAGACCGACATCAAGTTTCTTGATGTCTGACCCCCACATGATGTCGCCGAAACCTTCCATGAAATACGCCAGTCCGATGGTCGCCATGAACAGGATAATGTCAGGCTGTCCGATCAGGTGTTGCAGGACGTATTTTTCGACGATCCAGGCGAACAGGATCATAACCCCCGCAGCCAGCACAATCGCGATCAGCGATGGAACCTGCCATGGGAAATGATGCACCTCGGTGCCAAAGACCGCGTTGATCAAATGGGCGAAAGGCACCTGCCCTTGTTGAATGCCCACCAGCGTCAGTGCTGCGAACAGCGCCATAACACCTTGAGCGTAGTTGAAGATGCCGGAGGCCTTGAAGATCAAGACAAACCCCAGCGCGACCAGCGCGTAAAGCACCCCGGCCATCAGGCCGTTCAGGGTGACTTCCATCGCAAAGAGTAGCTGTTCAGGCATAAGTCCCCCCTTAATCGTGTGCCACGCCAAGATAGGCGTCGATCACATCCTGGTTGTTGCGCACTTCGTCCGGTGTGCCATCCCCAATTTTTTTTCCGTAATCCATCACGACCACCCGGTCGGACAGATCCATGACCACGCCCATATCGTGTTCGATCAGGGCGATTGTGGTTCCAAATTCGTCATTCATGTCGAGGATGAAGCGAGACATGTCCTCTTTTTCCTCGACGTTCATGCCAGCCATCGGCTCATCCAGCAAAAGAAGCGACGGCTGCGCAGCCAGCGCACGCGCCAGCTCGACCCGCTTTTTCAGGCCATAGGGCAGACGTCCAACAGGCGTTTTGCGGATGTGCTGGATTTCCAGAAAGTCGATGACCTTCTCGCAAATCTCGCGGTTCGCAATCTCTTCCCGCTCGGCTTTGCCTTTCCAGATCGCCTGCTGAAGCAGGTTCGCCTTCATGTGGTTCAGACGGCCGGTCATGATGTTGTCCAGCACGGTCATCCCGTCAAACAAAGCGATGTTCTGGAAGGTCCGCGCCAAACCTTGCCGCGCAACCTGATAGGGCTTCATCGGCGGGCGTTTTTCACCACGGAACCAAACTTCACCTTCTTGCGGCTTATAAAAGCCCGAGATGACGTTCAGCATCGAGGATTTACCAGCCCCGTTCGGGCCGATGATCGCGCGGATTTCACCTTCGCGAATGTCAAAGCTGATGTCCTTGATCGCCACCACACCGCCGAAGCGCAGGGTGATGTTTTTCATATCCATCACCACCGGGCCAATCGTGCGGCCATCTGCAGTGACATAGCTGTCGGCGTTCATGTCAGTTGTTGTCGTCATTCTGCCGCCATCCCCTGTTTGGTGCCAACCACAGCCGCGTCGCGGATTTCCAAGGTGGCCGTGATCGAGCCCTTGCGGCCATCCTCATAAGTGACCTCGGTTTCGATATATTGCTCGGACTTGCCGCCATAAAGCGCGTCAATCAGTGGCGCGTATTTCTCTTCCACAATCTTGCGGCGCACCTTCCGGGTCCGGGTCATTTCACCGTCATCCGCATCCAGCTCCTTGTGCAGGATCAGGAAGCGGTGGATCTGACAGCCCGACAACATCTCGTCTTCAGCAACGGATTTGTTAACGGCTTCAACGTGTTCCTGAATGGTCGACACCACGTCCGGGTGGCCCGCCAGTTCCTGATAGGACCCATAGGCGACGTTGTTACGTTCGGCCCAGTTGCCAACTGCCGTCAGGTCGATGTTGATGAACGCGGTGCACATGTCACGGTCATTGCCAAACACCACGGCTTCCAGAATGTCGGGATAGAACTTCAGTTTGTTCTCGACATATTTCGGCGCGAACAGACGGCCATCGGCCATTTTGCCAACGTCTTTGGCGCGGTCGATGATGCGGAGGTGACCGTTCACCTTATCAAAGAAGCCCGCGTCACCTGTAGCCACCCAACCCTCGGGATCTTTGGTGTCGGCGGTGCTTTCGGGGTTGTTGTAGTATTCAACAAACGTGCCGGGGCTGCGATAGAAGATCTCGCCATTGTCCGCCAGTTTGATTTCAACGCCGGGCGCGGGCACGCCAACGGTATCGTTGCGCACCTCGCCATCGGGTTGCACGGTGATGAACACGGTGGCTTCGGTCTGACCGTATAGCTGTTTCAGGTTGATCCCCATCGAGCGGTAGAACTCGAAAATCTCGGGGCCGATTGCTTCACCAGCCGTGTATCCGACGCGGATGCGTCCAAAGCCCAGCGTGTCTTTCAGCGGGCCATAGACCAGAACATCGCCGCAACGATATTTGAAGTATTCAAACGCCTTGCCGCTATAGAGCTTCAGACCCAGCGGATCTTTGGCCTTGAAGTGCTTGCGCGCATTTTTGCCATGCCGCAGCTTTGCAAAGCCCAACCGGATCGCGTTCTCCACAATCGTTTCGGCGGCAAAACCAATCCCCATTGCATAGCGGAAGCCATGGCGGAGTTTCTGCTCCAGGGTCTTTTTCTGGGTGGTGACCTTGCGGCGCGGCATTCCGTATTTCTCGCCGGCGCCTTTTTTGGCGAAATCCATAAAGTGGTGGAACAGCGCGTATTTCAGATCGCCGCTGTCTTCCATCCGGATCATCACGTTGGTCAACTGGGTTTCAAACACGCGGGGCGGGGCGAAGTAATAGGTCGGCCCGATTTCGCGCAGATCCGTCATCATCGTTTCCGGGCTTTCGGGGCAGTTCACACAGAACCCGCACCACATCGCCTGACCCAGCGAGAAGATGAAGTCACCTACCCATGCCATCGGCAGATAGGCCAAAATGTCTTCGTTCAGACCCAGATTGTCAAATTCCGAGGTGTTCTTGGCGCTTTCAACGATATTGCGGTTCGACAGAACCACACCTTTCGGGCGCCCGGTGGTGCCCGATGTGTAAAGCATGACGCAGGTGCTATCGTAAGTCAGCTCTGCCTCGCGGGCAGCCATCTCGCCTTCAAGGCGGGAATGTGCAACGCGGCCTTCTTCCTGAATGTCACGATACCAATGCAGGTGGCTGTGATCATATTTCCGCAAGCCGCGCTTGTCGTAGTAGATCACATGCTCGATATGTTTGACGTTTTCCTGAACCTCAATGACCTTGTCGACCTGTTCCTGATCGCCACAGATCACGAACCGCGCGCCACAATGGTCCAGCACGAATTCCATTTCTTCGGCAACAGCGTCCTGATACAAAGGCACCGGAACCGCACCGACTTTCTGCGCGGCAATCATCGCCCAGTAATGGGCGGGACGGTTGCGGCCGATGATGGCTACATGATCGCCACGATCAATGCCAAGCGCCAAAAGCCCAAGGGCCAGGTTCTCGATTTCCTTGGCGGCCTCGGCCCATGTCCAGCTCTGCCAGATGCCAAATTCTTTTTCACGATAGGCCGGGCGATCCCCATACTTCTTCACGTTCCGCGCAAGTAGCGCGGGAACGGAAGCAAAGTCGCCTGCTGCGGCTAGTTCCTGTGACAAATTTTCCTCCCACCGTCGGTACGGGCGACGTTCCCGATCGCAAAGCGAATCTTCCTTTGCAACCCTGACTGAAAAAACTTGGCCGTCAAAGGTTTCGCCACTTTTTCGCAATCCTAACGAATTGTTACATGGCGGGTCCAGATGTGTGCGACCCAGTCAAACTCCTTTTCATGCGCCGGTTCAGGTGTTAGCGAAAGAGCGTAACAGGAGGCGCCATTGGGACAGAATTTCAACGAAACCTCGGCCCTGACTCAAGCCGGTTTGAACCTTATTCAGCAGGCGCTTTCCATCTATGATCGCAAGCTTCGGCTGGTTGTTGGAAACCGCCAGTTTCAGGATATGTTTGACCTGCCAGACCACCTTGCCACCCCCGGTGCGGAGTTCTCGGACACCATCCGATTTCTGGCAGAGCGCGGCGATTACGGGGCTGTTGGTGATATCGAATCTTTCGTCAAATCGCGCGTCGATCAGGCTTTGGCATTCGAGCCACATTATATGGAGCGCACGCGCGCCAACGGTCGGGTGATTTCGGTCGAAGGTCATCCGCTGTCGCAAGGGGGGTGGGTGACTGTCTATACGGACATCACACCAATCAAGCGGCAAGAGGCACTGTTGCGCGCCCGATCCGAGGAACTGTCCGACCAAGTGCTGAGCTATACCGAAGAACTGACCCAGACCAACCGGGCACTGGCCTCGACAATCGCAGCGCTGGAAGAAACCAAACGCGAGCTGACCGAGATGGAAAGCCGCACCCGCCTGACCGCCGAAATGATGCCCGCGCACATCGCGCGCATAGATCGCGATCGGCACTACACCTTCTCGAACCGTCGCCTTGGATCCGTCATCACGGGGCGACCGAGCGACCTGATCGGGTTGCACGCAATCGAAGCACTGGGCGACGAAGCTTACGCGCATATCTCGCCCTATTTCGCCCGTGCTTTTAACGGCGAACCCAGCGTGTTCGAATTCTCGCACGAAGGGTCAGGACGCCGTATTCGGGTCGCACTAACCCCTGATCAAGACGGTGATGAAATCTCGGGCGTCTACATCCTGTCGATGGACGTCACTGAGGAAGCACAAGCCCGCGCGGCCTTGGCCCAGACCCGCAAACGCGAGCTGGCCGCGCAACTCACGTCGGGCGTGGCGCATGATTTCTCGAACCTGCTGACCATCATCCTTGGGCTGCAAAGCCGTCTGGCCCAGATGCCACTTGGCGATGATGCACAGCAGATGGTTGCCGCCACCACGGCCGCGGTGCGGCGCGGAGGGACGTTGCTGGACCGGATCGCTTCGATCTCGGGCCGGCGCGAGCTGCATTTCGAACCGACCCTCGTGCCCGATATGCTGAATGGACTGGAAACCCTCGCGCGGTCAACGCTGCCCGATGACATCGACCTGATAATCAACGTCGCGGACTTGAACGACCCGATTGTGCTGGACGCAGGCGCGGTGCAGGACGGGATTCTGAACCTTATCCTGAACGCGACCCATGCGATCGGATCGTCGCCCGGCACCATCCACCTGACGGCCCGCCCGATCCGCGACACATGGGTGGAATTCCGTGTCACCGACAGCGGGCCCGGCTTTTCGCGAAAGGCGCTTGAGCACGCACTTGACCCGTTTTTCACCACCAAGGGCGGCGAAGGCTCCGGGCTAGGCTTATCAATGGTTTATGACCAGACCAAGGTTGCTGGCGGACAGGTGAAACTGTTCAATTCGGCCGACACGGGCGGCGCGGTTGTGTCTGTCCGCCTGCCGCTGCGCAAACCGCTCCAGCCCATATCTCCGCGCCTTGTCCTGTTGATCGAGGATATGGAGGACATCCGCACATCCGTTCGCAAAATGTTGACCGATATGGGCCATCAGGTGATCGAGGCGACATCCGCCGAAGAAGCGCTGGGCCTTGTCGATCTGGATGGGTTGGGCCTGATCATTAGCGACGTGATGCTTGAGGGCGCGCAGACAGGTCCCGAGTTCCTGAAAGGGTTGCGCGCGGCGGGCATTGATGTCCCTATGTTGGTTATGACCTCTCTTCCCGCCGATGATCCGCGCAGGGCAGAAGCCGGTTTCCCGGTTTTGCCCAAACCCTTCACAAAGGGCGAACTCGCCACGTTCCTGTCTGAAGAGGTCCGCGTATGACCCAGCCATTGGTCGCCATCCTTGACGACGAACCGGAAATCCGACGGATGCTGTCAGATGCGTTGGAAGACGCCGGTTTTCGCACCGCAAGCTTCGCCCGCGCCACCGAGTTCGAGGCCGCCTTGAACACCATGTCCCCGGATGTCTGCCTTGTGGACCTCGGTCTGCCAGACCGTGACGGGCTGACCTTGGTGCATCGGCTGGCGCTGGAAAGCGGCGCGTCGATCATCATCATTTCAGGCCGCACCCAAGTGCAGGATCGCGTCACCGGGTTGGAGCTTGGGGCCGACGACTATATCGTCAAACCATTCGAACCCGCCGAGGTCGTCGCCCGCGTCCGCGCGCGCCTGCGCGGGCCGAAATCCAGCCTGAAAACGGCGCAAACCGCGACGTTCAACGGCTGGACCGCGCATTTCGACCGTTACATGCTGGAAGACGACAGCGGCGAGGAAACCGCCTTTTCCCACGCCGAAGGCGAAGTGCTGCGCCTGTTCCTTGACGCCCCCAAGCGGCTCATATCGCGCGCGCAAATGCAAGAAACACTGGGTGGCGTCGCCGGTGAAAGCTTCGACCGCGCCATGGATGTCCGCATCTCGCGTCTGCGCACCAAACTTAAGGAAGACCCCAAAAATCCGCGCCTGATCAAGACGATCTACGGCGCCGGGTATATCTTTCTAGGGGATGTGAGTTGGGGATGAAGCCTATGTCCGGTTAGCGTGACAAAGCAGACTCTCGGCAACACCTCGCCAAAGCCCGCTTTTTTGTCCCGAGCCGTCTCTGCGACCTCTCTTCAAGTTCAAGTCAGTAGCGCAGCGAGGTAGGCGGCATAAGCAAGAACGAGAAAGCCACCTTCACGCCGAGAGATGGTCCAACCACTTCGGGCGAAGGCGACGAGCAAAAGTGCGGTCGCACACAAAATCCAAATATCGAAACGGGCAATCTCGCTTGGGATTACCATAGGTTGGACAAGAACGGTAATGCCGAGGATGCCCAGAATATTGAAAATGTTGCTGCCCAGGACATTGCCTAGTGCGACAGAGCCTTCGCCCTTGCGCACTGCAATGATGGAGGTCACGAGTTCAGGCATCGATGTTCCGATAGCGACGATTGTTAAACCGATCAAAGCTTCCGAAAGCCCCGCCGATTGAGCAATAGCGACTGCGCCGGACACCAAGAACCGAGCCCCAAAGATGGTAATCACCAAACCTCCAAGTGCTATCAACAAGGAAACACCGAGATTTGTTTCCGGGCCAGGCACGGCGTCAGCTTCACTCTCGTAGACAGTCGCAGCTGGCGTGCCTCCTGACCGCCTCTCAGACCAGAGCGTGAAGCCCAAATAGGTTGCCAAGGCGACCACTAAGCCCGCGCCGATCAACCGACCGACCTCACCGAGAAGAACAGCACCCAGACAAAGCAGCGTTGAAAGAACAACGACGGCTCCGTCCCGCCGAAACGCTTTTGGATCGACTGAAATAGGTGCAATCAGAGCGGCAATGCCAAGGATCAGCAGAACGTTGCCGATATTGCTGCCAACGACGTTACCAATAGCAATGCCGGAAGACCCAGAGAGAGCCGCTTGCAGGCTGGTGACCAGCTCAGGTGACGAGGTTCCGAAGCCAACCAGTGTCAGTCCGATCACCATCGGCGAGATGCCGAATGACTTGGCAGCGGACACTGCGCCACGTACGAGCATTTCGCCGCCGACGATCAAGCCAACAAGGCCAAAAATGACGAGAAGTATTGCACTCATTTACGGGAAGATCTTTCTACCAAATGACAGAGCGGAAGTGTGCATTCAGAACCACTTTACAAGAGCCTAAGCAGACATTCGTGCAGCTTTCAGCGTCCGCCAAAATGGCTTCAAACCCGCCCTTCGCGGTGCAGTCACCAAATGCCGCCTACGCGGACAGCGCACGCACCCAAAAGGCGACGATCAGGTGTTGCGGCGACCGCGTGATTGGGCGGGGGGGGGGCTGACACCTCATCTAACCTGCGGGCCGGGATACGGACGAGCTTTACGATGCGGGTGCAAAGATCGCCTCACCACGTCAAAAAGCGCAGCACGAACGGGTTTCCGCGTCGCACAAAGACGCGGCGCAGTTCGTCCCCCAGCAGTATCAGCAGGGCAAACGGGACGGACAGCATAAGGTGCCAGGCCTCAAGCGGTGCGGTGCCGAAAAACGTGTTGAAGGCCGGGATATAGCTGATGCAGGCCAGCAGCAGCAGTTCAAATGCGATCCCCACCAAGACCAGCTTGTTAGACAGCAGTCCGACGGTCAGCAGGCTTTGCGTTCGGGTTCGGCAGATGATCACATCCGCCACTTGGCAAATGATGATCGAGGCAAAGAACCCGGTGATTGCCGTCCGGTACAATGGGTCCGAGCTGGCCAGGTCTTGCCCCCATTCCCACCCCCCGGTGTAGAGGATGGTGAAATAGGTGAAAAACCCCGCCGCCGCCTGCAACATTCCGATAATTCCATAACTCATCAGCAGCAGGTTGCGGCTTAGCAACCGTTCACCCCGTTGTCTGGGTTTGCGTTTCATCACATCGGTTTCCGGCTTTTCCGCCCCCAGACCGAGCGCGGGCAGAATGTCCGTGCCCAAATCGATGCTGAGGATCAGGATCACCGTCAGCGGCAAGGGAATATCCAGCAACACAAAGGCGATGAAGGGCAGAATCTCGGGGATGTTGGAGGTCAGGATATAGGCGATAAACTTCTTGATGTTGTCGAAAATGGTGCGGCCTTCTTCTACGGCCGCAACGATGGTGGCGAAATTGTCGTCCATCAGCACCATATCGCTGGCCTCTTTGGCGACATCGGTTCCCATCACGCCCATGGCCACACCCATGTCGGCGTTCTTCAGCGCGGGTGCGTCGTTCACCCCGTCGCCTGTGACTGTCACGATCTCTCCGCTGGCTTGTAGGGCCTGAACGACCTGCAATTTTTGGGCCGGTGCGATGCGGGCGAAGATAATCTCTGCCTCGTCTTGCAAGACGGTCTGCAGTTCGGCGTCGGTCATCTGTGACAGCTCGTCGCCCTGCACCACGCGTCCATGCGGGCCCATCATCCCGATCTGTTGGGCGATGGTCTTTGCGGTCAGGCCGAAATCACCGGTCAGCATGATCACCCTGATGCCTGCTGACACGCAACGCTCCAAGGCGATGGGCACTTCTGGGCGGGGCGGGTCGATCATCCCCGTCAGGCCCAGAAACACGTATCCATCCTCGGGCACCCCGTCGCGGTCGCAAGCACGCGCGGCAAAGCCCAGCCCGCGTTCGCCGCGGCCTGCCAATTTGTGATACGCATCCACGATGTCGCCGTGGCGATCCGGGGTCAGCGCAAATTCTTCGCCATTCAGAGCAACCTTGTCGCACATGGCCAGCACCACCTCGGGCGCGCCCTTAAGGTAGGCTTGCGGCCCGGTCCCATCATCGGTGACCGTGATCATCCGCTTGCTGGTCGAGTTAAAGGGCTGTTCGGCGATCTCTTCGACACGCCGCAGGGCGGCTGGATCGGTGTAGTTGCGCGCGTAAAGCAGCAGCGCACCTTCGGTCGCATCGCCCGCGTAACCATCATCGGTCAGATAGGCGTTGTTGCAGACACACATGACCCGAAGCAGCCGATCAAAGGCAGCGGCATCCGCCACCTGCCTGTCATCAACGGCATAGGCGGCCCCGCCGACGACAACCGTGTTCACGCCAAGCCGGTTTTGCGTCAGGGTGCCCGTCTTGTCTGTGCAGATGACAGTGGTCGACCCAAGGGTTTCAACGCTTTCAAGGTTCTTGATCAACGCGTTCTTCTGCGCCATGCGGCGGCTGGCCATGGTCAGGCTAAGCGTAACAGTGGGCAGCAAGCCTTCGGGCACATTCGCCACAATGATGCCGATCGCGAAGATCAGGCTGCCGATCACATTGTTGCCGATGGCGACAGACACGCCAAAGAAACTCACCCCCAGAAAGATTGCGATGAAGCTGATGACCTTGATGAAGTATTTCAGTTCCTGGTGGATCGGCGTTTCCGTCGCCTCTGTGGCCTTGGTCAACGCCACAATGCCACCGATCTGGGTGTTCATGCCGGTTTCAACCAGCAGCACCTTACCTTCGCCGTTTTGCACAAGGCTGCCCGAGAAGATCATGTTGGGGCTTTCCAGCATTGCCTTGGCTGATTTGCCTTCGTCCAGCAATTGCGGTTCGCTTTCACCGGTCAGGCTTGAATTGTCGACCTTAAGCTCTTTGGCCTCAATCAACCGCCCGTCGGCAGGCACCTTGTCACCCTCGTTCAGCACGATCACGTCACCGGGCACCAGCTCGCCGACGGGCACCTCTTGCGGGTTGCCGTCGCGCAGGGCGGTGATCATCGAGGGCAGCATATTCTTGAAGCTGTCCATGATGCGTTCGCTTTGATGTTCCTGAAAATAGGTGAACGCCGCGTTTAGGAACACCACACCGACCAGCGCAATGGCGATATAGAGATTGCCGTTGCCTGGGTCCAATTTCTCGGCCGTCATCGCCAGCGCGCCGCCTGCGATCAGCAGGATGGCAAAGAAATTCTTGAACTGCTGAAGAAACTTGACGATTTCGGGCGTGTCCTTCGAAACCTTCAACTCGTTGGTGCCATACCGCTCCAGCCGGTTTTTCGCTTCGTCTGTCGTCAGGCCTTCGCGCGTGCTGTCAAGCTCCTCCAAGACGTCTGTAAGCGATCTGGTGTGGTAGTCTGCCATGTTCTCCGCCCCATTTTTTGCGGGCGTAAAACATACCCAACTGTCCTAAGTATCAATCCACACGCACTGAAAAATAATGATGTAGATCATGATCGGCGCTGTTTTTGGAAGGCTGCGTTTGGCGAAGAATAACTCGGATCTCGCACAGCCTGGCGCCGACGATCAGCGTCTCAAACCTCACTTACCTGCAGTCAGCGGCGGGCGAGCAAGCCCGCTACAACCGATCGCGCCGTGCGCGGGCGTTTTGGTAGAGCGCCAAAAGAGTGACGGGGGGGCCGACGATCTCGAAGAAAACGGTGCCGGCGATGGTCAGCGTCATGATCGTTGCCGCCCAGCTGGGGAATGCCTCGGCAGCGACCAGCGCCATACCGACGGCAACACCGGCCTGTGGCAAAAGTGCCGGACCGTAGTGAGACGCCTCGGCCCGGGGGACGCCACCGATCCATGCGCCGAACAAGCCGCTCGCCAGCCGTGCGGCGATCCGAAGCCCGGCATAGGCAAGACTGATCCAGCCAAGCGTCCTTAATGCGTCCAATTCAAGGGACGCACCTGCGAGCAGAAAGAACAGCAACATGAACGGCCATTCGATGTATTCGATCTCGTGAAAAGCATGGGCGTGATGGCGCGCGAGATTGGCAATCAACGCGCCAGCAGTCATGCCCGCCACCAGAAACGAAACCTCAAGCCATATCCCAAGGCCCGCGGTGACAAAGACCACGCCAATGGCTTCGGTCTGCAGCGGCTCGCCCTCTTTCAGGCGTCCGGTCAGGTATGCGGACGGAACGCCAACACAGATGCCAAGCAATACCGCCCCCCCGATGTCACGACCTGCGCCCAAAAGCGGCGCGGCCCAGCCGCCGGACTGATCGATCAAGGCCAGGCAGACGCTGAACATCAACAGCCCCCAAACATCGTCGATGGCGACGATACCGTTGAGCGTCTCAGTGAACCCGTTGCGGATTCCCGACTGGCGGATCACGTCCGAGATCGCCGCCGGGTCGGTTGCCGTGGCAATCGCCCCCAGCAAAAGCGCAAGGGCGGGATCAAGACCCAGCAGGCTCAGACCCGCCCAGACAATTCCTGTCGTTCCTACGACAATGCAAAGTGATATCGCGGAAATGGCGCGCCCATGGCGGCTCAGGTTGTCGCGTGTCAGCTCCCCCCCAAGTAGGAACGCCACCATCGTCAGTGCGACCACTGAAATCGGTTCGAACAAGTCGGTTGCGGCCTGCGGCAGAAGATCAAGACCTGATGGCCCGACCAGAAGCCCAAGAAGCAACAGCATCGTCACACGGGGCAACCGGGTCAGGTGGCCGATCTTGTCGGCAAGCAACCCGCCAAGGAAAAGCACGCCAATCGTGATGAGCAATAGCGCCTGTTCCATGCCCTGCGGTTCCTATGCGTTGAGGTTCCCCGTGGTCCGATGCATCACCGGACCACGGATTGGGTTATCTCAGCAGATTGAGGGCTTCCAAATCCATCCCTAACGGGCCGCTCAGATCCTCGATCGAGTCGTAGAGAAGCTCAAGCGCATAGTGGGGATTGTGGGCGTAGTTGCCGGGGTCAGACGTCACCAGCTTCCAGTTGTAAGCCGCGCGCAGGCTTCGGGGTGTCCAGCCGTTATAGGCAACGGGTTTGCCTTCGCTTTCGTCGATCACACCATCGCCATTCGCGTCGGTGAAGAAGTATGGATAGCGTGTCCCGTCATAAACGATAGGCACACCCGCGACGTCGCGCGAATAGCTTTCCACAGTTTTCAACAGCAACGCGGCATTCGACTGAATGTCGGCGCGGATACCGACCGACGTATCTCCGGTGCCGGAATAGCTTTGGCGCGAAATGCGGATGTCCTGCGCGCTGTCTGCCTGGTGGCATGTCAGGCAGGGTTCAAACTCCACCTCAAGCGTGTGCGGTTCGTGGCACGAGTTACAGGTCGATACCGGACGGGCGTGGAAGAAACGTCCCGAATAGTCGCGCCCTTCGTAGTGATAGCCCGCCCCGCCATAGCCGCCCAGCCACGTCGCCGCAGCGGTGGCATAGTGCGGATTGATGAACCGCAGCTCTGGGTTTGAGGTGTCGATGTCCATATCCGCGATGGCAGTGCTGACATTGACGCCAGCAGTGCGGCCTTGGTGGCACGTCATGCAGGACGCCTCGACACCCTGAACGGGGTGCGCCAAGCCGCTGGGGAACTTCACCTCGGTGATTTCGGCAAGGCCAGCATTGTGGCATGTGCCGCAATCCACGACGCCGCCAATATCGACGGGCGCTTCGATGACACCGGGCTCGCTTCCATCCAGCCCGTGGAACGCGCGAAATCCTTCACCGGAGTGGCAGACCGCGCAGGCGGGTCGGATTTCCTCATCTTCATCCCAATGACGAAACGCCTCGGCCGCGGCATCGGCATGGGCCGAGCGGAACCAGTTGGCGATCGCATCATTATTTTCAATTTTGATATCTGCCGGCTTGAACGGCCCTGATTTTGGCAGTGCAAAGGGGATGACAGCTTCGCTCTCGCCGGGCGTGTCATCCGTGCTTTGGCTAAGAACGCCGTAGCTGCCGGACACGAGGATGAAAACCGCTAAGAGGGCCAGAGGGATGGTCGATACGCGAAAAAAATCTTTCATGGTTGATTCTCCGTGGCATGCGAAATGGGACCCTTCCATCTAATCACGATCATGTTATCGTTACACGGAAAAATTGTGCTTATCTGATGTGCTCCCGTGTTTTGGCGCGAGCGAGACGCAGGAGTGAGATCATGCCAGCTCTCAAAGTTCGAGCGGGATTGACCCCGACATTTCCGTCGCCACCTCAGCGCGATCGGGGGCCGACAGACGTGATCACTCAAGAGGCCGGAATACGAACATCGTCGGGCCAAACCCTGCGCATCACGCCGCTTGTGAAAGAAGATGACCTTGTCGCGCAGGGCGCGCCTGTTGCGTGCCTGCGGGATGCGCCACAGATCCAGTTTGTCGCACCGATGCCCGGACGCATCGCACGCATTTCCCTCAAGCCGGGGCGCAAGCTGTCCGAAATCGTGATGTTTCACGAAGCAGGCGGCGAAGTGGTCCAGCACGACGGTGCCGGTGCAACAACTGACCATGCTCTGCGCGACCTGATGCAATCTGCCGGTGTGTGGCCGTGGCTGCGACGGCGGCCATTTGGTGGCATGCCAGCCGCCGATGAACGCCCGTCAGCGATTGTCGTTATGGCCATCGACACGCGGCCCTTCGCCCCCGATCCGCGTCAGGCGCTGGCAGGGCGCGAAGAAGCGTTTGCGCACGGTCTGCAAGCACTGGCATCTTTAAGCGACGGTCCGGTCTTTGTCTGCCATGCACCCGGCCCTGCGCTGTTTGAACGCGGCCTTGGCGACGGACAGGTGCGCGCCGAAGCCTGCACCCCGCGCCACCCGCAAGGATCTGCCGGGCTGCGCATTCACGCCCTTGCGCCAGCCACGACCGAAACACCCGTTTGGGACATTCACGCCGAAGATGTCGCCGCATTGGGCGACCTTCTTTCGACCGGGATTCTACCAATGTCGCGCCTTGTGCGTGTTGCAGGTTCGGGACTGCGCGAAAGCCGACTGGTCCGTGCTCAACCCGGTGCCGATTTGCGCGAACTGACGCTGCGCGCCGTGGCACCCGGAGCGCATGTGTTGATGTCGGGATCGCCGCTGGACGGTCACGAAACCCATTGGCTTGCCCCGCGCCACCGGCAAATCACGGTGCTGCCGCGTCCGCAAAACGACAAGCCGCCGCATTGGTTCGTCGCAGCGCTCACACGCTCGGGGCTGCCAAAGCCGGTTATTCCGACGGCCGCGTTGACGCAAGCGTTCGGCGCGGCCCTGCCCGCCGTCGCACTGGTGCGCGCGCTCAGTGCGGGTGACGATGAAATGGCGATGAAACTGGGGGCGCTGTCCATGCTTGAGGAAGACGTGGGTCTTGCCGACTATGTGCTTGGCGGGCAGTCGGACTTGGCCGAACTTCTGCGCGGCATGCTGGACCGAATACAGACAGAGCTTGCGCCATGATGAAGGGGCTTTGGGATCGTGAAACTGTCGCGCTGATGTTGCTGGCCGCCTATATGCCACTTGCGCTTTTCTGGCTTTGGTTTGGCGGCGCCGAGGCACTTTCACGGCTTGGCTTCGCACTTCTTGTCCTTGCGGTCTGGCATCTTGTTTTCATGATTGCACGGGCGCAGCCACCGTCGTTTGCGGCTTTGATAACGGCCTTGGCTGTGGCGATGCTTGCGCCGCAGGATCTTGGCGCGATCCGAATGCTATTGGGGATCAGTTTCGGCGTGGTGATGGGCGAACTGGTGTTCGGGGGCTGGGGCCGCAATGTCGTGAACCCCGCGACCGTGGCGCTGTCGTTCCTTGGCTTCGGGTTTCCGGGCTTTGCTTGGCCGGGCTTTGATGATCCGGTTGTTTGGGCGGCTATCCCTGCGGCCCTGATTGGGGTCGCGACGGGTGTCATGCCCGCCGCCGTATTGGGCGGCGCGCTGGTGGTAGGCGCGGGTGCCGTGATGCTGGGTGTTCCATTGGATGCGGTTCTGCCTGCAGCCGGAATTGTTCTGGTGCTTCTTGTTGTCGATCCGGTGACAAGCGCATCAACGACCCTTGGCCGGTGGATCAACGGCGGTCTGTATGCAGGCTTGGTGGTTATGTTCGCGACGGGCTGGACCGACGCTGCCCCGGTTCAACTTGCAATCGCAGCGGCGCTTTTGACATCCTTGGCAACGCCGCTTTTGGATGAAATCGCGGTCACTCTTTGGATCGCGCAACGCAGGAGGCGTCATGGCCGGAACTGACTGGAACCCTTGGCGCCGCCTGCTTGCGTTGCCCAATGAAAGCCGCGCCAAAACGATCATCGTGGCGTTTCTTGTGTCAGCCATCTGCGCCTTGCTGGTCAGCAGCGCCACGGTTCTTCTGCGCCCCATCCAAACCGCGAACCGTGCCGCAGAAGAACAGGCACGCATTGGCGATCTTGTGCGCGGCATTCCGGGCATGGCAGCCCTTTTGGAAGAGTCCGGCGGCACCCTTTCGACCGTCGTCATCAATCTTAACACGGGGCGCGCCGCACAAGACGTAACAGCCGAAACACTTGATGCCGCCCTGACCGATATGGCGAACTGGACAGTGCTGGACGCTGGCGCGGACATTGCCGGGCTTGGGCAGCGGCCTAACTTTGCGCAGATATTCCTGCTGCGCGACGACGATGGAGTATCGCTGGCACTGTTGCCGGTCGCCGGCCAAGGCTATGGCGGGCAGATTGATGCGATCCTTGCGGTTCACGGCGACATGAACACGATCGCCGGCATCGCGATCACCCAACACGCCGAAACGCCCGGCCTGGGTGGACGGATCGAAGACCGTTCGTGGCAGCAAAACTTTCCCGGCACGATCATCCGCGACGACAGCGGGGATGTCAGGTTCAGCGTCGCACGTGGCGATGCGACCACCGATTATGAAGTGGACGGTATCACCGGCGCCACCCGCACCGGCAGCGGTATCACCCGCATGATGCGGTTCTGGCTTGGCCCCGATGGATACGGCCCCCTGATTGACGCAATCGCGCGCGGGGAGTTCTAGGCCATGAGCGCGCGCATCTCGTTCTGGACCACGCTAACCGACCCGCTGATCCGGCAAAACCCGGTCACGTTGCAGATCCTTGGTATCTGTTCGGCACTGGCCGTGACGACAACGCTTGCCACGGCGCTGACCATGTCGGTGTCGCTGACGGTCGTGCTGACGCTGGCGGCTGGCATCATCAGCTTGATCCGGCGCCATATCCCCGACACGATCCGGCTGATTGTGCAGATCGTGATCGTCGCCTCGCTCGTGATCGTGATCGACCAGATCTTACAAGCCTATTTCGCCGATATCAGCCGCGCGCTTTCGGTCTATGTTGGGTTGATCACGACCAACTGTCTGGTCCTTGGACGCACTGAATCCTACGCTCGCTTTAATGCGCCGCTGCCCTCGATGGTCGATGCGTTCGGCAATGGGCTTGGGTATTCGCTTGTGCTGATCGTGATTGGCTCAATTCGCGAACTTTTCGGCATGGGGCAGTTGTTTGGCGCGCAGGTTTTGCCGCTGGCTGAAAACGGTGGCTGGTTCACACCGCTAAGCCTGATGTTGCTGGCCCCATCAGCCTTCTTCCTGCTAGGAGGGCTCGTCTGGGCCGTGCGGTCGGTGCGCACTGAACAGGTCGAACCGCCTGATCACACGCCGCCCTTGCAACGGGGGGCCGTGGATTGAACGACCTGTGGTCCTTTTTCCTGTTCGCGGCCTTTGTCGACAACATGCCGCTGACGCTGTTTTTGGGGCTTTGCACGTTTCTTGCCCTGTCACGGCGCACGGAAAGCGCGGTTGGGCTTGGCATTGCGATGACGGGTGTTCTGGGCGTGACGGTGCCCCTGAATAACCTGATCTATAACCTCTTTCTTGCGCCCGGCGCTTGGGGTTGGGCGGGCCAGCCTGACCTTGATCTGTCGTATCTGGCCTTGATCGCCTTTATCGGCGTGATCGCGGCCACCGTGCAGCTTTTAGAGATGCTGCTGGATCGCTTCTTTCCTGCAATTCACGCAGCCTTCGGGGTCTTTTTGCCGCTTTTGACCGTGCAATGCGCCATCCTTGCCGGCAGCCTGTTCATGGTCGAGCGCAGCTATACTTTCGTTGAATCGGCGGTCTTTGGCGTGGGCAGCGGCGTTGGGTTCGCGGTTGCCGTTGTCATGCTTAGCGCGATCCGTGCGCGCCTTTCCTATGCGGACCTGCCCGCGGGGCTGCGCGGGTTAGGGATCGCCTTCATCCTCACGGGTCTCATGTCACTGGGCTTTGCCTCTTTCGCACAAATGGCAGCAGCCCCATGAGCGAGATTGTCCTAGGCAGCATGATCATCGCTATGCTTGTCGTCGGACTTGCCACCGGGCTGCTTTTGGTGCGGCGCCGGCTGGTCCCGCAAGGCAATATCGACGTCACCGTGAACGACACCGTGCAGATCGCCACCCAACGGGGCACCAAATTGCTGGATGTGCTGCACAACGCCGAAATCCGTATCCCTGCGGCCTGTGGCGGGTCCGGCACCTGCGGATTGTGTCGCGTGACCGTCACCGGCGAGGGTGCAGGCACGCCGCAAGCAACCGAACGCGGTGTGTTGTCCCCGAAGGAAAGGCGGGCCAATATGCGCCTTGCTTGCCAGGCAACTTTGCGCGGCGACTGTGCTGTGCAGGTGTCCGAAGACATCCTGAGCGCGGGGGCAGGCGTGACCTGCACGGTCACCTCCACACGCATGTTGGCGCCGCTGATCCGCGAGATCGTGCTTGAACTGCCGAAGGATCATCCGACGACGTTCAAGGCAGGCGATTTCATGCAGATCACCGCGCCTGCCTACCGGCTGGATTTTGCGACACTGGAATTGGAACCGCGCTTTTGCGACGCATGGGACATCAACCGATGGGGCAGGCTGAACGTGACGTCCGATGCCGATGTCACCCGTGCCTATTCCTTGGCCAGCCGCCCCGAGGATACGGGTTTTGCGGTGTTCAACATCCGCCTTGCCGTGCCGCCCGCCGGACGCGAGGATGACGTTCCGCCGGGAATCGTGTCGTCTTGGCTGTTTTCACTCAAGCCGGGTGACAAGGTCCTTGCCTCGGGTCCGTTCGGAGAATTCCACGTCCAGCCAACAGAACGCGAGATGGTGTTCATCGGGGGCGGCGTGGGCATGGCACCACTGCGCGCGATGATCCATCAGGAGATCGGGCGCGGAAGCACCCGGCGCATTCGCTATTTCTATGGCGCGCGCACCGCAGCCGATCTGTTCTATTCTGACGAGTTCGAGGAACTGGCCGCCAATCATGCTACGTTTAGCTGGACACCGGCCCTGTCAGATCCAGCACCAGGTGATCGCTGGACGGGCGCGACCGGGTTCATTCACGAAAGGCTCAAAGCGGAAATGAGCACCCATCCCGCACCGGAAGAGTGTGAATACTACTTATGTGGCCCGCCCGTTATGATTTCCGCCGTTCTCGCCACGCTGGAACAACTGGGCGTCGAGCCGCGCTCGATTTTCTACGATGATTTTGGAGGCTGAGACATGAATGACCGAACCATCCGACCGTCGCGCCGCACCGCGCTTGGCCTGATTGGCGCAGCACTGGTGCTGCCGAAGGTCAGCCATGCCGCCGCCGTCTCGGAAATCGCGGGCGATGCGTTCGGCACGACATGGCGGATCGTTGGGCCGCCAAGCGCCGAACTGGAGCGCCTTCGGTCTGGCATCAAAGCACTGTTCGCCAGCATTGATCGGCAAATGTCACCATGGCGCAGCGACAGCGTCATCAGCCGCTTCAACGCGATGGCCACAGGATCACAGGCCGTGGACGCTGAGATGATCCACGTAACGGCCTCTGCCCTGCATCTTGCGCGCGCCAGCAACGGCGCGTTCGACCCCACCGTCGGGCCTTTGGTCGCGCAATGGGGGTTCGGGCCAATTCAGGGCGGCAGAACACCGGATTGGCGCGGGTTGTCGCTTGGCGTGGATTACATCGCCAAGGCGCGCGATGACCTGACGCTTGATCTGTGCGGAATTGCCAAGGGCCGCGCCCTGGATCGCGCTGTTGATCTGGCGCAGGAGGCTGGCATCGACAATCTGCTGTTTGATCTGGGCGGCGAGCTTAAGGCGCTTGGCACACATCCCTCGGGGCGACCGTGGCACGTCGCGGTGCAGCACCCGCTGACCGGCCAACCTGCCGCCACTTTACGCCTGACAGACGGGCAGGCCGTGGCGACATCGGGACTTCGCGCGCAAAGCTATGAATTGGCGCAGCGCAGATATGGGCATATCATCGACCCCACAAAGCGCGCGCCTGCCGATGCAGGACTATTGTCCGTCACGGTTCTGGGCGCGGATGCGATGACTGCAGATGGTTGGGCGACGGCGCTGTTTGCAGCAGGCCCGACAGCAGGGCCAGCCCTTGCGCGCGATCACGATCTATCCGCCCTTTTGATTGTGCGCGATGGAACGGGGATCAGGTCGATCAAGACCGGTTCAATCGAAACGATGCTGCTATGAATAAGGACTTCGGATAATGGAAATCCTGTTTGCAATTGCGATCTTTGGCCTTGCGGCTGCGGGTCTGGGCCTTGGGCTGACCTTGGGGCGCGGACCGGTGCGCACAAGCTGCGGGGCGTCCGCCGGTCTGCGCGAGGGGCGCTGTGCGGATTGCCCATTGCGGCGCATCGCTGACGCAGTGGAGGCGGAGCAATGAGCGCGCACCGGGTCGCGTCTATTATGCGCCGCGATGTGCCCATTCTGACGCCTGATACACCGATCCGGCGTGCCGTCGCCCAGCTGATTGACGCAGGCATCGCCGCCGCGCCTGTGGTCGGTGAAGATGGCAGGCTGGATGGCATCCTGACCCAGAAAGACTGTTTCCGCCCCGCCCTGAATGCAAGTTATTATCAGGAGTGGACCGGGCGCGTCGCCGATCAAATGTCGCGCGATGTGGTTTGTGTCGATGCCAGCGACGATGTCATCCACATTGCAGAGATGTTCTTGTCCCACCCGCACCGCCTCTTTCCAGTGATGGAGGGCGGCAAGGTTGTCGGGCTCGTGGACCGCTCTGATGTCCTTGCCCTACTGTTGCGCATTGAGTAGCGGGCTAATCGAGATCAGGGGGCGGTGCCCGCGAAGATCCTGACCTCTTGGCCAATAGAATTCTTGAGATAATTTCCGCCGCGCATGCGGACCTTCGCTGCGCCCCCGTTGAATTCGTAGATGGGGCGCAAAGCTGACATACCGCGATGCGTGCACCCTACTCCGCTGCCACCTGCGCCACTTTCTCAACCTTCACCGCAGCGAACTTCATTTCGGCGATCTTGCCGTATGGGTCCAGCGCAGGGTTGGTCAGCGTGTTGGCTGCTGCTTCCACATAGGCAAATGGCAGGAACACCATATTTTCGGCCACGCCATAATCCGCGCGGGCCATGATGTCGATTGTGCCACGTCGCGTGGTCAGGCGGACCATATCGCCCGGCTCAACGCCCATTTCACGTAGGGTTTTGGGGTTGAGCGAGCAGTTGGCCTCGGGCTCGATCGCGTCCAGCACGGTGGCGCGGCGGGTCATGGAACCGGTGTGCCAATGCTCCAACTGCCGCCCGGTGGTCAGGACCATCGGATAGTCGGCATCCGGCAGTTCGGCGGGCGGCAGGATCGCGGCGGGCGTGAAGCGCGCGCGTTTGCTTGGGCGCGGGAAGCCATCGCCAAACACCACCGCCTGCCCCGGATCTTCGGGGGAAAGCGACGGGTAGGTGACGGCATTCTGCGCCTCGAGCCGGTCCCACGTGATATGATCGAGCGACGGCATCACGCGACCCATTTCGGCAAACACTTCACTGGGATGGGTGTATGTCCAATCCAGCCCCAAACGTTTCGCAAGCTCGACTGTGATCCACCAATCTTCTTGCGCCTCACCCGGAGGCGGCACGGCGGGGCGGCCCATCTGGACCTGCCGGTTGGTGTTGGACACCGTCCCGGTTTTCTCGGCGAAGGCAGCGGCGGGCAGGACCACATCGGCATAGCTGGCCGTTTCGGTCAGGAAGATGTCCTGACTGACCAGAAACTCCATCCGCTGCAACGCTTCGCGCACGTGGGTGATGTCGGGATCAGACATGGCCGGATTTTCGCCCAGAATATACATGCCTTTGATGCGGCCATCATGCACCGCATCCATGATCTCGACCACGGTCAAGCCGGGCTTGTCGGACAAGTTGTCCACACCCCATTCGGCACTGAACTCGGCCAAAACAGCAGGGTCTTTCACCGATTTGTAGTCGGGCAGGAACATCGGGATCATGCCCGCATCAGACGCGCCCTGCACGTTGTTTTGACCGCGCAGCGGGTGCAAACCTGTGCCCGGACGCCCGACATTACCGGTCATCAATGCCAGTGAAATCAAGCAGCGGGAGTTATCTGTGCCGTGCACGTGCTGGCTGATACCCATGCCCCAAAAGATCATACCGGCCTTGCCAGCCGCAAAGGTGCGGGCGGTGGCGCGCAGCTCATCTGCGGAGATGCCGCAAATCTCGGCCATATCCTCGGGCGGGAAGGCTTTCAGGTGTTCGCGCATCGCCTCCCAATTCTCGGTGTGCTTGGCGATATAGGCGTCGTCGATCAGACCTTCTTCGGCGATCACATGCATGATCGCGTTTAGCATCGACACGTCACCGCCCGGCTTGAACTGCAACATATGCGTCGCGAACCGGCTGAGCGAGGTGCCGCGCGGGTCCATCACGATCAGCTTGCCACCGCGCTTGGTGAACTGCTTGAAATAGGTCGCCGCAACGGGATGATTTTCGATCGGGTTTGACCCGATGACGATTGCCACATCGGCGTTTTCGATCTCGTTAAAGGTGGCGGTCACAGCGCCCGAGCCTACGTTTTCCAGCAGGGCCGACACAGAAGACGCGTGGCACAGCCGGGTGCAGTGGTCCACGTTGTTGTGGCCAAAGCCCGCGCGGATCAGTTTCTGGAACAGATAGGCCTCTTCATTGGTGCATTTGGCCGATCCAAAGCCAGAGACCGCGTCGCCGCCATGGGTATCGCGCAGTTTGGCAAGACCGTTTGCCGCGAAATCCAACGCCTCGTCCCAGCTTGCTTCACGAAAATGGGTCAGCGGGTTGGCGGGATCGACGTTTAGCCCCTTGGGTGCGCCCTCTTTACGGATCAGGGGTTTGGTCAGGCGGTGGTCGTGGTTGATATAGTCGAACCCGAACCGGCCCTTCACGCACAAACGACCTTCATTGGCGGGGCCATTGATCCCTTCGACATAGACAACCTTGTCATCTTTGACGCGCAAACTGACCTGACAGCCAACACCGCAGAAGGGGCAAATGCTTTCGACCTCGCGGTCATAGTCTTCGGTGTCTGTCACTTTGGCTGGCATCAGCGCCCCGGTGGGGCAGGCTTGCACGCATTCGCCACACGCCACGCAGGTCGAGGCGCCCATCGGGTCGGAAATATCAAACACCGGATAGGCATCATGCCCCCGCCCCGCCATGCCGATCACGTCATTGACCTGCACCTCGCGGCAGGCACGGACGCAAAGGTTGCACTGAATGCAGGCGTCCAGATTGACGCTCATCGCGACATGGCTGTCATCCAGAAGGGGGATGCGCCCGGATTCCAGCTTCGGGAAGCGGCTGGTTTCCACGCCGGTCAGGTCGGCCATGTCCAGCAGATGCGACGAAGCATCATGTGGGGTCTCCGGCTGGTCGGCCATCAACAGTTCGACCACCATTTTGCGGGCCGTCCGCGCGCGGGCATTGTCGGTGGTGACAACCATACCCTCAGCAGGTTCGCGAATACATGACGCCGCAAGGACGCGTTCGCCCTCAATCTCGACCACGCAGGCGCGGCAGTTCCCATCGGCGCGCAGGTCCGGCACATCCTTGTAGCACAGATGCGGGATCAGGGTGCCCTCGCGCTTGGCCACGTCCCAAATGCTCTCGCCCTTGCGTGCCGTAACCTCTTGTCCGTCCAAGGTGAACTTGATGCCGTCGCTCATGGAAACCTCCGTCTAGTCCTGACCAGTATAAACCATGCGATGGGGCACGTCAGTCCTTCAATCCCGACGCCCCGCACCGATTTTGCGCCAGACCCCCTTTTCGAACTGCACCCAACTGTCTAGCAATAGGCCGAAAGGAGACCCCATGACCACGATTACGCTAATCCGCCACGGCCAGGCCAACAACACCGCAACGGATGAGACTGGCTATGACCGCCTGTCCGATCTGGGCCGCCAGCAGTCGCGTTGGCTGGGCGACTACATGCGCGACACCGGGCAGCGTTACAGCAAGGCCTATACCGGCACGCTGACACGGCACCGCCAAACCGCGCAGGAATGGGGGGCTGACGAATTCACACAGGACGCCCGGCTGGACGAAGTGCGCTATTTCGATCTGTCCGAACGGATGCACACGCAGTTTGGCATTCCGCATCCCCGCACCCATGAAGATTTCGTCGACCACCTGCCACTGACCTTTTCGGCATGGCAGGAAGGCAAGATCGACAATGCGCCCGAGACCTTCCACGACTTTCAAACGCGCGTCAGCGACGTGATCCACGACATCGCTGAACGCGGCGAGGATGCGATCATTTTCACCTCGGGCGGGTTTATTGGCATGGCAACGCGGGTGGTCATGGGGCTTGATATTGGCCCGTTCACCCGCACGATCCTGCCCATTATGAACAGTTCAGTCCACCGGATGCGACTAACACCTGCGGGGCTAAGCCTGATCCAATTCAACGCCGTGCCGCATCTGGAACCCACCGACCGCCACCACGCGCAGACGCATTTTTAAGGAGCTTCGTCCATGACACATCTTTGGGTTCGCGCCGAACAGCGCCTTAACGAAGATCGCGTGGGGCTGACGCCTGACGGTGCGAAGGCGCTGATTGATGCGGGTCTGCACGTGACGGTCGAAGAAAGCGGCGCGCGGGCCATCGGCATTGACGGCTATCGTGATGCGGGTTGTGAGATTGCACCGGAAAACAGCTGGCCCAACGCGCCGAAAGACGCCTTCATCTTCGGCCTCAAAGAACTGCCAGAAGACGGCACCCCCCTGCCGCATCGCCACATCATGTTCGGTCACGCCTTCAAGGGCCAGCACTCTGGCCGTTCGTTGCTGGAGCGGTTCAAGGCAGGGGGTGGCACGCTTTATGATCTGGAATATCTGGTGGATGAAACCGGACGCCGTGTGGCGGCATTTGGCTATTGGGCTGGGTTTGCAGGCGCGGCAGTGACGTTGAAGGCGTGGGCCGCGCAACAGCACGGAAAGCTGTGTGGTCCGGTCGGGGCCTACAAGAACAAGGACGCGTTGCTGGACGAGCTTCGCTCCGAACTCGACGCAACCAACACCCCGCGCCCGGCCGCCATTGTGATCGGCGCCCTTGGCCGCGTCGGAACAGGCGCGTCTGACCTGATGGAAGCGATGGGCGTCACCGTCACCAAATGGGACATGGCCGAAACCGCCAGTGGCGGACCCTTCCCCGAAATCCTCGACCACAACCTGTTTATCAATTGCATCCTCGCCGGGCCACAAACCCCCGTGTTCGTGCCGCGCGACGCGCTGTCGGCAGGCCGCAAACTGACAGCCATCGGCGATGTGGCTTGCGACCCGGACAGCGACTACAACCCTGTGCCGGTCTATGACAAAGCCACCAGTTGGGACGCCCCGGCCCTGCGCGTGGCGCAAGATCCGGTGTTGGATGTGATGGCAATCGACAACCTGCCGTCTATGCTGCCCTTGGAAAGCTCCATCGACTACGCCGGACAACTTCTGCCATCGCTTCTGACCCTGACTGATCTGACCACGGGCGTCTGGCGCCGGGCCGAGGCGACGTTCCGCACCCACATGAAGGACATCTGATTTGGAAACCGTGATCGGCAGTACCGCCGGCGTCATCAGCACCATTTGCTGGCTGCCCCAAACCATTCGGGCATGGCGCACGCGACACACAGCGGACTTGTCGCTGCCAACAAATGTGATGGTCTTCGCCTCGATCGCGTTGTGGCTGGTCTATGGCCTGATGCTCGACGCGTGGCCTATGGTCATCGCCAACGCAATTGCCTTGGTGATGGTGGGGTCCATCATCACCGCCAAACTGAAATTCGGCTGAAAGGACGCCCTGATATGACAATCCATTGGTGTGGCACCGGCCTGTCGGCCATCCCCGGCCTGCGTCGCCTGCTAAAGTCCGGCCGCAACGTCGTTGTCTGGAACCGGACCGTCGACAAGGCGCGCGAAGCCGTTGGCGATCTGACCGACAAAATACGCCCCTTCGATCTGGACGCCGTAACCGCGGCCCTTGCCCCCGGCGATATCGCGGTGTCGATGCTGCCCCGCGATCTGCACGTCCCCCTGGCCAAGCGCTGCCTGCAGAAAGGCGCGCATTTCGTGTCCTCCAGCTATATCTCGCCCGAGATGCGCGCGCTGGACGAAGACTTCCGCGACGCTGGTCTTGCCTGCGTGAACGAGATCGGGCTGGACCCCGGCATCGACCACCTGATGGCCCACTGGCTTGTCGCCGATTATCGCGCGTCAGATGCCTTTGATCCGGACAACACGCTGAGTTTCATCAGCTATTGCGGCGGCGTGCCGAAAATCCCGAACCCGTTTCGCTATAAATTCAGCTGGTCGCCGCTGGGTGTGCTGAAAGCGCTGCGCTCGCCCTCGCGTTCGATCAAGGACGGCAAACCGCTGGACGTCGCGCGCCCTTGGGACGCAATCTCGTCCTATGACGCGCCGTTGCAGCAGGTCGAAAGCTTCGAGGTCTATCCCAACCGCGATTCAATCCCGTTCATGGAGGATTACAAGTTCGACCCCGAATGGAACGTCGACACCTTCGTGCGCGGCACCCTGCGCCTGAATGGCTGGACCGAGGCGTGGAAAGACGTGTTTGCCGAGGTCGAGACGCTGGAAGGCCCAGAAGGCGACGCGCGGCTGAAGGAAATGTCCGACCAGTTCTGGGACGAGAATTCCTATGACGAGGGCGAGCCTGACCGCGTGATCATGTGCGTAGCATTGAAGGCGGAAAAGGACGGTGCCGAGGTCTATCACAAGACCTATGTCATGGACGCATGGGGCGACGACCGCGGCACCGCCATGGCGCGGCTTGTGTCCACGCCCGTGTCACTGGCCGTCGAGATGATCCGAGACGGCAAAGCCCCCGCGGGCGTGTCAGCGGCGACAGATGATCCCAAGATGATCGAGGCCTGGATGGGGCACGTGAAGGAACTGGCCCAGCATGTTGAGGTGGTGGAGCATGGTTGAGAAGGGGAATGTCTGCTGTGCGGGACCGTGTTGCCGTCAATCGACTAACCCGGACCAATCCACCAAGAAAGCATCCCGCGCCAGATTACCGGGTGACATCCCTGTCCGCTCGCTTGCTTGGGTCAACCTGACAAAGACCAATGTTCTATCTTCTTCTCGCGCCCACCCCACGAACCAGCCCCACCCGCGCGCGTAATCAAAACTGCGATCCGCGCGTCGGGGGTAGGCCGCGCCGGTCTTGCCATAAATTAGCCAGTTGCCGATCTGCCAACTCTGCATGATCCCGCGCGCATTTTGCATGGCCTGCGATGAAACGGGCAACTCATCTAACACTAGCCCACATAAGAAGGCAGCCTGCTCAAAAGGAGATATCTGAAGGGACGACGCGATCCACGCGCGATCAAGTCCGTTGTCAAAGCCAGGATCGCCAGAAAAATCAGCGTTTCCATAGCCAAAGGCCAGCGCATGTCGGGTCAAAGCCTGTTGACCCATCGCATGGGTGATCCGCTGGGAATACCAAAGAACCGAAAAGCGCATCCAGTCTTCTGGATCGGTGTCTCTCGTCCAATTGGTTCCGCCCCAATCGGGATCGCCCGCCTGAAATGCCATGACCGGGTCATGTGCATCCGTCAGCACGCCTGCATCATATGCCATGACTGCCAACGGCACCTTGAAGGTTGATGCAGGCGTGACGCGGGACCGGCAGTCGCCGTCTTCCACCAGCACATCCGCTGTTGAAGCATCAAGTATTAGGGTGCAAATCGTGTCCGCTCTGGCGGGGAATGAAAGGATTGTCGCGGTAATCAAGGCTACCAAAATACGCAAATCAACTTTCCTCCGCTTCGCGATTTCGCTCTCGATCTATCGGCAATGCCGATCATAGTGAATTGGTATTTTTGGGCTCGATGTCGGCTTTCAACGCCTCCACGACCCCCTACCCCTTCCCAATCGGCACCACATTCTCGGCCCCATCGGACAACTCTTCAAAGTCAAAGTTATCCAACCGCGCGGCGCGTTTGCCCGCACGCTCTGCCGCCGTCGAGATCCCCTCGACATCCCGGCGCGCCTGATCGAAATGCAGCTCCAATTTGCCCGCACGTTCGACCACCAGCTCCACGTCGCGGTGGAGGTTCTTCAGCATCTTGCGGATCTCGCCCGCCTGTTCGCGCATTCGGGCATCTTTCAGGATCGCCCGCATCGTGTTCAGGGTCGCCATGCACGTCGTGGGGGACACGATCCAGACACGCGCTGCGAACCCTTCACGGACCAGTTCGGGGAAGTTGGCGTGTAGCTCGGCATAAACGGCCTCGGACGGCAGGAACATCAGGGCGCCGTCTGCGGTTTCGCCTTCGATGATGTATTTGTCGGAGATCGCTTTGATGTGCGCCTTCACCGCGACCTTCATCGCTTTGGCGGCCTCGTTCAACTCGTATTGAGTGTCGGCTTTGCGCAGCGCCTCATACGCCTCCAGCGGGAACTTCGAGTCGATCACGATCGGTCCCGGCGGGTTGGGCAGGTGGATCAGGCAATCGGCGCGTTTTCCGTTGGACAGGGTCTGTTGCAGGTCATAGCTGTCTTTGGGCAGCGCCTTGGACACGATGTCGTGCAACTGTATCTCGCCAAACGCGCCGCGGGTCTGCTTGTTTGACAGGATGTCCTGAAGGCTTAACACATCGCCCGACAGCCGCGTGATGTTGTCCTGCGCCTTGTCGATCACCGCAAGGCGTTCCTGCAACTGGGTCAGGCTTTGGGTGGTTTTCACCGTGTTGCCCTGAAGGTTCTCTTTCATCCGTTCCTGCAGCTCGGACATAGAGCGCGCGGCTTTCATCGCGTTCTCATGCAGCCGGTCGTTCATCTGCTGCTGCACATGGGCCAGACGCGTTTCCATCGCCTGCAACACCTGCGCTTGGCCCGTGGACTGAGCATCCGATACCGTGCGCAACCCGCCCGACAGCTGATCCTGCCCCGCGCCCAGCACCTGCACTGCCTGACCAAGACCGCCCATATCGCGGGCAAGGTCTTGGGCCACGCGTGCCGATTGCCCCGCCCGGCGCACCACGACGATAAGCAGGACGAACATCAACACGGCCAGCACTGCCGCGCCGATCACCAGAAGGGTTAACGGGTCCGCGAGGTTGTAGGTTGTATCACCAATCTGGATCATGTGCGGCCAAACAGCCTTTCGATATCTGCAAGTTTCAGTTCCACATAGGTGGGGCGGCCATGGTTGCACTGGCCGGAATGGGGCGTCGCCTCCATCTCGCGCAGCAGGGCGTTCATTTCTTCCGGGCGCATCCAGCGGCCCGACCGGATCGAGCCATGGCAGGCGACCCGCGACAACACGGCCTCGACTTTGGCTTGGACCTTGTTGCTGTCGCCCAGATCAGCCAGTTCGTCCAGCACGTCCTTGATCATTTCTGTGGCGTTTATTTCACCCAGAATGGCTGGGGTTTCGCGCACGGCGATGGCGTCACCGCCGAAGGATTCAATGACAAGCCCCATATCGGCTAGAGCGTCGGACACTTCCAACAGGCGTGCGACGTCACCGGAGGACAGTTCAACAATTTCAGGGATCAGAAGCGCCTGACGCGCGACGCCATTTTCGGCCATCTGGCGCTTGAGTTTCTCATAAACTAACCGTTCGTGGGCCGCGTGCTGATCAACGATCACCATGCCGGTTTCGGTCTGTGCGATGATGTAGTTCTCGTGCACCTGCGCGCGGGCAGCGCCAAGGGGCAGTGCCTCTTGCGGGGCTTCGTTATCCGGCTCGACCACCGGATCGAACCGGGCGGAGGGCGTGGACATCTCCGCAAAGCCCGGCATGTCAGAGCCGGGGGCTTGCGTAGCATAAGCCTGCCGTATCGCGCCCGCGACGGGGCGGTCCATTTGATAAACGCGCGGGCCGGCTGGCTCAGGGCGCATCGCGCCCAAAGTCGCCCCCGCGACAGTCGTTGACGCACGATGCCCCGCGTTTGCCAGCGCATGGCGAAGGCCGGATACGATCAAGCCACGCGCGATACCGGGTTCGCGAAACCGCACCTCGGATTTTGCCGGGTGCACGTTCACGTCCACCAGATGCGGGTCGCAGGATACGAACAGCGCCGCCGCCGGATGCCGGTCACGGCTGAGGAAATCGAAATAGGCCGCGCGCAATGCGCCGGTCAGCAGCTTGTCCTTTACCGGGCGGCCATTGACGAACAGGAACTGCGCCACCGCCGCCCCACGCGAATAGGTTGGAAGCGCTGCAAACCCCGTCAGGCGCAACCCGTCGCGTTCGGCATCAATCTGGATCGCATTATCCAAAAAATCGCGCCCAAGGATCGACCCAAGTCGCCCGCCCAGCGCATCGAACATATCGCCGGTTTCGGGGTCGGCGCGGAAGGTCACGCGCCCCTCACCGCCCCCCGACACATCGCGCAGGGTGAAGCCCACATGCGGTTCAGCCATCGCAAGGCGCTTGATCACATCGGTGATCGCCTGCGCCTCGGCCCTATCGGTGCGCATGAATTTCAGCCGCGCGGGTGTTGCATAGAACAGGTCGCGCAGCTCGACCACCGTGCCACCCGACAATGCGGCGGGTTTGACCGCACTTGTTTCGCCCCCTGCCACCCGGATCGTGGCAGCATCAAACCCATCGGCCCGCGAAATGATGGTCAATCGACCAACCGACCCGAGCGACGGCAATGCCTCGCCCCGGAAGCCGAAGGTGTGAATGTCCAGAAGGTCCGAGCCGTCGATCTTCGACGTCGCATGGCGTGACAGCGCCAGCGGCAAATCCTCGGGCGCAATACCGCAACCATCATCCGTGACGCGGATCAGTGTCTTGCCGCCATCGGCATAGGCTACCTCGACCCGCGACGCGCCGGCGTCCAGCGCGTTCTCAACCAGTTCTTTCACAGCGGATGCGGGGCGTTCCACAACCTCACCGGCCGCAATCCGGTTGATTGCGGCGTCATCCAACTGTCGGATCATCGGGCGGCGATCAGAGACGCGCGCCGGGCTTATATGGGGGTTATCCTCGGGCATACCACAAAACCTAGCATATCTCGCGCCGATTCGACCATTGCGAATTCATGTCTTCACTTGGCCGTTAGGTCAGTTTGCAACGACCCCTTCGGGCTGTCCCACCACCACGAAATGCAGCGCGTCCGGGTCATAGAGACGCGCCGCCACCCGATTGGCCTCTTCCAATGTCACCGCCATCACCCGATCGTTGCGCGTGGCGATATAATCGACGGGCAGGCCCTCCATCTGCATCGAGACCATGATGTTTGCGATGGTGGCGTTGCCATCGAACCGCAACGGGTATGACCCGGTCAGATAGGTTTGCGCGGCTGTCAGTTCGTCTTGCGTGATGCCGTCTTCGGCGATCTTTTTCCATTCGGCGCGCACGACCTCTATCGCCTCGCCCATCGACCCGTTCTGGCTGGAAAAATGGCCCATTATGGTTTCCGACAGATCGGCAGGGATCAGGTAGCTGCCGATACCATATGTCAGGCCACGCGCCTCTCGCACCTCTTCCATGAGGCGTGAGTTTGACCCCAGCCCGCCCAATATTTCGTTCACCACATAGGCGGCAAAGAAGTCAGGATCCTCGCGGGCGATACCGATCTGGCCAAAACGGGCGACTGACTGAGGGGTGTCAAACGGCACCACGGTCGTGCCACCGGCCAAAGCAAAATCAGCGCGTTCCGGAAAAGGAGCGCCAGTTGCCGGCAGGCCATCAAACAGCGCCTCAAGCAGCGCCGAAAGGTCGGTCGCAGTGATATCACCGACGGCTGCCACATAGATGCGGTCCATGGCAATCGTGTCAGCCAGCGCCGCCATCAGATCGTCGCGTGTCAGCGCCCCGACACTGTCTTCGGTCCCGGCATCGTAGCTGCCATAGGGGTGGTCACCATAAGCCAGTTTGCTCCAGGTATTGCCGGCAATCGCGTTGGGATCGGTCGCGCGCGACGACAGGTGCGACAAGATTTGCCCGCGCACCCGTTCGATCGCGTCGGCATCAAAACGCGGCTCGGTCAGCGCTGCATGCAAAAGCGCCACCGCATCATCCCGATTTTCAGTTAGAAACTGCGCGGACACTGTTACCGCGTCACCATGGGCGTCGAACCCGAAAGAGGCGGCAAGGCTTTCGCGGGCTTCTGCAAAGCCACGTGCATCCAGATCCGCCGCGCCTTCTTCAAGCAGCCCCATCATCATATTGACGGCCCCGCGGGCGCCCTGACGATCCAACGAGGTGCCGCCACGAAAGCGGATTTCTAGTGCGGTAAACGGCAGGCTGTGTTCTTCAACCAACCAAGCGGTGATCCCGGATGGGGTCGAAACCTCTTGAATGGCGATTTCAGCGCGAACGGGCGCTCCGAAGGCAATCAGGGCGGCAATGCCAAGAACCAGATGTTTCATCACATTTCCTCTCCACCTTCGGGAACCAGCCAGCCGGTGACTGACTTGCGGTCGTCAAACAGCGCCCGTGCTGCGGCCATCACATCATCCGGCGTCACCGCCTGCAACACGTCAGGCCACGCCTGCACATCCTCTATCGTCAGACCAGATGTCAGTGCCTCGCCATACCGTTGTGCCCGCGCCATTGCGTCGTCCTGGGCATAGATCACACCAGCGCGGATCTGAAATTTGATGCGCTCGAACTGAGCTTCATCAATGCCAGCCTCCAAAAAGGCGGAAATCTCGCGGTCAAGTGCGTCTTCGGCATCAGCCAGCGAAACGCCCTTTGCAGGCAACACAACAAGCGTGAAAGTGGTGTCATCCAATGCGACCGGGCTGTATCCCGCCCCGGCATAGACAGCGATCTGTTCGTCGAACTGAAGCGCGCGTCCAAGGACCGATGTGGCCCCACTGCCCCCCAAAATTTCTGCCAGATAGACCAAGGCGGCGGCGTTTTCCTGCGCGCCGGGATCGCGTTCAGGAGCTTGGTAGCGACGCATCAGGAAGGGCTGGCTGACGCGTGGATCTTCATATCTCAGACGCCGTTCGGCGAGTTGCGGTGGCTCGACTAGTCGGGACCGCTCGGCCAAATCGACGGTGGGTTCCAGCGGGCCATAATGCGTTTGAGCCAGCGCGCGAACCTCCTCTGGGGTTACATCGCCCGCAACGACCAGTACGGCATTATTGGGCGCATAAAACCGCTGGTAATAGGCAAGAGCGTCCTCACGCGACAGGTTCACGACCTCATGGCGCCAACCGATCACAGGCGTGCCATAAGGGTGGTTCAGAAACGCAGCGGCGTTCAACTGCTCGCGGAACAAGGCCGATGGCTCGCTATCCGTGCGTTGCGCGCGTTCCTCCAAAATTACATCGCGTTCGGTGGCGATATCATCTTCTGACAGGCGCAGATTTCGCATCCGGTCAGCTTCCATCTGCATCATCAGCCCCAACCGGTCGGCTGCTACGCGCTGGAAATAGGCGGTATAGTCCTGCGATGTGAACGCGTTGTCAGACCCCCCGTTTTCTGCCACGACTCTGCTGAATTCGCCCGCTTCTATGTTGTCGGTCGCTTTGAAAAGCAGGTGCTCCAGAAAATGGGCGATACCCGAGACGCCCGGTGTTTCATCCGCGGCCCCGGCCCGATACCAGAGCATCTGAACAACAACCGGCGCGCGGTGGTCTTCGATCACGACAACCTCCAGCCCGTTGTCGAGCGTGAAGTCGCTAACCAACTCTTTCGCGAACGCAGGGCCAACAAGGCCAAGCGCAACGCATGCACCTATCAGGAAACGCATCGATTTCTCCTTACCATTCCCGTCAAAACTACGGGCATCAGCGCGGGCTTCAAGCCCGGGCAACGGATATGTGAACAGGTGGTGACGGGGGTTTAACGCCGTCCAATTCAACAAGCGGCCACTGGCCCCTTCGCTTATTGCGCGACAGCCGGATTGGGCGGTGCGGCCGGAGTCCACAACCCAAGTCTGCGCAACCGTTCCAGTTCGCGATGCTGGTCAAGTTCCATCGCTTCATAGGCGCGGTAATAGACATTCACGTTGAACAAACGCTCTAACACCTTGCCACGATTGTTGCTGCGCCATTCAAGGTCCTCAGCCGCCAATTGGTTGCGAATACCAGCAGCGACACCATAACGGCTGGCGGCGGCAACCAAAGCGCCTTCCCCACCCCGCAGCCCGGTATTGCGAAGTTGCCCGCCCAGTGCGGCAACAGCGTCTTCATGCGGCGTTGGGTCGGTGATGTTCTTCCCACCCGGCGTCGGCGCCGGCAGCGCTTGATAGCTCGGCGGTTCTTGCAGCGGCTTGGTTGGCAGAATCGAAAACTCGTCAGGTCCACCTTGCGTGGACTTGATGTTCATCAGCTTGGGATCGTTGCCAGAACAGGCAGAGACTATGATCGCAGCACAAAGTGCGGTCAACGGCTTGATGAATGTAGTACGCATGTGACGCAAAACCCTCGTTTCCTACCGCTTCTTAGCCCATCTGGAAACGCGCGTCACGGGGTCTTGTGCGAAGACGAGAAGAGAACCAGACCAATGGCGCCTGCAAATACGAAAATGTCAGCAACGTTGAAGGAAAACGGGTTCTGAATGCCGCAACAGGACATGTTCAGAAAATCGACCACCGCCCCGTAATAGATACGATCAAGGACGTTGCCCAGCGCGCCACCAACCAATAGCCCAGCGGATATATGTGCCAGTCGGCCAAGCTTTTCGCGGCGAACCCAGATGACGACCCAAGCCGAGATCACAAAACTAAGCGCCACCAGCACCCAACGCATGGCCGCGCCGTCGGACCCGAACAGGCCGAAATTGATGCCCGTGTTCCACGCCATTTGATAGACCAGATAGGGCGGCCAGACCTGGACCACGCCGACGCGGTCCAGATCAAGCACGTAGAGCGCATGATACTTGCTGCCCTGATCAAGGGCGAAGGCCAAAACGGCAGCTATCAGAATCACACGCATGGCTTGGTCAGTGCCGGAAGTGGCGCATGCCGGTGAACACCATGGCAAGGCCCGCGTCATTGGCGGCGTCGATCACTTCGTTATCGCGCATTGAGCCGCCGGGCTGAATGACGCAAGTTGCGCCCGCTGCAGCGGCTTCCAGAAGGCCGTCGGGGAACGGGAAGAATGCATCCGATGCCACGGCCGAGCCTTTGGCAAGGCTGTCAGCCAATCCCAGTTCGTCCGCCATCCGCTGAGCCTTGGCGGCGGCGACATTCGCGCTGTCCAAGCGGCTCATCTGCCCTGCGCCAACACCCACTGTTGCCCTGTCTTTCACATAGACGATCGCGTTGGATTTGACGTGTTTTCCGACCTTCCAGGCAAACAGCAAATCGCGCATCTGCTCTTCGGTCGGCGCTTTTTCGGTCACAACCTTCAGGTCATCCATGCCGACATAGCCCACGTCCTTGTCCTGCACCAGAAGACCGCCGGAAACCTGCTTATAAGCGGTCATCGGCGCGCGGGGATCGGGCAGACTATCCGTCAGAAGAAGGCGCAGGTTTTTCTTGGCGGCAAAAATCTCGCGCGCTTCATCAGACGCGCCGGGGGCAATCACGACCTCGGTGAAAATCTCGGTGATCTTGGTGGCGGTTTCCGCGTCCAGCGGCTGGTTTAGCGCAACAATCCCGCCAAAGGCCGAGGTGCGGTCGCAGTCGAACGCCTTCTGATACGCCTCGGCCAGTGTCGCGCCTTGGGCCACACCACAGGGGTTCGCGTGTTTGATTATCGCCACGGCGGGGCTGTCTGCCGGGTCAAACTCCGCCACCAGTTCAAACGCGGCGTCGGTGTCGTTGATGTTGTTGTAGCTGAGTTCCTTGCCCTGCAACTGCTGGGCCGTCGCCACACCGGGACGGTTTGAGCCATCAGTGTAGAATGCGGCCTGTTGGTGGCTGTTTTCGCCATAGCGAAGCGTCTGTTTCCACTGGCCCGCAAAGGCGCGCCGATGAGGCGCTTTCAGTTCAAGTGCATCTGCCATCCAGTTCGAAACAGCAGCGTCATAGGCCGCCGTGCGCGCATAGGCTTTCTGTGCCAGTTTCTTGCGGAATTTCGGGCAGGTCGACCCACCATGCTGGTCCAGATCCCCCAGAAGCTTGGGGTAATCTTCAACATCCACCACGACGCTCACAAACGCGTGGTTCTTGGCCGCAGCGCGAATCATCGCGGGGCCGCCAATGTCGATATTCTCGATGCAGGTGTCATAGTCGGCGCCCGAGGCAACGGTTGTCTCGAACGGGTAAAGGTTCACGACCAGCAGGTCGATGGCCCAGATGCCGTGTTCTTCCATCGATGCAAGGTGTTCGTCATTGTCGCGCAGGGCCAAAAGGCCGCCATGCACCATGGGATGCAGGGTTTTAACGCGACCATCCATCATCTCGGGAAAGTCTGTAACATCAGCCACGTCCTTCACGGCCACACCTGCTTCGCGAAGGGCTTTGGCCGACCCACCAGTCGACAGGATTTCAATCCCGCGCTCTTCCAGCGCTTTACCCAGATCAATCAGGCCGGTCTTGTCGGATACGGAAATCAGCGCGCGGCGCACGGGATGAAGGTCGGTCATGGCTCATTGGCCCCCTTGGCGTTTAACTTGGCAGCTCCGCCGCGTCGCCGCCTTCAAGGTCACGCAAAACCGAGGGGGTTTCCTGCGCCTTAGCCAGCGTCCAGCGGATGCGTGTCGCATAATCCATTGCGACGCCAGATAGAACCACTTGTTTTGTTTTCCGCGGCTTCAAACGCGTCTTTTCTAAGTAAACGCTGCTTTCCAGCGCCAATTCGCCGCGGCCGTCGAAGCGAAACACCCATATTTCGCCGGACCGAAGCGCCATCGACACGGCCGTTCCACCCAGATCAAGCGCCGCATCGACATCGGGGTGCAGATGGAATCGCACCGTGAAGGGGATGCCCTGAAGCGACACCTGATCCATGGCGCGGTCAAATCTGGCTTGATCGCTGTCGCTTACGGCAACCAACGTATCCTCGCCTGATACGTCGCGCCCGTCGGTGGTCAGTTCAATTCGGCGCATATGGGTCAATCCATGGCTTGGGGTATAGCCATCATGTGCCGCGACCACCCCGGTGGCGTTCTGTTCCACGACTTTCTGAAGGTGAACCTTCTGCGGCGTTGCGGTCAGAAAAATCTTCTCGCCCGCGCCAAAGTGCTTCGACGCCCCCAAACGTGACGACGACACGCCGGCAAGCCCCAAGACGGAATGCGAAGGCGTCGCCCGCCCAGCCTTGCGCCATTCTGCGCCGAAATGAGCGCCAGAGCCGCAGTTCACGACCAATGGCCGCCGCCCCGATGTTAGCTCAAACGCCAGTGTCGAGGCATGTGCATTAGCAGAAGCCGCACCGCGCGGTGGGCGTGCCGTGTCGATGATCAAGCTCGTGCGACCTGCGCCTAAGCGCGTATAGCCCATCGAAAGACCCGCATTTGCCGCCGCCCGGACACCGGACGTGGCCAGTGCGTGATCCAGCCGACCTTCCAGTCCGCGCCCACCACCGTGGAAACGGGCCAACCCACCATCCGCGTGGCGCAAAGTGCGCAAGGTCGGGGCGATGCGTTCAATGGCCGCGATATGCGCGCCAGCCGCTTGCCGACCACTTTCCGAGAGAGCCATGGCCGCCCAGTTGAGCAATGTGAAGACATCCAGCAGCTCTTCTGGATTGCGCGTGGGAATGCCACCTTCCGCATCAATCTGATCGGCACATTCCCGCGCAAGCGCCTTCACCGCCGGGTCCACACGGGCCTCCATCCCCTCAAGGCTGAGCCCTGCATAGATCAACCCGGTCAGCGCTTCGAACCGGGGCAAACCGGGGGTGGCTGCCTGCCAGCGACGTGACAAAAAGATGGTCTGCTGCCCCAAGGACCGAAAGAAGGCATAGCTCTGATCCGAGTTCATGCCTGCGATTAGGAAAATGGCGTGGTTGATCCAGCGGATCAGCCGGCGGCCCGTCAGGTCGGGCGTCCACCCGTCACCGCCCCCCCGGCCAAACAAATCGATCCATTCCAACATCCAGGCTTGCGCCCGCTTACGCGCATCCCCGTCGCCAACGCTGGCAAGATCATCAAGCCAAACAAATCCTTGAATTTCTTCGGCAAATTCCTGACTGGGTGGCGTTGCTGCCCAGATGCTTTGATCAGGCGCATTGATCAGATGCCCCGCAAACAAAAAGTTCCCGGCAATCAGCTGCTTACCACGTGCAAAGGCCCCAATGGTGCGCGGCTCTGGTTGCGATACAAATCCCGTAGCCGACCGCGCACGCGCGGCAAGCTTCGCGTGACAGCGGTTCGCAAATCGGGTTCTGAACCCAGGGAAGCCATCTTGATGCACCACGGGGGAGCCTCGCCTCAAATCATTCAACATGGTTGAACTGGTCGACCCCTCTTTGGGGGCATTGGCGAAAGCATACAGACCCGTTTCACGAGAGTCATCGGAGAATTGCCGGTGCCCCTCAGCCTTTGCGCAGTGCCGTGATGAAGAAGCCGTCCATACCACCCAGATCGGCCCAATGGCTGGGCATGATACGCAGCCCCTCGGGGCCAATCCAGTCAGGGTCTACACCCGGAAGGCGCAGCGCATCCAGATCAAGTTGCACATCTGGGTGACGGCCCAACGCATCGCGCACCTGCTCTTCGCCCTCGTCGATCAGCAGGCTACAGGTGCAAAAGACCAGACGTCCGCCGGGTTTCAAAAGGCCCAGCGCGCGGTCGATCATGTATTCCTGCAACTCAAACAGGCCGGGAAAGTCGCTGCCATCCTTGGCGTGGGGTAGATCGGGGTGCCTGCGGATCGTTCCGGTCGCAGTGCAGGGGGCGTCCAGCAGGATTGCGTCAAACTGAGGCTCGTCAAATTCCAGCGCGTCGCCAACGACCAACGTCGCCTCTAGCCCGGTGCGTGCAAGGTTTTCAGCCACGCGCTTCATCCGCACATCGGACACGTCCAGCGCCGTCACATCCGCCCCGGTCGCCGCAAGCTGCATGGTCTTGCCACCCGGTGCGGCGCACAGATCCAGCACGCGGTCGCCCGCCTTGGGCGCAAGCACCTTCGCCGGCAACGCCGCCGATGCATCCTGCACCCACCAATCGCCCGCCTCATACCCGTCCAGCCCGGTCACTTGCCCGGCGTCTTGCAGGCGCACCGAACCCGTCGGCAGCAACGTCCCGCCAAGCCGCTTGGCCAGTTCGGCCGCATCGGTTTTCGCGGTCAGATCAAGCGGCGGGGCGAGCGCCTGAACGGCCTCGATCGCCTCAACCTGCGCCTTGCCATAATCGGCAATCAGCGGTTTGCGCAGCCATTTTGGCAGGCGCGGGACCGGCAAGCTGTCCCATTTGCCCGCCTCGTCCGCGACCTTGCGCAGAACGGCGTTAACCAGACCAGATAGCCGCTCGGTTTCGCGCGTTGCTCGGGTCGCGGCCACAAGCGAGTTCACCACGCCATGTGCCGCGCCACCGGTGCAAATCTCTGCCACACCCAGCCGCAAGACATTCAGCACGCGCGCAGGCGGGCGCTTTTTCAAATGCGGCCCCAACATGCGATCTGACCTGTCCATGTTGCGAAGCGCGAGAAGGGTCAGGCGTTGGGCGCGGGCGCGGTCTTCGGGGGCAACTTTGGCCAGCCGTTTCGGCAATGCTTCGGACAGCAAGCGATGCTCGTCCAGCACGTCCCCCAACAAATCCACCGCGATATGTCGCGGGTCCACGGCGTTGCTCATCGGCACCCCTTTGCGTTTCATCTGCGCGCGACCTATATCATGGCACAGAAAGCCACAAGGATCAGGCCCATGTCCGACACGCCATCAAAGCCCCAGACCGAGCAGCGCGACCTGCCGCCCGCCGCCAAGCGCGCCCTGGCCGAAGCCGCGGAACGCCGCAAGAAGGCCGATGCCGAAGCCAAAACTCGCCCGACAGAACTCGGAGGCCGAGACGGGCCTGAGCCGGTCCGCTATGGCGATTGGGAAAAGAAGGGCATCGCGATCGACTTTTGATCGGCCAGCCACCGCTCGGGTTACAGCCCCAACACATCCATCATGTCGTATTCGCCGGGCTTCTTGCCCTGCCCCCAAAGCGCGGCCTTCAAAGCCCCTCGTGCGAAAATCGCACGATCAGTTGCTAGGTGACGCAATACAATACGCTCTCCGGGGGCCGCAAACATCACGTCATGTTCGCCCACAATGTCGCCGCCGCGCACGGCGTGAAATCCGATGTCACCCTTTTTGCGCGCGCCTGTGATGCCGTCACGACCCCGGTCCGAGACCTCGCCCAGATCGACGCCCCGGCCTTCGGCGGCCGCTTCACCCAGCATCAACGCGGTGCCGGACGGGGCATCCACCTTGTGGTGGTGGTGTGCCTCGACAATCTCGATGTCGAAATCCTCGTCCAGCGCCTTGGCCACTTTGCGGGTCAACTGCACCAACAAATTCACACCGAGGCTCATATTGCCCGCGCGCACGATGGTCGAGTGCCGTCCGGCCAGTGTCAGCTTCGCCAAATCATCATCGCTCAGGCCGGTCGTCCCAATTACATGAACGGCCCGTGCTTGTGCGGCGATCTCGGCCATCGCGACGGTTGCGGCGGGCGCGGTGAAATCTATGACCGCCTGCGCCTTCGCCATCGTCTCCAGCGGATCATCGGACACGATGACGCCCAGCGCCTGACCGCCCATGCAGATGCCAACATCTTTGCCGACCCAATCATGCCCCGAACGCTCCAACGCACCAACCAGCCGTGCGCCCTTGTTCGCGTTGATTTCTTGGATCAACATCTGGCCCATCCGGCCCGATGCCCCCATCACAACTATGCCCGGCAAATCGCTCATCTTCGTCTCCTTCGCTTCATCGCTGTCTAGCGCGCTTGCCCTATCTTGGCAAAGCCCTGTTGCGAAGGCGTGCAATCGGGCATAAATGGCCCCTATGGCAAAGAACCGATTTCATGACACAGCCGGCCCAACGCAGCGACAGCTGCGCATCGCCGAGCTGATCCGCCGGACCCTGTCCGAAGCATTGATGCGTGGCGATGTACACGACCCCGACCTTGGGCGCATGTCGATCACAATTGGCGAGGTGCGCGTGACCTCTGACCTCAGCATCGCCACCGTGTTCGCCCTGCCCTTGGGCGGCAAGGATGGTGATCTGGCGATCAAAGCGCTGGCCCGCAACAAAGGTGAGCTGCGTCGTATCTTAGGCAAAGCGTTGAAGATCAAACACACACCGGACCTGCGCTTCATGGTGGACGAGACCTTCGACCAGATGGACCACACCCACCGCCTGCTGTCTCAGGAAGCCGTTCAGCGCGACCTGAAACCCAAAGTCGAAGACGACGAGGACGGGTCGGAGGACACCTGATGGGACGTCGCAAAAAGGGGCGGGACATTCACGGCTGGCTGGTCGTGGACAAGCCCGTCGGTGTCAGTTCGAACGCCGTAGTCAACAAGGTCCGCTGGGCTATGGACGCCAAAAAAGCGGGACATGCAGGCACGCTGGACCCGGAAGCCACCGGCGTTCTGGCCGTGGCGCTGGGTGAGGCCACCAAGACGGTGCCCTACATCACCGATGCGCTGAAAGCCTACGTGTTCACCGTCCGTCTTGGTCAGGCGACCAATACCGATGACACCGAAGGCGAGGTGATCGCCGAAAGCGCTGCGCGCCCGTCGGATGAAGACATTCAAGCTGCATTGGGCCAGTTCACCGGACAGATCATGCAGGTGCCGCCGAAGTTTTCTGCGGTGAAGATCGACGGCGAACGCGCCTATAAACTTGCCCGCGACGGCGAAGATGTCGAAATTGCCGCTCGTCCCCTCTGGGTCGAGGAATTGGTGATGCTGGACCGGCCCGACGCAGATCACGTCACGTTAGAGATGACCTGCGGCAAGGGCGGTTACGTGCGCTCAATCGCGCGTGATCTGGGCGAGGTGTTGGGCTGCCACGGCCATGTCCGCGAGCTGCGCCGCATCTGGTCCGGGCCGTTCGACTGCGACGATGGTGTCAGCCTTGAACTGGTCGAGAAGCTGGCGAAAACAGGTGAGCTGGACGCCTATTTGCGCCCGCTTGAAGAAGGGTTGCAAGATCTGCCCGAGCTTAAGGCAACGGACGAGGGCGCGACCCGTTTGCGCCACGGAAACCCCGGCATGGTGATCGCATCAGACGTAGAATATGGCGACGAGGCATGGGCATCCCACGGCGGTAAGGCTGTTGCCGTCGGTATCTATCGTGCAGGTGAATTGCACCCGTCACGCGTGTTCAATCAATAATATCGCGCACCACCGGCTGCGGCTCAGGCCGGTCGCCAATCGTATAGGCCGCCAATAGCTGAGCCTGCGCCAGATCAGCCGCGTCCTTGCGATCGGCATGGACCACCGCAATCGGGTCACCTTTTTCAACTTGTGTGCCCAGCGGCGCAAGGCGCGTCAGACCAACCGCTGGGTTCACTTTGTCGGACGAGATCCTGCGACCTCCGCCAAGTTCCACCACAGCCAACCCGATATCGCGTGTGTCGATTGCGTTTACAAAACCGGAATGGGGGGCCAAAATATCGCGCTGCAATGCCGCCTCCGGCAAATGTGCCGCATAATTCTCGACGAAATCGGAGGGGCCTCCCAACGCCGTGACCATCTGGCCAAACCGCTCCGCAGCGCGCCCATCTTCCAACGCCGCCATCGCCGTTTCCACTGCTTTCAAGCGGTCGGATTGAAGCCCTGCGGTCACTAACATCTCTCCGCACAAGGCAATGACGACCTCGGCCAGTCGAGTATCGCGGCGCGCGCCAGTCAAAAACTGAACGGCGTTCACGACTTCGACCGCATTACCTGCAGCGTCCGCAAGCGGTTGGTTCATGTCCGTCAAAAGCGCATGACACGGCAAACCCGCCGCGCGTGCAACACCCGTGATCGACACCGCAAGATCGCGGGCCTTGTCGAAATCCGACATGAAGGCCCCATTGCCGAACTTGACGTCCATCACCAGCGATCCCAACCCGGCCGCCAGCTTTTTGGACAGGATCGACGCCGTAATCAGCGGGATGCTTTCGACCGTCGCGGTCACGTCACGGATGCCATAGAAGCGCTTGTCCGCCGGGGCCAGGTGAGACGTCTGACCAATGATGGCGCAGCCAACCTGGTTCACGACCTTCGAGAAAAGGCTATTATCCGGCGTCGCGACATAGCCGGGGATGGACTCCATCTTGTCCAATGTCCCGCCCGTGTGGCCAAGACCACGGCCCGAAATCATCGGCACATAGCACCCGCAAGCTGCGACAATCGGGGCAAGCATCAGGCTGACATTATCGCCAACGCCGCCCGTTGAATGCTTGTCGACCACAGGACCGGGCAGATCAGACCAGTCAAACACGTCCCCGCTGTCGCGCATCGCCAACGTTAGCGCGGCAGCTTCCTGCCGTTCCATTCCGTTCAACAGCACCGCCATTGCAAAGGCGGCAACCTGTGCATCGCTGGCGCTTTCGTCGGATATGCCGCGCACCATCTGGGCGATCTCGTCAGAGTTCAAAACCTGCGCGTCGCGTTTCTTGCGGATGATCTCGGCTATCAGCATGGCATGACCTTTCTGTAAGCTGTCAGTGTCGGCCCTATTGCTCTGCGGCGCAAGCTCTTGCCAAGTCGGCGCGCCGCGTTCAAAAACACGTGCATGATTACGCGAGACTTTCAAAAGGGCGATGCCCATTCCACCGCCATCTATTCGGACTGCGAGAAATACCGCTATCAGTTGACGCGTGTGTGGGATCCAGCGGGCCGCAAAGCGCTGTTCATCATGCTGAACCCATCCACCGCGACCGAAGTTCAGAACGACCCGACGGTAGAACGGTGCGAACGGCGTGCGCGCACTCTGGGGTTCGGGGCGTTTCGGGTGACGAATATTTTTGCCTGGCGCGATACGGACCCACGCAACATGCGGGCCGCTGTCGAGCCTGTCGGAGAAGCAAATGATGCGGCGATTTTAGAGAGTTGCCCCTGGGCGGATCAGGTCATCTGTGGGTGGGGCACGCACGGCGTGCATCTGAACCGCGGCCCTGCGGTTGAAGCGCTTTTGCGCCAAGCAAATCAGCCCGTTTTTCACCTTGGACAGACGAAAGAGGGTCACCCAAAGCATCCACTTTATATCGCATATGCGAAGCAACCAGAGCGATGGTTCTGATACCGGCCACTTCCACGGGACCGTTCGGTTTGCACTAAACCCAGGCTTCTTGCGCGACCTCGACATAGACATCACGCACCGTTGCATTTGGGCTACCTTTCAACAAGGCGACAACCTCGCCGTTGACTGTGACGATACTGTCGTCACCACTTGCCGAGGGATGGACATCAAACTCCATGCTTAAAGCGTCCGTTGCAGGGTCTAGTTGAATGCGCAGGAAGTCCTCGCCAGGGGTGAAATCAGTCACCTCCGCATGTCCCAGACCATCCCCGTCATTCGAATAGAGCCAGAACACATCGTCGCCCGCTCCTCCCGTTGCGGTGTCGGCGCGATCCAAGATCAGGGTGTCATCGCCTTCGCCACCATCCAGAACATCGGCGTCTCCATCAATATGCCAGTCGAAATCATGACGTTCCGCGGCGCTGTCTTCCATGGCATGACCCAAATGGTTGATCACATCATCCCCTGCGCCACCAAACAGAATGTCGGCACCGAACCCGCCATTCAGCACATCGTCGCCAGCGCCGGCCGACAAGACGTCATCATCCGAGCTGTCGTCGTCAGGCTTTTCATGAACACCTCCAAAAAGGCGGTCATCGCCGTCTCCGCCCAACAGAACATCGTCACCCTTACCACCATCAAGATAGGTTTGAAGACTGGCCTGCCCATCCAGCTCATCTTCGCCGTTTCCACCGAAAGCCGCCAACGCGCCTTCGCCTGCAATCACCGTATCGTCGCCATCATTCGCAAACAGATAGGCGGCGCCGTCGCCCGCAGTTAGCGTGTCATCACCATCACCCGCATCCACAACGTCCACGGACATACCATCATCGTCGCGCACAATCGCTGTGCCGTGAAAGTCGTCGATCGACCCGCAGCCGGTGCCGTCAATTCCATCGTTGGCCATGGCGAAATCATCGTCGCCGTTTGTCAGCTTGGTTTCGTCAATGTCGCCAAGAAAGCTTGCCAAATCCTCGCGGCCATAATGCGCATCAGTTTCCGTGCCCAAAAGCTGGTCAAGAAATGTATCGGCCACGTGCGGTGAAGGGCCGTCCCCAAGCCCGGTATTTGGGGTCAGCACGTCGGTATCGCTTCCTGAACTCGCGCCGGGAACAACCTGATCGCCCGTGTTTGGCAGCAAGGCACCCGTTACAGCCGCGTCACCGCTCGCCACATCATCAGTGGCAATGAAATCGCCAACGTCGCGGGTCGGTGTGGGCTCCAACCCGCGTCCGGCATCGTGGTCTTCTTCCGTGTCTGGCGACATGTCGGAAAAGCTGTCAGACAAGAAAGCAACGGGAACGAGTCCCAGAAACAACAATGAAAACAACATTTAACTTCTCGCTTTCCAAAAGCACACAGAACCGAGATCACAACTGCCCAACGGACTAACCCAACGTCGAATGATGCGCGGGAAACATAAGGTATAGCCTATCCCTTGCGATTGTATCGTGAACCACGCAAACTGACAGTTAAAGATAGCGAAGATTTTAGCTTAATCATTTGTTAACAGATGGTTAACATCGATGTGACCAACTCGGACAAAAAGGCAGACGGCATGACGCAAGACAAGCTAAGCGATCGGGAACAAGCGCTTTCCTTCGAGGTTCGTGCGCTGAGAGCCGAGGTGGAGAGGATGAACAACCACCGCTTCATCCGGCTGCATGACAGCCTGATTCAACTTGGGTTGTTCCAGCTATACCGTGGGCTCGCTTTTGGTCTGGGGTCCGTGCTCGGAGCGACCCTTTTGGTGTCTTTGCTGGCCTTCATGCTAAGCTCGATCGATTTCATTCCCGTGCTGGGGGATTGGGCGCGGCAGATACTGGAAGAAATACAGGGACCCTAATCGCGATACCTTTGCGTTGCTTTTTTCTTTGCGTTCTTCAGGGAATCTTCTTATACGCGCCCATCTGCCGACATTTTGTGGGTGGACTTCTCCATGGGCCTTGCTGGACGACATCCCGGCCTGCGCCATCAACTCTAACCTTAAAAGGAGACCCCGATGTCGATTACACCTGAAGAAAAAGCACGCCTGATCAAAGAGTTCGGAACCAAAGAAGGTGACACCGGTTCGCCTGAAGTTCAGGTTGCGATCCTGTCATCGCGCATCGCGACCCTGACCGAGCACTTCAAAACTCACAAGAAAGACAACCACGGTCGCCGTGGCCTTTTGAAAATGGTTGCTCTGCGTCGTAAACTTTTGGACTACGCCCGTGCAAAAGATGAGGCCCGTTATCAGGACCTGATCCAACGCCTTGGCCTGCGCCGCTAAGCGTTCTCCAAATACCGAGACGAAGGGGCTGCATTGCGGCCCCTTTTTCTTTTTGCGGTAACGAACCCGGCACCTTTACGTGGCGTCTTTCTTGCTCATGCGACCTCCCTTTGGCCATGCTGCTGCGAACAGGGAGGATGGAGATGACCGCGACACTTGCCGTTTTGATCAACATGGGCAGCTTGCACAGGCTGTTTCCATTTTGGCTTGCAGGTGTTTGCGCGCTTGTCGTTGGGTTCTCGCCCTGGCTGCTTCTTGCCATTCTCTATGGTGTCGTTGCGCAGTTTTTCGTCGAATACGTGATGCATCGCTTCTTGTACCACCGAGAACCGCCAACTGATCAAAGCGTGTTCAACGCGCTTTATCGCAGCCATATCGGCCATCATGAATTTCCGAATGATGCCGAGTTTTTCACCGGTGACGACCACTGGTATCCTGTGCGGTTCGGGCTGCTATCGGTTGCCATTCATACCATAATCCTGTGGCCCTTTCTGGGCTTCGGCACCGCCCTTCTGACGGCGTATGTCGCGCTGTTCGTCGGTTCGGTCAGCGCCTACACGTTCTATGAATATTGCCACACGCTGGCCCATTTGAACGTGCCGAAGGGTTGGTTTGGGCAGCGCGTAACACGATCGCATCTGGCGCATCATTTTCAGGATCATAGAGCGACGTTTCACGTCAGCTTTGGCATGGGCTGGATTGATCGCCTGTTTGGGACCAAGCATGACCGCACCGTTGCCCGCGATCGATTTGATCGCAAAACGATGCTGTCGATGGGCATGGACCCCGAAGACCTGCGCCTTGTCACGGCGCGTAAAGCGTTCGGGATCACCAAGGTTCCACGCAACACCCAGCAATCATAGCGCTGCGGCCTTAGCGCGATTGATCCACTTGCCGGATCAATGCCGCCACCCGCCGCCCAATTGCTGCACTCCCCTTCGGCGAAGGGTGGATCATGTCGCCACTGTGAAAGCTCCTGTCCCCATGCGGTACAAGATCAGCATTTGACACAAAGAACACACCGTTCATGTGCTGAGCCGTTTTGGCCAATCTGGCCTCGTAGGTGTCGCCTTCTTGCTTGCATCCGTCGATCATCGACCCGACGCCGGGGCTGCGAAGGTAGCCGATCACGATAACTTTCGCGCCGGTTTTGCGGATTCGATAAAGCAGGTTCGGCACGACACCTCGGCGGCCGTCACCTGAGACCATTCGTTCAATCTGTCGGTCGCAACGCGAACAACCGCATCCGAACAAAAGGTCATTCCCGCCACCTGAGACAAGAACCCATTCCCATGGCCCCCGCTTGAACTGCCTAGAGACATTAAGCCCCATCGCGCCAGTGAGGGGCAGTTCATACATCAGCCGGGCGCCCCCGACGGACCTGTTCCTGATCGGTTCTTTCAATTCAGTCGACACCACGTCGGCAATCGACCGACCCCGCTGTTTGTGCCAAGCCAACAAGCTGTCGCCGATCGCCAGAATACGCGGTGCGGCTTCTGCGAAAGTCGCGGTCGGTCCTGACGTCAAGGTCAGGATCCAGATACACATCACCAGCCGAAACATCATTTTGTCGCTTCTCCTCGGAACTAGGGTCACCTGTATACAGAATGTCCGGCGTTTGTAAAAATCCGGTTACCTGCCAACGGAAATCGCGCCCCTTCCCCTACACCTGTTTTTCCTATATGGACCGCCCATCTGAGACGTGACGCTTCGACCCCGGCGCATGACAAGGTAGAGGGGTCGGTGGCAATGGGGCCACCATGACAACGGAAGACCCGGAGGGCCGGGAGTGCTTCCAACTAGGAAAACATAATGTTTGACGTAACTAAAAAATCGATTGAGTGGGGCGAAGAAACCCTCACTCTGGAAACGGGCAAAGTTGCCCGTCAGGCCGACGGCACCGTGATCGCCACACTGGGCGAAACATCCGTCATGGCCAACGTGACCTTCGCGAAGTCGCAGAAGCCCGGTCAGGACTTCTTCCCGCTGACGGTTCACTACAACGAGAAATACTATGCCGCCGGTAAAATCCCCGGTGGCTTTTTCAAACGCGAAGCGCGTCCGACCGAAAAAGAGACGCTGACATCGCGTCTGATCGACCGTCCGATCCGCCCGCTGTTTGTCCCCGGCTTCAAAAACGAAGTGCTGGTGATTTGCACCGTACTGAGCCACGACCTTGTTAACGATCCTGACATCGTTGCCATGATCGCCGCATCGGCTGCACTGACCATTTCTGGCGCGCCCTTCATGGGTCCGATTGCCGCGGCACGTGTTGGCTTTGAAGACGGTGAATACGTTCTGAACCCGACTTGCGACGACATGCACCAGCTGCGCAACAACCCAGACCAGCGTCTGGACCTTGTTGTGGCCGGTACAAAAGACGCCGTGATGATGGTTGAATCGGAAGCTTACGAACTGACAGAAGCTGAAATGCTGGGTGCCGTGAACTTCGCGCACAAAGAAATTCAGCCGGTGATCGACCTGATCATTGATCTGGCCGAAGACGCTGCGAAAGAACCTTTCGATTATCAGCCTGCTGACTACTCGGACCTCTACGCCGCTGTGAAAGCCGCTGGCGAAGACAAGATCCGCGCAGCTTATGGCAACACCGACAAGCAGGAACGCGTTGCGGCGCTGTCTGCTGCCAAGGACGCCATCAAAGCCGCTCTGACGGAAGAGCAGCTCGCTGATGAAAACCTTGGTTCCGCGCTGAAGAAGCTGGAAAGCTCGGTTGTGCGTGGCGATGTCGTCAAGACTGGCAAGCGTATCGACGGTCGCGCACTGGACACCGTGCGCCCGATCGTATCGGAAGCAGGTATCCTGCCCCGGACACACGGTTCGGCCCTGTTCACCCGCGGTGAAACACAGGGTCTGGTCGTGACCACTCTGGGCACCGGCGACGACGAACAGATGATCGACGCGCTGACCGGCACCTACAAGTCGAACTTCATGCTGCACTACAACTTCCCGCCCTATTCGGTCGGCGAAGTGGGTCGCTTCGGCTTCACCGGTCGTCGCGAAATCGGTCACGGCAAGCTGGCTTGGCGTGCGTTGCAGGCGGTTCTGCCGTCGGCCACCGACTTCCCCTACACCATCCGCGTCGTGTCCGAGATCACCGAGTCGAACGGCTCGTCCTCGATGGCGTCGGTCTGTGGTGGTTCGCTGTCCATGATGGACGCGGCCGTGCCGCTGAAAGCACCGGTTGCTGGTGTGGCCATGGGTCTGATACTGGAAGATGACGGCTCTTACGCTGTGTTGACCGACATTCTGGGTGACGAAGATCACCTGGGCGACATGGACTTCAAAGTGGCTGGTACCGAAGACGGCATCACGTCCTTGCAGATGGACATCAAGGTTGCAGGCATCACGCCCGAGATCATGGAGAAAGCCCTGGCGCAAGCCAAACAAGGCCGTCTGCATATCTTGGAAGAGATGAACAAAGCCCTGTCCGCTGGCCGCGCCGAGTTCTCGGCTCACGCACCCCGCATCGAGACGATGAACGTGCCCACCGACAAGATCCGTGAAGTGATCGGCTCGGGCGGTAAGGTCATCCGCGAGATCGTGGAAGTGTCGGGCGCGAAGGTCGACATCAACGACGACGGCGTGATCAAGATCGCATCGCCCAATGGCGACGCCATCCAGAAGGCCTATGACATGATCCACGCGATCGTGGCAGAGCCGGAAGAAGGCGCGATCTATACCGGTAAAGTCGTGAAGATCGTCGATTTCGGCGCCTTCGTGAACTTCTTCGGCAAGCGCGACGGCCTTGTGCATGTCAGCCAGATCGAAAACCGCCGCCTGAACCACCCCTCGGACGTTCTGAAGGAAGGCCAGGAAGTGAAAGTCAAACTGCTTGGCTTCGACGATCGCGGCAAGGTGCGCCTGTCGATGAAGGTCGTCGATCAGGAAACCGGCGAAGAAATCGCGCCTGAGCAGAAGAAAAAAGACGAAGACGCATAAGTCGCGGATCGTTTGAAATTGGAAAGCCCCGGTGGAAACGCCGGGGCTTTTTATTTCTACACGTCGGACATGTCAGGCCGTGGCCTAGGCCAGGCGCTGTCCGTCACCGTCGAAGAAATAGGTCCGGTCTGGAGAATACCCCAACGAAATCGCCTGTCCTGCCTGAACCTCATGCTGGCCGAACAAGCGCGCGGTGATCTGGTGCTCACCAAGCGTCGCGATAACGTTGGTGTCACCGCCCAAGTGTTCGACATGCATGACCTGAGCTTTGATCTGTCCTTCCCCGGCGATCGAGAGGTCTTCTGGGCGCACACCCAAGATCCGCGTGTCTCCGGGGGTCATCAACTCTGCCGGTAGAAAGTTCATCGCGGGGGATCCCAGGAACCCGGCTACAAACTGGTTCACGGGGTTGTTGTAAAGCTCCATCGGGCTGCCGACCTGTTCGACCCGCCCATCCCGCAAGACCACGATCTTGTCGGCCAGCGTCATCGCCTCGGTCTGATCATGGGTCACATAAATCATCGAGGCGCCAAGCTGGTCGTGCAGGTTCGCGATCTCGATACGGGTGTTCATGCGCAAGGCGGCATCAAGGTTCGACAAGGGTTCGTCAAACAAAAACAGCTTTGGCTGACGCACGATAGCGCGGCCAATGGCAACACGTTGGCGTTGGCCACCTGAAAGCTCGGAGGGAAAGCGATCCAGATAAGCGTCAAGGTCAAGCATCCGGCTGGCTTCGCTAACGCGCTGTTCGATAACCTCGGCGCTTTGGCGTTCCTGTTTCAGCGCCAGCGACATGTTCTTGCGCACGTTCAGGTGGGGATAAAGCGCATAGCTTTGAAACACCATGGCAATGCCGCGTTTCGATGGCGGGGTCTGGTTGACCACCTCATCGGCAATGCGGATCTCGCCCGAGCTGGCATCTTCAAGCCCAGCGATCACGCGCAACAACGTGGATTTCCCACAGCCGGACGGGCCGACGAAGACGACGAACTCTCCGTCTTCGACTTCGATATTGATGTCTTTGAGCACATGAACCGGCCCGAAAGACTTGTTCACGTTGGTCAGGGTCAGCGCCGTCATGGCGTTACCTCCTTCAGGCTAACGGGTTGTCCGGTGCGGATGCTTTCATCCGCGGCAAGGCAGATTGAAAGCGATTGCACCGCGTCTTGCATGTGCCGGGTCAGGTCGAGGTTCTGGGTGATCGCGCGCAGCATGAAATCCTGTTCGGCGTCGCACAGTGCCTGATGGCCGGGTTCGTCCGGCAGGTCGATCACTTCGTCGCCATCAGGGCGGTGGACCAAAAGCCCACCCACCTTGGTGTGTCCATCCACGTCGGATGACCCGCTTTTGTCAGTCTCGGTGATGGAAACAGCACCGGCAGGTGACACCACATCTTTGACGAAGAACGCGGTTTCCGACATCATCGGTCCCCAGCCAGCTTCATACCAGCCGACCGAGCCGTCATCAAAGACGACCTGAAACTGACCATAGTTATACATGTCGGGCGCAATTTCGTCCGACAGGCGCAGGCCCATCCCGTGCACGCGGACAGGTTTGGCGTCGGTGATTTGGCACCAGACATCCACATAGTGCACACCGCAATCCACGATGGGGCTGGTGGTTTGCATCAGGGCTTTGTGAGTGTCCCACTCGGCGCCGCTGCTTTGCTGGTTCAGGTTCATTCGGAACACATACGGCCCACCCAAGGCGCGGGCTTCGTCGATCAGGCGCACCCAAGATGGATGATGACGCAGGATATAGCCGACAACCAGCTTTCGGTTGGTGCGAATGGCGGTGTCCACGACGCGGTGTGCGTCCTCGACCGTGGTGGCCAGGGGCTTTTCGACGAACGCATGTGCGCCCGCCTCCATCGCCGCACAGGCATATTCCGCGTGACTGTCGGAATAGGTAGCGATCACGACGAGGTCGGGCTTGGTTTGCGCCAGTGCCGTGTCGTAATCCGTGAAGATCGGGTAGCCTGCCAGCTCCGGGTGATCGACCTTGCCAGACCGGTTGACCAAGCCGACCACTGTCGCGTCTGCGTGGTGGTGGTGGGCCAGCGCATGGGCCATCCCCATATTGCCAAGCCCTGCAATCAAAACGCGGATCATTTGACGGCTCCCGAGGTGATGCCCCGAATTAGCTGACGCGAGAAAATGACGTAGAGCACCAAAACCGGCAGGATCGCCATGGAAAGCGCCGACAGCACCGCGTTCCAGTCTGTGACGAATTGGCCGATAAAGACCTGACTGCCCAGGGTAAGCGTTTTGGTTTCCTCGGCCGGAGCAAGGATCAGTGGAAACCACAGGTCGTTCCAGATCGGGATCATGTTGAACACCGCGACCGTCGCCATGGCAGGGCGCACAAGCGGCAGCACAAGCTTGAAGAAGATTGTGTATTCGGTCAGCCCATCAATCCGCCCGGCGTTCTTCAGGTCGTCACTGACCTGTCGCATGAACTCGGACAGGATGAACACCGCCAGTGGTAGCCCCTGCGCCGTATAGACAAGGATCAAAGCCCACAGCGAATTCACCAACCCTGTGGCCACCATCATCTCTAGAATCGCGACGGTGCCAATACGGATCGGGATCATGATGCCAAGCGCCAGATATAGCCCCATCAGCGTATTGCCTTTAAAGCGGTATTCGCTAAGTGCGAAGGCCGCCATGGCGCCAAACAGAAGCACAAAAAACAGCGTCGCGACCGTGACGATCAGCGAGTTTTGAAAGTAGAGGAAGAAATCCCCCTGCTTCATCACGGTCTGATACCCAATCAGCGAAAAGCTGTCGGCGTCCGGTAACGCCAGTGGTTCGCGGAAAATCGCTTTTCGTGTCTTGAAGCTGTTGATCAGGATCACGAAGACCGGGAACAGCGCAATCAGCGTGTAAAGGATCAGCGCGCCGTGCATTGCAGCGGTATTGAGCGGATTTGTGCGGGCCTTGTTCATCGTCACATGCTCCTTACAGCTGATATCGGCGCATCCGGCTTTGGATGCCAAAAAGGTAAAGACAAACGCCAATCAGGATTATCGCAAACATGGCGCTGGCGATCGCGGACCCCATATGCGGATCACCCAGTTGGAGCTGGAAGCCAAAGAAGGTGCGATACATGAACGTGCCAAGGATATCGGTCGAGAAATCCGGCCCCGCCAGCGCGCCTTGTGCGGCATAGATCAGGTCGAAGGCGTTGAAGTTGCCCACAAATGTCAGGATCGAGATAATCCCGATGGATGGCAGGATCAGAGGCAGTTTGATTTTCCAGAAGGCGGACGGCCCGGTGATGCCGTCAATCTCTCCGGCTTCCAGTATTTCTTCGGGGATCGACAGAAGGGCCGCATAGATCAGCATCATCGGGATCCCGACGAACTGCCAGACCGAAATCAGCGCCAGCGTCGTCAGCGCGTATTCCTCTTTGCCCAGCCACGGCGCGAACAGGGCCTTAAGGCCAACCGCATCCAGCATGGAAGGTGCAATGCCCCAGATCGGCGACAGGATCAGTTTCCAGGCAAATCCGACGATCACGAAGCTAAGGATTGTCGGGATGAAGATGGCCGACCGATAGAGCGCTGCAAAGCGCAAGCGCGGATGAGACAGGATTGCGGCAAGCGCCACCCCAATCGGGTTTTGCACCAGCATATGCACGATAAAGAACCAGAAATTGTTGCCCAGCGCGTTCCAGAATTGTTCGGACCAGATGGGATCGCCAAACAGGGTGCGAAAGTTCGTGAGCCCGACGAAGACACGTTCCTGATCGACCTTGCTGAACAGGGCCAGCCGCAAGGTGTTGAACAGGGGGAAGATCATGACCGCCGTGTAAACCAGCACCGCGGGGGCAAGGAACACGGCGATATGCCAGCGGATGCGAGGTTTTTGCATGGGAAACTCCGGTCGGTGGCCCGAACGCACGGGTGTCGCGCGTTCGGGCAATTTGCTACAACGCAAGGCTTATTGTTGCGGTGCGTACCAGCTGGCGAGACCGTCTTGCAGCTTTTGGCCAAGCGCCTCGGGTGTTTCAGCACCCTTGATCGCAGCCACCGATGCACCCCATGTATCGTTCTCGAGGTTTGGCGTGCCGCGCGACAGAATCTGATAGGTCGACCGGATGGTGCTTTCGCACTCGCCGCGCCAGCTTACGAATTCTTTCGCAAGCGGGTCTTCCATTTCAACCGGCGTCTCTGACAGCGGGAAGAACCCGGGCAGCGCGTTGCCGAAGATCGAGGCGAATTCAGGCGATGCAACCCATGCCAAGAAGGTCTTTGCAGCGTCTGGGTTGGCAGATTTCGTGTTCATGCCAATGCCGATATCGGTGTGATCCGAGATATAGCAGGTGTCGCCCGCGTTTTGCACAGGTGGCTTGAAGGCGCCCATTTCGAAATCAACCAACGCGTTGAAGCCCGAGATTTCCCATGACCCGGCCGGATAAACCGCGGCACGCCCCAGCGTGAACAGGTTTTGGCTATCGGGATAGGTCTGTGCCTCGTAACCGTCGCCCAGATAAGGCGCCCACTTGGCCAATGTCGCATAAGGCGCAACCCATTGCGGGTCGGTCAGCTTTTGCTCACCTTTGATCAGCGCCTGCCGACCTTCCTCACCTTTCCAATAGTTTGGACCGATGTTGTTATAGCCCATTGTGGCGGCTTCCCACTGATCATTGGTGCCCATGGCCATCGGGATATAGGTGCCGTCTTGCTTGATTGTCTCAAGGGCAGCGAAGAATTCATCCTCGGTGGTTGGCGCTTCGATCCCCAGCTCGGCAAAGGCATCCTTGTTGTAGATGAAGCCGTGGATGACGGAAGCCATCGGCACACAGAAGCTGGCTGAACCATCGTCCGTCTGCCACGCGGATTTCGCCACGTCCGAGAAATTGCCCATCGCCTCCATACCGCTCAGGTCAGCCAAGTGCCCGGCTTCGAAAAGCGCAAGTGACGCGTCGAACGGGCGACAGGTGATCAGATCACCCGCCGATCCTGCGTCCAGCTTCGAGTTCAGCACGGCATTATATTCGGCAGGGGCCGACGGAGTGAAATTCACCTTGATCCCAGGGTGTTCGGCTTCAAAAGCGGGGATGATCTTGTCCTGCCAAAGTGTCAGGTCATCGTTGCGCCAGCTTTCAATGGTCAGCGTGACATCTTCAGCATAGGCGCTGGTCGCGACAAGGGCTGAACTGGCCAGTGCCAGTGTCATCAGGTTGCGTTTCATTTGGTTCCTCCCAGAATTACCAATTCAAGATTGTATTGCGTTCAATCGCTCCAATGCGGGGCGAAGGTGATCACCCGTCTCACGTAACAATAGACGGGCAGCTTCGACGGACGACGCGCCGGCGGCCACAAGGACCGCACATTTTACGTTCCCCTTTGCTGCCGCAAGCGCAGTCGCGGCGGCCTTGGGCCCTACACCCGCAATGCGGCATACGATACCGTTGGCGCGTTGGTGCAGCTTGGCGTTGTCGGCCCGCAGATTGACCATCATACCATCATGGATATGACCCAGCCGAACGGCCGCAAGCGTAGACAACATGTTCAGCGCAATTTTCTGCGCCGTGCCCGCCCCCATTCTGGTTGATCCAGAAATGACCTCGGGTGGGGTTGCAAGAAGAATGGGATGGTCGCTGCTGGTCAAAAGTGCCGACCCGGCGTTATTGGCAATGCCGATCACCGTAGCGCTTGCCTTGCGGGCGATACGGACAGCTTCCAACGTATAGGGTGTGGTCCCGCTGGCGGACACAGCTATGACAGTGTCGTTGTCACTGAGCCCGGACAGAGCGTCGGCAAGAGAAGCCGTATCGTCTTCTGTGTCACCGGGCATTTCGGATGTGGTGGGTATGCCGCCTGCCATCAGGATTTGCACCTGCCGGGATGGAATGCTGAATGTGCCGCCCAGCTCCAGCGCATCAGCAGCGGCCATCAGCCCTGATGATCCCGCGGCGACATAGCGCAAAACGCCACCGCGCCGCAGGGTGTCAGCGATCGCGTCTGCGGCATCGCTGATCTGGGAGGTGGCGGCGCGCACAGCCATCGCAGCGGCGATCTGACCCTCTGCCAGAAGGGCCGCGGCATGTATTGCCGGGCGCGCATCAAGGCCAATGGCTTCACCGTGCAATTGCTCTGTGGCGTTGGCCGTCACGTGATTCCCCCCTTGGTTCGAGTCGATCATACCTTTTAGATACCATTTGTCTACCATTTACTTTTTTCGCCGTAACTGGGCGGTATTGGAGTGAAATACCCCCATCCAAGCTGCTTTGGTTATGTTTCGGTCTTTTATTTACCTCAAAGGTATCTTATAGGTATTTATATGAGAGACTCGAAAAATCACCCGGTCATAGCCGTCGATGGTGGCGGAACGCGTTGTCGCTTTGCCTTTTCGCACGCCAATGAACGCATCGTGATTGAGACAGGGTCGGCAAATGTTTCGACCAACTTTGACGCCGCGTGCAGCGAAATCACGCGAGGGATCGAAGCGTTGGTAATGCGCGCTGGTTTGGATTGGGCCACCATTGCAAGCATTCCGGCCTATTTTGGCTTGGCGGGCGCAATCGACCAGAAAATCACTGATCGGCTGGCGTCTGCGATGCCATTTACCCATGTTCGCATCGAAGACGACCGCACGGCGGCTTTGCGCGGAGCGTTGGGCGCGTCTGACGGGATGATCGCGCATTGCGGCACCGGGTCATTTGTTGCCGCGCGCATGAATGGCGCGACACGCCTGGTCGGCGGGTGGGGGTCTGTTCTGGGCGATCCGTCTTCGGCACAATGGGTAGGGCGGCGCGCGCTGAGCCAGACCCTTGACGTTGTCGACGGACTGCGGGCCGAGGCGGATCTGTCCAACCTTCTTTTGCAGCGCCACGGCGGAGCCGCGGGGATCGTGGCTTGGGCCGCGGCAGCCACGGCTGTCGATTTCGGCGCTATTGCGCGCGACGTGACCCGGTGCGCCGAACAGGGCGACCAGCTTGCGAAGGGCATTTTGCAGGACGCATCAGATGCGATTTCGGACATCTTGAAGGCGCTGGGCTGGGTGCCCGGCACCACGATCTGCCTGACCGGCGGCATTGGCCCGCATTTCGCCCCCTATTTGCCCAGCGCGATGCAGCACGACCTCGCCGCGCCGCTGGGTGAACCCCTTGATGGCGCCGTGGCGCTGGCCCAGGATTTTTGCAGGGATGTCAGCCATGAACGTCTCTGACTTTCTGCGCCCCAAAGAATGGCTCAGCCCATCGGCAGGTCCGCGCTATGTGCAGCTGCGCCGGCGCCTCGAAGAAGGAATTGAGACCGGCATTCTTGCCCCCAACAGCTCACTTCCGCCAGAACGAGAGATCGCAGAGATCACCGATTTGTCGCGGGTGACGGTGCGCAAGGCCATTCACGAGTTGGTCAAGAAGGGCTCCATCGAACAACGTCAGGGATCTGGATCATTCGTGCGCGAACAGGTCACGCGGGTTGAGCAATCACTGTCCCATCTGACGTCCTTCACCGAAGACATGAGGCGGCGCGGGCTGGACACCACATCAAAATGGCTGGAGCGCGGGGTCTTCATCCCCTCCCCGGAAGAGGTGTTGGCCCTTGGGTTGGCTGCGGGCGAATCTGTCGCGCGTATCTATCGCTTGCGCGAGGCCGGCGGGCGCCCAATGGCGCTGGAATGCGCGGCCTTGCCGCTGGATATCCTGCCCAACCCGATCGAGGTTACCACCTCGCTTTATGATATTCTGGAGCGCACGGGGAACCGACCCATCCGCGCCATACAGAAAATTTCGGCCATCAACCTTGAAGCGGCAGAGGCCGAGCTTCTGGGCGTGGCAGAGGGGACGGCGGGGTTGAGCATCCAGCGCACCTCTTATCTGGAAAGCGGACGGGTCGCGGAACTGACCCGGTCCATCTATCGCGGTGATGCCTACGATTTCGTGGCAGAGCTGCGTTTGTCGAACTGAAAAGGCTGTCAAACCATGTCCAAAACTCTGACCCAGATGCGTCGTGAAATCGACGAAATACCAGTCGCGGTTGACCGGCTTTTGACTGAAGGGGCCACCGCGATATCCGACGCGGCGGCCGATATTCGAGCGCTCGACCCCCGGTTCCTGCTATCCGTCGCACGCGGATCGTCCGATCACGCCTGCACCTATCTGAAATACGCAAGCGAGCTGTTGCTGGGGCTGCCCATGGCATCCGTCGGGCCGTCGATCAAGTCAATCTATGGCGTTTCGGTTGCCGCCGAAGGCGCGCTTTGCCTGTCGGTTTCGCAATCGGGCAAAAGCCCCGACATCGTGCGGTTGACCGAGGCGTTCGCCGCTACCGGGGCTTATACCGTTGCAATCACCAATAACGCCACGTCGCCGCTTGCCCAAGCCACTTCCGCGACCTTGCCAATTCATGCGGGTCCCGAACTCAGCGTGGCGGCGACAAAAACCTTCGTCACCTCTCTGGTCGCTGGGTTGTGGTTGATCGCCGAGCTGAAGCAGGATGAAGAGCTTCTGGCAGCGATCCGAGCGCTACCTCAGCATCTTGCGGCCGCGACACGTTGCGATTGGTCCGCAGCTGCAGACTCCATCAGCGGGCAATCCCTTTTTACGCTGGGGCGTGGGCCGTCTTGGGCAATCTCGAATGAAGCGGCTTTGAAGTTCAAGGAAACCTGCCAGATCCACGCCGAAAGCTATTCGTCGGCCGAAGTGCTGCACGGACCCGTTTCCATCATCGGGCAGGGGTTTCCCGTCATCGCATTTGCAGCGGGTGATGCAGCCGAAGACAGCATCGCCGAAGTCGCGGATGCCCTTGCAGACAAAGGCGCACGGGTCTTTGCGACCACGCAGCGGGTCAAGAAAGCTGACCACCTGCCCCATGTGCGCACCGACCACTGGATCACCGATCCTGTCGCGGCGATCGTGTCTTTCTATGGCATGGTTGAAACGGTGGCTGTGGCTCGCAATATCAACCCCGACGCCCCGCGCCACCTTAAGAAAGTGACCGAAACAGTATGACCCAATCCAGCCTCACCTTTGGCGGCGGTCTGATTTTCGACGGTGCGAACCTGCTTGAAAAGCATGTCGCCCGGTTCGAGGATGCCAAGCTGATCGCCGTCGAGCGGGAAGATCGTTGGCCGCCATCGGGGAACCATGTCGACTTGGGCGGAGATATCCTGAGCCCCGGCTATGTCGATCTGCAAGTCAATGGCGGGGATGGGATCATGTTCAACGCGGACCCCAGCGTCCACACGATCGCACGTATCGCGCAGGCCCACCGTCGCCTTGCCGCCACCGCTATTCTTCCGACGCTGATCACCGACACACCGGACAAGACCCGCGCGGCGATCGGCGCGGCAATAGATGCCGTAGGGCAAGGCGTTCCGGGCGTTGCCGGTTTGCATCTTGAAGGCCCGCATTTGTCGATTGCCCGGAAGGGTGCGCATGATGCGGCCCTTATCCGCCCGATGGAGGCACAGGATCTTGCCGCGCTTTTAGAGGCGGCGGCACAATTGCCCGCGCTTATGGTCACGATCGCCCCAGAAAACGTGACGCAAGAACAGGTTTTCGCCTTGGCTGCCGCCGGTGTAATCGTGTCGCTTGGCCACACCGACACCGACTATGCGACCTGCCTGTCCTATGCGCGAGTCGGCGCACGCTGCGCCACACATCTGTTCAACGCAATGAGCCCGCTTGGCAATCGCGAACCCGGCGTCGTGGGGGCGGTGCTTGCCTCGGGGGCGCTGTCCTCGGGTCTGATCGCCGATGGGATACACGTGCATCCCGCCACGATGCGCGCGGCTTGGGATGCGAAGACCGGCCCCGGAGAGATCTTTCTGGTCAGTGACGCCATGGCGGTTGCCGGGACGGATGAGACCCAGTTCGACCTTGAAGGTCGGCGCATTTCGCGGCTCGACGGCCGGTTGACCTTGGAGGACGGCACCTTGGCGGGGGCAGATCTGGACCTGACGCGCGCCCTTCACGTCATGGTCAATCAGGTCGGCGTAAGCCTTGAGCGAGCCTTGGCAGCGGCGACGCGCGCGCCACGTCAGATGCTGCAGCTAGCCCCACGGATCGCGCCCGGCACGACCACGCTTGGCGACATGATCCGCATCCGCAGTGATCTGTCAGCGGCAGCACCTGTGCAAGACGCCCCAATCACCCCCTGATCAACGCGCCTGCAGCACGGGAACGCGCCCTTCTGGGGTCAATAGCCACGCCTCCCGACCTTCGATCACGACCGCGGAAAGGGCTTTGCCATGCCCCGCCCCGGTGTCGATGTTCAATCGGTTGCCATAATGTGTCACGTGATCGACCGGCGTGTGCCCGTGCACGATCAGTGGGCCGTGATCGTCGGTGCTTTCAAGAAATTCCGAACGGATCCAGCACAGATCGTCCTCTTCCTGCGCCTCAAGCGCGACACCGGGCCTGATGCCTGCGTGGACGAAGCACAGATCGCCGACGCGGTGCAGCACAGGCAGTTCTTCCAAAAACGCCCGGTGGCGCTCTGGTACGGCAGCGCGTGCTTTCGGGTGAAGCTGGTAGGTGCGAATGCCCTCAGGCACACCAACACCATAGCTGGCCAGAGTCTCGACCCCGCCAATGCGTGGGTGCAGCCAGTTGTGATCAATCAAAAGCTGCGTGTCGACCAAGGGGTGGTCGCGCAAGAACATGGCGGCCATACGGTCATGGTTGCCCTTCAGGACCACCCATTTCTTGCCAGCGGCCCGGCCTTCGATCAGATAGTCGATCACGCCGCGACTGTCCGGACCGCGATCGACAAGATCACCGATATGCACCACAGGCGCATCGATATCCCCACACCGCGCGCTGTCTTCGGCAATCAGGGCGTGGGCAGCCTTAAGCTTGTCCAGATGTCCGTGAATGTCGCCAATTGCGTATATGCGCATGGGTGCCTCCTTCATGCAGTCAACTTAGCGGGGCGGGCACAAATGAAAAGCCCCGGTGCCAGACCGGGGCTTTCAGATTGGTTTCACACGAAATCAGATATCAAACGCCAGCGGTTTGACCGAATTGAACAGACCCGTGTCGCACAGGGCTTTCAAAACCGGCTCGGGCGTCGGATTGTCGACATAAAGCAATGCAATGGCGTCGCCTCCGGTGTCTTTGCGGCCCAAGGTGAAGTTTGCGATGTTCACGCCATGCTTGCCCATTGTCGCTCCCAACGCGCCGATGATGCCAGGCTCATCGTTGTTGGTGGTGTAAAGCATGTGGCTGCCGATCTCGGCGTCGATATTGATGCCCTTGATCTGGATGAACCGCGGCTTGCCGTCCGAGAACACCGTGCCCGCAATCGAGCGTTCGCGGTTTTCGGTCACCACGGTCAGCTTGATATAGCCATCAAACGACCCGCCCTTGGCTTGGGTCGTCGTTGAACATTTGATGCCGCGATCCGCTGCCACAACAGGTGCGGACACCATGTTCACATCCGGCAAGACGGGCTTCATCAAACCCGCCAGCACGGCACAGTCCAGCGCCTTCAGGTTCATTTCCGACGCGACACCATCATAAAGGATGTTTACCGCCTTGATCGGCCCTTCGGTCAGCTGACCTACAAAAGCGCCCAGATGTTCGGCCAGTTTGATCCACGGCCCCATGACCTTGGCTTCTTCGGCAGTGACCGACGGCATGTTCAGCGCGTTTTGCACGGCACCCGTCAGAAGGTAGTCCGACATCTGCTCGGCCACTTGAAGCGCAACGTTCTCCTGCGCTTCAGTCGTTGCGGCCCCCAGATGCGGGGTGCAGACCACGTTGGGCAGGTTGAACAGCGGGTTTTCGGTTGCGGGCTCAACCGCAAACACGTCAAACGCCGCGCCTGCCACGTGTCCGGATTTCAGCAGATCAGCCAAGGCTTCTTCGTCGACCAGACCACCACGGGCGCAGTTGATGATCCGCACGCCTTTCTTGGTTTTCTCAAGATTTTCGCGGCTCAGGATGTTGCGGGTCTGTTCAATCAGCGGGACGTGTAGGGTGATGAAGTCGGCACGTTTCAAAAGGTCATCCAGTTCGACTTTTTCGACGCCCATGCTGTTGGCTTTTTCTTCGCTCAGGAAGGGGTCATAGGCGATGACCTTCATTTTCAGGCCCAGCGCCCGATCACAAACGATGCCGCCGATGTTGCCCGCACCGATAACGCCAAGGGTCTTGCCCGTCAGCTCGACCCCCATAAACTTGGATTTCTCCCATTTGCCTGCATGGGTCGATGCTGAGGCTTCAGGGATCTGGCGCGCCACGGCGAACATCATCGCAATCGCATGTTCAGCGGTGGTGATCATGTTGCCGAACGGTGTGTTCATGACGATCACACCCTTTTTCGACGCAGCCGTTTTATCCACGTTGTCGGTGCCGATCCCAGCGCGGCCAACCACTTTCAGGTTCGGCGCGGCGTCAAGGAGTTTATCCGTCACTTTGGTCGCCGAGCGGATCGCGAGACCGTCATAATCGCCGATCTTGGCAAGCAAAGCGTCCTTGTCCTTGCCCAGCGCGGGTTCGAAGTCGACCTCGATCCCGCGATCACGGAAAATCTGGACGGCGGTTTCGGACAGTTTGTCAGATACGAGTACTTTGGGGGCCATGTGTCTGGTCCTTTTCACAAAGATGAGTGGGGGAAGCCCCGCGCCTTTCGCGCAGGGCGAAAATTTATTGCGCAGCGATCTCGGTGTTGAACGCCCAGTCGAGCCACGGCATCAGGGCTTCGACATCCGACGCCTCGACCGTGCCACCGCACCAGATGCGCAGACCAGCGGGTGCGTCACGGTATGCGCCGACATCTAGCGCCACACCTTCGGCTTCCAGCCGCTTGGCGACGGCCTTTGCAAACGCAGCCCCGTCCTTGATGCGATCATCGGTGAACTTCAGGCAGACAGACGTGTTCGACAGCGTCGCCGGGTCATACGCCAGAAAGTCGATCCAGTCGCGCATCTCGACAAAATCTGCGATGGCCTTGGTGTTGGCATCCGCACGATGGATCAGACCTTCCAGCCCGCCAACCGAACGCGCCCAGTCTAGGGCGAACAGATAGTCCTCGACCGCCAGCATCGACGGCGTGTTGATCGTCGCACCGGAGAAGATACCGTCGATCAACTTACCACCTTTGGTCAGGCGGAATATTTTCGGCAGCGGCCATGCGGGGGTGTAGCTTTCCAGACGCTCAACCGCGCGCGGCGACAGGATCAGGATACCGTGCGCAGCCTCGCCGCCCAGCACTTTCTGCCAGCTGAACGTGGTTACATCCAGCTTGTCCCACGGCAGGTCCATGGCAAACGCGGCAGAGGTCGCGTCGCAAATCGTCAGACCTTCGCGCCCCGCCGGAATCCAGTCACCATTCGGCACGCGCACGCCCGAGGTCGTTCCGTTCCAGGTGAAAACAACGTCATTGGTGAAATCGACCGTCGCCAGATCAGGCAGCTCGCCGTAATCGGCGGTCCTGGTCACCGCGTCCAGCTTTAGCTGCTTGGTCACATCCGCAACCCAACCGGCGCCAAAGCTTTCCCATGCCAGCACTTCGACCCCACGCGCGCCCAGAAGCGACCACATCGCCATCTCGACCGCGCCAGTATCTGACGCAGGAACGATGCCGATTTTGTAGTCTGCCGGAATGCCCAGCACCTCGCGCGTGCCTTCGATCGCCGCTTTCAGCTTGTCTTTGCCAATGGCGGCACGGTGCGAACGGCCAAGCGCGGCGTCCGACAAAGCATCCAAGGTCCATGTGGGGGGTTTGGCGCAGGGGCCAGAAGAAAAACGCGGATTTGCCGGCCGCGTCGCCGGTTGTGCAATATCAATCATGATACCCTCGCAGATATGTGCCCCTCGTTGGGGAGGGGTGTCCCACGCACCGGACTAGAGGTCGCAAGACAGGCGCGCAAGACGGAAAAGTGCCGAAATGCGTCGCTTTGTCAGGTTCAAACGGCATGTTTGACGCCGATCGGAAACTTTCGGGGCTGAATTTCCCAACAATGCCCTTGCAACAAGGTGCGCGCCCATGGTCAGAGTGCCCGCGTCTAACCAAGGAATCGACATGCCGCTTGCTGATCCCCGCTTCATCATGAGCCTGATTAAAAGACGGCGCGATTTTTTCGCCCACGGGTCATTCAAGCAAGGCAAGTTCGACAAGATCATGTCGAAGCCCGCGCCGGCCAATCGGTATGCGATTTTCTTTACCCCCCGCAGCGGCAGCACACGGGTAAGCGGGCTGATTGCCGATGCTGAACTGTCCAACCGCCCCCGCGAGTTCTTCAATCCCAATTTCCTCGACCAGATCGCAAAACGTCATTCGGCTCGCAATCTGCGCGAATATGTCGAGCTGATACAAAGACAGCAGCAGAAGAACGGTCATTTCGGGTTGGAGATCACCTACAAACAAATTGTCTATGCGTTTACGACGGGCGCTCGTTTCCTGTCCTTCTATCAACCGCATAAAACGGCATGGCTAATCCGCGAAGATATCTTGTCGCAGGCTGTTTCCGTTTCACGACTGATCCAGACACAAGTGGCCCATTCGCCGCATGTCAGCTCGGACGCCCTGGCGCAGGCCGATGACCAGTTTCACTACGACGCCCGACAAATCCGCGCGGCGATGTCGCGGATTGTCTGGATGGAGCGCCGGACCGAGGCCTTGATCGCGCGGGCCAAGCTGGACAGCTTCCGGTTTTCCTATGAGATGACGAACGCCCTTGGCCCAGACCGAGCCACACGTCTTCTGGCCGAAAAGCTGGGCATGCCGGTGCCGCCTGAAGGCGTCGAAGAACAACACAAGAAACTTCCCGGCAAAAAGGGCAATGACTTTGTGGCTCGCTTCCGGTCTGAACACCCCGACTTGCTTCGATCAGTGGACCGCAAGCGCGCGCCATTGCTTGCACTGATTGAAAAGCAAAAAGAGCTATTTCTCTGACTGGACGGCCCAATCCCATGTATACCGCGACACTCCTTTCCGTTCCGGCGGCACGTAATTTGGATCCCGCCCTCGTCGACAACCTGCGCAACGCATGGGGCGGCGGCGATGCGATATGGCTTTCCGCAGACGAGGCCGCCGAGTTCGACTTGCAGCGCCTGCCTTCAAATCAGTGGGAGGTCTGGTCAGAGCTACAAGAGCTGGGTGTCGATCTGGTGGTTCAACCCTCCAAGGGGCGTCGCAAGAAGATGCTTCTGGCGGATATGGATTCGACCATGATCCAGCAGGAATGCATCGACGAACTGGCGGACGAAGCCGGCGTCGGGGACCGTGTGAAAGACATCACCGCGCGCGCGATGAACGGCGAACTTGATTTTGACGGCGCGCTAAAGGAACGCGTCGGACTGTTGGCGGGATTGCCTGAAACCGTCATCGCAGACGTGCTTTCAAACCGCATTACGCTTATGCCCGGCGGGCGCGAATTGTTGGCGACGATGAAGGCGAATGGCGCCTATGCGGCACTCGTATCAGGCGGATTCACCGCTTTTACCGCCCATGTTGCCCAAACCCTTGGCTTCGATGAAAATCGGGCGAACACGCTTGTGATTGCAGATGGCAAACTATCGGGCACGGTCAGTTTACCCATCTTGGGACGCGAGGCAAAAGTTGCCGCGCTGCGCGACATCTCTGCCAGACTTGGGTTGACTCATGACGAAGTCATGGCGGTCGGTGACGGCGCAAACGACCTTGGTATGTTGGGGCTGGCAGGGGCGGGTGTGGCGCTGCACGCCAAACCTTCGGTCGCCGCCGAATGTGATATCCGCATCAACCACGGCGACCTGACCGCACTGCTTTACATCCAAGGCTACGCAAAGACCGAGTTTGTCGGTGTTTGACCTGACAACTGAAGTTGTGTTGCTGTTGCTGGGCGCCGCTTTCGTAGCAGGATTTGTGGACAGCATTGCGGGCGGAGGTGGGTTGATCACGTTGCCCGCGCTGTTGTTGGCAGGGGTGCCGCCTGTCACCGCACTGGCCACCAACAAGGTTCAGGGGTTGTTCGGCGCCGGCATGGCGGCTGTCACCTATGCTCGTGCGGGTCACGTGAACCTGCGACGCCAAATCCGAGCCGCTGCCTTGTCGTTTGCGGGCGCTGTCATCGGGGCGTTTTTGGCAAGCTCTTTGCCCACCGACGTAATACGCTTGGCCCTGCCTGTCCTGCTGATCGCCGTCGCCGTGTTCTTTGCGGTGAAGCCCGGATTGGACGACATCGACAAACACGAACGGATCACGCCGTTTCTTTTCACCGTCACCTTCGTGCCGCTGATTGGGTTCTATGACGGGCTGCTGGGGCCGGGCACGGGCGCGTTTTTCATGATCGGCTTTGTCAGCCTTGCGGGCTATGGCATCTTGCGCGCCACTGCTCACACCAAGCTGTTGAACTTCGCGTCAAATGTCGGCGGCTTGGTGGGCTTCATGCTCGTCGCCCCACCACTTTGGGCGCTTGGGCTGGCGATGGGCGTGGCCCAGATGGCCGGGGCCTATTTGGGGTCAACACTTGCCAGCCGGATCGGGGCCAAGCTGATCAAACCGGTGCTTGTGATTGCCTCAAGCGCGCTGGCGTTGAAGCTGCTGTCCGAGTGGTTTTAGCGAAGCAACGCGGCGGAGGGCCTGATTTCTCCGGTCGTCAACCCGGCGAAGTTCTTCACATCCGGGTTCATCCGCTTCTTCACCATCGGGTCGCGCGCATCCAGAACACCCAGTTTCACAAGGATCGCCGCAATCGCGCATTCAGACGCGCGCGTGGCCCCGTCGGTGATTTTCAGCGCAACGCCAAGCTCTTGATCCGGCAGAATCGCCACAAAGAACGCCTCGGCCCCGGTTTTCAGCACCGCCTTGCCTTTTGCGGCGCGCATCAGCTCGGTGCAGGCACGGGTTTCACCAGCGACCAGTTCGGGATGCAACATCATCGCTTCTCGCAGGCGGACGGCAGCGTCCTGACGCGTGCCCGCGCCAGCCTTCGCCCCGGCAAACGCCCCCATGGCGCGGCCCATGCCCGCCATCGTGGACGCGAAGTTAGGCGCTGAGCAGCCGTCGATCCCGTATCCGGGACTGTCTTCACCGGTGATGTCTTCAAACGCGGCCTTGATGGCGGTTTGCACGGGGTGGTCCAGATCGACATAGTCCGCCCCGGCGCCCAAATGACGGGTCAACGTCAGGAATCCCGCATGTTTACCCGAACAATTGTTATGGATCCGGCAGGGGCTTGTGTCGGTTTTGATCAACCCAACCTTGGCGTCGCGATCGTCAGGCATCTGTGGACCGCATAGCAGGTCATCATCGCCCAGCCCCATTTCTGCCAACCAGCGCGTCACGCGGTCGGTGTGGATCGCCGCCCCTTGGTGGCTGGCACAAGACAGCGCCAGTTGCTCGGTCGTCAGACCCGCGGCATCTGCGGCGCCGCTTTCAATCAGCGGAAGGGATTGCACCATCTTGGCCGAGGAGCGCGGCAGGATCACCTGATCGGGATCGCCCCATGCCTCAACAATCTCGCCCTTCGCGTTGCAAATAACGGCGTGACCAGCGTGCTGGCTTTCAAGGATATCACCCCTCCAAACCTCGACAAGCTGCTCTGGTTGGGTCATTGAAGGCTCCTTTCCCAATAAACGCGCGAAATTCCGCCGCAGGGGCTTTTAATACGCGCGCATTTCGCGCTAAACTCCAAGAACAGACTTGGAAACGACCCAAGCGCAACAGTCAAGGGCCGCGTCAGACGGTTGGGACGCGCAAGGGCTTGAGGCAGAGGCAGCTGGAGGCTGTGTTAGATATGAAACGAACGATTTCAGGCGCGATTTGCGCACTGGGCCTGTCGCTTTCCGCGACGGGCGTTTTCGCTCAGGAAAGTTCGAACCGGGTCGCTGCAAACACCGATTGGAGTGTGTTTGTAGAGGACAACCCAACGGAATGTTGGAGTGTCTCCAGTCCCAAGGAAACGGTGAACACAAAGAACGGGCGTGCCGTTGCGGTGAAACGCGGCGACATCCTTTTGTTTGTCAGCTACCGACCTGGCGCAAAGGTCAACGGAGAGGTCTCCTTCACCGGTGGCTATCCTTTCGCTCCGGGGTCGACCGTGACGTTGAACGTTGGCGGAACCGATTTCCAACTGTTCACCGAAGGCGAATGGGCTTGGTCAGCATCCCCCGCGGATGATGCCAAGATCATTGCCGCGATGAAGCGTGGGGCATCTGCGATTGCGAATGCCCAAAGTGCGCGCGGGACGAAGACCAAGGACACGTTCAGCCTTCTGGGCTTTACGGCAGCGGTCGAAGAAGCCGGCAAACGCTGCGGCGGTTAAGCTTCAGGCCCTTCACGACATTCTGATACGCCATGGCGCAATCCATGGCGTGACAAGCTATGTTTGCTGGACTATACCTTGCCGCCTTGCACAAACTGGAACGCGCCATGGACCCCACAGCACCGATCACACAGGATGTTATGACCATCCCCCGCAAGACCGACGAAGGTGGCAAACGCAACCTCGTGGGTCTGACGCGTGACCAATTGCGTGACGCTTTGATTTCTGTGGGCACACCTGAAAAGCAGGCGAAAATGCGGACCGGACAGGTGTGGCAGTGGATCTACCAATGGGGCGTGCGTGACTTTGACGTCATGACGAACCTTGCCAAGGCCTACCGCGCGCTGCTGGCCGAGCATTTCGTCATCGAAATTCCCGAGGTCGTGACCCGGAAGGTGTCCGAAGATGGCACCCGCAAATACCTTGTCCGCATCGCGGGCGGTCACGAGGTCGAGGTCGTCTATATCCCCGAAGAAGGTCGCGGCACGCTGTGCATCAGCTCGCAGGTCGGCTGCACCCTCACCTGCTCCTTCTGCCACACAGGCACCCAGAAACTGGTGCGTAACCTGACATCGGCCGAGATTGTCGGGCAGATCATGGTCGCGCGCGACGATCTGGGCGAATGGCCTGAACCCGGTGCGCCCAAGGACGAAACCCGACTGCTGTCCAACATCGTACTGATGGGCATGGGCGAGCCACTGTATAATTTCGAGAATGTGCGCGACGCGATGTTGATCGCCATGGACCCGGAAGGCATTCAGTTGTCGCGCCGTCGGATCACGCTGTCCACGTCAGGCGTCGTGCCGGAAATCGCCCGCACCGCCGAAGAAATCGGCTGCCTTCTGGCGATCAGTTTCCACGCCACCACCGACGAGGTGCGCGACAAGCTGGTGCCGATCAACAAGCGCTGGAATATCGAGACGTTGCTGAATGTCCTACGGGACTATCCCCGACTGTCGAACTCCGAACGGATCACGTTTGAATATGTGATGCTGAACGGCGTAAATGATACAGATGATGACGCCCGCCGCCTGGTTGAACGCCTCAAGGGCATCCCGGCGAAGGTCAACCTGATCCCATTCAACGAATGGCCCGGCTCGCCCTATACCCGCAGTTCGAACAACCGCATCCGGGCGTTTGCAGACATCATCTACAAGGCCGGCTATGCCAGCCCCATCCGCACTCCGCGCGGCGAAGACATCATGGCCGCCTGCGGTCAGTTGAAGTCTGAAACGGAACGCGCGCGCAAGTCGAAACGGCAGATCGAGGCCGAGGCGGGCTTGGGGCAATAGACGGTCCCTGCCTGTCGCGCTATGCTGATGGTTCGGGCGGTGCCCGATAGGTGGCACCCTCCCCTAAAGTGGAGGTTTCAAGATGAGCTATGTTCAAGGGTTCCTGATCCCGGTGCCGATCAAAAGCAAGGACGCCTATCGCGACCTTGCCGCCCAATCCGCACCGATCTTTCAGGAATACGGCGCGACCCGCATCGTTGAGACATGGAGCGAGACTACACCGGACGGCAAAGTGACCGACTTCAAGCGCGCGGTGAAGGCTGAAGCTGGCGAGGCCGTCGTATTCTCGTGGATCGAATGGCCGGACAAGGAAACCTGTGAAGCTGCTGCCAAGCGCATGGAAAACGACCCGCGCTGGAAAGACATGGCTGAGATGCCGTTCGACGGCAAACGCATGATCTGGGCCGGCTTCGACCCGATCTTTGAAGTCGAAAGCTGATGCAGAATGACGAGGCGCAGACGTCACAGCGGCAGATCGGGGCTGCAATAGGATAAGGGTAAGCGAGCGCATGATGCCCGCTGCCCTTCGGCTCTCGGCGTGATCGCCGGTGTCGCGAAAAAATTGAAGCAAGGTGCTGAATTGCCAAAAAATCTACGTCCCATCGTCTCCATCATCATTCGTCGATTCCGGCAAGAATACGAACAAGACATCATGCAATCGCTCCGAGAGTTGCAGAAAACAGCCGCCAATCAGCCGGGGTATCTGGGAGATCAAAACAGCCTTTCACACGACGACGAATGCTGCGAACTGGTGAACGTCTTTGCATTCGATTCACGCAAGAACCTCAAAAAGTGGGAATCTTCCGACGCGCGCAAAAGACACTTGGCGGAACTGGATGCACATCCGCAAGAGACTGCGAACAATATTCAGTTCGACGAACTTGCCCCGCTCCTCAATCCGAAGGTGCACATCAGCAAGGTCGAAATCGTTTTGATCCTGATCTTCTGGATCGTCGCCATCGGCGCCATCTTGGGCTATGTCGCCGATTTGCTTTTGCCTGCAACTATTCCCGACTTGGCGCGCACGGTTCTGCTTGTCTCGGTCAACGTCGTGCTTATCAGCTATATTTTTCTTCCATGGTCGACCAAATTGTTGACGCGAGTAAAAGCGCGCGCAACCAAAATGGCGCGCAAGACATAAGCGAATTACCGCCCCGGAATATCAGTCCGTTTGCTTGATTTGCCCCATCCGTCAATGATCTCAATCGCCTCTTGTGCGGTTTCGACGAAGTTAAACAGCTCAAGATCATCCGGGCTGATCGTGCCGGCATCTGCCAAAGCCTCCCAATTCACGATCCGGGTCCAGAAGTCGCGGCCGAACAACAGGAATGGCACCCGTTTCATGCGCCCGGTCTGGATCAGGGTCAGGCTTTCGAACATCTCGTCCAGCGTGCCAAAGCCGCCGGGGAAGATGGCAATCACCTCAGCGCGCATCAGGAAATGCATTTTGCGGATGGCGAAATAGTGAAAGTTGAAGCACAGATCCGGCGTCACATATTCGTTCGGCGCCTGCTCGTGCGGCAGCACGATGTTCAGGCCGACCGACACGCCGCCCGCGTCCACGGCGCCTCGGTTCCCAGCCTCCATCACACCGGGACCACCGCCGGTGACAATCACGTTTTCGCGGTGGCCATTCACCTTGGATCGCAGTGTCATAAGCCGCGCAAACTCGCGCGCCTCGTCATAAAACCGTGACAGCTCTGCCAGCGTTTCGGTCCGCGCCGTGTCCTTCTGTGCAGGTTCCGGGATACGCGCGCCGCCAAACAGGACGACTGTGCTCTCCACCCCGTATTCCTGCATCAAAAGCTCGGGCTTCATCAGCTCCAACTGCCAGCGCACGGGCCGCAATTCATCGCGGCACATAAACTCCTGATCGTCATAGGCCAGACGATACGCCTGCGCGCGGGTTTGAGGCGTATCGGGTATTTGATGCGCCGCTTCACGGTCCTGATGGCTGTCGCGGAACGGATGGCTGCGGTCGTCATTCATGGGCACTGATCCTGTTTCTTATGCGTTCTTCCAAGAGCTAGCGCCTTTGGCGGCGAAGGGCCAGTGCCGCGATTGCACCAAGGCGCAACCGGATCGGGATGGCGCAATTCGTTGCACAAATCACCGATCCCGCTTATAGCCCAATCGAAACCAAACTCGCCCAACCCCATGCACGGAGCCCTTTGCCATGTCGAACGCCCAACTCGAAGCCGCCATCGAAGCCGCCTGGGAGGCGCGTGACACGATCACCCCCGCCACCAAAGGTGAAACGCGCGAAGCGATCGAAGATACGCTGAACGCCTTGGACGGGGGCGGGCTGCGCGTGGCGGAACGTCAGGACAATGGTGATTGGCATGTGAACCAGTGGGCGAAAAAAGCCGTTCTGCTGGGCTTTCGTCTGAAAGACATGGAACAGCAAGAGGGTGGCCCACAAGGTGCGGGCTGGTGGGACAAGGTTGACAGCAAATTCAAAGGCTGGGGCGACAACCAGTGGAAAGCCGCTGGTTTCCGCGCGGTCCCGAATTGCATCGTTCGCAAATCGGCCTTCATCGCGCCCGGCGTGGTTCTGATGCCCAGTTTCGTGAACCTTGGCGCCTATGTGGACGAAGGCACCATGGTTGACACATGGGCCACCGTCGGATCGTGCGCGCAAATCGGCAAGAATGTGCACCTGTCGGGTGGCGTCGGCATCGGTGGGGTGCTGGAACCTATGCAGGCTGGCCCGACCATCATCGAGGACAACTGCTTCATCGGCGCCCGCTCGGAAGTCGTGGAAGGCTGCATCGTACGCGAAGGATCGGTGCTTGGCATGGGCGTGTTTATCGGCCAGTCCACCAAGATCGTAGACCGCGAAACCGGTGAAGTGATGTATGGCGAAGTGCCGCCCTATTCGGTGGTTGTCGCAGGCTCGATGCCGTCGAAGAACGGGGTCAACCTGTATTGCGCGGTGATCGTGAAACGCGTGGATGCCAAGACCCGCTCGAAAACCGGGATCAACGATCTGCTGCGCGACTGATCGCTTGTAAATCCAGCATCTGGGCACGCCGTTCCACGTGGGCGGCGCGCTTTTTTCAACCCTTTTGCAAAAAAAGTGACGTAAAACCCGGCCTGCGCCGTATCACCCTCAAACGATGGGAGGATCACATGATACGTCTACTTCTACTCAGCAGCCTGATTGCGGTCGGTTTTGCCGCCGAAGCGGCCCAGACCCGCAGCCAAACAGCACCAACCGCCTGCACCTTCGCGGTGTGACACGGCGGGCTTGATCCCAGCGCGGATGCGGCCTAAGCCCACCGCATGGAAAAAGAGAAAAAACCGAAAAAGCCCCATCAGGTTTACACCCTGCTGGTTCAGGTCGGCCGCAAGGACGGCGACGGCCTGCCCGACGGCGCGACCGGCGCGGCGCTGGTCTGTTATGCCTCGGGCGTGGACGAAGCCGAAGCTGTGCGCGAAACCGTTGCAATCCTGAAGCAAGCCGATTTGGCCCCGTTGGATGTGAACGGCTATGGCAGCCTTGATGAACGTCTGGCCGAAGGGCATGACATTCCCGGTGACGAACGCACCTTGATGGGACGCGCGCTGAAAGAAAACAGCGTGATAGTCGCGCAGATGACACCGTTCTTCGACGAGGACACCTGATGGGCACCGTTTTTTGGGATCTTGATGGCACGCTCACCGACCCCAAGCCCGGAATCACCGGCAGCGTCGTTAAAGCGCTAGAGGCTCTTGGTCTAGACGCCCCGCACCCCGATGATCTGGAATGGGTGATCGGCCCTGCCCTTCTGTGGAGCTTTGAGAAGCTCGGCGTGGCCAACCCCCAGGCCGCGCTGGATCATTATCGGGCGTTTTATGAAGACGAAGGCGGCATGTATGACTGCACCGTGTTCGACGGCATCCCCGAGGCGCTGAGCACCATCAAATCCCGGCATGTGATGCATATCGCGACAGCCAAACCCCATGCATATGCCCGTAAGATCACCGCCCATTTCGGGCTGGCGCAGCATATGACGCACGAGTTCGGGCCAGAGCTTGACGGCACGCGCAACGACAAGGGCGATCTTTTGCGCCACGCGCTTGCCTACACGTCAACCGACCCGGGTGGCTGCGTGATGGTGGGGGACCGCCATTACGACCTGAACGCCGCGCGCGCGGTGGACATGAAGTTTGTCGGCGTAACCTGGGGCTACGGCGGGTCGGATGATCTGTCGGATGCGGATGCAATGGTCGAAACACCTGCAGATCTGCCGGGTGTGATCGAAACGCTTTTGTCCTGACCAGACGGCGGTTCAGTCAGGCCGCACCACAGTTTCAAACGAGTCTGGCAGCTGTGCCGCAGGGTCCAGAAGGGCCGGCAGCGGGATGCCGAACATCGCGACCGTGCCATCTTCGGACAAAGAGCCGTTGGTCGAAATGATTTCCTTCGCCCTGATCGACATCTGAATACCATGTCCGGTCATCGCGCTCTGGAACGCGCCCAGCATCGCGGGGTCCATGCCTGTCTCGCTCGCGTTTCTCTTGATTTCGAGAAGATCGAAAGACAGGCGGATCAAGCCACCCTCCATCCGTTCGATGGTCACACCGGTGTTCGGATTGACGCTGCCGGCCGCACCTGCATTGGCCTCTTCTTCCTCGATCTTGGCGATCAGGTTGTCGATTGTATCGGTTTCCTCGACCAGACAGCTATACGATCCATCCGCGTTCTGGACGCCAACGCCGTCTTCGCAGGGATCCTGCCCGCTTGAGGCTATCATCTGAATAAGCTCTGGCCCCATGGTCATGTTGGCCGACATCGTCGCCGTTTCACTGTCATGAACCGTCAGCGACAGATCGGCATCGAAACAGGCCGACAGAGGAAGAATGATCAAGAGATACAGGAGTTTTTTCATGGGATTCCTATTGCCGATGCCGCGACCAGTTGCGGCAGGTTAAGACGGTAGCCTTGCAAGGTCCAGAGCCACCCCCCGATCCAAGTGCCTCAGGCCACGGCCGAGCGTGACATCAGCACCCGTGCTTCGTGCGCTTTCAGGGTGCGACGTGCGGCGGCAGAATACCCCCCGCCTGTGGCCGGGTCGATTTCCGGAAACAGGCTATATATTTCATCTACGATGTCCTGCTCGAAGATTTTCGATGTTTGCGGTCCCGGCAGAAAACTTTCCGTGGCCAGCCCTTGCGAAAAGACCACCTGATGGGTGTCAAACAGGATATGGACATATTCGACCGTGCCCCCCTCGATCCGGCGCACGGACTTGTCATTCACAAGGTCTTTTGCTGCCACCAGAACCTCGCCTTCGCCGAACAAAAGCTCGGCCAAGGCGTCGCGGATCAACACCCGATGCTGTGGTGAGACAAGCAGCGTGTCGTGTTCGCCAAAGGTGTCGGCGCTGATGCGGATTGGCGCAAACCTGTCCACGGCATCAACTCGGCGGCGCCCGATCCAGCGCATAGGTTGCGGCCCATTGTCGACTGTCAGCACCATATCGCCCGGCAAAAGGCTTTCAACCGGCACCTGCCCGTCGGGTGTTGCAATCATCGTGCCTGCCACAAAGCATGGAATGGAGGACAGGCTGACCATCGCCGTATCGCTTTCACCCGATACGGTGTCTTCGACCTTATAGGTAAAGCTGACCTCTTCCGTGTCGCCGTCACCGACCAAGGTCAACGTGCCGTCAGCGTTCAACGTAATCGATTGCCCGGTGTTCAGGGTGACGGTGTCGCCCGCGCTGACGGGGATGCCGTTGATGTGGGTGATTTCAAGCGTGCCGCCATTGGCGACCGTATCATTGGCCAGAACGTCAACGGTTTTGGTGCCGTTGGGATAGACGTTGTAGTCATCATCAAAGGCCAGAACGTCCGACTGGATGCTGTCGCCCGCAATCAACAGGTTTGAATCATACGCGTTATCGGACACGTCTGCGACGCCAACCTTGATGGTATTCACCTGTCCCGCAATGACTGGGATCTTGACCGACATGGTCAGGGTGAAGCCGTCCATCTCGGTGTTGTATTGGTCGCCGGTATTATCGACGTATAGGTTCGAGTTGTCTGAGTTGTTGACGTTTCCGACACTGGAACTGCCGATTGTCATCTCGACTTCTTGTCCGTTGATCCAGACACCCACCACGTCGTTGTAGACCGAGTTGGTGAATTCCGGATATTCCTCGGACGAGAAAACGAACTGCATCGATACGTAGGTGACGCCGGGGTCGGGGATGAAGTCGACCTCCAGAAACGACGCATCAAAGGTGCGCGCGCCGGCAAGGTCGTCAAAATCGTCGTCCCGATCCACGCCATCTGTGTTGGTCGAGGTGTTGTTACGAACGTTGGTGTTCGACCCGCCATTGCCATTGGTGAAATCGGACGCGCGACCGGTTGACAGGATCACGCCGCTGTCAGCAGGCATGACACCGGGCGACGTATTGTCACCGCCTGAATAGGTGGCCGAGCTTTGGTTGTCGCCGGAATAGGAAGCGTCGACAACCGTGACCCCGTCGCCAAAGATTTCCTGCGCCATGGTGATGGCGTTCGCGTTGGTGTTGATAGATAGCTCTGTTGCGGTCGCCACGTCTGCCTCCAATCCAAAGGCAGAGCGGATCGCGAAACAGGGCAAGGACTTGCCCCATATGCGGAAACTGCTTCAATGGAACCGGCCGCGTTTTCGCGTGCAAACGGTTCGCCAACCCTGCCTCAGGTCGCTCTTTTGGCTTAATATGGCTGAAAATATCCCGGCTGTTAATACATTGGTGACTTTTGCGTCGTGCATGCGCAATCTGTCGCCTTGAAGCCACATTTGCAGTGCCCTTCGCGAGGCATTACAGAGGTTTCAAAGGAGCCCGAAGTGATGCCTAATCCCACGTTTGATCCAACTGATCCGATCGCTCTGACCGCGCGGCTTGTGAAATGCGCGTCGGTCACACCAAACGAAGGTGGCGCACTGGTGCTTCTCGAAGATTTGCTGACAAACGCAGGGTTTGACTGCACGCGCATAGACCGTGGCGGCATTGCGAACTTGTTTGCCCGCTGGGGCGAAAAAGACGCGCCAACGCTTGGGTTCAACGGGCATACCGATGTCGTGCCGGTTGGTGACACTGATGCCTGGACCTTTGATCCGTTCGGCGCCACGATCCAAGATGGTTTCATGTTTGGTCGCGGGACGACCGACATGAAATCCGGTGTCGCCGCATGGGTCGCAGCCGCGATCGATTTCGTCGCAGACGCGCCCAAAGGCGTGTCACTGATCCTGACCATCACCGGCGACGAAGAAGGTGACGCCACTGATGGCACCATCGCGATCCTGGACTGGATGGCCAACGCCGGGGAAAGCATGGACGCTTGCATCGTCGGCGAACCCACATGCCCCAACACCATGGGCGAAATGATGAAGATCGGGCGACGCGGATCAATGACGGCCTATTTCACCGCACGCGGTGTTCAGGGTCATTCCGCCTATCCGCACCGCGCCTTGAACCCGGTTCCGGCCCTTGCGCAGCTGATCACTGAACTTGCGGCGCATGAACTGGACCAAGGCACAGACCATTTCGACGCTTCCACCTTGGCCGTCACCACATTCGACACAGGCAACCCGGCGACCAATGTCATCCCGGCAGAATGCCACGCCACCGCGAACATCCGCTTTAATGACGCCCACAGCTCGGACAGTCTGACCCGCTGGCTGGACGATCAGGTCGCGCGCGTCAGCAAGGCCACGGGTGTGGATATCGAGATGCGCGTGACCGTGTCAGGCGAAAGCTTCATCACGCCACCCGGCCCGCTGTCTGATCTGGTCGCCTCAGCGGTCGAGGCCGAAACCGGACAACGGCCCGAGGCCTCGACCACCGGCGGAACCTCGGACGCGCGGTTCGTCAAGAACATCTGCCCCGTGGTTGAATTCGGTCTGGTTGGCAAAACCATGCATCAGGTCGATGAATGCGTTGATGTGTCCCAAATTGCCCAGCTTAAATCCATTTATTCCCGCATCATTCAGGACTATTTCGCATGAGCCAATTGCCCTCGAAAAAAGAGATCCTGCACTGGATCTCCGAGAACCCGACCCAAACCGGCAAACGCGACATCGCGCGTGCCTTCGGGATCAGGGGGGCTGGGCGGATCGATCTCAAACGTATCTTGCGCGAACTTGAGGCCGAGGGGCATTTGGCCAAGCGCAAAAAGACCTATCGCGATGCGGACAAGTTACCGCCTGTTGCCGTCTTGCGGGTCGATGACCCGGACACGGACGGCGATCTTTTTGCGACCCCGCTGGAATGGGAAGGCACGGGCGCCCCACCGCGCGCATTGTTGCTTTTGAAAGGGTCTGATCCCGCGCTGAAACCCGGCGAACGCATTCTGGCGCGGATGACCGAGGTGCAAGACGAACCCTACGGCTACGAGGCGCGCCTGATCCGTCGTATCGGCACCAATCCGATCCGCATCCTCGGGATTTTTCGAAAAGGGTCGGAAGGTGGCCGTGTCGTGCCCATCGACAAGGGCCAAGACAAGGAGTGGATGGTCGACGCCGGTGCTGACGAAGGCGCAAAGGACGGCGAATTGGTCGAGGCGCAACAATCCGGGCCAAAGGCGCGCATGGGGCTGCCAAGGGCACGCATCGTGGCGCGCCTTGGTGACCCAACTGCGCCGCGAGCCGTCAGCCTGATCGCAATCCATCAACACGGCATCCCCGATGCCTTTCCCGACAATGTAATCGCCGAGGCCGACAGCTGGAAACCAGCCGGTTTGAATGGGCGTGAAGATCTTCGTCACCTTCCGCTCATCACCATCGACCCGGCCGATGCGCGCGATCACGATGACGCATGTTATGCGCACGCAGATGACAATCCGAAGAACACTGGCGGCCATGTTGTTTGGGTCGCCATTGCCGATGTCGCGCATTATGTGACTCCCGGATCAGCGCTGGATCATGAAGCGCGGCGGCGGGGCAACTCGACTTATTTCCCTGACCGCGTGGTGCCAATGCTGCCAGACCGCCTGTCCGGCGATCTGTGCAGCCTGCACGAAGGCGTGCCGCGCGCCTGTATCGCTGTGCGTATGGTGCTGGACGCGCAGGGCAACAAGATCAGCCACAGCTTCATTCGGGGATTGATGAAATCCCACGCCTCGTTGAACTACGCCGAGGTGCAAGCGGCCCGCGACGGCCAACCGAACGAAAAATGTGCCCCCTTGATGGACGAGGTGATCACGCCGCTTTTCGAAGCCTACCATGCAACCAAAACGGCCCGCGCCGCGCGCCAACCACTTGATTTGGACCTGCCGGAACGAAAAATCATTCTGGATGACGATGGCAAGGTCACCTCAGTCGCTTTTGCCGAACGGTTCGATGCGCATCGGCTGATCGAAGAATTCATGATCCTTGCCAATGTCGCCGCCGCAGAAGAACTGACACGGCTCAGGCGCCCGCTTCTGTTCCGTGTGCACGAAGAACCCAGCCCTGAGAAGCTGGAAGCCCTGCGAGAAGTTGCCCAGGCCTCGGGCTTCACCTTGGCAAAGGGGCAGGTTTTGAAAACCCGCCATCTGAACAATCTACTGGCGCAGGCGCAGGACACCGAGTTTGACGAATTGGTCAACCTATCAACGCTGCGTTCGATGGCGCAAGCTTACTACTATCCTGAAAACTATGGACATTTCGGGTTGGCGCTGCAATCCTATGCGCACTTCACCTCGCCCATCCGACGGTATTCCGACTTGATCGTTCATCGCGCGCTGGTGTCCGGTCACGGATGGGGCGACGATGGCCTTAGCCCCGAGGATATCGAACGGCTAGAGGCAACGGCCCAGCACATTTCGGAAACGGAACGCCGATCAATGGCGGCTGAACGCGATACCAATGACCGCTATCTGGCCGCATTCCTGTCTGAACGGGTGGGCAATGAGTTTTCCGGTCGCGTGTCGGGCATCGCGCGCTTTGGGCTGTTCGTGAAGCTGGATGAAACGGGCGCTGACGGACTGGTGCCGATCAGCACGCTGGGCAACGAATATTTCCGCCATGACGCCGAGGAACAGAAGCTGATCGGCGAACGCACTGGACTGGTCATTGGGCTGGGTCAGCGGGTCACGGTCCGGCTGGCCGAGGCCATTCCGACGACAGGTGGTCTTGCGCTTGAACTGCTCGACATCGAAGGGCGCAAACTTCCGAAAAGTCGAGGGCGCCAAAGGGGGAAACCTGCGGCGCGGAAACCCATGAACGCGAAGCGGAAATCAGCGAAATTGAAAAAGAAGGTCAAAAGGTCTCGTTCATAAGGGACCCGTTTAAATGTTTTAGAGGTGTGAGTTGGTCCGTAACAGTGCAGAGTTGGAACAGGATTTCAACGTTTGGCGTTCTTCGTTTGAAGAACGCGCAGCCGAGGCGGGTATTTCCCCGCGCACGCTCAAGCTGTGTGGCGGCTATTTGCAAGCCGATCCACGGGTGTTGGAAAAACAATCGGCGCAGGCAGAGTTTACGCTGACGATTTGCGACTACTTGGAACGCGCCGTTCCCGAAGCACGCGTGCGCAAAGGGCGCGCGCGCTTCAAGGCGCACAGGGATTTGCTGAACGACATCGCGACCACCTACAAGGTCGATGTGCAGGTCATCGTGGCCATCTGGGGCATCGAGACGAATTACGGCCAGACCCGCGGTGATTGGTCCGTTTTGTCAGCCTTGGCGACATTGGCCCATTCCGGCCACCGGTCTGACTTCTTCGAAGCCGAATTGATCGCCGCATTGCAGATCATCGAAAGCGGCGATATCGCACCGTCGGCGATGAAAGGGTCATGGGCAGGCGCAATGGGCCATGGTCAATTCATGCCGTCCAGCTTTCAGAAATACGCGGTTGACCACGACGGCGACGGACGTCGCGATATCTGGGGCACGGACCCTACCGACGGGCTCGCCTCGATCGCCAACTATCTGGCCCAGCATGGCTGGAAGGTCAGCCGCCCCTGCCGCATCGAAGTCGCCTTGCCAGCAGATTTCGACTTTGCCCTGACTGGGCGCGCGACGACCCGCACAGTTGGCGACTGGACCGCGATGGGCGTTGTCGCAGCTGATGGGGCACCAATCCCTGACTATGGTCGCTGTTCGGTGATCGTGCCCTCTGGCGCAACCGGTCCAGCCTTCATGACGTTCGAGAACTTCAACGTGCTACTGACGTATAATCGCGCCGAAGCCTATGGCATTGCATCTGGATACCTGGCCGAAAGGGTGCAGGGAGGCAAACGCCTGAAAAGGCAGTGCCCGAAAGACCATGTCGTCCTTGGCCGCGAAGGTATGCGCGAACTTCAGGAGCGGTTGACAGCCTTGGGCTTTGACACCCTCGGTGCAGATGGGTTCAGCGGCCCGAATACCCAATCCGCGCTTCGGGCCTATCAAACCCGGTCCGGGCTTGTGCCCGACGGATTTGCATCTGGTGAAGTGCTGGACAGGTTGCGATCCAAAACCGGTTGATCACTGCGGCCTATTCGAATTCCATTTCAGCATAGACCTGCCCCGCATTCTTTGTCGCAAGCTCTTCGAATGTGTCGTGATGGGCGAAGGGAGATTGATCGACGTAATACGCCTCTTCCAAGGTTCCGCCGTCTTCCAGAAGCTTGCCAATTTCGCCGCGCAGATGCTTCAGATACCCGATCGTATGCGCTTCGACCTGCGCCATGTTGGTGGGGTAGCCGTGGCCGGGGATCACATAGGTCGCGCCAATCGGGGCAAAGACAGTTTCCCATGTCTCGATCCAACAGCTGGTGCAGGTGTCTTCGAAGATGGGCGGAATGCGATTGTGAAACGCCATGTCACCCGCGATCATCAGGCTGTCTTCGGGCAACCAAACCTGAATGTCGCCGGGGCTGTGGGCCGGGCCGGAGTGCAAGACCTCGATATGCTTTGACCCCATATCGATGACATGCTTGTCCTCGAACGTAGTGGTCGGCCCCATCGGTTCGGTGCCTTCCCAGTTTTCACGAGCATAGCGTTTCATGCCTTCGAAGATCTGAGCGCCATATTCTTCAAACTCTTCTGCCGCATCGACATGGGCCAGCACCTCGACCCCCTGTGCAATCCAGTAATTGTTGCCCAGCATTGCGTGGCCTTGGCCGTTTTCGTTGATCACCAGCTTGACGGGTTGATCCGTGACGGCCTTGATCTCGGCGTGCAGAGCTTCGGCCAGCTTGAAGTTCGCACCGGCGTTCACAACAATGACACCATCGCCGGTGACGATGAAGCTCAGGTTGTTGTTATGGCCGGTGTTTTCATAGGACGGCGGCGCTGTGGCTCCGATGGCGGTCCAGACTTCGGGGATCACCTCGACCGGTTTTTCATACAGCGCTGACCCTGGATACTGGTCGGGGATGTCTTCGTCGGCAAGGGCTGGGCTTGCGAGAAGGGCCAGAATTGCGGTGGTGAAACGGATCATGCGATTACCTCCCTGTCTTTGGTTCAGGAAACATAGACTCATTCGCATGTGTAATGCCAGCGTTTAACGCCCCGCTTCGGCAGCGGCCCGGATCGCGCGAATATTGTCGCCGTAAACGTCAGGCTTCGCGACAGATCCACCTTTGAACACAGCAGATCCGGCGACCAATACATCTGCGCCAGCTTCGGCCACCAAAGGTGCCGTTTCGGTCGTGACGCCGCCGTCGATCTGGATGTGAATTGGCCGGTCACCAATCATCTGACGCAGGCGGCGCGTTTTCTCGACCCCCGAGTGGATGAATTTCTGGCCACCGAAGCCGGGATTCACGGTCATGAGCAGCACCATATCGACAAGGTCCATGACATGTTCAATGCTGTCCAGTGGTGTGCCGGGATTGAGCGATACACCAGCCTTCACGCCTTGCGCCCTTATGGCTTGAAGCGTGCGGTGGATGTGCGGTCCAGCCTCGACATGTGCGGTGATCATATCGGCACCAGCCTCGGCGTAGGCTTCGATATAGGGATCGACCGGTGCGATCATCAAATGCACGTCCATGAAGGTTTTCACATGCGGGCGGAAGGCTTTCACGGCGGGCGGTCCGAAGGTCAGGTTGGGCACGAAATGCCCGTCCATCACGTCCACATGCACCCAATCCGCGCCTTGGGCTTCGATGGCCTGAATTTCCTGTCCGAAATTCGCGAAATCGGCGGACAGAATGGACGGGGCGATTTTGATCGAACGGTCAAAGGACATGCGGGGCCTCCGGCTTGAGTGTCTGGCGCCGTTATAGCGGCATTTGGGCGTTTGCGAAGGGCGAAAGCGCGTGTTTTTCGCACTAGTAGCGCGGCAGGTCAGCCTCGCAGCGCTCGCCCCTGAAGCAAGCTTTGATTTTTTGCAAGGTTGCGGCGTCAGGGTCACCAAAGGCAAATCCGCCGCACGGGTCGACTTCAAGCAAGTAGCGTTCGCCGTCGCGCTTGAGAAACATCAAATGCTGTCCCTGAGACAGGCCCGCGCACCACGGCCCAGCGCACTGCACATTGATTTTGACCGGTTGATCAAAGCCGTTGGTGAACCCGTCTTTCGTCAGGCTTTTGCCCGTGATGTGACCAGTTAGAAAATTGTCAGGCTTTACGTCCTCTTGATGCTGCCAATCCACCTTCGGCAGGCCACTTTCACCAAAGGTCAGGTCGCCCAGAACGACCACATAATCATCGGGTGACCCATCTGCCATCTGATAGGCAGATACCGCATTATAGGGCATGCAGGACAAAGCAATCGCGGGCACAGGCGCCAGGATAAACAACAGTGCCAACACCCCCCGCATCACAGGTGGTCCCGAAAACCCGAGAGGACTCGCGCATAGATTTCACGTTTGAACGGCACGATCTTGTCCGCCACTTCGTTCGGGTCCATCCAAGCCCAGCGACTGAATTCGGGGTGATCTGTTTCAATGTTTACTTGTGCGTCATCGCCGTGAAAGCGCATCAGGAACCACCGCTGCATCTGGCCGCGAAACTGGCCTTTCCAGATGCGCGGGACCACGTCATGTGGCAGATCATACGGCAGCCATTCGGGCAGTTCCGCCTCGACCGAGACCAGATCCTGCGTCACGCCGGTTTCTTCCCATAGTTCGCGCAGGGCGGCCGCACGCGGATCTTCGCCGCTGTCGACACCACCTTGGGGCATTTGCCATGCGGTCCGGGTGCCAAGCTTGGGGGCGTCGATACGTTCCCCAACAAAAATTTTACCCGCCTCGTTCGCCAGCATGATGCCGACACAGGGGCGGTAGGGCAGTTTTTCAATGTCTTCTGGCGTCATCCTGGCCTCTGCTTTTCATAGCAACGGAGTTGCGACATCTGCCGCCTTGAATGGCAAGGCGCGGCGAAAGGGCCACCCAGTCAGGCGGCCCCTTCCTTACGCGAATTATCCACTTATTGCGCCAAGGCAATCTTGGACAGACCTTTGATCAGGTCGACCGCATAGGACAGCTGGAAATCATCATCGCGCAGATCTGCAGCCTCTTCGGCGGCTTCGCGTTCTTCTTCGATCTGACGCTGTTCGTCCTCGGACAGGCTGTCATTGTTCAAGCTACCGCGCAGGTCGGCCTCGGTGCGCTGACGGCGGGTTTCTTCCTCTTCGTTCTCGGCCTCGGGGATGCTCGGAGGTTGCTGCACCACAATATCGGGCGAAACACCGAGCGCCTGAATAGACCGGCCTGAGGGCGTGTAATACCGCGCCGTTGTCAACCGCATTGCCCCGTCCGAGGCCAGCGGCATAACCGTCTGCACCGATCCCTTTCCGAAACTCTTGGTGCCAACGACGATCGCGCGGTGATGATCTTGCAGGGCACCTGCAACGATTTCGGAGGCAGAGGCGGACCCGCCATTGATCAATACAACCATCGGCTTGGCTTCGGCAATATCACCGGGTTCGGCATTTACGCGATCGCTTTCACCGGGGTCGCGGCCACGCGTTGAAACGATCTCGCCGCTTTCAAGGAAGGCGTCAGAGACCGCGATGGCTTGGTTCAACAAGCCGCCGGGATTGTTGCGCAGGTCAAGCACGATGCCTTCGACATTGTCCATGCCGCCCAGCGCCTCAACCTCGCGCTTCAGCCCATCTGCCATATTCGAATAGGTCTGGTCATTGAACGTCGTGACACGCAGGACAACGGTATTGCCCACCGCGCGCGCAGTTGCGGCGGTCAGCTTGATCGTGTCGCGGATGATGGAGACATCAAACGGCTCGTCCACGCCTTCGCGCACAACCGTGATGATGATTTCGGACCCGACCGGGCCGCGCAGCCTGTTCACCGCATCATCAAGCGTCAGCCCCATCAGGCTTTCACCATCCACATGTGTAATGTAATCGCCCGACTCCATGCCAGCATCGTCAGCCGGTGTGCCATCCATCGGCGAAACCACACGAACGAAACCTTCTTCCTGCGTCACTTCAATCCCAAGCCCGCCGAACGATCCGCGCGTTTGCACACGCATGTCGGACGCATCCTTGGGCGACAAATAGCTCGAATGCGGGTCGAGAGAGCTGAGCATCCCGTCGATTGCAGCCTCGATCAGGTCGCCGGCTTCGACCTCTTCAACATACTGGGCGCGAATCCGTTCGAAGATATCGCCGAAAAGATCGAGTTGCTCGTAGACGCTCGCGTTATTGTTGGCATCTTGCGCCACAAGGGGGCCAGCCACCTGCGTTGTCATTATCGCACCGGCCAGCGTGCCACCAAGGGCAGCCATCACGAATTTCTTCATCAGTTTCTATCCTTGCCTGCCGCGAACCAGTCGCTGGGATCCACGGGCGTTCCGTTCTTTCTGATTTCTATATAAAGCGTTTCCGACCGCTCTGCGCCAGTTCCTTCCTCAACAGCGATCAAAAACGCTTGATCGTTGCTGGTTTCAGCGCCGCCCATCAAGCCAATGGGCGCACCTTTGGGCAGAACTTCGCCAACCTCGCCATAGAGCTGACCCAGCCCGGCCAGCACAATCAGATAGCCGTCGCCGGGTTCGATGATCGCGACGTTGCCATAGTCAAGCAACGGTCCAAGATATCGGATCGTGGCGGGCCAGGGCGCGGTGACAATCGACAGCGGGCGGGTCGCGACAACATAACCCGGACGACGCACCCCGGCAGCGTCTACATCCTCAAAGCGACGGATAATCTGGCCCAGAACCGGCATGTCCAGTCGCCCTTGCACCGACAGGAAATCGTCGGTCACCGACGGACCAGCCTGTGCCTCTGGGGCCGCCATCAGACTATCTGCGAAGCTTGCCAGCGTATCCGCGCTTTCGACAAGTGCCTGCATTCGAGCCTCGTCCGCCACGAAACGACGTGGCAATTCAGTGCGGCGCGCCACGGCAAGGCTCAGTTCGAACCGTGCATCCTGCACCCCGCTCAGCCCCGTTTTCAGCGTGTCCACCGCTCGCTCCTGAAGCGCGCGCAACGCTGTCAGCTCTTCCAACCCGCGGCGCAGTTTTTCTGCCTGCGCCTGAAGCGCCGGGACGACCTCGGACAGGATCATGCCGGACCGCGCCGTGCCCAGCGGCCCTGAAGGGTGGATCAGCAAAGCAGGTTCTGGGGCGCGTTCGATCGTTTGCAAGACACCAAGCAGGCGCGCCAGCCGTTCGCTTTCCGCATCCAGCGCCCCTTGAATGGTGGCTTCGCGAAGGCTTGCACGGCGCAGTTCGTTGCGCAGGGCGGACAGACCTTCTTCATAGGCCTGCACGGTCTGCGTCAATGCCGAGATGCGGTCGTTGGATTTCTGCGCCTCTGCCAGAGCCAGCGTGGCCTTGTCCAAAGCCAGCATCGCCGCGCGGGCCGCTTGGGCCGGATCCGCTTGGCCATAGGCCAGCCCGCCAGGCATCGCAGCCAAAACAAACGCCGCCACAAGAGCGGACAGGATGTGACCCTTGCGCGTCACCGGCGGATCAAGCTCTCACCCGTCATTTCAACGGGTTTTTCGATCTGCATCAGCTCCAAAAGGGTTGGTGCAAGATCGGCCAAACGACCATGCGCCAGAGCGACACCCTCAGGGCCTCCGAACAAAATGACCGGCACAGGGTTGGTTGTATGCGCTGTATGAGGTCCGCCGGTAATTGGATCCACCATGGTTTCGCAGTTTCCGTGATCGGCGGTGACGATCATTGCACCGCCAACCTGTTCAAGGGCCGACATAACGCGCCCAAGACCTTCGTCGACGGCTTCGCAAGCGGCCATGGCTGCCGCCAGATCGCCGGTGTGACCCACCATGTCCGGGTTCGCGTAATTGGTGACGATCAGGTCAAACTGATCCTGAATTGCCCCCACGAAATGATCGGTCACTTCTGCCGCCGACATCTCGGGTTGCAAATCATAGGTCGCGACTTTCGGGCTGGCCGCCATATAGCGAACTTCACCATCGACCGGGTCTTCTTTGCCCCCGTTCAGGAAAAAGGTGACATGGGGATATTTCTCGGTTTCAGCCGCGTGAAACTGGGTTTTTCCGTGTTTTGCGACCCATTCCGCGAGCGTGTTGACGATGTCGCGCTTGGGAAAGCAGGTGGTCATGTAGGCATTGTGACCATCGGAGTATTCAACCATGCCCAGCAGGGCGGCAAACTTTGGGCGCGGTGCAGTGTCGAATTCGGCAAACCCCGGCTCACCGATTGCGCGCAGTATCTCGCGCGCGCGGTCTGCGCGGAAGTTGATGAAAAACACCCCGTCGCCATCCTGCATGCCTGCGTAGCCGTCGATAACTGCCGGTTGGATAAACTCGTCGGTTTCGTGCTCGGCATATGCGGCTGCAACGATCGCATCCGCCGTTGCACCCGCTTCGCCCTGACCTTTGACCATCGCGTCATAGGCACGCTTGACGCGGTCCCAACGGTTGTCACGGTCCATAGCGAAATACCGCCCGGTCACGGTGACGACCCGCGCACCTTCGGGAAGTGCTGCCTCGAATGCGGCGAGTTGATCACGCGCGGATTGCGGGGGCACATCGCGGCCATCCGTGATGGCGTGGATCGCCACCGGCACACCAGCGGCGGTAAGAGCCTTGGCGGCCGCGACGATATGATCTTGATGGCTGTGCACCCCACCGGGGCTGGTCAGCCCCGCCAGATGGGCGGTCCCGCCACTGTTCTTGAGTGCTGCGATAAAGTCGCCCAGCGCTGCGTTTTGGAAGAATGAGCCATCCTCAATCGCAAGGTCAATCTGCCCCAGATCCATAGCCACAACGCGACCTGCGCCAATGTTGGTATGCCCCACTTCCGAATTGCCCATTTGCCCCGTCGGCAATCCGACATCAGGACCATGGGTGATCAGCGTGTTGTTCGGGCAGGTCGCCATGAGCCGGTCAAAGTTCGGTGTGTTCGCCAGAACTGGCGCGTTGTTTTCACGCGCGTCGCGCAAACCCCAGCCGTCGAGGATACACAGAACGACGGGCTTTGGAATGGTCATGGGATGGTCCTTGGGCTGTTTGCCTTCGTATGTATTGATCGCAGGCGCATTGCGCAAGCGACGGGACCACGGTCAGACCCGGTGATACGGGCTTCCCGCCAAGATCGACGCCGCCCGATAGAGCTGTTCGCTGAGCATCACTCGCACCAGCATATGCGGCCAAACCATCTTGCCGAAGGACAGGCTGGCATCCGCCTTGGCGCGCAGGCTGGGGTCAATCCCGTCCGCGCCGCCGATCACAAAGGCCACGTCGCCGCGCCCATCGTCACGCCAACCGCTCAACTGGCGCGCAAAATTCGGGGACGACATAAGCTTGCCGCGTTCATCCAAAATGCACAGCAGCGCCCCATCAGGAATGACACGACCCAAAAGGGCAGCCTCGGCAGGCATGCCGCCACCCTTCTTGTCCTCGACTTCGTGAAGGTGGATCGGGCCCAAGCCCAACGCGCGCCCGGACCGGTCAAATCGGGTTACATAATCATCGAACAGCGCACGCTCGGGGCCCGCCCGCAGGCGACCAACAGCACAGATATGAACTTTCATGCCTGTGCGGCCCTACAAATCAGACGGAAGCACCCGGTGCGCCGGGCTCCATCCACATCTTCTCAAGCTGATAGAACTCGCGAACTTCCGGGCGGAACACGTGCACGATCACATCGCCTGTGTCGATCAGAACCCAATCGCCCTGATCCTTGCCTTCAACTTTGCTGAAGACACCCATTTCTTGCTTGAGCTTGTCGGTCAGTTTCTCGGAAATCGCGGCAACCTGGCGGGTCGAGCGGCCAGAACAGATCACCATGTGATCCGCCATCTCTGATTTGCCGCGCAAATCAATCGTGACCACTTCTTCGGCCTTGTCATCTTCCAGAGAGCTGAGCACGCGCGACAGAATATCGTCGCTGACGCTGTTTTTCGGGGTTGCCGTCATTGCGGGTTTCCCTGCGGTCGCATCGTTTGCGACCTCTGTTTGCGGAGACAGGACATTGTCCTCCTATCAAATCGCGCCGATCGGCCCCGGCGCTGGGCACATAAGAATCGTAGCACCACTTGGGGGTGACCTCAATGACAGTCAAGAACGTGGCAAAAAACTGGGGGCAAATTGGTCACGCCCCGGCTTTGGCAGTCCCGTCGTTTGCATCCTCCAACAGCCGCACTTCGCGTTGCGGGAACGGTATTGATATGTCGTTTTCCGCAAAGGCATCCCAAAGCGCCAGATAGACATTACCGCGAATGTTCGTCAGCCCGCCGGTTGGGTCATCAATCCAGAAGCGCAGGATATAATCGACCGAACTATCGCCAAAGCCGACGATGTGACACACGGGCGGGCGAAAGCTGAGAACGCGTTCAACGCTGGCCGCGGCGCTGATTGCGATCTTGCGCACCTTGTGTGGGTCGTCGCCATAGGCTGTCCCGAAATAGATATCCAGCCGCACGAATGAATTCGTATGTGACCAGTTCACCACCTGCCCGGTGATCAGGTCCTCGTTCGGGATTAGGTATTCCCGGCCATCCCGCGTGACAACGGACACATAGCGCGCACCCAATTGTTGGATCCAACCGAAGGTTTCGCCCAAGCTGATGACGTCACCGGGTTTGATCGATTTGTCCAACAGGATGATGACACCGGACACGAGGTTCGACACGACCTTTTGCAAACCGAAACCAAGGCCGACACCGATGGCACCGGACAGGACGGCGAGGCCGGTCAGGTCCACGCCGATCACCTTAAGGCCAAGGAAGAACGCCGCGCCATAAAGCAGCAACTGAATAAACTTCACCGTCAGCACCTGCATCGACGGCGAGATATCTTCGTTATTTCGCACTTTCTCGGCCGAAGCGCGGCTGAACATGCGGGCAAGGGCGAACAAGGCAGCGGTGACGACCACCGCGCTGATCACATCCAGAAGCGAAATGCGGAAAGTGCCCGTCGAAATTGCGAGGTTGTCCAAGACCTCGCCGATTTCTTCTGTCACCCCAAGATAGTAAAGCGTGACATAGATCCACATGCCCCATTTGGTCGTGCGTCGCAGCGTTCGGTTCTCGACAACAACCGAGGCAAGTCCGACGAACACCCAAGCCGTAGCAAGGGTTCCCACCGCCGCGATCAGATACGATCGGGACGGCCACGTCATTTCACGCATCACCGAGGTCACGAGCCATGCCAGCAATACGAACAGGATCATCGGCACGCGGCGGCGCAGGTGGATGGCAAAGCGAAGCCGTCGCTTTGACCAGCCCTCGCGCGTGCGCAGCCAGTCATGGATCTTGGGATCCACCATTTTGCCGATCACCCATGCCAGAACGGCAATCGCGAAAATGATTGCAACCTGATACAGACGCCAGGTTTGCCCAAGGCTAAGTATAAAGGCCGCACCGTCGTTCCACAGCGGCTCTAACTGGTCACGCAAACTGGTGAACGTTTCGCTGGCAAGATCCGGCAGGTTTTCCGATCCGGTGGCATTATTGGGGGTGGTGCCGGCATCCGGCGTGCTTTCTGGCTCCATGCGCCGAGTTTTACACGCGCTTTCCCGCAGGTCCAGAGCCACAATGCCGCCAGTGCCGCTGCGCTCTTGCCCCAGTGACAGCAAAGGAGTATCCCGTCTGCATGACTCGGATTTTCGACATGGATGACCGCGCGCGCCTGCCTTGGCGCTTTTTTGGCGCGACGCTGACTGTTCTAGCCTGCCTTTAAGGCGGGCACCCTTTCGACATCTGATACCCACCCATGACCATCCACGGAGAGCGCAAATGACCGCCCCGAAGACACTCTATGACAAGATCTGGGACGCACATGTGGCCCACGAAGCCGATGACGGCACCTGCCTTTTGTATATCGACCGCCATCTGGTGCACGAAGTGACCAGCCCGCAAGCCTTCGAAGGGTTGCGTATGGCGGGCCGTCAGGTGCACGCGCCTGACAAAACCATCGCCGTGCCGGACCACAACGTCCCCACCACGCTGGACCGCGCCAAGGGCATCGAGAACGAAGAAAGCCGCATTCAGGTCGACGCGCTCGATAAGAACGCGAAGGATTTCGGCATCCACTATTACCCTGTAGATGATGTGCGCCAAGGCATCGTGCATATCGTCGGGCCCGAGCAAGGCTGGACCTTGCCCGGCATGACTGTTGTGTGTGGTGACAGCCACACCGCCACCCACGGCGCGTTTGGCGCGCTGGCGCATGGCATCGGCACGTCCGAGGTCGAACACGTTCTGGCCACCCAGACGCTGATCCAGAAGAAATCGAAGAACATGAAGGTCGAGATCACCGGCAAGTTGAAGCCCGGTGTGACCGCCAAGGACATCACCCTTGCCGTGATTGGCAAGACCGGCACCGCAGGCGGCACCGGCTATGTCATCGAATATTGCGGTGAAGCGATCCGCGATCTGTCGATGGAAGGCCGCATGACGGTCTGCAACATGGCCATCGAAGGCGGCGCCCGCGCTGGCCTGATCGCACCTGACGAGACCACGTTTGAATACGTCAAAGGCCGCCCCCACGCGCCGAAAGCAGGCCAGTGGGAACAGGCGCTTGAATGGTGGAAGACTCTCTATTCCGACGACGACGCGCATTTCGATAAGGTCATCACCCTGAAGGGCGAAGAGATCGAACCAGTCGTGACTTGGGGCACCTCGCCCGAGGACGTATTGCCAATTTCAGCAACCGTACCCAGCCCCGACGATTTCACCGGCGGCAAAGTCGAAGCCGCCAAACGTGCCATCGAATACATGGGCCTGACGCCCGGCCAGAAACTGACGGATATCGAGATCGATACCGTCTTTATCGGGTCCTGCACCAACGGGCGCATCGAAGACCTGCGCGCCGTCGCTGAAATCGTGAAGGGCAAAAAGGTCAAAGACGGGCTGCGCGCGATGATCGTGCCGGGGTCCGGCCTTGTGCGCGCGCAAGCGGAAGAAGAAGGTCTGGCCGACATCTTCAAGGACGCAGGCTTTGATTGGCGCCTGGCAGGTTGCTCGATGTGCCTTGCGATGAACCCCGACCAGCTGGCCGAGGAAGAGCGCTGCGCGTCCACCTCGAACCGGAACTTCGAGGGGCGGCAGGGTTACAAAGGCCGCACCCACCTTGTCAGCCCGGCGATGGCCGCGGCGGCTGCCCTGACCGGCAAGCTGACCGACGTTCGTGACTTTATCTGAGGAACCCGCACTATGGAAAAGTTTGAAAAACTCCACGGCATCGCGGCCCCCATGCCGTTGGTCAACATCGACACTGACATGATCATCCCGAAGGTCTTTCTGAAGACCATCAAGCGGTCGGGTCTGGGCGTGAACCTGTTCGACGAAATGCGTTATGATCGCAAAGGAAACGAGATCGCGGATTTCGTCCTGAACAAGCCGCAATATCGCGACGCCCAGATCTTGGTCGCCGGCGATAATTTCGGCTGCGGGTCGTCGCGTGAACACGCCCCGTGGGCGATCGCTGACTTCGGTATCAAGTGCGTGATCTCGACCAGCTTCGCGGACATCTTCTTTAGCAACTGCTTCAAGAACGGCATTCTGCCGATCGTCTTGCCGCAGGAACAAGTCGACACACTGATGGCCGATGCTGAGAAAGGCGCCAATGCGCGGATGACGGTTGACCTCGAATCACAGGTCATCACCACCTCGGACGGAGAGGCGATTCCCTTTGAAGTTGATGCATTCAAGAAGCATTGCCTGCTGAATGGCCTTGATGATATCGGCCTCACGCTGGAAAAAGAGGGCTCAATTAAAGCCTATGAGGACACAGTTGGGGCCACCCGCCCCTGGGTCTAAGCACTTCTAAAGAAAAAATAAAAATGGGGCTGCCTGAGAAGACGGCCCCATTTTTTGCACAATTTGGTGCAAAGTCGCACCAGTTTCCCCTTAAAAGCAACACATTTTACCGGCCATTTTAGGCTGCAACTTGAAGTGGGGGTATGATGATGCGCAGTATGACGCAAAAGAATAAGCGGTCCGTCCACGATGACGAGACAGCAAACAGCCAAGGATGTGCTTCGACAACACATCTGCATTGGTGGAAGGGATGAAGGTAGTGGTTAGCCGTATGATTGGCGCGATAGCGCGCGCCTTCCTGATGATCATCTTGATTGCGACTCCGTCAATTCTGGTGCCTGGCGTCAGTCAGGAATCCGGCCAGATCGTTGCCATCGTCGCAATCTTCGCCGCAGCGCTTACGATCTTTGAATACGCCTCGACCTATCCGGGTCTTGTCGAATTTCGCGATGCGCCGCCCTTCAACCGCATTCGCTTTGCCGCACTTTTTGCAACGGTGTTCTGCTTGTCGGTCATCGTTCGCGGTCAGACTGACAACTCGACCGCGACGCAATTTCTGACTTCGGTCGGGATGCTGATCGGCCAAGCCATCGACTTTCCCTACAGCCCTGTGCGGTTCGTGGTTTCAATGCTGCCCGAGAACGCCTCCTTCAGCGACATGGTTCTGTTGCGCGCCGCTGCTGGCATGAGCTATCTGATCTCGCTCTTGTCCATGGCTGTCTTCCTGATTGCTCTGCGCTTCACGGAATGGCCGTCGAAATCTGCTGGCGCGTTCAACGTCTGGGTCAACCTACCCACCTTTGACCCAACGACCGGAGGCGACGTCGTGCGCCGACTGGTCCGTGACGCACGATTCAACATCGCCCTGGGGTTCTTGCTGCCTTTCGCAACGCCGCTTTTGATCTCGGCCGCAGTTTCGCTGTTCGGGTCGATGTCGGTAGCTAATCATCAAACTATGATCTGGACGGTAGCCGCATGGGCCTTTCTTCCCGCCAGCCTGTTCATGCGCGGTATCGCAATGCTTCGTGTCGCGCTCATGATCAGCAGCGAACGCAAACGCAACAAGCGCCGGGCGCAAGGCAGCGGCCTGATGCCCGCCTGAGCGGCGCGGAAATATCCCTTAGCCCCCTTTTGAAGTGGATCGCGGCAAGCACCTTTGCGCTTGTCGCGATTTCTCTGTCCGGTCCTCTTGCCGCACAAGATCTGCGGGTCGCCAGCTACAACACCGACTTGACGCGCAAGGGGCCGGGTGTGCTGCTGCGCGACATCATGTCCGGCAAGGACAAGCAGGTCGCCGCCGTACTGGATGTGATCGCGCATGTGCAACCGGATGTGTTGGCACTGCAAGGCTTTGACTTTGACCTGGAAGGCCACGCCCTGCAGGCCTTCCAGGCTGCACTGGCTGATCGCAACCATCCCATGGGTTACGCATTTTCTGCGCGCCCGAATGCAGGGCTGGCAACGGGTTTGGACATGGACGGTAACGGCAGAACCAGCGAAGCACGTGACGCGCAGGGATATGGCCGATTTACCGGACAAGGTGGCATGGCAATCCTGTCCCGCCATCCCTTGGGCAACACGCGCGACTTTTCAGCCCTTCTGTGGAAGGACTTTCCCGGTGCCATTCCCCCGATGCGGAACGGCGCTCCCTTTCCCACACCAAAGGCGTTCGCGGCCCAGCGGCTGAGCAGCGTCGCGCATTGGGACGTGCCAGTGATTGTGCCCGACCGCGCGCCGCTTCACATTCTGACGTTTCACGCCAACACGCCGGTCTTTGACGGGGATGAAGACCGCAACGGGCGGCGTAACCATGATGAGATTGCATTCTGGCAGCGCTATCTTGATGGCGCACTGACCGAAAAGCCGCCATCAGATCCGTTTGTCATTGTCGGGGATGCCAATCTTGACCCGCAAGACGGTGACGGCCGGCGCACAGCCATAATATCCCTTCTGTCCGACCCCCGCCTGCAAGATCCCGCTCCGAAAAGCGACGGCGGCCGCGCCGAAAGCGTGGGTGACCAGATAGGGGACCCGGCACTGGATACGGTCGATTGGCCCGAACCAAAGCCCGGCAATTTGCGCGTCAGTTATGTCCTGCCCTCGCGCGGGCTGGCCGTTACCGACAGCGGTGTCTTTTGGCCCGCCCCCGAAGACCCGATGCATGCAATTGCACAAACCGCATCGCGTCACCGGCTGGTCTGGGTCGATCTGCGCTTCTAAGCCCTCGTTTCTTGACGCTACGCCCCTGACAGGCTAGGCCGATCCGCGACGCATTCCAGAGCAAGGACAGACCCATGACCAACCCCTCCCTCCTTATCCTGCCCGGTGACGGCATTGGCCCCGAAGTGATGGCCGAGGTGCGCAAGATCATCGACTGGATCGGCGACAAACGTGGCGTGAGCTTTGACGTAAGCGAGGATCTTGTGGGCGGGGCAGCCTATGACAAGCACGGCGTCCCACTGGCCGATGCGACCATGGCGAAAGCGCAAGAGGTCGACGCGGTCCTTCTGGGCGCCGTGGGTGGCCCGCAATATGACGAACTGGATTTCTCGGTGAAACCCGAACGCGGCCTTCTGCGTCTGCGCAAGGAGATGGACCTGTATTCAAACTTGCGCCCCGCGCAGTGCTTTGACGCGCTGGCCGATTTCTCGTCGCTGAAAAAAGACATCGTGGCGGGTCTTGATATCATGATCGTGCGCGAGCTGACCTCCGGCGTCTATTTCGGCGAGCCGCGCGGCATTTTCGAAGAAGGTGGCGAGCGGGTTGGCATCAACACCCAGCGCTACACCGAAAGCGAGATCGAACGCGGCGCGCGCTCAGCCTTTGAACTGGCGATGAAGCGCAACAAGCGCCTGTGTTCGATGGAAAAAGCCAACGTGATGGAATCAGGCATTCTGTGGCGTGAAGTCGTGACCCGTGTGGGCAAAGAATATCCCGAGGTCGAACTGTCGCACATGTATGCCGACAATGGCGCGATGCAGCTGGTCCGCACACCCAAGCAGTTCGACGTGATCTATACCGACAACCTGTTTGGCGACATCCTGTCGGATTGTGCCGCGATGCTGACCGGATCTCTGGGCATGTTGCCGTCCGCGTCGTTGGGCGCACCGATGGCCAATGGCCGCCCGAAAGCGATGTATGAACCCGTGCACGGATCGGCCCCGGACATTGCGGGCGAAGGCAAAGCCAACCCCTGCGCCTGCATCCTCAGCTTCGCCATGGCGCTGCGCTATAGCTTCGATATGGGCGCAGAAGCCGACCGCGTGGAAGCGGCGGTGGAAAAGGTGCTGGCAGACGGCGTGCGCACTGGCGACTTGCTGAATGACGCGGGTGTGACGCCGGTGACGACCTCGGAAATGGGTGATGCGGTTATCGCGGCGCTGAACGCCAGCCTCTGACTTACCTTCAAATTGGCAGAACCGGTCGATGCACCTGCGTCGGCCGGTTTTCTTTTGCGCCAATCGTTCCTATTTAGTGACGATGCGAGATTTGACCCTTCATTCCGAATTGCCCGCGGGCTTTGAAGACCAAGCCGCCGCGCTTTATTGGGAAGCCTTCAGTGGCAAGCTGGGAAAACTGCTTGGCCCAGATGAACGGGGGCAACGGTTTTTCGCCGCAACGGTCAATCCAAAGGCCGTGATCGCCGCCACAGGGCCGGACGGGCAACTGCTGGGCATCGCAGCCCATCAAGCATCTGGTAAAGGGTTCTGCGATGCAGGTGTTTCGGCGTTGTTCAGGCATTACGGCCTGGGTGCAATCTGGCGGCTACTGCCGCTTGCGATGCTGGAACGAAGCGCCCCGAAAGACACCCTTCAGATGGATGGCATCTGCGTTGCAAAATCGGCGCGCGGGATGGGCGTTGGCAGTGCGCTGTTCGATGCGCTTTTCACCCACGCCCGCGACAAGGGTCTGACCAAAGTGACGCTTGACGTGATCGACACCAACCCACGTGCCCGCGCGCTCTATGAACGATTGGGCTTCGTCGCGACGGGGGTCGAGACGACCGGGCCACTGCGCCCGCTTTTAGGTTTTGACAGCGCCACCAAAATGGTTCTGACCCTGTAGGAAAGGCATTTAGGGTCTTGCCTCTTGCCCCGCTTGCCGCTATCCCGCGCGTCACGGTCGGGCTGTAGCGCAGCCTGGTAGCGCACCTGCTTCGGGAGCAGGGGGTCGGAGGTTCGAATCCTCTCAGCCCGACCAGATCACCACATTGCCAAACGTAGCTGATCCGCAGCGCTCGTGACCGCATGGGCCACGCCGGACCAGTCTTACCCCAACACCTCTGCGACTGATGATCTGGTCACCGCGACAACTTCATCTGCCTGTTCGCGGGTCAGGGAAAACGGTGGTGCAAAGCCGATGATATCGCCCTGCGGCATGGCCCGCGCGATCACCCCACGATCCAGCATTGCAGCCACAATCCGAGGAGCGACCTTGTCGGCGGGGTCAAAAAACACGTGATCGTCGCGATCTTTGACCAGCTCGACCGCGCACAACATGCCTTCGCCGCGTATGTCGCCGACATGGGCGTGGTCGCCCAACGCTTCAGCCATCGCTGCGTTCAGATACTGCCCAACCTCGCCTGCGTTGCTGACAAGGTCGAGCTTGTCCAGAAGCCGCAAATTCGCCACCCCCGCTGCCGCCCCAATCGGGTGCGCGGAATACGTCCAGCCGTGCCCGATCGGGCCGTTTTCATCGGTGCCTTGTTCCAGAACCTTCCACATCTGGTCCGAAACGATTGACCCCGACAAGGGCGCATAGGCAGATGTCAGCCCTTTTGCGATGGTGATCAGATCCGGCTTCAGCCCGTAGTGGTCCGACCCCATCATCGAGCCTAGGCGCCCGAACCCGGTGACAACCTCGTCTGCGATCAGCAAGATATCGTGCTTGGTCAGCACCTTCTGGATCGCCTCCCAATACCCTGCGGGCGGCGGCACGATGCCACCGGTGCCCAGAACCGGTTCGCCGATAAAGGCGGCGATGGTGTCAGCCCCTTCGCGTTCGATCAACGCGTCAAGTTCCTGCGCGCAATGGGCCGAGAATGCCTGTTCGCTCATCGAACGATCTTCACGTCGGAAATAATAGGGCGCGTCGGTGTGGATCACCTGTGACAAAGGCAGATCGAACTTCTTGTGAAACAGCTCAAGCCCCGTCAACGACCCCGTCACCAGCCCCGACCCGTGATAGCCGCGCCAACGCGAGATGATCTTCTTCTTCTCGGGCCGTCCAAGGATGTTGTTGTAATACCAAACCAGCTTGACGTTGGTTTCATTCGCATCCGATCCGCTAAGCCCGTAGTAGACGTGGTTCAACCCCTCGGGCGCGCGTTCTGCCACCATACGCGACAGGGTGATCGAGGCCTCGGTTCCATGACCGACATAGGAGTGATAATAGGCCAGCTCGTGCGCCTGTTCGGCGATGGCATCGGCAATTTCACTGCGGCCATAGCCGACATTCACGCAATACAGCCCGGCAAACGCATCCAACGAGCTGCGCCCCTCGCGATCCGTGATATGAACGCCATCGGCCCCTGTGATGATCCGGTTGCCCATCTCGCGGCGGGCAAACTGACCCAGATGTGTCGAGGGGTGGAAAAAGTGATCGTGATCCCACTGTGTCAGCTGATCATTGGTGAGGGGAGAGTTCATTGCCGGAACCTTTTTCTGATTGCACCGTCTTGTGCCTGCCCACGCAGGCTACATTCGTGAATGGCGAAAGGTTTTCAGAGATTCATAGGCAATGGGCGAAAAATTTTCGGAAAGATCAGTCAGGACTGTGAAAGCAGATCGAATGGTGGTGGCGCGTCCTTGACCGATTTCGTGACGATATAGCTGAAGTAACGGGCCACACCAGCGCGCTGCTCCAGCACTGTATCCATCAGCGCCTGATAGCTTTCGATATCACGCGTGACCACTTGCATCAGATAGTCGAAGCCTCCTCCCAGCGCCCAGCAGCCGGTGATCTCATCATGACGGGCAATCTCGCGCTCAAACCGGTCGAAGTTTTCGGCCCGGTGTTCGCCAAGTTCGATCGTGACAAACACGGTCACAGCCGGCCCGAGGGCGCGCAGCGAAACCTCAGCCCGGTAGCCTACGATCACACCGGCTTGCTCCAGACGTTGCATCCGCTCCCAACACGATGTCGCGCCCAGACCAACACGTCGGGCCAGCTCGCTTTTGCTGAGCCGTCCGTCACGGGCAAGGATCGACAGAAGCGAAAGGTCGGTCTTATCAAGTCGGTGTGTTTTCATCTTCCCATCATGTCCGCCGTGCGTGGCGGCTTGTCAATTGCTATGAAACAAGTGACGGTTACGACGGCAATTCATCCGCTCGGGCGGTGCTTGGGAACACAGGGGTTGTGACGTGACCACATTTGAAAAGAACTTCACGACAGAAGAATACCAGCGTCGTATCAGCAAGACGCGGGCCGCCATGTCGGCGCAGGGGCTGGACGCGATCTTTGTGTCCGACCCATCGAACATGTCTTGGTTGACTGGCTACGACGGGTGGTCGTTTTACGTCTTTCAGGGCGTGATCCTGACACACTCTGGCGACCCGGTCTGGTGGGGTCGGGAAATGGACGCCCAAGGCGCACGCAGGACGGTGTTCATGGAAGGCGACGACACAATCCGCGGTTATGACGACACCTTCGTGCAGAACCCCGAAAAGCACCCGATGACAGATCTCGCGACGCTTCTTTGCGACCTTGGCTTAGGTGCCGTGCAGATTGGTGTCGAGATGGACAACTACTACTATTCCGCCGCCGCACATGCTGCGCTTGTAAGTGGCTTGCCGAAGGCCACCTTCAGCGACGCCACTGGCCTTGTGAACTGGCAACGCGCTGTCAAATCTGAACGCGAGATTGAATATATGCGCCGTGCAGCCAATATCGTCGAGGCGATGCACGACCGTATTCTGGAGCTTGCCGAACCGGGGATGCGAAAGAACGACCTGATCGCCGAGATCTATGCCACCGGCATACGCGGCGCGCATGGCTTTTGGGGCGATTACCCGGCGATTGTGCCGATGGCGCCTTCAGGTCTTGATGCCACGGCGCCGCATCTGACATGGGACGACCGCCCGCTGGAACTGGGCGAAGCGACCTTCTTTGAAATCGCCGGCGCGCATCGGCGCTATCAATGCCCGCAGTCGCGCACGCTGTTTCTGGGCGAGGTGCCGCAAAAATACCGCGACGCTGAAGCCGCCGTATTGGACGCAATCGACGCTGGTCTGGCGCAGGCAAAGCCCGGCAATCAGGCGCAGGATATCGCGAACGCTTTCAACGCAACATTAAACAAGGCGGGTTTCGAAAAAGACAGCCGTTGCGGATACGCGATCGGCATCAGCTATCCACCGGATTGGGGCGAGCGGACAATCTCGTTCCGGCGCGGGGACACGACCGTGCTGGAACCTGGCATGACCTTCCATTTCATGCCTGCCCTCTGGCTGGACGATGGCGGGCTGGAAATCACCGAGCCGATTTTGATCACCGAAACGGGCCATGAATGCCTGTGCACCACGCCACGCGAACTTTGGGTGAAGCCATGAGCAAATCTCCGATCACGCCGACAATCCCGCTTGATGCACAAGGCGTTCTCCACGGATTCCTGCGGTTGCCACACAGCCGCGATGACAGCGCTTGGGGGTCAGTGATGGTGCCGATCACCGTCATTGCGAATGGTGACGGGCCAACCGCCTTGTTGACGGGTGCCAATCATGGCGACGAATACGAGGGACCGATCGCGTTGCAAGATCTGGCCGTTTCCTTGCGGCCAGAAGATATCCGGGGCCGCGTGATCATCTTGCCGATGATGAACATGCCTGCCTTTGCCGCAGGGTTGCGTTGTTCGCCCGTTGATGGCCGCAACATGAACCGCAGCTTTCCCGGCACGCCGGACGGCACCGTTACCCAGAAGATCTGTCATTTCATCGCAACCGAACTTGTCCCTATGGCGGATCTTGTGCTCGACTTTCATTCGGGCGGACGGACGTTGGATTTTCTACCTTTCGCAGCGGCGCATATCCTTGACGACAAGACGCAAGAGGCAGCATGCATGGCGGCGATGCAGGCCTTCAACGCCCCCTACAGTGTGCGGATGCTTGAGATCGACAATGTCGGCATGTTCGACACCGAGGTCGAGCGGCAGGGCAAAGTCTTCGTCACCACCGAATTGGGCGGCGCAGGCACGGCTACTGCGCAAAGCGTCTCGATCGCGCGCAAAGGCATCCGCAACCTGTTGATCCATGCTGACATTCTGTCCGGCACACCCGTGGTCGAGGCCACAATCCAGCTGGACATGCCCGATGATCGCTGCTTCGTTTTTTCCCAGGTGTCTGGCATGGTCGAATACCTCATCGAATTGGGCGACACGGTTGCGCAGGACCAGCCGATCGCCCGCGTGTGGTCCAGCGATCGAACCGGCGACCACCCCACAGCATGTCTGGCCAGCCGCGACGGCATCCTTGTGGCGCGTCATGTTCCGGGCCTGATTAAAACAGGCGACTTCGTAGGCTTGGTTGCGGTTCAGCTTTAGCCGACCCAAAGGGCAAACCGCCAAGTGCGTCACGGGCGCCCGCCGCCAAGGTCCTGTTTTGACAAGAACGAAAGCAATGTCGGGTCCGGGCTGTCGAAAAAGGCTTTGGGACTGGTCAGGAAAAAGCGGTTGAACGCGTGAATGAAATGCGCCTGATCATAGAACCCGCAATCCAGACAAATCTGGGTCAGTGTGCTTTCATCACCCGTCGTCACCAAGGCAATCGCCCGCTGAATTTGCATGATCCGCCGGAAATAGTTAGGTGGAACGCCGATATATTTCTTGAACCCGCGCGACAAATGTCTTGCCGAAACGCCAAGCTGCGCGGCAACCTCGCCTGCCATCATCCCGTCTGGGTCCGCTTCAATCATTTCTGTAGCCTGAGTGATATAGGTCGGCACGAAAAACGGCGCCTCAGTCCGGGCTGAAAGATAGTCTTCGATCCGCCTCAGAGTAGATTGCAGGTCAGGTCGCACGAACCTATCGGCCTGCGCACCGCCAAGCACCCAATTCAGCGCCTCCTCGCCCAAATCGACTGTCTTGCCAGAATAGCTGCCTGCGGGCTGCCCCAGCAGCGCAAACAGCCCGGTCGCGGTCATTTCGACAAGGACATGCATCAGGCGACCCTGATAGCGCACTTCGATGTCCTGGCAATGAATCTGTCCTGAGATATGCGCAACTCTGTCGCCAAACTCGGTCCGAACACCGTCAATGTCGGCACTGACCCGGCCATCCATAATCCAGCCAAGATAGCAATAACCTGTCGGCACGGGGCGAACCCTCACATCCAGCTCGTCCTCGCAATCTGCCACCATGAAACGCCTGACGAAGGGCCGCAGCCCGGCGGAAACCGGCAAAGGGCGATAGACAGAGCCTTGGTCGTTCTGCTGCATGGCCGAAATTTACAATCCCTTTGTTTGCCGGGTTGCTAGAACCCAGATTTTACACATCGCGCAAACAGCAGGAGTTCTTATTATGGTTGATTTCAGAACTTTTTTCTACTCTTTCGGAAACCACATCGAGAAGCGTCTGGCGAAAGCCTTGGTTTTGTCGCTCGCCTGCCTTTCAGCCGGTGCAGCCCAGGCCGCCGACGGAAAATCCTATCCAGGTAGCATTTGCAATCGGTGGACAGGACAAGCCGCCAATGAAGACTTTGCCGGCGACAATGCGTTGGGGATTTCCCAATTCGGCTTTATTGTGAACAAAAGCAGCACGAAGCGATTGCGCGTCATCTGTCCGCTCGCACGTGAACATCATGGCGCAAACTTCAAGTATGTTACGGCACAGGGAACGTTCGACCAGTGTCTGAACGGGGCCTGCACCAGTCCATCAGGGTGTCGTTTTCACGTCGTTAATGTGTCAGGAGACTCGGTTGCATCAGGGCATTTTCTTTTGAACCCGGCACAGCCCGTTCCCAATAGTGCCCAGCAGAACTTTCCAAGTGGGGGCACTGCGCATCGCGTGGATTTCCCGTCCGACTTATCTCAGGGCAGCACCTATACGCTGGTCTGCGCGCTCCAGCCCGGTCACCGGCTGACGCGGATCGAGCTGGTCGAGGATGCGGCTCAATGACGGGATGAAGTGCGGCGTTGGCACGCGGTTCACTGAATGCACAAACCATCCCCGCCGTCTTTGTCCTCAAGGGCGGCGGGTGTGGGTTTGATAAGCGAGGAAGCTCTGCGGACCAGACAAAGCCTGACCGACCAAACTGATGGCCTAAACCTATTACCTCATCAGCAAATTGAATTTGCACAACAGAGGTCGCTGCGCGGTATGATCTTGGCGATAGGACAAGGGGCCCGCGATGAAGATCGTCAGAACAGACAGCAATCTGCAAACACCACTTCTGGACCAGAAGCTAAGGGATGCGGGCCATGATCTGGTGCTTTTGCCGGATGGAGCATCTGAACCCGCCGTGGCAAGTGCTACCCGCGACGCCGATCTTTTGTTGATGTGCTACACCCCGATCACGCGCCGGATCATCGAAGGCGCGGTTCATCTGAAAGGGATCGTCAAATATGGCGTGGGGATCGACGCGATCGACATACCTGCAGCAATTGAACACCGCGTGCCTGTCGTCAATATTCCTGAATACGCAGAAGACACTGTGGCGGAAGGCGCCTTTGCCCTATTGATCGCGCTGGCTAAGAAACTGTGCGCGCTGAACACGCATATGACCGCCAAGGGATGGGCGTGGCCGGAACCCATTTGGTTAGGCTCTGACATCGCGGGCAAGACGGTCGGCGTTGTCGGGTTGGGCAAGATCGGGCGCAGCATGGCGCGCATGGCCGGGCTTGGGTTCCGCGCGAATGTTATTGCCTACAGCCCACATACCTCGGCTGAGGACATGGCCGAACTGGGTGTGACAAAGATCGACAACCTGCATGACCTGTTGGCGCAGAGCGATTTCGTGACCATCCATGCGGTTTTGAACGACGATACCCGCGGTATGATCGGCGCAGAGGAACTTCGCGCGATGAAGCCCTCGGCCTTCCTGATCAACGTGTCGCGTGGCGCGATTGTGGACGAGGCTGCCCTTGTCCAAGCGATCCGCGAGCGCTGGATCGCAGGGGCGGGGCTGGACGTGTTCAGCCAAGAACCCCTGACCCGCACCGGCCACCCAATGAGCGCGCTTTATGACCACCCCAACGTCATCCTGTCACCGCATCTGACCTTCTATACCGAGGACGCGATGCAGCGGTTGGAGGAAGAAACACTCGCCCGCTGTCTTGAGGTATTGGAAGGGCGCGATGTGCTGATCAAATCCCACGACCCCCGTCTGCGCGCTCAAACCAAGGGCGTGGTTTTTGCCGATTAGGGCGCGGGCTAGCGCACCAGCCCGATGCAGATGATCCCGGCCCCGACCGCCGCCGCGGACAAAAGACGTCGTGCCCTTGGCCCTTCGCCGAACCAGAGCACCCCGATCAGGGCGGCAAAGATCACCGACGTTTCGCGCAGCGCGGACACGATGCCCAGCGGCGCGATGGTCTTGGCATAAAGCACCAGCGCATAGGCTGTGCCAGACACGACGCCCCCCATGAACCCGATCAGCAAAGTTCTGGGCGGTTGTGCGCGCAGCCGGTCCATACGGGATGGAAACAGGAACAGGACGATCAGGATTTTTGACAGGAACAGCCAGCCGATATAGCCCAACGCGTGGCCGGAGGTTCGCACTCCGAACCCGTCGACCAGTGTGTAGGCCACAACCGTGCCGCCAATCGCCAAGGCGGCCAGAAGCGCATTTCTGGACATGGCACTACCAAACGCGCCTTGGGCCAGAAACATGATCCCCGCCGAGACGCTGAAGATGCCAATCCATGCTTGAAGCGGAAGCGTTTCGCCGACCCAGAACTGCGCGCCCAAGGCGACAAGAACCGGGGCAAAGCCACGCGCCACGGGATAGATGAAGCTCAGATCGCCCAGACGATAGGCGACGTTCAGGAAGTAGAAATACAGCCAGTGGATCGCGATGGACGCGACCATAAAGGGCCATGCCGACGGGTCCGGGAAGGGCACGAACCCAATGAAGGTCAGGGCAAAGGCCACATGCCCCAAGGCAATCATGCCCAACATGATCACCCTGTCCCCTGCCCCTTTCACCAGCGCATTCCACAGCGCATGCAGGAAGGCCGCCGAGAGGACAATCAAGGCGACCTGAGCGGTCATGCCGCGTCTTTGATGGCCGTCACCACGATATCCAGCGCGCGGTCCAAATCGTCACGCGCGATGGTCAGGGGCGGCGACAGGGTCAACACGCAGCCTTGGCTGATCTTGAAGCTCAGACCGGCGTCCAGACAGGCGTAATAGATCCGTTCAGCCCGCGCGTTGCCGGGGGTTTTCAAGGTCCGATCCTCGACGATTTCAACGCCGAACATCAGGCCGCGACCGCGAATGTCCCCGACAATCGGGACATCTTGCAAACGATCCCGGAGCACTTGCATCGCGTGGGTGCCAAGCTCGGCGGATCGGGCGACCAATCCTTCTTCCTCAATGATCTCGATGGTGGTCAGGGCGGCGCGGGATGTAACCGGGTTCTTCTCGTGCGTGTAATGCCCGATGGCAAAGTCTCCGCAAACATCCAATTCTTTGCGAGCTACGCAAGCGGCAATCGGAAGAATGCCACCACCCAGCGCTTTGCCCATGGTGACGATGTCGGGGATGATCTCGTCATGTTCAAACGCGAACATTTTGCCCGTCTTGCCCAGCCCGGTCGGGATTTCATCCATGATCAGCAGCGCGCCGTGGCGGTTGCACGCCTCGCGCACAGATTTCCAGAAACCGGGGGGCGGAACATACGGCACCGCACGCATGGGTTCAGCGATCACCGCCGCCACATCGCCTTCGCGTTCCAACACATACTGGACCATCTTGGCGCAGGCCAATCCGCAGGTGTCAGGGCTTTCGTGATTGTATGGGCAGCGGTAGCAGGCGAAGGGTGCGACGTGCTCAGTGCCCGACAGAAGCGGCCCCGCGATGTGGCTGCGGAACGTCGCCTCGCCGCCCACGCTGGCCGCCCCCATACCTGCCCCATGAAACGCATCCCAGAACGAGATGGTCTTGAACCGCCCCGTCGCTGCGCGGGCGATTTTCAACGCCACCTCATTGGCGTCTGAACCGCCGGTGGTGAACAGAACCTTGCCCAGATCGCCGGGCGCAATCGCGGCCAGCTTCTCGGCCAACTCGACCGCTGGGTCATTGGTGAAGCGGCGCGGGGCAAAGGGCAGATCATCCAGTTGCGCCTTGATCGCAGCAATCAGCTTGGGGTGACCGTAACCGATGTGATGCACAGAATTTCCATGAAAATCCATGAACTTGCGACCATCTGCATCCTCGATCCAGATACCGTCCGCCTTGGCAATGGTGCTGACACACGGGCTGGAGAGGCTTTGGTGCATGAACGCCTTGGCGTCGCGTTTTAGAAGCGGAGCAGAGTTCGGGCCGATGGATTTCTTCAACCAAGACTGCCGGGCGTCTGACGTGTTGGATTCGCCTTCGGTGTGAACGATTTTCTTGGTCATGGTGCCTCAATTGAAAAAGGTGAGGCTCAGATATCTGAACCTCACAGTCAGGGAGGAAATATGAGCCGCGTCCCCTAGTTTGGCCAGGGCAGCGAATAGGTTTTCACGTTGGTAAAGAACTTCATCGCCTCGATCACGCCTTCCTTGACGGCGTTGCCGCTGTCCTTGATCCCGCCAAAAGGCGACATTTCGATACGGTAGCCGGGCTGTTCCCAGATGTTGCAAGTGCCGACATCCAAACCGTTGATATAGGCAATCGCGCGGTGCAGATCGTTGGTGCAAACACCCGATGACAGCCCGAATTGGGTCGAGTTCGAGATCGCCATAACCTCGTCATCATCATCCGGCACACGCACGATCGGGATGATTGGGCCGAAGGTTTCCTCCATCACCAATTCGCTGTCATGGGGCACGTGGTCCACCACGATGGGTGGCAGAAGCGCGCCGTCGCGTCCGGGGTGATACAGAATTTTCGCGCCGTCTTTTTCGGCCATGAACACACGTTTTTCGAAAAGCTCTGCGGCCTGCGCATGGATCACGCAGCCCAGTTCCGTTTTGGGGTCTTGTGGATCGCCGAACTTGATTGCCTTGGCCTTAGCCAGCACCAGCGGAACAAACCTGTCGGCGACGCTTTCCTGCACAAGAATACGTTTGATGGCTGTGCAGCGTTGCCCGGAATTTCCTGTGGCCCCCGCCACCGCGATGGTCGCAGCCTTGTCCAGATCGGCGTCGTTCAGATCGTTGCAGACGATCAACGGATCGTTGCCGCCAAGCTCCAGCGCCTGCCGTTTGTAGGCCGCCTTTTCGGCGATCATCTTGCCCACCGGCACACCACCCGTGAAGGTAATGATGTCGATATTTTCATTGACGATCATCTCTTCCCCGATGTCCTGCGGCCAGCCGGTGACGACCTGAAACATCTCGGGCGGCAGTCCCGCCTCATAGAGGATATCGGCCAGCGCAATCGCGGTCAGGGGCGTCAGTTCGGTCGGCTTGCACACCATGCAGTTGTTGGTCGCAATCGACGGGGCAATCTTGTGGCTGACCATGTTGAGCGGATGGTTGAACGGTGTGATCGCACTGATCGCTTTCACCGGTTCGCGCTTGGTGAAAATCTTGCGTTCTTTGCCGTTATGGGTCAGGTCGCACGAGAAAATCTCGCCGTCATCATTCATCGCCTGCTGGGCGGCAAATTGATACACATCCTGCGCGCGCTTGGTCTCGTAAATGGCGTGCTGGTGGCAGATGCCAAGCTCCAACGTCAGCCATTTGGCCAGAAATTCACGCCGCTCGCCGATCAATTCGCCTGCCCGCTGCAGGATTTGCGACCGTTCATAGCGTGACAATTTCGATTTGTAGTTCGCGGCAATCTCGAATGCCTTACGCGCGTGTTCGGCTTGGCCTGCGGGGACCGTTCCGATCACCTCATCGGTATATGGATACTTCACCGGGACGACATCGTCGGTGAACACGATCTCGCCCCCTATGCGCATCCCTTCGTGTCGAATATCGTCTTTGCTCATCACGTCATCCTTCATATCAAAGCGCCGCAGCTTCGGTGGCATAGAAGAACGCGTCAAAGTTCCGCAAGACGGGACGTTCCGGCAGGGGCAGAACGCGGTTGCAGATGAACGGCACCTCTTGCTCGGTCAGACCACCGTGGCTGCGCAAGGGTTCGTTCAACGCCGCCAGATCGTGGCGGTGCTCAGACGTGCCAATGCAGATGTTTTCACCTGACACCAATACCACGTCGCCAATCCGGTCGCCGGGCAGTTCAAAGCGCGCAACCGCTTCGGCCTTGGTCAGCACATCGGTGATCCCGTTGGTTGCGCGCAGCTTGGCCATGATGTCATCATGGTCCGCGCCATCAGGCAGATAGGCGGTGGCAAAAGAGCCAAGCGCGCCGTGGTGCACAACATAGGGGTCGGTGATCGGCAGGATCAGACGCGCGGCGGCTTCACCCAGCCAACCATCCAGCAGGTCCTGCACATACACGACCGAGGGCGAACCATCGGCGTGGTGCTTGGGTTTCATGCCATGATCAGCGGTCACGACGATGGCCGCACCCATCGCGTCAAGTTCGGTTAGGTATTTGTCGAACATCTCGTAAAACGCCTTGGCCTCGGCCTGATCGGGGGCATATTTGTGTTGCACATAATCCGTGGTGGTCAGATACATCACGTCCGGCTTCCATTCGCGCAGAAGCTTCACGCCGGCGGCAAACACAAACTCGGAAAGCTCGGCTGAATAGACCTCTGGCTGGGCCATACCCAGCCATGTGCTGGCCGCGTCCTGACCATGTTCGGCTTGGGTGGAGGTGTCAGACTTCTCGGCCGAGAAGCATTTCGCGCGATCCTCGTCGAACTTCAGACCAGCTCCCAGCAAAGCGCGTAGTTTGTCCTTCGCCGTCACAATTGCAACCCGTGCGCCCGCCTCGTAGAACTGCGAAAAGATCGTCGGCGCGCGCAAGAAGCGCACGTCGTTCATCATCACCTCTTCGCCGGTTTCCGGCTCGTAAAGATAGTTGCCGCAAATCCCGTGCACGACCGGCGGACGCCCGGTGGCAATAGACAAGTTGTTGGGATTGGTGAAGGACGGAATGACCGAATGCGCCAGCCGGTCGGTGCCGGTTTCGCGCATACGTTTCAGGGTCGGCATCAAGCCATCGGCAATCGCCTTGTCCAGATATTCCGGCTCGCAGCCATCAAGGCAAATCGCAATCGCACAGGTTTTCGGAGCAGGATAGGCACGCCCGTTTGCAACGACGGGGGATTGAATGGTCATTAAGTCTTTCCTTCGTATTCAGGCAGCCAGCTTGGCGCGTTCTTCAAGTGCAATTGCAGGAGGTGCCGCGCTTTCTACGCCCATCTCGTCCAACGATTCCTTCGCGGCAGTTACAACCTGCCGCATGACGTTTTCATCCATCTGACCGATGCAGCCGACGCGGAAACTGTCGACAACCGTTAGTTTGCCCGGATAGATGATGAACCCCTTGTCTTTCATAAGCTCATAGAAGTGGTCAAAGACGAAGTTTTCATCCGCCGGGCAGAAGAAGGTCACGATGATGGGCGAAAGCCAGCGATCTTTCAGCAGGGTTTCGAACCCAAGTTCGCGCATGCCGTCGACCATCACGTCGCGGTTGCGCGTGTAACGCCCGCCACGACCGGCGACACCGCCCTCGGCCTCGTGGCCGCGCAGAGCTTCAAGGAAAGCTGCAACGACATGGGTGGGCGGAGTGAACCGCCATTGTCCGGTCTTGTTCATATGTGCCCATTGCGCGTGGACATCCAGGCTCAGCGAATGGCTATTACCTTTGGCGGCTTCCAGCTCGGATTTACGGGCAATGATGAAGCCAAAGCCCGGCACACCTTCGATGCATTTGTTGGCAGAGGACACCATCGCCTCGTATCGGATATCCGCGACCTTCAATTCGATCGCCCCAAAGGCGGACATCGAGTCGACCAGCAGCTTCCGTCCGGCAGCGTATGTTGCTTCCGAGATTTCCTCGACTGGATTCAGAATACCAGAACTGGTTTCGCAGTGAATGGCGACGACATGGGTGATCGCGGGGTCATCGGCCAGGATCTGCGCGACCTCATCACCGCGCGGCGGAAGATAGTCACCCTTGTTCAGCACGATATGCTCGCGCCCAAGATACTCCAGCGTCTGCGCAGACCGCATCCCATAAGCACCGTTTGCCAGCACCAGCGCCTTACCGTCACGCGGAATGAAGGACGCCAACATGGCCTCGACCGAGAACGATCCGCTGCCCTGCATCGGCACGCAATCGAAGTCATCAGAGCCTTCGCCCAGCAGCGCCAACAGGCGCGTGCGCATATCGCTGGTCATGGCGCGAAAGTCATCATCCCAGCTGCCCCAGTCGCGCAACATCGCCTCTTTGACGGCATAAGACGTGGTCAGCGGACCGGGTGTCAGAAGATAGGGTTCGCCCAGACGTGGCGGTTCGATTTGCAGATCAGGAGCCTTCATTCTTCATCTCCGAAAGTGTCTTTCAAGAACACCATTGCAGGAAGCTTATCCATATGTGAAATTGCAATTAACAATCAAAACATAGGCTGTGCTTATGCTTGAAAAACGGACCTGAAGCATGCGCCACAGTCAGCTGAAAGCTTTTCACCACGTTGCCCTTCTGGGTGGTTTTTCGCGCGCTGCGGAAGCCTTGCTTTTGACCCAACCGGCCATTTCCGAACAGGTCAGAAAGCTAGAGCAACACCACGATACGCTGCTGTTTCATCGCGAGCGCAAACGCATCCGGTTGACCGAAGAAGGCGAGCACCTGTTCAGGTTCACCAAACAATATTTCGAGATTGAACAGCAGATCGAGGAATACATGTCCTCGACCAGTGCCGCTGTTGAAGGCGAGCTGCGTATCATCGCTGACAGCGCCCACCACATCACTGATTTTCTTGGCAAATTTCGAGCGCATTACCCCAATGTCACGGTGACGCTGCGCACCGGCAACACCGAAGACATCCTTGACGATCTCAGGGCGTATAACGCCGAGATTGGGATCGTGGGCAGCCTGTCTCCGGGCAAGGATATGGAAGCTTTGACCCTTGGTGAAACTGAAATCACCGCCTTTGCAGCACGCAAAATGGCCCTATCGAATAAGAAACCCCTGACACTGAAAGACCTGACGGAGATGCCGTTGATCTTCAGAGAGGTTGGGTCAAAAACGCGACAGAAGCTGGAAGACGCGGCCAGGAAGCAGGGCCTGACTCTGCGGCCTGCCATCGTAGCAGAGGGCCGCGAGGCCGTGCGCGAGGTCGTGGCCTCGGGCGCAGGGATCGGATTTGTGTCTCAGGCAGAATATGGCCATGACGACCGGTTGAAACGGATCCCGCTCAGCGATGTCGATATCACGATGAGCGAAGCACTTGTGCATCTGGTGCAACGGCGCGATGTCAAAGTGATCCGCACCTTCATGGATCTGGCGCGTAATGCGCTTTTGGAAAAAGAAAAGCGCACCGGATCGTGACCCGGTGCGCTTTTTCGCGGCTTGTCAGGTCACGCTCAACGCGTTCGCCACGCTTGCGTTCTGACCAGCACACCTTTTGAAACCAGCAGGTGAATGATCCGCGCAACCGCGTTGGTATAGAAGATCATCATCCCCATCGCGGCAGCCGGGGCAATGTCGCCCGCATCATCCATGTTCAGCACCGCGATGGAGGCCAACGAGGTCTTGGGCGAATACAAAAACACCACCGCAGACACCGTCGTCATCGCATTGACGAACAGATAGATCGAGATGTCCAAAACCGACGGCAAGCAGACTGGCACAGTGACCCGGCTGAACAGCTTCATCGTGGGCTGCTTCAGCGACGCGGAGACCGATTCAAACTCGCGGTCCATCTGCTTCAATGCCGTGACGGCCGTCAGGTGCGACACCGTATAAAAGTGCGTCACCGAACAGATCACAAGGATCGCCATCGTGCCGTAGATCGCATTCAGCGGGTTGGACGGACTGTTGAAGAAGAAGATGTAAGCCAAGCCCAGCACCATCCCCGGAATGGCCATCGGCAACATGGCGAACATCTGAAAGAGCGCGCGGCCAGTTCTGAACCCGTTGGTCTTCTCGACCAGATAGGCTCCGAAAAACACGATCGCGGTGCCGAAGACGGCCGTGAACAGGCCCAGTTTGATCGAATTGTAGTAAGACGCCCAGCCGCCGCCATCCATCTTGTCGAACTGATAGTTGTTGAGGCTCAGGCTAAGATCATAGGGCCAGAATTTGATCAGGGCGGCGTATTGGCAGATCGCCAGAATGCCGACGATGAACAGGCCGACGAATGCGCAATAGATGAACGATATCATATCTGTGCGCTGGTTGGGTTGCGGCTGATAAGGGACAGACCGCGCCGACAACAACGCCACCTGCTTCGACTGCACCAATCGGTCGATGGCGAACGCAAAGATGGCCGGGATGACGAGCACCACGGACACCACTGCGCCCATCTCGAAATTCTGTTGGCCGATCACCTGTTTGTAGATGTCCACCGCCAGCACGTTGAACTGACCGCCGATCACCTTTGGCAGTCCGAAGTCGGTGATCACAAGGTTGAACACCACAAACGCCGCCGAGATCAGGCCATAGCGCGCGCCCGGAATGGTCACCGTCCAAAACGTGCGCCAGCGCGTGGCCCGCAGACTGGCGGCAGCTTCGTAAAGGCGCGCGTCCGAGATCGCCAGCGCGGTCGAGATGATCATGAACGCATGTGGGAACGTAAAGAATATGGATCCGATCACGATCCCAATCGGGCCATAAATGCTGGCCCCGAACAAAAGCTCTTTCGCGATACCTTGATTGCCGAACAGATAGACCAGCGCGATGCCGGGCAACAGCGACGGCACAAGGATCGGGGCCATGGCGATCAGCCGGAATACCCCCTTGTAACGCATACAGCTTCGGTTCAGCGCATAGGCGAACCAAAACGCCAAGGTCACGGTCACGATCGTGCTGATAACCGCAATCCACAGAGAGTTCTTGATCGAATTGAACAGCGCGGGTGTCGAGAAGTAGTTGATAAAGTTGTCGAACCCGGTCGCCTTGACAGGTCGCAACTGCACGCGGCGGAAGGTGTTGCTGTCAAGCGTTACCCAATCGGTTCCATCCTGCAGGGTCGATCCGACAAGAAAACGACCCTCGTCGCTTGTATTGCGGACCTGATACATGACCGGGCTGCGAAAGCTGAAATCGGGGAACAATCCGGTGACGGGCAAGCGACCATCGGACCCGGTGTTCAGGTCAGCCGGGTCAATCCCGCCGGTTTGCTGGTTCAGCACCTCTGCGTTCAGAATGGTTCCATCAAAGACACCCGCATCATCGCTGATCTGAAACTCGTATTGCGAAAGCTCGACGCGATAGGTCGAAAAGGACTTGGACAGCATCGCGTAAAGCGGCAAGGCCAGCGTGATAATAAGGTAAAGCGCGATCACCATCATGCCGCCGCGCATTAGGATGTCGTCGCGGCTCAGCTTGCCTTTGACGACCGGCCCAGCGGGCATCTGTGTTGCGTCTGTAATGCCGGCCATCAGCTTGCCTCCGGGCGGTCAAACGCCATCAGGCGATCTGTCGGAAGTTCAATAACCATCTGCCGGCCTTCACCAAGCCCGAGGCGTCGCACGGCATTGATCGAAAAATCGGCAATCAGTTCTGAGGCGCCGAACCGTTCGTTGCGCAAACGGCACCGCCAGAACGACCCAAGGAATTCCATTTCATGCAACAGCACGTCGATGCAATTGCGGTTGGGATCATCAGCATCATAGCCTTCTTCATGCGGTATGATGTCTTCGGGGCGGATCGCGGCAACGACGGGGGTGCCGTCGCTGAAGCTGTGCTCGTGGCAGGCAAAGGTCTTTTCCCCGACGCTGAGCCGCCCGCCCTTGGTCACCATCGAGGTGATTTGGTTCATTTCGCCAATGAAGTCGGCAACGAACAAGTTGGCGGGTTCCCGGTAAATCTCGGTAGGGGATCCGACTTGTTCGATCACGCCATGGTTCATGACCACGATCCGGTCGGCCATCGCCAACGCCTCTTCCTGATCGTGCGTCACCATGACGGTGGTCACGCCCAGCTTGCGTTGAAGCTCCTTGATCTCGTGGCGCAGGTGAACGCGCACCTTGGCATCCAGTGCGGACAGCGGCTCATCCAGCAGCAATAGGCCAGGGTTGGTTGCAATCGCGCGCGCCAAAGCAATGCGCTGTTGTTGACCACCAGAAAGCTGTGCCGGGTATTTCTTTCCTTGTTCCGGCAGACCGACCAGATCAAGCAACTCGGCGACGCGGGCGGTAATCTCGGCTTTGCCGCGACCGGTGTTTTCCAGACCAAAGGCGATGTTCTTTTCGATCGTCAGGTTGGGAAACAACGCATACGACTGGAAGACAATACCGAAATCGCGCTCGGACGGCGGCAGGTTCGACACATCCTTTCCGCCCTGCATCACAGTGCCCTTGGTTTGCAGATCCAACCCGGCAATCGCACGCAGCAATGTGGTCTTGCCGCAGCCGGAAGGCCCGAGGAAGCAAACAAATTCGCCATTCTTGACCGCCAGTGTGATGTCTTTCAGTGCCAGAAAGGCACCAAAGGCTTTCCACAGGTTGTCAATGCTCAGATACGTTTCATCAGAAGCGTGGTGTTGTGTCACGGAGTGGATCCTTACCTCAACGGTTTTCACGTACAGGTGTGCCGACCGGCGTATGCCGGGTCTGTTCTGTTTGTTTCAAAGAAGGGAGCGCATTGGAGTGAGCGGGGGGCAAATGCTGTCCCCCGCTCAAAACGATCAGGACTTGGGTTCAGACTTGCCGTCATAGCGGCTCTGCCATTCCTTAAGGATCGCAGCCCGGTTGTTTGCAGCAAATTCGAAGTCATTGTCGATCATTGCATCCAGAAGACCTTCGGGGAAGTGTTCGACCGGTTGCGCAACGCCCGGATAGGCGACGACAGCATAGCCGGTGTTATACATCACGTTGGCTTCTTTGGTGACTGTGAAGTCGACCAGAGTTTGCGCCGCTTCCAGATTGGCCGTGCCCGCGACGATAGCCGTGGCTTCCATATCCCAACCGACGCCTTCAGACGGCACGATGATTTCCAACGGAGCGCCCGCAGCTTTTGACTTGGCCCCACGGAATGCAAACGAGATACCGATCGGAATTTCGCCTGAAGCAGCCAGCTTGCAGGGTTTCGAGCCGGAATGCGTATAGCGCGCTATGTTTTCGTGCAGCGCGTCCATATATTCCCATCCGCCTTCTTCACCGAACAGTTGCAGCCAGCTGGAAACGTCAAGGAACCCAGTGCCGGACGAATTTGGGTTCGGCATGATAAGGTGACCCGCATACATCGGATCAGTCAGGTCCTTCCACGACGTGGGCGGCGTTAGCCCGGCTTTCTCAGCCTCGACAGTGTTGTAGCAGACCGCCGCGACCCAAGCGTCCATCCCGACCCATGCCGGTGGGGTGTCGCCATCCACAAATTTCGGATCAAGGTTTTCGACCCCTGCTGGCGCGTAAGGTTCCAACATGCCTTCGGATTTCAGAAGCAAAAGCGACGTTGCCGCCAGCCCCCAGACAACATCTGCCTGTGGGTTGTCGCGTTCGGCAAGCAGCTTTGCGGTGATGATCCCGGTAGAATCGCGCACCCAGTTGATCTTGATGTCCGGGTGGCTTTGGTTAAACGTTTCGGCGTAACGGGCAAGATCTTCGGCCTCGACCGCGGTGTAAACGGTCAGTTCCGTCTCTGCGACGGCAGCCGTGGCAAGAAGAGCCCCCGCCACCAACGACGTAAATGTTGTCGTTAGATACTTCATCTGTTTCTCCTCTGTTGGTCTTTTGTTTTGCAAGCAATCGCTGATTAATCGCGTCGCTGTTTTTTGGTGCGACCAGTTTGGCAGTTTGTGGCGACAAGAAAAATCGATTAAACCTACCACATGATTAGCCCAGCCTATAGCAATAGCAGCCAGGCAGCACATTTGTTCGCCAGTTTTTTGCCGCTGCTTCACCGATCAAGAAAAGGGCCCGCCGGTTGAGACGGCTGCGATCTTCGTTTTAATATAAATACTTCAGTGACTTAATCGCCCCTCAGCTGACCTTTTCGGATTGAGTCATATGCGGGCTCACCACGCCTGACCGTAACGCCGTGCCGGTGACGTGTGGCGGCTGGCTCGATTACACTTTGCGGCTGGTTGGTATTTTCCATTTGCATTTCTGCGCGCGTGTTGATGCATTCGGGCGAAACCTCGTTCGCTTTGGTGCCAATCATCATGCACCCATGTGACACCCTTGTGACTGTCAGGCCCAAATCAAAGGAGAAATCGCATGGATCGCGCGGATGTCGTCGACCAGGCTTTTCGTGACCGGGTTTTGGCCGGGGATTTCCCGCATGGCGAGGCGCCATCTGGACCGCTTGAAGACACGGAGGCGGTGGAAATCTTTCGCGCGCAATGCCTGAGCCGAAATCTGGACCGGCAGTCGCGCAAGATGCAGGCTGCGGGTCAGGGTTACTATACGATTGGGTCTTCGGGCCACGAAGGCATGGCCGCGGTCGCCGCCGCGGTCCGGCCGAAAGACATGGCGTTCCTTCATTACCGCGATGGTGCCTTTCAGGCGATGCGGTCAAGCCAGGTGCCGGGAACGAACGCTGCGCGGGATATGCTGTTGTCTTTTGCGACCTCGGCCGACGACCCGATCAGCGGCGGGCGTCACAAGGTCTTGGGCTCGAAAGCTCTGGCCATTCCACCCCAGACCTCGACGATTGCAAGCCACCTGCCCAAGGCGGTGGGTGCTGCGTATTCCATTGGTCTGGCCAAGCGAAATCCACCCGAACACAAAGTGCTGGCCGATGATGGCATTGTCTTGTGCTCGTTTGGGGATGCCTCGGCCAACCACTCGACCGCCCAAGGCGCGATCAATGCGGCGCGATGGACCTCCTGCCAATCGGTGCCCCTGCCCCTTCTGTTCGTGTGCGAAGATAACGGGATCGGCATCTCGACCCGCACCCCGACGGGTTGGATCGCTGCAAACTTTTCCAACCAACCGGGTTTGAAGTATTTCGATGCAAATGGGCTGGATATCTACCAGACCTTCCGGGTGGCCCAAGACGCGGCGAACTATGTGCGCACCCAGCGCAAGCCGGCATTTCTGCATCTGTCGGTCGTGCGCCTTTACGGGCATGCGGGGTCCGACCTTCAGCACGCCTATCTTCCGAAAGACGTGTTCGAGAGCTGGGAGGCAGACGACCCCCTTTTGCACTCCGCCCGCCTGCTGATCGACAAACGTGTGCTGACACAAGACGAGGTGTTACGCCTGTATCGCGACGCCGAAACCATCTGCGCAGAAACTGCGGCAGAGGTGGTGACACGCCCACGTCTTGAGACAGCAGAGCAGGTCAGCGCGTCGCTGATCCCATCCCCTCGCGATTGCACGCCGGGCAATGGCCCGACGCCAGATGCGCGAGCGGCAGCTTTTGGGGCAGATATCGGCCAGATAGACAGCCCTCAGCCCATGAATAGGCTGATCAACTGGGCGCTAACTGACCTGATGCTGGACCACCCCGAAATCATCACGATGGGCGAAGACATCGGGCGCAAAGGTGGGGTCTATGGCGTCACCCAAAAGCTGATCCAGCGGTTCGGTCCCAGCCGGGTGATAGATACCCTTCTGGACGAACAATCCATTCTCGGGCTGGCCATTGGCGCCGCGCATAACGGATTTATCCCGATGCCCGAGATTCAGTTTCTGGCCTACCTGCATAACGCCGAGGACCAGATCCGGGGCGAGGCTGCCACGCTGCCATTCTTTTCCAACGGGCAGTTCACCAACCCCATGGTCGTCCGCATTGCTGGGTTGGGGTATCAAAAGGGCTTCGGTGGGCATTTTCACAACGACAACTCGTTTGCGGTTCTGCGCGATATTCCCGGCCTTGTGGTCGCGTGCCCATCACGCGGGGACGAGGCCGCGATGATGTTGCGCGAATGCGTTCGACTGGCGCGCGAAGAACAACGCGTCGTAGTGTTCATCGAACCCATTGCGCTCTATCCGATGCGTGATCTGTTGCTTGAAAAGGATGGGGGCTGGATGTCCCGGTATCCCGCCCCTGACCAGCGGATCGGTTTGGGCGAGGTCGGCGTCGAAGGTGACGGACCGCTTGCCATCCTGACCTATGGCAATGGGCGGTATCTGTCCCGGCAGGCCGCCGAAGACCTGAGCGCCGAGGGCATCGAAACCCGGATCATTGACCTTCGTTGGGTGGCCCCATTGCCGCAAGCCGGCATTCTGTCGGCGCTGGCTGGCGCTGAAAAGGTTCTTATCGTGGACGAATGCCGCGCGACTGGAAGTCTGTCCGAGGCTCTGATGGCGTTTCTTCACGAAAACTGCGACCTTGCCCATGCGCGCCATGCTGCGCAGGATTGCTTCATCGCCACGGGCCCCGCCTATGCGGCAACCATGCCGTCACGCGAAAGCATCAGACAGGCCGCGCGCGCGTTGTGGGAAAATGGGCGAGAAGCCGACCCCAATGGCGGGCCGACGAGGAACAGGTAGCGTATGATCTTGTGTTGCGGAGAGGCCCTGATCGACATGATCCCCGCCCCCACGACGACCGGGCGTGACGGCTTCGTGCCCCATGCGGGCGGCGCTGTCTTCAACACCGCCATTGCACTTGGACGCCTTGGTGCCGAAGTGGGGATGCTGACGGGGCTTTCAACCGACATGTTTGGCCAGCAACTGCGCGCGGCCCTCACGGACAGTCACGTGGACACCTCGCACGTGATCACCTCTGATCGCCCCACGACGCTGGCATTTGTTCAGCTGACCAACGGGCACGCGACATATTCCTTTTTCGATGAAAACACCGCCGGGCGTATGTTGACGCCAGATGATATGCCCGCCCTCTCCGCGCAGGTTTCGGCGCTCTATTTTGGTGGCATAAGCCTTGCATGCGAACCTGGCGCAGATGCCTATGCCGCGCTTGTGGCGCGAGAAGGTGCCAACCGCGCGGTGATAATCGACCCCAATATTCGCCCCGGGTTTATCCGCGACGAAGCCCGGTTTCGCGCGCGCCTGGCGTCCATGATCGAATGCGCTGACATCATAAAAGTGTCGGACGAAGATCTGGACTGGATCGACACCGACCAAGGCTCGTTGGCGCAGAAAGCTGGGCGGATCTTGGCATCCGGCCCTTCGGTGCTGATCGTGACGCGCGGCGGCGAAGGCGCGATCGGGTTCCTACGCGGCGGCGGGGTGGTCGACGTGCCCGCCCAAAAAGCAACGATCGTTGATACGGTTGGCGCGGGCGACACGTTCAATGCAGGCGTGGTTGCCAGGCTGTCTGAACTGGGTGCGCTGACCAAAGAGGCGTTGAAAGCCTTGCCAGAAGACACACTGCGCGAGGCGTTGGTCCATGGGGCACAGGTTGCGGCCGTTACGGTCGCGCGCGCGGGGGCAAACCCGCCTTGGGCGCACGAGCTTTAATCAATTGGCCCAGCAACTGAAAAGGCCCGGCACAAGTCCGGGCCTTTGCTTCATTTCGACCTCTTTGGATCAGTTGTCAGCGCCATTGATGTTGTTGGGGGCAAAGACACCTCCGAAGCCAGAGTTGTTTGACGACCCCGCATCATCAGCAGGGGCTGTGCCCTGATCCCCACCCTGAAGCGTTCCCGGTGCAAAGACGCCGCCAAAACCCGAGTTGTTTGACGGTTTTGCGGCCCCGGTCGCGCCACCCGCCTGACCAGCGGCCTCGGCGTCACGCTTGCGTTGATCGCGCAGTTCCTGGATGCGCTTTTGGGTTTCCAGCCGCTTCTGTTCCTGCACATTGGCAATGCACTGCTTGGGGCTATAAACCGTTGCGGTGCCGATCACCGCGATGGTCGCGACAGCAAAGACAACCAACGTGATGGCGGCTGCATTACCGGTGAAGAAACCGGGCAGTTTGACGCCGCTGGTCACATCGCCAACCGTCGCACCTTCTTTTCGCGCTTTGGCGATGACCTCTTTGCGCTTGATGTTGGCCTCGTTGAACAGGGCCGCGAAGACGGTCAGCACAACGATCATGAACGCCAAAGCCGAGATCGCAGGCGTGATGCCGTAACGCACTTTCTGCGCCAGTTCGATCGTCAGCGTCGGGTATTCGCCGAAGGTAAAGGTGGTGGTGTTGTAGTTCTCGAACGAGGCCAGAAACGCCAGCACCGCCGCCGATGCAAGCGCCGGGCGCATGAAGGGCAGAAGTATCTTGCGAAATGCTTGGGCATGGGTTGCGCCCAAATCCAATGCGGCTTCGGTCAGGGCCAGGTCATAGCGTTGCAGACGGGCCACAAGAACCAACATGCAATAGCTGGCGATGAAGGTGGACTGACCGATGATGGTCAGAAACAGGCCATTTGACAGGAAGCTATCCGCCCCCAGACCCAGCATCCGGTTGATGCGGTCCCAGAAGACCAGTGTCGAGATGCCAAGCACCACGCCGGGGATCAGGATCGGCGCGATGATGATCGTGTAATAGGTCGCGCGCAGTTTGGGCCAGATTTGCGTTAGCATCAGCGCGCCGGCCAGTCCCATCGACACCGACAGGATGATCGTGCCGATCCCCACAAGGATCGAGTTCTTGATGCCGTTCAGGATGCGCTCGTCCTGAAACAGGGCCGAGAACCATTCGAAGGTCAAGCATTCCCAAGGGGTGGCGCGCGGAAAGCTGGGCGAGTTGAACGCAGTGATCGACATGATCACAAGCGGGCCCAGCAGATAGATAAAGAAGATCGCCAGATAGACCCAGATCGAGATACGGATAATGGAATTGTTCATTTGCCGATATCCCCCATGTTCACCTTGAACAGCCGCATGACCGCAAGGACCAGAAGGATACAGGTCACCAGAAGCACTACCGCATAGGCCGCGCCTTGTGGCCAGTCGCTATTGTCATTGAACTGCTGGTAAATCAGCTGGGTGAACCACAGACTGGATGGCCCGCCAAGGATCTGCGGCGCGGCCAGTGCCCCGGCAGACAGCATGAAGACCATCGTGCAGCCCGAACTGATGCCGGGTTTGGCATAGGGAATCACAACGCGTTTATGGATGCGCCACCAAGGGGCGCCAAGGTCGCGCGCGGCCTCGATCTGGTTGTGATCAAGGCTTTCGATCACGTTGTAGATCGGGAAGATCATCAGCAGGATATAGGCGTATCCAAGACCGGCATAGAGCGCAATATCGTTGCGGATGAAGTCAAACGGCGTGTCGAATATCCCGGAGCCGACCAGAATAGTGTTCAGCACCCCGCTTTCGCCAAAGATGATCCGCAGCGCAAAGGCGCGTAAAATTTCGTTGATCCAATAGGGGATAATCAGCATCAGGGCGAGGATACGGATGTGATTGCCCTTGGTCTGGCCCAGATAATACGCGATCGGATAACACAGGATCAGGTTGAAGATGGTCACGCAGACAGCCGCGACCAGAGTGCGGAAAAAGACCTTCAGGTCGACCGCGTTGTAATCCTGACTGCCCCCTTCCGGTCCGAAGACCAGATACTTGTAGTTCTCAAGCGTATAGACATCCTTTGGCCCACCAATTTCAGGCGGGGGCAGGTTCGGACGGAACGAGAAATCGAGCATCGACAGTTGCGGCAGGATGATCAGACCGACGGTCCAGAACAGGACCAGACCCAGCATCAACGACCCCATCAACGTGCCGTTCCGATTGAAGAAGTCTTTCAGGAAACTCGGCATGACTGACGCTCCCTATTCCGCGGCCAGTTCGCCGGCGGGGACGGCAACAGCGTTGTCGACCTCGTATTCCAGCGTCATGGCTTGCCCGGTGTGATCGTCGAAGGATTGACCGTGATTGGGGATCGCGACTTTGATTTCCTTGCCGCCGTCACCTTCCATGAAGATGTTGAAGGTGTTGCCTTCAAACTCCTCATGCGTCACTTGCGCGGTCACGAAGTTTTCACCCTTGGTCCCTGTCGGGGCAAGGTCCAGCGCTTCGGGCCGGATGAACATCATCGCGTCGTCGCCAACCGCCAGCTTGCCCAAATTCGCCGTCGAGATACGCGACCGTAGGTCGCCCGACCGATTGGTGCGGATCAGCGCCTCGTTTCCATTGACCTCAAGCACCTTGCCCCGGAACACGTTGTTCTCGCCAACGAAGGAGGCGGCGAAGGCGGTGGCGGGATCGTTATAGATCGTCTTGCCATCACCGATCTGGTCAATGACACCCGCGCGCATCACGGCGATGTCGTCTGACATGGTCAGCGCCTCGCCCTGATCGTGAGTGATGTAGATGAATGTGATGCCGACGCGTTTCTGGATTTCGCGCAGCTCGGTGCGCATGTGTTGGCGTAGCTTCAGATCAAGCGCGGACAGGGGTTCGTCCAGCAGCAGCACATCGGGTTCAGCACACAGTGCGCGGGCAATCGCCACGCGTTGGCGTTGGCCGCCGGAAAGCTCGCTGGGCAGTTTGTCACCTTGGTCAGACAGGGCAATCATGTCCAGCAATTCATCGGCACGCTTGCGACGTTCCTTGGCAGACGCGCCCGCAATTTCCATCGAGAACGAGATATTCTCCCACACCTTCATCAGCGGGAACAGGGCAAGGTTCTGGAAGATCAAAGCCGTCGGGCGCTTGTTCGGCCCGATGCCCTTCATGTTGTTGCCGCCAATCAGCACATTGCCTTCGCTGGGTTCAAGAAACCCGGACACAGCGCGCAGGATGGTGGTCTTGCCACAGCCCGACGGCCCAAGGAACGAAAAGAAATCGCCCCCCTTGATGTGCACATTCGCGTCGCGCACGGCGACGAAATCCCCAAAGCGGATCCACAGATTTTCGAGATCGACGCCTACTCCGGCACTCATATGGCTTCTCCCCATGCACGGATTGGTCACACCCTTCTTGCGGGGCGCGGCTCCGTGTTCAACGTTTCAGTCTGATGTGTGACGCTCCCCCGCCCACAGGCAGGGGAACGCTGTTTCAAGGCGATCAGGCGCTCTTGAACTTGTTGACGAACTCGGTCCGCACATCGGCATACCAAGGTGCTTCGGCAGGCCATGGGTTCAGGTTGGCCAGGCTTTCACCCGGATAGGCTTCAGAGAAGTTTTTCTTGTAGGTGTCACCCGAATAGGTGTCCGCCCCAAGAACGGGCGAGTTATAGCCATGGCTGTCAATCGCAACGCCCGCAGGCTCCTGACGATAGGCATATTCGATGAAGGCATAGATCTGGTCCATGTTCTCGGCACCGACCGGCATCGACATGCCGTCAACCCATGCCATCGCACCTTCGACCGGCGCTTGATAATGCACAGGTTCGCCAGCGGACTTAAGCGCCAGCGGCGGACCATCCCAAGTCTGGCCGACCACGACACCTTCGTTCAAAAGACCGTTCTTCTGGGTGTCAGCATCGTTCCAGATCAGTTTGATGCGGTCCTTGCGGGCAACGCACCAATCGGTGACCTGCCCCCAAACCTTGCGCATGGTTTCTTCGTCTTCATAAGCCGACCAGATCGAGCCCGGCTCCATCTCGCCCGACGCTTCCATATACAGGCCAGCACCCAGCATCATCGAATGCGCACGGCCCATGGTCTTGCCAGCGTTTTCTTCCGACCATACGTCACCGTAGCTTGGCGCGTCACCAGCAGGCAGCCACAGGTCGGTGCGATAGGCAATGCCTTCAGTGCCCCAGATATGCGGCAGCCAATGGGCGCCTGCATCCCCGAAGTTCCATGCGTCGGTGCCGATTTTGGCCATTGCCGGGTTCACCGCATCAATGTTGACCTTCGACAGATCGAACGGTTGCAGAAGCTCAAGCGGCCCCCACTGAAGCGATCGGTTGTTGGTCGGCGAGATGATGTCGAAGCCCTGACCTTTGGTGGCCTTCATCTTGTTGATGATTTCTTCGTTCGAGCCGATCCCGGTATAATTCACCTTGATGCCGGTTTCCGCTTCAAAGCCTGCGATAAACTCGGGCGGCAGGTAATCCGACCACATCAGGATGTTAACCTCACCCGACGATGCCAATGCATTTTTCACAAACATCGGTGTCGCCAAGGCTGCAGCGCCGACCGTGGTCGCGCCTTTCAGCACGGAACGTCTGCTGAACTGTGTTTTGGTTGTCATAGTAGTCTCCCGTTGGTTTTTGTTTTTTTATGTTGGCAGTCTTTGCCAATAGTGCCGACCAAAATAGCACCAGCTTGGACCGCTAGTTCAGTCCAGTTCATACCAAGATCAGCAGGCACTTGTCCGGGCGTGTCCGCATGGTGCGGCTGTCAGGACCGAAATTGTTGTTCCCCCCATCGTTCAAACCGTGCCACACGCTTTTCACATCGAACGCATATCGGCGGTTGGATTCACCAAGAATCGACACTGTGAGCATGTGTCCACGTTACAATGGACCAAGTGTCACGCCCGTTTGCATCACGTGTCAACACTTCGCCCGTCAACTTTTTGCCGGTCCGACGCCTGCATCAGATGACCTGCTCAAAAAGCGTTCGCAGGTTTTCTTCGGTCAACTCGATTGGATTTCCGCCACAGGACGGGTCCTTGATCGCCCCTTGGACAAGCGCATCGATCTTGTCTCGCGTGACGCCAAGCTCACCCAGCTTGCGCGGGATGCTGAAGCTGTCATTGAACTGCTGGACGAATGCCTGAAACCCTTCGAAGCCACCTGCGATGCCCAGAAATCCGGCGGCACGGTCAAAGCGATCTTTGATGGCTGGGGCATTGAACGCCAGCACGGCAGGCATGCAGACGGCGTTGGTTGTTCCGTGGTGGGTGTTGAAGATCGCCCCGACCGGATGGCTGAGCGCATGAATGGCGCCAAGCCCTTTTTGAAACGCCGTGGCGCCCATCGCGGCGGCGCTCATCAACTGACCACGCGCTTCGATATCGGTGCCGTCGGCATAAGCGCGCGGCAGATAGTCGATGACCAGCCGCATACCTTCAAGGGCAATGCCCTGGCTCATTGGGTGATAGTGCGGGCTGGAGTAGGCCTCGACGCAGTGGGCAAAGGCATCCAGACCGGTGCCGGCGGTGATGAACCTGGGCATACCTACGGTCAATTCGGGGTCGCAAATGACCACCGAGGGCAGCACCTTTGGATGAAAGATGATCTTCTTCTCATGCGTCACCGAGTTGGTGATGATGGCTGCCCGCCCAACCTCGGACCCGGTTCCCGCCGTGGTGGGCACGGCGATGATCGGGGCTATTGCGTCCGGGTCGGCGCGGGTCCACCAATCGCCGATATCTTCGAAATCCCAAAGAGGGCGTGTCTGGCCGGACATAAAGGCAACCATCTTGCCCAGGTCCAGCCCCGATCCGCCGCCGAAGGCGATCACACCGTCATGGCCTCCGGCTTTGAAGGCCTCGACGCCAGCATAAAGGTTCACCTCGGACGGGTTTGGATCGACGTCACTGAACAACCCGCGCCCCAGCCCGGCGGCCTTGATGGTGTCCAGCGCGGCTTTGGTGATCGGAAGGTCCGCCAAGCCTTTATCCGTTACCAGAAGCGGGCGTTTCATCCCGGCCTTCGCACAAGCGTCAGGCAATTCATTTATCCGGCCTGCGCCAAACCTGATCGCGGTCGGGTAGGACCAATTTCCAACAAGGCTCATGTCGTTACCTTTTTCAGATGATAGGATTTCGGACGGGTGAGGTTCTGATAGCCGATCACCGACAACCCGCCGCCACGCCCCGTGTTTTTGCAACCGGTCCAGCACAGGCCTGGATCAAGATAATCTGCGCGGTTCATAAAGACCGTGCCGGTTTCGACCTGATCGCCAACTGATTGCGCACGCTCAAGGTCACGGGTCCAGAGCGACGCGGTCAAACCAAATTCGCTGTCATTCATCAGGCGGATCGCCTCGGCGTCGTCTTTGACGGGCATGATACCGACTACCGGGCCAAAGCTTTCGTCGCGCATCACACGCATGTCGTGGGTGACATTGGTCAGAATCTGAGGCGTCAGATACGCGCCGCCGTCATCTTCGGTGAACGGGTCGATATGAGCCTTTGCGCCGTCCGCCAACGCTTCGGCAATCTGGGCGCGCACCTCGGAAGCAAAGCGCACATTTGCCATCGGGCCAAGCGTGGTTTTCGGGTCCAGCGGATTGCCCAGTTTGTAGCCTTTCACGATCTCAACGGCCTTGGCGACGAACGCATCAAACAGGCTCTCATGCACATAGATCCGTTCAATCCCACAGCAGCACTGGCCCGCGTTGAACATCGCCCCGTCGATCAGGGTTTCCGCAGCCGCCTCCAGATCGGCGTCGTCCATCACATAGCCGGGGTCTTTGCCGCCAAGCTCGGTGCCCACGCCGGTGAAAGTGCCTGCGGCGGCGCGCTCCATCGCCTGCCCGCCACCGACCGAACCGGTGAAGTTCACGAAGTCGAACGCATTGCCAGCGATCAGATCATTGGTGACATCGTGCGACAGGAAGATGTTTTGAAACACACCATCGGGAAGGCCTGCCGCGCGAAAGGCGGCTTCCATCCGTTCACCAACCAACAGGGTCTGTGTTGCGTGTTTCAGCAGCACGGTGTTGCCTGCAATCAATGCTGGCGCGACCGTGTTGATTGCCGTCATGTAAGGATAATTCCACGGGGCCACGACAAAAACCACGCCGTGCGGGATGCGTTTGATATAGCGCTTGAAGGTCGCGTCTTCGCCGACCTCAATATCCGCCAATGCCTCGGCTGCGATTGCGGCCATATGCGTCGCGCGTTCGTTGAAGCCACCGAACTCGCCACCATAGCGCACCGGGCGACCCATCATCTGGGCAAGCTCTGGCACGATCTCGTCATTCATTGCGCCGACGGCTGCGACGCCTGCCAGCACAAGGTCAATCCGGTCCTGCAACGGGCGCGCAGCCCATGCCGCCTGCGCGTCGCGCGCGCGCTGCGCAACTGCCAACGCATCCTCAATCGCCAATGTCTCGCGCGTTGCAAAAGCCGACCCGTCAATCGGTGAGACGCATGTGAGTGTCTGTGCCATATGATCCTCGTTCAATAATGCGAGCCCCGTAGTGCGACCAAAATGGGTCTGTAGACGCCGCAGAAGGGGTGATGCGCCTATGCCCGCTCAAACCCGCGCGCGACTTCCCAATCCGTGACGATGCGTTCAAATTCTTCTATCTCGACCTCTGCGGTTCGGGCGTAGTGGTCCACCACATCGTCGCCCATCGCAGAGCGCAGCATGTCCGACCCAAGCAGAGCTTCGCGCGCGTCGCGCAGGTTGCCCGGGATCATACCGCTCTCGCCTTGATAGACATCTCCCTTGGTGGGCGGCTGAAGGGTCAGCTTTTCCTCGATCCCGGCAAGTCCTGCCGCCAACATGCCGGCAATCGCCAGATAGGGGTTCATGTCCGACCCCGGAATGCGGCATTCGACACGCACGGCGTTGGTGCCTTCACCACACAGTCGAAAACCAGCGGTGCGGTTATCCACGGACCAGATGATCCGGGTGGGGGCGAAGGTGCCCTTCATGAAACGCTTGTAGCTGTTGATATAGGGGGCCATGAAAAACGTGTAGTCGGGGGCGTATTTCAGCAAACCGGCCATGTAGTGTTTCATCAGCACTGACATGCCAAGCTTGTCGTTCGCATCCTTGAACGCGGGGGCGCCATCGCGCCACAACGACATGTGAACATGGGACGAACTGCCCACCCGGTCATGGTGCCACTTTGGCAAGAAGGTCGCTGCATGCCCATGCTGCCACGCGATTTCTTTGACCGCGTGTTTGGCAATCGTGTGATACGCCGCCGTGTCCATGGCCGGCGCATATTTGATATTCAACTCTTCCTGACCGGCCTCGGCTTCGCCTTTGGTGTTTTCGACCGGCAGACCGGCATTCCAGAGGTTGTTGCGGATCGGCCGCATCACGTGTTCCTCTTTCGTGGTCTGAAGGATGTGATAATCCTCGTTGTAACCAGAGATCGGTGCAAGGTCGCGGAACCCTTCCTTGCGAATTTCGTCAAAGCTTTTCTCGAACAAGAAGAACTCGAGCTCTGTGGCGATCATGGCGTCAAACCCCATCGCTGACAGCCGCGCGACCTGCCGCTTCAGGATGGCGCGCGGCGAATGAGGCACCTCTTCGTGGGTGTGGTGATCCAGCACGTCGCACAATACCATCACAGTCGCTTCCAACCATGGCACCGGTCGCAATGTGTCTAGGTCGGGTTTCATGACATAGTCGCCATAACCACTTTCCCAGCTGGTCGCGGCATAGCCATCTGGGGTCGCCATTTCCAGATCGGTCGCCAGCAGATAATTGCAGCAATGGGTTTCGCGCCAAGCGCCTGCCACGAAATGACCCGCATGGAACCGCTTGCCCATCAGTCGGCCCTGCATGTCCACAAGGCAAACCAGAACGGTATCGACATCGCCCGCAGTCACTTGCGCTTTCAGGTCTTCTAAACTCAGTGTCTGAGCCATTGCGGCTTCTCCTTCTTCGTGGCCACAGGGATCAGGACCCTGCTTCGGGCATATCCTCGATCAGCCGTGTTTCAAGCAGTTGACCGTTTCGATAGAGCACCGGATAGGCGACCGCTGCAATATGGCTGTTGAATTCACGCAGGGCGCGCAGGGTTTCCAGATGGATGTCGCTGGTCTCAAAACTATTCACTTTACCGTCTTGCAAGCGCTTCAAATGCCGCTTTCGGCTTCGCCGTTCCGCCTGTTTCAACTCGGTCTTTTCAAGGCTGAGCAGGCGCGCGCTTTCCAGATCGTCAGACATCAACACGTTTGAGGCAAGCTTCATATTGGCAAGGATGCTTTCATGCATGCGCACCAATTCATTCCATCCTTCTTGCGAAAAATGCGTTCGCTCCTTGCACATTTCGCGCGCCAGCACGGCCAGTCGCTTGGCGACCACGTCGCCCGCGGTCTCAAGCCGGATCGCATATTCCATCAGGTCACGGGCAAGCTTTGCATTCTCCTTGCCGAATTCCTTCTGTGGGATCACCGCGACGAAGTCTCTGATCCCGGCAAGACAAGCGTTCACGTCATCATCAAGCGCCTGCACCGCTTTGATCCGGGCCAAATCTCTGTTGCGATACAGCTCTAGCGCAGGGCGAAACATGACCTCGACCAGATCGGTCATCCGCAGCAGTTCTTTCTTGAGGCTCGAAAGCGCCTGCGCAGGTGGCCCGACATTCTCGGGGTCCAAGGCGCTGATTTCGTGCAGCGCTAGGCGGGGGTCCGTCGGGGCTTTCAAAACGTTGGGCATCATGGCGCGCACAGGGGCTTCAAGCACCTTCACGAAGGGCAAAGCGATCAGCAGAAGCGACGCGTTGAACGCAATATGGGCCAGCACAAGCCCCTGCCCGGTTTCTGGCAGACTGACCCAGCCGCCGCGCAACGCGAAATTCGCAGCAAACAGGACGATCACGGCCCAGCATCCCCTTAGCACCAGATTGGCAACCGGAATGCGCCGGGTGCGCACATCCAGACTGCGGGTCAGCCAAACCGGTATGAAGGCGGAGCCGAAATTTGCGCCCAGCACCAACGAAAGCCCGGCCGAAAAGGGCACCGCGTCGATCTGCACAAGGGTCACGCACATCAGGATTGCGGCGACGGAACTGTGCATCACAAAGGCCAGCGCCGCCCCCACAAGAAACGCCGTGATAAAATCGCGCGCCAGATAGTTGGCGATGGCGGGCAAGAAGGCGCTGTCACGGATCGGGTCCATCGCCTCGCGCAGAAACCGCAGCGCGATCAGGATGAAGGCGATCCCCATCAGGATACGACCCGCCTGCCGCCACACCCGGCCCTCTGTCTTGACGAAGAGCCATCCCCCAACCGCCAGCAGGACAGGCACAAGCCAATCCAACTGGAAGGACAGGACCTGAATGATCAAAGCGGACCCAAGGTCGCCCCCCAACACGATCGCAAGCCCGGCAGGGAAGGCAAGGTAACCACCCGACGCGAACCCCGCTGCCAGCAACGCAACCGCAGCCGAACTTTGCAGCACCACCGCAAGAATGACACCGGTCGCACTTGCTGCCATCATGCTGCTTTGCCCGGTTAGCATGCGCTGGAAAGACGCGCCGTAGCTGCGCTCGATCCCTGTTCGGACCATGCGCACCGCAAACAGAAGCAACATCGTTGCCCCGGTCAGTTGAACAAGAAAGCTCAGTATTGCCATGGTTCAACCCGCCCGCACAATTTCAAGTAGTTCCGCGTGCAATGCCCGTGTCGCCGCCGCGATGACGCTTCCGTCTGATTGCAAGGTCAGCAGTTGGCCAGCCCAGTCCGTAATGACGCCGCCCGCGGCTTCGACCACCGCCTGCACCGGCAAGAAGTCATAGGGTTGCAAGTCGTAATCCACAACCGCATCGACATGCCCTGCCGCCAGCAACGCGTGCGGATAGCAGTCATAGGCAAACCGGCGGGTCTGACCTTGCTGCATCAAGCGGGCAAACAGGGCGCTGTGACGGTCGTGTATCTTGTCGCCCTCATTGACATATAGCACTGCATCGCGAAGCCGCGTGGTGCCCGACACACGGATCGGTGCGCCATTCAAGGTCGCGCCGCCCCATGCGGTTCCAACGAACACCTCGTCCAGCGCTGGCATCCCAATGACACCAAGATCGACCTTACCTTGGCGCATATGGGCCAGTAGAAAACCGAACAGCGGATGGCCTGACAGGAACGACCGAGTGCCATCAATTGGATCGACAATCCACTGCTCGGCACAGTCCGCACCCTCGACGCCCTGTTCTTCACCGAAGATCCCGTGATCAGGGAAGTGCGTTCTTAGATATGCGCGCACGTCTGCCTCGACAGCCTTATCGGCTTGGGTGACCGGACTTTCATCGGCCTTGAACTCGACACCAAGCTTGCCGCGAAAATAGCCGCGCGCCGTCTTTGCCGCGATTTTCGCGACGCAAAGCGCATGGGTCGTCAGGTCGGTTTTCGTTGTCAGGTTATTCGTCATCACGCCGCGCCACACCTCACCACCTTGATGCCCCATTCGCGAAGCGATGCGGCCAGCGCACCCGTCGGTTCAATGTCGGTGTAGACCCGATCAACGCGTTCTGGTGTCATCCCGCAATGCGGCGCCTTTTCGTTGAACTTGAAGTGGTCCATCCCAACAACCAACGTCTCGGAGCATTCTGCAACCACCTCGGCCAACGCAGCTTCGGCGGCGTTTTCATACAGGAACCCGCGCTTAGCCGACACGGCATCGACGCTCAGCATGCCGACATCGCAGGCGAAGCGGCGCGCTTGCTGTCGCGTGACATACCCAAAAGTGCCGCGCTCATCGCTTTGCATCTCTCCGCCCAGAAAATGAACGCGATTGCTGTTGTGGCTGACCAATGTCTGCGCCACGCCGATCGAGTTTGTCACCACCGTCAGTTGCCGGCGCGCGCGCAGTTCCTCCGCAACGAAGGCGGTGGTGGATCCGACGTCAAGGAAAACGGTCATTCCATCGTCGATCTCTGATGCGATCCCGGCGGCGATAACGCGCTTTTCACCGGCATGCTGCGCAATGCGACGAAAGAAGCTGGGGTCGCTATGTGTTCCGGCAATATAGGCACCGCCGTGAACACGTTCGACCGAGCCGGATTTGGACAGGGATTTGATGACACGGCGGACAGTTTCTTCCGAAACATCCAGCAGTTTCGCCAGATCCGCCGAACGCGCAGACCCCCCCAAGCGTCGCAATGCCGTCAGCAGCTCTAATTCGCGATGGGAATGGGTGTGTTGTTCCTTCACTGATGCGCCCTATTCAGCAACTTTCCCACATCAACACACAAAAACCCACATCCATACAAGAAAAATGTTGCTGAAACCGCGTTTTTTGTCGAGATTCCGCTGAAACCAGTCACGCTGGGACACTGATGCAGGATCGCTCACGATTACATCATGGGTGGGAGAACAGAAAGAAACGAACGATGACAGCGCAACGCAATGTTCTTTTCATCATCATCGACCAGTTGCGGGCTGATTGCCTGCATGGGGCGCTGGCAGATCACGTTGATCTGCCCAACATGCGCGCGCTGATGGCCGAGGCCGTGACCTTCAACCGTCACTTTTCGGTCACCAACCCCTGCGGGCCGTCGCGCGCGTCGATCCTAACGGGCCAATACGCAATGAACCATCGGTCGGTGCGAAATGGGACGCCCTTGCGCCACGACACCCCGACGATTGCCAGCGAAATGCGCAAGGCGGGCTATCTGCCAATGCTGTTTGGCTACACCGACACCTCGCACGACCCGCGCGTCCATGCGCCCACCGACCCCGCCATGCAGACCTATGAATTCCCCATGGCCGGGTTTGCCGAGCAAGTCGAGATGCGGTTGGAGATGTCTTACCCATGGCGTTCCTATCTGCTGAGTAAGGGCTACACGTGGGACAATTACTGGCAGCTCTACATCCCCGGCGGTGATGGATCACGCCTGAATGCGCCCGCTGTCTATAAGGCCGAAGACAGCGATACTGCCTTCCTGACAAACCGGTTTCTGGACACGATGCCCGCCTATGCGGACGAAGACTGGTTTGCTCATCTGACCTATATTCGCCCGCACCCACCGCTGGTCGCGCCAGCGCCCTATAACGACATGTATGACCCCACGTCCCTGCCCTTGCCCACACGCATCGGCACCCGCAAGGACGAGGCCGCGGTTCATCCCTTCTTTGGCCCCGCGCTGGACAACGCGCCGATTGCGAGCTTTGTCATTGGCTGTTCCGGGGTCACACCGACGGACGACACCATCCAGACTCTGCGATCCGTCTATCTTGGGCTGGCCACCGAAGTGGACCACCATATCGGGCGCGTGATGTCTTTCCTGAAAGAAAGCGGCCAGTGGGACGATACCTTGCTGATCGTAACCGCCGACCACGCAGAGATGCTGGGCGACCACCACGCCTGGGGCAAACACTCGGTCTATGACGCGGCCTATCACACGCCGCTGATCATCCGCGCGCCGGGCGGCAAGGCTGGCCAAGACGTGGATGCCCCAACCGAGTCAATCGACCTCACGCCAACGATCCTCGACTGGGTCGGACAAGAGGTGCCAAATTCGATGGATGGGCGATCCCTTTTACCGTTTCTAAACGGCGAAACGCCCGATGACTGGCGCGACTATTCCTTCTCGGAACTGGATTTCAGCGAGCCGGAGGCGCCAACACTTTGGGAAAAACGCCTAGGCACCGACACCAGCAATTCGTCCCTTGGCATCCTGCGGGATGACCGCTTTACGCTGGTCAATTTCGCCGCTGATCTGCCTCCGCTGCTGTTCGACCACCACGGTAAGGGCGAGATGGAGAACGTCGCAGAAGATCCCGCCTTTGCGTCCGACCTTGCGCGGCTCACCCGCCAGATGCTGCGCCACCGGATGCGGAACATGGATCACACGCTGTCACTCGACACGATCACCAATGATGGCCCCAAACGGCAAAGCCGCCATCAGCCCAACAGATAATCTGCCACATCTGTCAGCGTTTTCCCACGCGCACTCGGCTCAACCCCCAGACGTTCCATCGGCTGGTCATAACGGTTCAGCCAGATCGTGTGATACCCAAACCATGTCGCCCCGCAAATGTCCCAACAGTTCGAGGACACGAACAGGATCTCGCTGGCCGCACAGCCAAAGGCATCCGGTCCCATCTGATAGACTTCGGGCGCAGTCTTGAACTTTTGCACGCTGTCCACACTCAACACATGATCAAAGAACCCCGCCAGTTTGGCGGCTTTCAGCGCAGCCGCAATCATCCCCGCGCTGCCATTGGTCAAGACCGCCATAGGCATGCCAGCGTCCTGAAGCCGGGTCAGAGCTGCATGGTTTTCGGCGAAGGCCGTCAGCTCTTCATATTCCGCCATCAGCGCGGTTCTGGCGTCGGCTGTCAGGTCAACACCTTGCGCGTCGCACGCATAGTCCAGCGCATCACCCGTCACCTGCCAGAAATCGACGAACCTGTCACACATGGTGCGCAGCCGGGTGTATTCGATCTGCTTGTCACGCCACGTGATGGCGATGGCCGCGCCCTTGCCGGGAAACAACTTTTCCGCCAAAGCACCGACGGAATAAACATCCAGCAGCGTGCCATAGGCATCGAACACGATGGCTTTGATGGTCATGGGGTGGCCTTTCCTTGGTGTAGCCCGCACAGCCTAGCGGCACCGCGACCCATCAGAAAGGGAGTTTGTCAGAACTGGCGCTATCTGATCTCAATCTCGCCCAGCAGCACCGCGAAACTGGCGCCGTGCATGTCGCGGTCGGCGTGCGTGCCCTGCACGGCGGGGCGCGGCATACTGAATTTCACCACGTTCAACTCAGGCATATCGAACCGTTTCAGCGTGGCGGGATCGGCCTTGAACATGTCCGCGACCAAGCCCGTATCCAGCCCGGAGGAGATGCGCGCGAACGCTTCCGCCGTGCCGCAGAAAACATCGAGGGTCAGCCAGAAGGGACCAGCGTTTTTCGACCGCACTTTGTCGGCGATGTCTTTCAGGGCCGTCATGCGCCCAACTCCTCAATGCTCAAGCGGAAGGCGTCCATGGGATCGTCCAGCGCAAGCACATGGTTCAGGCAGAACTCATAAACCGCGCCGCGCGGCATTTCGGGCGGCGAGAAGGGAAAGGCGAAGGTCGGCATTTCTTCCTGTTCGGTCAGCGGGTGGTGCAGAAGATAGGGGTTCAGCATCTTCGCGACTTCGCGCGACAAAGCCTCGGTTTCGGCAGTGACAATGCCCATCACGCCAAGTTCGGTTCCGGGCTTCGCATTGGTGTCTAGTGGGCCAAGCGTGGCGTCGGCGCCGATAATCCGCAGTTCGATCTGGAAGTCCCCACCGACGCGCGCCTTGGCTTTGGCGATGCATTTGGCGTGGATATCATCGACCCAAGCGCGAATGTTCTCGACGTAATGCGGGTCACGCACAAACACCAATGATACCGTCTGAAACCCCGCCCGCCGCGCGCCTTCCAGCTTCACGGTGTAAGGTTGGGTCACGACCCATTCGCTGCCCGTCACTCGCACGCGGCGATCATCCAGTGCTTCATACTCAGCGCCTGTGACGTCCAGATACCCACCGGGTTCATACAACCGATACGGGTCGCTGTTTTCATACAGCATATGCGCCGACACGGTGCGCGGGGTTGCGCGGGCATCCTTGCCCATCGGGGTAATGGTGAAGCCCTCGGCATCGAAATCAATCAGGATGGTGCCGGTGTTGGGGCTTGTCGTCGCCAGCGCACCGCATTCGCCGATCTTGGCGCCGTGCCACACCCCGCCGGGATGACAGCCTCGTGCCAAGGGCAGGGCCGAGATGATGGCGGTATCCGTCGTGCGCCCCGCAATCACGATATCCGCACCTGTGTCCAGCGCGGCCTGTATCTGTTCAGCTCCCGCCAGCGCCACGATGTTCGTGCAGTCGCGCAACAGGTCCGCCGAAATCTCGGGCGCGGGGGCCAGCGGCGTGATCCGCCCACCCTCTAGCGCCGCCGCCATCGCATCGCCATCCTGCCCGCTTTTCAGCACCGCAAGTTTTAACGTCTGGCCGCGCTCACGGGCAATCTCGCGGGTGATGTCCACCAGCCAATCAACCGCATCATCTGCCCCGCAGGTGCCAGCGGTTCCGATGACCAACGGCACACCAGCCTCCGCCTGTGCCGCCATCAGTTCAGCCCATTCCGCCTTGGTCGAGCCGCGCGAATATTTCGAGGTGCCCGTGCCAAGATAATGGGGGCCCGAATCTGTCGAGCCCCCATCAATCGCAATGATATCTGGCCGCTCAGCGATCCCTCGGGCCAGCGCATCGCGGTCATATCCCAGACCCAATGCACCCGAGGGGATAAGCACTTTGACCATCAGTCGGTGATCCTTTGTGGTTTCTTCAGGACATTGCGCAGGAACATCGGGGCGACGAAGCCCACGACAGCGACCACCCACAATCCAATGGAAATCTTGGACGAGAACAGGAACTGCCATTCACCGCCCGACAGAACCATGGCACGGCGCAGCGCGTCCTCCATATGGCCGCCCAGAAGGATGCCAAGGATGATCGGCACGGTCGGCACGTCAAGCTTGCGCAAGACGTATCCCAGTGCCCCAAAGCCCACCATCAAGACCAGATCGAAATAGCTGCCCGACAGGGAATAGATGCCGACAAAGCTGATCATCGTGACACCGGGCAGAAGCACCCATGGTGGAACCTGCAAGACTTTCACAAAGATCTTCACCATCGGCACGTTCATCAAAAGCAGCACGAAGTTGGCGATCAGAAGCGATGCGATCAGGCCCCAGACGACCTCGGGCCGTTCGGTAAACAGCATCGGACCGGGTGTGATGTTCAGCGTCATCAGAAGCGCCAGCAAGACCGCCGTGGTGCCGGACCCCGGCACACCGAGCGTCAGCATGGGAACCAGCGCGCCACCAGCGGCGGCGTTGTTACCCGCTTCGGGGGCGGCGACACCTTTGGGAACACCCGTGCCGAAGCCGCCTTTTTCGCCGGCAATGGATTTCTCGCTCATATAGGCCAGGAAACTGCCAAGCGATGCACCTGCACCGGGCAGAACACCTGCGATGAAACCGACGACAGATGACCGGAGCATGGTCCAACCGGACTCCATGATATCCTTGACCGGGATCGTCACCTTTTCAAGCTTCACGCCGATGGAGGTGTTCTTGCCGTGGCTTTCGATGAAGAAAAACACCTCGGCAATGGCGAACAAGCCCACGATGGCAACAAGGAAGTCGATGCCGTCAAACAGGTGCATATTGCCACCCGTCAGGCGCGGTAGGCCGGAGTTGTTGTCCACCCCGATCATCGCGATGCCCAAGCCGATGCACGACGCAATCGCCGCCTTGGCTTGGTTGTTGGACGCCATTCCGCCAAGCGTGGCAAAGGCCAGCAGGTAGAGCGCGAAATACTCGGCGGGGCCAAACAGAAACGCCACGCGCGCCAGCATGGGCGCCAGCAGCATCAGGCCGATGGTCGCCAGAAACGCACCAACGAAGGACGCAACACCGGACAGAACCAGCGCGTCACCAGCCCGGCCCGCTTTTGCCATGGGATACCCATCGAGCGTGGTCATCAAAGCAGGCTCGTCGCCCGGAATATTCAGCAGGATCGAACTGATCCGCCCGCCATACATGGCGCCGTAATAAACGGACGTCATAAGAACCAGCGCCGATGTAGCATCCAGCCCCATCGTGAAGGTCAGCGGGATCAGGATCGCCACGCCGTTCGACGGGCCAAGGCCCGGCAGCGCGCCGATGATCGTGCCGATGAAACAGCCAATCACGGCCAACATCAGCGTATAAGGCGACAGCGCGATTTCGAAGCCGATCGCAAGATTTGATAGAAGTTCCATATGGGTGCCCTCAGCCGGTCAGCGATTTGGGGAAGGGAACAAGCCCAAGGCCCAGCGCGAATTTGAAGATCAGGAACAAGCCGACAGACAGGCCAATCCCGGCAAGCACGGCGCGACCTGCGCGCGGCTCGATCTGATAGCTTAGGATGCTAGCGGTGATCGCGGTTGGGATCAGAAAGCCCAGCGGCTTTAGCGCATAGGCGTATCCAACCAGAACAACCACGGCCAAGCCAAGCGATCCGAAGGTGGCCAGCACTGGCCAGTCCGGATCAGGGTCGGGTTTCAGAGCCACGATGATCCCGCACAGCGCCGCAACGCAGCCGATCAGGATTGGAAAGGTCTTTGGCCCCACCGGATCCGCCATGAAGCTGGACTGGATCTGTGTGGCGCTGGCAACATATGCCAGTGCCACCAGGGTCACGACCGCTCCGAAGATACGGTCAGATGCCATTACTGGATCACCCCGATCTCTTTCGAGAGCGCGCGGATTTCAGCCACGACACCATCGACATAAGACTGGAAGTCACCACCAACTTTTGTGAAGGGGGCAAGACCGTTTGCGACCATGGCTTCTTGCCATTCAGCGCTGTCGGCAACCTTCTGCAGACGCTCGGCCCACATGTTGAAGTCATCATCGCTGATGCCCTTGGGCACATAAAGGCCACGCCAGTTCACGGCTACAACGTCGATACCTTGCTCTTTCGCGGTGGGGATATCCTCAAAGCCCGGCACGCGTTCTTCGGTCAGAACCGCAATCGCGCGTACGTCGCCAGATTTCAGGAAGCCCACAACCTCGGACATATCGCCCGACATCGCTTGGGTGAAACCACCAACGGTTTGGGTGATCGCATCCGCGCCACCGTCAACACCGATGTATTTCACAGCCGTCACGTCCGTGACGCCAGCACGTTGCAGGATCATCAGCGGTTTCAGGTGGTCAAAGCCACCAACTGCAGACCCACCCGCAAACGCGATCGAACCCGGCTCGGCCTTCACGGCGTCGACCAGATCGGTCAGCGACTGATAGGGGCTGTCTGCGGCCACAACGATCACGCCGGGGTCAGCACCGATGGCACCAACAAAGCGCACCTGATCAGCCGTCATTCCGGCATAAGCGTTCTGCGCGAGACGGGTCGAGGTCGCCGACGACGCCGCGACAATCAGGTCGGCATCTTCGTTGCGCTCTGACACAACGTGGTTGAAGGCAAGGCCGCCACCGGCGCCTGCCATATTGGTGACCTGAACAGGTTTATCCACAGCACCAATATCAAACATGATTTTGCCGATTTGACGGCAGGTGAAGTCCCAGCCACCGCCGGGGTTGGCCGGTGCAATACACTCAGCAGCGGTTGCTGCGGTCGTGGCACCAAGGCCCAATACGGCACTGGTTGCCAGCGCCTTGAAAAGACGTTTTGTCATTAGTTCCTCCCATTTGACAGGGGCGTTACACCCGCCCATGCTCAGACCCAATCGCCTGAACCTGACACCAACCTGTCACGCACCACAAAAAAAGGGCAACGAATGCGGTTCCTTCTGATCGAGGACAATCCAAAGCTGGCGGGCGTCGTGGTCGAGCGGCTGCAACTGGACGGCCATGCGGTCGACCATGCCGGCACCCTTGCCGACGCTGGCGACCTGACGGCTGTTGCCGATTACGACCTGATTTTGCTGGATATAATGCTGCCCGATGGGGACGGGCGCGATTTTCTGGAACGTCAAAGACAAGCCGAAAAACGCACCCCAGTGATCGTCATTACCGCCCGGTCTGCCGTATCCGACCGCGTGGGCCTCTTGGATCTTGGCGCAGATGATTACATCGTCAAACCCTTCGACTTTTCCGAGTTGGAAGCCCGCGTGCGCGCCGTTCTCAGGCGTCAGGGCGGGGCTGCGGACAACGCAGTGACCTTTGAAGAGACCACACTTGATTCGACCAAAGGAGAGTTGCGGTTTGACGGCGAAACCGTGCCCCTGCGCAATCGCGAACTCCGCCTGCTTGAGGTGTTCTTCGCAGCCCCCGGTCAGGTTTTCTCAAAAACCCACCTGATCGACCGGCTGTTTTCGCTGTCTGATGAAGCATCAGAGAACGCGATTGAGGTCTATGTGGGTAGGTTGCGCAAGCGCCTTGAAGGATCAGGCGCAAAAATCGAAACCGTCCGCGGGCTAGGCTATCGGATGGTCGCGCGGTGAGGATACTCGGATCCATCCGCAGGCGGCTTTTCATCCAGCTAGCCCTTGTCGCGGCTGTGCTGTCACTGGCGTTCTTTCTGGTCGTGCGTGGGGTGGCCGAGCGCGCCGCAGAAGGCACGCAGGATGACATCTTGTCTGCGTCCGCTACAGCCATTGCCGACAGTTTGCGCAGTGAAGGCGGTCACGTGACGCTGGACCTGCCTTATTCGGCGCTGTCGATGCTGGGGTCGATCAACGAGGATCGCGTGTTTTACCGGGTCGTGTCCGAGGGAAAAACACTGACCGGCTATGGCGACCTGCCGCAGCCAGAGGTGCCACCACGCCTCAGCGCGCCCAGTTTCGAGACGCTCGATTATCGCGGGGACGAGATCCGCGCGGCGTCGGTCATCCGGCCCGTTGGCACCGGCGCGAATGCCGCTCAGGTCGTGGTAACGGTCGCGCAAACGCGCCAGGGGCTTGCCGCTATTTCGCGCCAGATCACCGCGACGGCCACCGGGATTGGTGTCGGGTTTTTCCTGCTGGCAACGGCGCTCAGCCTGTGGGCCGCTGGGTCGGCGCTGGCCCCGATCACCCGCATGACGGGGTCGGTCACACGACGCGGCCCCAATGACCTGCGCCCGGTGAAAGCAAATGCCCCGGATGAGCTGGTGCCGCTGATCAATGCGCTGAATTCTTTCATGGCGCGGCTCAGATCGTCCCTGTCACGCACCGAAGATTTCATCGCCGAAGCCGCCCACCGTGTGCGCACACCGCTTGCCACCGTGCGCGCGCAGGCCGAGATCACGCATCGCAAGCTGAACAAGCCTGAACACAAGCAAGCCATCCGCGAAATGATCCGCGCCATCGACGAAAGTTCGCGGTCCGCGGGCCAGATGTTGGACCACGCAATGGTGACGTTTCGTGCCGACAGCCTGGCGCAAGACGCGCTGGATTTGCGGGGGTTGATGGAGGAGACCTGCGACCGGCTTGGCCCCACGGCTGACCTGAAAGACATCGCGATCCGGCGCGACACGGGCACGGACCCCGTGGCCTTCACGGGCGATGGTATCTTGCTGCAAGCAGCACTTCAAAACATCCTCGACAACGCGATCAAATACTCCCCGGACGACAGCGATATCACCGCCCGCGTGGCGTTGGATGACAACATCACCCTGTCGTTCACCGATCAGGGGCGGGGGTTTGGTGACACGGATCTTTCCGGCCTGACCACCCGTTATACGCGCGGCGCGAATGTGGGCGACATCGTGGGGTCGGGCCTTGGCTTGACCATCGCGGACGAGGTCGCAAAAGCCCATGGCGGGCGGTTGGAAATCTCCACCAATAAGAAGGGAGAAGGCGCATGTGTTTCGCTGGTATTTCCGCGCGGTTAATGGCGGCGCTGGTGGCGCTGATCATGTCGGCAAGCGTCGCGATGAGCTTCGAGGTCGAAGATCGCAGGCTTTATGAGGCCACGTCTGAACTAGCGCGGATCAACGTTATCTCGACCGCCGATCTTGATGTATTCGACCCAATCATCCGCGCCTTTCAGGCCAGCCGACCGGGGGTGACGATTGACTACACCGTGACCGGCACCACCGACCTGATGGAAGCGCTTTACGAGGACGGGGCGGCGTTCGACCTTGCGATATCCTCCGCGATGGACTTGCAGACCAAACTCGCCAATGACGGGTTCGCACAAAATCACACGCCCCAAACAGCCAGCGATCTGCCCATATGGGCCAGCTGGCGCGACCAGCTTTTTGCGTTCACGCAGGAACCTGCTGTTCTTGTCGTGTCGGACAATTTCTTCGGCGACGATGACGCCCCGCAAAGCCGCGACGAGTTGATTGCCTTGCTGCGCGACAACCCCGAGAGGTTTCAGGGCAAGATCGGCACCTATGACGTGCGCCGATCCGGTTTCGGCTATTTGATGGCGACGCAGGACAGCCGAAACTCAGACGCGTTCTGGCGGTTGATGGAGGTGATGGGGCGCTTGGATGCGGAGCTCTACTGCTGCTCAAGCGACATGATCCGGGACGTGGCATCAGGTAAGCTGGCCTTGGCCTATAACGTGCTGGGCAGCTATGCGGCGGCGCAACTCAAAAGCACCGGCGGCTTCCAGATTATCGAGATGAGCGATTATGTGAACGTCATGTCGCGCACTGTCCTGATCCCACAGTCCGCCGAAAATCCGGATGAAGCCCGCGCGATGCTGGATTTTCTTCTTGAGTTGAATGCGCGGCAGGATCTGGTCGACGCCTCCGGCCTGCCTGCTATTGATGCGGCCGCGCTGCGGGCGAACCCGTCGCTTAGACCCATCCGGTTTGGACCGGGTCTTTTGGTGTTTCTGGACAGCCTGAAACGGCAGAGTTTCCTGCGCAACTGGGAGAATTCGTTGCTCCAGAATTGAAAAAGGGCAGAGGTTTCCCCTGCCCTTCTCAGTTCTTTCTGGTTGCGGATCAGTCGATCATGCGCACCGCGCCCTTGGCGGCAGAAGACGCCAGCATCGCATAGGCTTTCAATGCCTTCGACACTTTGCGCTTGCGCGGCTGGGCGGGGTGCCAGCCTTTTTCGTCCTGCGCGGCGCGGCGCGTGGCCAGTTCGTCGTCCGACACGGCTAGATTGATCGTGCGGTTGGGGATGTCGATCTCGATCTTGTCGCCTTGCTGGACCAGCCCGATCGCGCCGCCTTCGGCGGCTTCCGGCGAAACGTGGCCGATTGACAGGCCCGAGGTGCCGCCAGAAAAGCGCCCGTCGGTCAAAAGCGCACAGGCTTTGCCTAACCCCTTCGATTTCAGATAGCTGGTCGGATACAACATTTCCTGCATACCCGGCCCACCGCGCGGCCCTTCGTAGCGGATGACGACGACATCGCCTTCCTTGACCTTGCCAGTTAGAATGTCACTGACCGCCGCGTCCTGGCTTTCGCAGACATGCGCGGTGCCGGTGAATTTCAGGATGCTAGCATCCACGCCCGCCGTTTTCACGATGCAACCGTCCAGCGCGATGTTGCCGAACAGAACGGCCAGACCGCCGTCCTGACTAAATGCATGTTCTTTCGACCGGATCACGCCGCCTTCGCGGTCGGTGTCGAGTTCCTTATACCGGTTCTCGGTCGAAAATGCCTGCGTGGTGCGCACCCCGCCGGGGGCCGCTTTGAACAGGCTTTCAGCGTCGGGGTTGTTGGCGACCTTGATGTCCCATTTGGCAATCGCCTCGCCCATCGTCGAGGAATGCACCGTTGAGCAGTCATTGTGCAAAAGCCCAGCGCGGCTTAGCTCACCAAGGATCGAGAAGATGCCACCGGCGCGGTGAACGTCCTCCATATGCACATTCGCGATGTTGGGCGCGACCTTGCACAGACACGGCACATGGCGGCTGAGCCGGTCCATGTCTTTCATGGTGAAATCGACCTCGCCTTCGTGGGCGATGGCCAGCAGGTGCAGAACCGTGTTCGTGGACCCGCCCATCGCAATATCCAGCGACATCGCGTTTTCGAACGCGTCAAACGTCGCGATTTCGCGCGGCAGCAGGCCTTTTTCTTCGTTCACGTAATGACGCTTGGTGATGTCGACGATCTTGCGCCCAGCTTCCAGAAACAGATGCTTGCGGTCCGCGTGCGTCGCAAGGGTCGAGCCGTTGCCGGGCAGCGCGAGGCCCAGCGCCTCGGCCAGACAGTTCATCGAGTTCGCGGTGAACATGCCCGAACACGACCCGCAGGTCGGGCAGGCGTTTTCTTCGATATGTTGAACCTGCTCATCCGTCAGGTCTTCGCTGGCGGCAGCGACCATCGCGTCGACAAGGTCGATCTTGTCCATATCAAGGTCGGCCATGTCGATCTTGCCGGCCTCCATCGGACCGCCGGATACGAAAATCACGGGGATGTTCAGGCGCATTGCCGCCATCAACATCCCCGGCGTGATCTTGTCGCAGTTCGAAATGCACACCATCGCATCCGCACAATGCGCGTTAACCATATATTCCACGCTGTCGGCGATCACTTCGCGCGACGGCAGCGAATACAGCATCCCATCATGGCCCATCGCGATCCCGTCATCGACAGCAATGGTGTTGAATTCCTTGGCAACACCGCCTGCGGCCTCGACCTCGCGCGCGACCATCTGGCCAAGGTCTTTCAGGTGCACGTGGCCCGGCACGAACTGGGTGAAGCTGTTCACAATGGCGATGATCGGCTTGCCGAAATCATCATCCGTCATGCCGGTCGCGCGCCAAAGGCCACGGGCACCGGCCATGTTGCGGCCATGGGTCGAAGTTCTGGAACGATAAGCAGGCATGCGGTCCCCACCTTTGCTGAAGTCTGGTTCAGAAAGCGGATTACCACTGCGCGCGCTCTGAGGCCAGCGCAGATTGGCGGCTCCGGCAGTCCCACAGGCGGTTTAACAGTCTGTTAAGGCAGAGCCGCTACTCAGAAAGTGTGTGCCAGTGGCGTCACACCTAGGAGGTATCACTATGAAGTTCGTCATCATACCGTTTCTGGCTACCTTGATCGGCACCGCGGCCATCGGGCAACCTGCCGACCCGATTGTGGCAGCTGTTGCATCAGGCCATTGCCAACAAACGGGTATCAAAAGCGCGACCTACCTGTCGTCAGGGGCGTTGCAGATCACTTGCAAACGGTCGCCTCTGTTTCAAAGGCGCAGCGTGCAAACCGTTGCCCCCGAAGGCGCGGAAGCGACGAACTTCGTGCCCTTGTTCGGTGCGCTTGGCCCGGCACTGGCCGGGTTTGGTGCCGCCGGGGCGGGTATTTTAGCCATCGCTGGCGGAAGTTCTTCGTCGTCCGACACCCAATAGGGTTGATGGGTCAGCAACTGGGATATCCCAGCTGGATCAGCTTTGCGCCCGACAAGCGCTTGTATCCACCGATCGTAAAGCGGGCGTCTTGCATGAACCAGCGCCGCAAGGCCGGCGCGTAATGCCGGGCGATGATATCTGACCAATAGTCGAATTCAGCAGGTCGCAGGGGCTGACCATGATGGCTTGGTCCATGAAAGCCAAACTGCACCTTTGCGCCGATGCAAAGGTCTTTCAGCGTCAGCAACATGGTGCATGACGACAGACAGACTCCTGCGCGAATCTCGACCCGCATTCCTTGCGCGCGGATCCGGGCAATCTGATCAAGCCGGTCGCTGATAGACCCACCGCGATCATTTCGCACGACCCACACATCGGATGGCGCAGCCCCTGCCATGCGCGCGTCACTTGTGGCCACAAGCACCAGCATCATCACGCAGCCAATGGTTTTGCGCACGGCGCGGGCCGTGTCGAAAGCAGCCATGTCGCAGTTCACCTTCGGTTTCCTCAAGCCAAGTAAAGCGGCCAGAGCCAGCACATCATCCGCGTCTTAAGAACGGGTTGAACGGACAATTCGTCTCAATTCGAACGCAACATGCCACGCGCACTTGGCCGCTGGGCCGCAACGGGCTAAGACTGAAATTAGAACATTTCAAAAAAGGCATTTTTTGGTGACCCAGCGAAACGTATTGATCACCGGGACAGCCGGTTTTATCGGCTACCACCTTGGCAAACTTCTTCTTGCGGAAGGGTTCCGCGTTCACGGCTATGACGGGATGACGGATTATTACGATGTCACGTTGAAGCAGCGTCGGCATGCGATGCTGTTGCAAGACCCGAACTTTTCGATGACTGAAGGTATGCTGGAAGACCAGGACCTGTTTGACGAGGTCGCCGACAACTTCAAGCCGGACATCATCGTGCATCTGGCCGCGCAGGCTGGCGTCCGCTACAGCTTGGAAAACCCGCGCGCCTATCTGGACAGCAACGTGATCGGCACGTTCAACGTGATGGAGGCCGCACGCCGCCACAAGGTGGATCATCTGCTGATGGCCTCGACCAGTTCGGTCTATGGCGCAAACGACCATATGCCGTTTACCGAGACCGAAAAGGCAGACACGCAGCTGACCATTTATGCCGCCACTAAGAAAGCCAATGAAAGCATGGCACACAGCTATGCGCACCTTTGGAACCTGCCCACGACGATGTTCCGGTTTTTTACCGTGTATGGCCCGTGGGGGCGCCCGGATATGGCCCTTTTCAAGTTCACCAAGGGCATTCTGGATGGCACGCCGATTGACATCTACAACAATGGCGACATGTTCCGCGACTTCACCTATGTCGAGGATCTGGTGCGCGGTATCCGGCTGTTGATCGACGTGCCGCCGGTGCGGCCAGACAGTGCGGCCGATATCGAAGAGGGTGACAGCCTGTCACCCGCAGCACCTTACCGGGTGGTCAATGTCGGAAACTCCGACAAGGTGCGGCTGCTGGATTTCGTGGACGCCATCGAAGAGGCCACCGGCAAAACGGCTCAACGCAACTATATGGAAATGCAGATGGGCGATGTGCCGGCCACCTGGGCCGACGCCAGCCTGTTGAAGCGCTTGACCGGGTATCAGCCCGCCACCGATTTCCGCGACGGCGTCAACAGCTTCGTCGCGTGGTATCTGGACTATTACCACCGCTAACGGCCTTGGCCCGGTGGCATGATGCGAGAAACGGTGCGTTTCTCGCATTTTCTGTGAAGTTTTACTTTCCTTTAGCGAATATTTAGGCAATCTTAATCGCGCAGAGGTTGTGGGGTGCTGACAGCGATGAAGGCACACGCGCATGAAAGATTTTCCAGACCGCGAAACAGTCGCGGTGATTGGGCTTGGCTATGTCGGATTGCCCTTGGCCGTTGAATTCGGCAAGCACCGGCCCGTGATCGGCTTTGATGTCGACACAAATCGCGTGGCCGAATTGCAAGCCGGCCATGATCGCACCCAAGAGGTGCCACACGATGCGCTTCAACTGGCGCACCGGCTGACCTACACGGCTGACACCGCCCAATTGGCCGGGGCGAACATCTATGTCGTGACGGTTCCCACGCCGATTGACGCCCATAAACGCCCCAATCTCGCGCCACTAAAAGCCGCGAGCCAGACGGTGGGGCAGGTGCTAAGCCACGGGGATACCGTGATTTATGAAAGCACCGTCTATCCCGGCGCGACAGAAGAGGTTTGCGTTCCCATTTTAGAAGAGGCATCGGGGCTGAAGCTCAACCGTGACTTTTCCGTCGGCTATAGCCCTGAGCGGATCAACCCCGGCGATCACGGCCACCGACTTCCTTCGATTGTGAAGGTGACCTCTGGGTCGACCGCCGAGGCCGCCGACCGTATCGACGCGCTATATGCACAGATCATCACCGCCGGCACGTTCAAGGCTGAAAGCATTCGCGTCGCAGAAGCCGCAAAGGTGATCGAAAACACGCAACGCGACCTGAACATCAGTCTGGTGAACGAACTGGCGATCATCTTTAATCGGCTGGGTATCGACACGGGCGCGGTGTTGGAGGCGGCGGGAACCAAATGGAATTTCCTGCCCTTCCGCCCCGGACTGGTCGGCGGGCACTGCATCGGTGTCGACCCCTACTACCTGACGCATAAGGCCGAAGAAATCGGCTACCATCCGCAGGTCATCCTTTCAGGTCGCCGTATCAATGACGGGATGGGGGCCTATGTCGCAGGGCAGATGATCAAGGCAATGATGAAGAAAGGGATCAACGTCGCGCGGGCTCGGGTGTTGATCCTTGGCCTGACCTTCAAGGAAAACTGCCCTGATCTGCGCAACACGCGCGTGGTGGATATTCTGGAAGAGCTGCGCGACTACGGCGCCACGGTCGACGTTCATGACCCACATGCCGACCCCGACACTGCACGCAGCGAATACGGGATTGATCTGGTCGAAAAACCCGCCGCGCATCGCTATGACGGCGTTATGCTAGCGGTTGCCCACCGCGTGTTTCTGGACCGCGAACCGGGATGGATTTCGCGCTATGCCAAGAACCTGTCCGTCACCTACGACATCAAATCCGCGCTGGGGCGCGAGATGGCGGACCTGAGGCTCTAGGCATGGAAACGCTCAGAAAACTTCATGCACTTCTGACCCAGCGTGAACGACGCCGTGGCGTGTTGGTTCTGGGCCTCGTTCTGGTGATGGCCGGGTTCGAAGTCGTGGGCGTCGCATCCGTCTTTCCGTTCTTCCTGACCCTGTCCGACCCCAGCTTGATACAAACCAACCCGACCCTTTCAGCCCTTTATGAGTGGGGTGGTTTCACAGAAACTCACGGCTTTTTGCTGGCGTTGGCACTGGCGACCTTCACCTTCTTGATGCTTGGTGCATTGGTGCGCAGCGCAGGCGAATACGCGATGACACGGTTTGTGCAGATGCGCCGTCATAGCCTTGGCACGCGTTTGATCGAACGCTACCTGCGTCAACCCTACGCGTTCTTCCTTGGCCGCCACACTGGCGAAATGGCGAAGAACATTCTGGCCGAGGTCGAGCAGGCCACAATGTTTGCGCTCGCCCCGGTGTTGCGGTTCGCGACCTCGGTTGTGACGCTGGTTGCCATCCTGACGTTCCTTGTGGTGATGGACCCGTTTATTGCAGGCGTCTCTGTTTTGGTTCTGGGAACAGCCTATGTCGCGATCTTTGTGACCATCCGCCGCCTGGTGACGCGCAACAGTTCGCGTCGCATCGCCGCCGATCAGGCCCGCTATACCATCGCGCGCGAGGCGTTGGGCGGCATCAAGGATATTCGCATTCTTGGCAAGGAAGATGCCTATATCCGGCATTTTCGCGCGCCGTCGATCGAAGTGTCGCGGATGCAAGCGGCAAATCTGGTCCTTGGCCAGATGCCAAAATATCTGGTCGAGGCGATCGGCTTTGGTGGCATGTTGCTGGTCTGCGTTGCGCTGCTGTCGACCCTTCCTGCAGGCTCCAGCGCGACGGCCATTCTGCCGCAACTTGGCGTCTTTGCCTTCGCCGCCTATCGGATGCTCCCTTCGGTGCAGGGAATCTATCGGGCAATGGTCGAGTTTCGCTTTGGCGCCGGGGCAGTTGACGTTCTCTATCGCGATATGACCGAGCTGCCTGACATCGCCCCACCCCCCCGCGCGCAAAACCGGCTTGCATTGCACCAGGCGCTTGAACTGCAAGACCTCCGATTTTGCTATGACGGCAGCACGCAAGGCATTGACGGACTGTCGCTTTCGATCCCGGCGGGCAGTGCCATCGGGGTAGTGGGTGGCACGGGCGCAGGGAAGACCACGTTGATCGACCTTGTGCTTGGCCTGTTGACGCCCAGCGCGGGGCAGATTTGCGTCGATGGCGTGCCGATCACCGACGCGAATGTCAAAGCCTGGCAATCCTCGATCGGTTATGTGCCGCAAAGCATCTTTCTTGGCGATATGAGCATCGCCGAGAACATCGCGTTGGGCACGCCAGCAGACCAGATCGACATGGCCCGCGTGCGCGACTGTGCCCAGCGCGCACAACTTGACCAATTCATCGAAACGCGGCTGACGGACGGGTATGCCACCGAAGTTGGCGAAGGCGGGTTGCGCCTGTCCGGCGGTCAACGCCAGCGGATCGGGATTGCCCGCGCGTTGTATCACGACCCTGATATTTTGGTGTTTGATGAAGCCACCAGCGCGCTTGACGCGATCACGGAACGCGATGTCATGAAGGCGATCAAGGGCCTGCAAGGCACCAAAACAATCCTGATCATCGCCCATCGGCTGTCCACGGTCGAAACATGCGACCGCATCATCATGCTGAACGAAGGTCGCATCGTAGCAAGCGGCCCTTATCGCGATCTGATCGAACGAAATTCCAGCTTTCAGGCACTTGCCGGGGTGAGCCCATGATCCATGAAAACCTGCAATCCTTGCGCGCGACGCATCAACAAACCCTTGCCTATCTGCTGCCCGACCTGCGCGGCGGCGGGGCCGAGCGGGTCATGCTGACCTTGGCCACGCAACTTTCCCAAACCGGCTATGCGCCGCTGTTTGTGTTGGCCAACGCGGACGGCGCCTTTCTGGACGAGGCGCAAAGAATCGGCGCGCGGGTGATCGACCTGAAGGCACAGCGCCTGCGCAATGTGGTCCGACCGTTGCGCGACTGGTTGAAACAGGAAAGCCCAACCGCGCTGATCTCTGCGATGTGGCCGCTGAACAGCCTTGCGGTCTGGGCGGCGCGCGGCACCGGGGTTCCGGTTATCACCACGGATCACAACACCCTGTCCCAGCAATATGCGACCAAGGGCGTTGCCCATCTGATGGCCATGCGTGCCAGCATTCGCGCGACGTATCCAAAGGCATTGGCCAATGTTTCGGTTTCTGCGGGTGCAGCGCGCGACCTTGAAGATCTTGGCCTGTTGCCGAAAGGGTCGGTCAAGGTGATCCACAACCCGATCGAGCAGCCCTATGCCCAGGCCGGCACGGCCACTTGGCCGGCGGGTGCGCGCCACCGCGTTCTCGCGGTTGGTAATTTGCGCTGGCAGAAGGATTTCCCGACACTCCTGCGCGGCTTTCGCGTGATGCTGGATCGTGGGATCGACGGCGAGCTGGTCATTCTGGGCGAAGGCGCGGACCGCGCCGCACTGGAAGCGCTTGTGACCGACCTTGACCTGACCGGGCGCGTGTCATTGCACGGATTCTGCGATGATCCCGGTGCTTATTACAGCTCGGCCGATCTGTTTGTGCTCAGCTCACAATGGGAAGGTTTCGCCAACGTAGTGGTCGAAGCGATGGCGCATGGCCTGCCAGTGGTGTCCACCGATTGCCCCAATGGCCCGTCCGAAATTCTATCGCGCGGTCGCTACGGAACCTTGGTTCCCGTGGCCGATCCAGAGGCGCTTGCCCAAGCAATCGCATCGGTGCTGAACGCACCCCACGACCCGATGAAATCGCGCAGGCGCGCGCGCGATTTTCGCCCCGAAGTGGCTGCCGCTCAGTTCAGCAAGCTGCTGCCGCCTGCCAAAGAGCCGCTGACCGGAGAGACCCGCATATGACCTACACGCGTTCCATCTTCGTCACCAATAACGGGCTGACCGACCACATTGGCGTGGCGCAAGTGCTGCCCTATCTCGAAGCGCTGTCCGCGCGTGGCCACAAGATCGCTGTTCTTTCCGTAGAACGCCCTGATCAGCAGGACCTTTATCGCACCGAAATTGCACCCAGACTCGCGCGTGCGGGGATTGTTCACAGCCCCATCCTGCGGCACAGGTCTTCGCTGGCGGGAAAGCTAGAGCGGTTCGCGATGCCAAGCTTGCTGTTGTCGCGACTGGATGGGCTTGTCACCGCATTCCGCCCCGATGTCCTGCACTGTCGCAGCTACATGCCGTTGGGGGCCGTGTTGCAAGTCAGCCAACGCCGTGCGGTTCCCTTCGTTTTTGATATGCGTGGCTTCTGGGTTGATGAACGATGCGAAAGTGGGATCTGGCGCGGCCCGGTCGGGCGCAGCTATGCGCTCCACTTCCGCAGGCTTGAAACGCAAGCCCTTGCCAAGGCGTCGGCGGTCATCACCTTGACCGAAGACGCCCGTGAGCTGGTGGCAGCGCGCGCCTCCTACAACAACTGCCCGATCGAGGTGATCCACTGCAGCGTTGACCAGACACGTTTCGCACCCGACCGTGCGCTGCGTCAAAGCTGGCGCAAGCAGCTCGGGTTCGGCATTCACGACGTGGTGCTTGCCCATCTTGGGTCGGCCGGTCCGCTTTACCGGATAGACGCCACCTATCGGCTGGCTGCCGCCCTGCGCGCGCAGGGTGTGCGTAGCAAACTGCTGTTGATCGGCGATCACCGCGCAAAGGACCATATCGATGCCGCAAACGGCCATGGCATCACCTTGGGCGACAACGAAATCCTGTGTCGACAAGTGCCACACCAAGACGTGCCTTCGCTTCTGAACGCGGCCGATCTGGGGTTGTCCTTTCGCGTGACCAAGCCTTCGAGCTTAGGGGCCTCTGCCACCAAAGTCGGCGAGTATTTGTCATGCGGATTGCCGGTGATCAGCAATGCAGGCATTGGCGACATTCACCGGGTCGTGCCCGACCCTGCGATTGGGCTGGTGCTTGACGGCTTGTCGGATGCGGACCTCCAAGCAGCGGCAACGAAAATCGCGACAGCCCGCTTTGCCTCCCGCAGCACCATTCGCGACCGCGTTGCCGGGCGGTTCGATCTGGATGCGGCTTGTGACCGCTATGATGGGGTTTATCAAAGCTTCGCCCAACGCAGGCAGGCCGCATGACCGACGACGAAAAGGTTCTGGCCGTAGATGTATGCGGCACGCTTTACGACGCCAACACCACTGCGGGGCTGGTAATCTTTCACCATGCGCGCTGCGCCAATCGCTGGCGTTCATCTGTGCTCGAGGCAGTCTCGGCGCCGCAAAGTGCGCTGCGTTTCGGGTTGGTCGCCTTCGCCAAACTGACCGGTTGGGACCTGCATCGCGCCATTATCCTTGCCAGCCTGCGTGGTGAACGGCTGACCGCGCTGGAGGCATCGGCCACGCGCTATGTCGAAGACCACTTGTCGGGGCTTGCCATTCAACCACCGCATGAGCGGATGCAGGCCATGCGCAAGGCCGGCTGGACCCCTGTGCTTGTGTCCAACGCAATCTCGCCCGTCGTGGCTGCGATTGCGCAGTCGCTTGATGTGCCTTTCATTGCATCCCGCCTTGCCCATGACAAAGGGCGTTTGACCGGGCGCCTGCAAGACGACCTGACCGGACGAAAGCGTGCCGCGCTAGAGCGGTTTCTGAAGGTGCGTCTGGACCGCGAACACTTCGCTGTCATCACCGACAACAAATCCGACGGTGATCTGGTCGCGATCGCTAAACCAGCCCTTTTGGTTGCCACCGGCCACCCCAAAAACTGGATGAGGGAGTGGGATGCCGAAATCATTTTCCACTAACCGCACGCGCCTGCTGCTGTGGTTGCCTTTCGCCTATGCGTTCACCTCGCGCTATCACTGGCCGCGGGATTTTGTGGTGAATGCTCTAACCGCCTGGGTGCCAGGCGTTTTTCTGACCAGCCTGCTTGGCGGGCTTGGTGCGGCTCAGGCTCTGGGTGCTTATGCTTTGGGGTATCTGGTCTTCATCAGCATCTATGAACTGGGATATCTGGCCAACGACAGCTATGGGCTGCACCACGATCCGACCCCCAGGCAGCGCGTGGATCTGACGCTTCGCCCGATGTTTCTGGTTGGGTTCGTTGGCGTCCGGCTTGCCACAATAGGTGTGGCCGCAAGCCTACTGGGCGTTGTCGGATCTGCGCTGTTCTGGGCCGCACTTGGCACGCTTGTTGTGACGCTTGTCGCCCATAACACGCTGCGGTCGATCGAGCTGAAATTCTACAGCTTTCTGCAGCTTTCGCTGTTGCGGTTTTCGTTGCCGGTCTTTCCTGCGCTGGTGGTTGAGGGCAGACAGGCCGCGGTTCTGCTGGTCCTTTGCACCGGGCTGATGCTGTTCAGTCTGCCGCGGTTTTTGACCTATCTGGACGCCAAAGGGCGGTTGAACCTGCCAGAACGAAAAGCCCTGCAATATCATCTGAAAGCGCATCTTACCGTCGCACCCATGGTGTTCTTGCTTGCGTTCATCAGCGCCGAACCTGCCCCGCTTTGGTGCCTTGGCTGGCTTGTTTTCGTGCAGCTTGGCTATCTGTCCTTCGGCAAGGCCGCCATCTGGCAGGCCGGGGGCGAAGCGGCTTCGTGATCTACACCGCCCTCTTCCTGACCCTCGTGGCACTTCGGTTCGCCTTGGCGCAACAACCCAAATTGCGCGATCAGGTCTATCCGGCCGTCATGGTCGCGCTTTTCATCTTTGTCGCATTTCGTCTGGATGTTGGGTGCGACTGGAACGGCTATCACAGGCATTTCATGATCCAGTTGGATCTGGAGCTTGGTGACGCCTTGGCGCGCCGCGAACCTTTGTGGTGGGCGCTGGTCCAGATGGTTGGCAAGATCGGGCTAGGCTATCCTTGGCTGAACCTCGCCTCGGCAGCGCTGTTTTTTGCAGGCGTTCATGCATTGGCGCGGTGCCAGCCCGACAGGCTTGGCGTTTTGATCCTTCTGTTCCCCGTTCTGATCATCAACATGCCTATGTCTGGCATCAGGCAGGCTGCAGCCATCGGCGTTCTATGCTTCGCCTTCGTCGCTTTCCAAAAGGGGCGCACAGCGCATTATGCGGTCTTGACGCTGCTGGCTGCCGGGTTTCATTCCAGCGCCGCAGCGTTTTTGCTGTTGGTGCCACTGGTCGGACACGGCCGACCCAAAGCGCGCATCTTGGCGGCCCTTCTTCTTGCCGGACCGGGGCTGTTGCTTCTGGCGTCGGGGGAAAGCGCTCAGTTGGCTGTCGCCAGATATGTGAACACCGGCGTGGACGCGCAGGGTGCGATTTACCGCGCCGGCATGCTTTTTCTGTCGGCCGTGCTTTTCCTGACGCTTCTTCGTGGTCCCTGGCAGGCACGGTATCCCGCTGATCTGCGCCTTGTCACGCTGGGTGCCGTAATGATGCTTGCAACGGTGCCGCTTGTCTTCGTCTCGACCGTGATTGCCGACCGGCTTGGCTATTACCTCGTGCCGTTGCAAGCGGTTGTCTTTGCCCGCATTCCCTATCTGGCACTCGGGCGATCATCCGCAGTCCTGGCTGCTCTGCCCTATCTGGCGCTGCTTCTGGTCCTGGCGGTCTGGAGCATCTATTCCGGCCATTTTCACTATTGCTATCTGCCCTATGACACTTGGCTGACTGGCCTGCCCGACCTCTATCAAAGCCCCTTTTGAAAGATCGCCCATGAAGATCATTCTGACCGTCAACGCCGCATGGAATGCCCTGAATTTCCGCCGCCCGGTGATCGAAGCCTTGCTGGCCCAAGGGGCGCGCGTCACCGTTCTTGCACCGGTTGACGACAGCGTCTCGGCGCTCAGGTCTGTCGGGTGCGAAGTGATTGACCTGCAAATGGATGTTCAAGGCTTGTCCCCGTGGCAAGACGCGCGACTGGTGAAATCGTTTCAAGACCATTTTGCCCGTATCCAACCGGATGTGGTGCTTGGCTACACCGTCAAAAACAACATTTTCGGAGCGGTCGCAGCAGGGCGGCTCGCCATCCCGTTCTTGCCGAATGTTTCCGGTCTTGGCACCGCTTTCCTGTCGGGCGGTGGGCTGCAATTGATCGTCGAAACACTCTATAAATGGGCCTTTCGGCGGTTGCCGATCGTGTTCTTTCAGAACCAGGACGACTGCGCCTTGTTTCAGGCACGCGGCCTGACCACCTCCGCACAGGCGCGAATTCTGCCGGGATCGGGCATTGACCTGAGGGCGTTTCAAGCCACCCCATTTGCCCAGAATGACACAGCGACGTTCCTGATGGTGTCACGGTTGCTGCGTGACAAGGGCGTCATGGAGTATGTCGAGGCTGCGCGCAGACTGCGCGCCCGCCGCACCGATGTGCGCTTTCAAATCCTTGGCCCCGTCGATGCCGCCAACCGATCCGCATTGGGCGCGGATGACGTGGCGCGATGGCAGAGCGAAGGAATTATCGAACATCTGGGCAGCGCAAAGGATGTCCGCCCCTATATCGCGCAGGCCGACTGCGTGGTTTTACCGTCCTATCGGGAAGGCGCACCGCGCACGCTGTTAGAGGCCGCGGCAATGGCCCGGCCCGTCATCGCAACCGATGTGCCGGGTTGTCGGCACGTGGTGGATCACGGGCGATCTGGCCTGCTTTGTGCACCGCGCGACGCCAGCGCCCTCACAGCAACGATGGCGCAGTATTTGGACCTGCCGCAGCCGCAGCGCGCCGCAATGGGGGTGGCAGGACGGCGCAAGATGGAACAGGAGTATGATGAAAAGCTCGTGGTTGCGGCCTATCTGTCCGCGATCTCGGACCTAACCGGCAGGCCATCGCGGCCTGCCGCAAAGGCATTACGCGCATGAAGCTGCTGCGCCGCCCCATAGCGTCCACGGATCAGTTTCCGGTGCAGACCCTTGCCCCGGAGGTTCCGTTCTGCGTCGTTGGTGATGTGCATGGGCGTGCCGATCTGCTGGAACGCATCGAGGATCATATCGTCCGCCATTACCCCGGCGTGATCACGGTCTTCGTCGGGGATTACATAGATCGCGGCGAAGACAGCGCGCGGACGTTGAATTTGCTGGCGTCCGGGTCGGACAGCGGCTCTCAGCCAGTGGTCTGCCTGCGCGGCAATCACGAAGAAATGCTGCTGTCCTTTCTTGACGATCCGGTCGGGTCCGGTCGCCACTGGCTACAGCACGGTGGATTGCAAACTCTTGCAAGCTTCGGCGTCAGCTGGGTCGCGCCGACCAGCCCGGACGACGCCCTGTGTTTCACGCGTGACACGCTGGCAAGATGCATGGGGGCAGATCTGATCGACTGGCTGCGCGCGCGCCCTGCCCTGTGGCAAACCGGAAACGTCGCCGTCGCACATGCAGGGGCTGACCCGTCCAGACCCTTTGCGGCACAATCAGAGGCCAACCTGATCTGGGGGCACCCATCCTTTAGGCGCAGTCCACGAAAGGATGGAATTTGGGTCGCCCACGGTCATATCGCACATGAAACCGCCCATCACCGCGCCGGGCGAATTGCCGTTGACACGGGGGCCTTTGCCACAGGCTTGCTCAGCGGTGCCTTCATTGCGCCCGGCCATATCGAATTCTTTTCAACAAATGTCACTCAACCTTAGGTTTTTTGTTAGGAAACTGTTTCAATTTTGATATGTATCTGCAATGCGCTCTGACCGAAAAAGATTTCCCGAAATAGCACTTGCCTGCGCGGTGCTGACCACCGCGCCGGAGGGCGTGTTTGCGCAGGTTCAAACCGGCTTTGGTGGCTACAACAGCTACGGCTATCCGGGCCTGATCGACATGCCGTCAGCGCTGAACCGTCCCGATGCAGAACTTGCCCTGACCAGCAGCTATTTTCGCAACCAGACGCGCAACACATTGACCTTCCAAATCTCGCCGCGCCTATCTGGAAGCTTTCGGTATTCATCGCTGCACAATATCCGTCCTTACCCTTCTTCTCAGGTCGTGGACTACCGATTTGATCGGAGCTTTTCACTTCACTACCAGATCCGTGATGAAGCCCGCGTCTGGCCTGCTCTTGCGATTGGTCTGAATGACTTTCTGGGGACGGGAATGTATGCCTCGGAATACGTCGTCGCGACCAAGACAGTCAGCCCGCGGTTGCGGGTCACGGGCGGGTTAGGGTGGGGCCGATTGGCCGGCGTCGGCAGCTTTCGCAACCCGTTGTCCCATCTGTCTGACACATTCGATACGCGTCCCGGGCGTGCAAGTGGCGACCAAGGCGGCAATGTCAGCACCAACGCCTGGTTTCGCGGCCCTGCAGCCTTTTTCGGGGGCGTTGAATGGCAGGCCAGCGACAAGCTTAGCTTTGCCGCCGAATACTCATCCGACGCCTACCCCAATGAAGATGGCACCGCGTTTGCGCGCCGCTCCCCTTTCAATTTCGGCGCCACCTATCGCGTCAGCCAAAACCTTAGCCTTGATCTAAGGCATCTTTACGGGTCTGAATTCGGGGTCGGACTGACGCTGGCGCTAAATCCGCGACGGCCTCAATCCGGGGCAGGCACAGGTCCCGCACCAACCCCGGTCACGCCCCGCTCAGCCGCGACGGCCGAAGCCTTGGGTTGGACGATTGAAAAGACCGGGGCCGACACGTTGCGCCACCGCGTGCACGCCGGGCTGGCGGACGAAGGGCTGCGCTTGCATGCGCTTTCGCTTACTGCACGCACCATCCGGGTCGAGTTTGAAAACCCCACATATCCAAATCACGCACAGGCAATCGGGCGCGCAGCGCGGCGCTTGACCGGGCTATTGCCCCATGCGGTCGAAACGGTGACCTTGGTGCCCATAACATCGGGTCTGACGGGCGCCGCCGTTACCCTGAAGCGCGCCGATATCGAGGCGCTTGAGCATGATGTGGACGGCAGCCTCAAAAGCTGGCAGCGCGCGCAGATTGCACCTGCCACCCGCCTGACTGCGACCCACGCAAACCAAGACCCGCAGTTTCATTGGGGCCTGAAACCCTATCTGTCCACCAGCCTGTTTGACCCCGAAGACCCCTTGCGCGCCGATATCGGAGCCGAGCTTTTTGCGCGCTTCGAACCTACACCCGGTTTGGTGCTGGCCGGGGTCTTGCGCAAACCGGTTCTGGGCAACCTTGACAGCTCAACGCGTCCGTCCACGTCGGTGCTGCCGCATGTTCGATCAGACTTCAACATCTATGAACGCGAGGGCGACCCGGCTCTGACCGAACTGACACTTGCTTATTTTTTCCAGCCCTCGCGCTCGGTCTATGGTCGGGTCACGGGGGGATATCTTGAACCGATGTTTGCCGGCATTTCGGCCGAGGTTTTGTGGAAACCCATCGACAGCCGCATCGCGCTTGGGGCCGAGCTGAACCACGTCTTTCAGCGTGACTTTGATCAGGACTTTGGCCTGCGCGACTATGGCGTGACCACGGGTCATGCCTCGGCGTATTGGGACATGGGCAACGGCTTTCATGCACAGCTTGACGCGGGCCGCTATCTTGCCGGGGATTGGGGGGCGACCCTGACCCTTGATCGTGAATTCCACAATGGCTGGAAAGTCGGAGGCTTTGCCACCTTCACCAATGTCAGTGCAACCGACTTCGGCGAGGGGTCGTTCGACAAGGGGCTGCGGTTCACGATCCCCTTGGCTTGGGTGTCGGGCAAACCCCGGCAGGACAGCTATCAAACCGTGATCCGCCCCGTCACGCGCGACGGCGGCGCGCGGTTGGACGTGCCAGAGCGCCTGTATGAAACCGTGCGTGGCACCCACTTGGCCGGCTTGGAATTCGGCTGGGGGAGGTTCTGGAAATGATCCGCTGGCTGACTTTGTCCTTGTTGCTTTTGCCCGGATGCCTAGGGCAGTCCAAACCATCCAGCATGGCTGCGGCGCGGGCGCATATCGGCACTATGTCGCCTGCACAACAAAAGGCTGGTTTGATCCTTGTCTCAACCTCGAAGGGCGGGCAGGTGGCGACGCTTAGGCCGATTGGGTTGAACCGCGGTGTGCGCACTTGGCTAAGCCCGGATCAGGTGTCGCTGTCGTATCATGGTGGCGTTCTGGTCGCCACACGCGGCCTTGGCGGTGATCTGATGGCGGCCGATTTCGTGGCCCCGTGGCAGGCGAAGACCAACCCCTATCAGCGACGCGCAAGCTTTCTGAACGCAGAGAACCAGATTGAAACCATCACACTGACTTGCCGCGCCACGACGCAGGCGCTGCGCGAAATCCGTGGTCGATTGGCCACGCGCACAGATGAACGCTGCGGCACGTCAAGTGACCCGATCCTGAACAGCTTCTGGCGGCTTGCAGACGGCACCGTATGGATCACCCGCCAATGGGTCAGCGACCCAAGCGGGTATCTGACAACTGAACTCATCTCATCGCCCCCCGGGGCAGTGGCACCATAGGAGTTGACCATGCACAATCGAGGATTGATCAAGGCGCTGTTGCTGGGCACAAGCCTGACGCTGTCGGGCTGCGGTGTAACCTATCTTAGCCCCTCGGTTCAGACCGAAGCAGCGGGTCTGGATGTGCAGGTGGTTGGCTTGACGGCCAACACCATAAAGCAGGCCAATCAAGCACCCTATTCACCGCGCGAGTTACCCGCGGCGTTTCATTCTGTCGCTGCCGGATCCGGTTTGCGCGGGGCCGGGGCGCTGCCTGACATGCCGGATGGCCCGACACAATCGCGCGCGGCAATTCCCACCAACCTACCCGCTGCGTCGCAGCCGCACCGCTATCGGATCGGGGTCGGCGATGTCGTTTTGCTGGCAACCAAAGGAACCGCCAAAACCATCGAAGGCCTGAGCGGGCTTTTGTCGGCGCAGAACCAACGACAGGGCTACACCGTGCGCGATGACGGCGCGATCTCGATCCCGGACATCGGACAGGTCGAAATCGCAGGCCTGACACTGGCAGACGCCGAGGCCGCGCTGTTTCAAGCACTTGTTGCGACCAATGTTGACCCCGCCTTCAGCCTTGAGATAGCCGAGTTCAACTCGCAGCACGTCGCCGTCGGTGGGGCGGTTGGCCGCGCGGGGCTTGTGCCTGTCAAGCTGAACCCGCTTGAGCTGGGTGATGCACTGGCACAAGCAGGCGGGATTGCGGCGCAAGACGCAGACCTGACGGCGATCCGCCTTTACCGCGACGGCACGCTGTATCAGATGCCGGTGTCCGCGTTTCGCACAAACCCGGAAATGCGTCACCTGAAGCTGATGCCCGGCGACGCTATTTTCGTGGACAAGAGCTTTGATCTGGATCGCGCCATGGCCTTCTATCGCCAGCAAATCGAGGCGATCGGGCTGAAGCGGGGCGCCCGCTTGCAGGCGCTGACGGAACTGGACACCGAAATCAGCATCCAGCGCGCCGCGCTTGAAGAACGCCGCGAGACCTTCAGTGCCCGTCGCGATCTGGATGCTGAACCCCGCGACCACGTCTATTTGACGGGCGAGGTGACACGCCAAGGCAGGGTAGCCCTGCCCTATGGGCGGCAAGCCAGCCTGGCCGATGTTCTGTATGATGCCGGCGGATTTGATACGACCACGGGCAACCCGGCACAGATCTACGTGCTGCGCGCCGGGGCGGGCAAAGATGGCGATCTGGGACAGGTGACCGCCTGGCACCTGAACGCAGAGAACGTGATCAACATCACGCTGGCCACCCGGCTGGAAATGCGGCCCAACGACATCATCTTCATCGAAGAACAACCGATCACAAAGTGGTCGCGTGCCTTCCAGCAAGCCTTCCCGATTTTGGTGAACAAAGGGGTGAATGGATACAGCGGCGGGGGCGTTTAACGAGCCCCGTAGTAGCTGTCCCCAAAGGTCGAATAGGCACCGTGCCGCCCAGCATAGCCATAGCGCGCCATGCCACGCGGATCGATCCGCGACAACACCAGCCCCGTGATCGGGATATTCACGGTCTCGAATTGGCGAAGCCCTTCGGCGACTTGGCTCCGTTTGGTTTTGTCCCACGCGACCGTATAGACCACCGCATCTGCGTGGCGTGCGATCACCCGCGCGTCTGGCACCACCAAGACAGGTGGGCTGTCGATCACGATGACATCATAAGAGGCGCGCGCCTGCGCCATCAGCTCAGCAAACCGCTGCGACGCAAACACGTCCGCTGCGTTCAACCGCGACACCTCGCCCAGCAAAACATCCGCATAAAGCGAGGGGTCATGAATGACCGCCTCGGCAAGGGTGCAATTGCCTGAAAGCGCTGAAATGATCCCCCGCGACCGATCGGCATGAATATAGTGCATCAGTGTCCGGCGCCGAATATCCCCTTCGATCAGCAGCACCCGTTTGTTAAGCCCCGCCAGATTGTGCACAAGCGCGATGGATTGCGTGGTCTTGCCTTCACCCGGCACCGATGACGCCGACAGGATCACCTGCGGCGGCGCGTCAACATTCGACATCAGAAGCGATGTGCGCAGGTTGCGGATCGCCTCGGTCGCAGCCGCCGTGGGCTGGCTGGACAGAAATGACAGCAGATCCCCACGTGCCGAAATCGGGATGAGGGGAATTTGCCCTAGCACCGGCGTTCCCGTCGCGGCCTCAAGCTCATCAGCAGTACGGTAGCCCGCATGAAGGAATTGCCGCGACAAAACCATACCACCGCCCACCGTAAGACCCGCAAGCAACGACAAGACCAGGATCAGGGTCTTTTTCGGCGCGACGTGGGTTCCCAGAACCGCTTGCGACAGGATGCGGCTGTCTGCTTGCTGCAGGCCACGTTGCACGCTTGCCTCTTTCAGACGCGTCAGGAAGGTTTCATACAAGACCTTCGTCGCCTGCGCCTCGCGTTCCAGCTGTTGAAGCTCTGCCAGATCCGCCGCCTGCCGCCCCACGGCGTCTTCAAGCTCTGCGACCGAACGGCCGAGTGCTGATTTCTGAAGTTCAAGCCGCTCCAAGGTGGCGCGTGCACGGGTTTCGATAAGGGCGACCTGCGCCGTCAACCGCGCTTCGTTTGCCTCAGCAGCGCCTTCGACCAGCAGCGCGGTCAGAGCGGAATCGCCGAACAGATCGGCGATTGCAGCAAAGTCACCTGTCTTTTGATGCGTCGACAAAGCCTCCAACTGGGTCTGTGCCGCTTGGGTTCTTTGCACAAGAGAAAGCAGACGGTTTCGCGAGTCTTTCAACTGGACGCTTTTGGCCTCCAAGGCGACCACGGAGGCAAGATCAGTGCGCGCGCGCAAGGCAGAAACCGCGTTCTCACGCTCCCGCAACTCTACTTCAAGCGCGCTCACGCGTTCTGACAGCCAAAGCACGGCATCCTCGACGGCGGCGAATTTTGTATGCACCTGTTCGTCGATATAGAGACGCGCAAGTGTGTTTGCCATTTCGGCGGCCTTGGCGCGATCCTGCGATGTCACGGTAATCGCAAACAAATAGGTATTGCGTTGAATTTGGGCCGTAATTGCCTCCTGAACATTCCGAACGACCTGATCGCGGACTGCGGAAGATGCTCCACTGTCCGGCGCGTCTGCTCCCAGTGACAACGTATTTCGCAGCCAGGTCTTCGCGCTCGATGTGGATACGGCAGACGAGGCGCTGATCTCTGGGTTGAATTCAGGGTCGTTCACCAGCCCAAGCGTATCGACCAGCTGCTCGACCAATCCGCGCGACCGGATGACGTGCAGCTCTGTGTTCAGGCTTGAAAGCTCGGTCGACAAGTTTGACATTACAGCGTTCAGATCGACGACAGGTTGGTTTCGTTCCTGCAAAACCAATGTCGTGGTCGCCGCATATTCCGGTTGCGCCACACGAAAACCATATACGCCACCGACCAATGCAAACAGGACACCAAACGCAATGATCGCCAATCGACCACGCCACAAAGCCTGAATGACTTGGATCAGATCAAGGTCGGACTTGCCGTCACGAGGCTCCATGCTGACAGGTGTGTGCAAGCCGGACAGACCGCGAGGAGTATTCATGCAATAGAGCCTTTTTCTTTTTTGTTATGAGGGAAGCACGGGGCGCAAATAGGTCTATTGTCCTGCACGACCGACCACTGTGATCACGGTGCGCCAGAAAATCCATGCCTCGAAAAAAATGGATCGGTTGGAGATATAGAAAAGATCCGCCTGCACCTTGCGCATTGTCGCCTCGATGCCCTCGGCATAGCCAACTTCGGTTTGGGCATATCCGCTGATACCCGGCAACACCTTGTGACGGTCCCGATAGCCGGGAACATCCTGCACAAAGACCACCGCGTGATCGAAACAGTCTGGTCGCGGACCGATCAAACTCATTTCACCACGCAGAACGTTCAGAATCTGGGGAAGTTCATCAAGACGGCATTGGCGCAGAAACGCACCCAGCGGCGTAATCCGCTCTTCTTCAAGCGGATCATCCGCAGACCGGTGGACGGCTCCGGGGCGCATGGTGCGAAACTTAAGCGCTTGGAAAGGCGCACAATTCTTTCCCATCCTTCGCTGAACAAAGAACAAGGGGCCAGTGTTCATTGCAGGGTTCGCCAACAGCAAAATGACGACCAATGCAACGAGTATCGGAAGCAGCAGCAAAGAGAAGCAGATGTCGAACAAGCGCTTGCAGACTAGAAATGTCGCCGAAACGCTTGGGGAAGCGCGCAGGGCCGCATCTGGACGATGCGACATTTGCGGTGAGGTCGTGCCGAAATCGAACATGAGCTTTCCTCATGGTTGCAAATCTTGGGCCCCACCTCTTCTTAAAGTTGTTATCACGAGTTTTAGGTAAATCAAAGCTTTTCGATACCGCAATTGCTGATCGCCCCGCCCCGATTAACGGGACAGGGGCAGCGTTTACTCTTCGATCGGGATCGGACTGACTTTGAGCAATGGAATTGTCAGGCCAGCTTCAAGCCCCACAATGGCCAAAATCCGGTCAGCGCTCAGAGAGGGAAAGGCGCCGGGTGACAAGGGGCTCCATACCTCGAGAATTTTCTGAGCTCTGCCTGCGGCCTGCATATCCGCATCCTGTGCGTGGGCGGGTGGCGTCAATGGAGAGGTTGCGACAACGGCAAAATGTTCGGCCGCCAGAAGCGACGCAAGCGCAAAGCGACCACCCGTTCCATCCTCCCACAACGCTGCGGAAAATGTGTTTGCATCCGCGCGCGTGTTGCCAACGCAAAGCGCGAATTGGTTGGCATCCGCGATAAAGCGTTCCGGGCATGCAATCGTGATCCTGACGGTCATAGGCTTACTCCCATACGGCTGGCCATCCACTGTTCCAGCGCCACAATTGTCTGGGCGTCGGGTTGGATGCTTTCAGACGCCCAGACCTGCAATCCAAACAACCGAAACGCGCCCGGAATGCTGCCGGTCACCACGCCCAAACCAACGCGCAACGGTTGGTTCGCTATCTCTTGGCTTGTCAGGTTTTGCGCCTTGTCAATGATCGGTGCTCCGTCCAACCGTGCTGCGACGTGCCCGGCCGTGGCTTGCACCGAAATGACATGCTTGTCGTGCCCCCCCCAAACCGAAGGCGAGACCACATTGCTTGCCGAAACCCCATGCTGCGCCATGCGGCTGTAGTATTGCAGGCGATCAATGTTTGGGCGCACGCCGATGGACATACCGTTCGTGCTCGTCTTGCTAATCTCGGCAAGGTTCACCCGCGCGGTGCCGACTGTGGACAGCATTTGATATCCGACAACCATCGTCACTGGATTGCCAACCTTGAAGACCGGCAGCGTTGCCAACCCGTCGTCGATTCCGTCCGTTTCCAACCAATGAAATGTTCCGTCGGTCCGATAGGTCGGGCGCGCCGCGCTGACGGATTGTGAAAGGTCATTTTCATTGGCGGACAGATCACGCCACAAACCCAATGGCTGGCCGTCCGCCGTGACCGGGGTCGCTCCGGTTGAGTCTTGAAAGAGCGTTCCTGCATTCGCAGGATCAAACAGCGCAGACGGCGCGGTGGACAGCGGCGAAAATGGCGCCGGCCCCGCGCGCCGGGTGCGGCGCAGGGCAAGCGCTGGTATATCGTATCCCAACCCCATCATCAGACGAGCACAAAGGCGTGGATGCCGGTAGCTGTCGTGCCGGTCGCAAGGACACGACTGGCCCCGACGGGCAGGATCGCGTTGTCGCCGACATTCACGACGCGGCTGTTTCCGGCCACGGTCACGAACGCGACAGCCCCGCCGGTTTCCACATAAAGTGCAACAGCGACATCGCTTAGATCGGCGGCATCTGATGGTGTGACCGGTGCCATGTCGGTCGCAGGTCCGCGCAGGGAAAGAGAGCGGTTTTCAAAGGGGTTGGACATCATTTGCTCCTGACGTTTTCACATGTTGCAAACCGCGCAGCGCTGATTTGCCTGCGGTCATGGTTGGTCAGGGTTTTAAGGAAGGGGTATTGACGGGTGCTGATGCGCGCGCACGCCACACTAGCGTTTGTTAACACTCTTGCGCAGAACGCGAAGGCGCGCTCATATCTGCTTTAACTAACCTGCGTGGCCCGTTGCAAAAGCAGCCGCCGCCACAGACCATCAAGTGTCGGTTTGGTGTTCTTGGGATCGCGGTAGATTCTGACCTCAAGGTCAGTGGCCAAACGTTCATCAACTATGGCCAACCGTCCCTCTTCAAGCTCTTGCCGGCATAGGCTAAGCGGCAACCAACCGATGCCAAATCCCTCCAGAATCATGGCCTTCACGCTGTTGGCAAGCGCGTTCTGGTTCACCACCAGAACTTTCTGGGGTTTGATCAGTTGCTCCAGCACAAACCCTTGCACGGCGCGCAGCGCGGAAACTGCGCCATAAGACAACAGCGGCATCGCCTCCTTGCCACCACGCTTGAAAACGAACTCGGGGCTACCATCAGCGCGGGTGCGCGAGACTGGCACGAACCGATCCGCGGACAGGGTCAAGTGTTCGAAATTCGCAACCTCCAACGGCCCAAGGAACTCCATCGAGGGATGCCAATAGGTCAGGATCACATCACAATAGCACTGCTGAAGGGCGCTCACGAATTGGTCAGCGGCCCACGATGTCGAATTCAGATCCGTATCGATCCCGCTTTCACTGGCCAGGGGCGCGATCAGGGTCTTGTAATGCGTCATGTAAAGCGACTGCGAGGCCGCGAAACGAATGACATTTTCGCTGGCTGCATCAATGGTCTGGCAACGCTCGATCGTTTCCTCGTAAGTGCGCAGCATAATGCGCGCTTGCGAGGCGAAGACCTCGCCTGCCGGGGTCATCGTCAAAGGCAGCGTTTCGCGGTTGATCAGCCGAACGCCGATTTCGTTTTCCAGCGCGCGAATGCGCCGCGAAAACGCAGGCTGGCTGACATTGCGGTCTTCTGCCGCGCGCGAAAAATTCTTGCACGCGACCAATGCTTCAAAATCTCTTAGCCAAACGATGTCCAACGACGCGGGTCCATATCAGGTGCCGACTACCCGTCCTCAAGCCGCCCTTCTTCAACGGCATGACACGCCACGACGCTTCCGTCGGGCTGCTGAACGGTTTTCGGCTTTTCAGCACTACACCTGTTGTTCGCAAACGCACAGCGGCTTTGAAAGGGGCAACCTGGCGGCAAGTTGATCGGCGTCGGGATCTCGCCTTTCAGGCGGATATGGTTCGGCCGGTCATCCTTTAGCTGCGGCACCGCGGACAACAACGCCCGAGTATAGGGGTGTTTCGGGTTGGAAAACAATGTCGCAGTCTCTGCGACTTCACAGACCGACCCCAGATACAGAACCGCCACACGGGTTCCGAAATGCTCCACCACGCTCAGATCATGGGTGATGAACAGATAGGTCAGGCCACGGCTTTCCTTGGCTTCCAACATCAGGTTCAGAACCTGCGCCTGGATCGAAACGTCAAGCGCACTGATGGGTTCGTCCGCGATGACAAACTCGGGATCGACTGTCAGGGCACGCGCGACGGCGATCCTTTGTCGCTGGCCACCGGAAAACTCATGTGGGTATCTCTTGGCCCAACTGGGGTCGACGCCCACAGACATCATCACCTCGGTGACTTTGTCGCGCACCTCAGCCGCGGAATACGCGGGGTTATGGTGGCGCACCGGTTCTTCCAGCGCCTGCAAGATCGTCATGCGCGGGTTGAGAGAGGCATAGGGGTTCTGAAAGATCATCTGGATCTTGTTGCGCAACGGTTGCATTTCGGCACGCGACAAGTCGTCGATACGACGACCATCATAATGGATTTCGCCGCTTGTTGGGGTCAACAGACCCGCAACCAAACGTGCGACGGTCGATTTTCCGCAGCCGCTTTCACCCACGACGCATAGCGCCTCGCCCTTGTTGACATCCAAAGTGACATTGTTGACCGCGTGAACCGCGCGGGTCTCGCGCACAAGTCGCCCATTGCGAAACTTGATCGTTTCAAGCCAGCCCTGGTCCAGATCAAACTGCTTTTCCAGCGCGTTGATTTCGACCAAAGGCGACGGCGGCACATTCATATCTTTCATGCGCTTTGCTCCTGTCGGTCACCACCGGCCTGAAGGCGTGCCACTTCGTGGCAGGCAACTTCGACATCGCCATAGCGGGCGATTTCGGGAATATGCGTGCGACACAAATCGGTTGCAAACTCGCAACGCGGATTGAAGGGGCATCCCGGTGGAATATTGGTGAGTGACGGCATGTTGCCCGGAATTTGACGCAACTTGTGTCCCGGCAGGGTTTGTTGCGGCAGGGCATTGATCAGCCCTTGGGTATAAGGGTGTTGCGGATCGTTGATGATCTCACGTGTGCGACCCGCCTCGATGATGCGACCAGCATACATGACCAAGGTGCGCTCGGTCATCTGGCTGACGACACCAAGGTCGTGGGTGATCAGAATTAGCCCGACCTTGTTGGACTGACACAGCTCCAAGAGCAGCTCCATGATGTCGGCCTGAATGGTCACGTCCAGCGCGGTTGTTGGTTCGTCCGCGATGATCAACTGCGGGTCCAGCAGAAGCGCAATCGCGATGATGATCCGCTGGCGCATACCGCCGGAAAGCTCATGAGGGTATTGGTCCAGCCGCTCTTCCGGCGATGGGATATAGACCTCGCGCAGCTTGACGATAGAAATCTGGCGCGCCTCTTCGCGGCTAAGTTTGCGGTGGGCCAACAGGGTTTCGACCATCTGTTGGCCGATTGTCAAAACCGGGTTCAGCGTCACCATGGGATCCTGAAAGATCATCGACATCTTATCACCGCGCAGTTCGCGCAGGCGTTTGTCGCTCATCTTCACGACGTCTTCGCCGTCCAGCAAAATCTCGCCGCGGTCGACGTAACCGGGGCGGCTGATCAGGTTCATCAGCGAAAATCCGGTGATGGATTTGCCTGCACCACTTTCGCCGACAATGCCCAGACGCTCACCTTTCGCCACATCGAACGAAATACCGTTCAAAGCGGTCACGGTTTCGTCGCGCATAGCAAATTTCACGGTCAGGTCTCGGACGGAAAGCAAAGACATCGCGTTACCCCTTATAGAGTTTCGGGTTCAGGACATCGCGCATCCAGTCGCCCAGCAAGTTGATGACCAGCACCAGAACGACCAGAACGACACCTGGGATCACCGTGATCCACCAGCTGCCCGAAAAGATATAGTCGAACCCGGACGAGATCAGCGACCCAAGCGACGGCTGGCTGGGTGGCATACCCAGACCAAGGAAGCTCAGCGAGGCTTCCGAGATGATTGCGTTGGCCACTTGAACGGTCGAGATGACGAAGATCGGCGACAAGGAATTGGGCAGGATATGCCGCACCATGATCCGGCCGGGGCCAAAGCCCAGCACGCGCGCGCTATCAACGTATTCCTTCTTTTTCTCGGCCAGAACGGTCGCACGGACCGTGCGGGCATATTGCGGCCACTCAGCCACGCCAATCACAGCGATAAGAAAGAACACCGCATAGCGGTTGAACATCTCGGACCCGAACATCGCCTGTGTGACCGCCAAGAAGATTATGGCAACCATCAGGGTCGAAAATGACAATTGGATATCAGCCATCCGCATCAACAGATTGTCGAGACGCCCGCCGATATAGCCCGCGATCAAGCCGATCGAGATGCCCAGAAATGCCTGCAACGCGACGGCGCAAACCCCGATAAGCAACGACAGGCGGGTGCCATACAAGATCGTGGACCACAGGTCGCGGCCCTGATCATCTGTGCCGAACACAAACTGAGGCAGCGCCCCGTCTATCCAGACCGGCGGATATTCCGAGTTCATGATGTCGATCTGCGCCGGGTCGTAAGGATCATATGGCGCGATTAGCGGTGACAGAATTGCAGCACCGGCAATCAACAGAAAAATGATCATGCTGACCATCGCCACCGGGTTACGCCGAAAACTGTAGCCCAAGTTGGAATTCAGGATCTTTGACCAGCGCGACGGTTCTGTGCTGGGGGAAAGGGTCTCGGTGCTCATGCGCCCATCCTTGCAAGGTTCACAGTCGGGTTCACCAACCCGTAGATCAGGTCAACGATTGTGTTGGTCACGACGAAGATGAAGCCGACAACGATCAGGTAGGCGACGATCAGGGGTGTATCGACCCGGTTCACGGCCTCTAGGAACATGAAACCCATGCCCGGCCACTGAAAGACGGTCTCGGTCAGGATGGTGTATGCCACCATCGTGCCGATCTGCACACCGCCAACGGTAATGACCGGCAGAAGTGTATTTTTCAGCGCATGCACGAAATAGATGCGGCGGGGCTTGATGCCCTTGGCGACCGCGTATTTCACATACTCGGACTGCAATACTTCCATCATTTCGGCTCGGATCAGGCGCACAAACAAGGGCAACATGATCGAAGCAAGCGCAATGGAGGGCAGGATGATATGCATCCAACCATCAAAGGTTGCGAAGTTGGTTTCCCAATAGCCCCAGACCTGCACAACATCGCCGCGCCCAAAGGATGGGAACCAGCCATATTCGACCGAGAAGACGAAGATCATCAAAATGGCAGTCAGGAACACCGGAACCGAAATACCGATGATCGACAGACCCATGATGATGCGGCTCAGAAACGCATCGGGTTTGATCGCGGTAAAAACGCCAAGCGGCACCGACAGGCCGATGATGATGACCGTGGCACCCAGAACAAGCTCTAGCGTTGCGGGCAACTTCTTCAAGATCACGTCCAGCGCCGGTTCCTTGAAGAAATAAGAGGTCCCCAGATCACCCTGCAGCGCATTGCCCGCAAACCGCAGATACTGAACCATGAAGCTGTCATTCAGGCCAAGTTCGTCGCGTAGCTGCTGGCGGACTTCTTCGGAGACAGACTGGCCAACCAGCTCGCGCAGCGGGTCGCCAAGATTGCCTTGAATGGCAAATGCAATCAGCGAGATGACGAACATCACGGCTATCGCCTGAAAAACTCGCTTCACGAGATAGGCAAACATTGTTTTTACCTTTTTTGGCAGTGGTCAAGTTGCACCGTCAGGCAACAGAACCGAGGTCACTCACCCCGGCGACGGCCTTTGTGCAACGATATGGGAAACCGGGCCGGCGCAAAGTCGCCCGGCCCGGTTGTAGGGATGCTTATTCGACGACCAGGTCACCGAAATACGGGAAGTTCAGTGCGTTCACGATCTCACCCGAGTTCATGCCCGACTTGGAACCCCAAGCAAGGTTCTGCCAGTGCAGCGGAATAAAGGCTGCCTCTTCATACAGGATACCTTCCAGCTTTTTCAGCATTTCGCCGCGCTTGGCTTGGTCGGTTTCCGTATTCGTGGCGATCATCAAAGCGTCTGCTTCCTCGTTGCAGTAGTTGCCCGAGTTATACTGACCGTTACCGGTTGCTTCGTCCGGGCACGCCGTCAGGAACTGGTGGAAGTTGGCAGAATCTTCGGTGTCCGCATGCCAGCCGATCATCATCATATCAGCCGCACGTTCATCAAACGCGGGCCAGTATTGCGCTTTCGGCATGGTTTGCAGGTCAACTTTGATGTTGATCTGCGCCAGCATCGAGGCAACGGCCTGTGCGATCTTGTCATCGTTCACATAGCGGTTGTTCGGCGCCATCATGGTGATCGAGAAACCGTCGGCATATCCAGCATCAGCCATCAATGACTTCGCCATTTCCACGTCGAAACGCGGGGCCAATGCCTCGTCATACCCCAGGTAGCCTGCAGGGCTTGCTTGACCGCCCACGGTGCCGAAGCCCCGCATGATACGGTCAACGATACCAGCGTTGTTCACGGCATAGTCGATCGCCTTGCGTACGCGTGCATCCTTGAACGCCTCAACACGTTCCTGGTTCATCTGGAATGTGATGATCCGGGTGCCGGGCATGGTGATCAGGTCGACGCCATCGGCATCTGCCACACGTTGCAGGTCGGTCGGCGGAACCGGCGCGATAAAGTCAACGTCGCCAGACAGAAGCGCGGCCACGCGGGTCGGGTCTTCTTTAATCGGCGTCAGGACGATTTTGTCCACGTTGCCTTTGCTTTCGGTATCCCAATAGTCGGCAAAACGGTCGAACACCACTTTCACGCCCTGCTCACGCTCGGACACAACATAAGGACCGGTGCCCGACACGTTACGCGATGCGAAGCTGTCGCCGTGCTTGACGATTTCCGACTTGTCTTTGCCATCATCGGTTTCGCCAGTGTAGAACGCGCTGTCCATCGGGAAGATGTAGGTCGCGGTATGCAGCACCAGCGGATACGGCGCCGAGGTTTTCAGATCGAAGGTCATGTCGTCGATGACTTCAACATCTGTGAACTGAGCGAAGATCCCCTTGAAGTCATCACTTTGCTTCAGACGGTCAAACGTCCAATCCACGTCATTCGCGGTCAACATGTTGCCCGAATGGAACTTCACACCGCTTTTCAGCTTGAAGCGCATTGTGGTGTCGTCGATCTGCTCCCAGCTTTCAGCAAGGCGAGCTTCGAACTGCAGGTCTTGCGTCCAGCGCACCAGCGGGTCAAAGACCATGTGCGACAGCTGCAACGTGCCGCCCGAAAGCTGTTCGTGCGGATCCAGCGATACCGGGTCGGCGTCATAGGCGACACGCACGGTATTTTCGGCAAATGCTGCCGACGCCATTGTCGCCACGACGGCCGCAGCCGTCAGGCTTCTGACAAATTTCGTCATTGAGATACTCCCCTGTGTTTGTGGAAGCGACGCTAGCGCCCGGACGGTCACAAGCGCAAATGCTCAAATCGAATAGGGTATGCAGGGGACGCATGGGGTTGGGCTGCAGCCTTGCCAGTATGGCGCAAACAGCATGCTCCGGTCGCGCTCTACAGACCGGAGCACTCAAGAGCCTGCCCGCCGACACCCATTTCCGCCTTGTCCGGCCGCGCTCATTTGCCCTTCATATCTACCTTGGCCCACCTTGCGTGGGTGCTCTGCAAGGCAGCGGCTTGCCGACAAGCGCGATTCTTGGGAGGCGAGTTCTCGTATAGCTTCCGGCAAGCAAACAAACGAAAGCCGCGCACGATGGCGCGGCTCGTAACATCTTGATAATTAAGATTGTAAGATGACACGAGGTTTGCCTCCTAAAAGTCGACCAAGCACCTGATTTCAAACATTTACCATAGGAAACTTTGACATCAAATCTGCGCTTTTTGACAGTTCGTTTGACGCTTTGATCAGAATATTCTGAAGTAGACTGGCTATAGACGGCTCCTAATCTTGCACGTCATAGAAAAAGCCCGCAGGGGAACCTGCGGGCGAAAGATTCGGAAAGTCCAAATTGAAACTAGCGTATGTTCTTTATCTACGCTCGAGAGTTCTTCGAGTTAGGTTATTCGCCCCGGTGGAAAAAGATTTTCGAGCTCAGCGCTGCGACGATAAATCTTGCTGAACCGATCTCCCAACGGCAGAGGCTCAATTCCGGCCTTTTCTAGCCTGGTGGCGACGTGCTTTGCCTGCGTGTTGGCCGCATAAGCCATCATACCCAGCGTTGCATATTCGTTCAAAAACGCGGACAACGCCGTTGAACTGATCAACCCCATCGGGCGACGTGACCGTGGATGCCGAACCATACGGACCGGCAGCAAAGACTTTCGGACAAGTAATGTCACTGTGGGGTCGTTGATGCGAAGCATCCGTTTTGCTTCCTGCTTGGTATGACCTTTGTGTGTCGGACCTTCGAGCTGATCTCGGAGATCTTCCAGATCAGCAAAGCAATCATGAATACTCCGTGCGCTGGCCGACCGACAAAGAGACCTCAACTTACCCGACTGTGCAATACGGATCACCTCCTCAAAATGGCATTTTGCATGTTGGCACAGCCGAAAGAGCGGAATGCAGTTGGGCGAAATCTCTGGAACCACTTCAGCGTTCTCGAAGATGGACTGCTTAAATCGATCAAGGTCATCCGGGTGATAAACTGGTGCCATTGCTGGCAAGTCGAACCTCGGCTGCAGTAACGTCGCCTTCGCAAGACGCTGGAGCGCCTCTACCCTAATACCCAGCGATTTTGCGGCGGGCTTAGGACGAATACATTGTGCAAATTGCTCAAGTATTGGGTCATACTTTTGCGCCGAGAACTCGATGCGCTTCTGACGATCTTCGGTACCGATACCCAACCCAACCGCCAAACTTGCCATTCTGGAGTAATTCAGATGGTGTTGTTTGGCCGCGGTTGTGAGATTGTGGATTCGGCGTTGCTGACATTTCCTGCCAAAGAGCTCGTCACCTTCTCCAAACGGATAATTCTCGAAAGCGAATTGGACAACGCAATCCAAGAGCTCAGCTAATCTGGGATTATCGTAATCTGCACGACATAGCCATCGCGCCAACGCTCCAAAGTCGGCCTTAAAGCCTGGTGTTGGACTAGCAGACGCTTTCCGAACGGCATGGAGGGCATCGCACAATGCTTCAGGCCCCTTTTCGAGCGCCGCAAAAGCCTGGGCAGTAGCGCTGGATTTCTCTTTCGGTTTTAGTTCCGAAGGGTTTTTCGAAGAACCGAACAGCATGACAGTTCCGAGATTCACTGCCAAGTGGCATGTGAAATCGAGATCGAAACGGTCACACCATACGTGCGTTGGTTCCCCTCTGATGCGGTTCGCCACGTAGGCTTCCCAAGCGACATCGCCAACGGCCAAGTCATCCAATTCTTCCGTTTTTACAATGTATCTCCAGTGGTCTCTTATCCGCTGATAGAAGTCATGCGCACATCGAGGAAAATCGGCGTCAGCTAACGTAAGCATGGGTCTGCCGTGGATGTGGCAGACCTGATAAGAATTGAGCAGCCATTCCACACGGCAATGCCGATCTAGATCTCCGCCTATTTTCACATCGTCAATCAAACATGACGGACACACCTTCAAAGCACGTCGGTCCAACGTCTTCGCCGTCAGGTATTGGTCGTTCAGATCGTAGATATGATGCCCTCGATCTTGCACAGCAAAACGGCTGAGTTCCGTAAACGATATGCCGGCCAAGGCCGCCATATCGGAGAGCGCTACTCGCTCCCCATTTGCAATCTCGCGCCAAGAAGCGTTCATATCCGCGCAAAAATCTTGCACAAAACTGGCCCCGTTGCGCGCGGCAATTCTGCTAACGACTGAATTGGCAGGTTCGCCAGGAAAGGGGGCAACCGATAATCGCAACCGCATCATTTCTTTTTCCGCGGCTTACGAGGTGGAACGACGTCGAGTGACACGTCCTTGCTGCTCGGTAGGAGCCGCCTTGGGTTGATAGCAGAGTAGTTCGTGCGGACGAATGGGTTCAGGTCGTTGGCGCAACCGGTCCGTCGTAAGAACTCAGCGACGAAATGATGCTTGCCAAGGATGGTCTCGTCTCGACGGAGACAGATTTCGATCGCTCCGATGACGATTTCGATCAATATCCCAAATTCACTTGCCGCAGAATGTATCAAGCGCGCGATGAAATCGTCAGATCTCAGCTCAGGCTCGAGGTCGACGCTGATTGCGGAACAATACTGTTCAAGCAAAGAACGTATTTGGCGACCGTCGTCAATCTCATCCAGTTGGTCAAACTGGATAGGGGTGAACCGCCGCCCAAGCTGCGGGTCCAAGTTCAATAGTGTCAGGAGATCTGGAAGTCCGCTCAAAATGATACTGACGGGCCAATGCCGATTTTGCATCACCGACTTGAGCGTGTTCACAACAGCCAGCATCTCTCGTTCGCTTTGAGAGCCCATCAAATCCTGCGCTTCATCAAGGTGGAGAAACATCACTTGCAACTCGCTTAGATGGCTTTGCACAAGTTCCCAGATAATCCCCGCCGTTCGATCCCGCATTAGGGGATAACCGAGACCGCTCAGACACGAGATTCCAACACCTTTCAAAGTCGCCGGGGATGGAACAAGAAAACTTGCAACATCTGCGGTTTCGTGACCATCTGCCAGGAGGGACAGAGTATCACTCTTTTTGAAGAAATGCGCCACACCAGTCGATTTCCCACTGCCTGAGTTACCAATCACGGCAAGACCTCGGGCCTCTGGGTGAAGGCCTTGAGAGATCTCTGCCCGCCTCCGGTCTTCGAGATTGTGGATTGCGTCAGACATCTCGACAAAGCACTTTCGTGGCATGAAACGCCCGCGAAGCGTGGCCAGTTTTACATGAGTTTCCGGTGACAATCTTGTATGATTGGTCATGATCAGTCCTCCAATGTCCACTCTGACCCATCGCCGTCAGTGCGATTGGGTTGTTGGGTCGCGTTTTCCGGCCCTTTGGGGTGCAGCGGCTCGATTTTTTTACCGAAGGGCAAGTCACCATCGCCGACAGGCGGTGTCTCAGGATGATTAAAAAGCATACCGGCACACAGGTTGTCTTCGAGGTATTCAAGCCGCGCAGCCGTGTATTCAGGGTCAATCAAGCCACCAAGTTCGCGGGCCTCATCTACGAGTTTGCGAATCTTCTGGATCGCACGATTTCTTTGCGGCAACGTGAGTTCTGCATCGGCTGCGTACTTTTGCCGCAACTGACGCATCACACGGCTCCAATGAGCCATTGAAAGGCCCTCGAGCTCCTCACCGTTCAAAGCTGGTGCATCATACCATACGCGATCAATTTCGACGGAAACGGCACCAATGTTGTCCGGATCAATGCGAATGCGGACTGGCTTTCCTTTATTGCTTCGCCGAAATTTCATCAGTTCTTTGCAATCATAATGATTGGAGAACAGGACAACGCCTTGCTTTGACGGCGTGCGAACGTATTCGTAACCGAGCGCGACCCGGCGCGTATGTAGATCAGGCGGCTCGCTGATGTCGTACGCCTCGGCCAACTCTTTCCATCGGCTGGCGGGAGACTGGCCGCCAGGTAGACCGCGATGCGGTTGGTGGTGATAATGGTCAACAACCCAGACAGTCAGGATTCGCGTTAAATCATCATCGGTAAGAACCGTGCGCTCCTCTGACGGATAGTCACCTCTCGCGATTGGATTATTGAATGTTCGCCCTGGGAGAAGTGGCATTATCTTTCGCGCCATTGTTCCGAACGCACGTTCGATCCTGCTCCGCAGCTCAGGGATCTTCACCGGTGGGAACAGCATTATCGCGCCAAGTGTATTCACCGCTAGGATGAACATATTTGAACTGAAAGCTGAGCCAGTATCGGTACAGATCAGATGAGGGCTGCCGAAGAAACCCCAAGAGCCTTCCGCCCCGGCAGCGCGCGCAAGCTCAGTTTTGTCAGTTAGAATTTGCGCCAGAATGCGCCTTGCCGCATCACTGTTTGGTTGCGAACAAACTGACAAACCCAAAATGCACCGCGATGCACAGTCGATGGCGACATAGATCCAGCGCCGCCCATTGACAGGCATGTCTTTACGAATGTCTTCAGGAAGCTCGTTCCAAATCCCCAGTTGTTGGAATTTTACGCGAACATCGCCCTCCCATTCATCGATTTCGACCCGTTCTAAGGCGTAAAGCAGGTCAAGGCCGCCCGATGAGACTGAATGTTTGTTCCGTGCATGATCGATGCCATCACGCAGAACAGACACTTCGAATGGATCAAGTAGACCTATACGCCGGATAATTGTGCGCTCACTTGGAACGCCCAAAAGCTTCTCGCCATTTCTGGCGCGTAGCTTGTTTTCCTCAATCAACGCGTCGCGTGTATCCTTTGCGATAGCGTTGTCTTTGGGGTCTTCTAGATTGATCGACGCTCTGACAAAGTTCCTAATGAACTGTTCAGTATCGGCGCAAAAGCCGAAGCTCTTTTCTTTGCCTGTTCGGTACTTTGGAACCAAAACACCGGGATCATATTTGTTTTTCCGCAGCTTCTTATAGAGCTTAAGTAGGGTCTCCGGTGCATGCGGTTTCCTCTGTTGCGGCAATTTGCTACCACCGCGACGGGGGCCGCCATCGATGTTTCTAACCGCCTCTTTTGCAAGAAAGACGCCAAGAATGTCTTTCCAGTTTTCCTTGAGGCTGGTGGGCGTAAGGACGATGGCACCGGCGTTTCGAAAGAACTCGAGGTTCATGCATTCCATATAGGTAAAGATTGCCGCATCGCGATCGTTTGGATGCGCATCTCGCAGTGCTTTGGTTCCTGTCGTGACCGCCCTATTCAAACGCTCTCGGGCTCTTGGACCGGGTAGGTAGCGCCAGTTGTTGCTGCCCCTCAAGAAATTGATTTCTTTGCGCGTAAGCGTCTTTGGAGGTCCAGAACCCTTCTCCTTGGGTTCGAAAATACAGAGTTTGTCATTCTGAAAGGAGCACCAATGAGCCACACCGAATATGATGAATGTGTCCGCTGGATCGTAGTTGAAGATCATGCCGGCACCTCAACAGAAACCACCGTCTGCAAGCCAATCTTGCCAATTGTTAGCGCCTTCAATCGACCCTCGACGACCGCACGGAAGGCTGCTCGGAATCCTCGGCGGCCAAGGCCACTTGCTGCGATTAGATTTGCCAGTGTCGTCGGAGCTGCCTGATGCTTGGCGGCACGAATAATATCTTCGTCTGCTTCGTCATCCGTCTTCTTTGAAAATTCATGATATCGCTGAGCATTAAGAGCTTGTGCCCTCGTGAAATCTGCCTCGCTCATCAGGATGACGTCATCGGCGAAATAGCCTGGCAATGCAGCGCGCACGTAAGCAAGCCTGACATCAAAATTGTATTTCTCGACATGATCAATCGGCTTGACCGCGACAGCGTAGCAACGCTCGTCAGCCAGCGTCACCCGGAAGTCGAAAGTGTGCTCGTGTCGACTGCCATCCGGGAGAAAGAACGGAACCGGCGCTGGCTGATCCCAAACATCGACTACATCACCGCGTGAGCTGATCAGTAAAATGCACATCAATTCCAGCAAGCTTTCGTAGACGACAATCTGTTGGCGGCCGTTCAGTCTGAGGACCAGCGTTCCTCGGCAACTGGCGCGGGAGCGCCAGCTGATTTTTCGTGAACTTCTGGACGGATCCGGCTCTACGAAGCCTTGGGACTCAAATTTTGTCATGTTTCGGCGCCCCCATAGGTATGGGATTGCTTGCCGTACATGCTGCAAGCATGACGGATAGCGCATTGCGCGCGTGTCACTAAGGTCATGGTGACCCCTTTCGGTTTGTCAGATTTCTTGGTCTGGCGAGAGATCTCTCACGCCAGACGGTTGACTTTTTTCTCGAAAAAGGGGATCAAAGGCTCAGCAAAAGGGTGTCTTTGATGCCCAAGATAAGGAAGGGCTGAGGGGTGCAACTCTCAGCTCTTTTCTGTTGTCCGCTACATCTCTGAATCCTCCTTCTTGGCCGCAAGATCTGGATACCGATCCGGCCAGATTTCTGAGGGGTGATTTAGACCCAAGTGCCGACAGATAGCCTCTTGTATGGCGTGCGATTTGACACGCCCTTGGCTCACCGCTGTGACGGTACTGGGTGACTTGCCAAGCTCTCTGGATATTTGCGATAGGGTCACGCCGCGCTTTTTAAGCCTGTAGCGGACGTCGTCGTGCAAATCTAAATCTAGTATCATCTGGACAACCACTAGGTTTGTTTGGTCCGGAGTGGCGAATCACTCTTGGCTAATTATTAGGCTCGCGGATTTGTTTTGAGAAGGAAAATATTTCAGCTAAAACAGTGAGTTATGCTAACATTATCCCTCACACGAATGCTAACATCAAAGTGTGAGAAAAAGTGTTAGCAAATCGCGCCAGAAACCGTTGAAAAACAAAGCGTGCGCTAAATGTGGTGCTATTGGTCAGAAATGTTTTTGATCGTTCGAACAAAAGAAGCTGCAACAACCGGCGAAAGAAACTTCGCATTTGCTGGTTCGGGCGAACGGACGGTCTCAAAACGACTAAAACCGCCATCCTCCGAGTGACAAAATGCTGCAGTGCAGCCACCCAAAAGCAGTCATGTGGGCATCGTGGGACATTAAGGTGCTCTAGTGCGCTATGGACGAACTGCGTTGACGAGGCAGACAGGCAAAAGCTACGTCAGTAGAAAAGAGATAGGCAGCCAAGTAATCGGCTCGTAGTCTCGATGCTTCATGCAGCATTGTGGGAGCTGCGCCAACCAGTCAAACTCCAACCCAATGCGAGTTTCAGTGAAGGCTGGCCTGGTAGCTCGTTGCGGTCAGTGTGACGTGGGCCTCTAAGGGAGGTCGCAATTCGAACGCTTTCACGTTCCGTGAGAAGTTCCAGAGCCTGAGAAGTGTCCAACGGTCACGGTTATCCTCCGCTATTGCTAATTCATTTCTGGAGATGTGAAACGGTGTACGCTCCCAGCCGTTGGTTGTTTTTACCTCGATCAGGCGGCTTTGCCCTTCGGGTGTGAAACTCGAAATATCATACCCGGCACCATCGCCGTCTACCTGGCTAACCCACCGCACTTTCTTGGCAAGGTCATGTCGACCCGCACTGGCGAGAATGGCACGTTCATGATGAAGGACACGCTCCTCCCCAGCCTTACCAAGAGTTCTATTCCTTTCATCTCGACCCGCCACATCAAACTTCCTCGCCACAGCCAGCATTTGGGCCAGTTCGTCCGGCGGTGGCGTGTTCTGCATGGTGGGTGGAGTGCTAATCCAAATAGCCCCTGGAGGCTCTGATGCTTCTATTTGGGGTGTTGTTCTTAGTGTAAGCCAGCCACCGTGCTGCTCCAGACACCGAACAACAGCATCCTCCAGGGATTTCTGAAAATTGAAGGCGGGCTTGTATCCGTTGATCCAGGTTTCACTCAGCCCCTTAAGAATCGCCGAGATATTTTGGTGTTTGAATTCGATCGAACCTTTGGAGCGGCCAATGAGCTCTTGCAGGGAGCGGTTGTGAGCCGATTTGTTGTACCTCGTGCCCGACAACTCATCCGTGAGCATGGAAAAGTAGTCCGCCACAATGGCGTCATTCTCCCAATCTGACCATTCCTCTCCACTCATGGCGCCAGGCTATGCGAAGGAATTTCCGATGTCACGCATTGGAACCTCCGAGCTCGGTAGAGAGCGGACAAAGGAAGGGAGAAATGGAGCAAATGCGTTGTTTTCTCGATTAAACTGCCCTCTGGACACCCGGGTAGACATGTCATTTCCCGTCAAGAAATCTAAACAACTTTTCCTTTAGCGATATTTGCTCTTTTGTCTCGCACTCCCAGACTATCAGAACTTGCCACCCAAGAGCACATAGCTCCGAAACTTGCCGTTCATCACGACTAACATTGTCGGCAAATTTCTTCTCCCAAAATGCGGTTCGTGTTTTGGGGGTAGTTGTTCGAGAACAGTTTGCATGCCTGTGCCAGAAGCACCCATGTACAAATACGATCTTCTTGAGCCGCGGGAACACAAGATCGGGAGATCCAGGAAGGGTTTTGACATGAAGCCGGTAACGATACCCAAGCGAGTGGCATATGCGGCGAACTATCATTTCGGGTTTCGTCCCGCGTTGTCCAATTGATGCCATCATCTTGGATCGCTGAGGGTCAACAGGTTCCTGAAATTCGGGTTTCGCTTTGGCCATTTATTCGCGTCTGGAGAGGGGCGTTTCTCACTTATACCTCAGATTTATTAATAGGCTGCGGTTCAAAGGAAAAATCGACGGCCTCGTCCAAACCGGATAGCCATTCTGCGATGGGTTTCAATAGCGCCACTCCGAGGTCGACGGGGACAGCGTTGCCTATCTGACGGCCTGCGGCAGTGAGACCACCCGAAAAGGCAAAATCGTCTGGAAATGTCTGCATTCGAGCGGCCTGTCGAACCGTGATCCCGTGATGCTCTGTCGGATGAACAAACCGCCCTTTCGATGGATTGATGCAGGCAGTTGTCATCGTCGGTCCTGGCTGGCCCGGATCAATTCTTCCATACACGTCCTTATGACCGTCGTGTTTCTCGTGGCACGGCAAAATCCTACCCGAGTCCTTGCGCGACCCGCCGTTGAGAGGTGTGTTTCGAAAGGCTTCGACCAATTCAGGTCCATGTTTCATGTGTATGTCATTGGGATCTTGGTCGCGTGTTTCTCGGAAAACCTCCTTGCAGTTTACCCAAAGGGGTAGATCGTCGTCACAATTGGAGTGACTCGGTGAGGGTGGCCATGAGAGAGCGGATGTTGGAAGGTCATTTCGTGTTCCCAATATGAACACCCGTTTTCGTCTTTGTGGAACGCCAAAGTCTCTTGCATCCAAAACAGAAGGAGAAAAAACTCTGTAACCAGCCTCGGTGGCTCGCGAGCTGAACTCATCCAGGAACTTTACGTGGCGCGGCCACAATATCCCGGGAACGTTCTCCATAAGAAACGCACGGGGCTGCAGGGCTTCGACGAAATTGAAGTAGCTGAGGATAAGTCTGTTTCTTGGATCGTCAACCCCGGAATCGTTGATGCGATGAGTGGAAAATCCTTGGCAAGGCGGACCACCAAGAACGATATCGCATCCGAACTCGGAGAAGTGCTTCTTTACAAGCCCTTCAGGCTTCAGATCATTGATGCTGCCATCGTAAAGAGTCGTTCTTAGCTGTCGCTTCCTGATGAAGTTTTCCCGGTAGGTATCGACAGCATACTTGTCGTTCTCAACCGCAAATTCCACATGAAAACCGGCCTTGAAGGCCGCAAGGGAAAACCCTCCAGCGCCGCAGAACAAGTCCACTGCCTGCAGTTGATTGATAGGGTTGTCCGCAGGTACCCGATTTAGGTTGTTTCCTCCGTCCAACCGAGGTCCTCCCTTTGATGACTTGATTGTCAATAGCTCATCGAAAACAGTTTCGCACTACCTTAAGGCGCTTAACATGATGTTCAAGAAAATGACGGGCGGGATGGTGTTTTAGCCAACACTTCCGAGCATATGCACAGGGAGAGACTATTGGCCCCCTCGGTGACAGGACTGGCTTGGGAGCAACCCGCGACTGGTTGGATGAATTGTCTGATTTAATTTGTCGGTTTGATGGAAGGTAACTCTCAGAGAAGCATCAAAAAACATCAACCGAGGGCGTTCGCGACGATGGGTCGCAGGAAGAGTGCTCGCAATCAAAAATTGATCGACATTTCCCCGTTAGCGCTTAGGGTTGCTGAAAGGTTGATGGGCTTTGCATGCTGGCACCGGTAGGATCAGGCAAGTGGGAAGTCTTTTCAGAGAGGTGAAGAAAGTGAATCCCGGCCCCTATGGCCAATTTGAATGCGACTATCCGTCAAGAAATCGTATTGAGGCAATAAACACTGAGATTGACTACATTTCCAAGTCAATCGGAAAGAAGATAGATGGGTGGGAGAGCGTCCTGCCCGGTATTTCTGCGTGTTTGGTGGCATTTGCGGAATTGCGAGCCAGCAATGGCTATCAAGTTCTTGGATGGATACGCCTCGCTGCGGTTTTCAGACGTAAAGCGATAGAGGGCGATGGCACCGCTTGTGACGCATTTGCTGCTCTGTATTTCCTCAACCAATCAAGGAAATCCTGGCATAAAGAAGAGAAGCTGAGCGAATTGAACTGGGTCCAGGACCGGGCTCTTGATCAACTGGGGATGAATTTCGAAGGCGGTTGGATATACAACGCGATCACAAAAGAAGAAATGCACTCCATCCAGCAGACCGTACTCAGAACTGCCGAGATTGACAGGCGATGTGTCGGAGAAATTGCCAGCAAGATTTCCACTCAAGTCAAGACGATTCGAGGTCTAAAGATCATCGCGGACATCACCGATTTTGATCAGAAGTTGGAAGCATTGATCGAAGCGGCGGGGGGGGATGGCGTTGAATCCGGCTTAGCTCGGGCTGCGATCGTATATCTTGCGGAAACTGATGACGTCATACCGGACGACCTGGGGATATTAGGGCTTCTTGATGACCTCTATGTCATTGAATGGGCTTATGCCACTGTCGAAGAGCAAGCATACGGCCTTCCACATTTGAGCAGTTTGCAACAACGAATTCCCCACTTGGAAAGCTCCTATCTGACGGCGGGCGGTATGATGTTAGATCGCTTCGGCCAGTACGTCGTCGGAACTGCCCAAGCTGTCCTTGAAAGCACGGAAAATGACCATATTGCTTTGCGAGATGCAGATGTCTTTCTTGCACCTGTAGTCGGGGCACTCACACTTTCTGCAATGCATGAAAACGCCCAGACTGGCGCAAATGTAAGATGGGAAGAGGGCACAATCCTCAATCTGCTGAATTTCGGTCAGCGCCCAGAGCGTGTGCGATACTTAGGGCATAAAGTCATAGCAGGTGACGAGAAAATCGTTGTGGAGGTGAATTCATCTGGCCGGCTATACTTGCCTGTCAACTTGGCGACCTGCATGGAGACATCGCCTCGACAAGATTACAAAACCTTGTCGAACGGGTCTGCCGTTTCGACTTGGCAGCAACACCACTCTGTCGACCCACTACATTTTCTTTTGAAAGGACGACCCAGAAGCGATGCGCGGCGTGCCGTACTTGTGGTGGCTCCCCGCAACTTGTTGGAATACTACCTACCTTCCCTGCATTGTCGCGGCGAGGCAATTTCGAAAGTGGTCGGAGCCACCTGGGTAAGCGGAACCGAACGCGAAGAACCCATGTCACAAAGCGTTATTGATCGAGCGATGATCTATGCATGCGGGTCCGCGATGGTCGCGAGAAATCTGATCGAAAATCCCCCTGCGGGAGTGGTCGGGTTCGATTTGATAGCTTTCGGTTCGCAGGCCTACCGCGAGATAAATGCCGAATTCGTCGGTCGAGAAATTCCAAACCTCCGGATGCTTTGTTTGGCGGATATTTCGGAAGTACCTGGTCCACCCCGGGATGCACTGGTCATGGAGGATGACGTAGTTTTACCGTGGTCCTTGAGACCACGAGGTTTCAGGCAAACTGACCCTTTGGCCCGTGGGCTAAAGCGGCAATACAATCATTGGATCGTTGATCGACGTGTTCAGGTTTTCCCCAACCCGGCATTGTCTACAATCAACAAATTCCTGCAAGATCGACATGATGATCCGGAAGATGACTTCTCTCCGATTGTGCAGCAACTTAGGAGCTTCCTTTCCGATATGGGAAAGATGCCGCGTCCGGGTAGCTCCGTGTCGGCCAAACTTCGGGAACGAGCTTTAATTCTGTCGAGGGCAGCAAGGGCGGAGGCACTTTATGACCAGTCCTTGGTTGGTATTGCACACGCACTCGGTGAGCTTTCCGAGAATTGTAAATTCTCCCCTGATGTCTTTGGTGAGACGATCGCTAAGGAGGGCAGGCCTGTCACGATCCTCTGCCGGTCCCATCAAGAAGCCCAAGAAACCACTTCCTTGCTGAAGGAGAATGGTTTCTATGGTGCGGGCCTTACTGCACCGGAACTTTTTCGCGATGCTCCCGTAGAGCATTTGGTTGTTCCTGGCTGGCATGGTGCGGAAACAATGCGCCGGCTTGATACAATCAATCCAGCAATAAAGCTGGACTACCTGATGTTCGACTTTCAAGAAGAATGGCTCGAAAGAGTGACGGAGGGGGTGCGTAGGCGCGTCCGTTCTTTCAGCACTCCTATCGAACACTCAAATGAAGGGCGTGAGGCCAGCGGGGCAGGAGAGCAGTTGGTGTGGCCCAGCCCGAAGAGAAATAAATCTGCACCAAGTGAGGATCTATCAGAGTTCATCCCACCGACAGAGAAACGCCCCGACCTTGATGGATTGTTCAAAGGTATTCATCGGACCGCTAATTACGGGAGCGAAGCAAAAGTCAGCGGAATTCCTGTCATTCTCGATGACTACTCGGCTTACATGTTCTTGCCACCTCATGCTGATCTGGTTCTCTTGAACAGAGACGCTTCACGACCAGAAGATGCCTGTATACCCGTTAGCCAATTGCGAGAAGGTGATGTTTTTGTACTGAAGGATGGCTCTCACAGAGAGCTTTTCCAAGAACTTGCTCCCAACTATCTGAGGGATCCAAACACTACACTAAAAATGGCTGACCTTTGGCGGCAACCTCTTAAACAGGCCTATGCCGCAGGATCTGTTCCTTGGAGCAATTTTCGCAAACGGTTGGCTTCTGTTGGCTTGCATCGATCGGATATGGCGTATCGGAACTGGATCAGCGGGCAAACCGTCGCGCCAATGAACTATCGGGCAGTCATTCCGAAGATTTGTACCCTGTCCGACGATCCGGAAATTCAAAAGTCTGGCGAGGCTTCGGCGCAGGCCGTTTCAGCGCTGTATAGAGCTCGTCATGAAGCCGCGGATCACATCTTTGAGCAACTTGTAAAAGGAACTGCTGATCAAACCACAGGAAAATTGCGGATCGAAGTGGGGAGCACTTGCATCGACCTCAATGTCCATCGCGTGGAATATGTTGGTCAGGTGGCAACTTGTGCAGGCTCGCTTCTGTGGCAACGGCAAGGACTTGATCACAGTACGGCAGCGAGGTTGTCATGACCGTTCACATGATACCTCCTATTTGCAGCCCGAATGCCACTTTTACTGAGCAGCAAATTTTCAACGAAATCAAAAATATGAAGACCAAGGAAGAGATATACTGCTTCCAATCAATCGGCTTGGAAAGACATGGTACCAAGGAACATGCCGAATGCGATTTCGTGTTGATGACCCCACGCGGAGTTTTTTGCCTTGAGGTCAAAGGGGGGGCAATTCAGCGAAAAAATGGGATTTGGAAAATTGGGTCAGGTGAGCGTTCGTATACAACCACCGAGGGTCCGTTCAAACAAGCAGAGGGTTGTCGTTGGGCAGTCCTGAAACACCTTCAAGAACAGCGTGTGCTCTCTCGAAAGGATGCTATTTTTGGCTGGGGAGTGATCCTGCCTTCGGTCGTTTTCGATTATCAAGACGCGGAATGGAGCCAAGATGTAGTTTATGATCTTCGCGACCAGAAAAGCCCGTTTTCGGTATACCTGAAACGGTTAGAAACATACTTCGAGCTCAAACGAAAAGAGAAGGGTGGAAGATCCACCCCTCCTCTCAATTCGGAGAAGCTGCGAATTTGTGCTGACGCTATGCGACCCGACTTTGAAACCGGATTGACCGTTTTAGGGCTCGTGATCGAAAGTCAACGTGAAGCACCTATTCTCAGCAGGGAGCAGTTTCGAGTACTCGACCTTGTCTTGAGTCCACAAAACCCGAGACTGATTTGTTCCGGAGGGCCAGGAACAGGCAAAACCGTACTGGCGTTGGAAGCTGCACGTCGAATTTCAGAAGAGCGACAGAACGTACTCTACCTTTGCTTCAACACGGAACTGGCCGCCCATCTCTCCGTGGAGCGTGGAGACTCAAAATTTAAGATCACGACGCTCCACAAGTTCATGCATGACATCATCCGTCGTGCCGGGTTGTCACCGGCGGTTCCTATCGGAATCTCAGAAGAAGAGCACTTCTTGAAGGGTTACCCAGCACTTTTCGAAGACGCTTGTGAGATCTTATTGGAGACCGATGAGCTTCCGCAGTATGATGCGCTGATTGTGGATGAAGCCCAAGATATTCTAAACGAAAGAAATCTTGCTTGTCTGACGCTGATCCTGAGCGGCGGCTTGAAGGGGCGCTGGGCGATCTTCTTGGACCAGGGCGATCAGGCAGACATTTATTCACGCTTTGAAAAGCAGGCTTTCGAAACCCTCGTAGAAACCGGAGCGGTATCAGTTGAATTGAGGGAAAACTTCAGAAACCCTCCGAAAACTTCTGCCGAAGCATACTTTTTTTCGAAGGCGGCTGCACCGGAATGCCGGCGTCAGCTCAATTCGCCCGTGAAGTACATCGGGGTTGCAACCGAGAAGGAAGCTGCCGCCAAACTGCGTGCTCTTCTTGTCGAGTTGATCCGTGATGGCGTTCGTCCTGGAGATATTGCAATCCTGTCATGGCGAAAGGCTGGGCAGCGGCTTGTAGATCGTTTTCCGCCAAACGTTGGCAAGCCATTGGTGTCCCCACGAGAGGCCCAACCCGATAGACAACAAATACTTTCAACTGGGGTTGCTGCATTCAAGGGATTGGAATCTGAGATTGTGATCGTCACCGATGCTCCAGATAGCCTTGAAATCGATTGGCAGACCAGCCTGTTACTCGTGGCACTCACGCGTACACGTACGAAGTGCTACGCTATTGTTTCTAACGCCTTCATTCAGTGGCGAGCAATTGAGATGCTGAAATCTCAGAAGAATGTTGAGGACTAAAAATGAGCATCTTACCGAACGATTTCAGGGAAATGCGTGCTGCAATGGTCGAGGATCTGCAGACCAAACTATTTGGCCCGTTGGACCCTATGGATACCAATTCAATTCGTCTAAACCCCTTGCAACTCTATGCAACAGGAATCTTGTTTCCTCAACGTATCCTCATGGCCGAGATGGATATAAACGAAAGCGATGATAACGCTCCTCTTGTTGACGGGGACATATCCGATTCCAGCCCATCAGCATCAGGCGGTTCTGCAACTGATAGAACAGGTCTCCCTTCAGATGCCACAGAACCCTTGAACCTCGCAAATGAGTTCAGCCCGGCTGCCATGGGCCTGACCTTTAGAGTTAAGTCGGGGACTGAGTTAGTCTGCAGAATTCGTGCAGCTACGTATAGATCAGAACCAGATCCTGAAAGGGCCCACCGTCAGAGCTATGTAAGAGAGCCAATAGACGAACTGGTGACGATCCAAACAAACCAGTTCGGTGTGCTTGATCCCGTAAGGGTGCCCACATTGCGCGGAGAACTCTCGTTCGAACTCATCGTACGAGAAAACGACGGAAGTTCGGTTGTCTCGGCAATGTTGGTCAACAAAAGAACCTGCAGTGAACGGTCCGCGCGGCATGATGCCTGCTTCTTCCAGGTCGGTCTCGAAGTGAATTCAGCAGATGGCGAACCAGTATTTGAACCGATTGATCGTCAGGATGGAGGGGTGCGCGAAGACGAGTTGGATCAGCTCAAGCTATTGTACCGGCATCGCCGTTCCTTTGCATTGGGGCACGGGGTAGCTGCGGACTGGGATCGGAATGCAGTTGTCGCTGAGGACGGGCGGTGCAATTTGATACGTACGGCTGCACTTCCTCAGTTTGAGGTGCAACCTGTCGAACCGAGATCGAAGCACTATCGAGACGGTTCCGCCTTCAACCTTTCCATGGGGTTTCTTTACGCTGGCGACGAGTCGGCGGATCCAGAAGTAGCCATCTTGAAGGTTCTTTCGGGACTTGTGGACGACTATGCCGCTTGGATTGACGACCTGACACGCGAAGCCATTCCAAGTCATTTGCGTTCGGCGTCACAAGACAACATTTCGAAATGTGAAACTTGCCTTGGTCGTATGCGCGAAGGCATAGAGCTGCTGCGCAAGGACAAAGATGCAATGGTTGCGTTTCGCTTGATGAACCGCGCCATGTTCACGCAGCAGCAGCGATCCCGTCTCAAACCCCGGAAGCTTGGCGATGAGGAGGTCAGTCAGGTTGACTCCGGCATGGAGAATAAGTGGCGTGCATTCCAGCTCGGCTTCATCTTGATGAACTTAGCCTCAACCACCGACCCTGGTCACTGCGATCGGAAACTGGTCGAACTAATTTGGTTTCCAACTGGCGGCGGCAAGACCGAGGCATATTTAGGTCTGGCTGCGTTCAGTATCCTACTGCGGCGTCTAAGAAATGAGGGCGGCGGTACGGCCGTCTTGATGCGGTACACCCTTCGCCTTCTAACGCGTCAGCAATTTGATCGAGCTTCCGCTCTGATTTTCGCACTAGAGCAGCTACGGCGGGAAAGTGCGATGGGGATAGACTTGGGCAATGAACCAATCACCATCGGAATGTGGGTAGGGACGAGCCTGACACCCAACCGCAGGCGCGATGCATGCACGAAGCTAAGAAGCCTGAAAACAAAGCCTTATCAATCAAACCCGTTCCAAATACTGCACTGTCCGTGGTGTAGGACTGATCTCACGGAGAACAATTTCCAAGGTTACCGGCAAGAGAATAATCACGACGGGGAAAAGACAGTTCGCTTTCGCTGCCCAGAGCCGGGTTGTAAATTTCACTCCGAACACTTGCCCATTCTTGTAATCGACGATGACATCTACGATAACCCGCCCACTTTGGTCATTGGCACCGTAGACAAGTTCGCGCAACTCGCTTGGGAGGATCGTACCCACAACATCTTTGGTGGCTATGATGGAGTCGCACCTTCACTAATTATCCAGGATGAGCTTCATCTCATTTCCGGGCCACTTGGTACAATGGTGGGCCTATACGAAACGCTAATCGACAAATTATGCTCCCGTGGTGGCGTCCCTCCGAAAATTGTCGCGTCAACCGCTACTATCAGACGAGCAGCGGACCAATGCAGTGCGCTCTATAATCGTGAAGCCTTCGAGTACCCCCCGCAAGGCAACCAAGCGAACGATAGTTACTTTGCGCAGCAAAATGACGATGCGCCAGGGCGTTTATACATTGGCTTTCTCGGCAGCGCTCTTTCCTCGCATCAAACAGCTTTGGTGCGTGTTACAGGACCTCTACTGCAGTTCCCCAACCGGTTTGATCAAAGCGACGAAAAGGCAGCCGAACATCTCAATCCCTACGGAACCCTGGTTTGGTATTTTAATACGCTGCGCGAGCTCGGACATGCCGCAACTCTGTGTGCTGGGGACATACCGGAATACCTAAAACAGTTGTGCGGTCTCGAGAACATTCCTCCAGAGCACCGACGAATGCTCGATGAACCCGCGGAACTCACCAGCCGCCGCAAAGCTGAAGAGATTCCCGAGATTCTTGATCAGCTTGCAATCGATTGGCGTCGTGGACAACGCAACCCTGCCCCGGTGGATATTCTACTCGCAACCAACATGATTGCTGTTGGTGTTGATATCGACCGGCTCGGTCTCATGCTTGTGAACGGTCAGCCAAAAGGAACGTCGGAATACATCCAGGCCACCTCGCGGGTTGGGCGCAAATATCCTGGTTTGGTCGTCGTCGCGTATACACAGACAAAGAACCGAGATCGCTCCCACTACGAACGCTTCGTTGGGTATCACCAAAGCCTATATCGACACGTCGAACCTACCAGCGTCACGCCTTTCTCACCGCAGGCTCGTAGCCGCGGAATGCGGGGTCTCTTAGTCGCTGTTGCAAGGCACTTGTGCGGATTCGAAAGTCCAAAAGACATTCAAAACTCCACCAAGGCTTTGAAGTTGGACAATGAATTAAGTTGGATCCTTGACCGGATTGAAGACATCAACGGAGACGAATGCGAAGATGCCAGGCATGAGCTGGATGATTGGGTCCGAGATTGGCGGCAGTATGCGCCACCTGCTTGGGGAAAAATGGCCGGAGGTGTTGATGAAGCATCCCTCATGCTACCCTTTGGCGCTCCTGCGGATGACCAACTCTTGCAAGCCGCTTGGCCGGTGATGACCTCAATGCGAAATGTGGACGGTAGCAGTTCGGCCAGCGTTCTTTCGATTTACCCAGAGCCGGATATGTAAAATGGCCAAGAATGAATTCAGAACATCCCAAGGGATTGTCCCGTTCGGTGTCGGTGCAATCGTTGATTTTATTGATGACACACTAATGATGGCGGGCCTCGATGCTTGGCCCGTGGCGCAGCCCGGTGCTGCTCTCGATCTGGAGAAATCAACGAGAGTGGTCGACAGTCGGTTGGCGCAACGCTTGAGCGCTGAAATGGGGCGCAAGATTTCTCACTTCTACACGCCATCGCTTGCTCGTGAAACTAACGTTCGTGGTATGGTGCCACAGGAAGACCGCGCACCGATGCCATTCGTTCGATTCCCTCGCTGGCACTATTGCCCGCGTTGTAGGCGCATGAAGAAGCTCGATTGGAATACGCAATCAAGAGACGAAAACATGCGGTGCAACAACGCAGAACGACTTGCAGGAGGACGGGGCAAGACCTGTGGGGAGTTGCACAAAAACGTACGTCCACGGTTGATACCGGTCCGCTTCGTTGTCGCCTGTGAAAGTGGTCACATTTTTGATTTTCCCTGGGAACGATGGGTTCACCGAGGCCACAACTGTTCCGACGGAGTAGCTGAGCTCTACTTTACCTCCACGACCCAACCTGGCACCGCTGGTATCCGTATTGTTTGTCGGACTTGTGGGGAGCGGAGGTCTATGGTTGGAGCCTTCAATCGTGGGGTATTGGCTGACACATTGAGTGAAGGCTGCCCAGGTGAACGACCATGGCTTGGACCCGAAAGTGCAGAACCCTGCCAGCATAGCGCAATGCAAACTATTCAACGCGGTGCCTCAAACGCGTATTTCGCCAAGTTGGCGAAATCTATCCTAATCCCTCCCCATTCTCAGCGTGTGATGAAGGTATTGTCCGAAAAGGGAGTATACAATATCCTCGAAGCGCTTCTACCGGATCCGCCACAACCAACCTTGGAGTACTTGGCTAAGGAATACGGCGTTGAAGCTGATGAACTCCTGAAAGGGGCGCTGGCACTGAAGGACGGGATATCGGGTACAACCTTAGTAACGGAAAACGCCTTTCGCCGAGCCGAGTATGACGCATTCACTGGCCCAAGACCTTTGCCCAAGGACAGGGAAGACTTCGACCTCCGTCCGATTCAGCTAAAGGATTATGGCACTTGGTTTGAAGATCACTTTGATGAGGTCGCACTTGTAACACGCCTCAGAGAAACACGAGTCCTGCAAGGTTTCACCCGATTGCTTCCGCCAGGCGCAAATGAGAATGACCTCGCCCCATTGTCCCTTGGCAAACCAGATTGGCTGCCGGGTGTTTCCGTTCGCGGTGAAGGCATTTTTCTCCGGTTTCGGAAAAGCCGGCTTGCGGAATGGGCAGCGAGCGAAACGGTGCAGGAACGATTTGAGCAGCTCCGCATTGCCCACAACACGATTGACGCAGAAATGGCGAGGGTTGATTTGGAAGGGGGAGTGACCAAGGTTTTGCTGCACAGTTTTGCTCACCTCCTCATTAGGCAACTTGCCTTCGACTCCGGTTATGACAGTTCCAGCATATGCGAGCGTATCTATGCTTCGGATGGCCCCGATGGAATGGCGGGAGTGCTGCTCTATACTGCAAGTGGAGACTCGGAAGGCACACTTGGAGGACTTGTTCGACAGGGGCGGCCAGAATACTTGCCTTCAACAGTTCATGCCGCACTAGAGAATGGGCGTTATTGCTCATCCGACCCGCTTTGCATCGAGAGTGCTGGTCAAGGCCTGAATTCGCTGAACTTAGCCGCTTGCCATGCTTGCTCACTTTTGCCAGAAACTAGCTGTGAAATGTCGAACATGTTGCTCGATCGGGCGATTGTCGTTGGTCATCCAAGCATCTCCAAATTGGCCTACTTCAAAGGATAGGATCAGTGCGTTTTGAGGCCGGATTCATTTCCTCATTTGGCTTGTAGTGCCGCTGCAGGACAAACCGATGCGGTCTTCTGCGGAATGTTTCGTGTTAAAGGCGACCTAAGCGCGCTTGTGAAAATGCTAAGCCGCGATCTCAGAAGATCGGTTCGCGTCGTTCTTTAGGGAGTAGCATATTAGATTCCCTCGGCACGATTGCAGAATGCAACCACCGCTTTGTCCCGCGGAGCAGAATTTTGGACAGAGCGTAGCTTCCTGCCGCTTAGGTAGGCTCAACGTCATTCCAATGCGCATTCATTGGCAAGCTCGCTGCTCTGGTCGCAATGTCGTCGTATCTGACAGGCATGAAATCCCAAACATCGACCCCGACATTTACCGAGTTTGATGACCCTTTCCAGTTGTCATGGACATGACCGAAGAACTGCAATGCCCCGCGTCTTGCATGGTTCCATGTAATCATCGGGTAGTGGCACAGGGTATTCAGTTGGTTCTGTGGCCCGTCACGCAATTCAATGAATGGTGATACAGTATCCCAGCCCAGTCCTAGCGTGGGCTGGAAATCGTGGTTGCCCGTGATCAGGTGCTTGCGCGCACCGGGTAGTCGGTTGAAGACCTCGGTCAGGAACGGGACATCCTTTGCCTTTCGACCAAAGGCGAAGTCGCCGATGATCCACAGATCGTCATCTGACCCCACACGGTCCGCAAGGTTTTTGAGCATGGTGGCATCCATGTCGTCGGTATTTGCGAAAGGCCTATTGCAGAACGTGATAATATTCTCATGCCCAAAGTGGGTATCCGCCGTATACCAATGCGCCATGAAAACTACTCGCTAAGAATCTTTCTGACATGAAGAAGGCGCCGACAATGGGTCTGACAAGAAACCATTGGGCATGCTTCTCATTCGGCACAGCGTAAACCTTGCCGCCGCAACCCACAACTGGAAGATTTGCCTGAAAAACGACAAACCCCTGTCAAAAAAGACAAACTACGTGTCATCTTATAAAGATGAAAGTGGTGAGCCGTGAAGGATTCGAACCTTCGACCCACTGATTAAAAGTCAGTTGCTCTACCAACTGAGCTAACGGCCCACTCTGTGAGCGCGGTGACTATAACCGCAGGCAGGACAGGTCAACCCCAATTTCCAAGGAATGTGTGCGATCTCTGGCAAAAGTTCACACAAACGCTTATATCGCGGCGCATGGCTTCTGATGGCACACATACGCAGACGATCGACTTCATGAAATGGCATGGGGCGGGCAATGACTTCGTGATGATCGATTCACGGGGTCATGACGCTGTTGTGACACGCGATTTGGCTGCCCGGTTGGGTGACCGGAATCGCGGTGTCGGGTTCGACCAGCTGGCCGAGATCCGAAGCTCGGACGCCGCCGATATCGACCTTGATTTCTGGAACGCAGACGGCAGCCGGGCGGGAGCGTGCGGCAATGCCACGCGCTGTGTGGCGCGCTTTATTCTGGACGCGACCGGAAAAAGCACCCTGACCATTCGCACCGCACGTGGCATTCTTGAGGCCCGCACGGACGGCGATCAGGTCTCGGTAAATATGGGGGTGCCTCAGCTTGACTGGAAAGCTGTGCCTCTGTCGCACAAGACCGATACGGCCCATCTGCCGCTAGACGGTGACCCCGTCGCAGTCGGTATGGGCAATCCGCACTGTGTTTTCTTCGTGGACGACGTTGATGCGGTGGATGTCGCCGACATCGGCCCGCGCATCGAACACAACCCGCTGTTCCCTGAAGCCACCAATGTCGAATTCGCCGAAATCCGTGCGCGTGATGAAATCCGCATGCGAGTCTGGGAGCGCGGCACCGGCATCACGCTGGCCTGCGGATCAGGTGCCTGCGCAACCGCCGTTGCCGCCCATCAGCGCGGCCTGACCGACAAGCGCGTGCGGATGGAGCTGGACGGCGGCTGGCTGACGCTTGACTGGCGCGACGACGGGGTCTGGATGACCGGACCGACCGCATTTGTTTACAGGGGCCAGCTTACGCCCGCCTTCCTGAAGGGGCTGTAGCATGACGGCCAAACCCCCCGTTTTCGCGACGCTGGGCTGTCGCCTGAACGCCTATGAGACCGAGGCAATGAAGCGGCTTGCTGACGAGGCGGGCGTTGAAGGCGCTGTTGTGGTGAACACATGTGCCGTCACCGCCGAGGCTGTGCGCAAAGCCCGTCAGGAAATTCGCAAGCTGCGCCGTGAACACCCCGACGCCAAGGTGATTGTCACCGGATGCGCGGCCCAGACCGAGCCCGAAACCTTTGCGGCCATGGACGAGGTGGACGCCGTGATCGGCAACCATGAAAAGATGGAACCCGCGACATGGGCGGGCCTTGCCCCAGACCTGATCGGCGAAACCGAGCGTGTGCAGGTCAATGACATCATGTCCGTGACCGAGACCGCCAGCCATCTGATTGACGGGTTCGGCACGCGAAGCCGCGCTTATGTACAGGTGCAAAACGGCTGCGACCACCGCTGCACCTTTTGCATCATCCCCTATGGCAGGGGCAATTCGCGCAGCGTGCCCGCAGGCGTGGTGGTCGACCAGATCAAGCGCCTTGTGGATAAAGGCTTCAATGAGGTTGTGTTGACCGGCGTGGACCTGACCAGTTGGGGCGCTGACCTGCCGGGCGGGCCTCGGCTCGGTGACCTTGTCATGCGTATCCTGCGCCTCGTGCCAGACTTGCCGCGCTTGCGGATCAGCTCGATCGATTCCATTGAAGCGGATGATAATCTGATGCTGGCCATCGCGTCCGAGCAGCGTCTGATGCCGCATCTGCACCTGAGCCTGCAACATGGCGACGACCTGATCCTGAAACGGATGAAACGCCGTCACCTGCGCGATGACGCCATTGCCTTTTGCGAAGAATCCCGCCGATTGCGCCCCGACATCACCTTCGGCGCCGATATCATTGCAGGCTTTCCGACCGAAACGGACGCGCATTTTGAAAACAGCCTGAAACTGGTCGCGGATTGCGACCTGACCTGGCTGCACGTGTTCCCGTATTCCAAACGCGAAGGCACCCCGGCGGCCAAAATTCCCACGCAGGTTAACGGGACCATTATAAGAGAGCGCGCCGCCCGCCTGCGCGCCGCAGGTGACGCGCAGGTTGATCGCCACCTTGCCGCCCATGTTGGACGTAAGCATCAAATCCTGTTGGAAAACCCCACCATGGGCCGCACCGAGCATTTTGCCGAAGTAGTATTTGGCAAACCACAGGTTGAGGGCGCGATCGTGACCGCCACGCCGACCAGCTGTGATGGCCATCGGCTGGTGGTCTGACTCGTCGGCAAATGATCGCCAAGCAAGCACCAAAAGTGGACAGACCCGCTCTGCCTCCCTACATTTAATGCGAAGGAGGATCACATGCCCCTGCCCCTAGCCCCAATTGCCGCTATTGCTTTGCGCTATGGCACCGTCGCGGTTGCGACCTATGCCCTTGCCCGCTCTGTCGAACGCGGTCGCCGCGATCAGCGTGCCGAAGACGCTTTGGATGATGCCCCCGAAGGGATGACCGCGCGACGTGACGCTGAACAAGTGAATGCGACCGCACGTATGCGGCGCGTGATTCGATTTGGTGACAGTGGACCCGGCATCGAAATTGATGCCGTCAGCCTGACCCGTATCCGATTCCGAAAGGTCTGACTGATGCAACTTATCTTTTCGCCAGCCTCTCCTTTCGCCCGAAAGGCGCGGATGGTGATTTTGGAAACGGGTCAGCAAGACGACATCGAATTGGTCGAGGTCATGTCCTCACCGACAGCGCCAGCCCCGCAATTGACCGCTGCCAACCCCTTATCAAAAATACCCGCGCTGGTCAGACCAGATGGCCCTGCTCTTTATGACAGTCGAGTCGTTACGCGATTTCTGGACGCCCGCGCCGGCAGTGACCTTTACCCCGAAAGCCGTATTTGGGACGTGCTGACCGTCGAAGCGACCGGTGATGCGATCATGGATGCCGGTGTCTTGATGGTCTACGAGAACCGCTGCCGCCCCGCTGACATGCAGTTCGGCGGCTGGATGGATGCCCAATGGGGCAAGATCGAAGGCGCGCTGGATGCCCTGAACGCCCGTTGGATAAGCCAGCTGTCTGGCCCGCTGGACATGGGGCAAATATCGGTTGGTTGCGCCTTGGGCTATCTTGATTTCCGCCATGCTGACCGCGAATGGCGCAAGGGTCGTGATGCGCTGGATGACTGGTTCGCCGTCTTTGCCGCGCGGGACAGTTTCAAGGACACCGCACCCTATTGAGTCGCCACAAAGCGCGTATTGGCCCTCGATGGACCGAAGTTTTCCATGCTGCGCGCGCTAACATGCGATCTCAGTGCCTTGAAAAGCTACCCCTGCGCCCTAATGACTTCTGGACTGGCGGCTATTCCTTGGATAAACAGCCGCGAAACGGACTGCTTTCTTGGGCGGTCTACTGTCGTGTCGGTTGCAATTCTGCGACCTAGCTAGGGAGATGCGCTCTTGTCACACGCCGACGACCATGAAGGAACCCGCCGGGATTTCCTTTACTATGCAACTGGTGGTGCCGCAGCCGTTACGGCCGGTGCTGCGGTTTGGCCTCTTGTCAACCAAATGAACCCTTCGGCTGACGTGAAAGCGCTCAGCTCGATCCGCGTCGATATCTCGGGGATCGAGCCGGGGACACAGCTGACCGTCAAATGGTTGGGCAAGCCGGTTTTCATTCGTCACCGCACGGAAGAAGAAATCGGATTGGCCCGCGAACAAGACGCCGCTGATCTGCCCGACAAGTTCGCGCGCAATGACAACGTCGACGCGACGCTTTCTGCGGACGACGCAAACCGCACCATGGACGAAAATGGCGAATGGCTGGTCATGATGGGTGTCTGCACCCACCTGGGCTGTGTGCCTTTGGGTGATGGCGCCGGTGACTATCAGGGCTGGTATTGCCCGTGTCACGGGTCGCACTACGACGCATCTGGTCGTATCCGCAAGGGTCCTGCACCCGAAAACCTGCCCGTTCCCGTCGCCGAGTTTGTCGACGAAACAACGATCAAGCTGGGCTAAGGGAGGCTTACATGTCCGGAATTCCTCACGATCACTACGAGCCCAAAACGGGTTTCGAGAAATGGTTGCACGAACGGCTTCCCGTCGTTGGTCTTGCCTATGATACCCTGATGATCCCCACGCCGAAGAACCTGAACTGGTGGTGGATCTGGGGCATCGTCCTGGCGTTCTGCCTGGTGCTTCAAATCGTTACTGGCATCATCTTGGTGATGCACTACACGCCGCATGTTGATATGGCCTTCGCATCGGTCGAACACATCATGCGTGACGTGAATGGCGGGCATATGCTGCGCTATATCCACGCAAACGGCGCGTCGCTGTTCTTTGTGGCGGTCTATATCCACATCTTCCGCGGCCTGTTCTACGGTTCTTACAAGGCACCGCGTGAAGTGACGTGGATCATCGGCATGTTGATCTACCTGATGATGATGGCCACCGGCTTCCTGGGATACGTTCTGCCTTGGGGACAAATGTCCTTCTGGGGTGCGACCGTTATCACCGGCCTGTTTGGCGCCATCCCGTTCATCGGCGAAGGTTTGCAAACCTGGCTTCTGGGTGGCCCAGCCGTGGACAACGCCACGCTGAACCGCTTCTTCTCGCTGCACTATCTGCTGCCCTTCGTGATCGCCGCTCTTGTGGCCGTTCACATCTGGGCCTTCCACACCACGGGCAACAACAACCCGACCGGTGTCGAAGTGCGCCGTGGCTCGAAGGAAGAAGCCGAGAAAGACACTCTGCCCTTCTGGCCCTACTTCGTGATCAAGGATCTGTTCGGTCTTGGTGTCGTGTTGATCGTCTTCTTTGCGATTGTCGGCTTCATGCCCAACTATCTGGGCCACCCCGACAACTACATCGAGGCCAACCCGCTGGCGACGCCCGCACACATTGTGCCGGAATGGTATTATCTGCCCTTCTACGCAATCCTGCGCGCTTTCACGGCTGACGTTTGGGCTGTGCAGATTGTCAGCTTCCTGACAGGTGGCATCGTGGACGCAAAGTTCTTCGGCGTGCTTGCCATGTTCGGCGCGATCTTCGTGATGGCGCTGGTGCCGTGGCTCGACACATCGTCGGTCCGCTCGGGTCAGTATCGTCCAGCCTTCAAGTGGTGGTTCCGTCTGCTGGTTATCGACTTCATCGTTTTGATGTGGGTCGGTGCTCGTGACACGAACTTCCCGCATGACTGGATTTCGCTGATCGGTGCAACCTACTGGTTCGCCTACTTCTTGGTCATCCTGCCGCTTCTGGGTTTGTTTGAGAAACCCACGACGCCGCCGGCCTCGATCGAGGACGACTTCAACGCCCATTATCCCGGCGCTGCTGAAAAAGCGGCCGAGTGAGAAAGGATCAAGGAACAATGATCAAGACACTCACCACCTCCGCAATCATGGCGCTGGCGCTCACCACTGGTGGCGCGCTGGCCGCCGGCGATCAAGGTCACATCGAAGACATCGCGTTTTCGTTCGAAGGCCCGTTCGGTAAATACGACCAAGAACAACTGCGCCGCGGTTTGAAGGTCTACACCGAGGTCTGTTCGGCCTGTCACGGTCTGCGCTACGTGCCTTTGCGCACATTGGCTGATCCCGGTGGCCCGAACTTCACCGAAGACGAAGTGCGTGCTTATGCGGCCGAAAACTTCTTTGTCTATGACGCCGAACTGGACGAAGATCGCCCGGCCAAGCCGTCAGATTTCTTCCCGACCGTTTCGGGCGAAGGCATGGGCCCGGACCTGTCACTGATGGCCAAAGCCCGCGCGGGCTTCCATGGCCCCGCTGGCACCGGTATCAACCAGCTGGTCCGCGGCATCGGCGGTGCGGAATACATCGCCAGCTTCTTGACCGGGTTCACCGGCGAAGAACAAGAAGTTGCTGGCAGCATTCTTTACGGCAACACCGCCTTCCCGGGCGGCTGGGTGTCCATGGCGCCGCAGATTGAAGACGGCACTGTCGACTATGATGATGGCCACAACAACTCGGCCCATCATATTGCCGAGGACGTATCAGCCTTCCTGATGTGGACGGCTGAGCCCAAGATGATGGCCCGCAAGCAAGCTGGCTTTGTCTCGGTTCTGATGCTGGTCCTGCTGACCTCGCTTCTTTACCTAACCAACAAGAAGCTCTGGGCGCCGCATAAGGGCAAAAAAGTCGACATCTGATGCGATGTTGAAAACGACAAAAGAAAGGGCGCCTCTGGGCGCCCTTTTTCGTTGGGCTGGGTCTACCCGCCCAGATAGTCGCGCAGGGCGTCTGGCGGACTGTCAAACAGCTCTGCGGTTGGCTGCGGGGCATGTGCCCAACCCTCCGCGACCAGAACCACCTGATCCGCCAACGCACGCGCATCCTGCGGGTCATGGGACACCATCAGCAAAGTCGCATCGGTTTCGGTCACAAGCTCGCGCACCAGATCAAGCATCTCGGCTTTCAGCGCGGGCCCAAGCGCGCTGAACGGCTCGTCCAGCAGCAGTATGGGCTTGTTGCGCAGAAGAACCCGCGCCAACGCGACGCGGGCAATCTGGCCGCCTGACAGCTGCGCGGGTTTGCGCGCGCCCATGCCCATCAAACCGACACGGGACAAGGCGGTTTCAACCCGTTCCCGGTCCTGTGACGTCAGCTTCAGATCCGGCCTAAGACCAAGCCCGACATTTTGCGCAACGCTCAGATGCGGGAACAGGTTGTTGTCTTGAAAGACCATGCTGATCGGTCGCTTGGCCGGGTCGTCAGGCAAGCGCTCACCGTTCCACAAGATGCGTCCTGTCGCCAAATCCTGAAACCCCGCGATCGCCGCGAGCAGAGTTGACTTACCTGCCCCGGAGGGGCCCAGAACGGCGACGCGCGCGCCCTTGGTGATTGTGAAGTCGGCCGAAAGGGAAAAATCATCCAGCACGACCTGTGCGGCTTCAACGGACAGCATTGACGCGGCCTCCTCGGTCGAAAATCCAGAATATCGAAAGCGACAATAGCAGTAGCAAAAGTCCGGCGGCGGCCGCGTCCTCCATCCGGTAGGCGCCCATCAGTCGGAACAATTGCAAAGGCAGCGTGGCATTGTGCGTATCTGCAAACATCGCGATTACACCAAGGTCACCCATAGACAATGCCCCAGCAAGGCCAAGCGCAAATCCGATTGGTCGGCGTAGCCGGGGCAGCCAAAGATAGCGCAGGCGTGCCAAGCCATGCATCCCCAATCCATCTGCGAGGGCGCCAAAGTTCGCTTCGGTCGCAGCAAGCGCTGGCACCAAGGCGCGCAGGGTGAAAGGCAGGCTCATCGCGGCGTTGACAAGGGCGGTAATTGGCAAGGCCAGATTAGAGGGCTTGATGAACGGAAAGGTGATGATGAACAGCCCCGTGCCGATCACCAACGGCGATGCCGCGATCGTTATATAGCCTAACCCCTCGATAAGACGAGACCGCCTTTGAACAGCGTAAACCGCGATCGGCAGCGCAAGTATCAACGTCAAGCCCGCCGATCCAAGCGCCACAAGAATGGACCGCAGCGCAGCGGCGTAAACCTGAACCGGCAGCGACAACACCCCCGGTAATCCGTTCACCACAACCATCGCAAGCGGCAAGGCGAGAAACAGCATCGCAAGCCCGACAACCAGAACGTCACGTGTGCGGTGCAGCACGCTGTCGTCCCAGCGCCGAATGGCGCGGTCCAGCCCAGCGCCCATATCACCGGGGATCGCGACCCAAAAAGCAATCAGCGCCGCGCCAGCCCCCAAGGCAAACTGGATTAAGGCCAGCAGGGCTGCGCGGCCAAGGTCAAAATCAAATCGGAACGCCTCGTATATCGCCAGTTCGACGGTCGTTGCGCGGGGGCCACCACCCAAAGTCAACGCGACGGCGAAAGAGGTCAGGCAGATCAGGAAGATGACCAGAGCTGCGCCCGGCACCACCTCGCGCAACATCGGGCGCTCTAGCATGCGCGCAATGTCATGCGGGCGTAGCCCAAGCGATGCGGCCAGACGGAAACGCTCGGCCGGTATTGAAAGCCAGCCTTGCAAGATCAACCGCGTCGCGAGCGGGAAATTGAAAAAGACGTGGGCCAAGATGACCCCGTGATAGCCGTAAATAGACACGGGTTCGGCGCCAAAAGCCCCCAGAACGGTGCTGACGACGCCAGAGCGGCCGAAAACCGCGATCAGCCCCAGCACCGCAACGATGACAGGTAGAATGAAGGGGGCCCCCAACAGTGTCACAAGAACAGTGCGCCCCGGAAAACGGCGCCGTGCCAAGGCGCGTGCGACTGGGATGGCAAGCAGAATGCTTAACGCGGCAGACAGGGCTGCCTGCCATAAGGTGAACCGCACCGCCGCCCAGTCCGCCGGGCCAAGCCGCGCGACGGCGTCCGCACGCAAGGCGACGGCCGCCAGTGTTCCAAAGGTCAGGCAAACGACCACCCCCAGCGCGATCACGCCAAGGGTGGTTGCACGGTTCATTTGGCCGACGTTGCGAGCCATTCTTCCACTGCCGGTTTGCGCAACGCGCCTGCCTCTTCTGACGAGAAGACCAGCGCCTTGCCGGGTTGCGCCAAGGTCTCGAACCCAGCGGGAAGGCCTGCTTTCGGCGTTACCGCTGGATACATCCAGTTGGTCGTCGGGATGATCGACTGAAACGCTTCTGACGCAACAAAGGCCATGAATTTGTCAGCCAATTCCGGCTGATCGGACGAGGCGACTTTTCCAGCAACCTCGATCTGCATGTAGTTGCCTTCCTCGAAGGCGATCGCGGCTTTGCTGTCATCACCTTCGGCGATCAGATGATAGGCAGGTGATGTAGTGTAGCTCAGAACCAGATCGGCCTCTCCCTCCAAAAACATGCCGTAGGCTTCTGACCAACCCTTCGTGACCGTCACAACCTGATCGTTCAAACCAGCCCAGGCTTCGGCGGCTTTGTCGCCATAGACCGACTTGACCCACAGCAGCAGCCCCAAGCCTGGGGTCGAACTGCGCGGGTCCTGGATGAGGATCGAAAGGTCAGACGCTGCGAGCGCATCGAAGGATTCCGGCGGGTTAGAGACCTTTTCCTTGTCATAGACAAAGGCAAAATAGCCCCAGTCATAGGGGATAAAAGTCGTATCGGTCCATTCGATCGGCAGCGACCAATCGGCCGTCACCGAATGTGGCGCGAACAGACCGGTGTCCTTGGCTGCCGCCGTCAAGTTGGTGTCGAGGCCTAGCACGATATCCGCGTCCGTGCGCGCGCCCTCCAGCTTCAGACGCGCCAGAAGCTCGGCACCGTCCCCCATTGCGACGAACTCAAGGTCACAGTCGCATTCGGCCTCAAACGCCTTCTCGACGGCCGGGCCGGGGCCCCAATCCGACGTGAAGCTGTCATATGTGTAAACGGTCAGCGTATCTGCCGAGGCCGTGCTGGCGACGGTTGCAAGTGCTGCGCCTGCGACAAAGGAAATGGCTTTCATTTTCATCCTCCTATGGCGCCGGACGGTGTTCGGGTGAGGATGAGCCTGACCTTCCCTCCGCCGGTTCTAGCCGGTTCAGGTTCAACGGGTTTGCGTCATTGCATCTCAGCCGGTCAGTCCGGCACCCCGAGGTATCGCTATCTGTGACCGCTTTGCGTTGGCTTGACAACCCCCCCTTGACGTCACGGCGGCAATGCGCGATGTGACCGCTAACACCCAAAGTATCGGAGCCGGCCATGTCGGAAATCACACACACACCCGTCAGGGGGCTGGGCTTTGCTTTTGCGGCATTCGGGGTTTTTGCGACCCATGACGCGATCATTAAGGCGCTGGGCGTCAACTATGCCGTCTTCCAGATTATCTTTTTCGCGATGCTGTTTGCCTTTGTGCCGATGTCTATCCTGATGTTGGCTGACCGGCAGGTCGATAATTTCCGCCCGCGTCACCCGTGGCTGATCTTGTTGCGCGCGGCGACATCTGTCATCGCGATGTCGTCGGCCTTCTACGCGTTCACCGTTCTGACTTTGGCCGAGGTCTATGCTCTGCTTTTTGCCACACCGCTCTTGATCACCGCGATGTCCGCAATTTTTCTTGGCGAAACCGTGCGTGCACAACGTTGGGCTGCCGTTTTTGTGGGTCTTGTCGGGGTGCTGGTTGTGCTTAGACCAGGTGTTACGGAAATCACTTTTGGTCATATCTGCGCCTTGATCGCTGCTTTCTGCTCAAGCCTTGGATCGGTGATTATGCGCAAGATCGGCAACGAGGAACGGACCGCTGTCATGATCCTGTTTCCGATGCTGTCGTCCATCCTGTTCATGGGGCTGATCCTGCCGTTTGTCTATCGCCCGATGGAGCTGGGAGATCTGGGGCTTGTCGCCGGAGTCGGTGCGTTGTCCGTCTTTGCGCAGATCCTGATCATCGCGGCCTATCGCGCGGCGCCCGCTGCTGTGATCGCGCCGACCCAATACAGTCAGATTCTGTGGGCAACTCTGTTCGGGCTGCTGTTTTTCGAAGAGCTGCCGGACATCTGGGTCGGCGTCGGAGCAACGATTATCATCGGGTCCGGTATCTTTATCGTTTGGCGCGAAAGCCGGCCGTCCGTGTCGAATCGCAATCCGATTTTGCGAGACCCCAACCCGCGCTATGACGCTGGTCCCAGCCCGAAACCCAAGCACCGCCGCGAACAGACCTGACGCCGATGCGCTTCCCTTTCGCGCGGGCCTTCGCTATCACGCTTGCAACGAAGGAGCCTGCGCATGTCGATGAACAGTTTCGGTCATATCTTCCGCGTCACCACATGGGGTGAAAGCCACGGACCTGCCTTGGGGGCGACGGTCGATGGCTGCCCTCCGGGCGTGCCGCTGGAAGCTGAGATGATACAGGTCTGGCTCGACAAACGTCGGCCCGGTCAGAACAAGAACATGACGCAGCGCAACGAACCCGATCAGGTGCGTATCCTGTCGGGCGTGTATGAGGGTCAGACCACTGGCACGCCCATTCAGCTGATGATCGAAAACACCGATCAGCGCTCGAAAGACTATGGCGAGATCGAAAAGACCTTCCGCCCCGGTCATGCCGACATCACCTATTGGCAGAAATATGGTATCCGCGACCCGCGCGGCGGCGGACGCTCGTCCGCCCGCGAAACGGCGGCGCGTGTGGCCGCTGGTGGCGTGGCGCGTGAGGCGCTGAAGACGCTGCTGCCGGGGCTTCAGATCAAGGGCTACATGACCCAGATGGGCGCTTTGCATCTGGATCGGGAGAAGTTCGACTGGGACGCGATTGACCAAAACCCATTCTGGCTGCCCGATAATACGGCGGTCAAGGAATGGGAAGATTACCTGCAGCACCTGCGCACCAAAGAAAACGACAGCGTCGGCGCGGCGGTCGAGGTCGTCGTGCGCGGCGCCCCTGCTGGCCTTGGTGCCCCGATTTACGCCAAGTTAGACACTGATCTGGCTGCTGCGATGATGTCGATCAACGCCGTGAAGGGTGTTGAGATCGGCGAAGGCATGGCGGCTGCGGGGCTGCGAGGGACCGAGAACGCGGACGAGATTTCGATGGGACCGGACGGCCCTCTCTTCAACTCGAACCACGCAGGCGGCATTCTGGGCGGTATCTCAAGCGGTCAGGACATTGTCGTGCGCTTTGCCGTGAAGCCAACCAGTTCGATCCTGACTCCACGCCAGTCGATCACCAAGACGGGTGAACCCATCGAGGTTGTCACCAAGGGCCGTCACGACCCCTGCGTCGGCATCCGTGCCGTGCCCGTGGGCGAGGCGATGGCGGCTTGTGTCATCCTTGATCACGTCATGCTGCACCGCGCCCAGATGGGCGAAGGCGTGCGCGGCAAGATCGGCTAAGGCCTAAGCCGTCGCCGCTGAAAGCGCCGTATCCATCAGCGCCTTGATATCAGACACCGAGGTGCCCGCCACGATCCGCCCAAGTTCCTGATCGCCTTTCAGCACAACAAGTGTCGAACGCCGCGGAATACGCAGGGATTTCGCCAGCTCGGACTTCCCGTGTTCGTCCCAGTCAACATAGATGAAGGTGATGGATTGGTCGTAAGCCGGGTTTTCTTCCAAAAGCGCATTGATCACACGCTCCTGTGCCGCACAGGTGCTGCACCAACTGGCTTTGAAGTCCAGAAAGACGGTTTCACCATTCTCAAGAGCCTTGGTCACAAGACCCGGCGCATAGTCGGCAATCGCGGCGCGCAGGGTCAGTGGTGCAAAGGCCGCAGCGGCGGTCAGGGTTAAAAAGTCACGACGTTTCATTGGGGTCTCCTTCAAAGGGATACGGAAAGATCGTTTAGCCAAGCCGGCAGTGCGTTCACCGCCCAAGCTTCAACGACATGGTGAAAACGGAACAGGATCGCCAGACCGACGGCCAGGAAGATCGCCCCCATGATAGGGCGGGATTTCTGTGCAATCCGGCGCATTAGAGCCTGTCTGCGCATGATCGCAGACCGCGCGCCATAGCCCAGCGCAATGATGATGGTCGACACGCCCAGTGCAAACGCGACCATGATTGCGGCCGCCCAAGGGATGCTTTTGCCTTGTGACGCCAGCGAGATTGCGCCGCCAAGCGTCGGGCCGATACAGGGGCTCCAAACCGCACCCAGCAACATGCCACCAAGGAATTGCCCGCCAAGGCTTGAGCGGTCGACATCGTCAAAACTTGTATCGGCGTGGGCAGACACGCCTGTGGTTGCTGTTGCAAATCGCTCTGACAAGACGGGCGTCATAAGGATAAGTCCGAAAGCGACCATCAAGATCGCGCCGCCACGCGCGACCATGTCTTCGGTCAGGCCAATCGAATAGCCCGCCACGGTGACGACAAGGCCCAGCGTGACGAAAGACACGCTCATCCCTGCTGCAACCGCGAGGGGTCCGTAACGGCTGGCTTGCAGCGCTGTCGCCAGCACAATCGGCAACACCGGCAAGACGCACGGGTTAATCAGGGTCAGCAGGCCCGCAAGATATCCGAACAAAAGCTCCATGGCATCAAACCTATGGAAATGGCAGCAAATGTCATCTCACGATGGCAACGCGCGCCTTCACGTCTGTGTGGGGTTTTGTTTCGAAAGCTGCACCGCAAGGATGCCAAACGTGATGATGGCAACACCGATAAAATCGGTGGTGGTCAGCGCTTCCCCCAGCAAGAGCCAGGCAATTGCGACGCCAAAGAACGGGTTGAGGAAATGGAAGGTTGCTGCCTTCACCGCGCCTATGCGACCCACCAGCGCGAACCAGACCCAAGTGGCCAGCACGCCGGGCACAAGGACGGTATAGGTGAACGCAAGACCCAAGCGCAGGCTGGGTTCGAACGCCGGGCTTTCCAGAAACAGGGCGACGACGGCCAGCACGGCGGACCCCACAAACATTTGCAAGCCGACGATCATCATCAGATTGCCGCCGGACGAGGCTGTGCGCACGGCCAAAGTGGCGGCAGTCAGGGCGGCGGCGGCGATAAAGCAAAGCACCACGCCGGTCACATCAACGCCGCCAGACAACCGCGAGCCCATGATCAGGGCGACACCAATCATCCCGGCCAACAGCCCGACCATCGCCAGCGGGCGCATCCTGTCGCCCATCAGGATCCAGCCCGCCAAAGCCACCATCAGGGGCATGGTCGAGGCGATGATCGACGCCAGACCAGCTTCGATCCATTGCATGGCGACGAAATTCAGACCCAGATATAGCGCGTTCTGGCAGACGCCGAAGATGATCACCGCCCGCCACTGGTTGCGGGTCAATTTCCAGCTTTGCCCAAGGGCGCGTGCAATGATCACGGCAAGCAGGCCAGAAATCAGAAAACGCAGAGCCAGAGAAGAGAGCGGGGGCGCGTCCGCCACGATGATGCGCGCGGACGTGAAGGCCGAACTCCACATCAGGGCAAAACCCAGCCCCATCAGAATCGCGCGCAGATCCATGTCACCTCCGGCAAAAGAAAAGGGCCGCCACTTGGGCGACCCTTTCCGAATTCGTGTCCGGGGACAAGCCCCGAAGGCACCAAGATCAGCCGTTCACGCTGTCTTTCAGAGCCTTCGCAATGGTCATCTTCACGACCTTGTCGGCATCTTTGTGGATCTGCTCGCCGGTGGCGGGGTTGCGCACCATGCGTGCGGGACGCTCGCGGCAGTAAATCTTGCCGACACCCGGAAGGGTCACAGCGCCACCACCAGAAACTTCTTTGGTGATGATGTTGATGATACCGTCCAGCGCGCTCGACGCCGATTTCTTGTCCGAGCCCATTTCTTCGGCCAAGGCAGCGACCAGTTGGGTCTTCGTCATAGGTTTCGACATATAATACACTCCTCACATTTACCCATTTATTGGGCTTCATTGGGCGCATTTAACTGTATGTAGAGGGGGGACACAACGATTTGTTGTGCAGATTTCCCCAATAAATAGCGGTTTTTTGCCCGAAATCGCGCTTCTTTCCCTAAAGGAATGCCGTCTCTTCGAAACTTCTGAGCTTCCGACTGTGGATTCGCTCGATCGGCATCTCGCGCAGGGTCTCCATCGCCTGGATGCCTATCAGCAGGTGACGAGACACCTGAGAGGTATAAAAGTCAGACGCCATGCCGGGCAATTTCAGCTCTCCGTGCAGGGGCTTGTCCGACACGCACAGCAGCGTTCCATAGGGCACGCGGAAGCGGAAACCGTTGGCGGCGATCGTCGCACTTTCCATATCCAGAGCGATGGCGCGCGATTGGCTCAGTCGCTGCACGGGACCAGATTGATCGCGCAGCTCCCAGTTGCGGTTGTCCAAAGACGCCACCGTGCCGGTCCGCATGATGCGTTTCAGCTCGTACCCCTTTAGCTCTGTCACTTCGGCAACGGCCTGTTCCAGCGCAATCTGGATTTCGGCAAGCGGCGGGATCGGCACCCAAAGGGGCAGGTCATCGTCCAGCACCTTGTCTTCGCGCAGATAGGCATGGGCCAGAACGAAATCACCCAGACGCTGGCTGTTGCGCAGACCGGCGCAATGGCCAACCATCAACCACGCATGGGGGCGCAAAACCGCAATGTGATCCGTTGCCGTTTTCGCGTTCGAAGGTCCAACCCCGATATTGACCAGCGTAATCCCTGTCCCGTCTTTGCGCGTCAGGTGGTAAGACGGCATTTGCGGAAGCTTCATAGGTTGGGGCAAGTCCTGATCTGCCGCGGTAATCCGGTGATAACCGGGTCCGACAAAGCTGTCATATCCGCTATCCGGGTCTGCCAGCATCTGGCGGGCATAGGCCTCGAACTCTTCGACATAAAACTGGTAGTTGGTGAACAACACATGGTTCTGGAAATCTTCGGGCTTGGTCGCAGTATAGTGCGACAGCCGCGCCAAAGAGTAATCGACCCTCTGCGCGGTGAATGGAGCCAAAGGTGCGGCGCCGCTTTCACTGCGTTGGGCCACGCCATTGACGATATCATCATTGGTCGATGAAAGATCCGGCACGTCGAACACATCGCGCAAGGGAAAGCTCATGGCGCCTTCTTGCGGCACCGTAATGCCGGGATTGTTTGCGACGGCAAAATGGACCGGGATCGGTGTGTCGGAATATCCGATATGGACGGGCACATCGTGGTTTTCGATCAACAGCGCGATCTGCTGCCGAAGATAGTGCCGGAACAGATCGGGGCGCGTGATGGTGGTTTGATAGACACCGGGCGCGGCAACGTGGCCGAAACTCAGCCGCGTGTCGACTTGGTCGTGGCTGGTCGTCGTCAGCACAATTTCCGGATAGAAAGCGCGAAAACGTGTGTTGGGCTTGTCCCCGGACACCGTGCCCTCGAAGCTATCGCACAGAAAGGCGCAAGCGTCGTCATACAGCTCTTTCAGCCGCTGAACGGCGGCTTTTGCATCGGTAAATGGTTCGTGCGCGCCACCTTCCGGGGTGATCACACGGATCGAGTTGTTGGTGGTGGACATCAATTTTCCTCAATCAAATTGGTCAGCTCAAATCGGGTCACGTCAACCAGACCCAGATCAGAAATACGTAACTCGGGGATGACAACAAGCGCCAGAAGCGAATGCTGCATATAAGCGTTGTTCAGCGTGCAACCACAGTCGGCCATTGCTTCCACCATCGCCTGTGCCTTCGCGGCAACTTCATCGGCAGGCGCATCCGACATCAAGCCCGCCACGGGAAGTTCGACCAAGGCCAGCTCTTCCCCGTCCTTGAAAACGGTGATGCCGCCGCCGACCTCGCCTAGACGGTTCGCGGCCAGCGCCATATCTTCGCGGCTGGTGCCCACAACGATCATGTGGTGACTGTCATGCGCCACGGTCGAGGCGATGGCCATCCGGCCCGTGTATCCAAAGCCCGATACCAGCCCATTGACCACGTCACCCGTTGCACGGTGGCGTTCAACAAGGGCGATCTGACAAACATCCTGCGCTTCATCCATTTGCACCAACCCATCCGCGACGCCAAGATCGCGGACCAGTGCTTTGGTTGGCGCCTGATTTTCCACCACACCAATGACCTTGGCCCGGACCGAGTTCGCCCCATCCGGTGCGGGAATTTCGAAGTCCGGCGCATTGAGGGACTTACCCAGACGAACCGTTTCACGAACATGCGCGGGCCAATTCAGATGAGGGCAGTCGACCATCACCTTACCATCTTTGGCGATCATCTGGCCGCGCGCAAAGACACGGTTGATCGGTAGCGCGCTCAGATCATCCGTCATGATCAGATCAGCCCGCCGTCCCGGTGTAATAGAGCCTAATTCACGCTCCAAACCGAAATGAGTGGCGGTGTTGATCGTCGCCATTTGCAGCGCGATCAAAGGATCACACCCACATGAAATCGCATGGCGTACAACGCGGTTCATATGGCCGTCATGCACCAGCGTGCCGGAATGGCAGTCATCGGTGCAAAGGATGAAGTTACGCGGGTCCAGACCCTTTTCCGTGACCGCCGTAATCTGCGTTTCAACGTCATACCACGCTGATCCCAGCCGCATCATCGACCGCATCCCCTGACGCACGCGGGCAATGGCGTCGGCCTCGCAAGTGCCTTCGTGATCATCCGCAGGGCCACCCGCAGCATAGGCATGAAACGCGGGGCCAAGGTCGGGGCTGGCATAGTGCCCCCCGACCGTCTTGCCTGCGTTTTGCGTCGCCGCGATCTCGGCCAGCATTTTTGGGTCAGCATTGATCACACCGGGGAAGTTCATCATCTCGCCCAAACCGATGATGCCGGGCCAATTCATCGCCTCGGCCACATCGTCTGCGGTGATTTCATAACCGGTGGTTTCCAATCCGGGCGCGGATGGCGCGCAGGACGGCATCTGCGTAAAGATGCTAACGGGCTGTAATAGAGCCTCATCGTGCATCAAGCGCACACCCTCGAGCCCTAACACATTCGCGATTTCGTGCGGGTCGGTGAACATGGTTGTGGTGCCATGCGGGATTACGGCACGCGCAAATTCGGCCGGCGTCAGCATGCCGCTTTCGATATGCATATGCGCGTCGCACAAGCCGGGGATCAGGTATTGACCCTGCGCATCCACCACTTCGGTAGTGTCATCGATGCAGTGGCTGGCATCCGGACCGAGATAAGCGAACCGACCATCGGCAATTGCAACCTGCCAACCCTCCAGGACTTCGCGGGTGTGGACGTTGACGACGCGGCCTGCATTTATCACCAGATCCGCAGGTGCACGACCTGCAGCCACGGCAACAAGCCGGGCTGCACTTTCGGGCCAAGATTTGAAAGAAGACTGTTCCATGGACCAATTGTTCAAATTTCAGATGTTAGCGCAACCCCCAAACGTCATACTCAGTTTGCCCTTCCATATCGCTTCTGCACGGCGATACTGCGCGCATGGATAAGACGCTTTTCATTTTTGGGTATGGCTATTCGGCCCGCGCTTTGACGCGGGGTTTGGTCGGGAAATTCACTGTATTCGGCACCTCGCGCGAGGCTGGCCCAGATGTCCTGCAATGGCCCGGCACCGACATCTCGGCGCCGCTGTCGCAGGCGACACATCTGCTGATTTCGACTGGTCCAGACATGGACGGAGACCCGGTTTTGCGGCGTGTTAGAGACGATATTGTTCGCCTCGCACCCCAACTTCGCTGGGTTGGTTATCTGTCCACCACAGGGGTTTATGGCGACCATCAGGGCGGCTGGATAGACGAAGAAACACCGCTTTCTCCGTCGACGAAACGTGGGCAGCAAAGGGTCGATGCCGAGGCCGCTTGGCAAGCCTTTGCCGCTGAAACCGATCTGCCGCTGCATATCTTTCGACTGGCGGGCATCTATGGTCCGGGCCGTGGACCATTTGCCAAGGTGCGGCGCGGCACGGCACGGCGGATCATCAAAGAAAATCAGGTCTTTTCGCGCATCCATGTGGACGATATTGCGCAGATATTGGCTGCCTCAATCGCTGCCCCCAATCCGGGTCGCATCTACAACGTCTGTGACGACCTTGCCGCCCCACCCGAGGATGTGCTGGCCCACGCCGCAGACCTTCTGGGCCTGCCACACCCGCCCGCAGAAGACTATGAGACCGCCGAGATGACGCCGATGGCGCGCAGCTTCTACGCGGAAAGCAAACGGGTGCGTAATGATCGGATCAAGGACGAACTTGGCGTTAAGCTGCTGTATCCAACTTACCGTGAAGGGCTGGCGGCTTTGCTAAAAGCCGAGGGTTAGGCCCGCTTTTCGCCGATCTGCGCCACGCCCAAAACATCCAGCACTTTCGCTTCGATGTCTTTGGCGGACAGCTTCGCCTCTTCATACATCCGGGCCGGGCTGGCGTGGTCGATGAACGTGTCGGGCAGCACCATAGATCGGTATTTAAGGCCGGTGTCGAACACGCCCTCTTCCGCCAAAAGCTGCGCGACATGGCTGCCGAAGCCGCCAATTGCACCCTCTTCGATGGTGATCAGCGCCTCGTGGTCGGCGGCGAGCATCAAAATCAGATCGCGATCCAACGGTTTGGCAAATCGCGCATCGGCAATTGTCGGGGCGATCCCGCGCACCGATAGCTTTTCCGCGGCTTTCTCGACCTCGGACAAGCGCGTGCCGAAAGACAGGATCGCAACCCGCGACCCTTCGCGGATGATGCGGCCTTTGCCGATCTCCAACACCTCGCCCTGTTCCGGCAGGTCGACGCCCACCCCTTCGCCGCGTGGGTAGCGGAAGGCGCAAGGCCCGTCGTCGATCGAATGTGCAGTGGCGACCATGTGCATCAGTTCTGCCTCGTCGGCAGCGGCCATCACCACCATGTCCGGTAGGTTCGCCATGAAGCCAATATCGAACGCCCCGGCATGGGTCGCACCGTCGGCGCCAACCAGCCCAGCGCGGTCAATTGCAAACCGCACGGGCAGGCGCTGGACCGCCACATCGTGCACAACCTGATCATAACCACGTTGCAGAAAGGTTGAATACATCGCGCAGAAGGGCTTCATCCCGCCAGCGGCCAGCGCCGCCGAGAAGGTCACGCCATGCTGTTCGGCAATGCCAACGTCAAAGCACCGCGACGGATAGCGTTCGGCCATCAGATTCAGCCCTGTGCCATCCGGCATCGCCGCGGTCACGGCGCAGACCTTGTCATCTTTGCCCGCCAGTTCGACCAGCGTCTTGCCAAACACCGAGGTATAGCTGGGCGCATTCGACGGTGCCTTGTGCTGCTTGCCGCTTGCCACATCGAACTTGGCAGTGGCGTGGCCGCGATCGCGCGCAGCCTCAGCCGGCGCATAGCCTTTGCCCTTCTTGGTGATCACATGGATCAGCATCGGGCCCGTCGCGCGGTCATGCACCGTGCGCAGGATCGACAGCAGGCTTTCCATGTCATGGCCATCAATCGGCCCGACGTAGGAGAACCCCAATTCCTCGAACAAGGTGCCGCCTACGGTCATGGATTTGACCATCTCTTTCGCCCGTCGCGCGCCTTCCTGGAACGGCTCGGGCAGCAGGCTGACCGCGCCCTTGGCAGCGGCTTTCAGCTCTTGGAACGGCTCGCCCGCATAAAGGCGACTCAGATAGTTTGACATCGCGCCAACAGGCGGCGCAATCGACATTTCGTTGTCATTCAAAATGACGAACAGGCGGCGGCCGAGGTGGCCCGCGTTGTTCATCGCCTCGAACGCCATGCCGGCAGACATGGACCCATCGCCGATCACGGCCACTGCATCCCCGATGCCATGCTCCGGTGCGCCGCCCAGGTCGCGCGCCACCGCAAAGCCCAGCGCCGCCGAGATCGAGGTCGAGCTGTGCCCGGCTCCGAACGGGTCAAACGGGCTTTCCGCGCGTTTGGTAAAGCCAGATAGCCCGGTTTCCATGCGCAGGGTGCGGATCCGGTCGCGCCGTCCTGTCAGGATCTTGTGCGGATAGCATTGATGGCCAACATCCCAGATGATCCGGTCACGCGGCGCATCGAAAACAGCATGCAGTGCGACGGTCAGTTCAACCACACCAAGCCCAGCGCCAAGATGACCGCCGGTTTCGGACACCGCCGAGATCGTCTCGGCGCGCAATTCGTCGGCCAGCACGTGAAGTTCCCGGTCGTTCAGCGCCTTCATGTCTGCAGGGACCGTTATGCGGTCAAGAATGGGTGTATCGGGTGTATCGGTCATTTGCGTCCCGCTGCCTATCTGTCGCGCTGGATAACGAAATGGGCGGCTTCCCGCAAGGTATCGGCATCCTGACCATACTGCGTCAGCGCATCACAGGCTTGATCGGCAAGCTCTTGTGCGCGGGTCTTTGCTGCCTCAAGACCCAAAAGCGAAACAAACGTCGCCTTGCCCGCATCCGCGTCTTTTCCAACCGCCTTGCCCAAGGCCTTGGCATCCCCTTCGACATCCAGAATGTCATCAGCGATCTGGAAAGCGAGGCCCAATGCGTTGGCATAGCGTCCCATGTCAGACGGGTCTGATCCAGCCAGCACTGCCCCAGCCTGAGCAGACCAGCGGATCAAGGCACCCGTTTTGCCGGCCTGAAGTTCGGTAATCTGGTTCAAATCCAACGGAGTGCGCGCGGTTTCCGCAGCGATATCAAGCGCCTGCCCATGCACCATGCCGACCTGTCCGGCCGCCTTAGCAAGCGACGCGACCAATGGCACACGCGCATCGCCAACGGCGTCGTTGGTCACCAGTTCAAATGCCAGAGTTTGAAGGGCGTCACCAACCAGAACCGCCGTTGCTTCGTCCCACTTGCGGTGAACAGTCGGCTGGCCGCGACGCAGGTCGTCGTCATCCATGCAGGGAAGGTCATCATGCACCAGTGAATAGGCATGCACTGCCTCGATCGCGGCAGCTGGCCAAACGGATCGGGCGTCGTCCACACCATGCAAGCGCGCGCTTTCCATGACCAGGAATGCGCGCAGGCCCTTACCGCCGCCTGTCGCATATTGCATCGGCTGCGCCAAAATACCTTCAGAGCGAATTGCGCTGTGCAGACAGGCATGCGCCAGCGCACGCGTTTGCGCCAACCGGTCCCTGAACATTCAGAGCCCTTCGACCGGCGTCGTTCCCGCAGGATTTCCGTTTGGGTCAAGCGTGATGGCCGCGACCTTCTCTTCTGCTTCCTTAAGCTTCGTTTCGCAGCGCGCCTTCAGCTCGGCCCCACGTTCATACAGCTTGATCGAATCCTCAAGCGCCACGTCACCGCGTTCCAACTGTCCCACGACCGCTTCCAGCGCGCGCATGGCCTCTTCAAAACTCATCTCGCCTACGGGTTTATCGCTCATGCGCCTCGCTCCATCATCACGTTGACATAGGCCCCGACGCTGTCGCCAAGGGCTTGAAGATCATAGCCGCCCTCAAGCGAGGATACCACCCGGCCGTCGCAGCATTTATCTGCCAAATCGCAGATGCGATGGGCCAGCCAGGCAAAGTCCTCGGTCTCCCATTGGAGGCCTGCCAAGGGATCACGCCGATGGGCATCAAACCCGGCCGAAACAAGCACCAATTGCGGCTTATAAGGCTCTAACACACCGGAAATCATGTCTTCCCAAGCCGCTTGCATGACCTCTCCACCGGTCGCCTCTTCAAGGGGGGTGTTGAAGATCTGCTTGAAGGCACCTTTCTGATGAATGCCACCCGACCCCGGATACAACGGCATCTGATGGGTCGACACGAACCGCACACGGCTTTCGTGCCACAGCACATCCTGCGTGCCGTTGCCGTGATGCACATCGAAATCAAGCACTGCGATCCGGTCCAGCCCGTGCGTTTCAGCGGCATAGCGCGCGGCGATTGCGACGGTTGAAAACAGGCAAAACCCCATCGGGGTCGCCTTTTCGGCGTGGTGGCCCGGTGGCCGGCATGCGATAAAGGCGTTCTGTGCTTCTCCGGCTAAAACAGTGTCTATTGCAGCGACATTTGCGCCAATCGCGCGAAAAGCTGCCTCAAGTGACCCCGGCGCCATAAAGGTATCACCATCCAACTGCGCCCACCCTTCGACCGGTGCTGCGTCGTCGAGTTTTTCAAAATACCTCAGTGAGTGGCCAAGACGCACGTGATCAACGGTGCCTTTGGGGGCGATGCGCCTGTCCAAAGCGGCGAACTGAGGCGCAGCCAGAGCGGTTTCAATCGCTTCCAGGCGCGCGACCTGTTCGGGGTGACCCGGAGGCGTCACATGCTGGTGGCAGACCGGGTGGGTATAAAGCAAAGTTGTCATATCGAGACGCTAGGCCAATACCGCAATGGCAACAAGCAGGTGTGCCTCTGGTCCACACAATTTCGATCCCAGCCAGCGCAATTCGGTATAAATGTCAGAGGTTATTCAGGCGCCAGCATATACCCCGCCCCACGAACAGTTTGCAGGTATCGGGGTTGTTTAGGGTCTGTTTCTAGCTTGCGGCGCAAGCGCGTGATTTGCACATCGACGGCGCGTTCCTGCGACTGTCCTTGATCGCGGCCCAGTTTTTCCACCAGCGCGGCACGACTGACCGCGTCACCTGCGGAGGCCGCAAAGATCTTCATTAAATGCGCCTCGGTGGCCGTCAGGCGCACCAGTGTGTCGCCTTGCCAAAGCTCGCCACGCTCGGTGTCGTAGTGTTTGTCGCCAAGCTTCAGAACCTTTGGCGCCAGCTCCTCGACAACGCTTGGCATGCGCCGCAGGATGGCATTAATCCGCAGCAACAGTTCTTTCGGCTCAAAGGGCTTGGCCAGATAGTCGTCGGCCCCTGCCTCCAAACCCCGGATGCGATCCTCGGTATCGCCTTTGGCGGTCAGCAGCAAAATTGGCGTGGACAGTGTTTCGCGCAAGGCTTGTGTCAGGCTGATCCCATCTTCGCCTGGCATCATCACGTCCATAACGATCATGTCGAAATCGAGCCCCTCAAGAAGGCGCCGGGCATGAGCGGCGTCCCGTGCGGCGCTGACCCAGAAGCCCTGACGCACAAGGAATTTTTGCAGCAGGCTGCGGATTCGTTCGTCATCATCGACGATCAAAAGATGCGCTTCGGTCAGGTCAGTCATGACGCACATCCTTCATCTGGTTGAAATGGTGGCGTAATTCCGGGTCCATCATGGCTTCCAGCACAGCACGGAACCCCTGAACCGCCTCAGGACCCGCTTCACGATACGCCAGACGCATGCGTTCACGTTGCGCCGTGGACAACTCGGTTTCAAGGGCACTGCCGGTGTCGGTTAAAAACAGGTGTCGTTCCCGCTTATCATGCGTGCCAATCCGGCTTTCCACCAGTTCGTCTTCGATCAAGGTGCGCAAAACGCGGTTCAAGGATTGCTTGGTGACACCCAAAATCGACAAAAGGTTGTTCACTGTCGTTCCGGGTGTGCGGCTGATGAAGTGAAGCGCGCGGTGGTGGGCCCGTCCATAGCCGTGGTGGTCAAGAATGCGATCCGGGTCAGCCGTGAACCCGCGATAGGCAAAAAACATCGCCTCGATGCCCTTGCGCAATTGCTCATCCGTTAGAAACAGAAGCGTCTGCCCGCCCGGCGTCTGAGTTTCTGTCATTGGCGGCCTCTTCACTTTTCACGTTACAGAAACCAGTTTTATGTCAGTGTTGTTGACTTTCCAAGAATCAATTGATACCGAAATGCGGATTTAGCGTAATTTTATGTCCGATACGGTCCAAATTTACGCAACTTTCGCAAAGACCCATCGAGTGGCAATAGGAAAGGACAAGAACATGAGCGGATATGATGACCGTGACGGCAAAATCTGGATGGACGGCCAGTTGGTCGACTGGCGTGATGCGAATGTCCATATTCTGACCCATGCGCTGCACTATGCCTCGTCAGTGTTCGAGGGCGAGCGCCTGTATGACGGTAAGATCTTCCTGTCGCGCAAACACTCTGAACGGCTGCTGAAGTCGGGCGAGATGATGGACATGCCGATCCCTTATACCGTTGACCAGATCGAAGCCGCCAAACAAGCAGTGGTCGAAGCAAACGGGCTGACCAACGCCTATGTGCGCGTGGTGGCGTGGCGTGGGGCGGGCGAGGACATGGGTGTCTCGTCTGCGCGCAACCCGGTGCGGATGGCCGTCGCGGCCTGGGCTTGGGGCGATTACTACGGCGACGCCAAGATGAAGGGCGCCAAGCTGGATATCGCGAAGTGGAAACGCCCATCACCCGAAACCATCCCGACCGCCGCGAAAGCCGCCGGTCTTTACATGATCTGCACAATGTCCAAGCACGCCGCCGAAGCCAAAGGCTGCTCGGACGCGTTGTTCATGGATTATCGCGGCTATGTGGCCGAAGCGACCGGCGCCAACGTCTTTTTCGTCAAGGACGGAGAGGTGCACACCCCGCTGCCTGACGCGATCCTGAACGGGCTGACCCGCCAGACTGTCATTGGTATGCTGAACGATCGCGGAATTACGGTCCACGAACGCCACATCATGCCCGAAGAACTGGAAGGGTTCGAGCAGTGCTGGCTGACCGGATCCGCCGCCGAGGTGACTCCGGTGGGGCAGATCGGTGACTATACGTTCGAAGTCGGCGCTTTGACGCGCGAAATCTCGGAAGCCTACGAAGCGTTGGTGCGCGCCTGACGGGCGTTAACGGCTTGTGAACGAAAGGCTCCTATCCTTCTCGACAGAGGGTAGGAGCTTTTTATGTTCTCGCAGCGTGGCTACCGGATGTTGGCTGCCATCATCGGCATTGTCGCAATGCCAACCGCGGTCGCTTTGGTTTGGTATTACATTACCCAAGACCCGACGATGCGACCCTTGGGCATCAGCAAAGCCGCCCTGCAGCAATACGAATCCGGTCCACCGCTTGAGATCGTGGCGCATGTCTCATGGGATCCCCTGACAGACGCCCAGTTGATCGAGCCCTTCACCAACGCACTGCGCGGGGCGTTTGAGGCCAAAGGCGTGCCTGTGCGGGTTGAGCTTCTGGCCACGCCCGGACAAGCAACCACTGTGGTCTATGACATCGGCGTGTCGCATCTTGGCCCCTATCCCAAATTTCAGGCCGTGAACGGCGTTGTCGCCGCTGTCGAAGCGTATCGAATGAACGTGCCATTTGGGACCGATACCCCGTAAACGGACAGCACCGGGAAGCGTGCGTTAGGTGGTCAGCCGGGAAACAGCCCAGCGGGCGGCATCGCGCAGAACCGGGTCTGATGCCTCCGCATGTGCCTGTGCATGGCAGAGCAGCGAACTGTCGCCAGAATTGCCAATCGCATACATCACATTGCGCAGAAACCGCGCCAACCCGACCCGTTTGACCGGGCTTCCCGAAAAATGAGCGCGAAAAGCCGCGTCGTCGAGCTGCGCAAGGTCGGCCAGTTTGGGCGCGACAAGGTCATCGCGAGCGGCATAGCGCATCTCTTGCGCATCGGCTGCGAATTTGTTCCACGGGCAAGCCGCCAGACAATCATCGCACCCATATATGCGATTGCCGAGCATTGGGCGCAGCGCCTCGTCGACAGGACCTTTGTGTTCGATGGTCAGATAGGAAATGCATCGGCGGGCGTCTAACTGGAAGGGCGCAGGAAAGGCATCGGTCGGGCAGGCATCCAGACAGGCGGTGCAGTTGCCGCAGTTTTCCTGCCCCGGCGCATCTGTGGGCAAGTCGAGCGTTGTGAAAACGGCCCCCAGAAAGAACCAGTTGCCCAGATCGCGTGACAGCAGGTTGGTGTGCTTGCCCTGCCAACCAAGGCCGGCTGCGGCACCCAAAGGTTTTTCCATCACGGGCGCGGTATCGACGAATACTTTGATCTCGCCGCCAAAACTGTCGATCATCCAACGCCCGACTCGCTTCAGCCGTTTCTTGACGATGTCATGATAGTCGCGGTTCTGAGCGTAGACGCTGATCGCGGCGCGATCTGGCTGGCCTATCACTGCCATCGGGTCATGCGCTGGTGTATACGGCTCGGCCAACATGATAACCGACCGGGCTTCGGGCCAGAGGGCGGCGGGATTACCGCGCCAATGCATCCGTTCCCCCATCCAGGCCATATCACCGTGCCGACCGTCTGACACGAACTGCTCCAGCCGTTCGGCGATGTCAGGTACGGCATCGGGGCGGCATATTCCGACCTTGCCGAACCCTTCCTCCAAGGCCTTGTCGATGATGGATTGCCGGGCGTTGGCGTTCAAAAATCAAGATCCGCATAGTGCGAAGGCTGCGGAAAACCAGAAATCTGGTCCGCCAGAATCGACCGAAATGCAGGTCTGGATTTGATCTTGGCATACCATTCGCGCACGTTCTCGTTCCGGTTCCAATCCACATCACTGATATAGTCGAGCGATGACAGATGTGCCGCCGCGGCGAAATCTGCCAACGTCATCGAATTGCCCGCCAGCCAGCGCCGCTGGTCCAGAAGCCATCCCATGTAATCGATGTGATACTTGATCGCCTTCGCGCCGGCCTTGATGTTGCGGCTTTCGGGATAGCCCGCGCCCATCACCTTCTTGTTCACCCGCTCGTACAGCAGATTCGCGGTGACTTCGTTGTGAAACTTGTCGTCGAACCAGCTGACAAGGCGGCGCACTTCATACCGATCGTCAGGATCATCCGGCAACAGCGCGGGGGTCGGATAGCGTTCTTCGATGTATTCGCAAATCGGCCCGCTTTCCGTTAGCAGCTTTCCGTCGATTTTCAGGATGGGCACCTTGCCCGCAGGGTTACGGCGCAGGAAATCTGAGCTTCGTTCCCAGTATTTCTCTTCAACCAGCTCGACCTCGATCTTCTTTTCCGCAAGCGACAGGCGCACCTTGCGGCAGAACGGTGACAGTGGGACGTGAAACAAGCGGTTCATGGTGTGTATCAGAAATCTCTCTTTCAACCGTATTGCCGTTTTTGCGCCGGGGGATCAATCCTCGAAACAAGAAGCGCGCCCATCCGCGCGGATCGTAGCCGCCCCATCGGCAATGGATTGCGCCCGTTTTCGCACAAAGGGGGACGGGCGCGAGGCCGAACGCTCTTTCGGGTTGGGCAAAAGCGCGGCAAGTCGGGCGGCCTGAACAGCCGACAGTTCAGCCGGACCAACGCCGAAATAGTGGCGCGCAGCGGCTTCGACGCCAAAAATGCCCTCGTCGAATTCGGCCACGTTCAGATAGACCTCCAGAATGCGCCGCTTTGTCCAGACCAGTTCGACGGCGGGGGTGATCACCGCCTCAAGCGCTTTGCGTGGCCATGACCGCCCGTGCCAAAGATAGGCGTTCTTTACGACCTGCTGGGACAGGGTCGAGGCACCGCGCGCGCCGCCTTCGTCAATTGCCGCCCGAATGGCGCGCATATCGAAACCCCAGTGTTGACAGAAATTCGCATCTTCTGCGGCGACGACCGACCGCGCCATGACCGGGGCGATTTCTTCCAGATCGACCCATTGATGATCGGCCCAGCCAAGGCGCATTTTCTCAGCGATGATATGTGGTGTCGTTGGCGGGTTGATGAATGCATAGCCCACGATCCCCAGAACGAAAAAGCTAACAACTGCAAGCAAACCACGCCTGATCCAGCGCCGCACCCATTGGATCGGGTGAAGCTTGAAACGCTTCTGCTTGCGCGTTTTACGTTTGCCACTTGGCTTCTTTTTCGCTGCTCTTGCCACATATCTTTCAGACCATGGGCGGCGGGCGCGGGTCAAGGTCTGGATCAAGGCGCGCAGCTATTGGTCGTGATAAAATGGGGGGCGGAAAGGATAGGACAATGGAAACCAATGCACTTCCCTTTTACGACACCAGCGACAACCCCACGGGTTGCTGCCCGCGTTTCAAGCCCGAAACATGGGACGGTTTGACGCTTCACTTACGCGACAAGCCCTTTGTGCGGGCTGCAACGAAATCGGTGCTGCATATCCCAATGAATATGGGCAGCACGTTCACCCGCGTGTTTGAACACATGAAGGACGCCGGCGCCTATGACGAGGCAAATTTCGTCGTGATGAGCCGGGATTTGTCGCCATGGACGGCCGAACATCTGTTCGCAGCCGATACACCTGTCAAACACGAAGAGATGACGACACTGTCCGGTGACTTCATCACCAAGGTCTTTGAGGGTAGTTTTCGCGAGGCCAAGGATTGGCACGCTCAAATGCAGGATCTTGCTGAAAAACAGGGCACCAAAGACGCTGTGGTGTGGTTCTTTTACACGACGTGTCCGCGCTGCGCCAAGACCTATGGCAAGAACTACGTTGTTGGGCTTGCTCAGCTATGAAAAAGGGCGGCCCGAAAGGGCCGCCCGATCGGTTTCGGCACTCGCTGCTTATTCGGCAGGGATGGCCGTATCTTCGACACCTAACGGTGCGGTCAGCTTGTCCAACATCTCTTTCGGGCAGATCTGAAGGAAGTTCACCTTTTCCATATCCCAATGGCGCAGGATCTCGATCGCCTTCTGGCTGCGCGTTTCTTCGGCGTGGCGTTCGACCAGCTCTTTCAGCTCGGCTTCCCAATGGTCGACCGAGACGGGGCAAACGACAAGGCTTTCCATGTTCATATGGTCCTGCGCTTCACCGTCGGGGTCGTAAAGATAGGCCATGCCGCCCGTCATCCCGGCCCCGAAATTCGATCCGATGGACCCAAGGATCACCGCGACGCCACCGGTCATGTATTCGCACCCATTAGAGCCGCAACCTTCGATCACCACTTTGGCGCCTGAATTGCGCACAGCGAACCGCTCGCCGGCGCGCCCTGCGGCGAACAGGTAGCCATCGGTTGCACCATACAGGACAGTGTTGCCGATGATGGTGTTTTCAGATGCGACGAGGGGGCTGGCAAGCGGGGGGCGAACCACAATTGTGCCGCCCGACAAACCTTTGCCGACATAGTCGTTCGCATCGCCTGACACCTCGACCTTCAGACCCGGAGCGGCAAAGGCACCCAGCGACTGCCCGGCAGAGCCTTGCAGCTTTACCGTCAGGTGGTCAGGCTGCAAATTGTTGCGCATCCCGAACCGCTTGACGATATGGCTGGAAATCCGTGTGCCCACCGACCTGTGGGTGTTTTGCACGGTATAGGACAGCTGCATCTTTTCACCATCCTCCAGAAACCGGTGTGCGTCGCGCACGATTTCGGCATCCAGCGTATCAGGCACAGGATTGCGGTCGCGGTTGCGGTTGTAGACGATCTTTTCCGCGCCATCGACCACCAGCAGAAGCGGGTTCAGGTCAAGGTCATCCAAATGTGCCGAGCCGCGGCTCACCTGGCTGAGCAGATCGGCACGTCCGATCACCTCGTCCAGTGACCGCACCCCGATCGAGGCAAGGATTTCACGCACTTCCTGCGCATAGAACGTGATCAGGTTGACCACCTTGTCCGCGCTGCCGGTGAACTTGGCGCGCAGGTCTTCGTCCTGCGTGCAAACGCCCACGGGGCAGGTGTTCGACTGGCACTGACGCACCATGATACAGCCCATGGCAATCAGGGCGGCGGTGCCGATGCCGTATTCCTCGGCCCCCATCATCGCGGCCATGACGATATCACGCCCGGTGCGCAAGCCGCCATCGGTGCGCAATGTCACGCGGCCACGCAGGTTGTTCATCGCAAGCACCTGATGCGCTTCGGTCAAACCCATTTCCCACGGCAGACCCGCAAACTTGATCGAGGTCGCGGGCGACGCACCCGTGCCGCCATTGTGGCCCGAAATCAGGATCACATCGGCCTTGGCCTTCGCCACGCCTGCTGCAATCGTGCCAACACCTGACGCGGCCACCAGCTTCACCGTCACCTTACAGCGCGGGTTGATCTGCTTGAGGTCATAGATCAGCTGGGCCAGATCCTCGATCGAGTAGATGTCGTGGTGTGGCGGCGGTGAGATCAGCGTCACGCCTTTGGTGGAATGACGCAGACGGGCAATCAGGTCGGTGACCTTCATGCCCGGCAACTGGCCGCCTTCGCCGGGTTTCGCACCCTGGGCAACCTTGATTTCAAGCTCTTCGCATTGGTTCAGGTATTCGGCGGTCACACCGAACCGGCCCGACGCCACCTGCTTGATCTTCGCCGACGGATTGTCGCCATTCGGTTCAGGGTGGAAATGCGCGGGATCTTCACCGCCCTCGCCACTGTCCGACTTGGCGCCGATGCGGTTCATCGCGACGTTCAGCGTCTTGTGTGCTTCGGGGCTGAGCGCACCCAGCGACATGCCCGGCGTCACGAACCGCTTGCGAATCGCGTTGATGCTTTCCACTTCCTCAATCGGAATGGGCTTGCCCAGCGGCTTAATGTCCAGAAGGTCACGCAGGTGGATCGGCGGATTGGCCCGCATGCGCGCCGAATACTGCTTCCACATCTCGAACGAGGCGCGGTCACAGGCCGATTGCAGCAGATGCATCGACTGCGCCTCCCAGGCATGCGTCTCGCCTGAGCGGCGGGCTTTGTAGAACCCGCCCACGGGCAGCACCTGATTGCCGCCGCCGTAGCCTGCCGCATGGATGTCTTCCAGCTTCTTCTGGATGCCGTTCACACCGATCCCCGAAATACGCGAGGTCATGCCGGGGAAATATTCGGCAACCATCGCACGGCTTAGCCCGACAGCTTCGAAGTTCAGGCCACCGCGATAGGACGAGATCACCGAGATCCCCATCTTCGCCATGATCTTCAGAAGGCCTTGGTTGATCGCTTCACGATAGCGACGCACTGCTTCGGTCAGCGAGCAATCAAGCAGGTTGCGATCAATCCGGTCCGCAAGACTGTCTTCTGCCAGATAGGCGTTTACTGTGGTCGCACCACAGCCAACCAGAACCGCAAAGTAGTGCGGGTCAAGGCATTCCGCCGACCGCACATTGATCGACGTGAAGGTCCGCAGACCCTTCTTTACAAGCCAACTGTGAATGGCTGATGTCGCCAAAATCATCGGCATCGCGATGTTGCTTTCGTCCTGCCCTTGATCGGTCAGGATCAAGTGACCAGCACCAGACCGCACGGCCTCTTCCGCTTTGGCGCGGATGTCTTTCAGCGCGATGCGCAAGGCACCATCTTCGCCATTTGCCGGGAAGGTGCAGGCAATTTCAACCATCGGCGCATTAAACGCCTCGGTCATTTTCACAAACTGCTCGTTGCCAAGAAATGGGCTGTCCAGAACGATAATTTCGGTCTGCCCACCATTCTCGTCGAGAACGTTCTTGAGGTTGCCAAACCGCGTCTTCAACGACATCACGCGGAATTCACGCAAGCTGTCGATCGGCGGGTTGGTTACCTGGCTAAAATTCTGCCGGAAAAAGTGGCTGAGTGGACGGTATTTCGTCGACAACACCGCCGATGGCGTGTCGTCACCCATCGAGGCCAGCGCCTCTTTTCCGTCCTCGGCCATTGGAGCAAGAATTTGTTCCAGCTCTTCCAGTGTATACCCGGCGGCAACCTGACGGCGGCGCAGTTCGTCACCGGTATAAATCGGTTTCTCGTCGATCGTTGACAAGTTGGTTTCCAGATCGCTGATTTTTCCGACCCATTCCCCGAATGGGAGCGAAGCAGCCAGACGGTCCTTGATCTCGGTGTCGCGATACAGTTTGCCCTCTGCTGTATCCACAGCCAACAGTTGCCCCGGACCAAGCGCGCCTTTCTCGATGACGCTGGCTTCGTCGATCGGGACCATGCCCGCTTCGGACCCGGCAATCACCAAGCCGTCGCCCGTCACGACATAGCGCATCGGACGCAGGCCATTGCGGTCAAGCCCGGCGCACACCCACCGGCCGTCCGTCATTGCCAAGGCAGCGGGGCCATCCCATGGCTCCATCACGCTGTTGCAATAGCTATACATGTCCTTCCAGGCCTGAGGCAAATCCACCGCCTGTTTCGACCAGCTTTCAGGCACCAGCATGGTCTTTGCCATCGGCGCGGACCGGCCGGCGCGCACCAGAACCTCGAACACCGCGTCCAGCGCGGCCGAATCCGAGCTTCCGCCGGGCACGATCGGTTTGATGTCCTCAGCCAGATCACCGAAGAAGCTGGAGGCCATGCGAATCTCGTGGCTTTTCATCCAGTTCAGGTTGCCCTTCAGTGTGTTGATCTCGCCGTTATGGGCCAGCATCCGGAAGGGCTGCGCCAACCACCATTGCGGGAAGGTGTTGGTCGAATAGCGTTGGTGGTAGATGGCAAAGGTCGACGCGAACCGTTCATCCATCAAATCCGGATAAAACACGGCAACCTGTTCGGCCAGCATCATGCCCTTGTAGATGATTGAACGGCACGACAGCGACGCAATGTATAGACCGTTGATCTGCGCAGTTGCGGCCGCTTTTTCAATCCGGCGACGGATCACATAGAGCTCGCGCTCGAACTGATCTTCGTCAACGCCTTTTGCGTTGGAAATCAGGATCTGTTCTATCTCGGGGCGGGTCGCGTTGGCCTTTTCGCCAAGGCAGTCGATGTCAACAGGCACGTGGCGCCAGCCGTAGATCGAATAGCCCATCCGCAGGACTTCGGTTTCGACAATTGTCCGGCAGGCTTCCTGCGCGCCGAAATCCGTGCGCGGCAGAAACACCTGACCGACAGCAATCAGTTGATCCTCATGCGGTTCGTGGCCGGTGCGGCGGATTTGGTCGTGGAAGAACGGCACTGGGATCTGCACGTGGATGCCAGCGCCATCCCCGGTTTTTCCATCTGCATCGACGGCCCCCCGGTGCCAGATCGCCTTCAGGGCGTTAATGCCGGCCTCGACCACTTTGCGCGATGGCGTTCCGTCGACGGACACAACAAGACCCACACCGCAAGAGCTGTGCTCGTCTTCTTCGCGGTACAGGCTGTGTTCCGACATGAACTTGCGCTTGGCTTCTTCGCGGCGCACCCAGTTGGCATCATAGTTCGTCATTTCGTTTCTCCTCACGGAAGGTCGCTGGCGAGATCGCCTTGCAGACCCGGAAAAATGTGGTCACTGCGCTGCGATTGCCGCCTTGGCATTCAGCGTCTCAAGAATATTGTCTCCGGCTTCGCGCCCGTCACGGATGGCCCAAACCACCAGCGAGGCGCCACGCACGATGTCGCCCACGGCCCAAACCCCCGGCAAGTCGGTCTGGTGGGTCCCAAACGCAGCCTTCACGGTGCCCCAGCGCGTCACTGCAAGGTCTTTCTCGCCCCAGAGCGTTGGCAGATCTTCGGGTTCGAAGCCCAGCGCCTTGATCACAAGGTTGCTGTCTTCGGTATAGTCTGACCCCTCGATCACTTCTGGGCTGCGGCGACCGGTTGCATCCGGCGCCCCAAGGCGCATTTTCTGAACGATCACGCCTGTCACGGGGTTGCCGACAAAACCTTTCGGCGCTGCCTGCCAGACAAATTCAACGCCCTCTTCTTCAGCGTTCTGGGTTTCACGTTGTGATCCGGGCATGTTCTCGCGGTCACGGCGATACAAGCATTTGACCGATGTCGCGCCCTGACGGATCGCCGTGCGCACGCAGTCCATCGCGGTATCACCACCCCCGATGACAACGACGTTTTTGCCCTCTGCGTTCAGCTCGCCGCTTTCATACTCCGCGACAGTGTCACCAAAGTTCAGCCGGTTCGAGCAGGTCAGGAAGTCGATCGCGCGCACGATACCTTCTGCGCCAGCCCCCGGTCCCGAAAGATCGCGGCTTTTGTAAACGCCCGTGGCCAACAAAACCGCGTCATGCTTGGCGCGAATATCCTGAAACGAGATATCGTCACCGACATTACAGTTCAGCACGAACGCAACGCCTGCATCTTCCAGCAGCTTGACGCGCCGCATCACGATGTCTTTTTCCAGTTTGAAGCCGGGAATGCCGTAGGTCATCAGCCCACCTGCGCGGTCGTGGCGGTCATAGACCGTCACCTTGACACCTGCACGCACCAGCACGTCGGCGGCAGCCAGCCCGCCCGGCCCAGCGCCGATAATCGCAACGCTTTCATCCCGCTTGGCCGTCGGTGTGATCGGTTCAACCCATCCGTTGTCCCATGCCGTGTCGGTAATGTATTTTTCGACGGCACCGATGGTAACCGTGCCGTGACCAGATTGTTCAATCACGCAATTGCCTTCGCACAGGCGGTCCTGAGGGCAGATACGACCGCAAATCTCGGGGAAGGTGTTGGTGGACTGGCTCAGGTCATACGCTTCTTTCAGACGACCCGAGGCGGTCATGCGCAGCCAGTCGGGAATGTTGTTGTGAAGCGGGCAATGCGATTGGCAGTATGGCACGCCGCACTGACTGCAACGACTGGCTTGCTCCGCGGCTTTTTGCGCTGCGAATTCGGCATAGATTTCGTGAAAGTCTTCGCGGCGCGCATCGGCGGCGCGTTTTTCGGGCATATCCCGTTCGACACTCACGAATTTCAACATTGGCTGCTTTGCCATACTGGCTCTCCGTCACTGGACCTCGGACTCGCGCTTTTAAACAAGCTCCGCATAAATGAAAAGGCAGTATAGCTGACCTTTATTGAGCATTTTTCGTAGAAATTGTAGTTTTGCCAAAAAATTCCGGAAATTTAAGTCATTATTATTGACCTTTAATCGCCTTTCCCTTTCTGAGTGGCATGTTTAGCTTGCAAAACAACGCAATTCGGAAAGCCCTGCATGTCGCTTGCCCATCTGTTCCTCGTCGCTGTGATTCAGGGAATCACCGAGTTTCTGCCTGTCTCGTCGTCAGGGCATCTGGTGCTTTTGCCCCACCTGACCGGCTTGCCAGATCAGGGGCAGGCGATCGACGTTGCGGTCCATATCGGCACGCTTGGCGCTGTCATACTGTATTTCTGGAAGGACGTGCGCATGGGGCTGGCCGGCATTCCGCGTATGCTGACAGGCCGTCTTGATACGCCCGGCGCAAAGCTGGCCTTTTTGCTCGCAATCGCAACCATCCCCGCCGTGATCTTAGGCGTCGCTCTGAAGATCACGGGGCTGGACGACGCGATGCGGTCGGTCAAGGTTATCGCGTGGACCATGATCCTGTTCGGCGTGGTTCTGTATTGGGTAGACCAGAAAGGCCCTACCCACAAAAGGGCCGGAGACTGGTCGCTGCGGGATGCGATCATTATGGGCTTGTGGCAAGCCCTTGCGCTTATTCCGGGCACATCCAGGTCCGGGGCGACAATCTCGGGGGCGCGGGCATTGGGATATGAACGGCCCGACGGGGCCAAGTTGGCTATGCTGATGTCTATTCCGACGATCTTCGCCTCAGGTGTTCTTCTGGGCGGGGAGGTGATCGCCACTGCCAATCTGCAGGTTGCAAAGGATGGCGCGATCGCCGCGGGATTTGCCTTCGTGTCGGCCCTGCTGGCGCTTAGCCTGATGATGCGGCTTTTGCGGTCAGTCAGCTTCACCCCCTATGTCATCTATCGCATCGCCCTTGGCGTGGTGCTGTTGGGCATCGCATACCTGTAGCCCAAAGAAAAAGGCGCGGCTCCAGACCGCGCCCTTTCAGTGTTTTCTGACCTCTGCGGACTACCCGTGCGCGCGCAGGTTCTTGGCAGATTGCTGGATCGAGGCGTATTGGCCGCCGTGACGGTAGCGCCACAGATAATCGGGCAAGATCGCCTCCATCGCAGTTGGGCTAATCCCCAACTCAGCGAACCCTTTCGCATCATCCGCGACCACATTGTCATGCGCCAGTGACCTGACCTGATCACGGGTCAGCGGTGCCTTGATTAGCCCGCCGGAAATCCACTGAATAAAATCGAAGACACCAGCCTGAAGGCGCGCAATTCCAGACGGCAAGTTGATCACCCAACGGCGGCGCTGCACTTCGTCCAACATGACGTCAATCAACGCGCGCAGGGTCAGAACTTCGGGCCCGCCAAGTTCGTAAATCCCCGGCGCAGCCTGACCGAGAACGGCCTTTTCGGCGGCAGCGGCCACATCATCCACGAAAACTGGCTGGAACCGAGTGCTTCCGCCGGTGATCGGCAAGATTGGCCCGAAACGCGTCATGCCCGCGAACCTGTTGAAGAACTCATCCTCTTGCCCAAAAATCACCGAAGGCCGCAGGATCACTGCATCGGGGAAGGCCGCCAGAACGCCAGCTTCACCCTGAGCCTTGGTTTGGGAATATTCGCTGTCGCTTTCGGTATCGGCACCGATGGCCGACAGCTGCACCAACCGTCCGACGCCTTGTTCGGCGGCAATGCGGGCGACTCGCTCTGCGCCTTCGTGGTGAACGGCATCGAAGTTGTTTTTGCCAATCGAATTCAACACACCCACGCAATTGACCACGGCATCCGCGCCACGCATTGCGTCGCGCACTGAAGCATCATCACGAATGTTGCACAGGATCGGTTCGACTTGACCGACCGCGCCATAGGGCTTGACGAACAGTGCCTCGTTCGGACGGCGCACGGCAACGCGAACGCGCCACCCCTGCTTGGCCATGCGGCGCGCGATATAGCGCCCGACAAAGCCCGAACCGCCATAGATGGTGACAAGCTTGGACATGGTTGCTCTCCTTGAAAACCTTGACGATTGCATAGCTTTCTGAGCCGCCCAGAGCAAGGAGCAAACCGAATTCGCGAAAACCCCGCGAATCCGGTTGACAGTATTGGCGGCGCACTTTACATCGCGGCTTCACCAACCGTGCCCAGATGGCGGAATTGGTAGACGCGCTAGCTTCAGGTGCTAGTGTCCGTATGGACGTGGAGGTTCGAGTCCTCTTCTGGGCACCAAAATCCCGAAAACTTCTGAACCGCTTCGCCTTGCCTGCAAGGCGCGTATCACGCTTTGCGCACAATCACCGATCCGACCGAATACCCTGCGCCAAACGAACAGATCACACCTGTATCGCCTGATTTCAGGTCGTCGGAATACTTCGAAAACGCAATGATGGACCCGGCCGACGATGTGTTGGCATAGTCTTGCAGGATGTTGGGCTGCTCGGCCTCTTCCGGCACACGCCCCAGAACCTTTTTGCCAATGAAGTCGTTCATCGTCTTGTTCGCCTGATGCAGCCACAGCCGCTTCAGATTATCAGGTGCCACACCGATATCGTCGATATGCCCCAAGATGTGCTTTGAGACGATGGGCAACACCTCTTTGAACACCTTCCGCCCGTTTTGCATGAACTGCATGTCGCGCCGGTCTGGCAAATTGTCCGTTTCCTCACGCGTGCGGCGCAAAAAACCGTTATTGTTGCGGATGTTGTTGGAAAACTGCGTCAGGCAGCGGGTCGACAGAATCTCAAAATGGTCGCCCTTTGCATCTTCTTTGCGTTCGATCAGCGTCGCGGTGGCGACGTCGCCGAAAATGAAATGGCAATCGCGGTCACGCCACTCAAGATGCGCCGAACAGATCTCCGGGTTCACCACCAGTGCACGCTTCACAGACCCCGACCGGATCATATCCGCAGCCGCCTGAATGCCGAACGTGGCCGAAGAACAGGCGACGTTCATATCAAACGCAAACCCGCCCGCGCCCAGCGCCTCTTGGATTTCAATCGCGATGGCGGGATAGGCGCGTTCATGGTTCGAGGCTGCGCAAATGATCAGGTCGACCTCGTCTGCGGTGCGACCAGCCTTGGCCAAAGCTTTCTTGCAGGCATCGGCGCCCATCTCGGTCATGATGCCGGGTTCATCATCCGTGCGTTCGCGCAAGGTCGGGTGCATGACATCTGGATCAAGAACGCCTGTCTTGTCCATCACATAGCGTTGATAAATGCCCGAAGCGGACACGATGAATTCTTCACTGGAGTGCCCGATTGGCGCCACCTCGCCTGCTTCAATTGCACGGGCGTTCTGGGCGTTGACCTTGTCGGCGTAGGCATTGAATGCCGCGACTAGTTCGGCGTTGGTGATGGTCTGATCCGGGGTGAATACACCGCTGCCAGAGATGACGGGCTGGAACATGTGGGTCTCCTTGAAGGTCTTTGCAGTCAAGCAGGAAGCGATGGGGGCGGCAAGGGGAACTGAAGCATGCTCCTACCCCCTAGAACGGGCACTTGGCCTTGAAGGTTAGCCCTTTACCGCCATCCGGGTGGCGCAGGCGAAGGCTTTCGGCGTGCAGCATCAGTCGCGGCGCGTCACGGGCAGGGCCGTCGGCATAGAACGGATCGCCCAATATAGGATGGCCGAGTTCCTTCATATGCACCCGCAATTGGTGGCTACGCCCGGTTTGGGGAAACAAGCGAACGCGGGTCGCGGTGTCTTCGTATTTCAGAACTTTCCAGTCAGTGATGGCTTGCTTGCCATTCTCGAAATCCACGTGTTGCTTGGGGCGGTTGGGCCAATCAACGATCAACGGTAGGTCCACGGTGCCTTCGCGTTCGGCCACACGGCCCCAGACGCGGGCCACATAGGCTTTCTTGATCTGCCGCTTCTCGAACTGAAGGCCTAGATGACGCTGGGCATGAGGGGTCATGGCAAACACCATGATGCCTGACGTGTCACGGTCCAGTCGGTGCACCAGCAATGCGTCAGCAAACACCGCCTGAATGCGGGCGATCAGGCAATCGGCCAGATGTTCACCCTTGCCCGGCACCGACAACAGCCCCGCAGGTTTGTCGACCAGCAACAGCTCGTGGTCTTGGTGGATGATCACCAAGGGGTCATTGGGCGGGGCGTATTCATCTGACATGCGCGCCAGATAGCCTGTGAACCGCGTGCGGGCAAGGCTCAGCGGCGACGACGCATTCCGCGCAGCATCGACGTGGTATAGATCACCAGCGCCAGCCAGATCAGCGGAAAGGCGATCTGCTTTGCGCCCTCAAAGGGTTCACCAAACACGAACACCGCGACCAGAAAGATCATTGTCGGCGCGATGTATTGCAGGATCGCGATGGTCGACAGCCGCAACAGCTTCGCGCCATTGGCATAGAGCATCAGGGGAACCGCCGTCACCACGCCGCAGCCCAGCAACAATGCCGTGTCCAGACCGGTCAGCAGAAAATGGCTTTGCCCCTGCGCGGTCAGCCACACCATGCACCCAAGCGCGGGGATCAGCAGGATTAGCACCTCGAGCAAGAAGCCCTGATTGGGGCCGATGGGCAGGGATTTCTTGCACAGCGCATAAAACCCCCATGTCAGCGTGAGGCCAATCGCCACCACCGGCAGCCTGCCCGCATCAAGGGTCAGGATCACGACAGCGATAAAGGCCAGTGCCACGGCAACCATCTGCGCGCGGTTCATCCGTTCGCCCAGCAAAACCGTGCCAAGTAAGATCGAGAACAGCGGGTTGATATAATAGCCTAACGCGGCCTCTAGGGCCTGTTCATGCGCAATTGCCCAGACGTAGATACCCCAGTTCACCGAGATCAGCCCCGCAGTCAAAACCGCCAACATGAGCATCCGCGGATTTGCGATCGCCTCGCGTAAGGCGCGGGTGCGACCCGTGGCGATCAGGATGACCCCCGCGACCGGAACAGACCAGATAACCCGGTGCGCGACCACCTCGATTGCAGGCATATGTGCCACGGCTTTCATATAGAGCGGCAAGAACCCCCACAGGAAATAGGCCGAAATGGCCAGCCCCAACCCCTGCGGGGTATCCACATTTTCTGGCTTCGTCGTCATCGCGCGCTCCTTTCCCCTGTTTGTAGGGCAGTTGGGGCGGGAAGCGATAGCGGGATTTCCGTGCGCTGTTTCATAACGAAACGTGATGGTTCATCGCTTGGCAGCTTTCACGCGCGTCCAGGCGTCCCGGTCAAGAGCGTAACAAAGCCATGTCGCCTTTTTCCCGGCTCCGGTTAGTTCGAGCTCCCTTTTCGCCATCAAAACTGCCCCAAGCTTTGCGGTGGCTTTTTGCGAGCGAATATTTGTCGGGTCGATGTGAAACCAGACCCGGTCAAAGGTCGAAAAGGCGTGATCCAGCATCAGGGTTTTAAGCTCAAAATTCACCGCTCCGCCCCAGAAACTGTGGTTCAGGAACGTGAACCCGATCGCGATATCGTCGGGCGCATCTGGGCCAACATAGTAGCGCGAACATCCGATCAGATCGTTGCTTGTCAAATCCATGACAACACACGTACCGCCTGCGTTCAGAAGGAAGTCGAAATAAGGGTCGAACACGTCAGAATTGAACCGATCCCGCGCGGGGTGGCCAGCCCAGGTTTCCGGGTCACATGCTGCGCGAAACAGCCCGGTGCGGTCCGATGCATGCAAGCCGCGCAGCGCGATTGTCCTTCCTTCCAAACAAGGTTGGTCGTCAAAGCTCATTCACGCACCCGTTCCGATTTCGGGTCATACATCGGCTTCAACGACGCTTCGGCTTTCACCCGCGTGCCGGCCACGTCGATCTCGTAGGTGGAGGCCAGAATATCAGACACTGTTTCACCCTGACACGGCACATATCCCATACCGATCGCGCCGCCCAAGTGGTGGCCATAAGCGCCAGAACTCAGGTATCCCACGATCTCGCCATCACGGATGACAGGTTCCTTGTGATAGAGAAGCGGCTCGGGATCGGTCAGCTTGAACTGCACCATTCGCATCTCAAGCCCGCTTTCCTTCTTTGCCAGAACGGCGTCGCGGCCGATGAAGTCGGGCTTTTCGACCTTCACGGCAAATCCCAGACCGGCCTCTAACACGTGGTCTTCACAGGTGATGTCATGGCCGAAGTGGCGGAAGCCCTTTTCGATCCGGCAATTGTCCATCATGTGCATCCCGCACAGCTTCAACCCCATGTCTTGTCCGGCTTCAAACAGGGTCTCAAACGCATGGCACGCCATCTCGGACGAGACGTAAAGCTCCCACCCTAGCTCACCCACGTAAGACACGCGGTGGGCGCGGGCCAGACCCATCCCCAGTTCGATCTCTTGCGCGGTGCCGAAGGGATTAACGGCGTTGCTGAAATCGCCAGTGCTGACACGTTGCAATAAAGTGCGGGCGTTCGGCCCCATAACGGCCAGCACACCTTCGCCTGCGGTCACATCGGTGATCACGACGCGGGCGTCACCGACATGGCGGCGCATCCAGGTCTCGTCTGCCAGTCGCGTGCCCGAAGGCGTGACGACCAGATAGGCGGTTTCCGACAGGCGGGTGACGGTCACATCAGCCTCGATCCCGGCGCGAGCGTTCAGGAACTGGGTGTAGACGATCTTGCCGACGGGCACCGACATGTCGGCACCGCAAACCTTGTTCAGAAACGCCTCAGCATCCGGGCCTTCGACGCGGATTTTGCCGAAGGACGACATGTCATACATACCGACATTCTCGCGAACTGCCCGGTGTTCTTCGGCGGCATTGTCAAACCAGTTAGCGCGACCCCAAGTGTATTCGTATTCACGCGCTTGCCCTTCGCGGGCAAACCAGTTGGCCCGTTCCCAGCCTGCGGTTTCGCCCATGACCGCGCCCTGATCCAGCAGGTGCTGGTGGAATGGCGTGCGTCGCACACCGCGCGCTGTGGCTTTCTGGCGAAACGGGAAGTGGTCGGCATAGAGCAGGCCCAGCGTCTCTTTCGACCGCTCATAAAGATAGTGTCTATTTACCTGAAACGGGTGCATTCGGCTGATATCCACATCGCCCAGATCGAAGGGTTTTTGCCCGTCTTCCATCCACTGCGCCAGCGCCATCCCGGCACCGCCCGCCGACTGAATACCGATCGAGTTAAAGCCCGCCGCGACCCAGACATTGTCCATCTCGGGCGCAAGGCCAAGGTGATAGGCATCATCCGGCGTGAAGCTTTCCGGGCCGTTGAAGAAGGTGTGAATACCGGCCTCGGCCAACATCGGCATCCGGTTGCAGGCGGCTTCCAGGATCGGCTCGAAATGGTCGAAGTCTTCGGGCAGCTGGTCAAATTCGAACGTGTCGGGAATGCCCTCCATCGCCCATGGCTTGGCGTTAGGTTCAAACGCGCCCAGTAGGATTTTGCCCGCATCTTCCTTGTAATAGGCACATTCATCCGGCACCCGCAGCACCGGCATTTGGGTCAGTCCTTTGATGCCTTCGGTGACAATATAGAAATGCTCGCAGGCGTGCAGCGGCACGTTCACGCCCGCCATCTTGCCAACCTCACGGCCCCACATGCCCGCGCAATTGACGATCATATCGCACGCAATGTGACCCTGTTCCGCCCCATCATCCGACACCCAGTCAACGCCGGTGACCTTGCGCCCGTCACGCGCGATGTGGGTAACGTTCGCGCGTTCCTTGATAACCGCACCGTTTTGCCGCGCGCCCTTGGCCATCGCCAACGCAATATTGGCCGGGTCCGCTTGCCCATCGGTGGGCAGCCAGATGCCACCTGTCACGCCCTCAAGATTGATGTGCTCGTAACGCTCTTTCACCTCGGCAGGCGATAGTTCCTCGCACGCGACACCAAAGGCACGCGCCATGGCGGCGCTGCGGTATAGTTCCTCGCGCCGCTCGTCGGTCAGGGCCACCGACACCGACCCGCACTGCCGCATCCCGGTTGCAACGCCTGTTTCTGCCTCCAACCCCAGATACAAATCCGCCGAGTATTTGGCGAGCTTCGTCATATTCGATGACGTCCGAAGTTGTCCGATCAATCCGGCCGCATGCCACGTGGTGCCAGAGGTCAGTTGCTTGCGTTCTAGCAAAATGACATCTTTCCAGCCGAGTTTGGCAAGGTGATAGGCGACAGAACATCCGATCACGCCGCCTCCGATGATGACAACACGGGCATGGGTGGGAAGACTCATAGCAACACTCCTGTTGGGTTTAGCTTGACGGTTGCACGATTGTGAGGATCGAAATCTTCTTTTTCCGCCATTTTTGTCGGAATTATCTCATCCACATCGGACCCGCGTTCGCCTAAGCGCCATCGGTGTCACACCAAAATGCCGCCGGAATAGAGTCGAAAACCCATTGGGAAATCCACAAGCCAGCCCGACATCGCGAACACTCATCGAGGTTTTCAGAAGCAGGGTATTGGCGTGGTTCAACCGCAACTCGCGATAATAGGTATTCGGCGTCGTGCCAAAATGTGCGCGGAACTGGCGTTCCAGCGATCGCTCTGAGATGTTGAGGTGTCCCACAAGCTCGGAAATCCGCAGCGGGTCTTCCAAATTTGCCTGCATCAGTTCGACGCATTGGTCGAGCGACCGATTGCCGGTGCGCGTGAGCTCTTTCCCTCCGAATGGCTGAAGGGTCGAGGATGTGCGGATCGTTTCGTGCAGGAAGATATCCGCGACCGTTGCGACCGAGGCCGCACTGATGTGACCGCTTAGCGTTCCCAGCACAAGGTCATAGGTCGCGCCCATTCCGGCGCTGGTGGTAATCTTTCCGTCATCAGCAGCCAGCGCATATGACCCGGTGCCCGGCGTGCCGCGTTCGTTCAGAAGCGCACGATTTTCCCAGTGGGTCGTATGGCTCATCAATTGCTCACCCGTTTCGGCGATATAGCGGCTGGCGGCTTCTGACAGCAAAAATACCCGTGTGCCGGACCATTGATAGGCTCTGATCTCTTTGCGCAGGGACAGGTCGGGCGCGTCAGGGTTCGAGTTGCCAAGCACGAACACGTAGTTCGCAGATGGCTTGGCGTCTGTCGGTTCCGTGTCGATGGTGATCGCGGCGCGACAGGTGACTGGGCCGCCGCGACGCGACAGCCAGTGCCATCGAAACGCTTCCCGAGCGGACACCCGATTGGCGGTGCGCAGCAGTTCGACAACGGCAGTGAATTCGGTCAGTACGAAGCCGTCCGCGACCAGAATATCGACAAGGATCGGTGGGGGCGGCATCGCGTTCATCACGCACGCAGCCGTTCGTTGTTCGGATCCCAAAGCGGTTGGTCGGGCTGCACGATTGCGGGACGTCGTTCGCCGTAGATCTCGACCTGAAGCTCGGTGCCGGGGGTTGCCAGATCAGCGCGCACCATACCCAGCGCGATCGAGGCACCCACGCGATAGCCCCAGCCGCCAGACGTGGTTTCGCCGACAATCTGACCGTCATGCCAAATGCACGACATATAGGGCGCGTCGGTATCCCCCGCGTCGACGATCATCGTGACAAAGCGCTTCTTCGGGCCGGTTTTGGCTTCGGCCCGCAGCGCCGCTTTGCCCGGGAAGTCTTGCGGCTTGTCCAGACGCACGAAACGATCCAGCCCGCCCTCGAACATGGTGTAGTCGGTGGACAGGTCGCCTTTCCACGCGCGATACCCTTTCTCAAGCCGCAGACTGTCCAGCGCATACATGCCGAAGGGCTTGGCACCCGCCCCGATCACTGCATCGTAAAGTGCGGGGATATTGGCGTTCTCGGCGTGGATTTCCCAACCCAGTTCCCCGGCAAAGCTGACCCGCGCGAGGGCGCAGTCGACCCCAGCCACGCTCGCGGGCTGATGCGACAGCCAAGGCGCGGTCAGATCGGCCTGGGTTCCCAGACCTTCGAACAGATCACGGGCCTTGGGTCCAGTGACAATCAGGGTGGAATAGTCTCTTGTATGGTCCGTCAGGCTAAGTCCCGCTGGCAACGCGCGGGCCAGCACTTCGAAGTCATGCCATTGCGCCGTGGCGGCGGTGATCAGGGTAAAGAAGTCGTCGGCGTGGCGCATACACGACATCTCGGTCAGGATGCGGCCACGGGTATCGGCGAAATACAGCAGGTTCATCCGCCCCACTTTGGGCAAGCCCCCGATGCACATGCCGCGCAGCCATTCCGCCGCGCCAACGCCCGACAGGTTGAAGCGCGAAAACCCCGGCAGGTCCAGCACGCCCACACCGTCACGTACGGCCTCGCATTCTTCGCGGATACGTTGCTCCCACGGGCCCGAGCGACCCCATGTATGCGTTGCCTCAAGCGAGGTATCGTCACCGGGCTTGGCGTACCAATTCGCGCGTTCCCAGCCGTTATAGACACCCATTACGCCACCAGCGGCGATCACTTTGTCATGGATGGGTGACAGCTTTTTGTCACGTGCGGCGGGCCATTCGTGGTGGGGGAAATGCATGGCATATTCGTTGCCATAAACCTCCATCCCTTTCTGCACGCAATAGTCGTGATCGGTGTAGTCAGTGTAACGGCGCGGATCACACGCCCACATATCCCATTCGGTCGCCCCGTCGACGATCCATTCCGCCAGCACCTTGCCTGCTCCACCGCCTTGGGCAATGCCGAAAGTAAATACGCACGCCTCAAACGCGTTTTTCACACCGGGCATCGGGCCGATCAGGGGCAACCCATCGGGCGCATAGGGGATCGGGCCGTTGATCACGCGCGACACGCCTGCTGTGCCCAGCGCAGGGACACGTTCCATCGCATCCGTGACAATATCCTCGATCCGGTCCAGATCATCGTTCCAAAGCTGGAAGCTGAAATCGTCGGGCATCGGGTCGTCGTCAGTTGCCCAATGAGCGCGGCAGTTAGGCTCATAAGGGCCAAGGTTGAAGCCGTGCTTTTCCTGCCTCAGATAGTACGACACATCCACATCCCGCAGCAGAGGCAGCTTCTTCCCGGTTTCTTTAGTATAAGTCTCTATTTCAGGGATTTCTTCGGACAATAGATATTGGTGGCTCATCACCATCATCGGCACGGTGCGCCCTCCATACGGTTTGAACCACTCACCGACGCGCTGGGCATAATACCCGGCCGCGTTCACCACATAATCGCAAGCAATGTCGCCCTTTTCGGTGTGGACGGTCCACGTGCCGTCATCGTGCTGGGTGACGCCATTTGCCGGACAGAACCGCACAATCTTGGCGCCCATATCGCGCGCGCCTTTTGCCAGAGCCTGCGTCAACTGCGCCGGGTCTATGTCACCGTCATGCGGATCATACAGCGCACCCACAAGATCATGCGTTTCGAGAAACGGATACCGCGCCTTGGTTTCATCCGGGGTCAGGATCTCGATATCCATTCCTTGATAACGACCCATCGAAGCTGCACGCTGAAACTCCTGCATCCGTTCCTTCGTATGCGCCAAACGGATCGACCCGGTGACGTGGTAGTTCATCGGATAATCCACCTCGTCGCCCAACCGCGCATAAAGCTCGGTCGAATAGCGCTGCATGTTCATAATCGCCCATGAGGTTGAGAAGGTCGGAACATTGCCCGCCGCGTGCCATGTAGACCCCGCCGTCAGCTCGTTCTTTTCCAGCAGAACGCAGTCAGTCCAACCCTTCTTGGCAAGGTGATACAGCGACGAGGCGCCGACGACACCGCCGCCGATGATGACGACGCGGGCTTTGGTGGGGAAATCAGACATTTTGGGCTCCGTCCATTTTGGGTGTCACTGCGCGCTTTGCGGCAGGCCGTCTGTGATGTCGTAATAGTCGCCTTTGTCGGCAACAAAGATGTGCTTTTCCAGTGTCAGACCGGTTGGGCCGTCGATGGCACCCAACGAGAAACTGATCGTGTCATCGTCATGGGCTTTCCAGAACAGAAACGACCCGCAGGACGCGCAGAAACCGCGCTTGGCCGTGGGGCTGGCCGCATACCAGGACACGTCACCCGTGATTGTCAGGTCGCGTTCCGGCACATAGGCAGACGACCAAATCCCGCCGGATTGTTTGCGGCACTGACCGCAGTGGCACATCGAATTGCCCTTCGGCCTCGCGGACGTTTCGAATTGGATATTGCCGCAGAGGCAGCTTCCTTTCAGCATGGCGATCTCCTTAATACACCGGCGGGGCGATGACCCACACGGCGACGGCGGGTTCGTCATAGGGGTTGGCCCATTCGTGCAGTTCGTTACGGATGCGAAAACTGTCACCCGGCCCGACGGTGAAACGGCGGCCACCGATTGTCAGATCGAGTTTTCCGGCCACCATATAGCCAAGCTCTTGCGTTGGGCGCAGCGCCGGTGTCTGCATTTTCGAACGCGGCTTGAACGTGGAATGAATCACTTCAAAATCATCCGTCAGGTCCGGCGAAAGCAGTTCTTCAATCAGCCCCTCGTCGCCAGACCCCATCGGGCGGCGCGCTCCCGCACGCACGACATATCCCTGCTCATCAGCCAAGGCAGAAGTATGCGCAAATAACAGCGACATCGGCACGCCCAGCGCCTTGGCAATAACCCGCAAGTCCGAAATCGATGGGTCGGATTTGTCACGCTCAACCTGACTAAGCCACCCGACCGAGCGGCCAAGCGCAGCGGCCAACTCGGTCAGCGTCAGCCCGCGCGACTTGCGCAGCGCGCGAATATCCGCGCCGAGGCTTCTGTTTGAGGCGGGATCACTGTGCAGCATCCTTAACATTCCTCACGGCTTGAAACCCTACGTGAAATTTTCACGTCTTTTTTCACGATGGGGCGAAGAGATGATTCGAGGCAAGTGGAAATTCTCAATGCCACTTAGCGCGTGAAGGTGTCGCTCAGGATAGCGGCCAATTGATTTGCATCGTCTTGCGTAAACGCATTGGGTTGATTGCTGTCGATATCAAAGACCGCAATCAGGTCGCCCGCCCCATTCCAAACCGGCAATACCAACTCGGACCGGGTCGAGGACGCACAGGCGATATGGCCGGGAAACGCGTTCACATCCGGCACCAATTGCGCCTGCCCCGTGCGCGCCGCCACGCCGCAGACCCCGCGTGAGAACGGGATTTGCAGGCATCCGTGCCCACCCTGATAGGGACCGATTTTCAACAAATCAGGCTCTGTTACGCGGTAAAACCCCGTCCAGTCGAACCGATCATCTGCGTGATGCACTTCGCATGTCACAGTCGCCATCAAGGCAACCTCGTCACGCTCCCCTTCGGTCAGAGATGCGATGGTCTGTGCAAGTTCTTTGTACTCGACGCGCGGCATGGGGGCTCCGAAAACCTAGGAGCGCGGATGATCCGCGCCCCTTTTGTATACGGTCGAGCTTATACGCGTTCAATCGCGATGGCTGTGCCTTCTCCGCCGCCAATGCAGATCGCCGCAACGCCGCGTTTCAGCCCACGTTTTTCCAGCGCGTTCAAAAGCGTCACGATGATCCGCGCGCCCGAGGCGCCGATTGGGTGGCCCAGCGCACAGGCGCCACCGTTTACGTTCACTTTGTCACGGGTCAGACCCATTTCGTGCATGAAGGCCATCGGCACGACGGCGAAGGCCTCGTTCACCTCCCACAGATCTACGTCGTCCGTCGACCAGCCAAGCTTCGCCAAAAGCTTTTTGGCGGCAGGAACCGGCGCGGTGGGGAACAGGTTGGGTTCCTGCGCGTGGCTGGCGTGACCCAGAATGCGCGCGCGAATTTTCAGGCCTTGCGCCTTGGCAGCCTCCTCAGACGCGACAACCAGAGCCGCAGCGCCATCTGAAATCGACGAGCTGTTGGCCGGCGTCACGGTGCCATCCTTGCGGAAGGCCGGTTTCAGCGTCGGGATCTTTTCAGGCCGTGCATTGCCGGGCTGTTCATCCTCGGACACCACGACATCACCCTTGCGGGTCTGGATGGTTACGGGCGCAATCTCACCCTCAAACGCACCGGAATTTTGCGCCTCAAGCGCGTTTGAAAGTGATTTCAGTGCATATTCATCCTGCGCCTCGCGGGTGAACTGGAAGCTTTCGGCGCAATCCTCGGCGAAGGTGCCCATCAGGCGCCCTTTGTCATAGGCATCCTCAAGCCCATCAAGGAACATGTGGTCAACCACTGCACCATGCCCGATCCGGGCACCGCTGCGCATCTTTGGCAGCAAATAGGGCGCTTCGGTCATGCTTTCCATGCCGCCGGCAACCATCATTTCGGTGCTGCCCAGGGCGACTTGATCATAGGCGATCATGGCAGCTTTCATGCCTGACCCGCACATCTTATTCAGCGTCGTGGCCGGCACCTCTTTCCCCAAGCCTGCAGCGAATCCCGCCTGACGTGCGGGGGCCTGGCCTTGCCCGGCCGGCAAAACGCAGCCCATCAGAAGTTCTTCGATGTCGCCAGCCTTGGCACCAGCATCGACCAGCGCGGCTTTGATAGCCGTGCCACCAAGCTCTGACGCACTGACACCGGAGAAAGCGCCCTGAAAACCTGCCATGGGCGTGCGTGCAGCCCCCGCAATAACTACGTTTTTCATCTTCTTCTCCATCCCGGTTTCAAAATCTGTGACACGCTTACCGAATGGTAAGGATCGCCGTCTAGTCTGTTTCTCAACTTAGCCCTGAAGGAGAGACCCGGTGCAACTGACCTTTCAAGACATAGCCGACACGCGCGTAATCGTCGTTGGCGACAACAGGATCGATGCCGCAATTGCCATCAGCTTCAAGGATCGCATGCGCGAACTGACTGAAACCGGCCCAAACCGAATTCTTGTCGACATGACCTGCGTGGACTTTATCGATTCCAGCGGATTGGGCGCCATTGTCGCGGCGATGAAGCAGGTTGCCGACAGCAAATCGTTGGAACTGGCCAACCTTTCGAGCACGGTCAAGAAAGTCTTCCGACTGACCCGTATGGATACGGTGTTTGCTATTCATCCCAGCATTGACGCCGCGATCGGTGGCGGCATAGCCAATGCTGGCTAAGAAATTGTGCTTCACGGGGTGCGCGAATGACCTGCACGACAAGGCTCTGCCGGCACAGAAAGCCGAAATGAACTTGGTTTTTCCGGGAAATGCGCTGGCCGTCAGGCGCGCCCTGAAAGCGTCAATGGTGGGCCTGCGCCATCTCGACCTTTCCCAAGACGAAAAAGGGGTGGTCGAAATTGTCCTGGCTGAGGTGCTGAACAACATCGTCGAACATGCCTATGACGACACACACACTGGGGTGATCGAGCTTACCGTTTCGCGACAGGACGACGATCTGTTTTTTCTGGTGTTGGATGATGGTCTGCCCCTGCCTGAGGCAAAAGTCCCTGCGGGCGCTGCTCATAATCTGAACACGCCGACCAGCGACTTGCCGGAAGGTGGTTTCGGGTGGTTCCTGATCAAGCAACTGACCCGCAACCTGTCGTATCAACGCAGTGGCAATCGCAACTGGCTCTCGTTCTCAATTGCCTTGAAAGACACGCAGAGCTTCTGAGGCAGGCGCACAGCCAACACCACGCTCGATCAAACAGTGAGCTTTGAAAATTGCCGCTGTATTGGCAATCGCAACCCGACCCCGTAGGTTTTACCTAACTCTAACCAACGGGATGTCATGCGCGACTTTCATCTTCCTGGCCGGTCGGCTGTATTTGCGACAAATACCATGTGCGCCACGTCGCACCCTCTGGCTACGCAAACGGCGATCGATATCCTGAAAGCTGGTGGCAACGCCGTCGATGCCGCAATCGCTGCCGCTGTTTTGCTTGGGTTATGCGAACCGCAAATGACAGGGATTGGTGGCGATTGCTTCGCGCTTGTTGATGCGCCGGGTCAGGATGGGATCATCGCGTTGAACGGATCCGGCCGTGCGCCCAAAGGCCTGAGTGCTGCGCGACTTCGCGCCGCCGGGCATCAGACAATCCCCTTGCGGTCGGTCGATGCCGTAACAGTCCCCGGCGCGGTTGATGCCTTCTGTCTGCTGTCGCAAGATTGGGGTCGGCTACCGCTATCCCAAGTGTTGGCGCCTGCAATTCACTATGCCGAGGAAGGAGTGCCCGTGGCCCCGCGCACCGCCTGGGACTGGGCCATTGCACACCAAGAGGGCGTTCTGACCGGCTGTGCCAAAGACTTCTATCTGCACCACGGCAACCCGCCACGTCCCGGCGATGTTTTTCGTGCGCCCAGTCAGGCCAGTGTGCTCAAGCAAATAGCCGCGCATGGTCGCGCAGGCTTCTATGAAGGCGAAGTGGCTGATGATCTTGTCACCTCCCTGCAGGCACTGGGCGGCACCCACCAACTTGATGATTTCGTGGGACCCCATGCTTTCTATACGACACCGATATCGGGAAGCTACAACGGGATCGAACTGGTAGAACACCCGCCGAATGGGCAAGGCGCAACAGCGATTTTGATGGCCAATATCCTGTCGCATTTCGACATGAGCTCATTTGATCCTTTTGGCGCAGAGCGCGCCCATATCGAAGCGGAAGCCGCTAAACTCGCCTACGACACGCGCGAACGCTTCATTGCCGACCCTGACGCCGCAAGCCGGCTGGACCATATGATGTCCAAAACGACAGCAGCGCAGTTGGCAGGCCTGATTAACCCGACCCGCGCGCTGCCGTCGCCTGCCGTGGTAAGCGAAGCCGTCCACAAAGACACAGTCTATCTGACGGTTGTGGACAGCGACCGGATGTCGGTATCGCTGATCTATTCGATATTCCATGCCTTCGGTTCGGGCCTTGCCTCGGATCGGTTCGGCATCCTGTTCCAAAACAGGGGCGCCGGTTTCAGCCTCGCCGCGGGTCACCCGAACGAAGCGGCCGGTGGCAAGCGGCCTATGCACACCATCATCCCGGGGATGCTTTGTGACGGCGGCAAGGTGGTGATGCCTTTTGGTGTCATGGGTGGTGCTTACCAGCCGAATGGCCATGTGCGCCTTCTGTCCAACATGGTCGATTTTGGGCTAAACGCCCAAAGCGCGATCGACGCGCCCCGCTCGTTCTTTGATAAAGGCATGTTAAACCTCGAACGCGGCTACGCAACGGCTGTGCGTTCACAGCTTGAGCACATAGGGCACAAGACGGCGATCCCCGAACAACCAATCGGCGGCGCACAAGCCATTCGCATTGATCATGATCGAGGAGTTCTTGAGGGCGCATCAGATGCGCGCAAGGATGGATGTGCGATCGGGTTTTGACCCAAGATCAGTTCATTTGCACCTGCAAAGGATACTGACCATCCTCAAAATCACCGAAAAACTCAGGCAGATCGGGATGCCCAACCGGTTCACCCGAATAGTCGGCAATCAGGTTCTGTTCGGACACATAAGCGACATAATAGCTTTGGTCATTCTCAGCGAGCAGATGGTAGAAAGGCTGATCCTTCTGCGGACGGCTTTCTTCGGGAATGGCGTCATACCATTCATCGGTGTTGGAAAACATCGCATCGACATCAAAAACCACGCCCCGGAAGGGGTGCTTCCGATGGCGGACAACCTGCCCAAGACGATATTTCGCACGCGTTTTCAGCATTCTTAACAACCCCTAAGTCCCTGAATAGCGTTTTATCCAGCGCGTTGTCCATGCAACGCGGCCGGATTTCTGGGAAACAAATTGTGTAAACATAGTCGAAATGAGCGGAAATCCCGCATTTTGGCAGGCCCTCGCCGGCAACGAAAAAACCGACTTCTTTCGATTCACAGCCCCAACAATTTCCGTTATGATCGAAAAAAAACAAATGATTGCGAGAGGCAGATGAGCAGACTTCTTCGCACGGCATTGGTTCTGTTGTTCGTGGCATCCTGTGGAGGGGACTCCAAGGCGCCACGGAATCTGGACAATGCGTGCAGCATTATCGCGCAACGGCCCAATATCTACCGGGCAATGAAGCGCACCGAACGAAAATGGAATGTGCCCGTCGCTGTGCAAATGGCGATGGTCTATCAGGAATCAAAGTTCATCAGGGATGCCCGCACCCCGGTGAAATACGTTCTGGGCGTGTTGCCGATGGGTCGCCAAAGCTCGGCCTATGGGTATGCACAGGTTCTTGATGGCACCTGGAAAGAATACCAGCGCGACGAAGGTGGCCGGGGCGCACGACGCACCGACATCAAGGATGCGACCGATTTCATGGGTTGGTATATGAACGAGACACGCGCCAAGACCGGGATCCCCCTGACTGACGCGCGCAACCAGTATCTGGCATATCACGAGGGTCGGACGGGCTATCTGCGTGGCAGTTATAAGTCAAAAAGCTGGTTGGTTCGTATCGCGGACGAGGTCAACGCGCGCGCCATTCTTTATCAGCGTCAGCTGGCCGCGTGCCGACGTTGAGCCCTTTGTGGGCTCAGCCAAGGACCTCTAGCGCGCGCGTTCCTTGATCGCCGCCGTGATCGAGAAAAGAGAGCTTTTCAAAGCGCCACCCGTGGTTAGCTCACCCAAGATGACGGTGGTTTGTGACCCGGCGTTGTCGGTGATGATCCACTGACGCAGTTCGGTCGGGCTGTCGGTAAATTTCAGCGCGATCGTTCCGATCTCGGGGTTTTCCGGGTCTTGTGCGACGACCGTTGTCGCGGTTCCATCATAGGTGTGGCCCACCACCATCTTTGCCTGCGAAAGGTTCACGTCTTTGGCCAGAATCAGGCTCAGAGGCGTGCGTTTCAGCGGGTATTGCTGAGGGCCTGCGTTGGATTTTCCATCAAAAATCGCGACCTGAGAGCCACCGGCGACGACCAGCGCATCTGTTGGCGGATTGTATTCGAAACGCGCCCGACCCGGTCGTTTCAAAAAAATCGTTCCCGTCGAGATCGTTCCATCATCGTTGATCTGAGTGAACTGCGCCTTGGCCGTGTCCAGCTTGTTCAGATATTGCGAGATGGCATTCAGCGACAGCTTCTCGGCAAAAGCCGGAAGCGCGGTCATAGTCACCGCGGCTGCGGCGATCATTATACGAAAGGGGGTCATCTATCCTACCTATACTGCTCGGGCGCATCTTATCCCGTTTAAGCTGGGGAAATTAAGCCTGAACAGTGCGTGATAAGCGATAACACGCCAGCGTCTTTGCCTGCTACTCTGCAACCGCTGCTGTGATGATGACTTCGACCTTAAGCTCTGGTGTCGCAAGGTCGGCCGATCCGGTGGCGCGGGCGGGCGCGTGGCCTTTGGGCACCCAAGCATCCCAAACCGCATTCATCTCGGCAAAATCTGCCATGTCTGACATCCAGATGACAGCCTGCAGCATATGCTTGGTCGAAGACCCCGCCTCGTTCAGCAGGGTTTCACAACGAGCCAGGCATTCGCGCGTCTGTGCGGCCACGCTGTCACCAGGATTGCCGACTTGCCCGGCAAGGTAGACAACTCCTTTGTGCGTGACGCTTTGGCTCATGCGGTCTGTAGTATGGCGTCGTTGGATCATTTTCGGCCTCATTAGTGTCTATTATTGCCTATTTACGCGGCTTTGATTGTGCAATCGCAGCGGCCTGCCGGGTGCAGGCACACTGCGTGATCTTGGCTGTCCCTACTGCTCTGGGATCAGGATTTCGCGTTTGCCAACATGGTTCGAAGCAGAAACGAGCCCTTCGTCTTCCATTTGCTCAACCAATCGAGCGGCCTTGTTATAGCCGATCCCAAGTTTGCGCTGGATGTAAGAGGTCGAGCACTTGCGGTCCTTGATCACAATTGCCACTGCCTGATCATACTGCGCATCTTCGCCCGTGGTGTTGCCACCGGTGTTCAAGCCAAGAACCGCGTCGATATTGTCCGCCTTGTCGTCGGCAGGTCCTTCGACCACGCCCCCGACATATTCGGGTGCGCCGAAGCCCTTCAGATAGGTCACGATCTCTTCGACTTCTTCATCGGACACGAACGGTCCATGCACGCGGATGATCCGCGACCCACCGGCCATGTAAAGCATGTCCCCCATGCCCAGAAGCTGCTCGGCCCCTTGTTCGCCCAGAATGGTGCGGCTGTCGATTTTCGATGTCACCTGGAACGAGATCCGGGTCGGGAAGTTCGCCTTGATCGTGCCAGTGATCACATCCACCGACGGGCGCTGCGTGGCCATGATCAGGTGAATACCCGAGGCCCGCGCCATCTGCGCCAGACGCTGGATGCAGGCCTCAATTTCCTTGCCAGCGACCATCATCAGGTCGGCCATTTCGTCCACGACCACCACGATATAGGGCAGCTTCTGCGGTGCAAATTCCTCGGTTTCGAAAATCGGCTCGCCGGTGTCGTCGTCGAACCCGGTTTGCACGGTGCGTTCGAACATCTCGCCTTTGGCCAACGTGTCGGCGACGCGGCCGTTATAGCCTTCGATGTTGCGCACGCCCATTTTGGACATCTTGCGATAACGGTCTTCCATCTCGCCCACGACCCATTTCAGAGCCACGACGGCCTTTTTCGGGTCGGTCACGACCGGCGACAACAGGTGCGGAATGCCATCATAGACACTAAGTTCCAGCATCTTCGGGTCGATCATGATCATCCGACATTCTTCCGGCGTCAGGCGATACAACAGTGACAGGATCATCGTGTTGATCGCCACCGATTTGCCCGATCCGGTCGTCCCTGCAATCAGCAAGTGAGGCATCTTGGCAAGGTTGGCGACGATCGGGTCGCCCCCGATATCCTTGCCCAGCGCCAGTGGCAGACGCATATTGCCGTCGCCAAAATCACGTGTGGACAGGATTTCGCGGAACGACACCATTTCACGCTTTTCGTTCGGCAATTCGATACCGATCACCGATCGGCCGGGCACGGTGGATACACGCGCGGACAAGGCAGACATCGACCGGGCAATATCATCGGCCAGTCCAATGACCCGGCTGGCCTTCAAGCCCGGCGCGGGTTCCAGTTCATACATCGTGACAACGGGGCCGGGGCGGACTGAAACGATCTCACCTTTCACGCCATAGTCGTCCAGCACGGCTTCCAGCATCCGGGCGTTTTCCTCTAGCGCCTCATCCGACAGGTGATGGCGTTCGATTGTCACCGGATTGGCCAGCAGGTTTAGCGGCGGCAATTCATAGTCAGGATGGCTTTCTTCAAACTTCAGCGATGGCTGGGCTTCGGCCTTGGCCCGTGTCGAAGGTTGAACGGGCTTGCGGGTCGTGTGCTGCACAACCTTCTTGGCGGGCTGGGTCAGGCCTGCATGGGCCGGCGTGTAGACGCGCGGTTCGGCTGCAGCAGCGTTTGGATCCATCAAATCCTCGACGATCAGGTCATCGTCCTGCGACATTTCCGACGCATCCACTTGATCTGGGCTGGGTGCGACGGCGGTCGGCTCTGGCTGCGGGGCCGTGTTCAGGATGATCGGGTCGGGGCTGCGACGGTGGCGCGCAACGGCTCGTTCCAGCGGCGGTTCCAGCCGGGACGGGTCGGCCAAGGGCGTATGGTGCGCGCGGTTTTTCAAGGCTGACGCAATCTTGGCACGAATACGATCTTCGCCCCCCAAACCTTCGGGGATGTCACCGTCAAATGTAGGCATCTCAACCAATTCTGGTTCGGGCGTGCGACGGAAAAGTGTCTCTAACAAACCCGGTTTCGTAGGTGCGGGCGCGGGCGCGGGGTCATCGAACATCTCGTCATGGGACGGGGCGACAGCGCCATGCAGCGGCGGTTCAGGACGACGCACGCGTGCCGCGCGCAACGGCGGTGGGGCGGTGAATTCGTTGTCAAAGACCTCATCATCCTCGGCGCTGGTGATGCGATGGTCCTTACGGGCAGCGTTTCTTGCCTGCATGCGGCGGGCCGTGGCCGTTGCACCAAGTGCCGCACCCTTGGCACCTTTGCCCAAAAGCGAAACGACACCTGCATAGGTCATCACAACGCCAACAAGCAGGAAATGGCCAAGGCGCTGAAGTTCGAAACGGTCAACGCCGATGACAAACAGGACCGCGAAAAGCGCCGCCACAGCTGCGATCGCAGACATGATCTTCAACCCCAGACCGGCGCTGAAGGGCAGGCCTGCCAGAAGTGCGCCCAGAACGGTATCGCCAAACAATCCGCCCAACCCGAACGAATGGGTCCAACCCGCGCCCGGCACCAATGTCGAGGCATAGATGGAACACAGCGCGACGGCGATCGGCGCAAAGATCAGGCGCCCCATGGCGCGGTCTTCGCCAATATGAAAGGTCATACGAACGCCCCAGACGCCAAGGATCAACGAAAGCGACCACGCACCAAGCCCAGCGATAACCGCAAGCGGCGAGGCGATGAATGCCCCCAAACGCCCCAACGCATTTTGCGCCGGCGTGTCAGTTGCCGACATCCAGCCCGGATCTTCCGGTGAATAGCTGCCAAGGATCAGGGCTAAGATGATGCCAAGCGCAATAAGGCCCAGCCCCAAAAGCTCTTTGCCTCGCCGCTCGATCACAGCCTGCGTGTTGCTGTCAAAGATGGGATCCCGTTGTTTCGCCTGATACGCCATACCACCACGTCCTCACTTAAAGAGGCAGTCACGGATCTTTTCCAACCCGTGCTGCATTTCTTGTTTTGGGGCCACCAGGGCGACCCGAATATACCCCTTTCCGGGGTTTTTACCGTTCACATCCCGCGACAGATACGCACCGGGAAGCACCCGCACGCCTGTTTCGGTCCAAAGCTTCATTGCCGCCTTTTCACCGTCTTTGACCGGCAGCCAAAGAAAGAAGCCCGCATTTGGTGCGTTGTAGCCTTCGACGCCTTCGAACACTTTGTCCGCCAGCGCGTATTTTTCCTGATAGAGCTTGCGGGATGCGGCCACATGCACCTCATCCGCCCAAGCGCGTTCCGCGACGCGCTGCAAGGGCAGCGGCAACGGCGCACCGGCATAGGCCCGCAATTGGCGCACGCGGCGGATAGACTCCGGCCCGCCAGCGACAAATCCAGACCGCAGGCCCGGAAGGTTTGATCGTTTTGACAGCGAATGAAACGCCACGACCCGTTCAGGGTCTGCGCCGCCCTCTGATGCGACTTCAAGTGCGCCGGGGGGCGGGGTGTCGCGGTAGATCTCGGAATAGCATTCGTCGGCGAATATCTTGAAATCGTGCTTTTCGGCCAACGCAATCAGGCTCGCCCAATAGTCGCGATCTGCAACGGCACCCTGTGGGTTGCTTGGCGAGCAGATATAGGCGACCTCGGTGCGGTTCAGAACGTCTGGTGAAAGTTGCGAATAGTCGGGCAGGAACCCGTTTTCAGCCGTAGCAGGCAAGAAGACAGGTTCAGCGCCAACCGTCACTGCGGCCACCGCATAGACCTGATAAAACGGGTTGGGAATCAGAACGACGGGCCGTTCCCCGCGTGCGGTCATTTCGGGGCACAGTGCGATCAGCGTATTGAACAACCCTTCGCGTGTGCCGTTCAACGCCATGATCTGTCGCGTCGGATCAAGGCGGACACCATAGCGACGTTCAAGCCAACCCGCGATCACCGCAAGAAGCTCTGGCGACCCATCATTTGGCGGATACAGTCCGAATTCTTCGGTGTGATCGGCAATAACCTGCGTGACCCATTCCGGGAATGGGTGCTTTGGCTCACCGATGGTCATATGCATCACCTCACCGCCCGGCTGATGGGCATCAAGGAGGCTCCGCAACCGCGGAAATGCATATTCTGGCAAGCTGGAATACCGCTCGGGAAACGTCATGTGAACGTCTTATACTGCCTCAAATATCGGGATCATTGCGCCCCGTTTGAACCAACGATAGCCCGCATTCCGCGGCGGGTCCAGAAAAACGCCGATAAATTCGGTGCTTGCAGGTTCAAGATGTGTCTTTACGCCAACACCGCTTCGGCAGCAGCGCCCAGGCGCAACAGGCGTTGTTCAGCCATAGGCGCACCCAGCATCATAAAGCCAGTGGAAGGAAGGCCCGTCGGCACCGTCAGTCCGCATGACCCCATCAGATTTCCAATCCGGGTATTTCGCAGCGCCCAGAGGTTTTCTTCGACATAGTAGTCATGGTCGTTCATCAGACGGTCGATGTTTGGCGGCATGATAGGCGACGTGGGCAGAACCACGGCATCGAAACCGGCAACCAGAGCGTGGTATTCTTCTCGGATCGCCTTGAGCCGCTGCCATGCGCGCACGAAGGCCGTGCCAGAAAACTGCGCACCTGCGCGGAAACGGTCGCGCACTTCGGCGAACATCAAGTCGGGTTGGGCCTCGATCTCGTCTTGCCATGTGGCATAGGCTTCGGTGGTGAACAGCACGCCCGACATGGAGAGGGCCTCATCTACAATCGGCAATTTGGCGCGCCGAACCACGGCGCCCCCGTCCATCAGGCGATCCAGCGCACTGTCGAAACCAGCCTTCGGAGCCCCCCGCGCACCTTCCAAACCATTTTCGAGCACCAATAGCCGTGCACCTTTCAAACTGGCACCGCGCAGATCAGCGGGCGCAGCACCTTCAAGAACCGCAAGCATAAGCGCTGCATCTTCAACCGTTCGGCACAGCGGTCCGACCGTATCAAAACTGGCGGCCAACGGCACGACACCGTCAAGCGATAAGCGACCGGAGGTGGTTTTCAGACCCACAAGGTCATTCCAGGCCGAAGGGATGCGCACAGATCCGCCCGTATCAGACCCTATTCCGCCTGCAGCGAGCCCAAACGCTACCGATGTTGCCGCACCCGAGCTGGACCCGCCCGACACCGCGTCGTGATCATTCACACATGGGCTGGTCGCCGTCACCGGGTTCAGGCCAAGGCCTGAAAAGGCCAGCTCACTCATGTGGGTTTTGCCGAGGCAGACCAGACCCTGCGCGGTGGCATTGCGCAGCACTTGCGCGTCGCATGTTGGCAGGCGGTCCTTCAACAACGCCGATCCGGCCTCGGTCGCGACCCCTGCCGTGTCAAACAGGTCTTTCCAGCTGATCGGCACACCGTCCAGCATCCCCAGCCGATTACCGGATGCGGCGCGAGCAGCGGCTGCGCTGGCCTCTGAAAGCGCCCGATCTTCGGTGAGCCGCGCATAGATGCGATCTGCAAACTTGTGCGCCTTGATCGCCTCAAGAAAGGTCTGGGTCAGGGCGATCGGGTTGATTTCACCAGAGCAAATCCCGCGGCCGAGGTCGCCCATGCTCATGGTCAGCCATGCGTTGTTCATCGGGCCCTCCTGTTCTGTATAATCGTGACGGTAGCGGCGCTGGCGCGCATGGACAATCCCCGACAACGGGTTCAAAAAGGCAATATGGAATTTGATGCCGATATTCTGATCGTTGGCGGTGGGTTGAACGGCCCTGCTCTGGCGCTTGCTCTGGCCGATACCGGCTTTACCGTCACGATTATTGACGCGTTGCCCAAAGGAGCGCGTGGGGGCGAGGATTTCGATGGTCGTGGTTATGCGCTTGCGCTGGCCTCGCAACGGCTGCTGTCAGCTCTTGGTGTCTGGCCTAAGGTCGCGCCCAGTGCCCAACCGCTTCTGGATATCCGCATTTCCGACGGTAGGCCCGGCGAAGGCCCCAGCCCGTTCGTGCTTGAGTTCGACCACGCCGAAATCGACGAAGGCCCAATGGGCTATATGGTCGAAGATCGGTTCCTGTCCCGCGCCCTTCTGGACGCGGTCGAGTCGCACCCGAAAGTGACCCTAATTGACCAGGAAACCGTGGTTGCGCAGACGGTCGGCCCCGCCTCGGCTACACTTGAACTTGCGTCAGGCAAGCACCTGAAAGGCCGATTGGTCGTGGGCTGTGATGGGCGCCGGTCCGGCACATGTGAACGCGCTGGCATTAAACGGCACGGCCATGATTACGGGCAGACATCGCTGGTCTGCGCGATTAGCCACGCGCTGCCGCATAACGGCGCGGCGCACCAGTTTTTCATGCCGTCTGGTCCCTTGGCCATCTTGCCGTTGCCGGGCAACCAAAGCTCGATCGTGTGGACCGAAACTCATGAAGAAGCCGCCCGCATCCATGCGCTTGATGACGAAGGCTATCTTCAGGAACTGCGCCCAAGGTTTGGGTCGTTTCTGGGCGACATCACTCTGGCGGGCGCGCGCTTCACCTATCCGCTTAACCTGACGGTTGCCGACGCTTTTGTGGCCGACCGACTGGCGTTGGTGGGTGACGCAGCACATGGATTGCACCCGATTGCGGGGCAAGGGTTGAACGCCGGATTGAAAGATGTGGCCGCCCTGGCCGAGGTGCTGACCCTCGCCCGTCGGCGCGGCGAGGATATCGGACGGCTGGATGTGCTAGAGCGTTACCAGCAATGGCGCCGGTTCGACGTGGCGCAGATGGTCGCCGCGACCGAAGCTACCAACCGATTGTTTTCAAATGATAATCCCATCCTACGCACCGTTCGCGATCTTGGGCTTGGGGTGGTGAATGCGATGCCGGGTCTGCGTCGGGGCTTCATCCGCGAAGCCGCTGGGCTGACCGGCGATCTGCCGCGCTTGCTTCAGGGCCGACAGATCTGAGGGCCTAGTCTTCGATCTTGCGCGCTTCGTCCACCAACATCACCGGAATGCCACCCCGGATCGGAAAAGCCAACCGGGCCGCTTTCGACACAAGCTCCTGCTTGTCGGCGTCATAGCTCAGCACGGTTTGAGTGACCGGGCAGACGAGCGCTTCGATCATGCGACGGTCAAATTGAGTTGCTTGCGGGTCGGTCATTGCACTTTCTCCTCGCCCACGCCTTTACGAAGGGCATATTCCATCAGCGTTACCAGAGTCTCGCGGCGGGTGCTGAGCGAAGGCGCCTCCAGCAACGCCTGCTTGTCTTCCGGGTCGAACGGGCACAACATCGACAGCGCGTTGATCATCAACTCGTCTTCGGCAGTTCGCAGGCTTTCCCAGTCTGTTTGCAGTTCTTCCAGTTCGAAAAAGCGGGTCAATAGGTCCAAAAATGCGTCACGGTCCATGCTTGGGTCGTGTTCGGGCTGCCCAAGATCACGGTCGAAGCTGCGCCAGTCCAGTTCGGCCCGAAGATATGGCGTGAAGCCCTGTTGCACAGATCCCAGACGAAACCGTGACACACCGGTCAAGGTGATCATATAGCGCCCATCCTCGGTTTCGGTGAACGAGGTGATACGCCCTGCACAGCCGATGGAATGCAGTCGCGTATCTTCGCCGCATTCTTCGCCCATGGGCTGGATCATCCCGATCATCCGTTCAGGTGTCTTTAGCGCGTCATCGAACATCGCCAGATAGCGCGGTTCGAATACATGCAAAGGCAGCCGCCCGCGCGGCAAGAGCAGCGCCCCCGGCAAGGGGAACAACGGCAGGAAGTCGGGCAGGTCAGCAGCTGAGATCATGGGCCCACTGTAGCGCGGCTTGCGCGATCACACAAAGATCATCGACGACAGCTTGCGCCGACCGGTCAAAGCAATCGGGTCCTTCGCATCCAGCGCGTCGAAAATCGTGAACAGTTGCGCCTTGGCGGCCCCGTCATTCCAGTCTCTATCCCTGCGGAAAAGCTCTAGCAATTCGTCAACGGCGCCTTGCACGTCGCCTGACGCATTCAGGGCAACCGCCAGATCAAAGCGCGACTGGTGATCATCAGCGTTCGCGTCCACCGCAGCGCGCAGTTCGGTCACCGGACCTGCGTTTTCCGCCTGCCGCGCCAGTTCGATCTGCGCGCGCGCGGCCTCAAGTTCAGCGGCGTCAGAAATCTCAGCAGGAGCGCCGTTAAGAACGGCTTCGGCCTCATCGGGTTTGCCAGCCGCAATATGCGCGCGTGCCAGCCCACCAAAGGCGGCGGCACTGTTGGGGTCTTCTTCCAGGATCGCGGCATAGGTTTGCGCGGCGTCGTCAATTGCGCCAGCCTCAAGCATCTCGTCTGCGGCAGCAATCGCATCCGCCAGCCCGTTATCCGCATCACCGCCCAGCGCAGCCACTCGGTTCACAAACTCCTTGATCTCAGACGGCGGCACGGCGCCTTGAAACCCATCGGCGGGCTGACCCTGCCAGAAGGCGTAAACCGTTGGGATAGACTGCACACGCAACTGACCTGCGATCATCTGGTTTTCGTCCACATTGACCTTAACCATGCGGACCTTGCCACCCGCCTCGGTGACGGCAGCTTCCAGTGCGGGGCCAAGCGTTTTGCACGGTCCACACCACGGCGCCCAGAAATCAACGATGATCGGAACCTCTTGCGAGGCTTCGACCACGTCCTGCATGAAGGTTGCTTCGCCGACATCCTTGATCAGATCAACTGCGGCCGGTGCACCACCAAGTTCGAGTTCCATCGCGTAAGCTCCTTCAAATTCGCTAGGGTCTATATGACCCCTACCCTGCCGGTTTTAAAGGTCGAAAGTGGCAAAGACCGGGGCGTGGTCAGATGGTTTTTCCCACCCGCGCGCATCGCGCAAGACCCGCGAAGCGTGACCCGCGTTCGAGATGTCAGGCGTGGCCCAGATGTGATCCAGCCGCCGCCCCTTATCCGCCGCGTTCCAATCCTTCGCACGATAGCTCCACCAGCTGTAAAGCTGCCCCTCGGGGATATCCTGCCGGGTGATATCGACCCATTTGGCGGCGTCCTGAACCTCGGCCAGTGCTTCAACCTCGACCGGCGTGTGGCTGACCACTTTCAGAAGCTGCTTGTGAGACCAAACATCGTCTTCGCGCGGAGCGATGTTCAGATCGCCCACAAGGATCGACTTGCCCGGCTTTTCGCGGGCAAACTGGTCGCGCATGTCTGTCAGGTAATCAAGTTTCTGCCCGAACTTCTCGTTCACCTCACGGTCCGGCACGTCGCCGCCTGCGGGCACATAGAAATTGTGGATCGTGACGCCGTTTTCCAGCTGCCCCGCGATGTGGCGGGCATGATCAAGACCAGCGAAACCGAAGCTCACCACCTCTTTCATCGGCAGGCGCGACAGGATCGCGACGCCGTTATAGCCCTTCTGCCCGCGCGCCACCATGTGGGTGTAGCCCAGCGCGGCGAAACCTTCGGTCGGGATCTTCTCGACCGGGCTTTTGCATTCCTGAAGGCACAGAACGTCAGGGCCTTCCTCGGCCAGAAGCTTCTGCACAATCGGCTCGCGCAGACGCACCGAGTTAATGTTCCATGTGGCAAGGGTGAAGCTCATGATATCCTCCGGTGAACGCGCGTTTGGGGCGACCATAGAGGACGGGGCAAAAAGTGAACAGGGGCGAGTTTCGCCCGCCCCCGCCCGTCAGGCATAAGACACCACTTCCCATTCCATGCCATCATGGTCATCGAAATAAAACCGCCGCCCCGGTTCATAATCTCCATGGTTATGCGGCGTGAATCCGGCGGCTTTCACCCGCGTTTCAACTGCGTCGATGTCATCCACGGTGACGCCCACATGGTTCAACCCGGCGCGCGTGGTATAGGAATGTTGCGGGTCATCCATGGCGCTATTAGGCTTTTATAGAGCCACATAGCTGCCCTCATCCCCCACATGGGCGGTGTACCCACCCGACATCGCATCGCCTTCCCAACGGATTTTCCAGTCAAACACCGCGCCCAACCACGCGGCGGTCGCCTTGGGGTCTGATACGGTCACATTCACATGTTCCAGAATTGCCATTTTGGCCTCCTTGATCTGTTATGATTCCCTTGGTAATTCCTAAAGCTCACTTTAGCTCAAGCTTTTTCTTTAGGGATTCCCATGGACCGCAGAAACGAGATTTCGATCGGCACTTTGGCAAACCGCACAGGGCTGGCCGTGTCCGCGATCCGCTATTACGAAACCCAAGGGCTGGTCGCACCCGAACGCAACGCGGGCGGACAAAGGCGGTTTTTGCGTTCGGACATAAGGCGGCTGAGCTTCGTGATGATCGCGCAGAAGTTCGGATTCACCTTGGACCGCATCCGAGAGGTGCTGTCCCGCCTGCCGCAGGGTCGAACCCCCACCGCGAAAGACTGGACCGAGATTTCCCAAGACTTCCGCGCCGAGCTTGATGAACAGATCGAGGCCCTAACCCGCCTGCGCAACAAGCTGGACGGCTGCATTGGGTGCGGGTGTTTATCGCTAGACCGCTGCGCGCTTTACAACCCTGACGATGTGGCGGCGGATAAAGGGGCTGGGCCAAGGTATTTGATGGGGGACGAGGCGGTTCGGCCGGAGGGGTGAGGGGGGTCGTGTTTGACAAATGTCTGGTTCGAGTCCGTTCCGGAGATTGGAGCAAACATAGAAAGCAACAAAGAAATCTCGATGAAGTTTCACTATGGAGTGATTGGCGAGGTGCTCTGTCTTGTTGTGCTGCAATCATCGTATTATGGAATCTGAGCTATCTTAATGCGGTGTAACCTGCATCCAGATCAAACCGACGCCGAAAGAATGGAGCGTGCATGGCAAGCGAGCGGTACTTTGAAATCCTTCTCTCTCGATCCGTCTCATGTGTTTTTGGCGAAGGATATTCACTTGTCGCACAACAACTGACGCTGCCAAGCGGGCGCATCGATTTGTTGCTGCAACATTGCGACGGCGCAAAGCACGTGATCGAAGTCAAGAAAGATAGGGCTAAGTCTGATGCCGTTGATCAAGTCGGGCGTTATGTTGAAGACTTTAAGTTACAAGGTGCCGGGATCGTGCACGGCTGGGTTGTCGCAAACGAAATCCCGGAACAAACAGACCTTTATGCCGCGGAGAAGGACATTCGAACACTTGCAATTCCTGAAAGGGACTATGCGGCGATCATGACCGCATCGGGCGTGTCAGAAGAAGATCTACTCGGAAAACGTGTGCAAGCTGGCATACTCATTGGCGGCGGGGTCCAGTCATTTCCCAAAAATGCGGTACCTCTTGAAGATGCCATTACCAATTTGAGCGCCGATTTGCGGGCCTATGTAGTGCACCAGCATAGTGTTGGCACTTTCGAATTTCAAAGTGGGAAAATGCAAATTGCCGTCATTTATAAGGGCGTGAAAATCGGAGGTATAAACCGTGGTCACAAACACAATTTTATATCGTCAAACATCATCCTTGATGGGGCAGACGAAGCTGTTTTAGTCAACAATGGCTTCGTGAGGGTTACAAAGACCCAAGCTAGTAGCGCTCACGTGCATGTATATTGGAAAAACAAGATCGATGACGTTGAAGCACTGGACAATGTTCTAGCGCATTTTTCGGCTTCGATAGATAGACGTCTATTCTCCAAGTAGCGCTTGCAATGACTTGGCCACCACCACGTCGTAGCCCGCCCTGCGGAGCGACCACTTGGTGCAGTCCGCGAGCGCTAAAGTGAGGGCTTCAGAGGTCGGCGTTGTCAGCACAGCCGACATTCACAAAAAAATGACCGGGCACAAAGGCCCGGCCAGTCCGTCAGGGAGGAATGTGCCCATAACCCCGGGCACGAGGGAATTCTAAGCGTTCAGGCGATACCCGCCGCTCTCCGTCACCAACAGCCGCGCGTTTGACGGATCGGGCTCGATCTTTTGGCGCAGGCGATAGATATGTGTCTCTAACGTGTGGGTTGTGACGCCTGCGTTATAGCCCCAGACCTCGTGCAGCAGCACATCGCGCGCCACCACGCCGTCGTTTGAGCGGTATAGGAACTTGAGGATATTGGTCTCTTTCTCGGTCAGGCGAACCTTGCGGTCATCCTCGGTGATCAGCATCTTCATCGACGGTTTGAACGTATACGGCCCAAGCTGGAAGATGGCGTCTTCGCTCTGCTCATGTTGGCGCAGCTGGGCGCGAATGCGGGCCAGAAGCACCGGGAATTTGAAGGGTTTGGAGACATAGTCATTCGCCCCCGCATCCAGACCCAAAATGGTGTCGGAGTCGGTGTCATGGCCGGTCAGCATCACAATGGGGCATTTCACGCCCTGTTTGCGCATCACGCGGCACAGCTCGCGCCCATCCGTGTCAGGCAGGCCCACATCAAGGATCACAAGGTCATAGATCGCCTCTTTCGATTTGGTGATCGCCTCGGCACCGTTAACGGCTTCGAAGACATCGAAGTCCTCGGTCATCAAAAGCTGTTCGGCCAGCGCGTCGCGCAGGTCCTCGTCATCATCAACCAACAGTATCTTTTTCAGCGTGGACATATCCGGGCTCCTCTGTCGTGCTTGTATAGACATGTTGCCCACTCACTCGATTGGCAAGATTTGCAACAAGTGCCTCACGGCCTCGTGTCAATTCGCCGGTAAATGTTTCATATCGTGACAGTTCCCACTAACTATGGGGCTGAAAGGACCACCATGACGCTTGCCCCCAACCAGACAGAGCTTTTGGCCCGCGCCCGCGCCGATCTGCGCATGGGGGTGCCGGTGATGCTGACCCGTGGAGCGCGTACGGTATTGGTTGCGGCGGCCGAAACGCTGTCATCGGGAAGGCTCGCGGATATGCGCACCCTCGGCGCCCCTGTGCTTGCCATCACCCCGCGCCGGGCAGACACCCTGAAGGCGCGCGCCTATTCCGATCAGGTTGCCCGGATCGAGCTACCTCGGGACGCCGGCTGCGACTGGGTCGCGTCCGTTGCAGACCCAGCCGATGACCTGACCCACCCAATGAAAGGGCCGTTTCGCACGGTTCGCGGCGGGAATGATACGCTGGAGGCGCTGTCCATCGCGCTGTGCAAAACCGCCCGACTTTTGCCCGCGACCTTGGTGATAGACGTCTCTAACGCGCGGGAAATCGCGTCTCAGGACAACCTGACGACCATATCGCTGGACGACGCCATCGTGGACGATCTGTCCCTGTCTTCCGTCATCCACGCCCGCCTGCCCCTGTCCGTCAGCGACGCCGGTCGCCTGCACATCTTCCGCCCAAACGATGGCAGCGAAGAACATTACGCGGTTGAAATCGGGCGCCCGTCCCGCGACGAACCGGTTCTGGCGCGCCTGCACTCGGCGTGTTTCACCGGCGACGTGCTGGGCAGCCTGAAATGCGACTGCGGCCCGCAACTGCACACCGCGCTAGCCCGGATGGGAGAGGAAGGGCGCGGCATCCTGCTCTACCTCAACCAAGAGGGGCGCGGCATCGGGCTTGCCAACAAGATGCGCGCTTATTCGCTGCAAGACCAAGGGTTTGACACGGTCGAGGCGAACCACCGCTTGGGCTTTGAGGATGATGAGCGCGACTTCCGCATTGGGTCCGAAATCCTCAAGTCTCTGGGGTTCTCATCCGTGCGCCTGATGACAAATAACCCGCGCAAGGTCGCGATGATGGAGGGTGCTGGCATCCACGTCGCCGAACGCGTGCCGCTGAAAGTGGGCAAAGGCACACACAACGCGGATTATCTGGCGACCAAGGCGGCCAAATCGGGGCATCTTCTGTGATCCCCCGTCGCGGCGACATGGTTGTCACACGTTGGGGCGCGCGGTTCATGGGGCGACGCTTTCCCGTCGCAATCGGGCGCGGTGGCATGACCAATGACAAGCGCGAAGGCGATTTGGCCACGCCACGCGGGGTCTGGCGGATGGTTGGTGGTGGCTTTCGGGGGGACCGGACGACACCCCCACAGACCGGCTCAATTCCGGTGCGCCCCATTGGGCTGCGCGACATCTGGTCGGATGATCCTAACGACCCGGCCTATAATCATTGGGTCACGGCAAAGGATTACCCGTTCAGCCACGAAGCCCTGCGCATGTCCCCGCGTCTTTATGATCTTGTGCTGATAAGTGACTGGAACTGGCCCGTCGCGGAGCCCGGCAAGGGGTCTGCCATCTTCATTCACCAATGGCGCAAACCGCGCCACCCAACCGCCGGGTGTCTTGCCTTTGCACCCGACGATCTGCGCTGGATCGTCGCGCGCTGGACACCACGCAGCCGGATAATCGTGCGCTAGCCGTAGTCCCGCTCGCCAAAAATCGCAGACCCTACCCGGACATGCGTCGCACCTTGCGCAATCGCGCTTTCGAAATCGCTGCTCATCCCCATGGAAAGCTGCGTGAGCCCGTTGCGCTTGGCCATCTTGGCCAGCAGTGCGAAATGCAGGCTGGGTTCTTCATCAACGGGCGGGATACACATCAGACCGACGACGGGCAGACCCAAGTCGCGGCATTCGGCGACAAAAGCGTCCAGATCGTCGGGCATGATCCCGGCCTTCTGAGGCTCCTCGCCGGTGTTCACCTGAATGAACAGTTTCGGGCAATGCCCTTCTTCTTCGGCGATGCGGGCGATGGCGCGGGCCAGTTTGGGGCGGTCAACCGAATGGATCACGTCGAACAAGCCCATCGCCTGACGGGTCTTGTTGGATTGCAGCGGGCCGATCAAATGCAGCTCGACCCCGTCGAAACGCGCTTTCAGGTCCGGCCATTTGCCAGCGGCTTCTTGCACCTTGTTCTCTCCGAAAACGCGGTGGCCTTCTTCAAGCACTGAAACGATCCGTTCCAGCGGCTGAACTTTGGAAACTGCAATCAGCTTGGTCGATCCCGGCGCACGACCTGTGCGGGTTTCTTCCTTGGCGATACGATCCTGGATATCTGAAAGCGGCATGGGCACCCCGGTTGTCTGATGGTTCAGATACAGGTGTCCCAAAAGAAAAGAGCGGGCACAAGGCCCGCTCTTCCCTAAGTAACTAATCCGTTAGGATTAGAATACCATGATGATGCCGAGGTCAGCAACGGTCACGCCGCCAACTTCACCGACGCCAGCGTTGACGGAAGCACCGCCACCCAGGTCGTATTTAACACCAATGCCGTATGCGTCAGCCGAAACACCAGCAACGTCGACTTCCGAGTAAGCGGCGGTCACACCAACTGCACCCATGGTGTAGCCAGCAGTGATACCGTAGGAAGTGATGTCAGCATCGTCGGCGCGCGAATACAGAGCGTTCAGCGAGAAGTCAGCGATATTAGCGCCAGCTTTCACGTGGAATGCGCTGCCAGCAGCGATGTTGCCCCAGTCATCATAACCGATGCCGAAGTTGTAGTCGCCCATGTTGTAGGTGGCGGCGATCGAGAAGTTCTCCATGCCCTGCATGTCGTACGACATTGCAACACCGAAGTCACCGAAGGTGCCATCATACATCACGTTGCCCATGTCGGCAGCGTCAACCAGAGCTTCTGCAACGTTGTCGGTGCCGAGGCCCGAGTAACCGATGTCCGACAGACCCAGTTTTGCGTCAACAGCCGAACCAACGTTACCAACCGAGAACTTGCCGAAGCCGCCTTCGATATAAACAGTGGTTTGGTCGACCAGGCTAGCGCCATTTGCGGTCGTGATGTCGAAGTCTGCGCCGAAGCCCAGGCCGCCATCAGTTTCACCAGTCATCGAAACCGACAGAGTGGTGTAGTAGTCGGGCGACCAGTCGCCAGAAACGTCGTCGTAGATGAAGCCCATACCGGCTTCGCCCGAGAAGCTGATTTCAGCGGCAGCAAAGCCAGCCGAAGCAACCAGGGCGGTCGAAGCGAAGAGAATCTTTTTCATTTCGTTTTCCCTCATGTGTTTTCAAGAGTGCACCTCAATTCAGGGAAATCCGAATTGAGTATGATGGTTCAATCTACCTTTCCGCCGAGGTTTGCAAGAAATGCTAAACCAGAATTCGGATTGCGGCCGGAATTGGTGCTTCTATGCCACAGTTTCGCCAAGCTCATCATCCCGATCACAGGAATACCCGTCTTTTCCAGCGGTTTGGCGTGCACGGGCCGCTTTTGGGAAAACGCTTGCTCGCCTCATGGCCCTTATATACTAACAAGAGGAAATTGAGGAAACGGGGCTGTTTTATGCGCATCGTCAAGTCTGTCGCATTCGGGATTTCATTGGTTGGCATTCTCGGGCTGTCTGCCTGCGGTGGCGGTAGCGGATCTGCCGGGTCCGGCAATATCTTTGGTGGTTCTGGAAACAACCAGCAGCAGGGTCAGGCGATTCGCCATACCCCTCAAGCAGAAGAGCCGCGTGAAACCATCTGGGATCTGTTCAAGAACGTGGACGACCCCAATACCACGGTCGAGGTGAACCGCTATATCTGGAACGCTTCGTTGGATGTATTGAGCTTCATGCCGGTTCAGGCGGCTGATCCTTTCTCGGGTATCATCGTCTTTGGCTTTGGTCGTCCGCCCGGTGGCGGCACCGCCCATAAAGCCACCGTTTATGTGCGCGACCCCGCGTTGGACGCCCGGTCGCTGTCAGTTGCGCTTTATACAAGCTCCGGTCCGGCCAGTGCCGAAGCGGTGCGCAAGGTCGAAGATGCGATCCTGACCCGCGCGCGCCAGCTGCGGATTCGTGACGGCAACCTCTAGACCCGGATCGACCATAGGAATAAGACAAGCGCCGGGCCACACGCCCGGCGTTTCTACATCAAGGACACGACCCCATGTCGCGATACACCGCCGCCGATATCGAACCGAAATGGCAAGAAGCCTGGGACACGGCCGGGATTTTCACCGCCAAGCGAGATGAAACCCGCCCCAAGTATTATGTGCTTGAGATGTTTCCCTACCCATCGGGCCGCATCCATATGGGGCACGTGCGCAACTACACCATGGGCGACGTGATCGCGCGCTACAAATCTTCCTGTGGTTACAGTGTGTTGCACCCGATGGGATGGGATGCGTTCGGGATGCCGGCTGAAAACGCGGCAATGGCGCAGGGTGGCCACCCCGGCACGTGGACCTATGACAACATCAAGACCATGAAGGGTCAGATGAAGCCTTTGGGCCTGTCCATCGACTGGTCGCGCGAATTCGCCACCTGCGACCCGGAATATTACGGCCAGCAGCAATCCATGTTCATTGATTTCATGGAGCGCGGGCTGGTTTACCGCAAGAACGCCACGGTGAACTGGGATCCGGTCGATATGACCGTTTTGGCCAATGAACAGGTGATCGACGGCTGCGGTTGGCGATCCGGTGCCCCGGTGGAGCGTCGCGACCTGACGCAATGGTTCTTTAAGATATCTGACTACTCCGGCGAGCTATTGGACGCATTGGACGGTCTGGACAACTGGCCCGAGAAGGTGCGCACCATGCAGGCCAACTGGATTGGCAAATCGCAGGGTCTGCAATTCAGCTTTGAACGCACCGATGGCGGCGAGATTGAGGTCTATACGACCCGCCCCGACACGCTGATGGGCGCGTCCTTCATCGGTATCTCGCCCGACCACCCAATTTCCAAGGCACTGGAAGCCGAAAACCCCGAGATTGCCGCCAAACTTGCCGATATGCGCAAGGGTGGCACCACGGAAGAAGCCATCGAAACCGCCGAGAAGCTGGGCTACGACACCGGCCTCCGCGTGAAACATCCGCTGCACCCGAATTGGGAACTGCCGGTCTGGATCGCCAACTTCATCCTGATGGATTACGGCACCGGCGCGATCTTCGCCTGCCCGGCCCATGACCAGCGCGACCTCGATTTCTGCCGCAAGTATGATCTGCCGGTGATCGACACATTCCTGTCGCTGGACGATCCGCAACCCGTCAAGAATGACGCCTTCGTGCCGCCAAAAACCGAAAAAGTGAAATGGATCAACCACTTCGCTGATTTGGACGAGGCCACGGGCGACGAGGCGATAGAGGCCACCATTGCGTTTGCCGAAAAGGCAGGCTGGGGCAAAGGCGTCGAGAAGTTCCGCCTGCGCGACTGGGGCCTATCCCGCCAGCGCTATTGGGGCTGCCCGATTCCCGTCGTTCATTGCCCCGACTGCGGCGTTGTGCCTGAAAAGAAAGAGAATTTGCCGGTCAAACTGCCCGAGGACGTCACCTTCGACGTGCCCGGCAACCCGCTGGACCGTCACCCCACATGGCGCGACTGCAAATGTCCGTCCTGCGGCAAGCCCGCCCAGCGCGAAACCGACACGATGGACACGTTTGTCGATTCGTCCTGGTATTTCGCGCGTTTCACGTCCCCCAACGCGGCCACGCCCACTGATATGGACGACGCGTCTTATTGGATGAATGTCGACCAGTATATCGGCGGCATCGAACACGCGATCCTGCACCTGCTCTATTCCCGCTTCTTTGCCCGTGCGATGAACATCTGCGGCCATCTACCCGACAAAGCGATCGAGCCGTTCAATGCGCTGTTCACGCAGGGCATGGTGACGCATGAAATCTATGTCACACGCGATGAAAACGACCGGCCCGTGTATCACTTGCCCGAAGACATCGAGTGGACCGAAAGCGGTGCGCGCCTTGGGGCCTGCGGGACCGAGGTCGAGGTCATCCCATCCGCCAAAATGTCGAAATCCAAGAAGAATGTGGTCGATCCGGCGAACATCATCTCATCCTTCGGGGCAGACACCGCCCGCTGGTTCGTGCTGAGCGATTCGCCCCCCGAACGCGACGTGGAATGGACCGCGTCGGGTGCGGAAGCCGCAGCCAAGCACTTGGCCCGCGTCCACGCCACCGCCACCAAGATCGCGGAAATGGACGATGCAGACGGCGATGACACCGACCTTCTGCGCGCCATGCACAAGGCGATCCATGATGTGACGATGGGCATTGAAAGCTTCGGCTTTAACGCCGCCATCGCCAAGCTTTACGCCTTTCAGAACGCCATCGCGAAGTCGAAAGCTGGCGGCAAGGCCCAGAAACAAGCGATGCAAGCACTGGCCCAGTTGATGAGCCCGATGACCCCGCACCTGTCGGAAGAAATCTGGCAAATGCTGGGTGGAGAAGGGCTGGCGGCCCAAGCCCCATGGCCCAAAGCGGACGAGGCGATGCTGGTCGACGACACAGTCACCCTGCCCATCCAGATCAACGGCAAACGGCGCGCAGAAATCAGCGTGCCGAAGGATATGGACAAGGCCGAGGTTGAAAAACTGGCGCTGGCCGAGGATGCTGTGATCAGGGCGCTTGATGGCAAGTCGCCCAAGAAAGTCATCGTGGTTCCGGGGCGCATTGTGAATGTCGTTGTCTGATCGCCGGTTTTTCCTGACCTCATTGGTCGCCACGGCGGCGCTATCCGCTTGCGGATTTACCCCGGTCTATGCGCCGGGTGGGTCGGCTGACGGGTTGCGCGGGGCCGTAACCATCGCCGCGCCGTCCGACGCCAACAGCTATGAACTGGTAAAACGGCTGGAAGAGCGGTTGGGCCGCAACCTCGCTGCGCCCTACAAGCTGGACTATACGATCACCACACGCGCCGAAGGTGTGGGCGTCACGCCGCGTCAGGAGATCACGCGCACGCAGGTGCTTGGCGCAATCGAATTCGCCGTGACTGCGATTGCGACCGGTGAAGTCGTGCAGCAAGGCAGCGTGTCAAACTTCGCGTCCTATTCGACCGAGGGCTCGACGGTTTCGACCGCTTCGGTGGAACGCGACGCCTATCGGCGCCTGATGGTCTCGCTGGCCGACCTGATGGTTACGCGGTTCGCGGCGACCTACTCGGGCTGGGACGAATGAAGCTCGCGCCACGCGATGCCTCTCGGTATTTCGCCAAGCCTGACACCGGGCGCACTGGCGTTTTGATCTTTGGCGGCGACGCGATGCGCGTTGCGCTGAAACGGCAAGAGCTGATCAAAAACCTAATTGGTCCTCAGGGCGACGAAGAAATGCGTCTGACCCGCATTTCCGCCGGTGAATTGCGGAAAGATCCGGCGCTTCTGACCGATGCGATCAAGGCGCAGGGGTTTTTCCCCGGCCCGCGCGTTGCCTTTGTCGAGGATGCCACTGAAACCATCGCCGATGTGATCCTGTCCGCGCTGGACGGCTGGAAAGACGGGGACGCGCAGGTCGTGGTAACGGCGGGCAACCTGAAGCCGCGCGGCAAGTTGCGCAAGCTCTTTGAAGGTCATCCCAACGCGTTTGCAGTTGGCATCTATGATGACCCCCCGTCGCGCGACGAAATCGAGGCAGATCTAAAGCGCGCCGGCGTCGGCCAGGTTGGCCCCGAAGCGATGAATGAGCTGGTCGGCCTGTCACGTGTGTTGGACCCAGGTGATTTCCGGCAAACCGTAGAAAAGCTGGGGCTCTACAAGCTTTCCGACGCAAGCCCGGTGACCCCGGATGACGTGTTGGCCGTCGCGCCGGCTTCCGTCGAAGCCGAAATGGACGACCTTCTGCACACGGTTGCCGAAGGCCGATCGGGCGAAATCGGCCCTCTTTTGACCCGATTGCAGGGCCAAGGCAGCGACCCGGTCTGGATTTGCATCAATGCGACCCGACATTTCCGGCTTTTACATGCAGCCTGCGCCGATCCGGGCGGCCCCGGCCAAGGTATCAACCGTCTGCGCCCGCCGGTTCACTTCAAGAATCGCGACCGCATGGTGCGACAGGCCCAGCAATGGGGCCTAAGGCGGCTTGAACAAGCGTTGGAAATTCTGGTCGAAACAGACCTTACCTTGCGCTCTGCGCAAAAGGCCCCGGTGATGGCGTTGACGGAACGCATGTTGATCCGGCTGGCAATGTTAGGTAGCCGAGCATGAACTATACCGTTATCGGACCAACCGTGTCCCGCACCTTCCGGGTCCTCTGGATGCTAGAGGAGCTTGGCCAAAGCTATGCGCGGATGACGCACCCTCCACGCTCTGACGCACTCATGGCGTTCAACCCGGCTGGCAAGGTGCCGGTGCTTTTGGATGGCACGGCGGTTCTGACGGACAGCACCGCGATCATCCAGTATCTGGCTGACAAACATGGCGACATGACACACCCTGCAGGGACGATCGAACGAGCACGGCAGGATGGATTTACCCAGTTCATCCTTGATGAGCTGGACGCAACGTTGTGGACGGCCGCACGGCACACCTTTGTCCTGCCCAAGGAAAAACGTGTTCCCGAGGTGAAACAGAGCCTGAAATGGGAGTTTTCCCAGTCGATTGACGAGCTGATGCGACGCAAAGGGGATGCGCCCTTCCTGATGGGTGAAAAAATGACCGTGCCGGACATTCTAGCGGTGCATTGCGGAACATGGGCGATTGCGGCGGGTTTCCCACTGGAGAACACCGATTTCCGCGCTTACGCCAAACCTCTGCGAAGCCGTGGGGCGTATCAACGCGCCTCTCAGGCCTGATTGCGCACCCAATTTGCCGCCGCGCGCCCGGCGTGGTGACCGGTTGCAAAGCAGGTGGTCAACAGATAGCCGCCCGTTGGGGCGTCCCAATCCAGCATCTCGCCGCAAGCGAAGACGCCGGGAAGGGCACGGATCATCAACCCATCATCCAGCGCATCAAAGGACAGCCCGCCCGCAGTCGAAATCGCTTCATCTATTGGGCGCAGGCCTTTGTGGCGGATCGGCAGCGTTTTGACCAAGCGCGCAAGTGCCTGCGGATCGCTTGGGAGGGGGCGCGAAAACTCCTGAAGCAGCGCAATGCGCGCGGGATCAAGCTTGAGCGTCTTTCGCAGATGGTTCGACAAGCTTGTCTTGCCTTGGGGTTTAGCCAACCGCGCGGCAACATCCGCCAACTCACGCCCAGGAACCAGATCAACCGTCAACGCCGCTCCCTGACGCACCGCACGGCTGATTGCATAGATCGCACTGCCTTCCAGCCCACGCGACGAGATCACGAACTCACCAAGCACTGTGCGATCACCGGCGGTCAAACGCGCGGGCTTTATGGGCGCGCCGAAGTGCCGCTCCATATGCGGCGACCAAGCAACGCGCAGACCCGCATTCGAGGGCGCAAACGGCGTGCAATAGACACCCTTTTGCGCAAGGATAGAGACCCATTTTCCATCTGACCCCAATCGCGACCAGCTTGCCCCGCCCAATGCCAGCACCGTCACGTCGGGGGTCAGGATCTGCCTGCCAGATGGGGTCTGAAACTCAACCGAACCACCGTCCAGTCCAACCCAGCGCCAGCCTCGGTTCAGGGTGACGCCGCGCGCTTGCAATTGCGCCAGCCACGCGCGCAACAGCGGTGACGCCTTCATCGCTTTCGGGAACACCCGGCCCGAACTGCCAGTGAACACCGACTGTCCCAAGCTCTGCGCCCATCGCTGAACATGCTCGGGGCCAAATGCAGCGACGATCCGACGCAAGCTTTCCGGTCCATGGATATGGCCCAGAAAATCCTCAAGCGGTTCGTCCTTGGTCAGGTTCAGGCCGGATTTACCCGCCATCAGAAACTTGCGCGCTGGCGATGGCTTGGCGTCGGCGATTGTGACCAACAGGCCTGCTTCGGACAATTGGGATGCCGCCATCAGCCCAGCAGGGCCCGCACCGATGACGAGCGCACGTTTCACGAAAGCGCTTTGTCCGGGGTCTTCATTTCGACCACACGATGCGGATATGGGATTTCGATGTTGTTGGCCTTCAGCGTCTTCCAGATCTGCATCATCACACGTGGTGTGAATTTGTTGCGACCATCGTCAATACCGTTGACCCAGAACTCCAAGGCGAAATCGATGCCGCTGTCGCCAAAGGCGCGCAGCTCGCAGTCGGGCATATGTTCGTCGCTGTCAGTCAGCACGAAATCAAGCTTCGCAACTTCGGTTTCGATGATCTCGGAAAGAGCTTCAATGTCGGTATCATAGCTAACGGAAAAGGGTGCCTCATACCGGTTTGCGCTGCCTGCGTCCGAATAGTTCACCACCCGGGTGGTGATAAAATGTTCATTGGGAACCACGATCCAACGGCCGTCAAACGTCTCTAATATGGCGGCGCGAGCGGTCATTTTGACGATGGTGCCTGCTTCTCCGCCATCAAGTTCAACATAGTCGCCAACCGTCGCTTGCCCTTCCAAAAGCAAGATGACGCCCGAAATGAAGTTCGAGGCGATCTGCTGCAAACCGAAGCCAAGACCGACACCGATCGCACCACCCAGAACCGCCAACGAGGTCAGGTTGATGCCCATGATGTTCATCAAGATCAGAAAAGCGGCGCCAAAAATTCCGATCTCGGCCGCTTTGGCCGCCAATTCGCGCGTGGCGGGGCGCATTTCTTTCTGCTGCTTGATCGCCTGCACGGTTTGATCGTTCGACCATCTGCCAAACCAATAGATAAGGCCGCTGATTACTGCAAAGCGGATCGCGAACAGCAGCGAGAAGCTCATATTGCCCAGCGGCACGATCGTTTCGTCCAGCTTAGTCGCCACCGGGCCCAAAAATCCGACAGCATAAAGTGCGGCCACCGGCACCAGAACATACTTGCCAATCAGCTTCAGGAACGGATCCTTGAGGATTTGACGCGCGAAAGCGCGCACCGCAAGGAACAGAAAGACCCGTTTCCCAAACGCAATCACCGCTCCGGAGCCAAAGACCGATCGGGTCACCTGTTCGCCCAGCGCGGTGAAGGCCCACGCCAACAACGGCATCGTCAGCGGCAAGAAAATCAGGGTGAAAAGTCGAGCCTTGGCAATCAGGTTCGTGCGCTCCTCCGCGGGCGTCAGAACCTTGGTCAGAAAGGGCGCGAGCTTGCTGTTCACCACCCGCGCAGCAAGATAGGCCACCACCAGCACCGCGAATTGCGACCACGCCGCCGGAGACAGCAGCCACCCTTCCGCGATCTCCCACGCCTGAGTCAGATAGGCCAACGCCTGATCCAGAATTTCCGGGCGGCTTTCCATGTCCATCCCCTTACAGAAAGAGTCCTTGTGAAACTGTTCCGCATGGATAGCGGTTTGACCTCAAAGGGCAAGGATTCTGTGCTTTTGGCGCGACTTTGGGTGAAAAGCGGCGCTATGGAATGGTGTCATAGCCGACGAGGTTCATCTAAGAGAGTCACGCAACAAATGGCGCAATTGGGGTTGGATAGAGCCACAATCACCCCATCATCGCTTTCATCCGGGCGACATGCTGGGCGGTTTGCCCGCGCGCATGTTCAGCCAGCTCCAAGGCCGCTCGCATTAGGTCATCTGCCGGCACGACGCGATCAATCAGGCCCCACTGCACCGCTTCGTCAGCCGATACTTTTTGTCCTGCCATAAGGATCATCTTGGTGCGCGCCGGACCGATCAAAGCCTCCATTCGCGCCGGATCAGATGGTTGCGGCAAGAACCCCAGCTTCATCACCGGATAGAAAAATTTCGCTTCTGGCACGGCGATACGCAAATCGCACGCCAAGGCCATGCCGAAAGCGCCCCCAGCCAGCGTTCCGTTCAGGGCGGCAATGGTCAGGCAAGGCGCTGCGGCAATCGCGCCGGACAGCCGTTCCCATACGTTGTCAGTGGCCAAACCTGCGCGCGCCTCGTCCAGATCTGCGCCAGCTGAAAACACCTTGCCTGCGCCCGTTAACAACAGAACGCGCGCATCACCTGCTGCGTCTTGAGCAATCTGGCCAAGCTCTTCAAGCATCGTTTTGGTCAACGAATTTGCTTTGTCAGGGCGGTTGATTGTAACCGTCCAGACGCCGCCCTCTTTTGTGACGTCGATCATCCGCGAACCTTTGCGCGGTCACGAATGTCTTCTTCCCGCAGCGAAATCTCTTCGCCCAGAAATTCGTCTGCATCATCACTGCACATCCACAAAAGTGCGCGCGCGGGCCATTCCGGAGGGATATGGTCGGACCATTTCAGTTGCGCGACGGCGTTGATGCCGGATGACTTGATCTCGCGCTGCATCTGCGTGGCCACTGTTCCGGGCGACAGGCCCATGGCGCGAATGCCTTTGCCCGCACCTTCTTTGTGCAGCGCCTTGGTCATCATGTGAACGCCAGCCTTTGAAACACAGTAGTGCGCCCAACCCTCCAGCGCGGTATGTGCCGCGCCTGAGCTGATGGTCAGGACCGAGCCGCTTTTCTGGGCGGCCATAATCGGCATCACGGCACGAATGCCGTAGTAAACGCCTTTCAGGTTCACGTCGATCACGTGACCCCATTCGGCCGGATTAGAGTCTATTATCGGCCCAATTGGGTCGATAATTCCGGCGTTATTGATCAACACATCAACGGTTCCGAAGCGTTTCACCGCAGCGTCGACAGCGGCTTTCACATCTTCCCAGCGCGAGACATCACAGGGCACCGCAAGCGCCCGGTCCCCGATCGCTTGTGCAATGGCGTTGATTTGCGAAGTTCCGCGCGCGGTCAACACCACATTCGCGCCAGCTTGGGCGAAGATATGCGCGGCAGCCTCTCCTATCCCGCGGCTTGCGCCGGTGATCAGAACTGTTTTTCCGGTCATGTCAGTCATCATCATTCCTCCCTTGTTTCTGTGCTAGCGCAGCGCGCGTCGTTAGGCCAGAGACACCTTGCGACCACGCCCGTCGATCGTTACCTGAAGGACAGACCAAGAAAGGACCATCATGACCGACACGCTTGAACGGCTGACCCAACACCTGCTGGATGCCGCCCGCAACGCTGGCGCCGACCAGGCCGATGCGCTGGCCGTCGATGGAACATCGCTGTCCATCGACGTGTTGAATGGCAAGCTTGAACATGCTGAACGGTCCGAGGGCATTGATATCGGGTTGCGGGTTTTGGTGGGGCAGCGGCAAGCCTGCGTTTCGGCCTCTGACACCTCGGCCCTGACCATCGAAACGATGGCTGAACGTGCGGTGGCGATGGCGAAAGAGGCACCAGACGATCCCCATATTCGTTTGGCAGAGGCGCCTGATCTGGCGCGCAGCTGGGATCTTGATGCGCTGGAGCTTATTGACCCGGCAGATGAACCCGACCCCGCCATGCTGGAACGCGACGCAGCCGAAGCTGAAGCCGCAGCTTTGGCGGTCAAGGGAGTCACACAAGTGTCCACCAGTTCTGCAGGCTATGGGCGGCATCAGTTTCATTTGACCACCAGCAATGGCTTTTCGGGGGGATATGGGCGCACAAACCGCGCCATTTCGGTCGTAGCAATTACCGGCGAGGGCGCTGCGATGGAACGCGACTATGCAGGTGAAATGCGGACGTTTCAGGCAGATCTGCCCAGCGCGCATGAGATCGGCACCAAGGCCGGCAATCGCACAGTCGAACGAGCGGGCGCGCGCAAGCCCCCGACTGGCGCTTATCCGGTTTTGTTTGATGAACGCATTTCCTCGTCGCTGGTCGGACACCTTCTGGCCGCCGTAAACGGGGCGTCGATTGCGCGAGGGTCGTCGTGGCTGCGCGACGCCTTGGGGGAACAGGTTTTGCCTGACGGGATAGACCTGATCGAGGACCCGCATCGCCCCCGGATATCCGGTACACGCCCTTTTGATGGCGAGGGGCTGGCAACCTATCGTCGCAAAATCATCGACAACGGCATGCTGACTGGGTGGACGATGGATCTTGCCACCGCACATAAGCTGGGCTTGAAAAGCACGGCAAGCGCCTCGCGGGGCACATCGTCTCCACCCTCGCCTTCGATCTCAAATGTGACCCTAACGCAGGGCAATATGACCCGCGATGATCTGATTGCCCAGATGGGCACGGGGCTTTTGGTCACGTCGATGATTGGGTCCACAATCAACCCCACGACCGGGGACTATTCGCGCGGTGCGTCGGGGTTCTGGGTTGAAAACGGGCAAATCGCCTATCCAGTGAATGAATGCACCATCGCGGGCAATCTTCGCGATATGCTGGGGCGCATCATTCCTGCCAATGACGCCGAAACCCATCTTAGCCGGATGGTTCCAAGCCTGCTGATCGACGGGATGACGTTGGCCGGTGACTGATGACCTTTCCCTTCTGATCGACGCCGCGCGCGAAGCTGGCAAGCTGGCAACCGGCTATTTTCACGGCGACGCCCAGCGCTGGGACAAGCCCGGGGGGCAAGGCCCCGTGACCGAAGCCGATCTGGCAGTGGACCGAATGCTGCGCGAAGGTCTGACCAGCGCGCGCCCCGGATATGGCTGGCTGTCAGAGGAAACCGAAGACACCGCGGCGCGGCTGGATGCAGACCAAGTCTTCATTGTCGACCCGATCGACGGCACCCGGTCTTTCATCGAAGGGTCACGAACCTGGTCCCATTCTCTGGCCATCGCCCGCAATGGCATCGTCGAGGCAGCCGTTGTCTATCTTCCCATGCTGGACAAGCTTTACGCCGCGGCGCGCGGACAGGGGGCGACCCTGAACAACACGGCGCTTTCCGTCAGCGCCCAATCTGACGTGACTGACGCGACCGTGCTTGCGACGAAGGCCAATTTCGAGCCTTGGTTTTGGACTGACGCAAAGGCACCGCCCGTGAACCGGCAGTTTCGCAGTTCGCTGGCTTATCGGTTGGCGTTGGTGGGCGAGGGGCGGTTTGACGCCATGCTGACCCTGCGCCCGACCTGGGAATGGGATGTTGCGGCCGGAAGCCTGATCGTCGAAGAGGCCGGCGGCAAAGTCTCTGACAAATCACGGCTGGCTGCGCGCTTCAACAACCCCACGCCGCAGCTGTCGGGCATGGTGGCTGGCGCGCCGCAACTTCATGATGCTTTGGTCAGGCGTTTGGTCTAGGCCTGTTAGTCTAACATCGCAGTGAAAAGAGGGCATTGCCAAGCTTCACTTTATCGCTAACATGTGTGCAATAACAGACATGCTAGGACAGTTTCGTGACTGATCGACCCACCCCCCCGAACCGCCGCCCGCTGACCCTCAGGGACGTTTCCGAAGCCTCTGGCGTCAGCGAAATGACGGTCAGTCGGGTGTTGCGAAATCGTGGAGATGTCAGCCAGGCGACCCGCGAACGGGTTCTGGAAGCCTCGAAAGAGCTTGGCTATGTGCCCAACAAAATCGCCGGTGCGCTTGCCTCGCAGCGGGTCAACCTTGTGGCTGTGATCATCCCATCCCTCAGCAACATGGTGTTCCCCGAGGTGATGACAGGCATCAACGAAGTGCTGGACGAAACGCCTTTGCAACCCGTTGTTGGCGTCACCAATTACAAACCCGAACGCGAAGAAAAAGTCCTTTACGAAATGCTGTCATGGCGGCCCTCCGGCGTGATCATCGCTGGGCTGGAGCATTCGGATGCATCCAAGGCAATGCTGAAAGCAGCCGGCATTCCTGTGGTCGAGATCATGGACACCGATGGCGAGGCGATCGACGCCTGCGTGGGTATTTCGCACCGACGTGCCGGGCGCAAGATGGCGCAAGCAATCCTGAAGGCCGGGTATCGCAACATTGGATTTCTTGGCACAAAGATGCCGCTTGATCACCGCGCGCGGAAGCGGTTCGAAGGCTTCACCGAGGCGCTCGCCAAAGAAGGCGTCGAAATCGCGGATCGTGAGTTCTATGAAGGCGGATCCGCCTTGGCCAAAGGTCGCGAGATGACCGAGGCCATGCTGAAACGCACACCAGAAATCGACTTCTTGTATTACTCCAACGATATGATCGGTGCGGGCGGTCTTTTGTATTGCCTTGACCAAGGCATCGACGTGCCAAGCCAAATCGGGCTTGCCGGTTTCAATGGGGTCGAACTGCTGGATGGCCTGCCGCGCCAGCTTGCCACAATGGATGCCTGTCGCGCCGAGATCGGCCGCGCGGCGGCCCGGATCATCGCCGACCGCAGCGCCGAAGATGGTGAGGCTGGCGGCGGAGAACGGATTGAGCTGTCGCCCAAGATCGCCGCCGGAGACACGCTGAAACGGCGCTAAACCACGCTGGACAAGCCGTTTTCTGATCACTATCCCAACCCAAACGGCCCCGTGGCTCAACTGGATAGAGCAGCCCCCTCCTAAGGGGCAGGTTGCAGGTTCGAATCCTGCCGGGGTCGCCATCGCCCAGCGTCAGAGCATTCGGATCACATCTTTGTCGATCGACAGCATGTAGCCGCGCCGCGCGATCGTTTTCACCAAAAGCTCGCTCATCAACTGGTTGCCCAGCGCATCGCGCAGGCGTTTGATGCGGGTGGCTCCAGCGGCTTCGTCGCAATCAGACGGATCACGGCCAGAAATCAGCCCCTCAAGCTCGGACCCAGACAGCACCTCTTCATCCATACGCGCCTCCGCAAGGGCAGACAGGGTTTCGATGGCGGCTTCGGTCAGGGAAAACTCCATGTTGTTCAGATAGACAGTCCTTTCTTCGCGGCTGATCAAAAGCGAATTGACCTGAATACCGGCGCGCTCAATCTCGCTCATGCGGCGGTTGAGGCCGATGATAGTGATGAGAAAGACCAAGGCGGCAATCAACAGCGCGGTCGAAAACACCAGCAGCACGAAAATGACCATGCGGTAGCTGGTCAACGTATCTGCAAATGCCGTCCCTGACTGTGCAAGAATCTCCAACAGTTTGATTTCCGCACCAGACGTCAGCCCGTCGTTTTCGACGAAGATCTGTTCGACGCGCGCATTGAACGCGTTGGCATCTGGCAAAGTCATGAACAACAGAACGGCGGCAACCAAAAGCACGCCGACGATTGTCACAATTCCTAGTGTCACGATGCGGTTTGACATGCGTCGTGCGTCAGTAGCGAAGGAAGTAGGCTCCGGCACTCTCTTTCCTTTCTGCAAGACCTGCTTCGTCAAAAATGGACTGCACCTTCAGAAGAAGCCAGCCCTGATCGGCAAGCCGCGCCCGGATCTGGGTCGCCGCGGCCTTCCGGTTTTCACATGCCGTTTCAGGCAATTCCATTACACCATAGTGCAATTTCAGGGGATCATCCTGCTTGGCCTTGTAGTCCGCATAACACCCAGCCTGAGCGGGCAGGGCAACGGCAGCAAGCGCAAGGGAAAAGAGTATCTGTTTCATCATGCGCCAACCATGCGGTGGGACCGGTGGTTATTCAATATCAAAGCCATGGCCAGGGCATGACCTGTGGCTGTTATTGCCTGTCAAAGCAGCAATGGGCGACGGTTTCTACACCTTCCCCGCGTCCCTTGGATGCCTTTTTTGAAAGGAAACATGATGACCCGCTGCTTCACCGCTTCCCCCTTGAAAATGCTGCTCAGTGCGGCATTGGCGCTGGCGCTGGCGACCTCGCCGGCGACTGCACAAGACACGCGCCAACTACGTAAAGACGATTCCGATATTGCACCATTCCTTGCCGCCATTCTGGGCATTGCGACGATTGGTGTCCTGTTGTCTGACAAAAAAGACGACGCGCGCAAGCCCGTCGCAACCCATCGCCACGGTGGACACCGCCCGCATGTGCACCGGCCGCATGGTCACCACCCACATGGGCACCCCTCAAAGCGCCCGCACAAACCGGTCGCAAAGACCCCCCATAAGGTCGATCGCTATAACGCGCTTCCTGCCTCTTGCCTGAAACGGTTCGACACGCAGTTCGGTCGGTCGAAATACATGGGCAGGTCTTGCCTGCAAAAGCGCGTCGATCGGCGTGTGAAGCTGCCCCGCGCTTGCTTGGACACCATCGTTGTGCGCGACAGATACGGTAAATACGTGCCGCGCGATGTTTATGAGCCGGTGTGCTTGCAGAACAAAGGGTTTCGCATCGTGCGGTCCCGCTAGGCCCATCGAGCCGCGGGGCACCATCCCCTTAACCCGGTGCGCCGCCAAACTGGCGGGAGGTTTCCTCCCGCCCTTTTTTTTTGCTTGCGGGCCTTGGCAGGATGGGCCACCCAAAGGGCATGACCAAGCCTTTGCCTGACTTCAGCTTTGAAACCGCCGCTCTGTCGCGCGGATATTGCCGTGTCGCGGGCGTGGACGAGGTGGGGCGCGGCCCGCTGGCTGGCCCGGTAACCGCCGCTGCGGTCGTGCTTGACCCGAACAATATCCCCGAGGGACTAAACGATTCCAAGGCGCTGTCTGCGAAAAGGCGCGTCGCGCTTTACGACCTGATTGCCGCGACCGCGGATGTTTCCATCGCGCATGCTTCGGTTGAAGAGATCGACGAGATCAACATCCTGCGCGCCAGCCATCTGGCCATGGAACGCGCTGTTGCCGGGCTGATCCAAGCCCCGGATCATCTGCTGATCGATGGAAATATGACCCCCCGTGGACTGACCATTTCCTCTGAGACCATCATCAAAGGAGACGCACGGTCACTGTCGATTTCCGCCGCTTCGATCGTCGCCAAAACCTGTCGGGATCGGATCATGGTGGATTTGGCGCAACAGCATCCGGGCTATGGTTGGGAAACGAACGCAGGATACCCGTCAAAAAGCCACAGGTTGGCGCTTCAAAATCTTGGTGTGACCCCACACCATAGACGTTCGTTCAAGCCGGTACACAATATCTTGTATCAAGATAAATATGTAAGTGACTGATTCAAAAAAGAATTTGACGGCGAATCACCTTTGACTCATTCTGATCTCATCAGAACGAGCGCTTCAATGCGCCACCAAAGAGCGCAAAATGCGCCGGGTACAAGAGGCAGAAATGACGACGAAAACCAAAGCAAAAGCGGCTGTAGACCTGCCGCTGAATCAGATTATTGATGGTGATTGCATCGAAGTGATGAACAGTCTGCCGGAAAACTCGGTCGACCTGATTTTCGCTGATCCGCCTTATAATTTGCAGTTGAAGGGTGATCTGCACCGTCCTGACAATTCAAAGGTCGATGCCGTCGACGACCACTGGGACCAGTTTGACAGTTTCAAAGCCTATGACCAATTCACCCGCGCATGGCTGAGCGCCGCCCGTCGTATCCTGAAGCCCAACGGGGCGATCTGGGTTATCGGATCTTACCACAATGTCTTTCGCATGGGTGCCGAGCTTCAGAACCAAGGGTATTGGATTTTGAATGACGTGGTGTGGCGCAAGTCCAACCCGATGCCGAATTTCCGCGGCAAACGCTTTACCAACGCGCATGAAACAATGATCTGGGCGTCGAAAGGCGAAGGCTCGAAATATACGTTCAATTACGAAGCCCTGAAGGCGCTGAATGAGGGTATTCAGATGCGCTCTGACTGGGTGCTTCCGATCTGCACGGGCCATGAGCGTTTGAAAGATGAAAATGGGGACAAGGCGCATCCGACGCAGAAACCGGAGTCGCTGTTGCACCGCGTCCTTATCGGCTCGACCAACCCCGGCGACGTGATCCTCGACCCTTTCTTCGGCACCGGCACGACGGGTGCCGTTGCCAAGATGCTGGGTCGCGATTTCATCGGGATCGAACGGGAAGAGGCGTATCGCAAGGTCGCGGAAAAACGCATCTCGAAGATCCGCAAGTTCGACAAAGAAGCGCTGACCACCACGCCGTCGAAACGCGCCGAACCGCGAGTTCCGTTTGGCCAGCTTGTCGAACGCGGCATGCTGCGCCCGGGCGAGGTTTTGACCAGCCCGCGTGGCAAAACTGCCAAAGTGCGCGCTGACGGAACGTTGATCTCGGGCGAAGCGCGCGGCTCGATCCATCAGGTGGGGGCCGCACTTGAAAGCGCGCCCAGCTGTAACGGCTGGACCTATTGGCACTTCAGGCAGGACGGAAAGAAAGTTCCGATCGACCTGCTGCGCCAACAGATCCGAGCCGAAATGAACTGATCCTGAAATCTGTGCGACGCAGATCCCTGCGCGCGCAATACGAGGTACCGCCTGTGCCTGTGGCCCGCCGCCACGGCACTTCTCAACTGACCCCGCCCTGCATTGGGTGGGGTCTTTTTTTGGTCGGTTGCAATCGCAGGTTCAGTGCGAAATCATCGTGCCAAACCGCAAAAGGTCGCCCATGATCCCGATCCTCTATTCCTTTCGCCGCTGTCCCTATGCAATCCGCGCCCGGTTGGCGATTGCCAGCAGTGGCGTTCAGGTCGATCTGCGCGAGATCCTGTTGCGCGACAAACCGCAGGCCTTTCTGGACACTTCCCCTTCAGCGACGGTGCCTTGCTTGCTGACGGATCAGGGCGTTGTGGATGAAAGCCATGACATCATGCTTTGGGCGCTGCGCCAGCATGACCCCGAAAACCTGCTGCTGATGCCAGATGCCGGTGACGCCTTGATCCAGACCTTCGACGGTCCCTTCAAGACGGCGCTGGACCTGACCAAATATGCCGTGCGCCATCCGCAAAGCGACCCCGAGGCAACGCGGCAAGACGCGATGACATTGCTGGCGGCGTTGGAAAACCAGCTGACCAAAGGTTGGCTGTTCGGCCCGTCCCCGCGGCTTGCTGATCTGGCGATCCTGCCCTTCGTGCGCCAGTTTGCGATGATCGACAAACCGCGCTTTGACCGTGACGCGACACCACGCGTTTCCGCTTGGTTAGAGACTTTTTTGACCAGCGACCGGCTTGCTCGCGTCATGCACAAATATCAGCCATGGCAACCGGGTGATGCGGTGATGCCTTTCCCCTAGCGGATCGGCGGAGGCGGCAAACTACCCGCTTTATAGGCGCTCCAATCCTCGATCTCGGGGTAATGCAGCTTTCGCCAGGCGCGAACGCGCGGGTTCATCACGCGCCGCCACAGGGGTGGGATCAAAGCTGCAACGGTCATCACCGGATAGCCCTGCGGCAACTGCGGCGCTTCGGCATCGGGATAGGTCTGCAACAGTGGAAACCGCCGCGCCGGCTTGTAATGGTGGTCCGAGTGCCTTTGCAGGTTGATCAGCAGCCAGTTTGACGCCCGATGATCAGCATTCCAGCTGTGATGGGGCATGACGCGCTCATACTTGCCATCCCCAAGGTGTTTGCGGGTCAAGCCATAGTGCTCGATATAGTTAGTCAGCTCTAACTCCCAGATCGCGACCAAGGCCTGAAAAACGAACAGGGCAAGGCCCAGCCAGCCACCAATCAGAACCGCAAGGATCAGAGCAACCAATTGAAGCGCACCATAGCGCCAGAACGGGTTGCTGCCATCCAAGGGCGACAACTTGCGCCGCGCCAGCATTGCTTTTTCGGCCTTCCAGGCAGATATCGGCGCTTCGCGCACCACGCGCAGGAAGAACCGGTGGAACCCCTCGTTATAACGCGCGGTCACCGCATCGCGGCTGGTGCCAACGTGGGGGTGGTGCACCAGCAGATGTTCCGTGCGGAAGTGGCTGTAGAGCACAGTTGCCAGAAGCAGATCGCCCAGCCAGCGTTCGAACCTGTTGGATTGGTGCATCAGTTCATGGCTGTAGACGATGCCGACGGTGCCTGACAGGACACCTACGCCAAAGAAAACACCGAACTTCTCGGCGACGGACAGGTGGGCGGCGCCGGTGACATACCAAATCATGCCATAAATCATAACGAATTGAATGGGGAACCAGACCACGGTGATCAGCCGATACCACAATAGGTCTTTGTCCGAAATCTCTGGGTCGGCATTCTTGGTGTAGCGCCCGATCAGGGCATCCAGCGCTGCATACAGCCACCACGTGCCAAGGGGTGGCAACAACAAGAACCAGCCGCCTTTCGTCGCCGCGATATAGACCAGAACTGGCAGCAATATCGAAATACCGAATGGCGCTGCGTTACGAAATCGGGAAACCGTGGATGCCGGAACCATGGTGTTGTCCTTTTCTGCCCCTCACCGATCTATAGCGACGAAGCAAGCGGCTCTCAATCCGCGAGTAAAGCTGTCGCCACGTCAAACGCCTTGCGCATCACGGTCGGAAGGTCCGACGGGCGGATCTTGTGAAACGAACCGACACGGGGTTCGGCGTGCGTTGGCACTTGGGCGACGCGCAGATTAAGGATCAGGTGGAAATGGGTGAAGGTGTGCCGCACCTCTACGCCGGGGTCCTGCCATACCGCAGTGATCGGAGGGGCTTCGCTGGCGACATCGCCCCATGCCGCGCCAGGCCAGCCCAACATGCCCCCCAACAGCCCTGTGTCAGGGCGGCGTTCAACCAGCCACAGACCATCTGCGCGACGCGCCAGATAGGCTATGCCATGACGAACGGGCTTTGGCGCTTTCGGTTTGCGGGCGGGAAGGGTGGCTTGCAGACCATTTTGACGCGCCAAACAGGCTCTATTCCACGGGCAAATACCACAGGCTGGGGATTTCGGGGTGCAGATCGTGGCCCCCAGATCCATCACCGCCTGCGCATAGTCGCCGGCCCGCATTGGGGGTGTCAGGGTGGTGGCAAGCTGCTTCAACTCAGGTTTGGAATCAGGCAATGGCGTTTCGACCTGAAACACCCGCGAGATCACCCGTTCAACATTCCCATCGACCACCGTTTCGGGCAAATCATAGGCGATGGCAGCAATGGCAGCCGAGGTATATGGCCCGATGCCGGGCAGCGCCTCCAGCTCGGTGCGGGTGGTCGGAAATCCACCCATTCCTGCCACAAGCCGCGCGCATTTCAGCAGATTGCGCGCCCGCGCGTAGTATCCAAGCCCCGCCCATTCCCCCATGACGCGCGCATCTTCGGCAGCGGCCAAAGCGTCGACGGTCGGCCAAAGTGTCATGAATCGGGTGAAATAGTCCCTAACGGCGGCGACAGTTGTTTGTTGCAGCATGATCTCGGACAGCCAAACCGCATAGGGATCGGGCGCCCTTCCAGCGGCCCGATCACTTGGCGCAACCCGCCACGGAAGCGTTCGGGCGTGGACGTCATACCACGCCAGCAACTCGGCAGAATTCGGCGCGTCACACAAGTGTTATCCCCTTTCCAAGCTTTGCACTGGCATAGCAACTGCAACAGCTTAAAATAGGGGCAAATCTAGGATGTGCCAGCTTGAAACAATCGACAGGATATCAGCGCCGCAAGAAGGGCTTTGAAAGGACATCGAGCCTTCTGTCGACGCGCATCCGAAAAACAAGCGAAACGCGCGGTTTCGCTGTTACGCGCGTCCTGACCCATTGGGCCGAGATTGTCGGCGCGGACACCGCAGCAATCGCAAAACCTGTTGATATCTCTTATGGACGCGGTGGCATGGGGGCCACGTTGACTGTTTTGACGACTGGCGCCCAAGCTCCCATGTTGGAAATGCAAAAAGACAAGCTGCGCGAAAAGGTGAACGCCGTCTATGGATATAACGCCATCGCCCGCGTAAGGATCACGCAGACCGCTCCGACCGGCTTTGCCGAGGGGCAAGCCCAATTTAATCCGGCACCGAAGCGCGAATCAGTAGCCGATGACGCAACCCGCGCCCGCGCAGCAGAGGCAACAGCAGACGTCGCTGATGCAGGCCTGCGCGACGCGCTTCAGACACTGGCACAAAATGTGCTGATGAAGAAAAAGACATCATAGAGGCTGAACCATATCATGACCCGAATTCTTCCTATTTTGCTTGCCGCCGCACTTCTGATCGGTGGCGGCGCGTTTTACATGAGCCAGAACAACGGGTCTGTGCCCGGCGTTAACGTGGCCGAAGCCCAAGACACCGATGCAGCGGTCGAACCCGCAAAGGATATGGTTCTTGGCGACGAAAACGCCCCGATCACAATGATCGAATACGCCTCTTTCACCTGTCCGCACTGCGCCAATTTTCACGAGGACATCTTCAAGAAGCTGAAAGAAAACTATGTGGATACAGGCAAGGTCAAGTTCATCCACCGCGAAGTGTATTTCGATCGCTTTGGTTTGTGGGCAGGCATGATTGCCCGCTGCGGCGGGGATGATCGCTATTTCGGGCTTACCAGCATGATCTATGCCGGCCAGAAGGAATGGATCGCCGATGGGGACCCCAGCCTTATTCTGGACAACCTGCGCAAACTGGGTCGCACAGCTGGCATGACAGATGACCAGATGAACGCCTGCCTTCAGGACGAAGCGATGGCGCAAAGCCTGGTGGCCGCCTACCAGACCAATGCCGCGGCCGACGAGATCAACGCCACACCGTCCTTCGTCATTGACGGGACCAAGTATTCTAACATGTCATACGAAGATTTCGCGGCCCTGATTGATGAAAAGCTGGGCAGCTAGAAGCAAGGGTTAGAGCTTGATTTCAGGCTCTAGCCTATCCCAAAGCGGGCCAAGGCGCTGTCAATCTCAGCCCAGTCGTCTACGGAAAGTCGCACCGGAACTGTCAACACCCGGCGCCGGAAGCTATCCGGCAGGCGAACGGCGTCTTTTTCGGTCGTCACGAGCTGCGCGCCAAGTGACGACGCTTCGAATTCCAACCGTTTCATAAGCGGTTCGGTCAATGGCTGGTGGTCCGTCAGCGCCTCTGCACGAAGCAGATTGGCTCCAAGATCACGAATGGTGGCGAAAAATTTTTCCGGGTGGCCAATGCCGGCAAATGCCAGAACATTCAATCCCTGCCAATCCATGCCTGTTTGCAACGGTGTCAGGAGACCCGTGGCATGTGGGCAAGTGATATGCCGCTGCCATTCCGACACAAACCGCGTTTGAGCGTTTTCAGGGCCAATTGACAAAAGAATGTCCGCGCGCTTCAACCCTTCGTCAATGGGTTCGCGCAGGGGTCCGGCCGGTATGCAGCGCGCATTTCCAAAGCCCTTTACCGCATCGACCACCACGATAGAGACACTTTTGGCAACGGCTGGGTTCTGAAACCCGTCATCCATCAGGATGATGTCCGCGCCCGCTTGTTCGGCCGACTTCACGCCTTCCGCGCGATCACGGGCGATCCAGACTGTCGTGAAAGCAGCCATCAAAAGCGGTTCGTCGCCAACCTCGGCTGCGGTATGGTGCCGTTCATCAACTTGCAGCGGGCCTTCAAGAGCGCCCTTGTGACCCCGCGACACCACATGCACTTGATGACCGCGGTCTGACAACCGCTGTGCCAGTGCAATGGTCGTAGGCGTCTTGCCTGTGCCGCCTGCGTTGATGTTGCCGATACAAACAACCGGAACAGTTGCCTGATACCCCGTGCCCTTTGCCAACCGACGCGCGGTTGCGGCCCCATACACCCACCCCAAAGGCGCCAGCGCGCGTGCGCGCCAGTTCGGACGGTCAGGGGGGGTAAACCAGAAACCAGGCGCTCTCATTCGCACACCATTTAAACGCCCGCCTGGTCCAGCAGCGCGACGACGCGGTCACGAACAAGGTCGCTGACTTCGGCACCGCTGGTTGTGATGTCCCACGCCGCCATCGCCATCTTTGCCGCGCAATCAGGCGACAAAAGGCGCTCAACAGCCTGTGTTAGGGTCTTTTGATCCTTGACCATACTTGCCGCGCCAGCCGTTTCCAATCGACGAAACGCCTCGTTGTGACCGTTCTTGAGGGGCCCGAACAGAACGACGGATCCCAACGCGGCGGGTTCGAGGGGGTTCAAACAGGCCTCATCGGCCAAGCTTCCTCCGATGAACGTGATTGGTGCCAGATGCATCCACAGGCCGGTCTCTCCGGCCTGATCTGCTACGAAGACCTGCACATCCGGTGACGGGTCTTCGTCTCGCGACCGGCAGGCGACGCTCCACCCATCAGCCTCAAGGTCTTCAGCCAAGCGTGGACCATCTTCGGGCACGCCGGGTTCGATGATCAGCAATAGACGATGGGACTTTCGGATCAATTGCCGATGCGCCGCGAGGATTTGCGCCACTTCCTTTTCGTGCGTGGCAGCCGCCAGCCAAACCGGTCGGGCGGCAAGCTTGGCTGCAAACCGATCCCGTTCGGCCATGTTGCACCCGGGCGGCACAACTTGCATCTGCAACGGCCCAGACATGGTGACATGCGACGAAGCGGCGCCAAGTCGTCTGATTTCCCGTTCAGCTTTGAGGTTTTCCGCCAGAATAGTGTCAAAACCGGTCAGAACCGATTTCATCAGACCGGGCAGCCAACGCCATTGCCCATGCGTTTCGCGGGGCAGGTGAGCGTTGATCCAGATTGCGGGAACTTTCCGTTTGAACAATTCGCTGAGTAACGGCACATCCAATTGACTGTCGACCCACAACGCCACATCAGGCGCCCAATGGTTCAGAAACGCATTGATCGGACCAACGCCGGAATAGGGCGAAAACTGGTGAATCGCGCCGGTGTCATCCGGGAACTCCGCGTCATAGAGCGTTGTGGTTATCAAGACATTCAGGTCCTCGCGACTTGCCTTCAGATGCTGGATCAGGGCCGAAACCTTTTCGATCTCATCCCCCCCTGTAAGGTGCAGCCATACCAAGGGTCCATCCGGCCGCTCTGCCGAAGCGATGCCAAGCCGTTCGGTCCCGCGATCAGGGTGCTCTCGACCGTCTGCGATCCTTCGCTTCAGGCGGCGTTCCAGTCCCGCTGCACCCTGCAAGGTATGCAGGCCACGGAACAGAGATATCCCGAATGGCGACATGACGAATGGCTCTTCCTCTAGGTGCGAACGGTTCAGCCGCTCATATTGTTATGGGCCAAGTCTAGGGCAACTCGTCTGCCGGGGAAAGCGTCAGTCGTGCCAGTCGCCCGCAGCCAGTTCGATTGCGGCCGCGACGATGCGGTCAAAGCTGTGCCTGGCGCGGGTGACGCTATGGCGCGCGCGCAAAAAGCCATGCACAAGACCGGGTTCATTCGTCCAGCGCGCTTTGCCTCCTGCCTGCTCGATCGCGTTGCGATAAGTTCGACCGTCATCCGCCAATGGGTCGCATTCCGCGGTGATCAAAACGGTGGGCGGTAAGTCAGAAAAGTCTTTATCTGCCAGGGGTGTAGCAGTCGGATCATGCGCGGGCGAAGCTCCACCATGGCGCAGCAAAGTGTAAAGCTTCAGATCTTCCAACGTCAGCATCGGCGCGTCTTTGTGTGCCAGATACGATCCTTTGGTCATGTCGCCCCCCAAGCCTGGATAGATCAGGATCTGACCCGAAAAATCATGCAGGCCTCGCGTCGCATGCGCAACCGCTGCGGCAAGGTTTCCGCCTGCGCTATCCCCAGCCAGAATATGCATTCCAGGCCATGTTAGGGTCACATATTCAGCGGCTTCCAGCGAATCTTCAAACGCTACAGGGTGGCTGTGCTCAGGGCTCAAGCGATAGTCGACGCTTACGACACGTATGTCAGCGCGGTCACATATCTCGGCGCAAACATCGTCGTGGCTATCCAAACCACCGACGACAAACCCACCGCCATGAAAATAGATCAGGGTGGCGTTGTGCGCGCCGCGCTCGTAGATGCGGATGGGAACTTCACCTGCCAGATCGTCGCGCGCTGTGACGCCTTCGGGGTATCCGGTGAAGAATTCGCGGCACATCCGGTCATAAATCGCGCGCTGCTGATCGATGCCCAAGGCGGCAGCCCCGGGAGGGTAGAAGGCCTCGGTCCGGCGAATGAAGTCCCATGTCTCTGCGTCGATCATCGTCTCGTAGTTCATGGTGGAAAAGCTAGGCCTTTGCGGTTGTTTTGACAATGCAAGGGACGCTTGTGATGGCGACGACCAAACAAGCCGCCTCACTGGCATTAGATCACTCCGCAACTGGACCTACCGAGAGGGCGTAGTGGCTGTTTGGCTCGGCAGACGGACAAAGGAGTTTCAAACCAGCGCTTCATCATGCAGATTTGTCCTCACCGAACCGACCTTGCCACAGGGCCGAAACAGATGAGCAACCCCGAGACCATTCAAATCGACACCTCGCCCAGCGTGTCAGACGAGGTGCGCAAGACGACCTGCTATATGTGTGCGTGCCGTTGCGGGATCAACGTGCATATGAAGGACGGGCAGGTTGCCTATATCGAAGGCAACCGCGATCATCCTGTGAACAAAGGGGTGTTGTGTGGCAAGGGATCCGCCGGGATCATGCAGCACTACGCCCCGTCGCGGCTGCGCGCGCCTTTGAAGCGGGTCGGCCCGCGCGGGTCGGGAGGGTTTGAAGAGATCAGTTGGGACGAGGCCTTGGACATGGCCGCAGGTTGGCTGGCCCCATTGCGGGAAAACGACCCCAAACGGATGGCGTTTTTCACTGGACGCGATCAAAGCCAAAGCTTCACATCATGGTTCGCGCAAGCCTACGGAACGCCAAACTATGCAGCGCACGGGGGCTTTTGCTCGGTCAATATGGCAGCGGCGGGTATCTATACGATGGGCGGCGCATTTTGGGAGTTTGGACAACCCGACTGGGATCGCACCAAACTGTTCATGCTTTTTGGCGTGGCCGAAGATCATGACAGCAACCCCATCAAGATCGGTCTTGGCAAGCTGAAAGAACGTGGCGCGCGTATCATCGGCGTGAACCCGATCCGGTCGGGATATAACGCGATTGCGGATGACTGGGTGGGCATTACGCCGGGGACGGATGGGCTGTTCATCCTTGCGCTGGTCCACGAGTTGCTGCGCGCTGGTAAGATCGATCTGGGGTATCTATCACGTTACACCAACGCGGGCTTTATCGTGAATGAAGAGCCTAACACGCCTGAAAATGGTCTTTTCTTGCGTGGTGAGACTGGTAGGCCGCAAGTGCTGTGCCGCGACACTGGGAAGCTTGCCGATTACGACGCGCCCGGTGTTATGCCTGATCTGGCGGGAAGCTATCGCCACGCAGGCATCTCGCATCGCCCGGTGTTCCAGCTGCTCGCCGAACGCTATCTGTCAGGCGATTACGCGCCCGAGGCCGTCGCTGAACAAACGGGCATCACGGCCGACCGTATCCGTTCAATCGCTGCGGAACTGGCGCGAGTCGCGTTCGAGGAAGAAATTGTGCTCGACCAGCCGTGGACAGACTGGAAAGGGCAAAAGCACGACAAGATGATCGGACGGCCGGTCAGCTTCCACGCTATGCGCGGCATCTCGGCGCATTCAAACGGGTTCCAGACCTGCCGCGCGCTGCATATGTTGCAGATCCTTCTCGGCTCTGTCGAAGTTCCGGGGGGATTCCGGTTCAAACCGCCCTATCCGAAACCACCCGAGGCGCACCCAAGGCCGCATGCTGGCGTCACGCCCGGCCAACCACTGGATGGCCCGCATCTGGGATATCCGATGGGGCCGGAGCATCTGCTTTTGGACGACAACGGCAACGCCAAACGCATCGACAAGGCGTTCACATGGGAAAACCCGATGTCGGCGCATGGGCTGATGCATATGGTGATATCGAACGCCCATGCTGGCGATCCTTACAAGATCGATACGCTGTTCATGTATATGGCGAACATGGCGTGGAATTCGTCGATGAACTCGACCGAGGTCATGGGGATGCTGACCGACACGGATGATAACGGCGAATACGTGATCCCGCACATCATCTATTCCGACGCCTACAGCTCCGAAATGGTGGCCTATGCCGACCTGATCTTGCCCGACACGACCTATCTGGAGCGTCACGATTGCATCAGCCTGCTGGACCGCCCGATTTGCGAGGCCGACGGGGCCGCCGATGCGATCCGCTGGCCGGTGATTGAGCCCGACCGCGATGTGCGCGGGTTTCAGACGGTTCTGATCCAGCTAGGGGCAAAGCTGGGCTTGCCCGGCTTCGTCACGGATGACGGGTCCGCGAAGTTTGAGGACTACGCCGACTACCTAGTTAACCACGAACGCAGGCCTGGTGTTGGACCGCTGGCAGGGTGGCGCGGGAAGGATGGCACAGGGAAAGGGCGAGGAGAGCCTAATCCAGCCCAAATTGACCGATATATCGAAAACGGCGGATTCTGGGTCGATCATATTCCGACCGAGGCGAGCTTTTATAAACCTTGGAACAAGGCCTATCAGGAATGGGCCGTCGCGCGCGGTATCTTCGACGCTGAAGCGCCCTATGTGTTCAATCTTTATGTCGAGCCGATGCGCAAGTTTCAATTGGCCGCCGAAGGTCACGGAGACACTCAACCCCCCGACCATCTGCGCGCGCGCATCCAAAAGACGATGGACCCGCTGCCCATCTGGTATCCGCCGTTCGAGGATACGAATGTCGACCCCGATGAATATCCGATCCACGCCCTGACCCAGCGCCCGATGCATATGTATCATTCATGGGGGTCGCAAAACGCGTGGCTGCGCCAGATCACCGGCAAAAATTATCTGTATCTGCCCACCGATCTTTGGGTCGAACATGGCTTTGCCGATGGCGACTATGCGCACGTCACCTCAGCCCATGGATCAATCACAGTGCCCGTCGCCCATCACGCGGCGCTGAACCCAATGACGGTCTGGACATGGAATGCCATCGGCAAGCGTAAAGGCACTTGGGCGTTGGATAACGACGCGCCGGAAGCGACGGAAGGGTTTCTTCTGAACCACCTGATTCATGAGCTTCAGCCACCGAAAGGCGACGGGCTAAGATGGGCGAATTCGGACCCCGTAACCGGACAGGCCGCGTGGTTCGATTTGCGCGTAAAGATTGTCAAAGCAGACCCTAAACCGGCCGAAAGTCAGCCTTCACACCCACCGATCAAGTCACCAGTCGACAAAGCCCCGCACGTCGTGAAAAGGAAGATCTGATGACCTCACTTCCTGAAAAGACCGACAAAAAGCTAGGGCTGGTCATTGATCTGGATACCTGCGTGGGGTGCCAAGGTTGCGTGACTGCGTGCAAGGGTTGGAACACGCAGAACTATGGCGCGCCGCTGTCCGACACCGACCCATACGGCGCGGACCCGGGCGGCACTTTTTTGAACCGGGTGTTTTCCTATGAAGCACAGACCGAGGGCCGCCCCGCGCAGACCGTCCACATGCCGCGGTCCTGCCTGCATTGTGACGACGCGCCCTGCGTAACCGTTTGCCCGACTGGCGCCAGTTATAAACGTTCCGAAGACGGAATCGTTTTGGTCAACGAAGATCGCTGCATCGGTTGCGGACTATGCGCCTGGGCCTGCCCCTTTGGCGCGCGCGAGATGGATCGCGATGCCGGTATCATGAAGAAATGCACGCTGTGCGTCGATCGCATCTACAACGAGAACCTGCCGGAAGAGGATCGCGTGCCCGCCTGCGTGCGCACCTGTCCCTCTGGCGCGCGGCATTTCGGGGATCTTGGCGACCCGGACAGCGATGTTTCAAAACTGGTGGCGGATCGTGGTGGATACGACCTGATGCCAGACCTTGGCACCAAGCCCGTGAACAAATACCTGCCACCGCGCGCCAAGGATACGCTGAACACCCAACCGCTTGAGGTGATCGCGGACGAGCCGCAGGGGTTCCTTGGCTGGCTAGATAAAGCGCTCGAAAAGCTCTGACGGAGGAAACGGATGCATCCCGCACCCAGTGTTATCATTTTCACCACGCTGTCAGGGCTTGGGTTTGGCCTGTTCTTTTGGCTGGGGCTGGGCGTGCCGGATGTCAGCGGTGGGACCGCGTTCGCGTTTTTCGCGATTGCCTATGCGCTGTCTTGTGCCGGGCTGCTGGCCTCGACCTTTCATCTGGGCAATAAGAAGAACGCGATCTATGCGCTCAGCCAATGGCGCACAAGCTGGCTGAGCCGTGAAGGGATTGCGGCGATCCTGACCTTGTTCCTATTCGCGCTGGTTGCTGTGCCGCGCATCTTTCTTGGGGCAGAAATGGCGATTTCTGGTGTATTAGGATCTATTTTTGCGCTTCTGACCGTTTTCACAACCTCGATGATATACGCGCAACTGAAAACCATTCGGCGCTGGCACCAGCCGCTTACGCCCGTCATGTTTCTGCTGCACGCCTTAGGCGGCGGTGCGCTATTGGCGGGTGAGGCGAAGATCGCCGGTTGGTTACTGCTGGCGCTGACCCTTGTCCTGCTCGCCATGTGGCGGATCGGCGACCAACGCGCCGCCGCGCGGGGAACAACAGGGGACGCCACCGGGCTTGCCCATCTAGGTGAGGTGCGGATGCTGGAGAGCGGCCACACCGCACGCAACTATGTGGTGGACGAGATGGTCTTTCGCGTCGGCCGCAAACACGCCGCGAAACTGCGTATGATTGCGCTGGGTCTGGCGGGCGCATTGCCCGCAGCCATATTGCTTCTAACGCCGCCCGGTCACATCACCGCATTTCTAGCGCTTGCCCTGCATCTGACAGGCGTCGTCACTGGCCGCTGGCTGTTTTTCGCTGAAGCCGAACATGTCGTGGGCCTGTATCACGGCAAATGATCCCTTCTTATTGAACCCGGCCCCCTCTGCGCCTATCAGGGGGGAAACGGATTATGAGGGCACACATGGCCAACCATCTTTACAAGCGCGACCTTCCCGATGGGCTGGACCTTGGTCCGGTCGTCGCCATTGACTGCGAAACGATGGGCCTGAACCCGCATCGCGACAGGCTGTGTGTGGTGCAAATGTCGTCGGGCGATGGGGATGCGCATCTGGTGCAGGTCGAAAAAGGCCAGACCAGCGCGCCAAACCTTGAACGGATGCTGGCGGACCCGGATGTGCTGAAGCTGTTCCACTTTGGTCGGTTCGATATCGCGGCGCTTCTGAACGCGTTTGGCGTGGTCACGGCCCCTGTCTATTGCACCAAGATCGCGTCGAAACTGATCCGCACCTATACCGACCGGCACGGGCTGAAAAACCTGCTTGAACAACTGCTGAAGATCGACATTTCAAAGCAACAACAGATGAGCGATTGGGGCGCGGAAGAGCTGACCGCCGCCCAGTTGGACTATGCCGCGTCGGATGTCCTCTATCTGCACCGGTTGCGCGACGAACTGAACCAGCGGCTCGACCGCGAAGGCCGCACCGAGATGGCGCAAGCCTGTTTCGATTTCCTGCCGATGCGCGCGCAATTGGATTTGGCGGGCTGGCCTGAGATCGACATCTTCTCTCACTAGCTTACGCGACGCATCGCGCAAGGCGCGGACCTGTCCTTGGATTGTTCTGACGGGTGCCTAGATATGTAAGCAGAACGACACACAAACCGAGGACACATGGCCAGACCCAACAATCGCTATTCCCGCTTGGTTTCCTGGCTGAAAGTTCTTCTGCCGGTGACCGCGCTTGCGTTGTTGTCCACGATGTTTCTGATCTCAAAATCCATCGACCCAACCAGGTCTTTGACCTATGCACGCATCAACCTTGAAGAACTGACTGGCGAACAGCGCATTTCCGGGCCCCGCTTTTCCAGCGTCACCGAAGACGGGGCAGCCATCACTTTCTCCGCGGAAAGTGCCGTGCCCGAAATGGGAACCAGCAACCGGTTCACGGCCAAGACCTTGGCGGCGCGGATCGAAACGCCAGACGGCGCGGCAGTGGATATCGACGCGGCGATGGCGGTGATTGATGGCGGCACCAAAACGGTCGATCTGTCCGGAGGTGTGACATTGGTCACCTCGACCGACTACCGCATCCAGTCGGACGGGTTAACAACGGCGCTGGATGCCACCCATGTCGAAACCACAGGCTCTGTCAAAGCTGATGGCCCAATGGGGCACTTGACGGCTGGACATGCCGAAATCACACGAAGTGACGCCGAAGAAGGTGCCTATCTTCTTGTTTTCAAAGGTGGGGTAAAACTGATATACCAACCCAAGACAGAGGGGGAAGAAAAGTGATCAAGCGCGCACATCTGGCTGCCCTTTTGTTGGTGTTGAGCTTTCCGATTATGGCACACGCCCAAGCGCAAATCGCGTTCGGCGGGCTGAAGCATGACAGCTCCCTTCCGGTCGAGATTGCGGCCGACCAACTGAATGTCGATCAGGCAGACGGATCGGCCACGTTTGTTGGCAACGTTCAGATCAGCCAAGGCAGCATGCGCTTGTCTGCGGGCAAGGTTCGTGTCGAATACGAAACCGGCAGCGACACCACGGGAGAGATCTCGCGCCTGCTGGCGACAGAGGGCGTAACGCTCGTGAACGGTGCCGAAGCGGCGCAGTCTAGCGAAGCGATCTATACCATTTCCACCGGAACGATCCTGATGACCGGCGATGTGATCCTAACGCAGGGCCAAAACGCCCTGTCGTCCGACAAGCTAAGCGTGGACCTGCGGGCCGGCACGGGGACGATGGATGGCCGCGTAAAGTCGATCATTCAAACAGGTGGGAACTGATGAGCGACGCGCCAGAGCTGACAGTCGAAGATGGTGAGGCCGGGCTACGCATCATTGGCCTGCGGAAGAGCTATCGCAAGAAGCCCGTTATTCAGGACGTCACACTTGACTTGCATCGCGGCGAGGTCGTGGCGTTGCTGGGCCCCAACGGTTGCGGCAAGACGACAACCTTTTATGCCATCGCTGGCCTGATCACGCCTGAAGCTGGGCAGGTGTTGATTGACGGGCGTGATGTGACGCTGTTGCCCATGTATCGTCGCGCGAGGTTTGGCATCGGGTATCTTCCGCAAGAAATGTCCATTTTTCGTGGCCTGTCCGTCGAAGACAACATCCTTGCGATCCTCGAAATCTCGACCCCTGACCGCCACAAGCGACGCGAGCGGCTGGAAGAGTTGCTGAGCGAGTTTTCGATCAGCCACCTGCGCCGCGCACCCGCCCTTGCCCTGTCCGGCGGCGAACGCAGGCGCGTGGAAATTGCGCGGCTGCTGGCCTCGGACCCGAAATACCTTTTGCTCGATGAGCCTTTCGCGGGCGTCGACCCGATCGCCGTCGGAGAGATTCGCACTCTGGTTCACGAGTTGAAAGACAGGGGCATCGGCGTGCTGATTACCGACCACAATGTGCGCGAAACGCTTGAGATTGTGGACCGCGCCTATATCCTTCACGATGGCCATGTTTTGATGAGCGGGACGACCGACGAAGTCATCCGCGACGAGAATGTCCGACGCGTCTATCTTGGGCAGAATTTCTCGATCAAATGATGGAATTGCACGCGCTTGTGGTTGACAACCCCCCTCGACTCGTCGCCAAATGAAGGTGATGCATGAACACTTTAACCTTCGTTTGTGTCGTCCCGAACATGGGGCATACACCAAGGAACACCCAGAAGGATTTGGGCGGACAGGGTTCTGCAACTCTCTATCAACGTCATGTAATAAAATAGTTTTTTCATCATTCCCTTAGGGGAATGATGTATTGAGGCCTGCAAATACCATAGGAGTTAGCATGCAATATCAAATCACTGGCAAGCAGATCGACATTGGTGAAGCCCTTCAGATTCACGTGAAGGAGGAGCTTGGAGGCGTGGTTCAAAAATACGCCGAACGCCCGACCGACGCTCAGGTGGTTTTCTCCAAGAGCGCCCATGAATTTGTCTGCGAAGCGATTGTGCATCTGTCCACCGGTCTGACCGCTCAGGCCAAGGCAAGTGCGACTGAAATCTATGCAGCTTTTGACCAGTGCGCCGAGAAAATGGAGAAGCAGTTGCGCCGCTACAAGCGCCGCTTGAAAGACCATCACAAGGATCGCGTAGACCCGGTTGAAGTTTTCGGTGGAGCCTCGTATATCCTCGCCTCAGAGGAAGGTCAGGACGAAGCGGATGACGCGACACTCCAGCCCATGATCATCGCCGAAATGGAGACACGGATTCCGTCACTCTCGGTTGGCGAAGCGGTCATGCAGATGGAGCTTGCACACGCACCGGTTCTGGTTTTCCGCAATGAAAAAACCGAGGGCATGAATGTGGTCTATCGCCGTGATGACGGCAATGTAGGCTGGATTGACCCCAAAAACGAAGCGTAAACCTCCCGCCCATGGCGGGCGGGGAAAGTTGTTGATGATGGACCTTTCGAGCATCCTCAATCCTGCGGCCGTAAAAGTCGTCGCCACAGTATCTTCCAAAAAGCGCCTGTTTCAGGACCTTGGGGATATGGCGATGGAATGTTACGGCATTGACGGGAGCGCAGCGTTCAGCGCTTTGCAGCAACGCGAATCCCTGGGGCCTACGGGTGTAGGTCGCGGGGTGGCGTTGCCGCACGCGCGTCTGGCTGGTCTTGACAGAGTCGTGGGCTGTTTTCTGCGGGTCGAAAAACCCTTCGACTTTGACGCCGTCGACAAGCAGGCGGTCGATCTTGTCTTTGCCCTGTTCGCGCCGGAAGGTTCTGGCGTCGATCACCTTAAGGCGCTTGCGTTGGTGTCGCGCACGTTGCGTGATTCGTCGATCTGCGCAAAACTGCGCGCCAATGGCGACGCCGCGACCTTGCACGCCCTTCTGACCGACAGCCTGTCCAACAAAGCAGCCTGAGCCAGGCTTAGGTCTGCGAATCCCACGGGCGGAATCCGAACATCATGTAGTCCCGCTGATAGAGCTTGCGCACTGCGGCCTCTATCTCGGCATCATAGATGTCGGCCAATGCAAACGGGGCGTCCGGGGCCGCCTCGGGCAATTGCACCGGGATGTCGATATCAAGCTCAGCCAGAATCGCCGCCAATCCTTCGGAAAGCCGATCTTCGCGCAGAACGTGATCGGGCAGGGCAAATCCCGCGAACCCCTGAACAAGAGCGGTCTGCGACGCCCATGCAGCATCTACGCGGATGCCGGTTTGCCCCTTAAGGTTCTTACCGACAAAGCCGATGAACTGCATGAAGGCGTCACGGTGGGCCTGTCGGTTCCAACCATCGTCCGGTTCCGCAACAGGCAATGAAACATCATAGCTTTCACGCAGCGCGTGCTTGATGTCCCAATAGGTATCGGGTCCGTGGGCGACCAGATACCTGCAAAAGGCCGCATGCAGGCGTGCGACAGGGTGGCGAAGGACGGTAAAGGTCCGGTGCGCTTTGTGCTGCCGCTTCCACTGGCGTAGGGCTTTCTGCGTGAAATCGTCCTTGATCGGTCCCAGCGCTTTCATCCAGTTGACGATACGATCATCTGGCCCGCCCTTGATCGGCATAAACACCATCTCAAGCGCCTCGGACGCCAGATAGGTAGTGATGGCTGGCGGGCGCCCCGGTTCAAAGTTTGGCAGTTTGTGGAGGTCGAATGGGTCAATCCGATCAATGGTCTGTTGCAGAGCCTCAAAATTCTGCACCTTGTCCGATGCGGGTTCGGGGTTTTGTTTCTTGAACGTGCCCGCAAACTCCGAAATCTCGGTGGTCTCGCCCAAATATCGCGCCAACCCGTTGATGACCTCGATCCGCTGGGCGTCCTCATAGTCAAGATAGAAGGCCGTCTGGCCTGATTGCTGAAGCCTGGCTTTGATCTTCAGCTGAAAATCCTTCATCCGATAAAAGAGTTTCTCGAACTCTTCCGGGACGAATCTGGCCTTCTTCTTGATGGCATGCTTCACATCATTCAGCTGCCATTGATCCGTTTCCCACGCGATTTTGCGCGAGATATAGGCATCCACAAGGTTGCGGGTCAAAACCACTTTCGCACAGCGCGGATCATCCATCAGCGCATCGAAGACCCTTGGGTCATGGTCGTGAAAGAACCGAAAGCCGGGCAGGCCGGGGGCGTGTTCCTTCATCCGCGCAATCAGGGTCATGGGGTCAGCGTCCCGCATCGCAACGGTGACGCCGAACAGTTCCTTCATTTTCGGCGTGACCATGAAATAGGGATTGAACGCCTCTCCATAGCATTTCAGGCCGGGAAACTGATCGAGGTTGCTTTCCAAGAAGTTCGATCCGGTTCGCATTTCGGCAAAGATAATGAAGCAATCAAATTTACGCGCCATGAGTTACTTCACCAGATACGGTTTGGAATGGGGATGCGGGGCGGCCACCGGGTCATGTCCGGCGGGAAAGTCGCCCATAAGATAAGGGTGCATGCCTTGGTTCTTCAGGTTTTGCAGGAACTGACCGAAACCGCCCAGCGCAACCATTTTCGGCGCTTCTGTCAGGCGCGTTGAATGCCTTGGCGCAATTTCGTCGATGACCTCCTGCAGCGGCTCCATTGGGTACAGGACAAATTCAGCCAAGGTCCAAATGCGGACGCGTGCACGGGCGAAATCTGACCGCAAAGCGCCAATATGCTCGTTCTCGATCCTTTGCAGCCGTGCTGCTTTGCGCCGGATATCCAAGAAGTTCTGATTGGAGTGAAACAGTGGCACCGCCCAAGCACCAGAGATCACATTGATCTGCGCCTTAGGATCCTTGGCAACCGTCCAAGAAATCGCCTGATTGTCACGCGGCCCAAACTGAAAGCATTGGTGTTCCCCTTTGGTGTTCCAAATGAGGTTGGTCAAAAAGGCTTGGGGGTTATAGTCCCGAAGCTTGGCTGCGTTGCTAAGCGCACCAAAACACACCGGTTCATTGCCTGCGAAATGGGCTTGGTCCTTGGCATAAAGGTGGCCGTGAACGCGCCCACCAACGGTGCGTTGCAACCATGCCTCGAAATCCTCGAACAGGTCCGCGAATCCCTCAAAAATCGTATAGGGCGACGTTGTTGTTCCGTTCTCCCAACCTTCGTTCGGAAATCGGCTTTGCATGACCAACCCGGGGCGGCCTTTGGTGCGCTGCTCGACCGCCTTCGCGAAGATGCGGTCGATCTTTCCGGGGTTGGGTTCTGCCTCGGTCGCGACGTTCAACTCGTCCGACAGGAAGCTGGCGTAAAGTTTGCTGGCATGGGTCCAGACCTTACGCGCCACGAAGCAATCAGATCGCCGTAACAGCTGTAGGTGGTCGTCATAAAAGATGTGTGGCTTGCCCTGAAAATCGAACTTCGACAGGGTCAGCGAACGGCTTTCGATATTCGTTGAGTATCGACGCACAAGGGTCTGATAATAGCTTTCGTCTGGAATCCAGACACGCCGGAAATAGCGATCATAGACCGCGCGATCCGGGTCTTGCAGAATGGCGGACAGCGTTTGCCGGGTCAGGCACCACCACTGACTGCCCAGATGTGGCACGATCCCCGAAGGGATTTTTCGCTTGAAGCCAAGGCGTCGTTGCAAGCGCACATACCGGTCGAACAACCGTCGATGACGGCGCCATGAGAAAGGAAAGCGCAGGGTGAAGCGTTCCTTGTCCAACCCACCAACGGTCCATGGCACATCCTCGGTCGCGGCGCTTTCGATAAAGTTCGTCTGCGGGCGCGCATCCAGATAAGACACCATTTCGGCAACCGGGCGCAGCGGCAGGCAGCTTCCCGATACCAGCATGACATGGCGCACATCGGGGAAAGATTCCAGCATCAGTTCCGACGCGGATTGACTGGCCGCGACAAGCGACCAGGTGCCCCATTCACACCGGTGACGTTTGCAAAAACGAACATTTTCCAGATCGCTCAGCGACTGTTCAAACTGATCATAGTCTGACTGCGCCACCCGCGTATCGACATGCAGCACGACCGGGCAGCCGTTTATCGACCAGTGCCGGGCCAGCTGTTCAGCGCGGTGCAGCGCGTCGTGCACCAACATGACGACACCCAAGCTCATGCCCAGTTCCCCTTGGACATGAGGCCAAGCATTTCGAGCTGGCGCCAGTTGATGTATTTCTCGCTCCACTTGCACCAAAGGTCGGCGTCGTCTTTCAGTTTCGTGTGATAGGCACGATATTCGTGGCTATTGGCATAGTGCTGCCGACGCTCAAGCTCCTCAGCCGATTTCGTGCTGAACGTGTCCAGAAACTTTGCATGTAACAGGCAGCCAGACGCTTTTTCACCGCCCCATTCATCATAGACCAGGTTCAAACCGCGCGGCAGCAGCATATGGGTCGAGCTGACATAGGTGTAGCCGCGATCCCATTTGACCAGCGGTATCTTGTTCAACGCGGGTGCGCGTTCGGGGTTTTCGGAAAAGAAGGTGCGCGCACGTGGGCCACCTTGGATCCAAAGGTTCCCAAACTCCTTGTTCTTCTGGATCATGTAGTTCCCACTGTCGAACCAATGGGTAATCTCGATCGGATCTTGGCCGGCTTTGTAAGGTTGGGCATCCAGCGAGCCCTTTGGATACATGTCCAACAGCATCGCGCCGAAGCTTTTGATTGAGCTGGCATCCAGCCAGTCGGTCAACGCCCTAAGGGGGCGTGAATCGCAAAAAGGATAGACCAGAAATTCGTCGGGATCGACGACAAGGCACCAATGCCCATGACCGTATTTCCGCTGTAGCCAGTTCAGCCAGTCAACGCCAAATCGCGCGCGCTTATAGCTGCTTTCCGTTCGCCAAACCGAGACATCTTCCTGCTTTTGAAGGTATTCCAGCGACCCATCATCAGAGCCGTTGTCAACAATGAGAAAGTGATTCACTCCCAATTCACGATAGTAGTCCAAAAAATAGGGCAGGCGGATGCATTCGTTGCGCAAAGTCGAAAAAAGCAGGATGTCTGAGGACCCGATTTGCTTAGTTCGGTTGCGAATGGGTGTCAGTTCGCGCCTTTTGCGAAAAGCACGAATGCGCCAGCGCTTGCGCTGAAGCCTCAACCGATATGATCCAATTGCACTCAAGCGTGCCCCTTTTTGCCTAGACCGAATGCGCGTCGTATCCGGGTATCACGTCATCTTTAAGACCAAGTTGAAATGTGCGTCCCAGCTTGGCAAAATCAGATCACATCCGCGCACGGGTGTCGCGGGTCGGGCAGCCAGTTCGGTTACGATTTGTTCCCAAAGATATATATCGGCAACATTTGCGTAAATGGGATATTTGCCAAGAATTTCCCTGTAAACGGGCAGGTCATGGACCACAACCGGCGTGCCCAGCGCGGCGGCTTCGCACGGCGGCAGGCCAAACCCTTCGGCAAAACTTGGAAACAAAAGCCCCTGCGCACCGGCGACAAGAGCCGCCATTTCGGCGTCTGACAGATCAGGCAACTCCCTGACATGTGCGGGCTGGGCGTCAAGCCGGGCAAACAGCTTTTCGTTCTTCCAGCCCCGCTTGCCGATGATCAGCAATGTGGGCATATCGGACGCGGCGCGGGTTTTGGCCATCTGCGCCCACACATCCAACAGCAAGGCGTGGTTCTTGCGCGGCTCAATGGTGCCAACTGTCACGAAATAGGGTCTGTTTTGCGCCAAATGAGACGGCACGGCCTCCGCTACTGTCGGGACATCAAGGCCCAGATGTGCCACCACGCTGTCTGGCACGCGTCCCATACGGCCAAAATGCGCAGCGCCAGAAATCTGACTTTGGCGCGAGTTATAAATCACCAGATCGGCATGGCGCGACACAGCACGCATTTTCGCGGCGAACGAGGTGACCGTCCCATCCCGCTGAAAATCAGGGAAGTCGAGTGGAATCATATCGTGGACCAGCACGCTAAGATGCATGTCCCTGACCTGACGCAGGGCAAGAAACACATGGTCGCTTAGGTTAGAGTGGCCAACGTTCAGATAGGCGCAACCGTCCGGCAGATGGCGGGTCAGCAGGCTGGCCAAGCTGCGACGGCCCGTATGGTCAAGTCCAAGCCGCCTCAGGTCGCTTTCCGCTGCCATCCGGGTCTTGGTCGCCCTGAGCCTGGACCGCGCGCGCCAATCCGGCGATCCCCAAGGGCGGCACCCATGCAGCCGCTCAGCAAGCTGCTTGGTGCCACTGTGGTCGAGCAGCGTAAAGTTTCGCCGCGTTCGAACCAGCGCGAACAAGGGCGTTTCAAGCAACAGGAGGTGATTAAGGTAAGCGGCCTCGACCCGGTCGACACCTGTCCATGCGCCGCGCCCGACACGCGACACCAGACGTGTCAGATCAAGACATCGTGCGGTCGGTTCTTTGCTGTCTGCCAAGGTGGTCATCCCGCGCCCAGGGTCAGCATGGGCAAACGACGCATGCGGCTTTTATTCCGCAGCCTTCTGCTGTGCGACAAGATCGTGCAGATAGGCGCCAAGCTCTTCACGAAGCTCTTCACGTGCCATGCCGAAGGCGACCGTGGCCTGAAGGAACCCCGCTTTCGAGCCGCAATCGAACCGCTGCCCGCGGAACCGATAGCCAAATACATCACGGTCCTGGGCGATTTCATCGGCAATGGCATCGGTCAGCTGAATTTCTCCGCCAGCCCCGCTTTTCATGCGGTTCAGGCTGCGCAGCACATCCGGCGTCAGGATGTATCGCCCGATAACGGCCAAATTCGACGGCGCATCTTCGATGGATGGCTTTTCGACCATCCCCTTGACCGACACCATCGAGCCCATGTCTTTCTTCACGTCCAACACCCCGTAGGCGCTGGCTTTTTCGGCTGGAACTTCCATCGCGGCCACCATGCAGCCGCCAGTTTCCTCATAGGCTTCGACCATCTGCTGAAGGCAGGGCTTTTCGGCCGCGATAACGTCATCGGGCAGGATCACAGCGAAGGGTTCGTTCGCAATCAGGCGGCGCGCGCACCAGACCGCATGGCCCAAACCAAGCGCCTTGTGCTGGCGCATATAGGCGATCGCGCCCGATTCCATATTGGTGTCTTTGAGCACTTCCAATAGGTCTGTTTTACCCTTCTTGCGAAGCTCTTGCTCAAGCACGGGGGCGTTGTCGAAATAATCTTCAAGTGCGCCCTTGCCGCGTGATGTCACAAAGATGAATTCCTTGATGCCGGCTGCGCGCGCCTCGTCGATCGCGTATTGGATCAAGGGGCGGTCAACCAAAGTCATGATCTCTTTGGGAATGGACTTTGTCGCAGGCAGGAAGCGCGTTCCCAGTCCCGCAACCGGGAAAATGGCTTTCGTGACTTTACGCTTCATCTGTTCCACCTCTGTTTAACTTTGTCGGCGACAATAACCTGACACACCCTAACAATATCACGGGTCGGTATAAATTAAATTCCCTGAACGTCTATTGTTAAACTTTGGCCATATCATGGCGTTTGGTTGCTGGTTTTGAGCATAACAAGTGATGCCCATTCCTTTTTCACACGCGCCCGAAAGCTTGTTCTTTGAAGAAGCGGGTCGGATCGCTTGGTTCGCCCAAACAGGCCGCCCGAAACCTCCCACCAGCCGCCATCTGTGAACATCACGCGCAACGGGCGCGCGCTGGGCGACAGCAAGATCAGAGTCACCACGGACCCCTCCTTCACCATTTTGCGGGCTTGTCGTCGCAACCGAAACGCCTGCCAGCTTCGCCCGGCCAACTTCACAGATTGTGCGGTCGGTGGCGCGGACTGGAACGGCGCGAAAGCAGCGCCCGAGCAGGCGCGCGCGGGCAGGGGCACCAGATCGCGCGCAAGACCCTCGGACCAGCCGGTGCGGAAGGTCGCCAAAAGCGGTGCAATCTGGCCCGGCTCCAACCGCCCTTCAACCATATGGGTCAGCAGCCTTTGTCGCTGGGTGCGTTCATGGCGCGTGTAATCACTGTCCAGTCCCTTGGCGCCGGGGTATTTGCGTGAAAAGACCGCGCAACTGGCACCGATTTGCGTCAGGTCACGCGGGGTGCGGGCCTGCGTCCTGCCTGAGTTGGCTGCAAACCCATGATGCACCTGCGCCAACGGCACAACTGCAACAGTAGCCTTGATCTGCGCCAGCCGCATGTTCAGATCAGTTTCATCCAGGAAATATCGAAAGGCAGGGTCAAAACCGCCCAGCGCGTTCAGCGCATCACGCCGAATGGCGAAGTTTGTGCCTTCGGTCTTGATGGCAAAGCCGTGGTGGGTCTTGAACAGCTGCGGGGTGTCGCCGTCGATTGGCACCTCCCCCTCGGTTCCGATGTCATCAAGGCGGCGGCCCTGCCACTGGAACGAGACACCGTTGCGCGCCCGCACATAGCCACCCGCCGCCGTGACATCGGGATCGCTGAAGGGCGCGCAGAGGTGGGTCAGCCAAGTCGGCTCTGGCACCGCATCATCGTCAATGAAGGCCACAATATCGCCCGCAGCTTGCGAAAGCCCCAGATTGCGCGCGACCGAGATATTTTGCTGATCGCAGTCTACAACCTTGACCGGCCAGTCACCTGCACGCACCAGTTCGGCGCTGGCCGGGTCGGCGACAACAATGACTTCGTAGGCCGGGTGAAAAAGTTGACCAATGCCCGCAAGGCAGCGCTTCAGGTCGCGCGGACGATGCCGACTGACCACGATGACACTGACCGATGGCGTTGTCATTCCATGCCCAGCTCGGTCAAGATCGCTTCGATCCGCGGCACGTCTTCGGGGTTGTTCAGCTCCCAGAACTGGCGACCCCGCGACTTGACCTCGACACACTGGACGGGGTGTTCGCGTTCTAGAAACCTGAGCTGCTCCAGCCCTTCCAGCTGCTCCAGCGGGCCGGGTGCCCAGTGCGGATACGCCGCCAGCGCAGAGGGGCGATAGGCATAGACACCAACGTGGTGAAAGACCGGGGTGGGCTGCGTATCGGTCCAGCCGTTACCCTCGGTATGCGGAATGACCTCTTTCGAGAAGTAGAGCGCCTTGCCTTCCGCACCGAAGACCGCCGTTGTGCCACCAACCCGCCCGGCCCGGCGATCCTCAAGGAAGCCCGTCAGAGCGCGACCATCACAGCGCAGGACCGGTGTGGCGACTTCTGCAGTGGGATGGGCGTCCAGCCCGGCGACCAGATCTTCGACGAACCAATGCGGTGTCAGGGGTGCATCCCCCTGAAGGTTTACCACGGTATCGAACCCACCACCCAGCGCGTCCAAAGCCTCGGCGCATCGCTCGGTGCCGTTTGCACAGTGTGGCGAGGTCATGACGACCTCGGCGCCGAAGCCATTGGCCTCGTCTTTGATGCGATCGTCATCTGTAGCCACGACGATACGGTCAACACCCTGCACCGCCTGCGCTGCGTCCCAACTGCGGCGCACCAGCGACTTGGCCACGCCCGTCGCCCCGCGCAGCGGCACAAGCGCCTTTCCCGGATACCGGACCGACGCGAAGCGTGCAGGAATAACGATCAGCGTGGCCATTGCGTCACGCCTTCTTCAACTCGACGCCGCGCGCATGGGCGATGAAAAAGGGGTTCTCATAAATCGGCTTGCCGTAGGTCAGGGGGCTGTGATCATCAAACCGCACCACCTCTCCGCCTGCGCCTTTCAAGACAGCATGACCCGCGGCCGTATCCCATTCCATCGTGCGCCCGACGCGGGGATAGATGTCCGCCTCGCCGGTGGCGACAAGGCAAAATTTTAGCGAACTTCCGGCCGAGGTCATGTCCTTGACCGCATATTTGTTGATGTAGTCATCCGTGGCCTGATCGCGGTGCGATTTCGACGCGACAACAACAAGGTTCGCGTTGTCCGGGGTCGAAACGGCAATCGGAGACAAGGTGCCAATCGCGGTTTTGTCGAATGGCCCTTGTTCTTCAACGCTGGCTCCATCGGCACGGGTGAAAAACATTCGTCCTTTGGCAGGGGCATAGACGACCCCGCGAATGGGCATCCCGTCCCGAACATAGGCAATGTTGACGGTGAAATCGCCACGACGGTGAATAAACTCCTTCGTGCCATCCAATGGATCAACGATCAAAAACGCGCTGGCCTGTTCGCTGTGGCTGTCGGCTTGTTCTTCGGTCACCAGCAACACGTCGGGAAAGGCCGCGCGCAAACCTGCCGAAATCAGCGCATCTGCCGCTTCGTCAGCGGCGGTCACCGGGCTGTCATCGGATTTGGCGCGCACATCGAAATCATCCGAGTTGTAGATCTCCATGATCACATCCCCAGCTTCCAATGCCAGCTTGCGCATCTCGGTTTCCAATAGGTCGAAATTCAAAGGTAAGCTCCTTGATAAAGTGGTGCGCACGGTAGAGTTGCTAACAAATGTCTGCTCTCTTATGATCTTTGGGTAAAGGAACGGCAAGAATTCCCTGCTAAAAAAGAGCGTGTCCTAGGCACAAGGCAGCAAGATGTTTGAAACACAGACCAACCGGTCACGCTTCACGGTCTTTTTTTCCGTGCTGGAAGTGATCTATCATGCCACGGTATTCAGCCTGCGCCGGACGCATACCAATGCGGTTATCGGACTGCTTCTGAATATCGTTCAAACCATGATGCTTGTCGCTGTTTTCTATTTGATGTTTGTCGTCCTTGGTCTGCGAAGCAGCGCGATCCGGGGTGATTTTCTGCTCTATATCCTGTCCGGCATCTTCATGTTCATGGCAAACACGAAGACGCTTCAGGCCGTATACAAGACGGATGGCCCGACAGCTGCGATGATGCAGCACGGTCCGATGAACACGTTGGTTTCCATCGTTTCGGCTGCGCTTGGCGCGCTGTACACACAGATCTTGTCGGTGACGGTAGTTCTGACGGTCTACTCGTTGGCTTTCAAACCCGTCGAGATCTACGATATGAGCGGCACGTTTCTGATGTTGCTGCTGGCTTGGTTCAACGGCGCCGCGATCGGTGTTGTCTTTCTGGCGCTGAAACCTTGGTTCCCAAAGTTCTCGTCGATTGCAACACGGCTGTATACACGGGCCAACATGTTTGCCTCGGGCAAGATGTTCGTTGCGAATGCGATGCCCGGCTATGTGCTGGTGATGTTCACGTGGAACCCGCTGTTCCACATCATCGACCAAGCGCGTGGATTTGCGTTCATCAACTACAATCCGCACTATTCCAACTGGCTCTATCCGCTGGTTTTGTCATTCGTATTGCTGTTTTTGGGGTTGATGGGGGAAAGCCACGGCCGCAGACATGCCTCGATCAGTTGGAACGCGCGCGGATAATCATTGCCTGCGCCACCGCTTATTGGTCCACTACCCTAAGCGTCAGGTTGAGCCGACCATGGCCCTTCAGGAGGTCCGACGATCCAAACCGTAGCCTGTCGATCCCGTGATAAGCCAAGCGCGCATCGCCCCCGATGACCAAAACATCACCCGAACCAAGCCACGCGGACTTGGTCGGCCCGCCACGTTGGGTGCCGCCGATGCGAAACAGGGCGTCGTCGCCCAGGCTGATCGAAACGACCGGGTGTGAAAAGTCGCCTTCGTCGCGATCTTGATGCATCCCCATCCGCGCGCCTTCGCTGTAGAAGTTTATCAAACAGCAATCGGGCATCCGCGTTTGCCCGCTGACCGCGCTCCAAACCGCAAGCACGCCTGCAGGAATGTCAGGCCAGGCCGCCCCCGTTGGATGCGTCGGCTCATAGCGATACCCCTTGCGGTCGGACACCCACCCCAAGCGACCCGCCGAGGTCATGCGCACTGACATTTCCTTGCCTGATGCGGTCACCGGATGGAAAAGCGGCGCTTTTTTAACGATGCCGCGGATATCTGACACCAGCGCTTCTTGTTCGTCGCGATCAAGCATTTCCTTGAAAATCTTCGCGCCTCCCAGATCAAGCGCGGGCTGTTCATGCGCAAACATGGTCAAAACTCCGAAAATGACTCACTTTTTTAGACTTATATCCTCCTCGGAAAGCTTGCAGGCCCGTTTCCCCCTACTTATATACCCCGAGACGCCGGATCAGGACACGCCTGATCGGTCAGAAATCTGGGATCAAGGGGCCGGTGCTTTTCAAGGTCGGCTCCCACAACATCGCCTAAGAGAGGATTTTGAGCATGGCCAAAGTCATTGGTATCGACCTCGGCACCACGAACTCCTGTGTTGCCATCATGGACGGCTCGCAACCGCGAGTCATTGAAAACTCGGAAGGGACGCGCACAACCCCTTCGATCGTCGCGTTCAAAAACGACGAACGCCTTGTGGGCCAGCCGGCAAAACGCCAGGCGGTCACCAACCCCGACAACACCGTCTTCGCCGTGAAGCGCCTGATTGGCCGCAACATGCAAGACCCGGCTGTCGAGAAAGATAAGAAGCTTGTCCCCTACGCCATCGTCGATGGCGGCAATGGTGACGCGTGGGTCGAAGCGGCTGGGCAGAAATATTCGCCCTCGCAGATCTCGGCGTTCATTCTGGGCAAGATGAAAGAAACGGCGGAAAGCTATCTTGGTGAAGAAGTGACGCAAGCCGTCATCACCGTTCCTGCCTATTTCAACGACGCCCAACGTCAGGCCACGAAAGACGCCGGCAAAATCGCTGGCCTTGAAGTGCTGCGGATCATCAACGAGCCGACCGCTGCTGCGCTGGCTTATGGTCTGGACAAGAAAGAAACGCAAACCATCGCGGTCTATGACCTTGGTGGCGGTACGTTCGACGTGACCATTCTGGAAATCGACGACGGCCTGTTCGAAGTGAAATCGACCAACGGCGACACGTTCCTTGGTGGTGAAGACTTCGACATGCGCATCGTTCAGTATCTGGTCGATGAGTTCAAAAAGGAAAACCAGGTTGATCTGTCGAAAGACAAGATGGCTCTGCAGCGCCTGAAAGAAGCCGCTGAGAAAGCCAAGATCGAACTGTCCAGCTCGTCGCAGACCGAAATCAACCAGCCCTTCATCTCGATGGGCTCGGATGGCTCGCCCTTGCACATGGTCATGAAGCTGACCCGCGCCAAGCTGGAAAGCCTTGTGTCAGACCTGATCAAGCGCTCGATGAAGCCTTGCCAAGCCGCGTTGAAAGACGCTGGCCTGTCCAAGGATGACATCGACGAAGTGGTTCTGGTCGGCGGGATGACCCGTATGCCGAAAGTGATTGAAGAGGTCACCAAATTCTTCGGCAAGGAACCCCACAAGGGTGTGAACCCGGACGAAGTGGTTGCCATGGGCGCTGCCATTCAGGCTGGCGTTCTGCAAGGCGACGTCAAAGACGTTGTTCTGCTGGACGTGACACCTTTGTCGCTGGGTATCGAAACTCTGGGTGGTGTGTTCACACGCCTGATCGACCGCAACACGACGATCCCGACCAAGAAGTCGCAGATCTTCTCGACCGCGGAAGACAACCAGAACGCCGTGACCCTGCGGGTGTTCCAAGGTGAACGTGAAATGGCTGCGGACAACAAGATCCTTGGTCAGTTCAACCTTGAAGACATCCCGCCCGCCCCGCGCGGCCTGCCTCAGATCGAGGTGACCTTCGACATTGACGCCAACGGCATCGTAGAAGTGGGCGCCAAGGACAAAGGCACCGGCAAAGAGCACAAGATCACCATCCAAGCGTCCGGTGGTCTGTCGGATGACGACATCGAAGCCATGGTGAAAGACGCCGAAGCCAACGCCGACGCCGACAAAGAGCGCAAAGAGCTTGTCGAAGCCAAGAACCAGGCTGAGAGCCTCATCCATTCGACCGAGAAGTCGATGGAAGAGCATAACGACAAGGTCGACCCGACCACGATCGAAGCGATCGAGCTGGCAATTGCCGCGCTGAAGGATGTGATGGAAGAAGACAATGCCGACAAGATCAAGTCCGGCATCCAGAACGTCACCGAAGCCGCCATGAAGTTGGGCGAGGCGATCTATAAGTCGCAGCAGGAAGAAGCGGCTGGCGAAGAACCCGAAGACGCCGGTGGCCCTTCGGCGGTGGATGACGACATTGTCGACGCCGACTTCGAAGACCTCGACGACGACAAAAAACGCTAAGTCGGTTCAGGTAACGGGTGGGGCTGCATGGCGGCCCTACCCCCTCCTTATTGGAGACTTCCCTAATGTCAAAACGTGACTATTACGAGGTTCTGGGTGCGTCCAAGGGCGCATCTGCGGACGAGCTGAAGAAAGCTTATCGCAAGAAGGCGAAAGAGCTTCACCCGGACCGCAATTCGGACAATCCAGATGCCGAAGCACAGTTCAAAGAGGTAAACGAAGCCTACGAAGTCCTGAAAGACGCCGACAAGAAAGCGGCCTATGACCGGTTTGGCCACGCTGCCTTCGATGGTGGTATGGGCGGTCGGCCCGGTGGCGGACACCCCGGTGGCAATGGCGATTTCGCCAGCGCCTTCTCGGACGTGTTCGACGATCTGTTTGGCGATTTCATGGGCGGCCGTGGTGGCGGACGCGCGCGCGCGCAACGTGGGTCGGATCTTAGATACAACCTGCGCGTCTCGCTTGAAGACGCCTTTGCGGGGCTGCAAAAAACGATCGTCGTTCCCACGTCGGTTGCCTGCGAGGAATGCGAAGGAACCGGGGCCGAAGCTGGCGCCGAACCGACCATGTGTCCGACCTGTTCAGGTATGGGTAAAGTCCGCGCACAACAGGGCTTTTTCACCGTCGAACGCACATGCCCCACCTGTCAGGGCACCGGTCAGATGATCCAGAACCCCTGCAAAAGTTGTGGTGGTGCCGGCCGGAAAGAAAAGGAACGGTCGCTGTCCGTCAACATCCCGGCTGGTGTTGAAACCGGCACACGCATTCGTCTGGCGGGCGAAGGCGAAGCTGGAATGCGGGGCGGTCCGACGGGTGATCTTTACATCTTCATCGATGTCGCCGAGCACCCGATTTTCGATCGCGAAGGCACGCATCTCCATTGCCGGGTTCCAGTTTCGATGAGCGCCGCAGCACTTGGCGGTGATATCGAAGTGCCGACCATTGATGGCGGACGGTCGCGGGTGAAAATCCCGGCGGGCAGCCAATCGGGTCGCCAGATGCGCCTGCGGTCAAAGGGGATGCCCGGGCTGCGCGGCGGGGCACGCGGCGACATGTATATCGAGCTTGCGGTAGAAACGCCGGTCAACCTGACCACTCGCCAAAAAGAGCTACTGCGCGAGTTTGAAAAACTGTCGGAAGAGAATAACCCCGAAAGCACAAACTTTTTTTCGAAGGTTAAAAGCTTCTGGGATGGAATGAAGGGCTAACACCCTAGGGTTGTTAACTATTCATTCACCATTTCTGGTGCAGTCTGCTCTCATGACAGAGAGCAGACAATTCCAGTTCCAAGAGATGCCACAAGCGCTGTTCGACACGGACGAAGCACCCGCCCTTCCGGTGCAAAACGTGGGCGGCAAATTGCCCTCGTATATCAAGGACCATCGCAAACGGTTGCGTGAACGGTTCATGGAAGGTGGCGCGCAAGCGATGCCGGATTATGAGTTGCTGGAGCTTGTGCTGTTCCGCGCCATTCCCCGTCGCGATGTGAAGCCGCTGGCGCGTGTATTGCTGGACACGTTCGGCGACTTCAACCGGGTGATAACGGCCCCTCTGCAGCGCCTGCGTGCCATTCCTGGCATTGGCGATGCTGTCATCACCGAACTGAAAGTCGTCGAAGCTGCAGCCCACCGCATGGCGCGTAGCCGGGTGATCCAGCGACACGTCATTTCATCATGGGATGCGGTGCTGGACTACTGTCACACCACGATGGCGCACCGGGATACCGAACAATTTCGCGTGCTATTTCTGGATCGCAAGAACGTCCTGATCGCAGACGAAGAACAGGGGCAGGGCACCATAGACCACGTGCCGGTTTACCCGCGCGAAGTGGTGAAACGGGCGCTGGAGCTGAATGCCTCGGCAATCATTCTGGTGCACAACCACCCCTCTGGTGACCCGACCCCGTCAGACAGTGACATTCAGATGACCACGCAGGTCAATGATGCGGCAACGGCGCTGGGCATAACGCTGCATGATCACCTGATCATCGGAAAATCAACAGAGCTGAGCTTTCGCGGGTCAGGATATCTGTAGCGGTCAATTGACCCAGATTTCGACCCTACGGTTGACACCCCTACCCCAAGCGCTGTCATCACAGGCCATGGGCATTGCCTCGCCGAAAGCTTCGGCTTTCAGGGTGACGCGCGACAAGTCAAAGGCCTCTAGCTGCTCCAGCACAAGCGCTTTGACCGCCACGGCCCGCTTTCGCGCCAGGGATAGGTTTTGTTCGGCCGTCCCCTGACCGTCCGAGAACCCGACAAACACCAGTTCGCCTCCATCAAACCGCCCACTTTCAAGCGCTTTGGCCAACAAGGCGACGTTCGACCGGGATGGGGCGTTCAACAGCGTGGACCCGCCCTCGAACCGGAACGTGATCGACAAACGGTCTTTCCCGTCAAAACTATCGACCATGCGCTTAAGTTCGGTCAAAGAGACCTCGGTCCCAGCCGCTGTAATCGCGTTTGCCATCCGATCGCCTTGGTCGCGGATCGGAATGCGCATCAGTGCCTGATCAACAAATCCGGCGCGTCGGGTTACGAATTGCGCACTGTCGGTGCGCAGATAGGACAGAAGCTCGCGCGCCAAAAGCGGCATCCGGCGTTCGGGCAGGTAAAGATACATCGGCATGGTCAGGGGATAGTCCTCTGCCTTGATCGTTTGCGATGATGCTTCGACCTCGAAACCACACGCGCCGGTCAGTTGCACCACCTCGCCGTTGCCCGGCTGCATGAACGAGGTGATTGCAATACCGAAAGGATCACGAGCAACCGCATCCGCCAGCGCCTTGTTCGACGGATGAAACCGCACGCGGTCGGACAGGCTGACCCCATTCGCCGAAATCACATCTTTCATGAACACCGGGCCGAAACCTTCTTCGATATCCATGAGATAGGGCGTGATCGGCGCGTCTTCGCCTCCAAGTTCCTTCCAGTTTCGGATCTTGCCGGCATATATCGCCGCCAGTTGATTGATGGACAGTTTCGTCACCGGATTGCCGGGCGAAACGATCGGCACCAGGGCATCCAGCGCAATCACGCGGCTTTGGCGTGCAATGCGCAGATCACCCAAACCGGCCTCGCGCGCCATGCTGCGTTCACGGGTCGAGGCCTGTCGCATGGACAGCACCATATCCGCCTGTTGCCCAAGAAGATCGGCGAAGCCTTCAGCGCTGGTGGTCAGCTTGATGGTGATCCGCGCCGCTTCTTGGCCAGAACTGCCCTCGTAGAGGGTATAAAGCGTGCCAATGCCGATCAGTTCTTCCCGTTTCAGAGCGTAACCCTGCCGAAGCGCGAACCCCTCGACAAGTGCTGGAAACAGGACCGCCCCCATGCTGTGCGCGCCGGAAATGGTCAGATCAGCCACGTAAGGGCCCAGGCTGGGACACCCCGGCCCTTCGCAGGTTACTCCGGAGCCATCGACCGTAAGGATGCCGAACTCGGTATCAATGCGGTAAAACTCGCCGTCGAAAGTCAACAAAGTGCCGGTGAGCTCAATTGAACCGTCACGCGCGGTCAGCGTCACATCTTCAGCGCGGGCGGGAAACCCCGCCAGCAACGTCACACATGCAACCGCGAATATCGCGCGTAATGCGTTCATGATGCGCCCCGCCCCGGAAACTGGTTGGCACGATCATCCAAACCCATGCGCCAAATTTCAACCGAAGATACTCGCGACGCCACAGGATCAGGCCAGTCGCCCGTGACAATGCTTGAACTTCTTACCTGACCCACAGGGGCATTCTTCGTTGCGCGACGGGTTGCCCCATGTCGAAGGGTCATTTTCATTGAAGCCCTCCGCAGCATCCTGAGCATCATCAGCCGCTTTCGCCAAAGCTTGCTGCTGCTGGACCATTTGCTGCATCATTGCTTGCTGTTCTTCTTCGGACATCGGGCGAATTTGCGCCAACTTCTGCGTCACGTCTGCGCGCAACCCGTCCAAAAGGCCTTCGAACAGCTGGAAGGCCTCGGTCTTGTATTCATTCAACGGATCACGTTGGGCATAGCCACGAAACCCGACAACCGAACGAAGATGGTCAAGCGTCAAGAGATGCTCGCGCCACTTCCCGTCGATGGTTTGCAGCAAAAGCTGCTTTTCGATCGAGCGCATCGTTTCGGGGCCGAACTCTGCGGCTTTGCGCGCCATGAAGTCGTCGGACGCATCGTAGAGGCGTTCACGAATGGTATCGTCATCGACGCCTTCTTCTGCGGCCCAGTCGATAACCGGGGCTTCAAATCCAATGCTTTCAATCAGAGCGGCTTGCAGACCCTGCGTATCCCATTGATCTGCATAAGATTTTGGCGGCATGTAAGTGTCAACAAGGTCGTCGATAACCTGATGGCGCATATCTCCGATAATCTCGGACAGGTCTTCGGCTTGCATGATTTCCAGCCGCTGGCCAAAGATCGCCTTACGCTGGTCGTTCATAACGTCGTCAAACTTCAGAAGCTGCTTACGAATATCGAAGTTGCGGCCTTCGACTTTTGCCTGCGCGCGCTCCAGCGACTTGTTCACCCACGGGTGAATGATCGCCTCGCCCTCTTTCATGCCCAAGGTCGCCAGAACTTTTTCAAGCCGCTCGGATCCGAAAATCCGCATCAGGTCATCTTCGAGCGACAGGAGGAACGACGACCGGCCCGGGTCACCTTGACGGCCTGACCGGCCGCGAAGCTGGTTGTCGATACGACGGCTTTCGTGGCGTTCGGTGGCCAGAACAAACAGACCGCCGGCGTCTTTCACCGCTTGTTCATCCGCAGCGTGCGCCTCTTCAATGCGCGAGCGGATCTCGTCGGGGTTGCCGTCCGGATCTGCGGCGATGGCTTCCATCACTTTGAACTCGACGTTGCCGCCCAGTTTGATGTCGGTCCCGCGGCCCGCCATGTTGGTGGCGATGGTCACGGCACCCAGCTTGCCTGCGTCGGCCACGATCTGGGCTTCGCGTTCGTGCTGGCGGGCGTTCAAAACGTCATGTTTGATGCCCGCTTCGGTCAGCATTTTGGACAACTCCTCGGATTTCTCGATCGAAGTGGTCCCGACCAGCATAGGCTGACCTTTCTCATTTGACTTACGGATTTCTTCAACAACCGCGGCGTATTTTTCGCGCGTGGTGCGATAGACCGCGTCATGGTCGTCAATCCGGGCAATCGGGCGGTTGGTTGGCACTTCGACAACACCCAGTCCGTAAATTTCGTCAAACTCGTCCGCTTCGGTCAACGCGGTGCCGGTCATGCCTGACAAGGTGCTGTAAAGACGGAAGTAGTTCTGAAATGTGACTGAGGCCAATGTCACATTCTCGGGCTGAGTCTTGCAGCCCTCCTTGGCCTCGATCGCTTGGTGAAGACCTTCGGCCAGACGCCGACCCGCCATCATGCGGCCGGTGAATTCGTCGATCAGAACGACCTCGCCATCGCGCACGATATAATCCTTGTCGCGCTGAAACAGCTTGTGGGCGCGCAGACCTTGGTTGATGTGGTGGACGATAGTGGTGCTTTCCGGGTCATATAGGGACTGCTCCGCGGGCAGCAGACCACGCGCGTGCAGGATCTCTTCGAGAAACTCGTTGCCTTCCTCGGTGAAGGTCGCGCCGCGGTTCTTTTCGTCGATCGTATAGTGTTCGTCCGTCAGTTCGGGGATCAGCGCGTCGATGGTGACGTAAAGATCTGACCGATCCTCGGACGGGCCGGAAATGATCAGCGGCGTCCGCGCTTCGTCGATCAGGATCGAGTCGACCTCGTCCACGACGGCGAAATTATGCCCACGCTGATACATGTCCTTCAGGTCGGATTTCATATTGTCGCGCAGATAGTCGAAGCCAAGTTCGTTGTTGGTGGCATAGGTGATGTCGGACGCATAGGCCGCACGCTTTTCGTCATCGGCCTGATGGGGGTAAACGACACCGGTGGTCAGACCCAGCGCGCCATAGACCTTGCCCATCCATTCGGCATCACGTTTGGCCAGATAGTCGTTCACGGTCACGATATGAACGCCTTTGCCCGACAGCGCGTTCAGATAGGCCGGGAATGTGGCGACAAGGGTCTTACCTTCACCGGTCTTCATCTCGGCGATGTTGCCTCGGTGCAGGAATATGCCCCCCATCAACTGGGTGTCAAAAGCCCGCAGGCCCAGCGCGCGCTTGGCCCCTTCGCGGCAGTTGGCAAATGCTTCAGGCAGGATCGCGTCCAGTTTTTCGCCGTCGCAGACGCGTTTCTTGAACTCTTCGGTCTTGGCGATGATCGCGTCATCGGTCAGTGCGGCGAATTCTTCTTCCAGCGCATTGATCTTTTCAATGATTGGCCGTGTCGATTTGATCAATCGGTCGTTCTGGGTCCCGAAGACCTTGCGCGCGATTTTTCCAAGCATGTTTTTTGTGCCTCAATGCGGTTCTGACGCTGGTGTGACCAGAGGGAACTTGCCCGTCCCTGTCCAGCCGCCTATCTAGTTGCTCAAGAACCTACGCTCTCAAGCCTTCCAGCGATGTAAGCGTCGGGTGGAAAACTGTCAATGTTGCCGGGGTCTCTGGCGTCTTTCGAGGATACTATTCATGTTGAAACGCAACGCATTTTTTGTCGGCGCCGCCATATCGGCCGCCATCGCCCTCCCCTTGGCTGCACAGGAAAACAGTACGCAAACCGAAACCGCCGTCGAAAAGATCGAAGTTCAGGGCGATACGGTGGTTGCCACGGTCAATGGCGACAAGATCACCATGGCGCATGTCGTCGCCGCACGCCTGACGTTGCCCGAGCAGTTTCAATCGCTGCCGGACGACGTTCTATTGCCCGGCATCGTCGAACAGCTGATCCAGCAGACCGTTCTGAGCCAAGCCCTGGGCGAGCTAAGCCGGCGCGCAGAGATTCAGCTTGAAAACCAACGCCGCGAGATCGTCGCCGCCGAAGTGATTGATGATGTCATGGCCGACGCCGTGTCCGACGAGGCGCTGCAAGCCGCCTATGACGCTGAATATGCGGGTGCCGAACCCAGCAAGGAATTCAACGCCTCGCACATCCTTGTCGAAGAAGAAGACAAGGCCAAGGAGTTGATCGCCGAGATCGAAGGTGGTGCTGATTTCGCTGAACTTGCCAAAGAGCATTCGACCGGTCCGTCGGGCCCAAATGGCGGTGAATTGGGGTGGTTCGGTCCGGGCATGATGGTCAAGCCGTTCGAAGACGCGGTGATGGAGCTTGAGGACGGTCAGATTGCGCCCCCGGTGCAGACCCAGTTTGGCTGGCACGTGGTCAAGTTGAACGAAACCCGGATGAAGGGTGCCCCCGAGCTGGACGAGGTGCGTGAGGAGCTCGCTTCGAAAATTCAAAGTGACGCTGTCGATATTGCCCTGCAAAAGCTGCTGGATGCGGCGACAATTGATCGGATCGAGCTTGAAGGGATCGACGCGGCCGCGTTGCGTGATATGACGCTTCTGGACAACTAAGTCGCGAAGGAACCGGAAATGGGTAAGTCGGCGAAGATCAAGAAGCTCAAGAAAAAGCTGCGAAAGCTTAAGGCGCGCCTTGTTGCCGCTCAAACCCACACTGCAGCGGTGTCGCCTTTGGCGCCGCCGCGCTTTCCAGACCTGCCGGTCATTGCCGGTGCGCGGTTTTCAGCCGCCAAGGCTGGCGTGAAATACGCCGATCGGCTGGATGTCATGTTGGCCGAACTGCAACCCGGCACCACGATTGCGGGGGCCTTCACCACCTCGGCAACCCGGTCTGCCCCGGTTCGCGATTGTCAGGCCAAACTTGGCAGCGATCCCGCGTCGGGCGCGGCGATCTTGGTCAATGCAGGGAATTCGAACGCCTTTACAGGTGCGGCTGGTGATGAGTCTGTCGAAGCGCTGACCCAAAGCGTGTCCAGCGCCTTGTCAGTGCCCGAAAACAGGGTCTATTCCGCCTCAACTGGCGTGATAGGAGAGCCCCTGCCGCATGACCGGATCGTGGCTTGCATCGACGAACTTGCCGGCACGCTCGTGCCCGATGGGCTTTCCCAAGCAGCGCAAGCGATCCGAACCACGGACACGTTCGCGAAGGGTGCCAAAGCCGAGGTGAAGATCGGTGACCGCATCGTTCACATTGCAGGCATCGCAAAAGGCTCGGGCATGATTGCGCCTGATATGGCAACGATGTTGGTGTTCATCTTTACGGATGCGAAGATTGACCAGAATGACCTGCAAGCCATGCTGTCTGATTTAAACGAAACCAGCTTCAACAGCATTACCGTCGATAGCGACACCTCGACCTCGGACACGCTTCTTCTTGCGGCCACCGGCGCTTCGGACGTCCAGGTCACACAGGACAACCAGCCGTTCCGCGCGGCCCTTCACAGCGTCATGCTGGATCTTGCCCATCAAGTCGTGCGCGACGGCGAAGGGGCGACGAAATTCGTCGAGATTCGCGTGGCTGGGGCCAGATCCTACACCGATGCACGCACGCATGCGCTGGCAATTGCAAACTCGCCACTGGTGAAAACCGCGATTGCGGGCGAAGACCCCAACTGGGGCCGTGTTGTGATGGCCATCGGGAAGTCAGGAGCTTATGCAGATCGTGACAAGCTATCGATCCGTTTTGGCGATATTCTGGTTGCCGAAAACGGCTGGGTTTCTCCGACCTATCGCGAAGAGGCTGGGGCGTCTTATATGCTGCAAGACGATCTTGTGATCGCTGTCGATCTGGGCGTTGGCGACGCCAATGCAACGGTTTGGACCTGCGACCTGACCCACGGATACATTCAGATCAACGCCGACTATCGGTCCTGATCGGCACGGAAAGGGGCTGCCATGAAAGTCGTTCTAGTCTCGGCCGTGGCGTTGATTGACCGCGATGGACGCGTGCTTCTGGCGCAGCGCCCAGAAGGGAAATCCATGGCTGGCCTGTGGGAGTTTCCGGGCGGCAAGGTCGAAGCCGGTGAAACACCCGAACACGCGCTGATCCGCGAACTGAAAGAGGAGCTTGGCATCGACACCTGGGCGTCGTGCCTTGCACCGCTGACCTTTGCCAGCCACAGCTATGATGATTTCCACTTGCTGATGCCGGTTTTTGCCTGTCGAAAATGGGACGGCCAACCGCAGCCGCAAGAAGGCCAAAAGCTTAGCTGGGCGCGCGTCAACCAGCTGCGTGACTATCCAATGCCCCCCGCAGATCTTCCCTTGATCCCCATTTTGCGCGATTGGCTGTAATCCGCTCAACACGGTCGGGTGTTAGGACTTGTTAACCGTTTCGTGCTAAGGTTGTTTCGCTATTACACCTGATAGGGGGAGATATCAGATGCTACGTACAATTTTGCTTGGAAGCTGCGTCATGGTTCAGGGTCAGTATCTGCGAAGCCTGCCGGACGGAAAAATCGTCGTCTTGGTCGAAGGGCACCAGTTTACCGGGCACCCGGTCGCGCAACGCAAAGCCGCCTGACGCAAGGTCGCAGAACCTGCGCACCACTCATAAAAAAGGGGACGGTATTCCGTCCCCTTTTGCGTTCTTTGATGCTGACCATTGGGTCGATCTAGCGTGATCACTCAAGCGAGCGTTCGACCTCTTCGCGTTCGAAGATTTCGATCACATCATCCGGGCGAATGTCATCATAGTTCTCAAATGCCATACCGCATTCCTGACCAGACTGAACTTCCTTCACCTCGTCTTTGAAGCGCTTGAGCGTCTTCAGCGTGCCTTCGTGGATCACCACGTTGTCGCGCAGAAGGCGAACACCAGCCGACCGGCGGGCAACCCCTTCGGTGACAAGACAACCGGCGACCTTGCCGACGCCCGACACCTTGAAGACCTCTTTGATCGCTGCGTAGCCAATGAAGTTCTCGCGCACCTCTGCGGACAGAAGGCCCGACGCTGCAGCTTTCACATCGTCAACAAGGTCGTAGATGATCGAGTAATAGCGGATCTCGACCCCTTTTTGGTTGGCGGAGTTGCGCGCTTGCGAATTGGCCCGAACGTTGAACCCGATCACTGGCGCACCCGAGGCTTCGGCCAAACCGATGTCGGATTCCGTGATCGCGCCGACACCATAGTGCAGAACGCGCACGCGCACTTCGTCGTTGCCGATCTTCTCCATCGCCTGAACGATGGCTTCGGCCGAACCCTGCACGTCGGCTTTGACCAGAATGGGCAGCTCGGCCACATCTTCGTCGGCCTTTGCTTTCGCCATCATCTGTTCAAGCGTGGTTGCAGCGCCCGCAGCAGCACGTTTGTCTTTCGCAGCCTGGTGGCGATATTCAGCAATCTCACGAGCCTGCGCTTCGGTTTCGACGACGTTCAGAACATCGCCGGCTTCGGGTGTGCCGTTCAGGCCAAGCACCTCGACCGGAACCGAAGGACCAGCCTCTTCGACGCGGTCCCCGTGATCGTTGACCAGTGCGCGGACTTTACCCCACTGTTCGCCAACGACGAAGATGTCGCCCAGCTTCAGCGTGCCATTCTGGACCAGCACGGTTGCCACCGGACCGCGACCCACATCAAGCTGTGCCTCGATCACGGCGCCAGCGGCAGCACGGTTCGGGTTGGCTTTCAGTTCAAGGATCTCGGCCTGAAGCGTAATCGCTTCCAGCAATTCGTCCAGACCCGCGCCCGTCACTGCGGACACTTCTACATCCTGCACGTCGCCGGACATCTTTTCGACGATCACTTCGTGTTGCAGCAACTCGGTGCGAACCTGATCCGGGTTAGCGGCAGGTTTGTCGCATTTGTTGATCGCGACGATCATCGGGACACCCGCCGCTTTCGCGTGGTTGATGGCCTCGATGGTCTGCGGCATGACCGAGTCGTCTGCCGCCACGACCAGAATGACGATATCCGTCACTTGAGCACCGCGCGCCCGCATCGACGTGAAGGCAGCGTGGCCGGGCGTGTCAAGGAAGCTCAAAAGCTTCCCGTCATCGGTTTTCACCTGATAGGCACCGATGTGCTGGGTGATGCCACCCGCTTCGCCGGCTGTCACTTTCGCGTTCCGGATCGCGTCCAGAAGCGAGGTTTTACCGTGGTCAACGTGACCCATGACGGTGATGACCGGCGGACGATCAACAAGATCTTCGCTTTTGTCTTCGACCATGTGGATGACGTCTTCAACGTCAGAATCGGACACGCGCACGACCTTGTGGCCGAACTCTTCGATGATCAGCTCGGCGGTGTCGGCATCAATGGTTTGGTTCTGCGTCACCATCATGCCCATATTCATGAGCGACTTCACAACGTCAGCGACGCGTTCGGCCATACGGTTGGCAAGCTCGGAGACCACGATGGCTTCCGGCAACTGAACGTCACGGATGACCTTTTCACGATCAACCTGTTCACCCATGGCTTTCTGCCGCGCGCGCTCCTGCTTGCGGCGCATCGAGGCGACGGAACGGTGACGATCACCACCGCCACGCAGTGCTTGATTCAGCGTCAGCTTGCCGGACCGACGGCCATCATCACGCCCAGCACCCTTGGTGTTGCGGTTTTGACGGTCAGCCGTTGGGCCGTTGCGGTCATCTTTCTTGCGCGGGCCCGAAGGTGCCTTGCCGGGGCCGCGTTGCTCGGCGGCCTGCGCGGCTGCGGGGTCAGCGGTCGGAGTCGGCTGCTTGGCGCGGGTCTTGGCCTCTTCGGCCTCCGCTTTCTTGCGCTCTTCGTCGGCAGCTTTCGCCTTCAACGCTTCTTCGCGCTCACGCTCTTCGCGCTCTTTGGTTTCTGCTTCTTCGCGGCGGCGGTTGCGATCTTCCTCGCGCGCCTTTTCTTCGGCGACGCGGGCTTCGGCTTCCTCGGTCTCGCGGGCTTTGGCAGCCTGCAAAGCTTTCATGCGGCGTTCAAGCTCGGCATCCGAGATACCGGCGGGCCGTTTCTTGGGATCACCAGCAGAGGGCGACGCGGCGCCAGCGCCTGAAGCCGCACCCGGCTTGGGCACGACAACGCGTTTGCGTTTCGTTTCGACCACGACATTCTTCGTCCGCCCATGGCTGAAGCTCTGCTTCACCTGACCGGGGCGAGCTCCGCCGCGCAGTCCCAGGGTCTTTTTACCGTCATTATCGCTCATCTGGTCTTCGTACCTTTCCGGTGACCGTTGCCACCGTCGTTGTCTTGCTCGCGCAGCGCCTGTAGTTTCTTGGCTTCCTCTACAACACGGGATGCCAAACCACCAGACGCAAGCGCGCCATGTATCACATTTTCACGGCCAAAGGCCATACCCAGCTCATTCGCCGTCAGGCAGGTAAAGAACCGGTCCTGACCCTGCGGCGGGCGCAGTTTTGACTTGCCCCGTTCGGACCCGTCAGACGCCTGGATCAAGACGGCAGCCTGTTCTTTAACAAGCCAGTCTTTCACCTTTTCGAACCCAGCGACCGCGCCCCCTGCTTTGCGGGCAAGGCTGATCAGGTGGACCACCCGTGCCGCCAACGCTTTTTCCAGCATGGGCAGCAAATCTTCAGGCACGATCACCTGCTGTTTCGCCGCGCGGGAAAAAAGCCCCTTTTTGGTGGCCTTCTCCAGCGCTGCGCGGTCGGCTGACACCCAGATCCCGCGCCCGGGCAGTTTTCCCAACAGGTCGGGAACCACACTTCCATCCGGCCCTACGACAAAACGGATCATCCCGGCCTTTGGCTGGGTTTCTCCGGTCGCTATACAGCGCCGTTCCGGCTCTTCCGGCCGATTTTTGTGGCCACCGCGCGTCATGCGCCGATCTCCGAGGCCTGCGATCAGGCCTCGGCCTCCACAGCTGCTTCTTCGGCGTCAGCGTCAGCTTCATCTGCCTCAAGCTCGGTTGGGTCAACCCAGCCCAGCATAATACGTGCGGTCATGACCATGTCCTGCGCCTGTTCCAGCGTTATGCCGAACTTCTCAAGCGAGCCATCATCTTTCGAGCGTTCGCCGTCCACGGTCGTCCAGCCGCCGGCCAGCTCCCAGTCCGCGCAGGTGGCGAAATCTTCCAGCGACTTCACGCCATCTTCGGCCAGCGCCTCGACCATCTGAGGGGTCAGACCCTCGAAGGCGATCAGGCTGTCTTCGACACCAAGCGCGCGGGCGTTTTCCAGCGCTTTCTTGTTCTGCGCTTCGATATAGTCGCGCGCACGGGCCTGAAGCTCTTCGGCCGTGGCATCATCAACACCGTCGATCACCAACAGCTCGTCTAGTTCCACATAGGCAACCTCTTCGAGGTTTGCAAAGCCTTCGGACACCAGAAGCTGGGCAAAGAACTCGTCCAGATCCAGCGTTTCCATGAACAGTTTGGTGCGTTCGGTAAACTCTGCCTGACGACGTTCGCTTTCTTCGGCTTCCGTCATGATGTCGATATCAAGATGCGTCAGCTGCGAGGCAAGACGCACGTTTTGACCGCGACGACCAATGGCCAGAGACAGCTGCTCATCAGGCACCACGACTTCGATCTTGCCGGCTTCTTCGTCCAGAACCACCTTCGACACCTCAGCAGGCTGAAGCGCGTTCACAAGGAAGGTCGGCTGGTCTTCGTTCCACGGGATGATGTCGATCTTTTCGCCCTGAAGCTCGTTCACCACGGCTTGCACACGCGAACCACGCATACCGACACAGGCACCGACGGGGTCGATCGAGTTGTCACACGAGATCACGGCAATCTTTGCGCGCGAACCGGGATCACGGGCGACGGCCTTGATTTCGATGATGCCGTCATAGATTTCCGGCACTTCCATCTTGAACAGCTCGGCCATGAACTCGGGTGCGGTGCGCGACAGGAAAATCTGCGGGCCGCGTGCTTCACGGCGCACATCCTTGATGTAGCAACGGATGCGGTCGTTCGGGCGATAGCTTTCGCGGCCGATCTTTTCGTTGCGGCGCAGGATCGCTTCGCCCGAGCCAACATCGACGATGACGTTGCCGTATTCTTCGCGCTTGACCTGACCGTTGATGATCGTGCCCACGCGGTCTTTGAATTCTTCGAACTGGCGGTCACGCTCGGCTTCGCGAACTTTCTGCAAGATCACCTGTTTGGCGGATTGGGCGGCGATCCGACCCATTTCAACCGGCGGCACTTCTTCGACCAGCTGGTCACCCACTTTGGGGTCATCCATATATTGTTTGGCCTGTTCGACTGTGAACTCGGCCTGATAGTTTTCCAGTTCCTCATCTTCGACCACGGTGCGCACACGGGTGAAGGTCGCGCGGCCCGTCTTGCGATCAATCGAGACACGAATGTCCATTTCCGCGCCGTAACGCGATTTGGCTGCCCGGGCGAGGCTTTCTTCCATGGCTTCGATGACCAAAACCGGGTCGATCATTTTTTCGCGGGCGACAGCTTCCGCGGTCTGGAGCAGCTCCAACTGGTTTGCAGACGTAATTGCCATGGTCTCAGTCCTCCTCAGAACCGGTGATTTCTTGAATTTCATCAAACTGGGCTTCGTCGATTTGCCCAGCATCCTTGCGTTGGCGCAGGGCCTCGCGAATAAGGTCATCCGTCAGAACCAGCTTGGCTTCTGACAGCCAATCGAAGTCCAGACCGATCGTAACGGGTTCGCCGTGGTTTTCGATTTCGATCAGCACTTCGTTGCCTTCGACACCGGCGAGCGTTCCCTTGAACCGCTTGCGTCCGTCGATCAGCTCTGATGTTTCGATCTTGGCGACATTGCCGCTCCAGGCTTCGAAATCTTTCAGGCGCGTCAGGGGGCGATCAACGCCGGGCGACCCAACTTCGAGCGTATAGTTGTCTTCGATCGGGTCTTCGACATCCATGATCGCGCTGACCGCGGTCGAAATCTCGGCGCATTCATCGACTTCGATACCGCCTTCGGGGCGTTCGGCCATGATCTGCAATGTGGGCGTGTTGCCACCCATCAGGCGCAGGCGCACAAGCTCGAACCCCATCCCTTCGATCACGGGTTGGACGATATCGGCCAGACGTCGGTCGATCGCTGCTTTGGCAACAAGGTTGCTCACACATCTCTCCAAAACAAAAAAACGGGCCAGCGGGCCCGTCGGAATTTCCGGTGGAGCTTCGGGGGTGGAGGCCGAAGCACCGCTGTTGAAAAGGGATATAGGTCAGAAGGCATCCGGATGCAAGCTGAGTCTCTAAACCCCCAACGTGTCGCGCTGTCGGGCCAGCTTCTCCATCGTGCGCACCAGTTCGTCAGCGATACCGCGTTCTGACAAGGCATGACCAGCCATGTGGATCATGCGCAGTTCGGACGACGGCCAGCGTTGGTGCAGCGTCCACGCTGTTGTGGGCGGACAGATCATGTCATGACGCCCCTGCACGATCGTGCCCGGAATATGGGCGATACGCGGCATTCCGCGCAGGATGTGGCCATCTTCGTTCAAAAAGGCACCGTTGGTGAAATAGTGGTTTTCCAGCCGGGCAAAAGCACGGGCATAGTCGGCAGGGCTTTCGATCATCGCACCCGTATTGTGGATCGACGCCAGCGCATTTTCCCACCCCGTCCACGCCTTGGCAAAGCGAGCCTCCTCCCGGTAGTCGCCTGAAAACAGGCGGCGATTATATGCCGCAATCATGTTGTAGCGCTCAGCTTCGGGAATCATCTCTTCAAAGCGGCTCCAAAGTTCGGGCCAGAAGCGCCCGGCACCGCCGCCATAGAACCAGTCAAGTTCAGCTTTCGTGGCCAGAAACACACCACGCAGGACAAGCCATGCCACTTGGGCGGGGTGTTCCTGAGCATAAATCAGAGCAAGCGTCGCACCCCAGCTGCCACCAAACACGATCCAGCGGTCAATGCCCAATGTCAGGCGAATATGCTCGATATCTCGGATCAGATGCCATGTGGTGTTGGCTTCGATACTGGCATGCGGACGCGACCGGCCGCAGCCACGCTGGTCAAACAGGATGATGCGATACTGCTCTGGATCAAAGAACCGCCGCATCGCGGGTGACGACCCACCCCCCGGTCCACCATGCAGAACAACAACCGGTATTCCGTGCGGATTGCCGCTTTGCTCGACATACAGCCTATGCCCATCGCCCACATCCAACATCCGCCGATCAAAGGGGTCGATCGAGCGAAAGAGCCTTTGCGTGGCGTTGTTTTTTCCAGCGGCCTTGTCCATATGTCCTCTATATAATGGTGCGAACGTGCCTGCCATCAGAAAGAAAGCCCCGTCATGAGCGCAGAAGCCAAAACAACTGTCGATCCCGCCGAAGTCGCCAAGTTCGAAGCCATGGCCGCCGAATGGTGGGACCCGACCGGCAAGTTCAAACCGCTGCACATGATGAACCCGGTGCGTCTGGATTATATCACAAACCAGATCGCTGCTGAATTCGGTCGTGATCTGAATGATATCATGCCGTTCAAGGGGTTGCGCCTTCTGGATATCGGGTGTGGCGGCGGGCTTTTGTCAGAGCCCATGGCGCGCCTTGGCGCCACGGTGATTGGCGCGGATGCCGCACCGCGCAATATTCCGGTGGCGCAGCTACATGCCGAACAAATGGGGCTCAAGATCGACTATCGCCACACCACAGCCGAAGCGATGGCCGATGCGGGCGAGCAGTTTGATGTCGTTCTGAACATGGAAGTGGTCGAACATGTCGCCGATCCCCTGGCCTATCTGACGGCGTGCCAGCAACTGCTGAAACCCGGCGGGCTGATGGTGGCGTCGACAATCAATCGCAATCCGAAGAGCTTCATGGTCGCGATCGTCGGGGCCGAGCATGTAATGCGCTGGCTGCCCAAGGGAACGCATGAATGGTCCAAATTCATCACCCCGGACGAACTGGTTGCGCTGATCGATAGCGCGGGTCTGCGCGTCGTTGACCGCAAAGGCATGGTGTTCAGCCCGCTTGGTTGGAGCTGGTCAATCTCGGACACGGATCTGTCAGTGAACTATGCCGTCGCCTGTGTGAAACCCAAAGGCTAAAGCCGCACAGCGCGCCTAGCCGTCATCAGGTGGGCGAAACGCGCTGATCGTGGTTTCCAAGGCTGCAAAACCCGCCCGACGGTATAGTCGCCCGGCGTCGCTTTCTGCGTTCGCCACAATCACAGCCAATGCATCAGGCGCCCGCGCTCGCGCCCAATCAAGGCTCGCACAAAGAAGGGCCGAACAGATCCCTTGGCGTCGATGGTCGAAATGCGTCTGCACTGACTGATAGCGGATCAGCCGATCGTTATGAAAGATGCCCATATCACCGACCAGATCGGCCCCACGAAAAGCCCCGAACCACTGGCCCATCCGCTTTTCGATCTGGGCCCGCCGCCCTTTCGAGCGTTTGGACAGGAAGCTGTCCATGCCGCGAACCGGCATCTTGTCGGCCAGCAGATCACGCTTGGAGATCGCCTCGCTCTGCGCCCAGTCCGCAGCGCTCACAAGCGGTCGAATGGTGAGGCCCTTTGGGGCGCTGGCACGGTTTAGCTCTCCGCGCAGGGCCAGCGTTTCGGATTGCTCGACGACCAGATCGGTTTGAGCAAAAACCGTCCTGACATGGTCAAGCGGCAAATTTGGAATATCCCAGCCAAGGCAGATGTGCCGGGTATGCGGAAGATCCCCGTGGAAGCCGTCGATCACTTGCGCTGCGTCGCGTGGCGGATCACGAAACAGCACCCGGTTCCCGAACCAGAAATTCGGCTCGGCCGGCGTGGTCTGTATGATGCGGTCTGGCAGGTCCACAACGTCGCATTGGCCCGCCTGAACCATCAAGTCGGTGTCAAATTCAAGCGCCCTCATTCCAAATCGCTGAACAGCTGGCGCATTTCGCGCAGCACGGGAAGCACGTTTCGCACCTTCTCGGGTCCGATTTTGGTGACCATGTTGGCGATGATCGGTGTGATGGCCTGAAGGGCGACATCACGCGCCGACCGACCGGACGGCGAGATCGACACAAATTTACGGCGCGCGTCGTCCCAGTCGGGGCGGATATGAACGTGTCCGGCCCATTCCAGCTTGCTCAAGGTATTGGTCATGGCGCCACGCGTGACATGAAACGCCTTCGCCAATTGGGCAGGGCTTTTTTCCTCGTTCACCCGGGCCAGATGGTTGAGCACTGAAAAATGGCTCAGCTCCATCCCTTTTGGCAAGGCTTTCGAAAGGCGGTTGCGCGCCAGCTGGTCTGCCATGAACATTTCGCTGAATAGGGCGACCGAAAGGGTTTCAACCGAACTTTCTGACATCAGGGGCCCTCTATTTCGCGATCATGGTTCAATGACGGCACGCGTCGGCGCGACTGTTCCACGTCCGCTAGATCAAGATCAACCATTGTGATGCCCGGCACCTCGCCACCATCCGCCAAAACCTCTCCCCATGGGGAAACCACAAGCGAATGCCCATGCGTCGCGCGGGCTGGCCCGTTCTGTCCGCATTGCGCCGGGGCAAGAATGAACACACCGTTTTCGATCGCGCGTGCGCGCAGCAGGCTTTCCCAGTGCGCTTTGCCGGTGACGGGAGAGAATGCGGCTGGCACAGTAATGATTGTCGCGCCCGCCTTCGCAAGGCGGCGATACAAATGTGGAAACCGCATATCGTAACAGATCGTCATGCCGATTTTCGCAAACTCCGTGTCGGCGACAACCGCCTTGGTGCCCGGACGATAGGCTGCGCTTTCGCGGTAGGTCTCTGTTTCGTCGATCTGCACGTCGAACATGTGGATCTTGTCATAGCGCGCAACCACCGACCCATCAGGCGAAATCAGAAAAGAGCGGTTGGCAAAGCGCCCATCTTCATCGCCTGCCTTGATCGCAAGCGAGCCGATCAGAAGCCAGACGCCCAGCGCGCGGGCCTCTTCGCGCAGGCGAGCCAGAAAGGGATCGTCCTGCTCCGCATGAAGCACCTTGTTTTGATGGCGGCGACTGGTCGAAATGATGTTCGAGACTTCGGGCGTCAGGATAAAACGCGCACCTGCCTGCGCTGCGTCACGGATCATGGTGCGAACAACGGCCAGATTGGTTTGGGGATCGTCGCCTGCCGTGAACTGGATCAGCGCAACCTTCATGCCCTACGCAGCCAAAAGTGGGTCAAGTTTGCCTTCGCGCTCTAGCGCATACAGCTCGTCGCAGCCCCCGACATGGGTGTCACCGATAAAGATCTGCGGCACGGTGTGGCGCCCATGCGCGCGCGACATCATTTCCTGTCGCTTGTCGGGGTTCATCGCCACGTCGATTTCGTCGAACGCGATGTCTTTGCTGGTCAAAAGCCGCTTTGCCGCATGGCAAAAGCCGCATAATTGCGTCGTGTAGATCGTAACTGGCTTCATCTGCCGCTCCGCTTACTGCCCAATCGGTGGTGTCTGAACTATAAGGATCTAGGCATCACGCGCAACGCGGGCAAGGGCAAGCACCTGAACCGATTTCGCGCCCGCGTCCAGACACGCGTGGGTTGCCGCGTCGAAGGTGGCGCCCGAGGTCATGACATCGTCAAGGACAAGAACGTTCCGCCCGGCCAGAACCTTGCCATGCTTTGGGTGCGCAAGAACAGCGTTTTGCATATTTGCGAACCGGGTTTCGGCGTCCATGCCTTCGTGCGGGCGGGTGCGCTTGTGCCTGCATAAGGCGTCCGGCTGGTGGTCAAGGCACAGGGTGCGCGCCAAGGCCCGTCCAAGCTCTGCAGATTGGTTATAGCGACGCTTCAGCCGCCTTGACCAATGGATCGGAACCGGCACGATCAACGTGTCGGCAAGAAGCAATGGTGTAGCAGCACGCGCCAGCCAAGGCGCAGCCGCGCGCGCCAGCTCTGGTCGATCTCCGTGCTTGAGCGCCAAGACCAAACGCCGTGCGTTCCCCTTGTATAGCAACGCCGCCCGACCCCGCGACCAGGGTCGCTGGGTCGCAAGGCAGGCGTCGCAATAATCTTCGTGCCCATCCGCTTCGCCGGGCAAAGGATCACCGCACAGATCGCAGACATGTCCTTCGATGAACGGAGTTTCCCGCCAACAAGCCCCGCAAAGGGCAAAATCCGTTTCCGTTGGTGCATCGCAGCTAATACATTTCGGCGGGTAAAGGACGCTCAGCACCGATTGCATTTTTTATCCTTCCATCTATGGTCCGCGCCCATGACACGGCCAGATCCGGATACACCGCCAAACCTTACCGACCTTGGCCAGCTTGCACAGAACCGCAAACGCGCCCGCACAAGCGGGATGTTCCTGCACGAGCTTGCCGCGGATGAGGTCAAGGATCGCCTAACAGAGGTTAACAGAACGTTTACCAAGCCGGCGATTGTGACAGGTTTTCCAGAAATCTGGTCCAACGCCTTCCCCGATGCCAAGATTGTAGCTGATCAGGATGTGCTCGATTTGGATCAAGGCGCTCACGATCTGGTCGTTCACGGCTTATCGCTGCACTGGTCCAACGACCCGGTCGGGCAGCTGATACAAGCCAAACGCGCGCTGAAACCCGACGGACTTTTCATGGCCGTCCTGTTTGGCGGACAAACCTTGGCTGAACTGCGCGCCATTTTGTCCGAAGTCGAAATCGCCCAGACCGGAGGTCTGTCCCCTCGCGTGCTCCCGATGGGAGAGATCCGCGACCTTGGCGCGCTGCTGCAACGGGCAGGCTTTGCGCTTCCGGTAGCGGACAGCGATTTGAGAGAGGTCACCTATGGTTCTGCCACTGCCCTTTTTCGCGATCTGAGACTGATGGGAGAGCGAAATGCGCTGGAACAGAGACTGAAGTCGCCACTCACGCGCGCATTCTTACGCGAGATAGAGTCGCGCTATGCAGCGCATTTTCCAGCCGACCAGAACCGCATTTCAGCAAGCTTCGATTTGGTGTTTCTGACCGGCTGGGCCCCGGATGACAGTCAGCCAAAGCCACTTCGGCCTGGATCAGCTGCCGCACGGCTTGCAGACGCGCTTGGCACGGACGAAAGCAAATTGCCCGATTGACACCAGACCCGTGTCCCGCGATTGATCCAAGGTGCGAAACGGAGCGTAACCATGATTATGAAAAGACCTGCTGATCACCCCACAATGCCCGCCCGCAAGGTCGGCGTTCTGTTCGCCAATCTGGGCACGCCCGACGGCTATGATTATTGGTCCATGCGCCGCTATCTGAACGAGTTTCTGTCGGACAAGCGGGTGATCGACTACCCCGCGTGGAAATGGCAGCCGATCCTGCAGGGCATCATCCTGACCAAACGCCCCTTTTCGTCAGGCGAGGCATACAAGTCGATCTGGAACGAAGATCTGGACGAAAGCCCGCTGATGACCATCACAAAGCAACAGGTCGACAAGCTGCGCGCCGGGTTGGAAAAGCGGTTTGGGGCAGAAGTCGTGACTGATTATTGCATGCGCTATGGCAACCCTTCTACCAAATCGAAGGTGCAGGAAATGGTGGCCGCAGGCTGCGACCGCATTCTGTTTTTTCCGCTGTATCCACAATACGCGGGCGCGACGATGGGCACAGCAAACGACCAGTTCTTCCGCGCCCTGATGGAGGAAGCCTGGCAACCGGCGAGCCGGACCATCACGCCCTATTTCGACGACCCCGCCTATATCGACGCGCTGGCGCAGTCGGTCGAACGCGGCTATGCCGCAATGCCCAAGCGACCTGATCTATTGGTTGTGTCCTATCACGGCATGCCCGAACGCTATTTGAAGCAAGGTGATCCCTATCACTGCCAGTGCCAGAAAAGCACCCGCTTGCTGCAAGAGCGCTTGGGCTGGGACGAGGCAGACATCACAACCACCTTCCAATCCGTTTTCGGACCCGAAGAATGGCTCAAGCCCTACACCGTGAAAGAGGTCGCGCGGCTTGCTGAAACCGGCAAAAAGAACATCGCTGTAATCGCGCCTGCCTTCTCGGCGGATTGCATCGAAACGCTTGAGGAAATTCAGGAAGAAATTCAGGAGGCTTTCGTCGAGGCGGGCGGTGAAAGTTTCACCTATATTCCCTGTCTGAATGACGACGACGCCCATATCGAGGCCCTGATTGGTGTCGCCGCTCGCAATCTGTCAGGTTGGCTGGAATAGGCTCTAATCCACCTGCCAACCGCGACGGGCAAGGGTTTTCAGGATCTGGTCTTCACAATCTTCGGCATCCGCGCGAATGGCATTCATCATGGTGAACCAGTAGAGATACCGATCAAATTCGGGCTGCGACCCCAACGCCGCGGTAAAGGCATCGTCGATGCCCAAGTCGTGCGTGTTCGATGCAATATGGTGAAAATCTATCTTGCCAAACAGCACTGCGGGCTTGTGGAAAAAATAGCCGAAGAACGCGGCGGATGAGTTTTGCGTGACCACAAGCCGACAGGTTTTCAGCGCCTGCGTCATGTCGCCTGTCGTGATCGTCAAATTCGGGTGTTTCTGGCGCAGGCCATCCAGGGCAAGACGTTCCTTTTCGGAATACACCTCGCCGGGGTGAAGCCCTGCCAGAATGACATGCGCCGGGAACCGGGTCGCGGTTAGGTCCAACATCTCGACCGGACTTGTGGATTGAAAGCTTCGTTGACGCAGCAGCTTTCCCTGAAGCGGCACATAAATCGGGCCGTCGCGAGACACCGCTTTCGCCTCCCCTTTGAACAACCACTTCCGCCACTTGTCTGCCCAATCGGTTGCAGCCGCGCCATCAATGGTTGCCGCATCAAATGGCGTCTGGGCAACTTCGAACTCCCAACGCTTTGCCGACGCCTCGATCCGCCAGAAGGGGTAGAAGTAACTGCGCCTCATGGTCAGCGCCTTGGCGTGAATCGGATCGTCCATCAAGAACAGAGAGTAGCCCTTACGACCGGCCGATTTCAGCCGCTCTACGTCACTATTCTTGCGAAACTCGATGCGAAACCCGCGTGGCTCCAACGCATTTGCGATCCGGTTAACGAAGTTGAATCCTCCATTCCGCGCATGATCCAACATGTCGGGATTAAGATAAACGCGAAGGATTTTCTTTTCGGCCATGGCTGCACGCTAGCCCTGCGCAGCAACAAGAACAAGCCGAGGTGCTTGTCTGACCCGGCACCCACGTCCATATAGGATGAAATCGAACGGAGGCGACATGGCAGAGACAGATTTCCCCGGCTGGCACGGCACGACAATCATCGGCGTGCGCAAGGGCGACAAAGTGGTAATTGCGGGCGACGGGCAGGTCAGCCTTGGTCAAACCGTAATCAAAGGCACCGCGCGCAAGGTGCGCAGGCTTTCACCCGGCGGGTTTGATGTTGTGGCGGGGTTTGCGGGATCCACCGCGGATGCGTTCACCCTGCTTGAGCGTCTGGAAAAGAAGCTGGAGGCGACACCAGGGCAGTTGGCGCGCGCTTCGGTCGAGCTGGCCAAGGACTGGCGGACAGACAAATACCTGCAAAAGCTCGAAGCCATGCTGATCGTCACCGACGGGAAGGAGCTTCTGGTCATCACCGGCGCGGGCGATGTGCTGGAACCGGAACATGACGTGGCCGCCATTGGATCGGGCGGCAATTTTGCGCTGGCCGCCGCGCGCGGGTTGATGGAAAGCGATCTGGACGCCGAAGGCGTGGCGCGCAAAGCCATGGCGATTGCCGCTGACATCTGCGTTTACACAAACGGCAACCTGACTGTTGAGGAGATCAGCAAATGACCGACCTGACCCCCCGCGAAATCGTCAGCGAGCTGGACCGCTATATCATCGGGCAAAAAGACGCCAAACGCGCCGTGGCCGTGGCGCTGCGCAACCGCTGGCGGCGCAAGCAATTGGCCGATGATCTGCGCGACGAGGTGTACCCCAAGAACATCCTGATGATCGGCCCCACTGGCGTTGGTAAGACCGAGATCAGCCGCCGGCTGGCCAAACTGGCGCGCGCGCCATTCATTAAAGTTGAGGCGACAAAGTTCACTGAGGTTGGCTATGTCGGTCGCGACGTCGAACAGATCGTGCGCGATCTGGTGGATGCGGCGATCATGCAAACCCGTGAGCAAATGCGCGAAGACGTGAAAGCCCGCGCCGAAGCCGCCGCCGAAGATCGTGTGATCGAAGCGATTGCCGGCACCGATGCGCGCGACGCCACGCGCGAAATGTTTCGAAAGAAGTTGCGGTCTGGCGAGCTGGACGATCACGAGGTCGAAATTGATATCGCTGACAGCTCGAACCCGATGCAGATGTTCGACGTGCCGGGTCAGCCGGGGCAGGGCATGGGCATGATGAACCTTGGCGATATGTTCGGCAAAGCGTTTGGGCAACGCACCGTGAAACGCAAGATCACCGTGCGCGATAGCTATGACCTGCTGATCTCGGACGAAGCCGACAAGCTTTTGGATGACGAAACCGTCAACCGTGCGGCGTTGGAAGCGGTTGAGCAGAACGGCATCGTGTTCCTAGACGAAATTGACAAGGTCTGCGCCCGCGCCGATGCGCGCGGGGCCGATGTCAGCCGTGAAGGTGTGCAGCGCGATCTGCTGCCGCTGATTGAAGGCACGACCGTGTCGACCAAGCATGGGCCGGTCAAGACCGACCACATCTTGTTCATCGCATCAGGTGCATTCCATGTCGCCAAGCCGTCTGACCTTCTGCCCGAGCTGCAAGGCCGCCTTCCCATTCGGGTCGAGCTTCGCGCCCTGACGGAAGAAGATTTCGTGCGCATCCTGACCGAAACCGACAACGCGCTGACCCGCCAATACACAGCCTTGATGGGCACCGAGCAGGTAACCGTCGACTTTACCGAAGACGGAATTGCGGCCTTGGCCAGCATCGCGGCTGAGGTGAACCAGAGCGTTGAAAACATCGGCGCACGACGTCTTTACACCGTGCTGGAACGCGTGTTCGAAGAGCTTAGCTTCACCGCGCCTGACAAACCGGGCGAAACAGTGACCGTTGATAAAGGGTTCGTTCAGAAAAACCTTGGGGCGCTGATGACCTCGACCGATGTGAGCCGCTACATGCTTTGATGGCTATGCAGGCGGGGAAAGCTCGGTTATCCAATGGATGATCCGAGGAGACCCCGTTTGCGCCTATTCCATCACCTGACTTTGTTCCTGCTGCTCGTTTCCTGCGCTCCGCGTGGGGAGCTTACCCTGTTTGCCGGCGCCGGTCAGACGGGCGACCTGCAACGCATTTATGTCGGCACCACGCGTGAGATCGACGAGATGGGGTTTCCCAGCGGAAACCGCAGTCGTAACCTGATTTTCGGTCGCTTCGATGTCTCTGTGCCGCCAGAGCGGGAGCCGGGAAGCATCAATTGGCCATATTCAGCCAAACCGGATCCTGCCCAGCACTTCCTGCTCGACAACTTCTCGCCCATCGCAACATCCGAGGCCTTCAACAGCGCCTTGCGTCAAGAGCTTCGCTCGCGCCGGTCGGAATCCCGCACGGCGATTGTGTTTGTCCACGGTTTCAACAACAACTTTTCAGAAGGCCTTTATCGGTTTGCGCAGCTGACCGAGGATCTGGGCCTGCCCTTCTTGCCGGTCCATTATTCATGGCCCAGCGCGGGGCACCCGCTGGGATATGGTTATGACCGGGATTCGATGTTGATTGCACGTGACGGGTTGGAAACGACGCTAAGGTCCGTGTCCGAGGCCGGGGTGGACGAAATCCTTCTGGTTGGTCACTCGATGGGTGCCTTGTTGGCGATGGAGACGATGCGCCAGATGGCGATCGCCGATGGTCAGAAGGGGCTGCGCAAGATCGGTGGCGTCGTGCTGATTTCACCCGACATCGACATCGACGTGTTTCGCCAACAGGCAAACCGGATCGGCAAGCTGCCCGAGCCGTTCTATATCTTCTCGTCCACGCGCGACATCGCATTACGGCTGTCAGCTGGGCTAACCGGTCAAACTGCGCGGTTGGGCAACACAACGGATGTCGAACAGCTTGCCGAGCTTAACGTGACGATGGTTGATATCTCTGCCTTCAGCGATGGCAAGATTGATCACGCAACGGCGCTTGCCTCACCGTCCTTTTTGCGCCTGCTGCGGAAAGTGCCTGACCTAGGGGCGGCTTATGGCGCCGACCCTTCGGCACGGATCGGCCTGATACCGGGCACGGTGCTTGTTGTGCAGAACGCTACACGCCTGATCGTTCCGAACCTTGCTCAATAGGCGCTAGCGTCGCCGCCGCAGGTAGACGTAATAGGCGCCCTGACCACCATGTTTCAAATGGGCCTCGGTGATCTGAAGCACGTGCTGGCGCAGCGGCATCGTATGCAACCAATGGGGCACCTGGTGGCGCAGAACGCCATGGCGCACCGGGATCGGGCCGCCGTCGTCGCGGTGCTTGCCCTTACCGGTGATGATCAGCACCAACCGCCGGTCGGATGCGGCAGCCTCGAGTATAAAGCGGGTCAGCACTGGGTGAGCTTGGGCGATCGTCATACCGTGCAGATCAAGTCGGGCTTCAGGGGAAAGCCGCCCCTTTTTCATCTTGCCAAAGGTCTTGCGATCCATCGCGACGGGCTTTTGGGCGATCGCATCAGCCAGAACCGGCGCCAGTTCATGCGGTCGGGTGCTTGAGGATGTTCTTTCGCCCACCCGAAACCGGGATAGGTCGGTCTGCACAGGTGGCACCGGTTTTCGCGGGCGGTCAGGCAAAGGTTGGTCTGGCTTGCGCTGAAGCGGGTGCAGCCGGTCCGTGCTGTCTGTCACCTTCTTCCAAAGCGCCTTTTCTTCAGCGCTTAGATGTCTGGGGCGTCGCACGGGCCTATTCCTCTGGCAGGATGGCGAAGGCGCGCTGGATCGGCAGCAACACGATCATCCGGCCGGTGTCGCGAATCCTGCCTGCCAGAAGCCCCGCCTTATCCCCGGTTCCCCAGAAAATATCGGCACGCTGCGCACCCTTCACCCGCGACCCGGTATCTTGCGCGACCATGAGTCTGCGAAAGGGTTCTTCGCCGTCTTTTTCAAGCCAAACCGGTGCGCCAAGCGGCGTGTATTTCGGGTCCACCGCCAGCGATCTGTGCGCCGTAATGGATCGGTTCATCGCCCCAAGTGGTCCCTTTTCAGCCGCCACTTTGCCGATTTTGCGAAAGAAGACATAGGACGGGTTGGACATCAAAAGCTCATGCCCTGCTTCGGGGTTTCGCTTCACCCAATTCTGGATAACGCGCTGCGAGACCTGATGCCGGTTATAGACACCCTGGCGAACCAGCTCTTTCCCAAGAGATTTGAAGCTGTGGCCGTTTGATCCGCCATACCCCAGCCTGATGGTGCTTCCGTCAGGCAGCCGGATGCGACCCGACCCCTGAATTTGCAGAAACTGAAGTTCGACCGGGTCTTCGACCCACGCGATTTCAAGACCACGTTCGCGCAGCACACCACCTTCTTCTATATCGCGCCGCGACAACCAAAGGTCGTTTGCACCCAGCTCTGGTGGTTTGCGATAGACCGGATGTCGGAACCGAAGCGTCTCGGTCCGAGACCCTCGAATCTCAGGTTCGTAATAGGCGGTGAAAAGCGGGTCGTTGCCGTCCTTGATCAGGACAGGACGAAAAAACAGTTCAAAAAATGTTTTGCCGTCTTCTTGCGTTGCGCCAAGCGCACAAATCGGCCGCCACCGGGGATCATCAAGATCGCGACAGGTGTCCAGAAAGACCGACAATGCGGCTTGGTGGTCGTCCTGTTCCCAGCCCTCAAGCTCGTCAAAAGCAAGGATCGAAACGTCGGCATCCTGCAACCCAGCGAAAGCCGGGGCGCCCAAAAGGGCCAGCGCGCATGCCAGCCCCCGAAACATCATCCACCTGTGGCAACAAGCTGCCAGTTCGGGTTGTTCGATCCCATGACGCGCGCGAAGGTCCAGATGTCTTTCTGGCGCTTAACTTCGTTCGGGTTGCCCTCGATGATGTCGCCGCCCTTGTCCCGCAAGACCGACGTCAGCTCTCCGATAAAGCGCACCGTGACTTCGCCTTCGCGGCTGTCGGGGTCAAATTCGGCATCCACAAGCTTCAGCTCACGCAGCCCGACAAAGTTTGCCTCGACTGACAGGCCCTTCTTTTCGCGCTGCTCGACGACCGAAGCGAAGGTATCGTAAACCTCGTCGGACAGAAACGGTTTGATCTTCGCCATGTCGCCAGCTTCAAACCCCATCAGGATCATTTCATAGGCGCCCCGCGCGCCCCCCAGAAATTCGCTGACATTAAAGCTTGGTTCGGCGCCCTTCATGGCGGCAAGCGCCTTGGCGGCCGGGCTTCCGTCGGGAACGTGGTCCGTGATGTCGCTGTCCGGGCCACCTTCAATGACTTCAAACTGGTCGCGCGCGATGGCGCGATCATCATTGCGGGTCACTACAGGCTTTTCAAAACCTTCACGCGTGCCAAGCACGTCGCGCAGTCGCAAAATCAGAAACAGGGCAATTCCGGCAAGAACCAGAAGCTGGATCAGGGGTGAGCTCATTTATACCTCTTTTCAAGCGCCATATGGAAACGCGCTAACCGGTGACATATGTAGGTGCTGTGCGGGGTCAAGTCCACTGCTCGAAACGAAAAGGAGTGCAGCCTCATGTGGCTTTTTGCGCTATTCATCGCCGTTCCGCTGATCGAGATCGCCTTGTTCATTCAAGTCGGGGGCGCAATCGGCTTGTGGCCAACGCTCGCGATCGTCGTTTTGACGGCGATCGTCGGCACCCAACTCATGCGGGCGCAAGGTGCCTTGGCGATGTCACAACTGCGTGAAAGCTTCGGTCAACTGAACGATCCGACCGAGCCTTTGGCCCACGGCGCGATGATCTTGTTTTCCGGCGCTCTGCTGCTCACACCGGGGTTTTTCACCGATTTCGTTGGTTTTTCGCTGTTGATCCCGGCGGTTCGCCGCGCGGTGTATAATTGGGTGCGTGCACGTGTGCAGGTGCAGTCTTTCAGCATGGGGTCGCAGAACCCGCACGCCCGTCCGCCGCAGGACGAAGATGTGATTGACGCGGATTTTACGGACGTCACGCCGGAAAACCAATCAAAGCATCCTCGCGTGGATGGTCCGTCAGGCTGGACCAAAAACTGAGCGTGCGTGTTCTGACATGTAGATCTTGAGCCACGGGGTGAAGACCTCGGGCGTGTGCGCGATCTGCTGCTCTAGCGATTCGCGGGTCAGCCATTGCACCGCCTGAACCTCTGCTGGGTTCAGGGTCAGGCTGGGCATCGCGTCACAGTGAATGACAAACAGGTCGACGACCTCGTGTTCGACCAGGCCCCCGCCAACATCAGCGCGGTATTCCAGATTTTCGACCCATTTCGGCATACAGCCGGTGATGCCCAATTCCTCTTCCAACCGACGCTGGGCGCACAATGCGGGGTCTTCGCCCCAATGCGGATGGGTGCAACAGGTGTTCGCCCACAGGTTTGGCGTATGGTATTTTTCTGCCGCGCGCTGCTGGATCAGCACTTTGTCACCGTGAAACAGAAAAACCGACACGGCTTTGTGCTTCAGACCCTGTTTGTGGGCCTCAAGCTTTTCAACCGGGGTCAGCGTGTCGTCGCACCAAGCGGGGATCATCTCTGTCATAGTGATCAAATACCCGCAATTTTCGCGCGGTGAAACCCCTTGGTTGAGGGCCCGCGACCAAGGTGATAAGGACGATCCAAAGGTTTTTCCCGAAGGAGAAGACAATGGCCGAACAAGCCGCTGAACAGAAAGCCCCCGTTCCCCCCAAGATGCAAATTCTTGGCCAATTCATTCGCGACATGTCGTTTGAAAACATCCTGGCGCAAAAGGGCGCACAAGGAGAGGTTCAACCCGACATCAGCGTCGAGGTCGCCCTGGACGCCAAGAAGCGCACCGGTGACAACCAGTTCGAGGTTATCTCCAAATACACGGTCGGGTCGAAGAACAAGAACGGTGGCGAGCAGCTGTTTTTGATGGAGCTTGAGTATTCAGGCATCTTTCAGGTCGAAAACGTGCCCGAAGATCAGATGCACCCGTTTCTGATGATCGAATGCCCGCGCATGTTGTTCCCGTTTGTGCGTCGTATCGTGGCAGACGTGACCCGTGACGGGGGCTTCCCGTCGCTTAATCTGGATACGGTCGACTTCCTTGCGCTGTATCGTCACGAAATCGAGCGCCGGGCTGCTGCCGAACGCGGTGACACGCCGGTAAGCTAAGGTAGTCAGAACGCCTTAGCTGAACTTTTTCCAAAGCGCGCCGTCGCCCAGCTTTTCAACAAAAGCGTCATGGGCGGCGGCTTCTTTTTGACTGATCCGCGGGGGCAGCGGTTGGGGCCGGGGTTGCGGCCGCCAAGCCTCGGTCCTGGCGCCTGTTGTGTCGGACCCGGACCCTGCGGCAAGCACCAGATCGGGCTGGCGTCCACCGATCAGCTCCAAATAGACCTCGGCCAGAATTTCACTGTCCAACAGCGCGCCGTGTAACGTCCGAGAGGTGTTGTCGATGCCGAACCGTCTGCACAAGGCGTCCAACGATGCAGGCGAGCCGGGAAACTTCTTGCGCGCAATGGCCAGTGTGTCAGTGGCTTGTTCCCAAGGGATCGCTGGCAGACCCATCCATTTCAGCTCGGCATTCAGAAACTTCATGTCAAAGCTGGCGTTGTGGATCACAAGCTTCGCGTCACCGATGAAATCGACAAACGCCTGACCCACAGATTTGAAAACTGGCTTGTCCTTCAACGTCACCTCGCCTTTCGCGGCGGGTCGTGGTTGGATCAAAAGGTCTGGGCCAATGCCGTGCACGCCGAACGCCTCGTCCGGCATGTCGCGTTCGGGATTGATATACTGATGGTAGGTCTTTCCGGTCGGCATGTGGTTGAACAGCTCAAGACAGCCGATTTCAACGATCCGGTCCCCGCTTTCGGGGTCGAACCCTGTGGTTTCAGTATCAAGCACGATTTCACGCATGGTCCAACCGCTCCTTCACGTCGGCAAGCACCTGTTTCACGGCATGCCGCGCCCCGTCCATCGTTTCCGTCGGGATCACGACATCCGCCCGGCTTCTTTTTTCGGCATCTGGAAGCTGTTTTGCAAGGATGGTCTTGAACTGGGCGTCTGTCATCGACCCGCGTGATAGCACGCGGTCGCGTTGCACGTCTGATGGGGCAGATACAACGACAACCAGATCGACATGGCGGTTGGCGCCGGTTTCAAACAGCAGCGGAATATCCAGGACAACGATCGGGGACCGGGTGTCGGCTAGAAACCTTTTTCTGTCTGATGCGACCAGTGGATGAACGACTTCTTCCAGCTTTTTCAATGCCTTGTCGTCGCTTGCGATCCACGTCTTCAGCGCATCACGATCAACGCCACCGTCGATAATCGCCTCGGGGCAAAGCGCGCGCACCGGCGCGACCGCTGCCCCTTCGGGCGCATAGATCCGGTGCACAGCGGCGTCTGCGTCCCAGACCGGAACGCCCTCGTCGGCAAACATCTGAGCGGTGGTAGATTTGCCCATCCCGATCGAGCCGGTCAGTCCAATGATAAACGGGCCGCTCATCGACCAATTACGGCCGCGCGCAAGCCATCATCCACCTTCGGTCGCAATCCGAACCAGCGTTCAAAGCCTGGCACGGCCTGATGCAATAACATGCCCAAACCGTCCACCACTGTGCAGCCGGCCTTTTCAGCTTCGCTAAGGAAGTGCGTGCGGAGCGGTGTATAGACCAGATCCGTCACCACCGCACCGGGCTTCAAGCCATCAAGCGGCACCCGGAATTCCTGCTTGCCCACCATCCCAAGCGAGGTGGTGTTCACGACCGTTGCCGCGCCTTCCAGCATGTTGCCGGCCTGAAGCCAGTCAAAGACCTTGATGCGGGTACCGAACTCCGCCCGCAACGCATCGGCGCGCGCGCGGGTGCGATTGGCCAACCGGATTTCCGGCGCGCCCACCTCGATCAAAGAGGCGATGACAGCCCGCGCAGCACCCCCCGCCCCGAAAACAACGGCTGGCCCAGCCGTCGGCGTCCATCCCGGCGCGCCCTGACGCAGGTTTTCCGTGAACCCGTAGCCGTCTGTGTTGTCGGCATGGATTTTCCCATCGGCGCGGAAAATCAGCGTGTTCGCCGCCCCGATCAGCGCAGCGCGGTCGGTGACGATATCTGCCAGCGACAACACGGTTTCCTTGTGCGGTATCGTAACGTTCACGCCAACAAACCCGGCCTTGGGCAAAGTGCGCACGACCCGCTCCAAGTCTTCGTTAACGACTCGCATCGGGATATAGTGCCCGTTGATGCCCAATGTTTTGAGCCAATGGCCGTGCAGTCGCGGGGACAAAGAGTGTTCAATCGGATCCCCGATTACACCAGCCAAAGGGATGCGTGTTTCGCTCATATTCTAAGATCTCCTCGCAAGATCAGGTATGACAGCAGGTCGGTCAGCGGCAAACCCAAAACATTGAAATAATCGCCGTCAACTTTTGCGAACAGCCGAACGCCTTCTTCCTCGAGCTTATAGGCACCGACAGAATGGCGGATACTGTCCCAATTGCGGGTGACGTAGTCGTCGACATAGGCCGCAGACAAGTCTCGCATCCGCAGACGAACCATCCCCACCTGACGCCAGATGGGCTTGCGATCTTCATACAAGACCGCGGCCGACAAGAGGCGATGCGTCTGGCCTGACATCTCCATCAATTGAGCCTTTGCGTCGTCCGGGTCGCGGGGCTTTGACAGAACCTTTCCGCCAATCTCTGCGATCTGATCACAGCCCAGAACCAGCCGATCGGGGTTCTTGTCTGCTATCTTGCGGGCTTTGAACTCAGCCAACGCATCGGCCAGATCGCGCGGAGAGGTGCCCTCGGCCTCCAGCGAGGCGCGGATCGTTTCTTCGTCTATACGGGCGGGTTGAATTTCGATATCAACACCAGCGTTTCGCAACAGTTGCGCCCGGATTTCCGAACGAGAGGCAAGAATCAACGTGGCGCTCATCTGATAACCCTGTGGAAAAACTCTGTTTGTTCCGGTGTCGAAAAACATGGAAAACCGTGCCCTGACTTCGATCCGGGATAACTCATCCCACCACTAAGATAAAATCCTGAATTCTTCCACTGTTGGGAAAATTCTTCTGTTGGTGTGGATATCAGGAAACGGTTCGAAACTGTCCCTTGAGTTATCCCCATTGGAACTGCCCGCTTCTTCCTTGTTTTTCACGTCATCCGTGATTTATCCAGAAAAGTATCCTCTGCTTTTGCCTCTGTGCGAAAGGGGCGGGATAATCCATTAATCCCCATTATCCACAGGCCCTACAAAAACATCATCTTTTCTTTCTCTTCTTTATTATTTTAAGAAGGCCTGAACCCGGTGGTCAGACAAGGAGTGCTTAGAATGGGTGATTTTCTTGCTGATGTTTATCCATGGACAAAATCGCTTCATGTCATCTCGGTGATCGCTTGGATGGCAGGGCTGTTCTATCTGCCTCGTCTGTTTGTCTATCACGTAGAAGTCGTCGGATCGGGCAATGAAACCGATGATCTGTTTCAGACGATGGAACGTCGCCTTTTGAAAGCGATCATGAATCCCTCCATGATCAGCACTTGGATCTTCGGGCTGTGTCTGGTGTTCACGCCGGGGATTGTCGATTGGTCGATGGTTTGGCCATGGACCAAGGGGCTTTCCGTGATTTTGATGACCTGGTTTCATATGTGGCTTGCAGGGCGGCGCAAAGATTTCATCGCGGGGACCAACACGCTGACCGGCCGTCGCTATCGGATGATGAATGAATTCCCGACATTGCTGATGCTTGTGATCGTGTTTTCAGTGATTGTTAAATTCTGAAATCGTTGACTCGTGCGGCAATCGCGCATATGTCGGCGTCAAGCGAGCCGTCCGGCTGTCCGCATTTCCCATTTCTAATCAGACCGCATCTGTCCAAATTTTTGCTGTCTTGAGGCCAATCAGAGCATCCCCATGTCCGAAAACCGTCTGAATCTAGCTGAACTCAAAGCCAAAAGCCCGAAAGAGCTTGTGAACATGGCGGAAGAGCTTGAAATCGAAAACGCATCCACCATGCGCAAGGGCGAGATGATGTTCTCGATCCTGAAAGAGCTGGCGGATGATGAATGGATCATCGGTGGCGACGGCGTGTTGGAAGTCGTGCAAGACGGCTTTGGCTTTCTGCGCTCACCCGAAGCGAACTATCTGTCAGGTCCTGATGATATTTACGTTTCCCCCGACGTGATCCGCCAGTATTCGCTGCGCACTGGTGATACGATCGAAGGGATCATTCAGGCCCCACGGGAAAACGAAAACTACTTTGCCATCACGAAGGTTGAAAAGATCAACTTCGGCGATCCGGAGCTGGCCAAACACAAAGTGGCGTTTGACAACCTGACCCCGTTGTATCCCGATGAACGCCTGAAGATGGAAATTGAAGACCCCACCATCAAAGACCGCTCGGCCCGGATCATTGACCTGGTGTCACCGATCGGGAAAGGCCAACGGGCATTGATCGTGGCGCCGCCGCGGACGGGTAAAACCGTGCTGTTGCAAAACATCGCCCATTCGATCGAAACCAATCACCCGGAATGCTATCTGATCGTTTTGCTGATCGACGAGCGCCCGGAAGAAGTGACCGACATGCAGCGGTCAGTGAAGGGCGAAGTTGTATCATCGACCTTCGACGAACCCGCCACCCGCCACGTGGCCGTCGCCGAGATGGTGATCGAGAAAGCCAAGCGCTTGGTCGAACACAAACGTGATGTCGTGATCTTGCTGGACTCGATCACACGTCTGGGACGTGCCTTCAACACGACTGTGCCGTCCTCTGGCAAGGTCTTGACCGGCGGTGTGGATGCCAATGCGCTGCAACGCCCAAAGCGGTTCTTCGGTGCTGCACGGAATATTGAAGAGGGCGGGTCGCTGACCATCGTGTCGACCGCTTTGATCGATACCGGTTCGCGGATGGATGAGGTGATCTTTGAGGAATTCAAAGGCACCGGCAACAGCGAGATTGTGCTGGACCGCAAGGTCGCTGACAAGCGGGTATTCCCAGCCATCGACATCCTCAAGTCCGGCACGCGGAAGGAAGAACTGCTTGTTGATGCAAAAGATCTGCATAAAACCTTTGTGCTTCGTCGTATCTTGAATCCGATGGGCACCACAGACGCGATTGAATTCTTGATCTCGAAGCTCAAACAAACGAAGTCGAATGCAGAGTTCTTTGATTCAATGAACACGTAACTTATTGTTATAAAACAATGGGTTAGATATATGGATACGATTTTTGCTCTTGCCAGTGCCCGCGGGAAAGCGGGTGTTGCAGTGGTCCGGATTTCCGGGCCACATGCGTTTTCGGCTGCGCGACAGATGGCAGGCAGCCTTCCACCCGTCCGCAATGCAGGGCTGAGAAAGCTAAGAACGACTGACGGCACCATCTTGGATGAAGCGCTGGTGATCTGTTTTGACTCGGGTGCCAGTTTTACCGGGGAAGATGTCGTCGAGCTTCAGCTGCATGGTTCAAGTGCTGTCGAGCGAGGTGTGCTGTCCGCGCTCTCTCGTATTCCAAACCTTCGCCTTGCAGAGCCTGGGGAGTTTACGCGCCGCGCCTTGGAAAACGAATGTCTCGATCTGGCACAGGTTGAAGGCTTGGCCGACTTGCTTGATGCGGAAACCGAAGCGCAGCGGCGTCAGGCCTTCGCTGTTCTGTCTGGCGCGCTTGGTGATACGGCAGAAGGCTGGCGGCGCGATCTGATCCGAGCGGCGGCGTTGCTTGAGGCGACCATTGATTTCGCAGACGAAGATGTTCCGGTCGATGTCTCGCCCGAAGTGAACGCTCTTTTGGATGATGTGCTGACAAAGCTGCGCAAGGAAACGTTGGGAACGCGGATTGCAGAACGCATACGCGACGGTTTTGAAGTGGCGATTGTCGGGCGGCCGAATGCTGGTAAATCGACATTGCTGAACGCTCTAGCGGGTCGCGATGCCGCGATAACCTCTGAGATTGCGGGCACAACGCGAGATGTGATCGAGGTTCAGATGGAGCTTGCCGGGCTTGCGGTTACGGTTCTTGATACTGCTGGCCTTCGCAAAGCAACGGATGAAATCGAAGCGATTGGTGTCGAGCGCGCATTGACGCGTGCTCAAGCCGCTGATCTGCGGGTTTTTCTTTTGGATTCAGCGCAGGACGAGCTTCTGATGCAACCCCGTGACGACGATATTGTTGTCTATGGGAAAGCCGATCTGAGCGCATCGGCCGGGTTTTCTGTGTCTGGGCGCACCGGGCAGGGGGTGGATGAGCTTATCAACCGCATCGCCTCGGTTCTAGAGCGACGGGTTCAAGGCGCCGGCATCGCAACCCGTGAACGGCACAGGGTTGCCATGACCGGTGCGCTTGCCGCTTTGGAAGATGCTCGAATCGAGATACAACACGGTCCTGAGCGTGCAGAATTTGCCGCAGAAGAGATCAGAACAGCGATCAGAGCCCTTGATAGTTTGGTTGGTCGTGTCGATGTAGAGCACCTGTTGGATGAAATCTTTGCAAGCTTTTGCCTTGGAAAGTAACGACCTGAGTTGACGGATTGGAGTGTTTCACGTGAAACATCGCGACTTTGATGTGATTGTGGTTGGTGGGGGCCACGCTGGCGCCGATGCTGCCCATGCGTCGGCTCGACTTGGTGCGAAAACGGCCCTTATCACGCTGCGCAAGGAAGATCTTGGTGTTATGTCGTGTAATCCAGCCATCGGAGGGCTTGGAAAAGGCCATCTGGTGCGAGAGATTGATGCGCTGGACGGGTTGATGGGGCGCGTCGCTGACAAAGCGGGCATTCAATTCCGGCTTTTGAACCGACGCAAAGGACCAGCGGTGCAAGGTCCACGCGCGCAGGCTGACCGCAAGATCTATCGTCAAACGATGCAGGCAGAGATCGCCGCAACACCAAATCTGACTGTGGTTGAGGGCGAGGCCGTAGATTTTCTAATGAAGGGCGCGCGCGTTGCCGGTGTGCGTCTTCTGGATGGGTCAGAGCTTCATGCCGCTGCGGTGATTTTGACGACCGGCACGTTTCTGCGGGGAATCATTCATGTGGGTGACAAGACCTCGTCAGGCGGAAGAATGGGGGATCGTCCTTCGGTCAAGCTTGCCGAACGCATCGACGGGTTTGGGCTTTCGCTTGGGCGGTTGAAGACAGGGACGCCACCAAGGCTGGATGGGCGGACCATCAACTGGGATGTTCTGGATATGCAGCCCGGCGATGATGCCCCGGTGATGTTCTCGTTCCTGAACACCAAGCCTTCAGCCGCGCAAGTATCGTGCGGGATCACTCATACAAACTCGCAAACTCATGATATCATTCGAGAAAACCTTGATCGCTCTGCGATGTATGGTGGCCAGATCGATGGTGTTGGGCCGCGCTATTGTCCCTCGATTGAGGACAAGATCGTGCGCTTTGCCGACAAGAGCTCGCACCAGGTGTTCCTTGAGCCAGAAGGCATCGACGATCACACCGTTTATCCAAACGGGATCAGCACATCGCTCCCGATCGATGTGCAAGAAGCCTATGTTCGCTCGATCCATGGCCTGGAGTCTGCCGAGATTCTTCAGCCCGGATACGCGATTGAATATGACTACGTTGATCCAAGGTCATTGACCGAAACTTTGGAGCTGCGCGAGGTGTCGGGCCTATATCTGGCAGGCCAGATCAATGGCACCACAGGATATGAGGAAGCCGCCGCGCAGGGGCTCGTTGCCGGCCTGAACGCAGCGCTCGCTGCCAAGGCCCGTGACCCGGTGGTGTTTTCGCGTTCATCGTCCTATCTGGGCGTTATGATCGACGATCTGATCACTCGAGGCGTCACCGAGCCTTATCGAATGTTCACATCTCGCGCTGAATTCCGGCTGTCGCTGCGTGCCGATAACGCAGACCAGCGCCTTACGCCGCTGGGCATTGAGCTTGGTTGCGTAAGTCAGGCTCGTCGCCAAGTGTTTCTGGATAAATCGGCGGTCTTGGCAAAGGCTAAGGAGCAACTAACCGCGCGAACATTCACCCCGCAGGACTTGGAGAAACTGGGGCTGACCGTTCGCAAAGACGGAACCAAGCGGACAGCGTTTGACCTGCTCGCCTTTCCGGACATGGACTTCGAGAAGATTATCCAGCTGGATCAGACGTTTGATGCTATACCACACGAAATTCAGGTCCAAGCCTCACGCGACGCCCTATATGCGAACTACATTGACCGGCAAGCCCGCGATGTTGAGGCGCTTCGCCGTGACGAAGCATGGCAGATACCAAGCGATTTCCAGTATGAAGCGATGGAGGGCCTGTCGAACGAGCTTGTCGACAAGCTTTCGCGCGCACGCCCAAGAACCCTTGCTCAAGCCGGGCGGGTCGAAGGAGTGACGCCAGCAGCGCTGACGCTTATTCTGGCCAGACTGCGGCAAAATCAGAAGAAGAAATCAGCCTGATGAGCGCGAAGTCGTCGGATCAGCTTGATGTTTCACGTGAAACAATGCAGCGACTAGAGGTCTATGCCGCGCTGTTGACCAAGTGGAACCCCGCGATCAATCTGGTCGCGCACTCAACGCTGCCAGATCTTTGGTCCAGACATTTTGTTGATTCGGCCCAGATTTATGACCTGGCTCCAAAAAACATCAATATGTGGTGTGATATGGGGGCAGGCGGCGGGTTCCCCGGCCTGGTTACAGCGATTCTGGCGGCCGAGGCTGATCCCGACCGAACAACAGTTTGCGTAGAAAGCGATTTGCGCAAAGCCACGTTTCTACGAACCGTAATCCGGGAAACCGGCATCCGCGCGTCAGTTGAGGCGCACCGAATCGAAAGTGTCGCGCCGTTGGGCGCCGATGTCGTGTCCGCCCGTGCGTTGGCGCCGCTGAGCGACCTTCTGGGCTACGCATCGCGTCACCTGACCGAAAATGGGGTGTGCCTTTTTTTGAAAGGCGAGAATTTCAACAAGGAACTGGATGAAGCTCTTGATCATTGGCGGTTCGAGCTTGATACATATCCCAGCAAAACCAACCCAAGCGCCACCATTCTGAAAATCGGAGACCTCACCCGTGCCTGACACTCTTCGCGAGCATCGGACCAAGATTATCGCGGTCACAAACCAGAAGGGCGGGGTCGGGAAAACGACGACGACCATCAATTTGGGCGCGGCGCTTGCCGAGGTCGGAAAAACGGTGCTGCTTGTTGATCTTGATCCTCAGGGCAACGCATCAACCGGGCTTGGTGTGGACATGAGCGACCGCGAGCTGACAACCTATGATCTTCTGCTGGAAGAAGCTCCGCTGATCGACATTCTTCAGGAAACGGATGTCGAAAACCTGCTGATCGCGCCCGCAACGACAGACCTGTCTTCGGCGGATATCGAGCTGGTTTCCAATGAAAAACGCAGTCATTTGCTGCATGATGCCCTGCGCGCGCCGGGGCTTGATGCGCTAAAGATCGACTATGTCCTGATTGATTGTCCGCCGTCACTGAACTTGCTGACGGTAAATGCTCTGGTCGCGGCCGACAGTGTCCTGATCCCCCTGCAAAGCGAATTTTTCGCGCTGGAGGGCCTGTCTCAGCTTATGCTCAGCGTGCGCGAGGTCCGACAGACCGCGAATCCGAAGTTGCGCATCGAAGGGATCGTTCTGACGATGTATGACACCCGCAACAATCTGTCACGGCAGGTTGAAAGCGATGCTCGTGACAACCTTGGTGATCTTGTCTTCAAGACAATCATACCGCGCAACGTGCGTGTCAGCGAGGCACCGTCTTTTGCGCTTCCGGTATTGATGTATGATCCGACATCGAAAGGCAGCATCGCCTACCGCGACTTGGCGGCAGAATTGTTGGGCCGCAAACAAGGAGGCTAGAGTGAGCAAGAACCAAAAGCAAAGAGGCCTTGGCCGGGGGCTGTCCGCCCTTATGGCGGACGTGACGCCCGAAGACGACACCAGGTCAGAGGCGCAGGCAACGCGGCGTGCCGACATGTTGGTGCCCGTCGAAAAGATCGTTCCCAACCCAGAACAGCCGCGCCGCCTGTTCACACAGGAACAGCTGGAGGATCTCGCGTCCTCGATCCGCGAAAAGGGCGTAATTCAACCGCTTATCGTTCGCCCTAGCCCAACCAAGGAAGGTGAGTTCGAGATTGTCGCAGGGGAGCGGCGCTGGCGCGCCTCTCAGATGGCGCAGCTTCACGAACTACCTGTTATCATTAGAGAATATAGCGATACAGAGGCGTTGGAAGTCGCAATCATCGAGAATATCCAGCGCGCCGACCTCAATGCGATAGAAGAGGCCGCAGGGTATCGCGACTTGATGAAGCGTTTTGGTCATACGCAGGAAAAAGTATCCGAGGCGCTTGGAAAAAGCCGAAGCCACATCGCGAATCTGCTGCGCCTTTTGAACCTGCCCGAAGAGGTGCAGGATTTCGTTCGTGATGGGAAGCTGACAGCCGGCCACGCGCGCACCTTGGTCAATGCCGAACACCCCTTAGAGCTTGCGCGTCAGATCATTTCCAAAGGGCTTTCCGTTCGCGCCGCTGAAAAGCTTGCCAAAGCACCCGCTGCAAAGGTTGCGAAACCGGCAGCGCAGAGGGCAGAGAAAGACGCAGACACACGAGCGCTTGAATCCGACCTCTCTGCCGCGCTGGGTATGAAGGTTCAGATCGATCACGCAGCCGGGGGCGATGCGGGGGTCGTGACGGTTCGCTATAAGTCTCTGGACGAGCTTGACGAGCTTTGCGGCAAGCTTTCGACTTAGTCCGGGAGCAGCTCGCGGATGATTGCATTCAACACGGGGCGGCCCGCGCGGGTCGCTTTTAGTGTCTGATCGGTGACTTCGACCAACGAAAGCTCAATTAAGCCTTTGATTTTATTTACACTTAACTTTGATTTGAACTGATCGTCAAGGCGGTCAAGATCGATGCCCTCGGTCGTTCTAAGGCCCATAAGAAGGTATTCAGTCGTCTGCTCATCAAGCTCAATCACCGAGCGGATGTTTTCAGCGGCTCCATTCGCCGCCGCACTAAGCCAGAGCGCGGGTGAAAGCGGCGCTTCGCTGGCAAATCTGGTCCCGTCAATGGTCAGGCGACCATGCGCGCCGGGTCCGATTCCCACCCAATCGCCGGACCGCCAATAAATCATGTTGTGTCGGCTTTCCTGTGTGGGGGCCGCGTGGTTGGATACTTCATAGGCCGGAAGACCTGCATCTGTTGTCAACTGTTGCGTCAGGAAATACATGTCCGTCGCAAGCTCGTCCGGGGGTAAGCCTTGAAGCTTTCCCGCGTCAAACCGTGCGCCGAATGCTGTTCCGGGTTCGATGGTGAGTTGATAGAGCGACAGATGATCGGCCCCGAATGAAAGCGCGCATTGCAGCTCATCTTTCCACGCGTCCATTGATTGATCTTGCCGCGCATAGATCAGGTCAAAACTTACCCGGTCAAACAGTGATTTCGCCAAGGTTAGAGCCTGCTTCGCTTCGCTCACGGTATGCAGGCGCCCCAACCGCTTCAGGTCCGTGTCATTCAATGCCTGAATGCCGACCGAGATCCGGTTGACGCCCCCCGCTTTGTAGCCCACGAAGTTCTGCGCCTCGATTGATCCGGGGTTGGCCTCCAGCGTGATTTCAATGTCATTGGCGAAGGTCCAGTGATGCGCGGCGCGTTCGATGATCGCCCCAACGGTCGCTGGCGCCATCAGGCTTGGTGTGCCGCCGCCGAAATAGATTGAGTTCAGGATGCGATCAGGCGTTTCAGCCGCGTATCGGTCAATCTCCGCGATGTAGGCGTTTAGCCAAGCGTCATGGTCGATCGACGCGACGACATGGCTGTTGAAATCGCAATAGGGGCATTTGGATTGGCAGAACGGCCAGTGGACATACAGTCCGAACCCGCCGATTTGCCAATTTTCAAGCAAATGCGCCACGCACAAGTTTGGCGAACGCGTCGGCGCGGTGGCTCATCTGATGTTTTTTGGTCGGGTCCATTTCACCAAAGGTGATGTCGTGCCCGTTTGGCACGAAAATGGGGTCATATCCGAACCCAAGATCGCCGCGCATGGGCCATGTCAGGTGCCCATCAACGCTGCCTTCGAATACCTCGTCATGCCCATCGGGCCAAGCCAGGCACAGCGTGGCACAAAACTTGGCCAAGCGCGGGTGTGGCGCGTTCTTTTCTTCCAGAAGCGCCCATGTTTTTTCCATCGCCATGGGAAAATCACGACCATTGGGCGTTTCGGCCCAATCTGCGGTGTAAACGCCTGGAGCGCCGTCCAGCGCATCGACCATGATGCCGCTGTCGTCGGACAGCGCGGGCAGGCCAGAGGCCTTTGCGGCAAAGTGCGCCTTGATCCGGGCATTGCCGACGAAGGTGTCTTCGGTTTCCTCAGGCTCATCCAAACCAAGAGCCCCCGCCGATGTCACTTTGACGCCAAAAGGCTCTAGCAACGCGGAAATTTCGCGCAGCTTGCCGTCATTATGGGTCGCGATGACAAGCTCCTTGCCCGTGAACTTGCGCATTAGCTCGTTGCCTCTAACTGAGCGGCGACCAGCTCGGACACGCCTTTGTCGGCAAGGTTCATCAGCTCGTTCATTTGGTCGCGGGTGAAGGTCGACCCTTCAGCGGACATTTGCACCTCGATCAGTTTCGGGCCGCAAAGCACGAAATTGCCATCTACGCCCGCTTCGCTGTCCTCGGGATAATCCAGATCAAGCACCGGCTGGCCTGCATATATGCCGCATGACACAGCAGCCACCGGATCAACCAGCGGGTTGGTGGTGATGTCGCCCGCCTTCAGCAGCTTGTTCACGGCCAGACGCAACGCAACCCAGCCACCGGTGATCGCCGCACAGCGCGTGCCGCCATCGGCCTGAATAACATCGCAATCGACGGTGATTTGGCGTTCGCCAAGACCAACCAGATCAACACCGGCGCGCAGTGAACGACCGATCAGGCGTTGGATTTCGACCGTCCGCCCGCCCTGCTTACCAGCTGCGGCTTCGCGACGCATCCGCGACCCGGTGGACCGGGGCAGCATACCGTATTCTGCGGTCACCCAGCCCTTGCCGGAATTGCGCAGAAACGGCGGCACGCGTTCCTCAAGCGAGGCAGTGCACAGCACATGCGTGTCACCCATTTTAATCATGCACGAACCTTCGGCATGCTTTGTGACTCCGGTCTCGATTGAAACCGGGCGCATTTGATCTAGATTCCGACCTGATGGGCGCATGAGCTTCCCCCTTTGTTTCATGTTCAAAGGCGTGATACCCATGGCTCTGGCGAAAAGGCAAGGCGATTGCGCATGGAAGACCGTCCAGATCTGATGAACGATATGAACGCCCGTTCGCGCGAGGTGTTTCGAAGCGTGGTTGAAAGCTACCTGAGCACGGGTGCACCGGTGGGGTCACGCACGCTGACCCGCGCCCTGACCGAAAAGGTAAGCGCGGCGACCATTCGCAACGTCATGCAGGACTTGGAGTTTATGGGGCTGTTGGGCAGCCCGCATATCTCGGCCGGGCGCATCCCGACCGAGCTTGGTCTGCGGATGTTTGTCGACGGGCTTTTGGAAGTGTCCAATCTGGATCAGGGGGACCGTCAGAAAATCGATGAGACGGTTGGCAAGTCCGACAGCAATATCAACACGATGATGGACCGGGTCGGGTCCGCGCTGTCTGGCATTACCGCTGGGGCCAGTCTTGTTCTGACACCAAAGCACGAAGCCCCGATCAAACATATCGAGTTTGTATCGCTTGGCGCTGACCGGGCGCTGGTGGTGCTGGTGTTCGCCGACGGGCATGTGGAAAACCGCGTGTTCACGCCGCCGATTGGCCAGACCCCATCGTCAATGCGCGAGGCTGCGAACTTTCTGAATGCGTTGGCCGAAGGGCGCACGATCTCGGAATTGCAGACCATTGTGACACGTGAAATCAAGAGGCGGCGACAGGAGCTCGATGTCCTGGCGCAGGATCTTGTGGAAAGCGGTGCCGCGCTTTGGGAAAACGAAGGCCAGCCTTATGAGCGTCTGATTGTGCGGGGCCGGTCAAATCTGTTGGCCGAAGATGCGGAAGCCGCCGACCTTGAAAAGATAAAAACGCTGTTTGACGACCTCGAACGCAAGCGTGACATCGCAGAATTCCTTGAACTTGCCGATCAAGGCGAGGGTGTGCGCATTTTTATTGGGTCAGAGAACAAACTTTTCTCACTTTCGGGTTCCTCTTTGGTGGTTTCACCTTATATGAACGCTGATCGAAAGATTATTGGTGCGGTAGGGGTCATCGGGCCCACACGGTTAAACTATGGACGGATTGTCCCCATCGTGGACTACACCGCGCAATTGATCGGCAAGATGATCTCGGATCGGAAATAGAGGCGAAGAGATGGCTGACGCGAAAGACAACGCAGTTGAAAACATGGAAACGGCAATCGAAGAGCTGATGACCGAGGAGGTCGAGATTGACCTGACCGAAGTCGATCCAGCCGAAGAGATGGACGCCCTGCGCGCCGAACGGGACGAATTCAAGGACCGCTTCATGCGTGCACTGGCTGATGCGGAGAATACCCGCAAGCGTGGTGAGCGTGATCGCCGCGAAGCTGAGCAATATGGCGGGTCGAAACTGGCGCGCGATATGCTGCCGGTTTATGACAACATGAAGCGCGCGCTGGAAGCTGCCGGCGATGCTGGCGACGGCGCAAAAGCCTTGGTTGAGGGTGTCGAGCTGACGATGCGGTCGCTTCTGAACATCTTTGAGAAGCATGGAATGCGGCTCGTGTCCCCGAAAGAGGGTGATAAATTCGACCCTGAAATCCACGAGGCGATGTTCGAAGCCCCGGTTCCCGGTAGCAAAGCGGGCGACATCATTCAGGTCATGGCAGAAGGGTTCATGCTACATGACCGCCTTTTGCGCCCCGCGCAGGTTGGCGTGTCGTCCACGCCCGCCTAAACGGGCAATCGCACCTTTGAACGCCCTTGCATTTGCGGGGGCGTTCTAGCCTTCGCCCATCAGCTCTTTCAGCTCGTAAAGAAGGTTTAACGCCTCGATGGGTCGCAAATCGTCGGGGTGGATATCACGCAGGGCAAGCTCCAGATCCGAAGGGCCGCTTTGGCTAACCGGCGCGGTCGCGGGAACAGCCGAGAAAAGCGGCAAGTCGTCGATCACGGCCTTTTGCCCGCTGCCTTCGCGCTCGCCTTTTTCAAGCGCCGCCAGAACAAGGTTTGCACGTTGGATCACGCTTCCGGGTAGCCCGGCAAGCTTGGCGACTTGCACCCCATAGGACCGATCTGCCGCGCCTTTGCGCACTTCGTGCAGGAAGATGACATCGCCTTCCCACTCCTTGACCGCGATGGTCGCGTTTTCAACCCCGTCCAGCTTGTCCGCCAGTTGCGTCATTTCGTGATAGTGGGTCGCGAACAACGCGCGGCTTCGGTTGACGTCGTGCAGATGTTCAAGTGTCGCCCACGCGATGGACAGGCCGTCATAGGTCGCCGTGCCACGCCCGATTTCATCCAGAATGACAAGTGCCCGGTCGTCAGCCTGATTCAGAATGGCTGCCGTTTCGACCATTTCCACCATGAAGGTGGAGCGGCCACGCGCCAGATCATCCGACGCCCCAACGCGACTGAAAAGCTGTGAGACAAGGCCAATATGGGCGGATGTTGCGGGGACATAGCTTCCCGCTTGCGCCAGCAGAGCGATCAGGGCGTTCTGGCGCAGAAACGTTGACTTACCCGCCATGTTTGGCCCGGTCAAAAGCCAGACATCAGCCCCTTTGGTGCCATCGGCAAGGTCGCAATCATTGGCGATGAACGGCTCGCCGGTCTTTCGCAAGGCGGCTTCGACAACGGGGTGCCTGCCGCCTTTGATGTCAAGAACGCGGCTGTCATCAACAAGAGGTTTGCACCAGTTTTCAGCGCGGGCCAGGTCTGAAAACCCTGCGGCCACGTCGATCTCGGCCAGGGCGCGCGCGGTTTGGGCAAGGGCGGCAGCGCGGTCAAGAATTGCTTCAACCAAGGCGGAATAGAGACCTTTTTCGATCTCAAGCGACCGGTTGCGCGCATTCAGGATTTTGGTTTCCATATCGCCAAGTGCGACGGTCGTGAAGCGCACGGCGTTGGCGGTTGTTTGGCGATGAATATATTGCTCAGACAGAGGCGGCCCCAGCATTTTCTGGGCATGGGTCGATGTTGTTTCGATGAAGTAACCAAGCACGTTGTTGTGCTTGATCTTCAGCGACCCGATACCGGTGTGTTCCGCGTATTGCGATTGCATCTTTGCGATGACACTGCGACCTTCGTCCCGCAATTGGCGTGCTTCGTCCAGGTCTTGATCATAGCCGGGCGCGATAAAGCCGCCGTCGCGCGCCAGAAGCGGGGGTTCAGCAATCAGGGCGTCTTCGAGCAGACGAGACAGATCGTCATGCCCGACCAAAGCCTCTGTCGCTTTTGCAAGCGTTTCGGGCAAATCAAGACCGGACAGCGTGGCGTGAATGTCTGATGCGGCGGCGATCGCGCTGCGGATGGCGGCCAAATCGCGCGGCCCACCGCGATCCAATCCCAGTCGGGACAGTGCGCGGTCCATGTCTGGCGCGTTGCGCAGGGCGGTGCGCAAGTCTTCGGCCAGCCGACGCTCGTCTTTCAGGAACGTCACAGCAGACAGGCGTGCATGGATCTCGGTCAGATTGCGCGATGGGCTGGACAGCCGACGCTCCAACAAACGACCGCCACCCGCGGTGATGGTGTGATCTATTGCGGCCAAAAGTGATCCTTCGCGACCGCCTGACAAGCTGTGCGTCAGTTCAAGGTTGCGGCGAGTCGCTGCGTCGATCTGCATCGTGCCTTGCGCGGTTTCGCGTTGTGGCGATTGCAGCAGAGGCAGTTTGCCCTTTTGTGTGATGTCGAGGTATTCGACGATCGCCCCCAAGGCACCAACCTCGGCCCGCGAAAACGCGCCGAACGCCTCAAGCGAGCCGATGTTATAGAGGTCAAGCAACCGCTTTTCCGCACTTGTGCTGTCAAACGCAGCCCGCGAAAGAGGGGTCGCAGATGCACTTGATTCAGTCACTAAATCGGCCAATTCGGCTTCGATCGTGTCACAAATGATCAATTCGCGAGGGGCAAGTCGGGCCAGTTCGGGTGACAGGCGGTGGCGCGCACAGGGCATAACGCGGATCGCGCCGGTCGAGATATCAACCCATGCCAAAGCAGCGTCGTCGCGTATTTCATTGTAGGCGGCCAGAAAGTTGTGGCGCCGCGCATCCAGAAGGCTTTCTTCGGTCAGCGTGCCGGGTGTGACAAGCCGCACAACGTCGCGCTTCACCACTGATTTCGACCCACGCTTCTTGGCTTCGGCGGGATCCTCCATCTGCTCGCAGACGGCAACGCGGAACCCCTTGCGGATCAGCGCCAGCAGGTAACCTTCGGCCGCGTGAACCGGCACGCCGCACATCGGGATGTCTTCGCCCAGATGCTTGCCGCGCTTGGTTAGCGCGATATCAAGCGCGGCTGCTGCGGCGACAGCATCATCAAAGAACAGCTCGTAAAAATCGCCCATGCGATAAAACAACAGCGAGTCAGGGTAGTTTTCCTTGAGGTCAAGGAACTGCGCCATCATCGGCGTGATCTTGGCTGTCTTTTCGCTCACCCTGGCCCCCGGTCTTGCGGTTTGCGCAAGACTATGACCTCTGCCATTTGGGCGAAAGGGGGGTCAGGTGTTTTTGCGCCGCGAGACCCAATTCCAGCTAGACGCACACATATCGTCAAGGCCAAGCTTGGCCTTGAAACCCAACAAATCCCGCGCCAACTTCGGGTCACCGTAAACACAGGCGATATCTCCTGCGCGGCGCGGCGCAATTTCATAGGCCAAAGTATGGCCGGCTGCACGCTCATAGGCTTTCAGCATGTCCAGAACCGAATAGCCGGTGCCAGTGCCAAGGTTCACCGTATGGCTTTCACCGGTATTCAGAAGCGTTTCGACAGACTGCACATGCCCACGCGCAAGGTCCATCACATGGATATAGTCGCGCACACCGGTTCCGTCGGGCGTGTCATAGTCTGCACCAAAGATTGACAACGTCTCAAGCTCGCCAGTAGCGACCTTCGCGATATAGGGCATCAGATTGTTTGGAATATCGTTGGGATCTTCCCCGATCAGCCCTGTGGGATGGGCGCCCGCCGGGTTGAAATAGCGCAGGATGCCGAAGGTCCAGCGATCATCTGAGTCAGCGATTTGTTCCAGCGACTGCTCACACACCAGCTTGGTATAGCCATAGGGGCTGTTGAAGCTGCGCGGCGCGGTTTCAGGCACCGGAAGCTGGTCGGGCTGACCGTAAACGGTGGCCGAAGAAGAAAAGACCAGAGTGAATACGCCAGCGCGCTGCATGGCCCCCAAAAGCGTATAAAGACCCGAGATGTTGGTGGTCAGATAGTCGAGCGGCTTCTCGGTGCTTTCGCCCACAGCCTTCAGCGCAGCGAAGTGAATCACGGCGTTGATCTGATGGTCTGAAAAGATGCGATCAAGGCAATCCGCGTCCAGCACATCGCCTTCGATACAGGTTACTGCTGCGCCGCTGATAACCTCCAGTCGGTCGGTCACATCGCGCTGGGCGTTTGAGAAGTTGTCAAGAATGACCACCTCGTAACCCGCATTGCAAAGCTCGACATAAGTGTGAGAGCCAATAAAGCCCGCGCCTCCGGTCAAAAGGATTTTCTGCGCCACGTGTGACCTCCTGCTTACGGGTCGAGATATAGGGCGTCTTGACCGAAAAGGCACGCCAGAATGATATCGCGCAAAAAGGGTGCCGCCTAAAGGCCGACCATTCCGAAAATTGCAAGAAACTAGCGCATAAAGGTCACAGAATTACAAAAAGCCATCGAAAAAAGACACAAAGCTGCGTCAATAGCGGTTGAGGCCCAGTTTCTGCCCCTGTATGGGTTGGCCTGCACAGAAGCGTAGAAGAAGGCCAAGACGATGCCCAAAGCCAAGATTACCTCAGAAGAGGCACTTGCCTATCACTTGAACCCGTCGCCGGGAAAGTTTGAAATTACGGCATCGGTTGCGATGACAACACAGCGTGATTTGTCGCTGGCCTATAGCCCCGGTGTTGCGGTGCCCTGCGAGGCTATCGCGGCTGATCCTCAGACCGCTTATGACTACACCACCAAGGGCAATCTTGTGGCCGTGATTTCGAACGGCACGGCGGTTTTGGGGCTGGGCAATCTTGGTGCGCTTGCGTCGAAACCTGTCATGGAAGGCAAGGCCGTTCTGTTCAAGCGCTTTGCGGACGTGAACTCGATCGATATCGAACTGGACACCGAAGATCCAGACGCATTCATCAACGCCGTAAAGCTGATGGGACCGACCTTTGGCGGCATCAATCTTGAAGATATCAAGGCGCCGGAATGCTTTATCATCGAGCAGCGGCTCAAGGAAGAAATGGACATCCCGGTTTTCCATGACGACCAGCATGGAACGGCGGTGATCTGCGCGGCGGGCTTGATGAATGCGCTGCACCTGTCTGGCAAGAAAATTGAAGACTGCCGCATCGTCCTGAACGGCGCGGGCGCAGCGGGGATTGCGTGTATCGAGCTGATCAAGACGATGGGTGCAAAGCACGACAATTGCATCGTTTGTGACACCAAAGGCGTCATCTATCAGGGCCGCAAAGACGGCATGAACCAGTGGAAATCTGCCCACGCCGCCAACACCGAGTTGCGCACCTTGGAAGAGGCGATGCAGGGCGCGGATGTTTTCCTTGGCGTGTCCGTGAAGGGGGCCGTGACGCAAGACATGGTGGCTTCGATGGCAGATAATCCTGTCATTTTCGCCATGGCGAACCCCGACCCCGAGATCACCCCCGAAGAAGCCCACGAAGTGCGCAATGACGCGATCGTCGCCACGGGCCGGTCGGACTATCCAAACCAGGTCAATAATGTGCTGGGCTTTCCCTACCTGTTTCGCGGCGCGCTGGACATCAACGCGCGCGCCATCAATGACGAGATGAAGCTGGCCTGCGCCCGTGCCTTGGCAGAGCTGGCGCGCGAAGATGTGCCAGACGAAGTGGCGGTTGCCTACGGCAAAAAGCTGACATTCGGTCGGGACTATATCATTCCCACGCCATTCGATCCGCGGCTGATTTACCGCATTCCGCCCGCCGTGGCGCGGGCTGGCATGGACACTGGGGTAGCCCGCCGACCCATCATCGACATGGATGGCTACGAGATGTCGTTGAAAGCGCGGATGGACCCGACGGCCTCAATCCTGCGGGGGATCACGGCGCGGGCGCGGAAAAACCAGGCGACGATGGTCTTTGCCGAAGGCGATACGCCGCAGGTTCTGCGTGCGGCTGTGCAATATCAGCGTGACGGCTACGGGCGGGCCTTGGTCGTTGGCCGTGAAGAGGATGTCAAAGCCAAGCTTGTTGCCGAAGGGCTAGAGGATGCCGTTCGTGAACTGCGCGTGGTCAATGCGGGCAACACCGAATTCATGCCCGTCTATAAAGACTTCCTGTATGAGCGGTTGCAGCGAAAAGGGTTCGACCGTCACGATATTCACCGGCTGGCGGCCCGTGATCGGCATGTGTTTTCCTCCCTTATGCTGGCGCATGGGCATGGCGACGGGCTGATCACCGGTGCGACACGCAAATCGGCCTATGTGCTTGATCGGATCAATCACGTTTTCGACGCGCGGGCCTGCGATGGGGCGGTTGGCGTCACGGCGGTGCTGCATCGTGGCCGGATTGTTCTGATCGCCGATACCTTGGTGCATGAATGGCCCGACAGCGAGGATCTGGCAAACATCGCCGAGCGCGCGGCGACGGTCGCACGCGGGTTGGGGCTTGAACCCCGGGTCGCCTTCGTCAGCTTTTCGACCTTTGGCTATCCGGTGTCAGAGCGCGCCGAGAAAATGCACGAGGCGCCTGAGATCCTGGAAGCACGGGGCGTCGATTTCGAATTTGACGGTGAAATGACGGCCGATGTTGCCCTGAACGCCGACGTTATGGCGCAGTATCCATTCTGCCGCTTGTCCGCTCCGGCCAATGTGTTGGTGGTTCCGGCGCGGCATTCTGCGTCGATCTCGGTGAAGTTGATGCAGGAACTGGCAGGAGCGACGGTGATCGGGCCGATCCTGTCCGGGATCAACCAGCCAATCCAGATCTGTTCGACGAATTCGACCGCGAATGACATTCTGAACATGGCCGTTCTGGCAGCGGCGCGGCTGGGCGAACACTAAAGCGACGTAGGCTCTTATTTGACCAACGTCATGCGTCGCTCGTAACGTGGCGCATGACGTACATCAGATCTCATTGGCGCGGGGAACATCCCTTGGCTCGGTCGTTTTGGCTGAATGGGGTTGCGCTGCGGCTGTTGGTCTATTTTGCGTTGGTTATTCTGACGCAGGCCCAACCGTTGCCGGCGCCAATCTTTCTGGTTGCCGTTGTTCTGGATGCGCTGATTTTCATCTGGCAAGCCACGGGGTATTTCAGGGCGGCCGAACACAACCTTTCTGGCACTGGGTCACTGTTGCCGCTTTGGGGCGGGATGATCGCCTTGATCATTGCTGTTTTTATCATGTTTGCGCAGTGGTGGGGTCTTGTTTTGGCAGCAAATCCCGCGCCAGAAGAAGAGCACCATTTTGCCAAGCTGGAGCGATACCGTGCCGCACAATACGCGCTGAATGTCTCGGATGATGGCAACACCATCCTGATTAGCGGAACCATCACGCACGGCGTGACCAAGAAGCTTCGCGAGCTTCTGGAGGTGACGCCTGACGTAATCACGGTTCATTTGGAAAGCGAAGGCGGGAATATATTCGAGGCACGTGGGCTGGCAGGCCTAATCAGGCAAAAAGGGCTTTCCACACATGTGGCGCAAATCTGCGCTTCCGCATGCACGACGGTGTTTATGGCCGGGGATCGGCGGTCGGCGGATGCGGGCGCAAGGCTTGGGTTTCACGGCTACGCGCTGCACGATGCGGCGCAACTGCCTCGGTTTGACATCGAAGCTGAACAGGACCGCGACCGAGAGTTTTTCAGAAACCAAGGCGCGTCAGAGCCTTTCCTGACGCGTATGTTCCAGACTGCCAGCCCGTCCATCTGGTTTCCCGATCACGCCACATTGCGAAATTCTGGCGTCTTGCGGGACTAGTTTCTGCGCAGACAGAGAAAGAAAAACGCCCCACCGAATTCACGGTAGGGCGTTCAGGTTTGGATCGGATAGTCTTTAGCCGATGATGGCGTTCAGCGTCGCGCTGGGCCGCATCACTTTCGCCTTCTTCTCGACGCTCGGATGGTAATAACCCCCGATGTCAGCTGCTGGCCCTTGGACGGCTGCGATTTCAGCCAAGATGGCACTTTCACCATCGGCCAGAGCTTTCGCCACGGGTGCAAACTCTGCCGCAATCTCGGCGTCGTCGGTTTGCGCGGCTAATGCTTCGGCCCAGTAACGGGCGAACCAATAGTGGCTGTCGCGGTTGTCCGGCTCGCCCACTTTGCGCGAGGGCGAGCGGTTGTTGTCCAGAATACCCTGCGTGGCATCTTCGGCCGCCCGACCCAGAACGCCCGCTTTGGCGTTGCCCTTCGCGTCGGCCAGGAAGTTCAGGCTTTCACCCAGCGCACAGAACTCACCCATCGAATCCCAGCGCAGGTGGTTTTCTTCAACCAACTGCTGAACGTGCTTGGGGGCAGAGCCACCGGCACCGGTTTCAAACAGCCCGCCGCCCTGCATCAGCTTCACGATCGACAGCATCTTGGCCGAGGTGCCAAGCTCAAGGATTGGGAACAGGTCGGTCAGATAGTCGCGCAGCACGTTGCCGGTGATGGCAATCGAATCCTTGCCCGCGGTGATGGTTTCCAGCGACTGGCGGGTCGCTTCGCGCGGCGCCATGATCTGGAACTTGTCCGCCACACCGGCTTTTTCAAGCGCTGGCTTCACATATTTGATCAGCTCGGCGTCATGGGCGCGGTTCGCGTCCAGCCAGAAGATCGCTTCGGACCCGGTCAGGCGCTGACGATCCATCGCAAGCTCGATCCAGTTTTCAATCGGAGCCTTCTTCACGGTGCAAGCGCGCCAGATGTCACCGGCTTCGACATCGTGCGAATGCAGCGTATCGCCGTTTGCCAATACGATGCGGATGGTGCCATCGGCAGGCGCCTCGAACGTGGTGGGGTGCGAGCCATATTCTTCGGCTTTCTGCGCCATTAGACCCACATTTGCCACGGCCCCTGCAGTGGTTACGTCCAGCTTGCCGTTCTGTTTGAAGAAGTTGATCGTCTCGTCATAGACGGTCGCGTAGCAACGGTCGGGGATCACGCAATTGGTGTCGCCTTTCTTGCCAGCGGCGTCCCAACCCTTGCCGCCCGCGCGGATCACGGCGGGCATCGAGGCGTCGATGATCACGTCCGACGGCACATGCAGGTTGGTGATGCCCTTGTCCGAGTCGACCATATACATGGCGGGACGGTCAGCGGTCAGAGCTTCAATGGCGGACATAATCTCGGCGTCGCCTTCGACACGTTCCAGCAGGTCGCCCATGCCGGAGTTCGGGTTCACGCCCAACGCTTCCAGCTTGTCGCCAAACTTGTCGAACACGGGCGCGAGCCATGCTTTCACGGCGTGACCAAAGATGATTGGATCCGACACCTTCATCATCGTCGCTTTCATGTGAAGCGAGAACATGGTGCCGTCTTTCTTGGTGTCTTCAATGGCGTCTGCCAGGAAAGCACCCAGCGCGCGAGCCGACATAAAGGTCGCATCCGCGATGGTGCCTTCGTCCAGCGTCCAGCCGTCTTTCAGAACGGTGACGCTACCGTCTTTGGCAACAAATTCGATCTTCGCATCGCCCGCTTGCGCGGCGGTGATCGTTGCCGACTTCTCATTCGCGTAGAAGTCATTGTCGGGCATCGACGAAACCTTGGTCTTGCTGTCCGACGACCATTCACCCATTGAATGCGGGTTCTTTTGGGCGAAGTTCTTCACGGCCTTGGCCGCGCGACGGTCCGAGTTGCCCTCACGTAGAACCGGGTTCACCGCCGACCCTTTGATGGCGTCATAGCGCGCGCGGATGGCCCTTTCTTCGTCTGTCTTGGGTTCTTCAGGATAGTCGGGCAGCTTGTAGCCCTGCGCCTGAAGTTCTTCCACCGCGGCCACAAGTTGCGGCACCGAGGCCGAGATGTTGGGCAGCTTGATAACATTCGCGTCGGGCGTTTTCACCAGGTTGCCAAGTTCGGCCAAATCGTCGGATTGGCGTTGCTCTGCCGTCAGGTTCTCCGGGAAAGTCGAGATGATGCGCGCCGCAAGCGAGATATCTTTGGTGCCGACGGTCACACCAGCGGCAGAAGCGAAGCGCTTGATGATCGGCAGGAACGAGGCGCTGGCCAGCTCGGGCGCTTCGTCTACAATGGTATACAGAATGTCGGGTTGTGATGTATCAGTCATGTCAGGACACCTCTTTTTTGCGGAGAGCTTCACCTCGGGGTCAATGCCCGGACGGTGAAAGGTGAGAATTCCACACCCACATACACAAGATTGCCGCGAAAAAAAAGGGACTTGCGGACGCAGGGGCCGATTTCAGCTATGATAACGCAAGCAGTGGCAATATCTGCTTCTTCAAAAGGTAGTGGCTGGCAATCTCGCGCCCATCATGGACGATTGAAAAGACACCATAGGGGTTGGGAACGGACTGCCGAAGCTGCTTTGCGGATGTGACTTCGATCGCGTGGAAGGGAATGCCCGCCTCGTCTGCCGCGTCTTTTGCGTTGCTGACCGCGTCTTCCAGATACGGGCACTGCGCGCTGTGGAACACCGTTAGGCCGGGACCGCAGGCCTTGGCCTTTTCTGCCGCCCTGCCAACAATAGATGGGGTGGGGCCTTTCTTGAACGACTTCAAGACAAGGTCGAAATTCGGGTCGGCTTGATCGACCGACAGGTAACCCCGCGGCGTCAGAAGTTTCTTGTCGACCAACCAGTTGCCGGATCGAGTCAGCGCGGTCACGCCGAGAAAGCCGTTGTCACGGGCCCAGTTTTCGACTTCGTCCAGCAGCAATTGTGCGTGACCTTGACCCCGGCTTTTACCGACGACCCAGATACAGTGGATGGCGACCAGACCCTTCGCGTTTTCAATCCCGCGCCAAGCGAATTCGGCCGGGATAAATTCGACAAATCCGCGTTCGCCGTCGCCCAGCAGCCGCAGCTGCAAGCCTTCGTCAAAGCGATCGGCGAGCCATGCGCGCTTCCGCTTCCACGCACTGGTCTTGCGCGCGCTCATCTTGCAGAAAAAGCCGTGTTGTTCGACGGTGTCGTTTGTGACGGTGATCAGTTCTGTCATGCGAGCCTCCTTGAGAAGCAAGCTCGCATGATTGATCTTGGCTGTCTTTGAGGCGCGTCAATCGCGCTTACAGACGGTCCATGATCGCTTCGGCGATCGACATTGTATTGCCGGTGCCGCCCAGATCAGGGGTGACGCGATCTTTGGCTTGAACAGTGTCTATCACAGCCTTTTTCAGGCGATCGGCATCGGCATTCAGGCCAACATGTTCCAACATCAGACCAGCGGCCATCAGAAAGGCGCAGGGGTTGGCTTTCTTCTGGCCGGCAATGTCGGGGGCCGATCCATGGACGGCCTCGAAGATTGCGGCGTCTTTGCCGATGTTCGCGCCGGGGGCCAGCCCCAGACCGCCGACCAGACCGGCAGCAAGGTCGGACAGGATGTCGCCAAACAGGTTGGTGGTGACGATCACATCAAACGCTTCGGGATACATGACCATCTGCATGGCGCAGGCATCAACGATGCGTTCATCAACCTCGACGCGCCCCTCGTATTCCTTCGCCACCTCGCGGGCTTCTTCCAGAAACATGCCGGACAGCAGCTTCAGGATGTTGGCCTTGTGCACGATCGACACCTTCTTGCGCCCATTTGCCACTGCGTAATCGAACGCCGCGCGGGTGATCCGGCGCGCTTCATCCTTGGTGTTGTAGCCGGTCGAGTAAACTTTGCCCTTCGGGTCGCCGTTATGCTCCATGTAGCCTTCGTCGGCGATGTAATAGCCTTCGAGGTTTTCACGGAAAATCACCATGTCAATGTTGTCATAGCGCCCATCAGTCTTGATCGTCTTGGTGGGGCGCACGTTGGCAAAAAGCTCAAACTCCTGCCGCAGTTGCAGGTTGATCGACTTGAAGCCACCGCCGACCGGCGTGGTCAGCGGGCCTTTCAGCGCCAGTTTGGTGCGACGGATGCTGTCAATGGTGGCTTGTGGAAGCGGGTCGCCGGTTGCGTCAATGCCAGCCATACCTGCCTGCTGAACATCCCATTCAAACGGGCTGCCCATATGGTCAAGGATGGCGGTCACGGCTTCGGTGATTTCGGGGCCGATACCGTCGCCGGGAATCAGGGTTGCTTGGATCTTGGTGGTCATGGTTGTCTCCAGGCTTTTGGTGCGCGTTACCGCTCATCTATACGGTATACCATGGAATACAAGAGGAATCTCAAATTCAGAAACCCGAATAAATCATAGGTCTTCGATGCAATAACCTAGCTTTCCCTTGAGATCGCTGTCCAGCGCAATAGGCTGTCCAAAAGCAGGAGGCCGCCGTGGCGATCTATAATCTGGGGTCGATCAACATCGACAATTTCTATGACGTCGATCACCTGCCGAGGCCGGGTGAAACGCTGGCGTCGAATGATCATCGTGTCGGTTTGGGCGGGAAGGGCGCAAACCAATCCATCGCGGCTGCGCTGGCTGGGGCAACAGTTCATCATATCGGCGCCGTCGGAGCGGAGGGAGCATGGTGCGTGGACCGGTTGGCCAAAGCTGGGGTCAAAACCGACAACGTGGCAGTGGTCAACACGCCCACAGGACACGCCAATATCTGCGTCGACGCAGCAGGTGAGAATATGATTGTCTTGTTCGCGGGGGCAAATGCGCAGATAACCGACGCGCAAGTCGCAGACGCTCTCAAGGATGCCGATGCGAATGATACTCTAATCATGCAGAATGAAACGGTTTTGACGTTGGAAGCCGCCACGCTGGCACGAAAGAAGGGCCTGTTTGTCGTCTACTCCGCCGCGCCCTTCGACGCATCGCGCGCGGCGCACATGTTGCCCGTGACCGACCTTCTTGTGGTGAATGAGGTCGAAGCCAAACAGCTTTCCAATGCGCTGGGCGTGGCGACGGACCAAATTGATGTGCCGAACCTGTTGATCACCAAAGGTGCGCAAGGTGCCGTGTGGCGGGTTGGTGCAAAGGGCCAGAAAACAGACGTCCCTGCTTTCAAGGTCGATCCGGTTGATACGACCGGCGCTGGTGATTGCTTTATCGGCTATGTCGCGGCCGGGCTGGATCAGGGGTTGGACATCCGCGACGCGATGCGGTTGGGCGCTGCTGCGTCCGCCATTCAGGTCACCCGCCACGGCACCGCAGACGCCATGCCAAATCGGGCTGAGGTTGATGCGTTTCTGACTGAAACAGGCTCTGACTAGCCCTTCAATAGCTGCCCCAGTCGCATTGCGACCGACACATCACCTGTGATCTTTATCTTGCCCATCATAACGGCGGTCATCGGGTTTAGCTTTCCGGTCAAAAGCTTTTTCAGGTTCTCGGTGGACAGGTGAAGCACGCAATCCGTCTCGCGATCCTGGGTGCTGACTTCGTTGTCGGCCAGCACGATAACGCCGTCCTTTCCGCAATCAAACTTGAGCGACCCGTCAAAGCCATTGCCAGCAAGCCCGGCCTGCATTCCCTGAACGATATTGGTAAGTGGCATGTCAATCCCTCCGCATCGCATTGCGATAAGACAAACAGGGTAAAGCGGCAAGATTGACCAAAGGGCCGGTGACGTCAGGTCCGGGACAGGGCGGCGACCGTGTGGGCACACGGGGTGCCGCCATAAAACACCTCTAGGACCTGCTGAAAGATCGGTGGGGCGTCATGCACGGCAGCAAAAATCGTCATGCTGGAGCGCAGCTTCTTGGCGTCAACTTCGCCCAGAATGTCCGCCGGGTCGGTGCCAGCGTGCTCAAGCAGCAGCGATGAGACCACAAGCAGGCGGCGCTTCAGCTCTTCATGATGCAGATAGGCCGTTGCTTCGTTCAAATCCTCAAGCCCGTAAAGCTGCGCCAGATCAGATCGGCCCAATTCAGCAAGCTGCGGGAAGACAAACCACATCCAATGGCTTGTCTTCTTTCCAGCCTGAAGTTCGTTCAGGACATCGTGCCATACGGTATCCTGAGCTTCGATGAACATGTCCAGTTCATCATCGGTATCGTCGTCGAAAGTCACTTTGCAACGCGCTTGTTGCGCATCGCGATCAGCTTCAGACGCAGGGCATTCAGCTGGATGAAGCCAGCCGCGTCGGTCTGATCATAAGCGCCCATGTCTTCTTCGAACGTCACGTGTTCTTCTGAATACAGCGAATGATCGGACCAACGCCCCACAACGCGGGCAAGCCCTTTGTAAAGCTTCATGCGAACCGTACCGGTCACGTGGTCCTGGCTGGCGTCGATGGCGGCTTGCAACATCTCGCGTTCGGGGCTGAACCAGTAGCCGTTGTAAATCAGCTCGGCGTATTTCGGCATCAGCTCGTCTTTCAGGTGCATCGCGCCACGATCCATGGTGATCGACTCGATCCCGCGATGCGCGTCCAGCAGAATGGTGCCGCCGGGCGTTTCGTAGATGCCGCGCGATTTCATCCCGACATAGCGACCTTCGACCAGATCAAGACGACCAATGCCGTGCTTGTGGCCGTATTCGTTCAGCACAGTCAGGATCGTCGCGGGGGACATGTCGACACCGTTGACCGACACCGCGTCGCCTTTTTCAAAACCGACCTCGATAAACTCGGGCGTATCAGGCGCGTCTTCGGGATTAACCGTGCGTTGGTACACGTAATCGGGCGCGTCTTCGGCCGGATCTTCCAGGGATTTGCCCTCGGACGAGGTGTGTAGAAGGTTCGCATCGACCGAGAACGGCGCCTCGCCACGCTTGTCTTTTGCGACCGGTATCTGGTGTTGCTCGGCGAACTCAATCAAGCGTGTCCGCGAGCCCAGATCCCACTTTCGCCAAGGCGCGATCACCTGAATTTCCGGGTTCAGCGCATAGCAGGCCAGTTCAAACCGAACCTGATCGTTGCCTTTGCCGGTCGCGCCGTGGCTGACCGCATCCGCGCCGTGTTCTTCGGCAATCTCAACCAATCGCTTCGAGATCAGCGGCCGCGCGATTGAAGTGCCCAGCAGATAGAGCCCTTCGTATTGTGCATTGGCGCGGAACATCGGGAACACATAGTCGCGCACGAATTCCTCGCGCAGGTCTTCGATGTGGATGTTTTCGGGCTTGATGCCCAGCATCTCGGCCTTCTTGCGGGCGGGTTCCAGTTCTTCACCCTGACCCAGGTCAGCGGTAAAGGTAATCACTTCGCAACCATACTCGGTTTGCAGCCATTTCAGGATGATCGAGGTATCAAGGCCGCCGGAATAGGCCAGAACAACTTTCTTGGGCGCAGACATCGTTTTCTCCTACGTGGGGTCCGCGCGCAGTTACCTGTTTTTCTTGGGAAGAGCAAGGTCACTTGACGCCAAACCCGCGTTCTTTGCGGGCCGGGTTGGCAGGGCTTGAACTGCATCCGGTTTCGCGCAAATGCTAGGGGATGAGCGATTTCGTCGACAAGGCCCACAGTGCCGAACATCATATGCGCGCGGTGTTTCCCGCGACGCCGTTGCAGCGCAATGATCATCTGTCCGCCAGATATGGTGCTGACGTCTGGCTGAAACGGGAAGACCTGAGCCCGGTGCGCAGCTACAAGATACGGGGTGCCCTGAATGCCATGACCAAGGCTTTGGCACGTGATCCGAAGCTGAAGGTGTTCGTATGCGCGTCGGCTGGAAATCACGCGCAAGGCGTGGCTTTCGTCTGCCGCCATCTTGGGGTTAAGGGCGTGATTTTCATGCCGGTGACAACGCCGCAGCAAAAGATCGCGAAGACGCGCACCTTCGGCGGGGAAACCATCGAAATCCGTCTTGTTGGGGACTATTTTGACGACACGCTGATCGAGGCGCAGGCCTTTTGCAAAGAGGCAGGCGGCCATTTTCTGTCGCCCTTTGACGACCTTGATGTCATTGAAGGTCAGGCGAGTGTCGCCGCCGAAATCATGGAACAGCTTGGTCGCACGCCGGACGTGGTTGTTTTGCCCGTGGGCGGCGGTGGTTTGGCCGCAGGGACCACGCGGTATTTTGCCGCTGTCGGGCCCAAGACCGATCTGCGATATATTGAACCCGCGGGCGGTGCCAGCCTTGCGGCGGCGCTTGATGCGGGTCACCCCGTCAAGCTGGACAAGGTCGACAACTTTGTTGATGGCGCGGCGGTGGCCCGAATTGGTGATCTGACATTCAGCACGCTAAAGTCGGTGCCAACGGACCATGTAATTGCGGTCCCGGAAGATCGCATTTGCACGACCATTCTAGAGATGCTGAACGTCGAAGGTGTCGTGCTTGAGCCGGCCGGCGCAATGTCTGTTGATGCGCTGCAAGATCTTCGCAAGGTGATACGGGGCAAGACCGTTGTTTGTGTGACTTCTGGCGGCAATTTCGATTTCGAACGCCTTCCCGAAGTGAAAGAGCGTAGCCAGCGACATTCAGGGCTGAAGAAGTATTTTCTGTTGCGCCTGCCACAACGGCCCGGTGCGCTGAAAGATTTCCTTCAGGTGCTTGGACCGGACGACAATATCGCTCGGTTCGAGTATCTCAAGAAAAGCGCGCGAAATTTCGGTTCGGTTCTGATTGGAATCGAAACGACACAGCCTGACAACTTTGACTCGCTTTTTCGACGGCTTGATGAGGGTGGGTTCGTGTATTCCGACATCACCGGCAACGAAACCATAGCCGAGTTTATCGTTTAGGCGCGCGCTACGAACTCCGCCTTCGACGCATCATAGGTTTTGAACAATGGGGCAAGCGGCACGGCTTCGAAATTGCCAGCGGCGGCTTCACGTTCACCCACCGCACATAGGGCCGTCAAAGCCTTGAAGCCCAAATTCAGAGCCGAGCTTTTCAGAAAATGCATGTCTTGTTCAAACAGCGCTGGTTTCGGATTGGCTTTTAGGCGGTCGATCACTTCTTCCACTTCTTCCAAAAACATCTCGGCCACGATGGCGAAGTCATCTTCGCCAATCTCATCTTTTAGTTCGGTAACGCGGTTCCAATCAATCATCAGCACCTCCGCAGTGACCCCTTCAGTATGGCGCGCGACAGTTAACAAGCCGTAAGGCGCGGCCGAAAGATAAGAATTTTAGCTTTAAAGACCTGTTAAAACCGGCCCGCTAATCACGGATGCATTGATACGGATATTCAGGAGCAGTCTTGAGCGCTGCAGCATCATATGTGACCGACACCGAAGTAACAGGCGCAGAGCCTGTTGGTGTAACTTTGCCCAACCCCGTCCGCCGGATTCTGGTTGTCGATGACAGCCGCGCGCAGCGCCGCATTCTGTCATCATCGCTTAGCCGCCAAGGCTATGAGGTGATCGAAGCGGCCACCGGCGATGAAGCCTTGGCGATCTGCCGCGAACAGGATCTTGATCTTATCCTTAGCGATTGGATGATGCCGGGGATGGATGGGCTTGAACTGTGCGAAGCGTTTCGTGCACTTCCGCGAGAAGGGTATGTTTATTTCATTCTGCTGACCTCGAAAACGGACAAGGGTGCGGTTGCACAGGGTTTGGATGTCGGGGCCGATGATTTTCTGGCCAAACCCGTAAACCCCGACGAATTGCGCGCACGAATCAACGCTGGCGGTCGAATTCTGTCGATGGAGCGTGAGCTTCATCAAACCAACCGGCTTGTCAGCTCGACGCTTGCGGAAATTCAAAGCCTTTATAACTCGCTTGACCGGGACCTGATCGAAGCGCGCAAAATGCAACAATCCTTGGTGCGCGAGAAATACAGGGACATGGGCACCGCCGAGGTATCGTTGCTTTTGAAACCCTGCGGTCATGTGGGTGGTGATCTTGTTGGCTTTTTCGAAGCCGGGCCAGACAAGCTGGCGTTTTATTCCATAGATGTCTCTGGCCACGGCATCGCGTCGGCGCTGCTGACGGCGCGATTGGCGTCTTATCTGTCCGATGGCTCGCCGGCACACAATATCGCTTTGGAGGCAAGTTTGGATGGCAGCTATACCAGCCGCCCGCCCGAATTGGTTGCGAAAGAGCTGAACGCCTTGCTGTTGAACGACATTCAATCCGAGCACTATTTCACGATGCTGTTGGGCTACATCGATTTGAAGACAGGCGCGGTCGACCTGTCTCAGTGCGGTCACCCGAATGCTGTCGTGCTGACCCAAGATGGCAACACGCGGTTCGTTGGCGATGGAGGTATGCCCATTGGTTTGATCGACGGTGCGACATTCCAATCGCAACGGCTTCAACTTGGACCCGGCGACCGTCTGCTGTTCTATTCAGACGGCTTCACAGAATGCGCAGACAGTCAGGGCCGGCTTCTGGACGAAGACGGGTTTTCCAAGCTCTTGGTGAAAAATCGTGACGCAACAAATGAAAACCTGTTCGATCTGCTTGTCTGGGACTTAGATGCTTATTCCGGCGGACAAGATCTGGGCGATGACCTGTCTTGCGTGATGGTAACCTATAAGCCCGACTGTGCGTAACGCGCGACGAAATGTTGATCGCCGTCATTGTGAAGGATTCGGCTGGCCGTGATGGAGCTTGTCCAAACGGCTTGATGATCCGGCTCGGTCGGGTCGCTGATCTGGCGCACGGGCAGAGCGTGATAGATATGGCAAATCTTCTCGGCCCATTTGTCATATTCCGGCATGTAAGTGAATTTTCGAAACGCCCCCAAACGACGCGGTTGGGCGATTTTCCAACCGGTTTCTTCCATCACTTCGCGATGGAGTGCTGCAAGGGGCGTCTCACCGGGGTCGATACCGCCACCGGGAAGCTGGAACTCGTTGAACGGGTCTGACTGAAACGTTAGCAAAAGCTCTGACCCGCGTGCGAGAATCGCATAGGCACCCGGTCGCAACACATAATCGCGGCCATTTACTCTTGGTGCTCCAAATCTGCGGATCATCTCTTTTCCCTTCGGTTGCCGCCACTACATAGACACGGTATGCCAAGCAGAACGCCGATAGGAAACCCCATGACCCTTGGACCTCAAATTGCCTGGGATGATACCATCCTGCCCTTCCAGTTGGACAACAGCGATGTCCGCGGCCGCTTGCTTCGCCTTGACGGCACGTTGGACACGATCTTGTCCCAGCATGATTATCCCCCGGCGATCGAAGCACTGGTGGCCGAGGCAGCGATGCTGACAGCCATGATTGGCCAAACGATCAAGTTGAAATGGAAGCTGTCTTTGCAAGTTCGCGGGGATGGTCCGGCCCGCTTGATCGCGACGGACTTCTACGCACCTGAAAAAGAGGGCGACCCAGCCACCATTCGCGCCTATGCAAGCTATGACAAGGAGCGGCTGATCCCCAATGGGCCGGGGTTCGAGCAGGTCGGCAAGGGCTATTTCGCAGTGCTGATCCACCAAGGCAGCGCCAACAAGCCTTATACGGGTATGACGCCTTTGGTTGGTAAATCGTTGTCAGATTGCGCGCAGGCATATTTTGCGCAGTCTGAACAGTTGCCGACCCGTTTTCAGTTGACCTTTGGCAAATCGACCTGGGCCGGGCAGCAGGAAAGCTGGCGCGCAGGCGGTATCATGTTGCAACATATGCCCAAAGCGTCCCCCCATGTGACGGGCGAAGGTGGCAGCGGCGAGGGCGGCGTGCTTTCGGCGAAAGATCTGTTGGCCGATGACGATGCCGAGAACTGGAACCGTGCAAACATATTGCTTGATTCGGTGGAAGAGCTGGAAATGGTAGGGCCGACAGTGCAGCCCACCAGCCTGCTTGTGCGTCTATTCCACGAAGAAGGTCCGCGCGTCTTCGACCCTCAGCAGGTCAGGTTTGGCTGCCCCTGCTCGGAGGAACGGGTGCGTGAAAGCCTCTCGATCTATTCGGCGCGCGATTTGGGGCACATGACCACCGAAGATGGTCGCGTCACAGCCGACTGCCAATTCTGCGGCGCGCATTACAATCTTGACCCCACAACCTTGGGCAAGGATGCAGAGGGCTCGGACGGTGACGGCGCCTGATGTGATCAACAAAATCAAGCACGCCCTTGCCAAACCCGGCGAGGGGAGCTCTGATTTTGATCTTCATCCGGATATTAAGCTTCCCGTAGGTCGCACGTTGCGACCCGCAGCGGTCTTGCTGCCATTGGTCTGTGCGCCTGATGGGCTTCGCCTTATCCTGACCAAGCGGTCGTCAGCGTTGAAACACCACCCAGGGCAAATCGCCTTTCCCGGTGGCAAGATCGACGCAGGGGATCGCGATGCAGCAGACGCCGCGCTGCGCGAGGCGCAAGAGGAAATTGGCCTGCCGCGCGATCATGTCGAGCTGATAGGCCAGATGCCACCCCATGAGACGGTCACTGGCTTTACCGTGACGCCACTCCTTGGGGTGATAAGGCGTGAATTCAGGATCGTAGCCGAAGCGGGCGAAGTCGACGAAGTCTTCGATGTGCCGTTCGAACATGTCACTAACCTTGCGCAATTCAGCCAACAGGGGCGTATTTGGCAGGGCCGGATGCGGATGTATGAAACGGTGCCGTTCGGGCCATACTACATCTGGGGCGCAACAGCGCGGATGTTGCGTGCGCTGGCGGAAAGGATGCAATGATGACCCGTGTCTCTGGCGATTGGATCAAGTCCCCGCCGGCGCAACGGCTCTGCAAGGTCTTGGAGCGCGCTGGGCACAAAGCCTTTTTCGTTGGCGGTTGTGTGCGAAACGACCTGCTGGGCGCGCCGATTTCAGATCTTGATCTAAGCACAGATGCCCGCCCTGATCGGATTATCCAGATCGCCAATGATGCGGGAATGCGCCCGGTTCCAACCGGAATTGACCACGGGACCGTTACTGTAATCGTTGCCGGAGAGCCTTTCGAGGTCACGACCTTCCGCAAAGACGTCGAAACAGATGGGCGCCGCGCCGTCGTCGCGTTTTCTGACCATATCGAAGACGACGCTCGCCGCCGCGATTTTACGATGAACGCGCTTTATGCCGCGTCGGACGGGTCTGTCATCGACCCGTTGGGCGGGCTTGCCGATCTGAAAGCGCGCCGTGTCCGGTTCATTGATGATGCCGAAGCACGCATCCGCGAAGACTACCTTCGGACGCTGCGCTTTTTCCGGTTTCAGGCGTGGTATGGCGACCCGTCAATGGGCATAGATCCCGAAGGACTGGCGGCCTGTGCGCAAAATTTGGCTGGGTTAGAGACACTTTCGCGTGAAAGGGTCGGGGCCGAAGTCACCAAATTGATGGCCGCACCAGACCCATCCCTGGCTGTCGCCGCGATGGCGCGATCCGGTGTGCTGGCGTCGGTCTTGCCCGGCGCAGATCCGAAGATGCTGCCCGTTCTGATCCACCTGGAAGGCGATTTCCCCCCCGACCCGATGCGCCGCCTGGCCCTGCTTGGAGGGGAGAGCGTTGCGGAAAGGTTGCGCCTGTCGAAACGCGACCAGAAACGCCTGCAACTGTTGCGCAGTGAGGTGGGCACCACCACCTTGCCGCAAGAATTGGCCTATCGCCACGGAACACGGGTGGCGCAAGATGTGGCTATCTTGCGGGCCGCTTTGTTCGAACACCCGATCGACCCCTCGGTTTGGGCACAGATCACAACGGGTGCACAGGCGACGTTTCCGGTAAAGCCTGCTGATCTTATGCCAAAGCTCACTGGCCCTGCGCTGGGCGAACGGCTTGGCCAGCTAGAAGCCAAATGGATCGCATCCGGCTTTGCCCTAAGTCGCGAGGACTTGTTGAAATGAGTGACAAACAAGGCGAAACCTTTCGGATTGAACGGTTGGGCCACTTGGGTGATGGAATTGCCCCCGGCCCCGTGTTCGCACCCCGCTGTTTACCCGGCGAGGTCATTCAGGGCGACGTTGTCGACGATCGGATCGACGCGCCGCGCATCGTGACGCCGTCTCCCGACCGGGTTAAGGCGCCCTGCCCTCACTACAACACCTGCGGTGGGTGTGCGCTGATGCATGCTTCGGATGGTTTCGTGGCGCAATGGAAGGCAAGCGTCGTGAAAACAGCGTTGGCAGCCCATGGTTTGACGCCGGAGTTTCGCGACATCCAAACCTCGCCGCCTCAATCGCGACGCCGTGCGGTTTTGTCTGCGCGACGCGGCAAGAAGGGCGCGATTGTCGGATTTCATACGCGGCGCTCGGACACGATAACGGCAATCGACAAATGCCTGCTTTTGCACCCGGATATCTTGGCTGGGCTTCCCGCGATTGCTGAGCTTTCGGTTCTGGGCGCATCCCGCAAGGGCGAGCTTTCGATCACCATCGTGCAGTCAGGCGTTGGGCTTGACGTTTCGGTTACCGGCGGCAAGCCGCTGGAACGCGCGCTTGAAACACAACTGGCAGAGGCGTTGCACCGGTTCGGATTTGCACGTCTGTCGTGGAATGGCGAAACCGTAGCGACCCAAGCACCGCCCGCTCAGTCGTTCGGACGCGCCGCTGTGGTGCCACCGCCAGGGTCGTTTCTGCAAGCGACTCGTGAAGGCGAAGCCGCTTTGCTGCAGGCTGTGCGCGAGATCGTCGATGGCGCGGCGCATGTTGTAGACCTTTTTGCTGGCTGCGGCACATTCACTTTGCCCTTGGCTGAACACGCAGACCTGCTTGCCGTCGAAGGCGACGGTTCGATGTTGGCTGCGCTAGAGGTAGCTTGGCGCAAAACGCAAGGGTTGCGAAAGGTCACGACCGAAACCAGGGACTTGTTTCGCAACCCTCTGTTTCCAGAGGACCTTTTAGCGTTCGACGCAGCTGTCATCGACCCGCCGCGCGCTGGGGCCGAAGCGCAGATTGCCCAGTTGGCGCAATCATCGGTGGCCAAGGTGGCGATGGTGTCTTGCAATGCCGTCAGCTTTGCCCGCGATGCACGCACCCTGATTGACGCCGGATATCGCCTGAATTGGGTTCAGGTGATCGACCAGTTCCGCTGGTCCCCCCATATCGAGCAAGTCGCAAGCTTCACAAAGATCCCGTGACCTGTGCAGTTCCGCCGAAGGCGACGAGAGCGTGAGAATGCGCTTGTCTTGCTGCCAGACTGTTCTACCATGATGCAAAAGAAGCAGTTGGGAACGTCCATGAGAGCCGTCCTGAAGATCGTAGCAGTCCTGTCCCTATTGGTCATCGCGTCATGCGGCCCGAAGCGATATCAGTATGATGGACCCGAGGTCACGCAGATCATCGTCAACAAAAGTGACCGCCGCTTGTTTCTGATGCACGGCAAAGAAGTTCTGAAAACCTATCGCATTGATCTGGGGTTTGAGCCGAATGGCGGCAAACGGTTCGAAGGTGACGGCAAAACGCCCGAAGGCCGCTACGTCATTGATCGGCGCAATCCGAAAAGCGCGTTCTATCTGTCAATCGGTGTTTCCTATCCGAACCGGCAGGATGCAGATCACGCGCGCACCAACGGCCGCAAGCCCGGGGGCGAGATCTATATCCACGGCGCCAGACGGCCGAAAGATCCCAAGGGCGCGGATTGGACAGCTGGCTGTATCTCGGTCAAGAACCATGAAATGCGCGAGATTTTCACGATGGTCCGCTTGGGCACCGTGATTGACATCAATCCCTAATGTGTCGTTGATCGGGTGGCGTCAGCCGCCCATCTCAAGCACCCACCAGATTTTGCCATTGCGTTCCTGCAACCACGAAAAGCCCATGTTTCGGGCGCGCGGGTCAAGGATGATCCGGCGTGTATCGGGCTTGTTCATCCAAGCCGAAAGAGTTTGCAGCTCAGTCTCGAACGTTTCGGAAATCGTTTCGCCAAGATAAACGCCGCTATAGCCCGCGCGTCTGGCGCGATCGATGGGGGACGAGCCATCAGATCCGAAATGCCACGGGCGGTTCTGAACCGACATATCGCGCGCATGCGTGGCCGCGGCAGCGTTCAGGCGCGAATCCAACTGAACCGGGGCGGCGCCTGCAGCCTGACGCAGGGAGTTGACCGAATCGAGCATCCGATATTGGATTTTCGATGTCTTTGCGGCCGAGATCTTGTAGATCTTGACGCCGCCACCCGTCCCCGGGCTTGTCGCCTCGCAGGCTGAAAGGGCCGTAACAGCAGCAATAGCAATCAAAAACGCGCGCATCTTAGTTTCCCTGCAAAAAAGCATTGTTTCCGGATCTCTCTATAGAGAGAATAGCCGAGGATCAAATAACGGCTATGCGATAATAGGCCGATAACGGCCGTTTGAATTGCGACTGATGCTGTTGCGCAATATACATCGTCCGAAACGAGTGAATTTTTTTGGAGAAACGCGATGCGGAAACAACCTGACGCCCTGATGGGGCGGCGTGCTTTCCTGAGTGGAACTGTTGCAGCGGCAGCAGGGCTGGCCTCGCCGGCCCTTGCGCAGTTTGAGAACACGACCGAGGTTGAGCGTGACCTGACCGAGGTGGTGAAGCGAAACATTTCCAGCTTCCGGTCGCTTCAATGGCAACCCTATTTCAGCAACACGCGCAATGGGGCGATTCTGGTCGATGTCAGCTCGCGCTGTTTGCACTATTGGTCTGAAGATCAATCCATCTATCGGCTGTTCCCGACGTCGGTGCCATTGACCGAAGACCTGACGCGGCGCGGACGCACAAGTGTGATCCGCAAAGTGGAGGGCCCGTCTTGGGCGCCGACACCAGCCATGCGTATTCGCAACCCGGAATGGCCCGCGTTTGTCGGCCCCGGCCCTGACAACCCGTTGGGCACCCATGCGCTGTATCTGGGGTGGAAGTATTACCGCATTCACGGCACCCACGACACGCGCAAAATTGGCCGCCAGTCTTCGAATGGCTGCATTGGGCTTTACAATCAGCACATTGCCGAGCTGTTCCAGTATGCCAAATCGGGCACTCAGGTGCTTTTGATCTAAGGGCAGCCAAGGCCCAACAAAAAAGCCCCGCCACACAGCGGGGCTTTTTGCTTTTCGGCAGTCTGGATCAGACGCTTTCGTCGATCCAGGATTGCAGCGCGGCCTTTGGTGCGGCGCCGACTTTGTTCGAGATGACTTGGCCGTCTTTGAACATGAACAGCGCCGGAATACCGCGAACTCCCATTTGGGCGGGCGAGTTTGGGTTTTCGTCCACGTTCACCTTCACGATCTTGACCTTGCCTTCATATTCCGCGGACAGCTCTTCCAAGGCGGGGCCGATCTGTTTGCAGGGACCGCACCACTCAGCCCAGAAATCCACGATAACGGGAAGGTCAGCGTTGCGGACCTCTTCTTCGAAAGTGGCGTCGGTGACAGCAACAGTTGCCATGTTTCATTCTCCTGAAAACTAGATGTTGTGGTGAAACTAGGTAGGCAGCGTGGTTGCGTCAAGGTGAACGAACGCCGCATCGACCAAAGCATCCTCAAATGTCATGAGCTCACAGCTTTGTGTCCAAAGGATCGCGGTGTGCACGGGACGGTCAGGGTAGATCTGCTGCAAAACCGCACGATAAGCGCCAAGTTGGCGCAACAGACCCTCGGGCGTTTCGGCTTGCGTGGCTGGAACTGCACGGTTGGTCTTGAAATCGACCGCTAAAACCGCGTCGTCGGTGATCAGCAAGCGGTCTAACACCCCGTGAAGAACGCGGCCGGGCAAGTGATCGAAGGTCGCGGTGACAGGAACTTCGGCCAAATCATCGTTGGCAAACAGCGGCGCAAGCGCTGGTGTCTTCAACACACGCGTCGCTTCTTGCAGCAACTCGTCCTGCTCGGCCCCGTCTGCCTTATCCTCACCCTGACCAAGCAGGGCTTGCGCGGTTTGTGACCACGCGTCTTCGGGCAGGGGTGGCAAATGCTCCAGCAACAGATGGATCTGGCGACCGCGCTTCAGGGCGGCATCCCCGCCCCCATATGCCGTTTCGGCGGCAAGCGCCTTGGCACCGCCGAGCTCCGAAGGCGTGATCGGCTTGAGACGTGTGGGCACAGATGCGACCGGGAGCTGAAGCCAAGATGGCAATTCCGCGGGCGTCTGGTCTTCGTCCGGCGACGCGTTGACAGTCGCCTTTGGCCAATTCCCGAGTTCGAAACGTTTGCCCGTTCCTGTTGGGAAATCTGTGTCTATTCCGCCAGCTTTCTGCATCGCTGCCTCGCAGATCCGAAACCAGTTGTCGTCGCTGTTGCCGGGTTTTCCCGCCCCGGCCAGAACCAACCACTGTTCGGCCCGCGTCATGGCCACGTATAGAAGACGCGTGCGTTCTTCGGTTTCTGCGTCGCGGATCTGCTCTGCTGAGGCCTCGATGACTTCGGTTCGGTCCTTTGTAACAGGGGGCCAGTAGGCGGCGCCATCCGGCAGTGTTGCGACATTCGGCGTTTCGTTCGAGGGTATTGCGAGCAGATCGGGCAAGATGACGATCGGCGATTCTAGCCCCTTGGAGCCATGAATTGTCATCACGCGCACCTGCCGGCCCACCGAATCCATTTGCCGCTTGATCGTAACCTCGTCCGATTGCAGCCATGTCAGAAAGCCGGTCAGGCTAGGGACCTCCAGATGCTCATAGGCCATCGACTGAGCCAGAAGTGCATCAATCCCATCCTCGGCTTCTTGTCCGAGGCGTGCGAGAAATTTGCGACGCCCATCGTGACGGGTCAGTGCGCGCTCCAACAGTTCATAGGGCCGAAGAAAGTCAGCGGCGTTCCGAAGGTCATGAAGAATTTCCAGTGTCTTTGGGTACTGGGCCGCCTGGTCGGACAGAGCGCGCCACAAAAACACGCCTTTGCTCCGATAGTGCGCCAGTCGGAACAGCGCGTCCTCTGACCACCCGAGCAATGGCGACCGCAACAGTGCGGCAAGCGAAAGATCGTCTTCGGGGGTGGCCAGGAAGGACAGAAGTGCCGTCATGTCTTTTACCGCAAGCTCTGCGCCAATCTTCAACTGATCAGCCCCTGCAATGGGGATGTCACGGGCTTTGCAAGCGCGAATGATTTCGTGAAACAGCACCTTGCGCGACCTGACAAGAACCAGAATATCCCCGGCATTGACGGGTCTGCGGTCCCCGTTTTTACCTTGAATAGTTTCTGTTTTCACCAAGCGATCAATCTCGGCCGCGATCTGGTCTGCCAGCTGAATTCGATTGTCACGCGGCGAGGGTCGGTCAACGGGGTCGTTCCAGACGCGGTCCTCGTCTTGTTTTACGGGCTCGATGACTGGCCACAGGTCAACCCGACCGGGCATGTCAGAAAAGAAGGCGCGGTGCTGGAACGAATTGCCCAGACCGCTTCGGCCCTCCAACGCCATATCGACGAACCCCAGAACAGCAGGGGACGAGCGGAACGAGAACTCCAGCGGCAGTTGAACAAGCGTCCGACCGATCTGTGACAACCTGGCTGTGAACGCGGCATTCATGCGATCAAAGGCAGCAGGTTCAGCACCTTGAAACGAATAGATCGACTGTTTGGGATCCCCGACGACAAAAATCGTCCGCTCGACGTCATCGCGCGCGCCTGACCCGCTTGTGAATTCGCGCGCAAGATTGTCGACGATGCGCCACTGGGCCGGGCTGGTGTCCTGCGCTTCGTCCACCAAAATATGATCGATCCCGCCATCAAGGCGATACAACACCCAAGCGGCGACGGATGGATCGGTCAAAAGCGCGCCGGCTTTCAGAATCAGGTCGTCAAAATCAAGCCACCCGCGATCCAGCTTGGCGGCTTCGTAAAGTGCGATGAAGTGGTGCGCAAATCTATGCAGGGCATAGGTTCTGCGGGTGTTCAAAAGCGCAAGGCGATCGCGCCGGGCGTCCTCGACCCTGAGCATCAAGTCGTTTAGCGCGGGCATGATTGGGGCGCAGATACCAGTCCGGAGCGGTTTGGTAGGAATCTTGTCTATCTTTGCTGAAAACGGTGATCCTTGTAGCAACAGGAAGCTTTCTAACCGCTGAAGCAGGTCCATGGTTGGTTGGTTGAAATCAGCACCATCAAGGCGGTCGGCATGTTTCTGATCCTGGGTGCTGCCGGTTCTCAGCTGGGTTGCAAACCCCTTGAGCATATCCAGGTCGCCGGGCTGAAAGGTTGCTTCCAGAATCTGTGCTTCATCACAGTTTGGAGGCAGCGAAAACCAACGGGCAACGTCCTCAGAGCTTGGCATTTGGGTGAACAAGGTGCGATGTTTCGCGATGTCTTGGGTGAACTTTGCAAGATCCTCGCCCGTGAAATGTTGCGCAAGCGCTTGGACATGGCATGCCAACGGGCCGTCGCTCATCTGATCCACGACATCCGCGCGCAGGTGCTTTGCGGCGCGTTCGTCCATCTCGGCGAATTGCGGCGACACGCCTGCCTCCATCGGAAAGCGGCGCAGCAGCGAGGCGCAATAGGCGTGAATGGTTTGAATTTTCAACCCGCCGGGAGTTTCGATGGCGCGGGCAAACAGCTGTCGTGCCAGCGAAAGGTCGCGTGTGCTGTCCAAGCCGAGTTCCTGCAAGGCGGTGGACAGCGCGACATCGTCTTTCATCGCCCATTCACCCAGCCGCTTGAACAACCGGTTCTGCATCTCGCTGGCGGCGGCTTTTGTGTAAGTCAGGCACAGGATATTCTGGGGCGACACCCCATCCAGCAAAAGACGCGCAACGCGATCGGTCAGCACACGGGTCTTGCCAGACCCAGCATTGGCTGACAGCCACGTAGAGTTGCCGGGATCCGCGGCGTCGATCTGCCGGAGCGTAGCTTCGTTGGTATTCATCGACCAACCTCCAATACCGTCGGGTCGAAACTGTCGTCCCATTCCCCAAACCGCGCGAGATGGTCATAGTCCCCCTCAAATCGCTGCATGTGAACTGACCGGCGCGATGTGAATCCTTGGGCCGGGTCTTGGTAGGCTTGAACAAGCGCCTCGAACTCCGCCTGAGCGATCGTAACGTCGGCTTGCGAAAGGTCTGTGCGCTCTTCCTTCTTGGGGGTAAGCCCAATGTAGCAGATCGACGCCGTTTGGTGTTCAGATAAGTCTCTAAACCCGCCCAGATTGGCAATAACGGCTTCTAGCAATAGCTGTTTGTCAAAGTGTTTCTGCATCTTTGCATTGGGCGGTGTGCCTGTTTTGTAATCGTAGATTTCAAGCTGCCCGTCGTTGCGACGATCGATCCGGTCGGCCTTGGCGCCAAGCGTGAACCCGAGGTGTTCAAACGTCACTTCGCCCCACACTTCGTTGGCCAGGTTTTCAGAGCGCATGCGGCGCTGCGTTTCTTGCGCCACGAACCACTCAGCGATGCGCCCAATTCGGGCCAGCCACAGGAATCGAGTTGCGGGCCAAGGCACCAAATCCTGCATCACCTCGTGGGCGATCTGCATAAGGCGTTCTTGTTCCTTTGGCTGATCTTGCGGCAGGGCGGTTTCCTGGGCAAACCGTTCAAAAACACGGTGAAGAACAGTGCCGCGCACCAACGCATCAGATTCTTGCTGGATCGGAGGCAGCGTGCGGAGATGAAGCACTTTGTCGGCATAGATAGCGTATGGGTCACGGATCAGCTTCGTCACACCCGTTGCCGACAACCGCGTTGGGCGCGCTGACACGGGCGGCGCGGGCGATGGGCGCGGCTCGGGTGGGAGGCGTGTTTGAACGTCGTCAAGCTGTTGGGCAAGTGCGATCCAAACGTCGCCTCGCCTGCGCATTGCGTCAAGCTGTGCGGCACCTTGATCCGACATGCCACCCATCAGGTTGCAGAGCCGGTTAAGCCAACGCGACGGGATCGTTTCGCTGTCTTCATCTCGGGTTGCGCGGGTCAGATACACCTCTTTTGCGGCGATCGCCTGTTGAAAGTCGTGTGCTGACAAGCCGATGCGCCGTTCAGGCAGAAGCAAGCCCGCATCAAGTCGCATTTTGCGATTGAGCCATGAGTCCGGTGCTGGAAGCTCAGGCCAAATTCCGTCATTCAGACCCGCCAGAATGACACGGTCCGCACCCTGAACGCGGGCCTCAAGCGTGCCCCAGAACATCACATGCGGGTGTGGTGTGACGGGGTCGCGCACCTCGCCGGTATTCAGCACAGACCGGAAAAGATCGCGATAGGCCGCGGCGCTAAGCGTGCCCCCGTATTGGCCATTTTCTGCAAGATTAGAGACGATTTCCAAAGCGCGTTTTCCGGCTGTGCGTTCCCACAGTTCGCCGGTGCCGCCATCACTGGTTCCGCGCGCAATGCGTTCGGCAAGCGCGATGTGACCGTCCACGAGGGCCTCTAGGTCCGTTTCACCCGGCACGGCTTTGTTCAAAAAAGTGTCGTCAAACCATTTGATCCATTTCAATCTTGCGGTGTCGTCGGCATGGCGCGTGGCCCATTGCGCAAGAGTGTCCTGTGATGGCAGTGCAATCCCCCCCCGCAGGACCTGAAGCTCAAAATCGCGGGTCCAGCGCAGATGGTCGCCGCGCATTCCCGGCGCGCTATGCGTAAGCGGATGCTTCAACAGCGTCAGTAGCGTTTCGGCGCGGGTGTCTTCACACATCAGACGTGCGACATGTTGCAAGAAACGGCCGGGTGCCGACTGGGCAAGTGGCCGCCCAGCGCTGTCATCTGGCTCAATGCCCCAACGGTCCAGTGCTGCGGTGACCTGTCGTGTCAGGTTTCGGTCAGGTGTGATCAATGCAACAGGCACGCCGTCTTCGACAGATCGGCGCAGAATGACGGCAATGGACATCGCTTCGGCGCGAGGTGTTCGGGCTTCGATCAGCGTCAGATCCCGGGTGGCCGGTTCGATGCCTTTGAAGGTCTTTCCCTCAACTTGCCATTGATCCGTGACGGGCGCAGGTCGCAGCGCCAAAGAAACCAGAGCGTTCCTTTGGGGCGAATTAGGGACTGTTTCGGTCCAGTTCATGACCGCAGTTGGCAACATGCCAAGCCTGTCCATCAGCTTGGCAAAACGAAACTGTGGGTGATCCTCAGATGAGAGAGCGTCGCGAAGTTGCGCCCAAATCTCGGGCGGCATGTCATAGTCAAATCCCGGAAGGATCACCGCGCCCTGAGGCAATTTGGCAACCGCTTCCATCAACATCGCAGTCGCACCGCGTGAACCGGTTGAGCCCGCAATCAGGATGGGGTGTGCAGGCGGGTCGGCGTGCCACTTTTGGATCGTCGCTTCGATCACCATGCGCTGTCGCGTCTCGACATCGGGCGCCTCTTTCGACGCATCGCCGAAATAGCGCTCCACCAAAGAGATGAATTTCAAGCTGCGTGCCCAGTGCTCGGACATTTCGCCAACATCAAGCTGCTGAAGGTCTTTTGGATGCACCCCTTCGCTGTGCATTTCGTCCATCAGGTTGGCCAGACTGTCGGCAAGGTCGAAAACAGCTGCTTTTGGGGCCAGGTCGGGTTCGCGTTCAATCAAGGCCGCGATCAATTGACGAAGCTCTAGCCTTCGGCGCAGGGGTGCAACGGGTTGTGGCACGTTGGACAAAGCTGGATCTTGGGCCAAGTCGGTGATCAGGCGGATGCGTGGCAAAAACCGGGTTTGGCCCGAAAAAAGGCTTCGCACACGCGACTGCATGCGGCTTGTGTTCACGAACAGTTCGATCCGGGCAAGCGCTTCGGGCGGCTGGTCCTTGGTGCGGGCCAGCACGCCATCGACCAGAGCCTTCGGAAAGTCGACGCCGAGTGGCGCCCCAAAAACGCGGGCACTTTCAATAGGATCAAACATCGGCATTCCTTAGCATCGCTTCAGCAAGCGTGATCCCCTCGGGATGACCAACATCGCACCATTGTCCGTGATGACGCAGCCCGAATGCGCGATCCGTCTGCAAAATGGAATCCCAAGCGAGGTTAAGGGAAAATACGTCCTGCGGAATCGCTTCCACAAATTGGGTCTTGATGATTTGGCACCCGGTATAGGTCAGCCCCTGCCCACGTTGAAGCGTCCCATCCGTGGACATAAGAAAGTCACCGGCCCCATTGTGGCCTATGGCGTCAGGGTGGTCCACCAGCATTAAAAGCGCGTCCATATTCGCGGGGTCCCACGCGCTTAGAAGGGCATTGATCGGGTTCGCACCAGTCCAGACCGCGTCAGAGTTCAATGTGACAACAGTGTCAGAATTTAGCAAGGTTAGAGCCTTTTTTAGCCCGCCCCCGGTCTCTAGAACTGTGCCGGCTTCGTAGGACAGCAAGACATCTTGGTCTCGAAGGTGGTCTGCAATCTGATCTGCAAGATAATGGACATTCACCACGGTTTTTTCGATTGGGCTGCTTTGGACTAAGTCCAGCGCATAGTCGATTAGCGGTCGTCCCGAGACCTTGATCAGAGGCTTCGGGCAGTCCTTGGTCAACGACCCCATACGTGTCCCGCGACCGGCGGCAAATATCATCGCAGAGTTTGGCATGGGGACCTCAGTATTGTCAGAAAGTCTGGTTCAGGGGCTGGCAATATGGTGCGCAGCGTTGGTCTGAGGCGATCAAGCGACGGGTGGTCCAGGTCGCGTTGAAGGTGGTCCCAAACCCGCGGAATCAGGTCAACATAATGCGGTTTTCCCATCTGGCGCGACAGGCGTGCAAAGATGCCGAGGATGCGTAGATTTCGCTGAACCGAGATCAAAGCCGCCTCGGCGCGGAAGCGGTCTTCGTCATACCCCCGAAGGTGGCAGAAAACACCGATCAAGTGGTCGGCCAATTCAGGCGACACATCACGGCGCGCATCGCGCAACAGGGAAACCAGATCGTAGGCCGGGTGGGTTTGCACAGCATCCTGAAAATCAAGCAAACCGACGCGCTTGTCCTCGTCGCGATCTGGCAGCCAAAGGAGGTTCTCTGCATGGTAATCCCTGAGCGATACGGTGCTGAAATTGCTGAGTTGGGTCAGGTGTTCCCACAAAAGCGCACTTGCGTCTTTCGCGGGGGCATCAAGTTTGTCTGTCGTGGTGGCGCGATAGTGCAGAAAGGCAAGATTGACGGCCTCAGCCATCTTGTCGGCGTCATACAAAGGCAAGCGTTCGTTTGGGTGATCATGAAGCTTGGCAATAAGATGCACGGCTGCCGTGTAAAGGGGGGCTTCGCGGCGGGGGTCCGATGCAATTTCGGCTGCAAAAACCGCGCGGCCAAGGTCTTCAAGAAGCAAAAAACCCTGCTCGATATCCTGATGCATTATTTTGGGTGCGGAAAGCCCGACATTTGACAAATAAGAGGCGATCTCGACAAAGGGCTGCATCGTGCCACACAGGTCCAAAGGGGCGTCCATTAAGATCGCCGTCTGTCCGCTTTCTGGCTGTGTTAGTCTATGATACTGCCGCGCCGAGGCATCGCCTGTGATCGGCTCTTTCACCGCATCTGACCATCCGACGCACATTAGAAACCGAGCTTGTTGTGTGGCGCGAGAGGTCATGAGCGCAGGGCCGCTTCGACGCGGGATTGCCATTGAAGATTGGCGCTGCTGATCGTGACAAGGCGGTGCTCGTGTTCGACCGGGTCCGGCACCATTTCAAATGTCAGTTTCAGTGCGCTTGGCGGGGCAAGGTTGCCCAGTCGATCGGGCCATTCCACAAGGCAAATTGCAGTTTCAAAGGCAGCCAGCAGGCCCAATTCCTCGACTTCGTCGGGATGGGTAAGGCGATACAGGTCAGCATGCCAAATCTCGCAGCATCCGTCGTCGTAGGTCTGCACCAAGGTGAAGGTCGGGGAAGGCACATCTTCCATCGCACTGGCTGCGGCCAGTCGCGTTTGTATCAGGGCGCGCGCGAAATGTGTTTTTCCAGCGCCGATACTGCCTTCAAGCAAGATCACATCGCCCTGCTTCAAGCATTGCGAAAACCGGGCTGCAAAACCTGCTGTTTCTTCGGGGGAGCGGAATTGAACCTGCTGATGGAAGGCCTGAGACATAACAGGAGTTTTAGCCCTCTGTCACGGTGACGCAAGCCCGTTCAGGCCTCGGCGGGCAGCCTGTCGATATCGAGCGCGCCGAATTGAGGCAATGCGTCCAGAAGGTGGAACCGCGCCATCGTTGCACCACGCACCATCGGGACAAACTGGGCCTCCAACACTCGACCATCGCGCAGGTTTACGCGGGCGGACCATTCCGTGCGCTTTCCGTTTGTTGCGACAAATTCCTTGAGCTGGTTCCAAACGGGTGTTTCCATGCTGGTCTGGCGCCAAGTGCTGATCGCATCGCCCAGATTGACATCTGCCAGCGAAATCGAAGGATCGTTGCCCCAAAGCTGATCGTAGGCCTTGTTAGACATGGACAGAACGCCACCCGCCGAAAAGATGGCGACTGCATCGCCGAAGCTGTCCAATGCCGATTGACCCATCTCAAGCTCTGCACGGAAACGGCGCGTCAGCGAGATTTCGGCGGTGATGTCTTCGAACAGAAACGCAACGGCACCGTCTGGGTGCGGCCGCCCCGTGACCCGATAGGTTTGCCCTGTTGGAAGAGCCCAGGTTTCTTCATAGGTTCCATTTACCGCCGCGGCTTCGAGGTCGGACATCTGCTGCCGCCATGACATATAGTCCTTTGGCTCCGGCATCATGCGCTTTTCCCGCAAGCGGTCCAGAAATGTAAACAGCCGGGGTTTGCCAACGAGAAAATCAATCGGCAAAGTCACAAGATCGGTCAATGCTGGGTTAAACAGTGTCAACTGCCGCTTGCGGTCGAAGATCGCCAGCCCGATGGGCAAGTGTGCAAAGGTTTTTGTCAGGGTGGTGACGAATTCGGACAAGGTGCTTTCGGCATGCACGACCTTGTCTGCCGGAACAGCGGTAAAAAGCGTTTCATCACCAGCTTGGACGGCATGCAAATCAAACCAGTGGCGTGTGTCATCGTCGTGAAGCTGCACCGCCACGCGGCGCGGCTGGTCCAGCTCGCTCGCATCCGTCAGGTGCGCGTGTTCAAAAATTTGCTTCGGCGGCCAAGCGGCTATGTCGTCCGGGTCCATCGCCGACGTTGCCATATCCAGATAGGCACGGTTTGCCCAAGTGATGACCCCCTGCTGGTTTTCGCGCCAGACCATCAGGGGCACATGCTGGGCGGTGGCGCGCAGGCAGTTCAATTCGTGCTGCATCGCCTCGAAACCAAGGCGGTCCATAGGCATAGCGCTGCTGCCACCTTCCAGATCGACAAGTTCGATGCGGGCCAGCCCGTCGCGCCATTCTGCCTTGATTCTGTTTCCACCATCTGACGCGGTCAGCGTCAGTTTTCCCAGTTCGGCCAGATCGCCCATTTGTTCGGTCAGATTTGGAAACCGCGCGCCGAGCATGTTGGCAAGATGTCCCCAGTCCGATGTTTTTTCATAGCGTGGACCTGACGCCATAAGCTGCGAGGCGGCAGGTGTGGCATCGACCATTCGGTCATCGTCAAACATGAAGACCATCGCGCCGTCGGTAAGGGTCGCTTCGCGGCGCAACGTCTTCTTGCGGCGCGTTTCGACGATCGACAGGGCAAAAAGCGCAGTAAACGCGACACAGAATGCAGCCAGGACAAGACCGATGGAAAGGACCGTGTTGAACATTTTAACCCCGTTTGAAATGCCGGGCACAGATGGCCCGTTTCTGGAACAGGTCTCAGCCTAGCAACGGGATGGTTAATTAAGCTTTAACCAAAGTCGAACGGACGTGGTAACGCGCGCCTTTAGATGTTGAACGGCATATTTTCCCCCAAGCCGCCGCCAAACGGCTTGTAGTCGATCCCATCATCATCGCGCGGCCAAACAACCTGAGCGATCGCCCCGGATTTTTCACGCGGGTGGGGCCGGCCTGTATAGGGCTCGGTGCCATTTGCGAAGCTCAGGCTGGCACCTGTGCGTTCCAGCAGGGTTTTTGCAATAAACAAACCAAGTCCCATTCCCTTGTATTCCCGCCGCTGGCCACGGTCCTGCACTGCTTTGCGGCCGCGTATGAAGGGGTCTCCGATCCAGCCGATGACTTGCGGCGAATACCCGCGACCATCATCGATGATGCGCAACTTGATTTCATCATCAGTCCAGCCAAGCTCGATCCACACCGTCGTTGCGGCAAAATCGACGGCGTTCTGGATAAGATTGCGCAGTCCGTGAATGATTTCGGGCTGACGGGCGATGACGGGTTGGTCTGCCGGGTCTGTGCATTCGGCAACGACAGAAACCTCAAGCAGCTTGCCACGGTCCCGGTGGGGTTCGGCCGCCTCTTCGATCAAGGCGACCAAGGGCATGCTTTTGACCAGCATGTCATCTTTGCCCGCGCGGCCCATGGATTGCAGAATGTCGCGGCACCGGTCAGCCTGTTCGCCGATCAAAATGGCATCGTCTTGCTGATCTTTCTGGCCATCAAGTTCCTCTGACAGCTCAGAGGCCACAAGTTTGATCGTCGCAAGCGGCGTGCCAAGCTCGTGGGCCGCTGCCGCGACGACACCGCCAAGGTCCGTTAGGCTCTGTTCCCGCGATAAAGCCATCTGAGTGGCCAAAAGCGCTGCGGACATTGACTGCACTTCGGAGGCAATGCGGCGCGTGTAAAGCCCGACAAACACGATCGAGGTCACAACAGCGACCCACAAGCCAAACACGAACAGTTCCGGCATCCGCACGGTGGTGCCCATCTGGGTCTGCAAGGGAATGTTGAAGTCGGCAACAATCGTCGTGGCCGCAATCGCGACGCTGCCAACGATAACGGTGGCCCGCGTGGACAAAGCCGTGGCGGCCACGGTGACAGGCGCCACGATCAACACCATGAAGGGGTTGTGCAACCCGCCGGCAAGAAACACCATCGACGCAAGCTGAAGCGTGTCAAAGATCAACATCAGCGTGGCTTGCCGTTCGTTCATGCGCGCGTTCTTTGGATAGACAGACAGCGAAACAAGGTTGGCAATCACCGCCATGCCGATGACAATCGCGGCAAGCCCGATCTGGATATCCAGCGAAAACACATAGATCGAAACGATGATAGCCGAGATCTGACCAATGATTGCCGCCCAGCGCAGCACGATAAGCGTGCGCAACCGCACCCACCGGCCCGTTGCCGGACTATTGGCCCCGTCAACCTGTAGATTGAGCGGGGCGCCAAGGCGATCTTCATTCATTTGTGATCCACGACCTGCTGTTTCGGCTTGCGTCATTCTGGACCCTTGTTAGTCCTGAGTAAAAGACGGATCAATGCTGTCAGGAAATCAAGGAGAAAGCCAATGCTGCGCGTTTATGCTGCAACCGGGGCCATCGCCATCGCCGCACTTCTGGGGGCGACGTGGTATGTCACATCAGGTGATGGAGACAAATTCGCGCAATGCCGTGCAAGCGCAGTGGGGACAGGTGTCGCCTCGATCGGTGGGCCGTTTGAACTGATCGACGAAACTGGCAAGCAGGTTACCGACACGGATGTGATCACCAAGCCCACACTGCTGTATTTCGGCTATACCTTCTGTCCTGACGTTTGCCCGCTGGACAATGCCCGCAACGCCGCCGCGCTGCGTCTGTTGCAAGAGCGCGGCTATGACGCGCAGGCTGTGTTCATCTCGGTCGACCCGGAACGCGACACGCCCGAGCAACTGGCCGATTTTACAAGCTACATGCACGATGACATGATCGGCCTGACAGGCACGCCCGAGCAGGTCAAAGCCGCCAGTCAGGCCTACAAGACCTATTATCGCAAACAAGAACCGGAAGAAGGCCAGGAAGAATACTACCTGATGGACCATTCGACCTTCACCTATCTGGTTCTGCCCCAGACAGGCTTTTTGGAATTCTTCAAGCGTGACGAAACGCCGGAAGGCATGGCGGATCGTGTCGGATGTTTCATTGATGCGTCTAAAGAATAGCCGACGACGTCGCGTTTGATTTGACCTTAAGGCACGCAATGCATAGGTAAAGTTGAATATGGACGCGAACCGGAGGGTAGTCTGATGACGGCACAGGACCTGGAAGCAATCGGTGAAGACGCCACTCTGCTTCTTGTAGACGACGATGAGCCGTTTCTGCGACGCCTCGCGCGCGCCATGGAAAAACGCGGATTTGCACCCGAAACAGCTGGCTCAGTCGCGGCAGGCAAGGCGATTGCCACAGCCCGCCCCCCTGCTTATGCCGTGGTGGACCTCCGGCTGGACGATGGCAACGGGTTGGATGTTGTTGAGACCATTCGAGAAAAACGCCCAGACGCGCGGATTGTGATTCTAACCGGCTATGGTGCGATCGCGACGGCCGTGTCCGCGGTAAAGCTTGGTGCGACGGATTATCTTTCGAAGCCCGCCGATGCAAACGACATCACCAATGCTCTTCTGGCCAGATCAGACGAGCTTCCGCCGCCGCCTGAAAACCCGATGTCGGCAGATCGCGTGCGGTGGGAACATATTCAGCGCGTCTATGAGCTGTGCGACCGCAATGTGTCTGAAACGGCGCGGCGGCTGAACATGCATCGCCGCACCTTGCAGCGGATTCTGGCCAAGCGAAGCCCGAAGTGATGCGGCTGCGTGTTGTGCTGGCAATGACACTCGGCCTGACGGCGTGTGTGTCGCCGGGTGGGACGCCGGTACAAAAGCGCAGCGACGTAGTCTTTCGCCCGGATGTTGCAGGGCTTCAGGTTGACCCGATCGGCAAGCGCATCGACTTCGGGCGTTCCCCCAAGGGGGTCTTGCCCGCCCTGGATCGCGAGCTTGGCCGCCACGTTGCACTGTCGCTGGCAGGCTGCCCGAGCAGTGTAACCCAACAGTTGCAATGGGATGATCTGGTGCTGACCTTCAACCGCGAACGGTTCGTGGGGTGGCGCAATGCGACCGGGCGGCAGGGGCAAACCTGCGCCTAGGCGATATCAAACCGCTTGCGCGTCTTATCGACCACGGATCCATCCGACAAAACCATGCCATTTATGCTGGAATAGTCTCTAAATCCGAGCTTCGAGTAGTAGGCCAAACCCGACAGGTTATCTGTGCGGATGCTGGCATCTATGGCCTTCACCTTCGCCCGCTTGGCGGCCAGCAGCGTGTCCCGCCACAACACTTGCCCAACGCCTCGCCCCTGCAGTCCCGTGCGCACAAAGCTTGCAATGACGGCCCAGTCATCGGGCAAGGCCTCGGGACCGTCATAGGCTGGATCTGACCATTCCAGCAGTTGAAATCCCAGCAGATCATCACCGTCAAACGCCAGCGTCGTGCGGATCAGTCGTGGTTCATCTATATGCGTGACGCGCATCCGCTCTGCGTCGAATACTGATCGGTGCGCGGTCGTGGACCCTTCGCGGATGATCGGGTTCAACAGGTCGCACATGGCTTGCGCGTCTGCGGGGCGCGCCTGTCGCGTGGTGATCATGCCATCTGCCCCAGAAGATCGTTGTGGCGCGAGGTAAAGTCGCGCCGAACCTCTGCGGGCGGGCGGAGCGTAATGGACATGCCCGCAATCTGGTTGGGGTCCGGCGTGCCGAAAAACCTGTTGGATTCCTCAACCGTGAAGCCCGCGATCTGGGTGGCCTCAAGCCACGCAGATATCCGGTCGGCTTTCTTGATCGCCTTCTTGATCGCTTCTGGCAGCTTGGCGGGTAGGCCGAACTTGATGTGTATGGCTGCCATCAGCCGGTCATCCAGCTCTCCATACGCCGGGCCGACGGCCGATTTGACCGGAGAGATCATGTCGCCAATCACATATTCCGGCGCGTCATGTAGAAGCGCGGCCAGACGCCATTTGACGGGCGCTTTGGGGTTCATGCGGGAAAAAAGCGCCTCGACCAGCAGCGAATGTTCGGCGACCGAATAGGGAAAATCGCCATGGGTCTGCCCGTTCCAACGCGCAACAAAGGCCAGCCCGTGGGCGATGTCCTCGATCTCGATATCCATCGGGGTCGGGTCCAGCAGGTCCAGACGGCGACCAGACAGCATTCGTTGCCATGCGCGGGGCTGTTTGGGCATTTTGGTGTTCTCCTCGCGTGTTCAGGGCCGCACTCTGGTGTTTTTGAACCCCGAGTCAATCAGGCTTGATTGCCAGCACGTCAATAGAATGATACGGCACCTGCCAACCGCATTGGGTTCTGTATCGGAGAAACACCGTGACCAAAGACTATATTGTAAAAGACATCAACCTTGCTGAATTTGGCCGCAAGGAGCTGGATATTGCCGAAACTGAAATGCCGGGCCTGATGGCTTTGCGCGACGAATATGGCGAGAGCAAACCATTGAAGGGATCGCGCATCGTTGGGTCGCTGCATATGACCATTCAAACAGCCGTGTTGATCGAAACGCTGGTGGCGCTCGGCGCTGATGTGCGCTGGGCGTCGTGCAACATCTTCTCGACCCAAGACCACGCCGCTGCGGCGATTGCTGCGGGTGGCACGCCGGTCTATGCGATCAAGGGTCAGTCACTGGAAGAGCATTGGGATTACCTGGACCGCTCGTTCATGTTCCCTGACGGGCCGAACCTGATCCTGGACGATGGCGGGGACGCGACGCTTTACATCCTGCTGGGCGCACGTGTTGAAAACGGTGAAACGGACCTGATCGAAACGCCCACCTCGGAAGAGGAAGTGGCGGTTTTCGCGCAGATCAAGAAGCGTATGAAGGCCAGCCCGGGTTGGTTCACCAAGATGCGCGACCAGATCAAAGGTGTGTCCGAGGAAACCACCACCGGCGTTCACCGCCTGTATGATCTGGTGAAGCAAGGCCAACTGCCGTTCCCCGCGATCAACGTGAACGACTCCGTCACCAAGTCGAAATTCGACAACAAATACGGCTGTAAGGAATCGCTGGTCGACGGCATCCGCCGCGCCACCGACACGATGATGGCTGGCAAGGTCGCCGTTGTTTGTGGTTACGGTGACGTTGGCAAGGGTTCTGCCGCATCGCTCGCCGGTGCCGGCGCTCGTGTGAAAGTCACCGAAATCGACCCTATTTGTGCGCTGCAAGCCGCGATGGACGGGTTCGAGGTCGTGACGCTGGAAGACGCCGTGGCGGACGCTGACATCTTCATCACCACCACCGGCAACAAGGACGTGATCCGAATCGAGCATATGCGCGCGATGAAGGACATGGCGATCGTTGGCAATATCGGTCACTTCGACAACGAAATCCAAGTTGCCAGCCTGAAGAACCACAAATGGACCAATATCAAAGAACAGGTGGACATGATCGAGATGCCTTCGGGCAACCGTCTGATCCTTCTGTCCGAAGGCCGTCTTCTGAACCTTGGCAATGCCACCGGCCACCCGTCCTTCGTGATGTCGGCCTCGTTCACCAACCAAGTGCTGGCGCAGATCGAGCTCTGGACCAAAGGCGACGAATACAAGAACGATGTCTACATCCTGCCCAAGCATCTGGACGAAAAAGTCGCCCGTCTGCATCTGGACCGGATCGGCGTGAAGCTGTCCAAGCTGAGCAGCGAGCAGGCCTCCTATATCGGCGTTACGCCCGAAGGGCCGTATAAGCCCGAGCATTATCGTTACTGATTCTGCGCGATGAGCGAAGAAAAACAGCGCCGCCCCGGTCTACGTTGGGCGGCGCTGTCTGTTTTGTCGGTGGTTTTCTCAGCCGCGCTGTTCGGTCTTGTGGCGCTGTGGGTGTTGCTACGACCCGATGGGCCATTGCCAGATCATTGGAACCCAACGAAACGGCTGACAGTCGCCGCCCCGGTCACGTTTGTCACTCGCGTTCAGATGATGCGCGCGCTGGGTGATATTGCGGAATGCCGCGCCGTTCTGGATCAAGCGGGTGTCGCGTTTGCGTCGATGAGCGACCTTGAAGTGGACGAAAACTGTGGCATCGCGGGGCGTGGGCAGTTGTCGGGTTTGGCCAATTCGCGGTTGAATAGGGTCGAAACGCGCTGCGCCACGGCTTTGCGTCTGGCGATGTGGGAGGAGCACGTGGTTCAACCCGCTGCACGCGAAGTGCTGGGCAGCGAAGTCGCCGCGATCACACAGATCGGCAGCTATAACTGCCGTAAGATGCGCACCAGTCGCGGATCAGACGGACGGTGGAGCAGCCATGCCAAGGCCAATGCCATCGACATCACAGGTGTGCGGCTGACCGATGGTCGGCGTCTGACATTGCTAGAAGATTGGGATAGCGACGGCCCCGAAGCAGCGTTTCTGCGACGCATTTGGCGTGGGTCATGCGACTGGTTTCGGCTGGTGCTTGGGCCAGACTATAATCAACTGCACGCCGACCATTTTCATCTGGAGAACACCGGCTGGGGCTTTTGCCGATAGAATGGCCCCACACCATTGCGGGTGCAGGGCCAAGCTGGATTAGTCACCAAATCCGAACGTCTCGGTCACATAGTCGATGTCTTTATCGCCACGGCCCGACAGGTTGATCAGGATCGACTTGCCGGGGTTTTTCGGCGCTTCGCGCATCGCGAAGGCCACCGCATGGGCGCTTTCCAAGGCTGGAATGATCCCTTCGTGGCGGCTGAGCGCATAGAAAGCATCCAGCGCCTCTTTGTCATTGGCAGAGGTATAGTTGGCCTTACCAGTGCGATAGAGATGCGCGTGCTCTGGCCCGACACCGGGGTAATCCAGACCCGAGGCGACCGTGTGCACAGGCGCGGGATCACCCTTTTCGTCCTTCAGAACCATGGTGCGGAAGCCGTGGATATCGCCATCTTCACCGAACGAGATGGTCGCGGCGTGATCGCCCAGCTTGGACGAGGTGCCCATCGGCTCCACCCCATGCAGCGATACGTCTTCATCGTCGATAAAGCCTGAAAACAGGCCCATCGCGTTCGAGCCGCCGCCGACACAAGCCGCGACCATATCCGGCAGACCGCCGGTCATCTCAAGGAATTGTTCACGGGATTCGACGCCCACGATATGCTGAAAATCACGCACGATCAGCGGGAAGGGATGGGGGCCGACGACCGACCCGATGGCGAAAAGGGCGGTGTCCGCCTGACCCATATAGCTTTCAAAGGCGCTGTCCACAGCCTCTTTCAGCGAACGTCCGCCGAACCCCACAGGCACAACTTCAGCGCCCAACAGCTTCATCCGGGTAACGTTCGGGGCTTCTTTGGCAATGTCGATTTCGCCCATGTGAATTTCGCATTCCAGCCCGAAATAGGCGGCAGCGGTCGCCAAGGCGACCCCGTGTTGCCCCGCACCAGTTTCGGCCATCAGCTTTTTCTTGCCCATGAACTTGGCCAGCAAACCCTCGCCCATACAGTGGTTCAGCTTGTGCGCGCCCGTGTGGTTCAGATCTTCGCGCTTGGCGTAAATCTGTGCACCATTTGACAGGTTCGACAGGTTCTTGAGGTAAGAGATCGGCGTGGGCCGCCCCTGGAAATGTTTGCGGATATGGCGCAGCTCGGCGATGAAATCGGCTGATTTTGAGATGCGGTCATACGCCTCGCGAATTTCCTTGAAATGAGGCTCCAACGGCGGGGGCAGCATCGCGCCACCGTAATTGCCGAACATGCCGTCACGGGTCGGAGTGGATTTTAGATATGATGCCATCTTGTCTTATGTCCTCGCTTGCAAGTTTCGTGGGATCAGACAGCGACTTCCCTTTTGTCACAAGTCAAAAATTGCCGCAGGGGGATATGGCAACAAAAAAAGCGGCCCGCGCCAAGACGGACCGCTTTGAATACGAACAGTGCAGATCAGCTGGGGATGCGCAGCTTCTGGCCCGGATAAATCAGGTCAGGATCTTTCAACATTGGCTTGTTGGCCTCGAAGATTTTTTTGTAGTGCGCGCCATTGCCCATGGTTTTTTCAGCGATCGCCCAAAGTGTGTCACCTTTTTCGACAGTGTGGAATGTCGGCTCGCCCTCAAGATCGGCTTCGACCTCGGCGACGCCTTCGACGTTGCCGACCGCCAGAATGACCTTCTCGCGATCTTCCGCACTTAGGTTTTCGCCGCCTTTTACGGTGACTTTCTCGCCGTCCACCTTGATGTCCAAGCTGGATGTGTCGATGCCAAGATCGGCCACTTCCTTGTTCAGCGTGTCAGCGGATGCGCCTTCATCACCGCCTCCGAAAAGCGATTTTCCCGCGCCTTTCACAAAACTCCATAGACCCATTGTTACCTCCATGACTAAAAAATTGGTGTCGCAACCATCCTGCGCGAAAACCGCGGGGAAACATAGGGGGAATACAAAGGTAAACTTTTCCTTTGATAGAGCCCGTTTTGAGCCTAGTCTTTGGCATGGATTGGGCTTGGCCCGTTAGTAACTATGGGAGACCGAAATGGGTAAACGTGACGAACTGATCGCCAAATATGCTGACGATCTGAAAACGAAGTGTGGCATGACACCGGATATGGACCTTTTGACAAAGGTTACCATCGGCTGCGGCCCTGCGATTTACAACGCCGATGCGTCGACCGTCGCAGCGGGTCAAGATAGCGAACTTGAGACCGTCAAAGATAATTTTCTGGTCAAGAAGCTTGGCTTGGCTGACGGACCGCAATTGATGGATGCCATCAACGCCGTGATCAACACCTATGGCCGCAGCGAACGTAACAAGTATCGCGCTGTCGTATATTACATGCTGGTCAAGCATTTCGGGAAAGAGTCCGTTTACAGCTAAGTTTTGAAACGGTTCCAAAGGGCGCGGCCAATTTGGCGGCGCCTTTTTTGTTGAAAAAGCGTTAACACGTTGATTTTGAATAAGTTTGCTTACAAAGCATCGTTGCAACCAGACGCACTGGCCGCTAGGTTGCTTGAGAAGGCTAGGACGGCCGGACCCTTTTTTACAGAGACACGTGTGGTGCTGGGGAGCACGTGGGGTGGAAAGGAGGGGTCTGAGACGTCGGCCCCTCCTTTTTTGTTTTCAGATCAGAACAGCCCCAGAACAAGGCCGATCGCTGTGCAGCCACCCGCCGCATAGCCGCCATCTATCCAGATCAGGCTTTTGTCTCGGTCGCTGAACATTACGTTGTTCACGATCCACGGCGCAGCGATGAACAGCCCCAGTCCCAAACCAGTAATCGCGCCTTTGCCGACTCCGTCGATCCCGGCCATGAAAAAGATGTGCCGCATCATGCCTGCGACGACAATCGCGCTGATAAAAGCCACGATGAAAGGCAGGGGCGAAGTGTCGACCGGTTTTCCATCTTCGTCGACCTGAATGCCAGTTGCTTTGACCCAGCGTTGAGCAAGCACCATGTACCAAATCGCTCCGAAAGCATAGCCGCCAATGGCTGCCACCAAGACCTGAAGCATGAACCTATCCTCCTATTTGCGCGTTCAGCAAATAGTATGGCACGGACCCTATGATTTGTCGCCGGTCGGCGCCTCGGACAGGGATAGAACGATGTCCCATTCGTCTTGCGTGACAGGTTGAACCGACAGGCGCGTGTTCTTGACCAGCGCCATTTCCGCAAGTCTTGGGTCTTCTTTGCACATTGCAAGCGTCACCGGTTGGTCAAGCGGCCGAATGGCTTTGATGTCCACGCAATCCCAGCGATCATCATCGGTCGTGCTGTCCGGGTGGCTTTCGGCGATCACTTCGACGATGCCCACGATCTCTTTTTCCTTCTGGGAGTGATAGAAGAACCCAAGATCACCTTTTTTCATCGCACGCATATTGTTGCGGGCTTGATAGTTGCGCACGCCGTCCCATTCTTCGCCCGCGTCACCTTTGGCAACCTGCTGGTCCCAGCTCCAGGTCGAGACTTCGGATTTGAAAAGCCAATATGCCATCAGCCCACAACCTTGTTCCAAGCTTCGATCCGCACATCGTCAAACAGCCCGGCCTTGGCATAGGGGTCGTTGTCAGCCCAAGCCTTGGCAGCTTGTCGATCGGGAACGTCCAAAATCAAAAGCGATCCGCACATGATGCCCTCTGCATCCAGAAAGGGACCAGCTTGCATGACGACGCCGGTGTCCTTGAGATAGGTAAGATGCGCATCGCGATTGGCTTTGCGCGTTTCGATGGCGCCGGGTTTGTCCGTGCAGATCAGTGCGAAAAGCATGTCATTCCTCCTTGAGCGGGCGGGCCAGAAGCAACTCTGCCGCCTCTTTGATTGTCAGGTGATTGTCCAGAACAGCCACGACCATGTCGGCAATCGGCATGTCCAGACCATCCTTTTTGGCTTGATTAGAGACTGCTTTTGCAGTGGCTCTGCCTTCGACCGTGGTGCCTTTGGGAAGGTCGCGTGCTTGCCCGAGTGCAAGCCCAAAGGCGAAGTTTCGCGACTTCTCAGAAGTGCAGGTTAGCACCAGATCTCCGAAGCCGGACAATCCGGCAAGCGTTTCAGCGCGTGCGCCGCGGGCCAGTGCAAACCGCTGCATTTCGGCATAGCCGCGCGTCACCAACGCAGCCCGTGCGCTTTCGCCCAACCCTGCTCCGATCGCGATACCGCACGCAATGGCCACTACATTCTTTAGCGCACCGCCAAGCTCGACTCCGATCAGGTCAGCGCTGCGATAAAGCCGCAGGTTCTCGGTTGATAGTGTCGATTGCAGGGATTGGTCCTTCGCTACGGCCAAGGTCAGCGCGGTGGGCAACCCGGCCGCGATATCGACGGCAAAGCTGGGGCCGGACAGGATGGCAGGGGTCGCGCTTGGGCAGGTGCGACGGATGATCTCGGCCGGGCCAAGTCCGGTCTCAAGATCAACTCCTTTACAGCAGGCAACGAGCGTCTTGCCCTCCAACGCATGCTGATGAGCGACGAGAAACTCGGACAGGCGTTGCATGGGAACCGCCAGCAAGATCACATCGGCTGCGGCGGCTGCCAAGAAATCCCCGGTCAAAGAGAGGCTTTGCGGGAAGGCGAACCCAGGCAAGCGGCGCTCGTTCTGGCGGGTCGCTTGCATATCGGATGGATCGCGCGCCCAAAGCGTGATCGGGCGGCCGTCGCGCGCCAAGGAAATGCCCAGTGCTGTGCCGAATGCGCCTGCGCCCATGACCGAGATGCTCATGCCTTTGCCCCCTTCTTTCCCGATCCAAGCATGGCAGGTGCCTGTTGGTCCAGTGGCCATCGTGGTCTGGCTTGCAGGGTCATGCCATCGCAGTCGCCAGCACGAAAGCGTTCCATTCCGGCCCAGGCGATCATTGCGGCGTTGTCTGTGCAAAGCGCCAATGGGGGGGCGAGAAAGCGGGTCTCAAATTCTGCGCAAACAGTCTCTAATTCAGCCCGAATGGCTAGGTTTGCTGCAACGCCACCTGCCACGGCGAAGGTCGCGTTGGCCGGATCAAGCGCCAAGTATTCGGTCAACGCGCGACGAGATTTTTCGGCCAGAACATCGCGGATCGCGGCTTGGAAGCCCGCGCAAAGGTCGGCACGATCTGCGCGGCGCAGGCCCCCGTGTTCAGCGACCAGACGGTCCCGCTCTCGCAGAAGTGCGGTTTTCAAACCGGAAAAGCTCATGTCGCAACCGGGTCTGTCCAAAAGTGGGCGCGGGAACCGAAAGCGGGAAGGGTCGCCCGACTGGGCCGCGGCCTCGACCGAGGGGCCACCGGGTTGCGGAAGAGCCAAAAGCTTGGCCGTCTTGTCGAAGGCTTCGCCGGGTGCGTCGTCAATTGTGCCGCCAAGCCGGGTGAAGTCCTGTGCGCCTTTGGCGATCAGAAACTGGCAATGCCCGCCCGAAATGAGCAGCATCAGATAGGGAAACGCGATCTGGTCGGTCAGGCGCGGGGTCAGCGCGTGACCCGCGAGATGGTTCACTCCGATCAGGGGCAGGCCCGACCCGGCCGCCAGACCTTTGGCGCACATGACGCCAGCCAGAACGCCTCCGATCAGGCCGGGGCCAGCGGTTACGGCGATGGCATCCATGTCCGAAAGGTTCAGATTTGCCTTCGTTAGAGCCTGTTCTACGCAAAGATCCAGCTTTTCGGTGTGCGCCCGAGCCGCAATCTCAGGCACAACGCCGCCGAAATCCGCGTGCAGATCGGTTTGGGACGCGACGACAGATGACAGGATCTGGGGCACTTGCGCATCGACCTGACGCACCACCGCCGCAGCCGTATCGTCGCAAGAGCTTTCCAAGCCAAGGATGGTCAAGGTTTCGGTCATGGTCTGGGTCTGCCTGTGCAGGGTCGGTTGCGGCAAGGGGTCTGGTCGGGGTAACACCACACGGAACACGAGACAATCCCGGCAGGCTTTCCATGTCCACCCAAAAGACACTTGTCCTGACACGTCCAGATGAAAGCGCGCGTTGCGTCGTTTCACAGATCAAGGCGCTATATGGTGGACCATTGTCGTGCGTGATGTCGCCCGTGATGGCGATCGAGCCGCTCGGGTCATGGCCGGATCTGTCCCCGTTCGCGACGCTTGTCGTGACATCGGCCCACGCTGTGCGGGGTCCGCTGTTGGGCAAACCAGTCTATTGCGTGGGGGAACGCACCGCGCAAGCCGTGATCGAGGCGGGTGGCGATCTCCGTCTTTGCGCACCAGACGCGGCGACGCTTTTGCCGTTGATGAAAACCGCCGTGCCAGACGCTCCTGTGGCCTATCTCCGTGGCGCGCATGTGGCCAGCGACATCGCCGGGGAATTGGCCGATCTGTCTGTTCCTTGCACAGGGTTTCAGGTGTATCGCCAGAGAGCGATTCCTTTGACGGATGACGCGCGACGGTTGCTTGAAGGGGATAAGCCTGCCATCCTTCCCCTATATTCACCCCGTTCTGCACGATTGGTTGGGGAAAGCATTTCACATGCAGGTGCGGGGCTTCATGTCATATCCATAAGCGCTGCGGCTGCGAATGCGTGGCGATCTGAAACAGGCGCAGGGTCAGAGATCGCCCCAGCCCCGACCGGGGCCGCAATGGTGAGCAGGATTGTCGCAGCCTTGACAGCCTGACCTTGCTTGAGCGTAGCAAGGTCGCAAGCTAAGCTACCTGTGCAAGTGCGTTATTTTTAGGTGAGATTCGAAAGGGTTCCGAAATTGGCCAAATCCCGCAAGACAGCCAAGGACAAAACCGACAAGGTCGAAGAGGCCGTTGTCACAGATGACGCGCAGCAAGTCGATGAGCCTGAAAAAGGCTCTGCGCCCACCGACGATCAAAAAGACACTGACAAAGGTCATGCCAAGCAGGCGCCAGCAGCGGGTGACGATCCAGCAGCCGAACCGAGTGAAGAGGTTGCCGAGGATGTCCAGCCTGACCCAGAGCCAAGCCCCACCGCGCCTGTCACCACCCCCCCTGTGCAGTCCGCCAAGCCGCGCCCGGTGGTGTTTCCGATGCTGTTGGGCGGTGCCGTGGCCGCCGCGTTGGGATTTGCCGCGGCGCGCTATCCGGACCAATGGCCCTTTGCCGCGCAACCCGATGTCGATCCTGTCCAAGCCGCGTTGTCGTCACTTGGCGACAGTGTCAGCGCGCTGGAAGGCACAACCGCGGCACAGTCAGAGACTTTGGCGGCCCTGCAAGCAGATGACGCTTTGGATCAGATGCGTGGTGAATTGAGCGGTGAGCTGGCTCAGATGCGCACCCAGTTCGATAGCCTGTCCACCAAGCTGGTCGAGCTTGAGAACCGCATTCACACGGTCGAAAAACTCCCCCAAGGGTCGGGTATGGAAGCGGCGGCTGCGGCGGCGGCTGCATATGAGCGTGAATTGCAGCAAATGCGCCAGATGCTGGATGACGAACTGGCCCGCATTTCTGACGCACAGGAAAACGCTCAAACGCTTGAGGTTAGCGCGGCAGAAGCGGCAAAAGCCGCCGCAGCCCGTGCCGCGATGGCGCGTGTGATGGCAGCCCTGGCCACCGGGCGCCCGTATGGGGATGCTTTGTTCGACGTGACGCAAAATGCCAGCGTCGAAGCGCCACCTGCCTTGCTGGCCCACGCGGATGAGGGTGTTCCCACGCAATCAGCGCTGCAGGCGACCTTCCCCGAAGCGGCGCGTGCGGCGCTTGACGCATCGGTCCGTGCGGCCGTGGAGGATGGGTCGATGGATCGTGTTACGGCCTTTTTGCGCACCCAATTGGGCGCGCGTTCATTAGAGCCGAAAGAGGGCGATGATCCCGACGCGATCCTCTCGCGGGCTGAGGCCGCGTTGAAAGAGGGGCGTCTTGACGTTGCCCTGACCGAATTGGAGGCCATGCCCGATGCAGGAAAACCTGAATTGGCGCCATGGATCGCGCAGGCGACAGCCCGCAAGGACGCACTTGCGGCTGGCGAAGCGCTCGCCCAGCACGTGAACAGCAATTAAGGACGCGCCGATGCTTTGGTCTCTTTTCAAGATTATTCTTTTCGTTGCCGCAATCGCGCTTTTGACGCTGGGCGCCGGGGTTCTGATGGAAACCGACGGTGGTATTCGGGTCGCCATTGGCGCGACCGAGTTCAATCTGGAGCCGCTTCAAGCCGTGATTGCCGGGGTCTTGTTGGTGCTGGCCATTTGGCTTGCCATCGTGGTGTTGGGATTGCTGGTTGCCTTCGTTCGGTTCGTGAATGGTGATGAAACCGCGATCTCACGCTATTTCGACCGCTCGCGCGAACGCAAAGGCTACGAGGCGTTGGCCGAAGGGCTGATGGCGCTGGCTTCTGGCGAAGGGAATGCTGCGGTGTCCAAGGCTGCGCGGGCCGAAAAATATCTGCGCCGCCCCGAACTGACGAACCTGCTAACAGCGCAGGCCGCTGAAATGGCGGGTGACAAGCGCAAAGCGGCAGAGGTCTACAAGCGACTTTTGAAAGATGAACGCACCCAGTTCGTTGGTGTGCGCGGGATCATGAAACAAAAGCTTGCAGAGGGTGATACCGAAACGGCGATGAAGCTTGCGCAAAAAGCGTTTGCTCTGAAACCGCGCCACACTGAGACTCAGGATGTGCTGCTGGGTTTGCAGGCCCGTCACAATGATTGGGCGGGGGCGCGCAAGACGTTGGGCGCAAAGCTGAAATACGGCGCTCTGCCGCGAGACGTGCACAAGCGGCGCGATGCTGTTCTGGCCCTGTCCGAGGCAAAAGGCGTGCTGAACGAAGGCAATGATGTCGAAGCCCGCGAGGCAGCCATTGAAGCGAACAAGTTGTCGCCCGATCTGGTGCCCGCCGCCGTGATGGCCGCGCGGTCCTATCTTGAAAAGGGAAAGCCACGATATGCCTCGCGCGTTCTGGTCAAGGCATGGACGGCACAACCGCATCCCGATATTGCCGCCGCATTCGCTGAAATCGCACCGGATGAAACGCCGGTTGAACGGCTGAACCGGTTCCGCGCGTTGACCAAACATCGCGAGGGTGACCCCGAAACCCGAATGCTGGTCACCGAGCTGAATATTTCCGCCAAGGATTTCACCACGGCACGCGCTGCGCTGGGCGACCTGCCTGACACGATCCCCAGTCAACGCGCGCTGACGCTTTTGGCTGCGATCGAACGAGGCGAAGGCGCAGAGGATCAAAAGGTTCGCGCGCTTCTGGCGCGTGCTGTCACGGCCCCACGTGGTCCGCAATGGGTGTGCGAGAACTGCAACCATGTGCATGCTGCGTGGTCCCCGGTCTGCGATGGCTGCGATGGGTTTGACACATTGGCCTGGAAGCCAGCCCCCGAAACCGAAGGGGCGATGCAAGGTGGCGCAGAGATGCTGCCTCTGATCGTTGGGGAAACCACCGACGTTCCTGATATCTTTGAACCGGACGAAGATGCGGCCGATGATCAGGACGGCGTAGATGTGGTCGAGGCTGAAATCATCGAGCCGGATTCAGCCACGCCCAAGGGCGCGACAAACGGATAGCTCTGCGGCGTTCTGCGCCTGCCCGGACATCTTGGGGCACAGGTTGACCCGTGCCGCGACACCACGCGAACCACGGTAGCTATGTGCAAGAATTCCACTTGCGCTGGCGGTTGCACGCGTCTAAAAACCCGCACGCTGCCAGATCGCCAAGCGATGCGGCAACATGTGGGCCGCTGTAGCTCAGCTGGTAGAGCACGTCATTCGTAATGATGGGGTCGGAGGTTCGAGTCCTCTCAGCGGCACCACTTCTTCAAGTCAAATCGAACGCGATCAGATTGGTCGGGTGTCTCAACTAAGAAACGCTCAACTGGCTGAACGGTTTCTTCAGATGCAGGCAGAGCCGCAGGTGCAGCGCAATCGAGCCTACGTCTTTTCGAAAACGATGATCGCTTCACCGATCCTGACGCCATAACGCGAGACGTAAGCTCGGTTGAGAACGCGGTCGTCCGTCATGAGCCACATCCAATCGTCGAAATCGACCCGCATCGTGCCGTCTTTGATCGGCAGGTCGATCCGGTAGGCCCAATTGAAGGTGTCACCTTTTTCGACGCCTTTCGCCTCGCCCAGCACGCCGGGGGCGGACCCCGTCCACGTGTCTTCGCCGGTTTTGCGAAGGGTCCAAACCCGCTGTTCGGTCGCGCCATCGTCATAGGTGAAATCTTCGACAAGCGTCAGGGTCTGTCCGTCCCAAGTTCCATTGATCTGCACGTCAAAGCGGCGCGCGACGGTTCCGAACAGGTCCTGGAACTGGCCATGGGCAACGGTTGTGCCTTCAAAGAACTCTTCAAGGTTCAACTCGCGTGTGGACAGCGTTTCGTCGTCAAGGCTGGGTGCACCAGCGCAAGCGCCTAGCGTGACAAGTGACAGGGCGGCAATGAGCTTTTTCATGGCGGATCTCGCTTTCGTCTGTGTCGGGGCTAGAATGGATACGGTCGAAAGCAGCGGGTGGATCAAAATGACGGTTGCAAGTCGTTCCGTTCAGCGGCGCTGGGCTTGAAGAACGCGGGCCCCCAATGCAACAATTCCAACCGTGGCAAGTGCGATAATCAGCCAGTTTCCTTTGCTTGCGTTCGCGGCAATGACACCTGCCAGCGCCCAGATGATCGCAAGTGGATAGCCCCATTCATCCTGCCGAAGCGACTGCACCCAAAGCGCCACCGCCAACACAGCCACCAGCATCGTCAGGGCAGCCGTTTGTGGAGACAGAAGCCCATAGCCCCCCAACACAACGCCGGTGCCGACGCCAGTCGCAGCCGTTAGCCATCCGGCATAAAGCGCAACGGGGCGCATCTGCCAGACGCGGTTGGCTGACCCGGCGCGCAACATCGCGATGATTGCCGTGACCGCCATCACGAAGATCATCACCGTCGCAAGGACCGGCGCGGCGTTGGCAACCGCCACCCAAAAAACGCCAATGCCAAGGCTGACCGCAAGCGGCATCCGCATCGCGCGCCAGTCTGGATCGAACGGGGCCTTCCACAGGCCCCATCCCGCGCCGGCGATCAGCCAAATGTAGATCACACCCCAAATACTGAACGCCCAGCCTGCAGGCTGGATTGGCCAGAAATCCTGCACCACGGGAAACTGGTCCGGGCTATAGCCCGCGAACCCCGGTGTCAGGGCGGGGGACAAGGCAAATGCGATGGTCAGAATGAATGTAAGAATAGCAAGTGTCGGGGTGTCACGTGTCATCGCGATTGCCTTTCTTTAACTGCGGATCGGGGTGAAGGCCGATGCGTTGGTTCAAGGTTGCTCTGCCGGATCGGGTCGCATGGTTGCGATCAACTCAGCGACCTTTAGGCCGAATTTGCGCATTTCTGATTTGTTCATGATCACACCGTTTTCCGTGAGGTAAAGCCAGTCGGTCGCGGTCAGCGTGTGACCGCCAGCCTCTTCTGGCAGCACGATCTTGTAGCGCATCATCACCGTCGAACCAGAAATCGTGCCCTTCGCTTCGCCAACGATATCGTCGGCGGTCGCGGTGAACGTGTTGTCGGGGCCAAGTTTCAGGAACCATTTGCGGTTTTGCTGCTTTCCGTTGGAATAGGTGAAGCTTTCACTAAGTGTGCCAGTGTCTCCGTCCCACTCGCCCACCATCTCGGCGACAAAGCTGTTGGTCATCTTGCCGTTCGGCCCATAGATCAGGCCCTCGGACAGAAGCCGCCCTGACAGATGCTGCTTGAGCGAAAAGGTTGGTGTGCTTGCGGCATAGTCCTCGGGTGTTTGGCCCCGAAAGCTGAGGAACATGTTTTTGGCGGCGATGGCTGCGAGAATAAGCAGCAGGAAGACTGAGAGAGTTTTCATCTTGTTCGTTCCTCTGTCGGAAGCGCCAGCACAAGGGCAAGGGCGCATATTTTCAGAATGCAAGGCACTATGGCATAGGCGATGTTGAGCGTGGTCAAAGCCTCGGCGCTGTTTACATCTCCGGGGGTGAAGCCGCTTTGTTCAAGCATGGGAAGGGTCGCAAAGGCTGCAAGGGCAAGACCCAGTTTGCCGGCAAATGACCAGATGCCAAATGCTGTCGAGGCGCTAAGCCCTGCTTTGGTCAGGACGACTGAAAACATCGCGGGCAGAACCACCATATCCGCCCCTAGGGCTGCGCCAGATGCCACGCAGATTGCCGCGAAACCTGCCAAGTTTCCCGGCGCCAGAAAACCTGCCCCGACGAAGCCAAGGATCGACAACGGCATTGCGATCAGCAGGGTCTGTTTTGGCCCGACACGATGGCTGAGCCGTGTCCAAAGCGGCACGCTCAAACCAGCACACAGAAAGAAAAGGATCAGCAGCGGACCGGCTTTGCCGGGCAGAAGAAGGCGGTCTTCGACGAAAAACAGAAACAAGGTCGAGGTGATCGCCACGGGCAGGCTGTTGACCAAGGCAAGGATCAAAAGTCGTGTCGCGCCAGAGTTGGTTAGTCCCGACAGCGAAAGCGTGTCACCAAGAACGGGGGGACGCCGCCAGATGGGCCGTGTCGCAATCGCAACCCCGATCGAAAGCACGCCCAGAAAAAGCCCAAACGCCGGGTAGCCCCGACCCGAGGCACCCATCGCGAAGAATACGCCGGGCGCAATGGCGGCGATGACGACACCGGCCAGCATGCCGACCTCGCGAAAGGCGGCAAGGGTCATCAATTCGTCGGCGTCGGGCTGCTTGGCCAGGGTCGCGCTGCGCCCATAAAGCAGGATCATCCCGAGGCTGTAGGCGGAAAACAGAAGCACAAGCACCGCCACCAGTTTAGGTGTCGCGGCCTGTCCGGGCTCCAGCGCGAAAAGAAGCGGAAACCCGATGGCAAGCCCGACCGCTGCTGAAACGGCAAAAGTCGCTTGCGCCCGTGGCCAGCGGTCGATAGCCCACCCAAACATTGGGTCCTGAACAAGATCGATCAGCCGGATCACCACAAGGATGGTGCCGATCATGCCCAAGCTGATCCCAAGATTGACCGACGCAAAGCGCGGAAGGTGGATGTAGAGAGGGATTCCCGCCGCAGCCAGCATTAAGGCATACAAGCTGACCCGTGGATAAAGCATCACGACCCCGTCAGTTTTCGCGTGAAGGATCTTGATCGCGTGTTGTCACCCACAAAAATGCCCATGAATCGGGTTTTTATCTGGGGGTGTGTCAGGGTGCAGGTGCGTATGCCGTTGCGCCAGAACCCGACCTTATCCGCGCCGTTTGACACGGCCAGATAGCGGTCGCCTTTGTTGACCGCATCGAAGCAAGTGTTCAATTGCGCCTCTAGCGGAAGTGCGCTGCCGGTGCGTTTGAATTCGCGCAGCGTTGCCTCGACCAGATCGTATTGTGTCAGATTGCGCAGATAGGTCAGCTCGATTCCGAAATCTTGGTTCCAATCCAATGCAGCGCCGCCAACCGTGAACAACCGCGCCTGATACAGCGGCAATCCCAGAAAGCGCAGTGTGGCGGTGCCGCGCACCTCGGCCCCCGGAAGTGCTGCGGCGGCCACGTTGCTTTGCGCCAGTGCAGGCGCCGGCGCTGTGGCCAGCAAGACCAAGGTCAGCAGAGTTCTAAGCACGCGCATGAGCCAGCTCCACCTGAACAACGTTTGTGTGGCCGACGGCAAAGGATGCCGCGCAAATCTCAAGGTAGTATTGCCAATTGCGCTGGAACGCTTCGCCATAGCCCATCTCGGCGATCTTGCGTTTTTGGGCCGTGAAGCGTTCGGCCCAGATGCGGCAGGTTTTGGCATAGTCCTGACCGAAGGCAAAATTGTCCTGCACCTGCAACCCTGCCTTGCGCGCCTGGTCGTCAATCACGCTGTCAGACAGAAGCATCCCGCCGGGAAAAACATACTGACGGATGTAGTCGGACGAGGTTTTGTAGGTTTCAAAAAAGCTGTCTTTGACGGTGATCGCCTGCAAAAGAACCCGGCCGCCGTCTGCAAGATTGTCCTTCAGAACCGAGAAATAGCTGGGCCAATAGCGCGCGCCCACAGCCTCAATCATCTCGATCGAGACGATGTTGTCGTATTTTCCGTTGATGTCGCGATAGTCGCGAAGCTGAATATCGGCGCGCCCGTCCAGACGGCATTCCGCGTAGGAGTGTTGGTTGCGCGAGATTGTCACGCCCGTCACATCACGGCCAACATGGGTCGCGTGTTCAGCGAACCCACCCCAGCCGCAGCCGATTTCCAGCACACGTTCGCCCGCCCCAAGCCGGGACAGCGCGCGCGCGTTCTTGCGGGTTTGGGCGTCGGTCAGGTCATCGCTGCCATCGGCGAATATGCCAGATGAATAGGTCATGCCCTCATCCAGCCACAAATGATAAAATTCGTTGCCAACGTCATAATGCGACCGGATATTCTTGCGCGACCCACGGCGGGAATTTGCCCGCAGCATGGTGTCGACCAGCCGGAATTTCGCCCGGTTCAGTACGCTCGCCTGATCGTAGCTGCCAAGGTGATCACGGTTGCGCATGGCGACCGACATCAGCGTTTCAATCGACGGCGTGTCCCACATGCCTTGCACGTAGGTTTCGCCCAGACCGACCTGCCCATGCGCGGCCATGGCAGATACTGCCGCCCAATCACGGATCACCATCTCGGCCTCGGGGCCGGACGTGCCGAAATGATAGCTGTCACCTTCGGGCGTGCGCAGGGTCAGTTGACCCTCGCGCAGCCGTTCACAGGTGGACAGAAATTCCGACTTCAGGGCTTTGTTGGTCAAACGCAATTTCTGTTCCTTTCAAAGGATGGTCTTTGTTGATCAGCCGGACGATGCGCATGGCGCTTGCGATGCCGTCCTCATGAAAGCCGTGGCGATTGTAGGCCCCGGCAAACCATGTGCGGTTCATGCCCTGCATCGCGCGAATGCGTGCCTGCGCCTGCAAAGCGGGTTTGTCGAACACGGGGTGGGCAAATTCGACCTCGTCGTAGATCTTGTCGGCTGGGATTTCCGAGGATGGGTTCAGCGTCACGAAAAGCGGGTCATCTTCGGGGATGTTCTGAAGCTTGTTCATCCAATAGGTCACCCCAATCGCGCCATCTTGCGACCGATACGCCCAGCTTGACCAACAGGCTTTGCGCTTGGGCATCTGTCCCGGATCGCAATGGAGCACGGCCTTGTTCGGCTGGTAACGAATGCTGCCAAGCGCCGAGGCTTCAAGGTCTGTCGCGTCGTCGCCCAGCATGGCAAGTGCCTGATCTGAATGGCATGCCAGAATGATGTCATCATAGCCCTTGTCACAGGCGGTTGCTGTCTGAACGGTCACGCCATAGGGCATGCGCTGCACACCGGTGACCGGAGCATTTTTGCGGATGTCCACTGCACGGCCCTGCAGGGCAGCCTCAAGCCGTTTGACGTATTCGATGCTGCCACCTTTGACGGTCCACCATTGATGCTCGCCCGCGCCTGCAAGCAGGGCGTGATTGCGGAAAAACTGCACAAGGGATTTCGCCGGGAACTGGTCGACCTCGGCCACAGGTGTGGACCAGATCGCGCCACACATCGGCATCAGGTAGTTGTTGCGAAACCATGCCCCCAAGCGCAGCTCGTCGACCAGCTCGCCGATCGTCGTGTCATCATTCTTGGCGGTCGCTTCGGCGTGTTTGCCGAACCGCAGGATGTCGGCAACCATCTTGTAGAACTGTGGCCGCAGTAGGTTTCGCCGCTGTGCGGTGATGCATTTCAGGCTGCTCAGCCCGTATTCAATGCGCCCGTTGTCGATGCTTGCGCCAAAGCTCATCACGCTTTTGGTGACTGGCACGTCCAGGTCCCGAAACAGGCGCGTCAGATAGGGGTAAGTGACATAGTTGAACACTATGAAACCCGTATCCACAGGCTGGTCACCGTTCTTGCCGGCAATGACGGTGCGTGCGTGACCACCAAGGCGCGGGGCGGCTTCATACAGGGTCACGTCATGGTTGGGGGAAAGATAATAGGCCGCGGAAAGGCCAGAGATACCGCCTCCGACAATGGCAATTTTCTTGCGGGGGCCTCGCTGTTGGTCGAGCATTCAAGCCTCTTATTTCAAGTTCTATAGAGGCATTACGATGCGGCGCCCTCTCTGGATCAAAAAAAGCCAATCAAGAAATAGGCTTGGCTGCGTCTGATGGTCGGTCGGAAAATTGCCCAACGACCAGACTTTGCATGATCCAAAGCCCGCCACGATGCGTATACACTCTATCATGATGGACCATATCCAAGCCAAAACCTTGCACGCCCGGCGTGGCAGCCTGAAAAACGCTTTCACCTATGGCGTTGATTTCGTGCTGTGCGATCCCGCGACGGATACGCCACCCGCCCTTCTGTCCCGCAATCGCTTCAACCTTTGGTCCTTGTGGGACAAACATCACGGAGGGCCACGTGGCGAAGGGCGTGGTCTTGACTGGTTCAGGGATGAGTTGGCCCAGCGCGGGCTTGCACCTGACGACTATTCGCTCGTGTTGTTGACGCAGCCGAGCTTCCTTTGGTTTCACTTTAACCCAGTCAGCTTTTGGATCGCGACCAAGGACGGCACGCCGCGTGCCTTCATCGCCGAGGTGAACAACACCTTCGGCCATCGCCACTGTTATTTCTGTGCCCATGACGATCTGCGGCCTATCGAAAAGCGCGACTCGATCATTGCTGAAAAGCTGATGCATGTCTCGCCGTTTCAGAAGGTCGAAGGTCAGTATCGCTTTAACTTTGGCATGACGGATGCCGCGTTCGATATCCGTATCCTGTATGAAAATGGAGACCAGGGCGTGTTGGCGACGTTGGAAGGCGCGCGCAAACCGGCGACCAACCGATCGCTTGGCTGGGCGGCGGTGCGGCGCCCACTTGGCGCGGCACGGGTGGTCGCGTTGATCTATTGGCAGGCGCTTATTCTTTATCTGAAGCGCGCGCCGTTTCTGCGAAAGCCTGCGCCACCCACCCCTTTGGTGTCTGATAGTCAGACCTATCGTGGAGATCAGAAATGACTGACTTCGCAGGAAAAACCTATTGGTTGATCGGTGCCAGCGAGGGGTTGGGCCGTGCCCTGGCCAAAGACCTGAGCGCAGAGGGCGCAAATCTTGTCATCTCGGCGCGTAGCGAAGACCGCTTGCAAAGTTTGCGCGACGAGGTCGGAGACGCGCGTGTCGTCGCCTTTGACGTGACAGACCCGGCCGCTGTGCAACAGGCCGTTCACGCGGCAGGGGATGTCGATGGCATCATCTACAACGCTGGCGCTTATGACCCGATGCGCGCGACCGAGTGGGAGAGCCAATCCGCCCTGACCATGTGCGAAGTCAACTTCATGGGTGCCATGCGCGTATTGGGCGAAGTGGTGCCAAACCTTGTCCGCAAGGGCCAAGGCGACATCACGCTTGTTGGGTCCTTGGCGGGCTATAGCGGGTTGCCAGCGTCGATCGGATATGGTGCCAGCAAGGCGGCGATGGTCAGCCTGGCAGAAACCATGCGCCACGACCTGAGGGATACGGGCGTTCTGGTGCGGTTGGTCAATCCGGGCTTCATCAAGACCCGGCTGACGCAGAAAAACGAATTCAAGATGCCGCAGCTTATGACCCCCGAGGTTGCCGCGAAACACGTGCTGAAAGCGATGCGTCGCAGCCGGTTCAGAACCGATTTCCCCGCGCCGTTTTCGTGGTTTATTTGCAGCCTGGCTTTCTTGCCAGACCTGCTGGTCTATCGCGGCCGTTAAGGTTGGATGCGTCCAGCCACGAAGCTTTTTCATCGTGAATGCCAAACAAAAAATGCCGACCCAACAGGGGTCGGCATAACTCTTTTGGAAGCGTGGTGGGCGCAAAGCCCCTTCATTAGTGACAGGCGGGGCGCTTGCCGGGCAGAAGAACCTTGTCAATCACGTGGATCACACCGTTATCTGCCATGATGTCTGCAATCACGACATTTGCCATCTCGCCGGTTCCGTCCGCGATCTTCACACCATCTGCGCCCGCCGAGATGCAAAGGCGTGCACTGGTCAGGGCGGGTTTGAAGTAGTTGGAGCCCTGCGGGATCATGCCCGCGGTCAGTTTGCGATCGTCAACGTGATACAGAAGCACATCGGTCAGCTTCCCCTTGTTTTCGGGCTTCAAAAGTGTTTCGACCGTGCCGTCTGGCAGGGCTGCAAAAGCGTCATTGACCGGGGCATAGACTGTGAAGGGACCGGGGCCGGAAAGCGTATCCGCAAGACCCGCTGCGGTAACGGCAGCCACCAAGGTCGAGAAGCGGTCGTCGGCGGCGGCAATCTCAACTATGTTGTCGGCTTTTGCGGCGGTGGCCGAAACTGTCAGGGCCAGTGCAATGGCGGCAGATTTGAGCGTGGTTTTCATGGTTTGATCTCCGAGTTGGCAGGCACAAGGCCCTTGTGAATTTGTGTTCGTATAAGGGTTACGCAGGGCAGCATAATCCGGTTCACCGACTCACGGGAATGTGAGGCAAAGGTGTGCAAGATGCTGAAAACAAAAAAGAACCAGCAAGAATGTTGCTGGTTCTTTGAGTGTCGACGGGGATGGCTGCTTAGATTTTGAAGAACGGTTGCAGCAGGCGGGGCAACAGGGCATGAAACCGCAATGGCGCATCGGTGGCTGCAAGACAAATGCAGGGGTCACCTTGGTTCGCTGTTGGCGTGTGCTCCAGGTCCTCGTCGGCAATCTCCAGATCTCCAACTCCAAACCGGCCGGTTTCGTCGCTGAAACTGCCCTGAAGAACCAAGGTCAGCTCAAGCCCATTATGTCCGTGGTCAGGCACGGCTTGTCCCGGCGGGATGTAAAGCAGCCGCACAGACCCTTCTTGGTTAGACGACAGGATCGACTGCCGCACACCCATGCCAAGGGTCTTCCAGTTCGGTTCCTTGCCCTCAAGCGCCTGCATGACGGGCCCAGGGTAAATCCCGCTGCGCGTATAGGTCACTTCGCGCGGGGCAGGGGCGTCCAGTTGGGCAAGAATGTCAGATTTCAGGTGGTCTGAAACCGTCACGCTGTCTGTTGCATCCAGCACCGCCCCGCCAATCGCCTGATGAGCCTCGAGCGCCGCCCGGCAATGGACGCAAAGCGACACATGGGTCGCCACGACGACAGCAAAGGCATGGGGAAGTGTACCAGCAGCATAAGCGGCCAGCATCGCGTCGGGTGTATGGTGGGTGATCGCGTTCATTGTCGCATTGCCTTCAACTCGTGCCTTAACCGATCCAACCCGAGGCGGATGCGGGACTTTATTGTGCCAAGTGGAAGACCAGTCTGGTCGCTGATCTCTTGATGGGTCAGCTCGCCAAGATAGGCCTTTTCGATGATCTCGCGCTGCTCAGGTTTGAGCGTCGAGAGGGCTTGTTTCAGTTTCCCGGTCTCTTGTTCCACCGCCAATATCTGGCTGGCATCAGGTTCAGAGCCCGGATCTTCGGCCAATTCGTCAGGAATGGGCCGGTTGTATTTACGCGCAATGTCGATCTGTCGATTGCGCGCGATTTGATAAACCCATGCCGAGACTTGCGCCCGGTGCGGGTCGAACATGTGAGCCTTGCGCCACACCGTCAGCATCACATCCTGCACAATCTCTTCGGCATTGTGAGCCGAGCTTCCGGTGCGCATGATGAACCCCTTAAGCCGGGGCGCAAAGTGATCAAACAGGGCTCCGAACGCATCGCGGTCACGGGTATCGCGCACCGCAAGCATCCATCTGGTTTCCTGCGAAATCTCAGGGTCTTTCTGCGACACTGGTTTTCCTTCAAAACGGCGCACCTTGGGCGCTGGGCGCCGGGTGGGTGGGGGATCAAGGGTCAGTGTCAACATAACTCCATTACGAACGCATTTGTAAGATGGATCAGTTTTGCGAGAATATTTTCTGCACACCACCGACGTCACCAACGCCGCGCCGCAGGGCCGATGCCTTGGCTGGCCTTTCGGCTGGGATGTTGGCAAAGTGACCGCACGCGCCTTAACCCAACTTAGGGCGCAGAAAGCAGAGGCACCTCAATGACCACTCAATCTGCATTCCTGTCCCGTCTGGGGATGGATGTGCCGATCATACAAGCGCCGATGGCTGGCGTGTCCACGCCACAAATGGCGGCGGCCGTGTCGAACGCTGGCGGGTTGGGGTCCTTGGGGCTGGGGGCTTCGACGATTGAAGACGCGCGTCAGGCTTTGCAAGACGCGGCGAGCTTGACGAACCGCGCCTTGAACGCAAACGTCTTTTGCCACGCGCCTGCCCTGCGTGATGAGGGTAAAGAGGCGCAATGGCTTGCCAAGCTCAGCCCCCATTTCGCGCGCTTTGGCGCGGCACCGCCTGCGCGGCTTCGGGAAATCTATGACTCGTTTCGCGGCTCTGAGGCCATGTTCGACATGCTTCTTGACGAAGCGCCGAAGGTGGTCAGTTTCCATTTTGGGTTACCGCGAAAAGACCAGATCGCTGCGTTTGCGGATCGTGGGATCGTGACCCTAGCGACAGCAACCAACCTTGATGAGGCCCGCCAGATCGAGGCGCTGGGCATTGATGCCGTTGTCGCACAAGGGTGGGAGGCCGGCGGACATCGCGGCACCTTTGATGAGAACGCGCCAGACAGCCAGATGGGCACCTTTGCCCTGACACGCCTTCTGGTTCAGTCGTTGTTCTGTCCCGTTATCGCGGCCGGGGGTGTGATGGATGGGGCGGGTATTCGGGCGGCGTTGGACCTTGGGGCGGTTGCTGTGCAGATGGGCACCGCTTTTATCGCTTGCGACGAAAGCAGCGCCAATCAAGCCTATCAAGATGCGCTTGCCAGTGACGCGGCGCATGAGACCGTGATGACACGCATCATTTCGGGGCGGCCTGCGCGCTGCCTGTCAAACAAGTTCACAGCGCTGGGCGAAACCGTCATGCGCGAACATGTGCCAAGTTATCCGGTGACATATGATGCTGGCAAAGCGCTGAATGCTGCGGCTGTGGCCGGCGGAGAAACCGGCTATGGTGCGCATTGGGCCGGGCAGGGCGCACCACTGTCGCGGCGGATGTCAACATCGGCGCTGATGGCGGTTTTGCAAGCCGAGCTATGACACCCGTCACTTACCGAACGTCATGCGTTTAAGCACATCATCGCGGTGGTGAAAGTGATGCCACAGCGCAGCGCCGACATGACCAACCAGCAATAGCCCAAGCGCGATGGCAGACAGGAAATGGATTTGCGCGAAGGTATCGGTCAGCGCTTCGCTTCCCGGGACGAAGGGGTCATACATCTCGAACCAGTCAAAGGCCTTGTTCTTGACGCCAAACCGATCTTGCAAAGGTGATGCGCTTGCCATCAGCCAACCGGAGACCGGCATGGCGATCATCAAGACATAGAGCCCAAGGTGGCCAAGTTTCGCGGCCATGCGTTCAACTGCGGGCATCTGTTTGGGCAACGCTGGGCTGCGACGGTTGGCAACGCGCCACGCTATCCGCACCAGCGCCAAGACGAACAGTATGAAGCCCCAGCTTTTATGTGTCTGGACCAGCCGGAACTGTTCCAACGTGTCATCCACGAAATAGGTCATCCAGACACCAAGCCCCAACAGGAACAAGATGACTGCGGCAACCGCCCAATGCAGGAGGCGCGCAAGCGCCCCCCAACTTTGTGACGTGTTTGTCAGACGCATGTTATTCCCAGCCGCCTGCGCGCATCTCGGCCGAGATCTCAAGCCGCACCTCGTCCGAGGTGACGGGTGCGAACATGCCCACACCGTAGTCAGACCGCAGCAAATCGCCTGTGGCCTCGACACCAATCCATTCGCCTTTGTAATAGTCGGCAAACTCGCCCAGCGGGTGCGGGCCGTTATGGTTCAGCGTCACGGTCATCGTAAACGGCTTGGTGTTGTCCTTGATGGACAGGTCGCCGACCAGAGTGATTGTGGTATCCGAAGTTTGGGTGACTTCGGTCGAAGCGAAGGTGATCTCGGGGAAGTTTTCCACATCAAAAAAGTCACCGCTTTTCAGGTGATCGTCCAGAGCCGATACGCCGGTGTCGATGCTTGCCGGGTCAACGGTCACGGTCACGGATGTTGCCGCGATGTCTGACGGGTCGAAGTTGACTTCGCCGCTGATGACCTTCCATTGACCAGACTGTTCGGACAGACCGGCATGATTATAATAGAAACGGATTTCGGTGTGACCCGGATCGAACTTGTAGGTTTCTGCCAGCGCAGTCGTGGTAACTGTTGCCATCAGGCCAAGCGTTGCGGCGGTTCCGAAAAGGAAGTGTTTCATTGTAAAGTCTCCTTTGACATGTTGCGCCCATAGTGTCGGGTGGGCATATTAGATACATACACATGTATCTAATATTGAAATCTCGGGAAAGACCGGAAAATTGACGTAACGGAAATGTGAGATGGACAAGAAGCCGAACGCCACGACCACCGATATCTGGATCTTGCTGAACGTGGCCCACAAGCGCGTGACCCAAAAGTTCGAGACCGAGCTGAAGCGCGCAGGTCTGCCGCCGGCGGGTTGGTATGATATCCTGTGGGGGCTCGAGCGGTCCCCGGACGGGTTGCGTCAGTTCGAATTGGAACGCAAAAGCCTGTTTGATCAGCCCAACCTGTCTCGCACCCTTAAACGCATGGCCGAAGAAGGTTTGGTGCGCCAATCACCTGCCCCACAAGATCGGCGCGGTCGGGTCCTGACCATCACAGAGCAGGGCAAGGCGTTGCGGCTGAAGATGTGGGACGTGTATGGCGGCCTGATGAAGTCCGAGATCGAAAGCAAAGTTCCGGCGGATTTGACCGATGGGCTTATCCAAGGGCTAAGCGCTCTTGCGCCGGAGTTCGAAAGAAACGACCACTGACGACCGAACACGCGCCCAAGGCGTTGGTTGGAAAGCGGCCAAAAAACTGTTTACTTGGCACTGCTTGCAAAACTCGTGAAGCATTTTGGTGCAAAACACGATGCAAACACCAGCAGAACGGAAAAGGCGCGGCACATGTCCAAGGATTTTTTCAAACTTTTTGAGGCCATGCAGAAAAGCGATACAGCGGCCTTTGAGGACTGGGCGAACACAATGCTCAGGTATCAAAGCGATATGGCGAAGCTGTGGTTGGGCACGGCGCTTCACGCCACGGATGGCGTAGAGCCGACCCGTGATCGTCGTTTTGGGGATGAGGCATGGAACGAAGGAATTTTTCCGATCCTGCGCCACTCCTATGAACTGACCACCAAGGCGATGGTCGACATGGCCGACAAGGCCGGGCTGCCCGAGCAGGAGCAGGAAAAGCTGAGCTTCTATGCTCGCATCGCCGCTGACAATATGGCGCCGACGAATTTCCTGCTGACCAATCCCGAAGCGCAGAAGTTGGCGCGCGAAACCGGTGGGCAGAGCCTGCTTGATGGCTATCAGAACCTTCTGGCGGACCTTGAGAAGGGCTATATCTCGACCACCGACGAAGAGGCGTTCGAGGTGGGCAAGAACCTTGCCACGACGCCCGGTTCGGTGATCTTCCGCAACGAATTGATCGAGCTGATCCAGTACGAGCCGATGACAGCCAAGACCCGCAAAGCGCCGATCCTGATCGTGCCGCCCTGCGTCAACAAGTTCTACATCTTCGACCTGAACGAAAAGAAGTCGATGATCCGCTATCTGCTGGAACAAGGGCAGAGCGTTTACACCATCGCATGGCGAAATCCGGGGCCGGAGATGGGTGATCACAGCTGGGATGATTACATCGCAGACGGGATATTCGAGGCAGTGAAGGTTACATCCGCGGTCAGCAAATCCAACGCGATCGACATTCTGGGCTGGTGCAATGGCGGCACGATGCTGACGGCGGCCCTTGCGGTGATGCCCAAGGCGCTGAAATCCAAGCTGGGCACCGCGACTTTCCTGTCGTCGCTGATCGACTTTTCTGATCCGGGTCAGATCAAGGTGTTCATCGACCAACCGCAGGTCGAAGCCTATAACCAACGCCTGAAAGCGGAAAAAGTTGCGCCGGGCCGCGATATCGCCAATGCGATGGCGATGCTGCATGTGAACGAGTCGATCTGGAACTTCGTGGTCTCGAACTACCTGATGGGCAAATCGCCTGCGCCGTTCGACGTGCTGTATTGGAACGCCGATACCTCGAACCTGCCGGCGAAATGGTACAGCTATTTCGTTGAGGAAATGTATATGGCGAACAAGCTGAAAGAGCCCGGCGCGCTTACCTTGTGCGGCGTCCCGGTTGATACGCATAACATCGACCTGCCGTGCTATTTCCTTGCCGCAGATGGCGACCATATCGTGCCGTGGAAAACGTCCTTTACAGCGACCAAGCTGGTGTCCGGCCCGACCGAGTTCGTGCTGACCACCGGCGGGCACGTGTCCGGCACGGTGATCAACCACCCCGCCAAAAGTCGCCGCAAGTTCTGGACGGGCGGCAAGACAGGCGGGGATGCGGACAACTGGCACGAGACAGCCACGCTGACCGATGGCAGTTGGTGGCCGCATTGGCTGGACTGGCTCGACACCAACAACGCTGCCGAACGCGGACCGAAGCCTAAGACACTCGGCAACAAGACCTATGCACCGTTGGACCCCGCACCTGGCACTTATGTGCTGGAGGGCGTGTAACTCATGAAAGATTTGAACGCCAAGAACACGCATCCCGATATCACCTTCCAATCCCTCAAGGTCGGCGATGACCGCGTGCGGTATTTGCGACGCGAAGGCACAAGTGACGCGCTGCCTTTGCTGGTCTGCAACGGGCTTGGCCAGTCGCTTGAGGTGCTGTTGCCGCTGATCGACGAGATTGCCGACCGCACAATCATTGCGTTCGATATGCCGGGCATTGGGCGCACTCCTATGATCGAGGGTATTTCAACAATCCCGGATTATGCCGCTTTCGCGATGAAGATCATGGACCAGCTCAAGATAGACCGTTTCGATATTCTGGGCATCTCGTGGGGCGGATCACTGGCGCAGCAGATGGCCTATGACGCGCCGGACCGGGTGCGCAAACTTGTGCTTGCGATCACGTCAGCCGGTGGGATCGGCAGCTGGTGGGGGACACCGATTGCCTTGTCTGAAATCATGTTCCCCATGCGCTATATGAGCAAGAGCTACGGCAACTTCATCGGGCCGCTGATGTATGGCGGCGAGGCCATCTTTGCACCCGCCGCGTTCCGCGAATACTCCAAGCACGCCATCGCGCCCAGCCCCGAAGGCTATTTTTCACAGGTGCGCGCGATGTGCAGCTGGACCAGCCTGACATGGTTGCGTCAGCTTTCGCAGCCGGTCTTGGTTATCGCGGGAAAATATGATGGGTTGATCCCCGTCACCAACCAGATCCTTCTGGCGAACATGATCCCGGACGCGCGGCTAGAGGTCTTTCCGGCGGGGCATCTTTTGATGTTCACCCAGCGCGAAGAAGTGGGCGCGATGATATCGGCATTTCTGACCGTTCAGACCTGAAGGCTCCGGAAAACCGAGGTGCGTAGAAATGGATGAGACACCTGTGTTCGATCTACAATCCTTCGATCCCAGCGGGGTCGCGGTCGTTTTCGGCGCGTCTGGTGGGATCGGGTCCGCTTTGGTTGCGGCTTTGAACGACGTCGACCATTTCGATGCAGTGATCGGCTTGGGCCGCAAAAGTGACCCTCGGTTTGATTTGCTGGAGGATGCGCAGATGAAACAGGCGGTCGATTTCGCCGCGGCCTCCGGGGAAATCCGGCTGGCGATTGATGCGACCGGCTTTCTGCACATTGGGGATGATCGCCCGGAAAAAAGTTGGTCAGAGCTTGACCGGCGCAGCCTTGAGCACGCCTTCGCCGTCAACGCAATCGGTCCGGCGCTGCTGATGAAGCATTTACTGCCCCACCTGCCGCGCACTGGCAAATCGGTGTTTGCGACGCTCTCGGCGCGGGTCGGCTCGGTCGGCGATAACCGGCTGGGCGGCTGGTATGGGTATCGCGCGTCGAAAGCGGCCTTGAACCAGTTTGTGCGCACGGCATCAATCGAGCTAACCCGGCGCGCACCCGACGCGCTTTGCGTGGCGCTTCACCCCGGCACCGTCGCGACAGATCTGTCGGCACCTTTTGCCAAAACGGGGTTGAAGGTTCACACGCCTGCTCAGGCGGCCGGGCATTTGCTGGGCGTTGTTGGCAATCTGACCAAAGGCGACACGGGACAGTTCTTCGATTGGCGCGGCGATCCGGTGCCATGGTAGGGGCATCGGCATCTCGTCGCGCATGGGACAGGGCGGTTGTGTGAATTGCCCAACAGCGGCCTTGATGATCTAGTATCGTGAAAGCCATGCGAATTCATGATCGTTGACCAAAGGTGCCCCATGAAACCCGTCATCCAAGCCATCTGTTTTCTGTTCGTCACCTTGTTCATGTCGGTGACACAGGCCATGGCCTTCTCGGTTGAAGGCACGGCCGGCAACCGGCTGGAGGCGACTTCGATCGCGGCATTTGATAGCCCGTGGGCGATGACATTCATTGATGAGGATCGCCTGCTTGTCACCACCAAGCCGGGCAAGCTTTGGGTGGTGTCCACGGATGGCACCAAGCGCGCGGTTAAGGGTGTGCCGCGGGTGAAGGTTGGTGGTCAGGGTGGCTTGGGCGATGTGGTACTGCACCCGGATTTTGCCAACAATTCGCTTGTCTATCTGTCCTTTGTTGAGACCAAGGACAACGGCGCGACGCGCGGTGCGGTCGTGGTGCGCGGAGTGCTGGATTTGTCGGACAAGCCAGCGCTGCGCAACCTGCAACGCATCTGGTCGCAATCGCCACATCGGCCCGGTGGCGGTCACTTTTCGCACCGTTTGGCGTTTGGCCCACGTGGCACGGCGCAAGACGGCAAGCTGTTCATCACCTCGGGCGACCGTCAGGAACAAACCCCGGCGCAGCGCTGGGACATGGCGCTTGGCAAGATCATTCGCTTGAACGATGACGGCACGCTGCCTGCAGACAACCCCTTTCAGGACAAAGGCGATCTGGCGAAAAGCTTCTGGTCGCTGGGCCATCGCAACGCGTTGGGCATTGCCTTTGACGCCAAGGGGCGGCTTTGGGCGCATGAAATGGGACCACGCCACGGGGACGAGTTGAACCTGATCGAGCCCGGCCGGAATTATGGATGGCCGATTGTGTCCAACGGCGACAATTACAGTGGAAAAAAAATTCCCGACCACGACACGCGCCCGGAATTTGCCGCACCCAGCGCTTTTTGGGTGCCAAGCATCGCGCCCTCCGGTCTGGTGATCTATTCGGGTGATCAGTTCCCGGGTTGGACAGGAAACGCCTTTATCGGTGGCCTTGTCAGCCGCGCGCTGATCCGCGTCACGCTGGAGGGCAGCACCGCGACCGAGGTCGAGCGGTTTTCCTGGGGCAAGCGAATTCGCGAGGTGGAACAAGGGCCGCAGGGTGCCTTGTGGGTGCTGGAAGACAAAAACGGCGGACGGTTGTTGCGGCTGACGCGCCCCTAAGCTGCAATCGAAAATCTACATCTTTTGCACCCCTTTTGAGGCTCAAGTCAGGCCTCTTTTTGGAGTCTGAGGGAAATTGTGGTAGAATTCGAACGTATTTTTTCCCCGTTGAGTAGATAGTTCCAGATTTTGCAAATTTATTGGCGGTTACCCGATGACCGAATTCGCTTCAGGGCTAATCAACGACGTTGGTGTGCGCGCCGACTGGGTGGACCTGCGCGATCAGGACTATGTTCCCAATCTTTCAGTGCTGCGTGACACGGTTACGATCGACCGCAAGCTCATGCAGACGGACCCGAATTCAGGGCTGAACAGTCCGATCTTCGGTGTCCGAAATCAGGGGTCAAGTGGGCGGTGCGTTGGCTTCGCGCTGGCCAACCTGATCGATATCCAACGCAACTTGCAGCAACTTCGGCGCTCATCCACATTGGGCAACGGATATCCGGGCGATCTGTCAGAACGGCAGAAGGATATTGTCAGCGCCGATATGCTCTATCGGATTGCCTCATTCCACGATCGCTACCCCGAGCTTGAAAACGGCGACGTGCTGGCCGAAGAGGGTATTCTGACGCTGCGGTCGGCCATCAAGGGGTTTTATCACCATGGCGTTTGCCGAGACTGGCCGTTCGACACGCCTGCGACGGACCAAGATCGGTGGCAAAGCGACTGCTATGTTGCAAACGGACCTGACCATGCGCGCAAGTTCACCACGGTTGCGCAGGCAAAGAAAGCGCGGGAAATCGGGCTGGGGGCGTATTTCCGTCTGGCGTCGATCCTGAACCACTTTCATGCCGCACTGAACGATGCCGAGGCCGTGCTGACGACTGCCAATGTCCATGATGGCTGGCTGAACGCGACGCCAGAGACAGGTGGCGTGATCACGTGGCCGCCAGCGCTGGGCAAAACCGGCACGCATGCCTTTGTGCTGACCGGCTATGACGAAAACGGGTTTCACGTGATGAACTCTTGGGGGCCTGCTTGGGGCGGTTACAAGGGTCAGGCGGGGATCGGGTTGTGGTCTTATGCGGATTGGGCGCAGAACGTCGTGGACAGCTGGGTGCTGCGGCTGGGCGTCTTCGCGCCTTCTGCGTTTGGCGCGTCAGTTGGTGAGAAGGGCACAAAAGGTGTCGTTGGGCGCATCCAGACGGGCTCGACCCCGTGTTTCGAACTGGTGGGTCACTACATGCATCTGGATGATGGGTATCACGTGACAACGGGATCATATCCGTCCTTCAAGGATGGATGGTCGCGCACCAAAAGCTATCTGCAAGACCGGCTGGATCCGAACGCCGAGCCGGCTGCAGAAAAGCCCAGGTATCGTGGCGTGTTGGTGTGGATACCGGGCAGTCTGGAAGGGATCAAACCTGCCTTTGCCGCCGCGGTCGGGCGCAAGACACTGATCAAGGATCTTGGGCTGTATCCTTACACGGTTTTCTGGTGCAACAGCTTCGTCGAGAAGTCTCTGGAGGTGCTGCAAAGCCTGTTCGACAGTTGCGAAGAACAGGCGGGCGAGAATGCCGCCCACTTGGACGAGCTGATCGAAAACCGCGTGCGCGGGGTCGGGCGGGCCTTCTGGCGCGATATCGAGCTTGGCGCGCGTCGGGCACTGCGCGGCACAGAAGAATTGCCCTATGAAGACTACGAAGCCGAGAATCTTGACCACATCAAGACGGGCTTTGTCGGCAGCTTCCTTCTGGACCTTCTGAAGCTGAAGAAGGACACCGGCTGTGAACTGCATGTGGTGGCGGAAGGCGCGGGCGCGCTGGTGGTCCACGAGATGCTGTCATTGCTGGAACAAAACACGCGCTGGTTCGATCCGTCATCGCTTACCCCCGGCGGGATGGACCGTTTTGATTCACTGCACCTGATCCACCCGGCGATCGGAATGCCGCGTGCCAACAAGCGGTTGATGCCGCTTGTCGATGTGATGAACGGACAGATCTCTGGCAAGAAGAAACGCAAAAGCGCAGCCCGCAGGCCTGTCGTCCAGCCCTTATTGAAAACAAAGGCCCAACCGCGGGCGCGGATCTATGTGCCGACACCAGAGCTTGAGGATCGCATCTGTTTTGGCAGCTATGGTAAATCCATCCTGCATCTGGTCTCGCGCGCGTTCGAAGATCGCTATCCCTTGCCCAAAGCCGCCGACGACACGAACGCACCTTACCTGCTGCGTCCCAGACCCTTTATGGGCATGGCAGAGGTCGCCGCAGATGCGTCCTTTGGCGCACCTGGTGCTGTCTTTCGGCTGAACAGAATTGCGGCGCAGAAACATGACCTTGATCGGATCGAACAATCGGCCCTGAACAAGGACACGACGATCACCAACAGCATTTTCGATTTCATCAAGGGATATGAGCAACCCGGAGATTAAGACAACGCGAAGGAGAAAGACGATGGCCAAGATCACAGTGGAACAATTGATGTCCAAGATGGCGGATCTGAATACAGATGACGCCGAGCTTTCCGAATACTTCATCCTCGATGAAGAGCAATCCGGCCCCTTCGCGCCGCAATTTAAGTTGAACCCGGCAACGGTGCAGATCCCGCGCGGGCCGAATGCCGCGCAGCGGAGTGCTGCGGTGATGAACTCAGCCAATTGGTTTTCCAGAATGAGCCGCAAGGGCAAGTTCCAGAAAAAGCTTTCTGACGGCTATGACGGCCCGATCATCGTGTCCGAAGGCGACAGTTGGTTTCAGTATCCGCTTCGCCTGATCGACACGATTGATCACCTGATGAAACGATACGCGATCTATTCGCTTGGCGCGGCTGGCGACCTTTTGAAACGGATGGCGGACAAGCAGGAATATCTGGGCGCGCTGAAAGATACGGGCGCCGAGATCCTGCTGCTGTCGGGCGGAGGCAACGATCTGGTGGCCAGCGGAGCCTTGGCGTCGCACCTAGAGGAGTTCGACCCTGACTTGATGCCAGCAGACTATCTGCTGCCTTCGTTTCAGGCGCTGTTGGATGACGCGCTGAAGCACTATGGGCGGATGTTCCGGCAGGTGCATCAGCATTTCCCGCATGTCTCTATCCTGTGCCACGGATATGACTATCCGGTGCCGAACAAGGACCGCTGGCTGGGTAAGCCGATGGAACAGCGCGGGATCCGCGACAAGACCCTTCAAAAAGCCATTGCGGCCGAAATGATGGATCAGTTCAACCGCCGTTTGCGCAGGTTGGCCCGTTCCATGCCGCATGTGACCTATATCGACTGCCGCGGTGTTGTGGGGGATCACCGTTGGTTCGACGGTCTGCACCCGGTCAATGATGGCTACCGCGATGTGTCGCGAAAATTCGCGCGCGAAATCAACCGCATCGCCAATGCACGCAGTGGTCCGCCGATGATCATAGGTGGTCCTTTTGGGTCTGCCAGTCAGATTTCCCGGTCCCTGCAAAGCGCGCCTGTTATCGCGGGTGGAACCGCGAATGGCATGTCGCTTCATGTTGGTCTGAACACTGTGGACCCGGCGCATTATGATGGCTGGGATGGTCAGTTGGCCGCGTGCGAGGCGGATGCGCTTGCCATGCAGGACATCGCGCTTGCGGAAGGGTTCAAACCGGAATTGCTGCTGACCCACGATGCCACCCGACAGAATGTTGTCGACCAGATCGAACGCGCCGCCAAGGACTTGCAGCCCGGTGACATGTTTCTGCTGTCGGTTTCGGGGCACGGTGGGCGCGTGCCTGATTTCAATCAGGATGAAGACCATGATGGCGACCAGAAGATGGACGAGACCTTGTGTCTTTACGATTTCCAGATCGCCGATGACGAGCTTTACATGCTCTGGACCAAATTCAGGGACGGGGTGCGGGTGTTAATCGTGCCTGACACCTGCCACTCCGGTTCGATGGCGAAGTTTGGGCCGACGGCACCGTCAGCCTTGTTTGGCCGCACGATCACGCCCGATGCGCGGGTGCGTGCAATGCCTCTGCATGTCGAAGACCGCGTTTGGCGCGCGAATGAAGCCGCGTATCGGGAGGCCTCCAAATCCTACAGCGCGATGAAGGAAAGCGTCATGACCGCGCCGCTCAGCAGTCCCATTCAAGCGTCTGTGTTGAACCTTGGGGCGTGTAAGGACGAACAATTTGCGATGGACGGGCCTGCAAACGGCGCCTTCACCGGCGCGCTGCTGAGGGTCTGGGACAACGGGCGATTTAACGAAGGCTATCGCGCCTTTCGGGACGCGATCGACGTTGAAATAGGCAGTGACAGCCAGACGCCGCAATTGTTTGAACGCCTGATCAAAGAGCCGAATTTTGTCTCCGACCGGCCGTTCACGTTGCAACCCGTGGCGCAGAGTTCCGCCCCGTGCGGGGGTGGTTCCATCACCGTGCCCAGCGCGACGGCTGTCACAAAGGCGGTCGATGATGAAGGCGAAGGTGAAGGCGATGAGAATGATCAACTGCCCGACGCCGAAGTTGATGCGATCCTGTCGGCAAAGGCGCGCGGCGCCGGGTTCCGCAGCGCAACGGCCGCCTTGCAATGGCCGGACTATTCCGACTTTGACGGGTTCATCAAATCACTGGGGTTGAAGAATTTCAGCACCGACGAGTTTTTGATCCTTGGCGGCAGTCACAACACGCCGGGCGGTGCCTGTCAGGGTAAGAACAGCTATCCGCCGCGCAGCCTTTGGACCAATATCGCCAAGACCGCTCAGGTGTTGGATCACTTGCGTGACAGGCTGGATAAACCCATCGCGATCACCAACGCCTACCGGGCACCGGCCTATAACGCGTGCATCAATGGGGCGACCAGAAGCCAGCACGTGCGGTTTTGCGCATTGGATTTCAAAGTGTCCGGCATGGCGGCACCGGACGTGGCGCAAGCGTTGCGTTGGTTGCGCGACAAAGAGGGCTTCTTTACCGGCGGGATCGGGCGATACAACAGCTTCACCCATGTCGATACGCGCGGCACCAACAACACTTGGCCACCCGCGTTTCGCAGCGCAGCCCTGCCTGCCACGACACCCTTGCTGACGCGCCGGCCAAGCAGTTTGGCCGAACGTTTGGCAATCCTGATTGCGACGAAATTGGCAAAGCCACGCGCAGCGCCTGGCAGCAAATCGCGGAGGTCGGCCTTTGCCGATCCGGTGGCTCGGTCCGGTGAAGACTTTGACCCGACCTCTGAATCCGCCGCGCATCAGCAAACCATGCAAGCCGCGGTCAATGCGTCCAGCGTAATCTCGTTCGTTGAGAATCTGACGCCAAGCCAGAAAGAGGATGTGTTGCTGTCGACGCTGTTTGCCCAACGCGCCGCGGACGCCAAAGCCGATCCGGTCACCGAGCGAGCCGCGTGGCACGCAACCTATATGGAGATGCTCAGCCTGATGGGGTGGACGCGCGAAGCAGCGCCATTTGAATCCAGCCAGAAGATGAAAGGCAGCGGCAGCTTCGACAAGGTGATTTTGGCGACCCTTGCGCAAGTAGCGACAGGCAATCAGTTCAAGATCGTCGAAAGCGCGATCGAGGCTTTGCGCGGGCTGGCGTCGGATGACGGCAAGATCAAACTTTTCGATTTCGAAACCTCGACCTCGACCGGTGGGAATTTTCAGATCGGTAGCGCCGAGGCTTCCGGCGATGTGATCAGCATGGCGCTTGGTGCATTCAATTTCAGCTACAAGGACAAGAAACAGAACATCCTGTTCGTGTCTTGGGGCAAGAACGAGCTGGACTACTGGCTGTCGGCACAGAAGGTCGCGCTTAGCCCGACGATCTATGCCGATGTGCGCGATATCATTCGCGACAAGCTGGCAGACACGCGAAAAAGCCTGATTGCTGATATCGATATCGGATGAATGGTCCTGTTCACCCCCTTGATCTCGGCATGAGGAGGCAGAGGTCCAATGGCAACCTTGTCTGACTTTAGCAAGCTTCAGATCGCCCCGAAGCACTTGTTGATCCTGGTGTTGCCGGTTCTGGTTCTGACGGTGTCGGAGTTCTTGCTGGGCACGTTTGGCGATACCTCGGTGTCGGTAACAGGTGTGCAGCTGGATGAAACATCAAGGCTGGCCGAACTGGATGCCAGATACAAGTTTCTGGCCGCGCTCTTGTTCTTTGGCGCGGTCACGATCACGTTGACGGCGATCTTCACCTTTGAATTGTATGCGCGCCATACAATGCGGTCGATTTGCTACACGATGTGCGGGGTTGTGGGGGTGATTGCCGCCTCGCTCATGTTCTCGACGTTTGAACCGGAGTGGATGCCAAACAGTTTCGAATCCCACTATCTTCTGGGCGACAATCTGTTCCGCACCGCGCTGGGGGCTGGTGAATTGCCGGGATGCGCGCCGGGGGCTGCATTGGCACAGGCCTGCAACGGTGAAGGTGCCTTCTTTGCGATGAAGTATCTGCTCGACCGGGTGAACATCCTGACATCCTTGGCGGCAGGCGCGGTCATCACGGGAATGGTTCTGGCGCTTGCGGCTCCCGCTTCAACCGACCTTGCGACACCTGACGGGTTGGTTGCCGAAGGGCGTGCGCTTCAGTTGGCTCAAGATACCGCGCAGCGTTACCTGTATTGCTCTGGCATTCTGCTGACGACGGGTATGGTGCTGGTTCTTGCTTGGATGACCTGGCCCAGCGCGCTGATTGCAGACGACACCGTGCGGTCTGCGCATGAAGGTCTGGTCAATTCAGTATCGCTGTTTCGCGGCGTGACGTATTCGGTGCTGATCCTGTCTTACTATATGCCGGTCAGCCTGATCCTGAGGCTTCGGATCGAGCGTTTCAAATCCGCCGTAGAACAGGCTGGGTCGCCAGAGCTTGCCGCCGATATCGAAGGGTTCAACATCAACCAGATCGCCAGTCTGGATGCGTTGAAGTCCACTCTGGCGATCGTGTCACCGATACTGGCCAGCGCCATCGGGTCCTTTGCCGATCTGTCCTTTTTTGGCTAGTGCGCAGTGCGGAAAGACAAAGATGACGGGGCGGATTGCCTGCCCAGACATGCGCGCACATTCATACTGGACAACTTGGGTGGGGCTGGTCAGCTTAAAGGCAGCATGACCAAGGCTTTTTTCCTCATCCAGAGTTGCTTTGAAAACCATCCACAAGCCGTCATCGGTTCAGGGTGCCGTAGTGCCAGGTTTTTCGCGGCGCCCGGCGGACCTAAGCTGACGTTGGAGGCGCGCAATGGTTCTTAGGTTTGAAGCGGTTCAAAAATCCTTCCGCGACAGCGAGGGGTCCGTCCCTGTTCTGCGGGATGTCAGTTTTGATCTTGAGGCGGGGCAGACACTCGCGCTTCAAGGAGAATCTGGCAGCGGGAAAAGCACGCTTCTTCACATCGCCGGTGCGCTAGAGGACGCGGACGCAGGTCACGTGTGGGTGTCTGGCAAGGATTTGACCACGCTTGACGACCGCGCGCGTGCTGTCCTGCGCAGAACCGACATCGCACTTGTCTTTCAGCAGTTCAACCTGATCCCATCGCTGACAGTTGCGGCAAATATCGAGTTTCAGGCCGCGCTGTCCGGGCGCGTCGACCCGGTGCATATCGACCGGATCGTAGCCGCGCTGGGATTGTCAGATCAGTTGAAAAAATACCCCGAGGCCCTGTCCGGGGGACAGCAGCAACGCGTGGCAATCGCGCGGGCGATTGCCGCGAAACCAAAGCTGTTGCTGGCCGATGAGCCCACGGGAAATCTGGATGAGGCAACAGCCGAAGATGTTTTGACACAGATGCTGAACTTGGTGTCGCAAACCGGTGCCACGCTGATGGTTGTCACACATTCCCCAATCATTGCCGCACGCATGGACCGCCAATTGCATCTGCATGGCGGGTGTTTGACATGACTGGACATTGCCTGCGTGCGCTACTGTCCCATTGGCGCCGCAACCCCGTCCAGCTGTTCGCCTTTCTCGCAGGCCTTGCCTTGGCGACAGCGCTTTGGTCGGGCGTGCAGGCGATCAATGCAGAAGCGCGGGCAAGCTATGACGCGGCCTCGGCGACGCTGGGGCGGGGGCAGTTCGATCAGTTGATCCCGAAAGAGGGTGATCGCATTTCGCAACAGCAATACGTTTCACTCAGGCGATCCGGTTGGCTCGTCTCGCCTGTCGTTGAAGGCCGGCTGGAAGGCGTGCGATTGGTTGGCGTCGATCCTGCAACCTCGCCATTTGAGCTGGTGGCAGACGCGCCTGCATCGCCGTCCTCTGCGCTGATGTTCGAAAGCCGGCAATCCCTGTTTGCAAATCAGGAAACAGCGCGAATTCTTGAACCGGTGACACGGGTCACAGCAGATGAAAGCGTCGCACCCGGCATGGCGATCGGGGACATTGGTTTCGTCCAGCAGATATTACAGCGCGACGATCTGAGCCGCCTCATTTTGCTTCCCGATCAACCGCTTGATCAACCAGACCTCAGTTCCGTTGCGCCAGACCTGCGTATTCAGACCGCGCCGCAAGTAGCAGATGTCGCGCAGTTGACCGACAGTTTTCACCTGAACCTGACCGCATTCGGGCTGCTCAGCTTTGCCGTGGGTCTGTTTATCGTGCACAGCACCATTGGGCTGGCCTTTGAACAACGGCGGGGCATGATCCGCACGTTGCGGTCGCTGGGTGTTCCGCTGCGCACCCTGATCACCCTGATCACCGTCGAGATGATGACGCTTGCCCTGATCGGGGCAGGCTTGGGCATCATATTGGGGTATCTGATCGCAGCCCTGTTGTTACCGGATGTCGCGGCGACCTTGCGCGGTCTTTATGGGGCTCAGATCTCGGGCACGCTAGAGCTGCGCGCGGCGTGGTTGGTGTCCGGACTCGTGCTGGCCGTTGCGGGCACGGCGGTCGCCCTTTCAACCCGGATCTGGCAAATTGCGCGCATGCCGCTTTTGGCAAGCGTCCGACCACGCGCATGGGTCACAGCCACTGCATCGCGATTTCGGCTGCAATCAATGGGCGCGGTTTTCCTGCTGGCCAGTGCCGCTGCGCTGGCGTTGATCTGGGATGGGCTATTGGCTGGTTTTGCATTGCTGGGGTGCCTTTTGATCGGCGCTGCATTGGCTCTGCCTGCAATCGCTGCAAGGATTTTAACCTCGCTGGAAAAACACACAATCGCCCCTGTGTGGCGTTGGTTCTGGGCCGACACGCGACAACAACTGCCGGGCCTCAGCCTTGCACTGATGGCCCTGTTGCTTGCGGTCACGGCCAATATCGGTGTCTCGACCATGGTGTCGAGCTTTCGGCTGACCTTCGTCGCATTCCTTGATCAACGGCTCGCGCCGGAGTTATTCGTGCGTGTCGAAACAGCCAGCCAAAGCGCCGCGTTGGAATCCTTCTTGCAAGACAATGGGGTCGAGATTTTGCCGCTTCTGACGGCCCAAGCCAACGTCGCGGGCCTTCCTGTGGATCTTTACGGCGTGCGTGTCGGCCCAACCTATCGCAACAATTGGAACTTCTTGGACGAAGCCCCCGGCGCATGGGATGCTGTGGACAACGGCGACGCAGTCATCCTCAATGAACAGCTTGCGCGCCGGGCTGGTCTTTGGGTTGGGGATCAGGTGTCTCTGGCACAGGGTCTGACGAAGCCAGTTGCGGCTGTCGTGGGGGATTACGGAAACCCGCAAGGTCAAGTCATCGTGTCTGAGAATATCTTTCAGGACCTTCATCCCGGCATCTATCCCGCCCAGTTTGGCATACGCACTGAAGCGGAGGCCGCATTGCGTCGGCAGATTGTGCAAAAGCTTGGCATTGAAGACAGCGCGATAATTGATCAGGCCGCCATCAAGGCACTTTCTATGCAGGTGTTCGAGAGGACCTTTGTCGTCACATCTGCGTTGAATATCCTGACGCTCGGCGTTGCCAGCTTTGCAATTTTGATGAGCCTTTTGACACTGGCAGACCTGCGTGTGCCGCAACTTGCCTCGGTCTGGGCCTTGGGTTTGACCCGTCGCAGTTTAGGATGGTTAGAGCTGTCGCGCGCCGTCTTGCTGGCTGGCTTGGTCTTTCTTTGCGCGATCCCGGTGGGGCTTGCGCTGGCGTGGACTTTGCTGACGGTTATCAACGTCGAAGCGTTTGGGTGGAAGTTGCCGATGTATCTGTTTCCGCTCGACTATCTGCAACTGGGTGGCTACGCGCTGGTCGCCGCGTTTCTGGCCGCAACCTGGCCTGCACTGCGCCTGATGCGCACGCCGCCCTCGACTTTGCTCAAGGTGTTTGCAAGTGAACGTTAGACTGCTCCTTTTCTTGCTGCTGTGGCCGACAAGTGTTCTGGCGCAGGGGTTTTCCGGACTTGGCAGTGATGCCGAGGGATTTGTAGCACCCCGCCCCAATCCAACTTTCAGCTTTCCCGCTGATCACGGCGCGCACCCGGACTATCGAATTGAATGGTGGTATTTGACCGCGAACCTGACCGGGCAGGACGGTACGCCTTACGGTTTGCAATGGACGCTTTTCAGAACGGCGCTCGCACCCGGCGAGGCTGAGGGCTGGCAGTCTCCGCAAGTCTGGTTTGCCCATGCAGCCATCACAACGCCGGATCAACATTTTGCGACGGAACGCTTTGCGCGTGGTGGAATCGGTCAGGCCGGCGTATCAGCCAGCCCCTTTCGTGCGTGGATCGACGAATGGGAACTTGAGGGCGCGGATTTTGACACCATGAACCTTTCCGCAAGCGGTCCTGATTTTGGCTATGAGATGTCGCTCAAAGCCAATGGACCTTTGGTTTTTCATGGGGACAAAGGGTATTCGGTCAAGTCCGCTGATGGACAGGCGAGTTACTACTATTCCCAGCCGTTCTTTCAGATTGACGGCACGCTCAAACTGCCCACTGGCAACGTCGCGGTCACAGGCAGTGCCTGGCTTGATCGCGAATGGTCATCGCAGCCTTTGTCAGAGCGGCAGTCCGGCTGGGACTGGTTCTCGCTCTCCTTTGCGCAAGGGTCAAAGCTGATGGGGTTTCAGCTGCGCCAGACCGACGGATCGCAATACAGTTCTTCAACCTGGATCGAACCGGATGGCGCGACGACCGCCTATGGCGACGGTGCGTTTTCCGCTACGCCGCTGGCCAACACAACCGTCGCTGATCGCGACCTGCCAACACAGTGGCGCGTGACGCTACCGGATCGCGAGGTCGACGTGGTCGTCACAGCCCTGAACCTAAACGCGTGGATGGGGCTTTCAATTCCTTATTGGGAAGGGCCGGTCAAAATAGCCGGCAGCCACACCGGACAGGGATATCTGGAGATGACGGGTTACGAGTGACCCGAACAATCCAGCGCTTCTGCACAAAATCTGCACGTCTTCTGCGGGCCGTCTGCAAAGCAGGTGGTCAGTCTTGTCCAAACACAAGATGGAGAAGACGATGCCAAGAGAATTCATTGTGCGCGGCCTGCCGAGGTCGATTGCCCAAGATGGCTGGTGGCTGAACACCGAGGTGGACAGATCGGGCGAAAGTGTAACCGCTGGCGCAGCGCCCCTTTTCGGGGGTCAGTCTGTGGAAGGGCGGTTGCCGAAATTTGCTGGGATGGTCTTGCTCATTTTGCTCGGGGATTTCCTGTTTTGGGGATACGCGCCGGGTCTTTCATTGGCCATCTTCGCATGGGGCTTATTTGCCGTCGTCGCCATGGGTAGGCCGGCAAAACGCAGGGTTCTGGGCCCGGTGATCTTGCTCGTTCTGGCGACGCTGCCCACAATTGAGCACGTGCAGTTGTTGTCGGTGTGTCTTCTTGGTGCGGGCTTGCTGGCTGCTGTGGCCTGGCTGCGGGTCCCCGCCGCTGAAAGTATAAGCGCCGGGCGGGACTGGTTCATGACGGCCTTTATGCGTTTGGTTAAGACCTTGCCGACCTCGGGCGTTCTGGCATGTGCTTCACAGCTGCGAAATCTGCGCGTCGGCGTAGCGTCAGGTGGGTTGATTTTCGGCGTATCGTCGAAATCGCTGCTGCGAAACTGGGCCTTTCCAATTGGCGGCACATTGGTGCTGGGCGCCTTGTTGATCGGTGCGAACCCGGTTCTGGAACAGACCCTATCGCAGGTTCTTTTGATCGATCTGGATGCGCTTTCGCTGGCCCGGCGCGCGGTGTTCTGGAGCGGGCTTGGCGTGTTGATCTGGCCGTTGCTCACCGCGCCCACCCCCACTGCCCCCCTGAACCTGACCACACAGGAATGGCGGACACCGCAAGGCCTGAACACCGGATCGGTTCTGCGGGCTTTGGTCCTATTCAACCTGCTATTGGCTCTGCAAAGCGTCATGGATTTCTCGATCCTGTTCGGCGGGGCGGCCCTTCCCGAAGGAATGAGCTATGCGACCTACGCCCATCGTGGCGCATACCCGTTGCTGGTAACAGCGATGTTGGCCGGCGCCTTCGCGGTGGCGGCCCGCCCGTTTCTGAGCGAACACAAAGCGTTAAAACCGCTGTTGCTTTTGTGGCTGCTTCAAAACGTATTCCTGACCCTGTCAGCCGCCCTTCGCCTGGATCTGTATATCGACGCGTTCGGTCTGACCTATCTGCGCCTGTATGCGTTGATCTGGATGGCGTTGGTTGCCATTGGATTGTTGCTGGTGGGGTGGCAGGTGCTTCGCGGTCGGTCGTCGCTGTGGTTGATGCTGCGGGCTTGCGCGCTGGGCTTTGGAACGCTGTATGCCTGTGCATTTGTCAATTTCGCCGCTGTGATTGCCACGGATATGCTTGACCGAGGGGCCAATCTGGGGCGCTCAGCAGCGCCAGACTGGCACTATCTGTGCAATTTGGGACCGATGGCGTCGAAAGCGATTGCGCAGGGGATGGACCGCAATCCTGACCTTTGGGTCCCACAACACTATCGCGCCTGCCTGCAGCCTGACATCACTTACCCAAACTGGCGCGAATGGGGCTTTCGCACAGGCCGGATCAATGGCTATTTTGCAGGAGATCTTGAATTAGAGGCCACGCGCCATGAAAATTCTGTTGGTGGATGACGATCCCCGGCTGCGCGATCTGGTAGGGCTGGCGTTAGAGCGCGCTGGATACCAGGTTGTCACGGCAAGCGATGGGCAGATCGCCTTGGTTCACGCCAAGCGCGAGACCCCGGACCTGATCGTGCTGGACATTGGCCTGCCCGAACTGGACGGGTTCGACGTTTGTCGTCGGATACGCGCCCAATCTGATGTGCCGATCCTGTTTCTGACCGCGCGCGACGATGAGATTGACCGGGTGCTGGGGTTAGAACTGGGCGCTGACGATTATGTCACCAAACCCTTCAGCCCACGCGAATTGGTGGCGCGTGTGCGGGCCATTCTGAAACGCACGACGGGACCGCGCGCTGCCAGTATCTTGACCCATGGCGGGATCAGTCTGGACACCACGGCCCAGCGCTGTCGGTTCGGGAACAACGACATCCCGTTGACCGCGACCGAGTTCTCGTTGCTGGCGGCACTTGTGGACCGCCCAACCCAAGTGCACAGCCGGGCCCAGCTGGTGCGGTCGATCTGGGGCGCGCGTTCTCAGGTTTCTGACCGGACGTTGGACAGTCATCTGCGCAATTTGCGATCCAAATTGACCCATGCGGGATGGGCGGATGCGATTGAAACTGTCCACGGTGTGGGCGTGCGTATGCAGGACCTTCCGCATGAAAGATAAATGGCGCCCCAGCCTTTCATTCGTTTTGGGCGGTGCCCTGTGCGGCACGTTGGCATTGTCTTTGACCGGGCTGGTGGCGTTTCGCTATCTCGGCCCCGCAATCGGGTATGAGAAAGCGGCGATACTGCTGTCGATCCTGATCACCGGGGCGACCTCGGTGCTGGGTTGGATGCTGATCCGCTTGCTGTTGCGACCCATCGCAGAGTTGGAGCGCTTCGCGACGCAAGTGCGGGCGACCCCTGCCGACCCGTTGACCCCACCGGCCCATTTTGGCACCCGCGAGCTTCAGGTCACGGCACAAAGCGTCATCGACATGGCGGACACCTTGCGCAATCGCGAAACCACCATCCGCAGCTACTCGGACCACGTAACGCATGAATTGAAGACACCTGTTGCGGCGCTTCAGGCGGCGACTGAATTGCTTCGCGATGGTGGCACCTTGGCGGTCGAGGATCTGGCACTTGTCGACCAGATCGCAGGAGCGGGCGCCCAGATGGAGCAACAGATCGAAGCGATGCGCCAAGCGGCCCGCGCCCGTGAAATGCGTCACGACGGAGACAGCACCCTAGAGCAACTGCGCAGCGCGTTGTCAGGCGACTTCCCCTCTCTGGACCTGCGGATCGAGGGCGGTGATGTCATGATCCCCATATCGCAACAGGGCCTTGGAATAGTGTTGCGCCATTTGCTGGGCAACGCTTTGGGTCACGAGGCCACAACAGTGCAACTGTCAGCCCAGAAGAAGGACGCGCGGGTCGACGTGGTGTTGGAAGATAACGGCCGCGGGGTTTCCCCCGGCAACGCAACACGAATTTTCGACCCCTTCTTCACCACAAAGCGCGAACAAGGTGGAACAGGCATGGGTCTTTCCATCGTTCGCAACACCTTGCGTGCACATGGCGCGGACATTTCGAACTTGCCCCGCAGTCAGGGTGCGGCATTCCTGATCAGCTTCGAGGTTGAGTGACCCATCATTGGGTGCATTCGGCAACGCGGCAAGCAAGGCGAAAACCAGTGCGGCGCGCGCGACTTTTCCGGCTATTTTGATTGCGTAGGACCAAGATCCTGCCGGGTCTGCTCTTGACGCTCAGATGCCATTGAAATATGTCCCGTTGGTACTGCGCGGGCGTTGTGTAGTGGTAAGACCTTAGCCTTCCAAGCTAATGACGCGGGTTCGATTCCCGCCGCCCGCTCCAAGCTTTCATTTCACAAATAGCCGACACTGAAAAAGCCGACCCTTTCGGATCGGCTGTTTTGTGTGTTTTCGGTCGCTCAACCTAGGCCGGGAGAGCTTGCGGCACGGTCTTCTCGTCTCGTTTGAAGAAGACGTAATAGAAGACCGGAGCAGCAACCAACGTCAGAACTGACGCAAAGGCCAACCCGCCCATGATCGTTACCGACATGGACACAAAGAAGGCATCGGTCAAAAGTGGCGCCATGCCCAAAATGGTCGTGACGGCGGCCAAGACCACAGGCCGAACCCTTGAGGCGGACGCGTCAATGATCGCTTGGCGCAATGGCACGCCTTCTGCCCGCACAAGGTCAATTTCTTCAACCAGCACAATGCCGTTCTTGATCAGCATTCCAGACAGGCTGAGCAGCCCCAGAAGTGCGGTAAAGCTGAACGGCAGGCCAGTGCCCAAAAGCCCGATCACCACACCGTTCACAGACATCGGCACAAGCAGCCAGATGATGATCGGCTGGCGTATGGCGTTGAACAGCAGAACCGAGATCATCACCATGATCAGCGCGCTGAGGGGCAGTTGGGCACCCAGGCTTGCCTGTGCTTTGGACGAGTTTTCAAACTCACCCCCCCATTCCAGGTCATACCCCGTGGGCAGATCAATCGCCTCGATCGCGGCGCGAATTTCGGCGTGTGCCTCTGCGGCTGTGACGCCTTCGATGACATCCGCACCGACCGATATGGTCGGCACGCGATTGCGCCGATGAACCAAAGTGTCTTCGACACGATAATCGAACCCATCAGTTACCTGTTCGATCGGCAGATAGGTGCCCGCGACCGAGGAATAGACCAGTTGGTCAAACAGGCTGAATTCGTCGGGCTGTGGACGTCGCATGATAATCGGGATCAATCGTTCGCGTTCTCGGTAAACCCCGGCGCGCAGCCCGTCGGTCGCAAACAGAAGCGAACTTGCGACATCTTCACGGTTGATCCCAGCCGTCTGGGCGCGTTGCGTCGCGTAGGTGGGTTCGATCACCAGCTCTTGTTCGCGCCAGTCGGTGCGCAGGTTCAGAAGGCTGTCAGACCTGTCGCGCATCACCGTCATCGCCTCTTCGGCCAAAGCGCGCAGCACTGCCGGGTCACTGCCCGAAAACCGCGCCTGAATGGGGTCGCCGCCGCCGGGGCCAAAAATCAGCCTTTGCACACGGAATTCGGCTTCGGGGAAGGATGCTTTGCCGAACGCTTCAAGGCGCGCGTGCAGGTCTGGGATGTCCTCAAGCTTGCTGGTGCGAATGATCAGGTGGCCGTAGCTCTGATTATCCTTGCCACCATCGTAGGTCAGCATGAAGCGCACAGCCCCGCGACCCGCATAGGACGCCACCGATTCAACCGCGTCTTCTTTCAGCAGCCAGGCCTCCATGACCTTCAGGTCATCGGACACTTTCTGGATCGAACTGCCCTGAGGAAGCTTGTAGTTGACGAAGAACAGCGGCGTGTTCGAATTGGGAAAGAACTGCTGCTTGACCGACCCGAAGCCGGCAAAGCAGGCCACGGTGATGGCGATCAGCCCCGCAATCACCGGCCAGCGCAGGGTTAGAGCCTTATCGAGGATGCGCTTGTAGAGCTGAAAGAACTTGCCTGAATACGCATCTGCGGCATCCGCAGAGCCTTCTTTGAACAGGTAGTGCCCCAGAAGCGGCGTAACGGTCAGGGCCAAGACCCATGACAAAAGAAGCGAAATACCGATCACAGCGAAAAGCGAGAACAGAAACTCGCCCGTTGCGTCCGGGGACAGGCCGATCCCGGCAAAGGCCATAATGCCGATCACCGTAGCCCCTAGCAGCGGGATTTGGGTCTTGCGTGCGGCATCGTCTGCGGCTTCAAGGGAACTGCGCCCGCGCAATCGCGAAATCTGCATGCCCTCTGCCACCACGATGGCGTTGTCCACCAGCATCCCCATTGCGATGATCAGGGCGCCCAGTGAAATTCGCTCCATCTCGATCGAGAAAATCGCCATGAACAGAAGCGTGCCAACAACGGTCAACAGAAGCGTCGCCCCGATCACAATTGCAGCACGCCACCCCATGAAAGCGCCCAACACGACAATCACGATTGCGACTGACATTGCGAGGTTCTTCAGGAAATCATTCGAGCTTTGTTCGACGACCATGTGTTGCTGATAGATCGGCTGCAATGCGATCCCATGCGGAATATCAGCGCTGAGCACAGACAGTCGGTCATCGACGCGGTGACCCACCTCGACGATATCTTCGGTTTCCAGTCCGGCAATCGCGATGGTGAATGCCTCTTGCCCGTTGAATCGGATGATCTGGTCGGGCGTGACGACGCGACCGCGGCTGACATTGGCGACATCTGCGACATTGATCAGTTGACCGTTCACACCGATACTGAGCGAGGCAATATCAGACACTGTTTCAGTGCCATCAGGTGCGCGGAACATGGTGCGCGTGTCGCCCATCCCCAACGCACCGGCGGACGAAACTGAATTCGCAGATGAAACGGCGCTTACGATGGCTTGTGGCGGGATGCCCTGATTGACGGCAAGCGTCATGTTGGGTTCGACATAGATTGCTTCTTCCGGCAGCCCGGACAGATCCACATCGGCCACACCGTCCACGGCCAGAAGCTCGCGCCGCAGAAACGTGCCAAGTTCATATTGTTCGGCGTCGGTGAACCCCGGAGCGGTCACAGCATAATACAGTCCGAAAACGTCACCGAAGCTGTCATTGACGAAGGGCGGCAGAACGCTTTCCGGCAACTTTCGAGACGAATCCCGAACGCGGGCGCGCAGGCGCGTCCAGATATCGGGCAGAGCTTCGGCAGGGTAAGTCGACTTGATTTCGACGTCGATCCTGCTTTCGCCAGGCCGGTTGGTCGAGGTGATTTTTTCGACCTCTTCCATCTTCTGGATCGCACTCTCAAGCGGTTCGGAAACCTCGGTCGCGACCTGTTGGGCGTTGGCACCCGGGTATTGTGTCACGACAACCGCTTGTTTGATTGTGAATGCAGGATCTTCCAGACGGCCGAGGTTGAAAAACCCCCAAATGCCGCCAAGAAGCATCGTCAGGATGATCAGCCACGTATAAAGTGGCTTTTCGATAGAGGCGCGGGCGATGTTCATCATGGTCCGTTCCTCAGTTCGCAAAGCCGGTGAAACGGCGCACGGTCTCGCCGTCACGAACCGCCGACGCGCCAGCCGCGACGATCTCGTCGCCTTCAGACAAGCCAGAGCGCAGAATGAAATTGCCGTTTGAAGCAGGGTCCACCTGAACCGGCGTCGCGCTGAGTGTCCCGGTCTCACCGTCCGTTTGGGTAAATCGCATGACCATCAGCGATCCATCGGGCTCCGTCGCGATGGCGGTTGCCGGGATCTGAATGCCCGGTGTGCTGTGCGTTGCGGACACGCGAATATCTACTGATGATCCGGGCAGCACCCGCAGGTCAGCTTGCGGGGCCATTCCAAGGGTCAGGCGATAGGTTTGCCCGGCTGTCGCGGCCTCGGCGTTGAATTCGCGGATATCGACCGGATATTCCGTGTCATGCGATGCAAACTTGGCAAAGAACTGCACGTTTTCTTCTTTACCTGCCGTTTGAAACAAGATCTCGGGCACGTCGATTTCTATTCGAATTTCGCTCATGTCATGCAAGCGCACAACCGGGTTTCCCGGTGCAATAGTGATGAAATTGCCCACGTTTCGTGAAGCCACCAAGGCATCAAAGGGAGCCCAGAGCGTCGCGTTGTTCAGGTTCCGTTCAGCTTGCCGCACCGCAATGTCTGCGAGGCTGGCTTGTGTCGTTGCATCGTCCAGCGCCACTTGGCTAACCGTGTTGCCGCGCAATTTGGTCAGGCGCTCCAGCGTGCGCTCGGCTTGATCGCGTTGCAAAATAGCTTGCTCCAGCGCGAGGGAAAACTGTTCCTGCTCCAACTGGGCGACCATATCGCCCTGGGGAACGAATTCACCCGCGACCGCTGGAAACTCCACGATCTGACCGCCAACCTGAAAGGCCAGATCCACAGTCTGGCGCGCGACGACCTTGCCAAAGAAAACGCGACTAAAGGTTTGATCATCAGCGGACACGGTCATCAGCTTCACGGGTTTCAGGGCGTCATCGGCAAAGGCTGCAGGCGTGACCGCGGTCAAAAGCAAAGCCGCCGTGGCAAGGGCGCGTTGAAAGAAAGTCATGGTTTGCTCCTTAGCAAGACGTCAGTTTTTGGACGTTGGAGTGGATCTTTGTAGAGATATCGGCAAAGCGAGCCAGTTCGTCTTCCGTCAGGTGTAGCATGTCGCGCAGCAGCTCTTGCGCCAGCGACACCATTTCCTTTCGCGTCTGCAAGCCGCGTTCGGTCAGACCCAACAGCCAAGCCCTGCGGTCGGCAGGGTCGCGGGTGCGTTCGACAAGGCCAAGCGCTTCCAGCTGGTCCGCAGCTGAGGTCATGGTCGACGGCAACACGTTCAATTCGCGGGCAAGTGTGCCCAATCGTTTGGGGTGGTCGAGCCAGACGACAATTCTGCGCTCGGTATGAGGAAGGTGTTCGCACAAGGCGGCCTTGCCCAGGTTCGCTTCGATGAAATGGTATAGCGCAAAGACACCCATCAGGGCGCGCAGTTCCGGTTCGGCAGGTGCCGCCGTTTGGGCTGAGTCGTTGGGCTGGGATCTCATGACAGACACTTTAGGTGGAGTGAATTTGCGCGCTCTATATACTTCATTATTTGAAACATCCAGAGTGAGAAGCAAAAATACCGCCTTTTGAGTATGCTTCGGGCGCGACGAGTGGAAAAGCGGCGATCTGCCCATACGTAACCCGGCGCTTTCCATTGCGAAGCAGCGTTTCCTAGGCAATCATCAAGGTGTTAGGTCCAGTCTGAGGTGTTGATCCGCAGCCACTGGACTGACGGCAATCGCCCAAACTGGTAAAAAAATATTACCAGTTTGGGAAATATCATTTGAAATCTGCTTACATCTACGTAGTAATTGCGCTGGCAGCGTGGGGGGCTTTGGTGCGTCCTGTGCCCGAACAACGAATAAAACTGAAATCTCGGAGGAGGAATCACATACATGGAACGCCGTAAGTTTCTGAAAGGTGCCGCACTTGGTGCAGGCGCAACCGCATTGGCAACACCTGCACTTGCGCAGGGTGGGAAAACAATGACCATCGTGTCGACCTGGCCGCGGGACTTCCCTGGTCTTGGTGTTTCGGCTCAGCGTCTTGCAGCCCGCATCACCCAGCTTTCGGAAGGTGCCATTCAGACCGAATACTTTGCGGCCGGCGAACGTGTTGGCGCGCTGGACGTATTTGACGAAGTCGCATCGGGCAACAGCCAAGCCTATATTGGCGCAGACTATTACTGGACCGGCAAACACCCGGCGCTGGCCTATTTCACGGCTGTTCCGTTTGGCATGTCCTTCGCCGAAATCAACGCGTGGGTTCTGTATGGTGGCGGCATGGCGCTGTGGGACAAGGTTCAGGACCAGTTCGGTCTGAAGGGTCTGCCCGCAGGCAACACCGGCACACAGGCCGGCGGCTGGTTCAACAAGGAAATCGAAAGCGCGGACGACTTCAAAGGTCTGAAAATGCGTATTCCGGGCCTTGGTGGTCAGGTTCTGTCGAAACTGGGCGCCTCGACCGTGTCGCTTCCGGGTGGTCAGATCTATGAAAACCTTGTGTCCGGCACCATCGACGCGACCGAATGGGTTGGTCCTTACAACGACTACTTCATGAAGTTCTATGAAGCTGCCAAATACTACTATACCGGCGGCATGCACGAACCGGGCGCACAGCTTTCGCTGACGTCGAACAAGTCGTGGTGGTCCAGCCTGACGGAAACCGAACAGGCGATCATCACAGCGGCAGCACTGGAAGAGAACTCGAACTCCTATTTCGAATCGATGGCTCTGAACGGTGAATACCTCAAGAAGCTCGAAGAAGAGCATGGCGTCGAAGTCCGCTCGTTCGGTGAAGACGTGTGGGATGCCATGGGCGAAGCCGCAGAAGAAGTCTTCGAAGAAACCGCTGGTTACGATGCGCTTGCTGCTGAAGTTAACGATGCGGTTCAGTCGAAAATGCGCGAAATCGGTCGCGGTATCTCGCTGTTCGAAGGCCAATTCGTTGGTCAGCGTAACCGGATCCTGGGCCTATAAGGGTCTGAATATCAGATCCAAAAAAACCTGAGCGGGGCTTCGGCCCCGTTCTTTAATGATCTGACGGCCGGTCATCTGGTCGGTCAGGGCGCCATCTGAAGGGGAGCCAGATGACTAGCTTCAGCACAAACACAGACATTCCACGGCACGGCCCGCCCGCCCTTGTCGCGCGCACCTTCGGCTGGTCCGTTCTTGCTGCTTTGGCGGCATTTCTGATCAATAACGTTCTGGTGGTCTGGTTCGGTTTCCCCGGCCTGCGCGGCCTGACGGCAGGTGGCGGCGCCGGTGCAATGGTGAACTTGGCGCTATATGTCATCGCGATCGGAGCTGCCATCGCCATGGTCATGACCACCCGCGACCGCGCCTTGCGCTGGGACGCACATATGGTGCACAGCTTCAACGTCTATCTGATCCGCGCGCTTTTCTGGTCAGTCTTCCTTGTCGGGCTGACCGATGCCAGCATCGCTTTCCTGCGCTCCGAGAATTTGTCCGAAGTTCTGTTCGGCGGCGCAATTGCAAACAACTTCACGCGGGCAAGCTGGGTTGGACCTTGGGTGCACGTGCCGCTGATTGTGGCCAGTTTCGTGATCGCGCTGTTCACCCGAACCCTAGGTTTTACATGGCTCGCCCTTCTGATCGTCGCGGCCGAGCTGTTGATTGTGATTTCTCGCTTCGTCTTTTCGTATGAGCAGGCGCTGATGGGTGATCTGGTGCGCTATTGGTATGCGGCTCTGTTCCTGTTCGCTTCGGCCTATACGCTTTATGACGATGGCCACGTGCGCGTGGATATCCTGTATGCCGGGCTTGGTCGAACGACGCGCGGTTATCTGAACGCGCAAGGCACGATCCTGCTGGGCATGACGACCGCTTGGGTCATCCTTGTCATTGCTTTCAACGGAAAGCAGTCGATTGTGAATGCCCCGGTCCGGAACTTCGAAATCAGTCAGGCCGGCCCCTTCGGCATGTATATCAAATACCAAATGGCGGCCTTTATCGGGCTTTTCGCCATCACGATGCTGATCCAGTTTGTCAGCTATTTCTTTGAATCGGTTGCGGACAAGCGGGACGAACCCGGCCACCGCGAACCCAACCAATCATCCGCACACTAGGCTGAGGATATTATGGAACTTTTCTTTCTCTTACTCCTCATCATTATCATGGCGTCGGCGCTGGGCTCTGGCTATCCGGTCGCCTTCGCGCTTCCGGGTGCGGCGATCATCACGCTGGGCCTTGCCGCCGGTGCGGGCTGGGTTTTCGCGGGCAATCCTGATGCCTATTTCCACTCGGGCGGGCCGCAACAATGGCTTTCCGCAGGGGTCACCAATCTCAGGGGTGTCTATCTGGAGGTTGAACGAGATACGCTGATCGCCATTCCCCTGTTCATCTTCATGGGGATCATGCTTCAGCGGTCCAAGATCGCCGAAGACCTTCTGGTGACCATGGCGCAACTGTTCGGGCCTGTGCCGGGCGGGTTGGGCATTTCGGTTGTCTTCGTGGGCGCTTTGCTGGCGGCGACAACCGGGATTGTCGGCGCGACGGTTGTGGCGATGGGCCTGATCTCTCTGCCAGCGATGCTGCGCAACAATTACTCCACGCCGCTTGCCACAGGCACCATCGCGGCGTCAGGGACGCTGGGGCAGATCATCCCACCGTCAATCGTTTTGATCATCCTGGCCGACCAGCTTGCCTCGGCTGCTGATCAGGCGTCCACTTTGCGCAAAACCTTGCACAAAGAGGTGACGGGTGAATTGTCCATGCCATCGCTTTTCGACGTGGCAGGCACCAGCGCTGGCGAGATGTTTCTGGGCGCCTTCATTCCGGGCCTCGTGCTGGTGGGGCTATATATGCTCTACATCCTGCTGTTTGCGATCTTCAAACCCGATGCCGCGCCAGCGGTGAAGTATGACGGGCGCTATAACGCCGCGTTCTGGCGTGGCGCGTTGTTGACCCTTGTGCCGCCTTTGGCGCTGATCTTTCTGGTGCTTGGGTCGATTATTGCGGGTATCGCGACGGTCAACCAAGCTGGTGCCATCGGTGCCGCCGGGGCGTTGATCATGGCGGGCTATCGGTTGCCTGAAAAGGGATCCCGCGGTATCTTCTTGCCTGCCCTGTTCGGGATCGCGGGCATGGCGGTTCTGACCTTTGCCCTGTCCAATTTCGAAATGAACGTCAAGGCAATGGACACACCTGAAGACAAGCTTGGGATCACCTTGGGTGTCGTCGGAACGCTGCTGTTGCTGGTGTCGTTGATCTGGTCCGGCATCCGCACCCATCGCAACGACAACACATTGCAAGCGGTTATGCTTGAAACGGCCAAAACCTCGTCCTTGGTGTTCATCATCCTGCTGGGTGCCGCAATGCTGACGGCTGCGTTCCGCGCCTTCGGGGGCGAAGAGCTTGTGCGCGATTTCCTCATATCCCTGCCTGGTGGTTTCTGGTCGCAGTTCATCATCGTCATGCTGGTGATCTTCATCCTTGGGTTCTTCCTCGACTTCATCGAAATTGCGGTAGTCGTGGTTCCGATCGTGGCGCCGATTCTTCTGGCTGATCCAGGTGCAAATATCACCGCGGTTTGGCTGGGTGTGATGATTGGTCTGAACATTCAGACCAGTTTCCTGACGCCACCCTTCGGTTTTGCGCTGTTCTATCTGCGCGGGGTTGCACCTGCGGTGGTTAGAACCGTGCAGATGTATAAGGGCGTTATCGCATTTATCCTGTTGCAACTTGTCGCGCTGGCAATCGTTGGGGCCTATCCGCCGCTGGTGAACTATCTGCCAAACCGGGTAAGCTTCCTGTCGGAACAAAGCCCACCGCCGCGCAATCCGAAACTGCAGTTGTGTCTTGAAGACTATGTCGGACAGAAATTGTTCCAAGGCACCGCAACGCAAGACGCGATTGCCGCTGCGCGGGCGTTGGATCTGTCCATTTTGCCAAAAGGTCTGGCAGGTGACATGACCGATGGGCTTGATTCCGCAGATGCGGCGATTGCCAATCTGGAAGCCGCCTTTGAAGCCGCAGGTCAGGTCGAGGCCGCCGCCGATGACTACCGACCCCAGCTTCGGTTGGTGCGCGGGATCGAAAAGCAGATCCGCAACGCGGCCGACGAGGCAGACAAACTTAGAACACGGATCGGTCGGATGCGCGCCGAAAGCCAGGCTGAAGCGCGTGCCGCACTTGAAGCTGACGTCGCCGTTTTGGACGCCGAGATCGAGCATCTGCGCGCACAAATTCCCGCCAGTTGGGAAGAAGTGCACAACCAGTTCGCGACGCTCACCAAGGCTGAAGACGCCGCGCGTGTGAAGTATCGCCGTGCCGCCGATGATGCCTATGAAGGTCCGGCCGAGGTTCTGGCAGCGCTTGATGCCAATGCTGATTTTGCTGCGCTAGAGACTGATTTGCGCAATCTGAAGGCGACGATCCAGTCGCAACCGGAAGATCAGGCGCAAGAGGTTGTGAACGACGTGTCCAAGGCCTTTGGCAAAGTCGATGGCGCGGGCGACGTCAAAAGCGCGTTGGGCAAGGTTCGCAAGGCGCTGCGCGACAAGACCCCGGATCGCGACAAGGCGTTGGAGGAGTATGACGCGGCAATTGCTGTATTCGAATCGCAGCTGAAATGGCGCGCCGAGGCTGAAGCTTCGCTAAGGCCGGTCCTGACGGGCTATCTTGAAACGCTGCGCGACAGTCTTGGTATTCGCGTTCAGTCCCGTCTAAGCCGCGAACAGGCGCTTGCCATGGCATCTTGTTCTGCAAATCACCGCGATATCTCGTTGAGTTTCTAGGAAAATTCAGAGACCGCTTTTTGAAAGGCCGGGGGTGACCCCGGCCTTTTTATTTGCCCTCGAGGGTGGATTTTTGCGCCCTGACGTAAGATAAGTGTCGGAAATCGGGGATAGTTCGTCGGTATCAAACCTTGCGAAACCCCGCCAACTGGTCAACTCTGTCAGTCGACCCAGAAAAAAATAGCGGCCAAAAGGCCCGTAAACACACTCAGGGAGCACTCAATGTCCAACGAACTTGAATATCTGTCCAAGCAGGTCATCTCGCGCAAACTGTCGCGCCGTCACTTCATGGGACGGGCCGCTGCGCTTGGTCTGACCGCTGCTGGTGCCAACACGCTGCTGTCGTCGGCCGGTTATGCCCAGACGCCGGTCAAGGGTGGAACCATCCGCGTTGGCCTTCCGGGTGGGTCGACCACCGACAGCCTTGACCCAGCGACCACGACAAACTCAACCGGCACCATGGTCAGCCGCTTCTGGGGTGAACCACTGGTCGAACTTGCGCCGCAAGGTGGGCTTGAAAATAAGCTGGCAGAAGAAGTTTCGGCCTCGGCGGATGCCAAGGTGTGGACGTTCAAGATCCGCTCGGGCGTCGAGTTTTCGAATGGTAAAGCTCTGACCGCAGACGACGTGCTGGCGACGATGGAGCGTCACGCAGGCGAAGACACGAAATCCGGCGCGCTGGGCATCATGCGCGGCATCTCGGCGATGAGTGTTGATGGCGACAAATTTATCGTCGAACTTGAAACGCCGAACGCTGACCTTCCGTATCTGATGACCGACTACCACCTTATGATCCAGCCCAATGGCGGCAAGGATGATCCGGCGGCGGCAATCGGCACCGGCCCCTATATCCTGAAAGAAGTGGATATGGGCGTGCGCTTCGTGGCCGAGAAGAACCCCAACTATTGGGGCGATCTGGGCCATGCCGACACGATTGAGGTTGTGGTGATCAATGACGACACCGCGCGCATGGCAGCCATTCAGTCTGGTCAGGTCGATATGGTCGGACGTGTCCCACCCCGGACCGCCGACCTTGTGGCGCGTGCACCCAACATCAACGTCTATTCGACCCCTGGGCCGGGCCACTACGTGTTCATCGCCCATTGCAACACCGCGCCGTTTGACAACAACGACCTGCGACTGGCGCTGAAACACGGCATCAACCGTCAAGAGATGGTCGAAAAGATCCTCTTTGGCTATGGCTCGGTTGGGAACGACACGCCGATCAACAGCTCCTATCCCCTGTTTACCGAGATGGAGCAGCGCACCTACGATCCCGACAAGGCCAAGTTCCACTTCGACAAGTCGGGGCACGAAGGCCCGATCCTGCTGCGCACATCTGACAACAGCTTCCCCGGCGCGCCGGATGCGTCGGCGCTGTTTCAGCAGTCGCTGGCAACCGCTGGGATCGACCTTGAGATCAAGCGCGAACCCAACGACGGTTACTGGTCCGAGGTCTGGAACGCACAGCCCTTCTGCACAAGTTACTGGAGTGGGCGCCCGACGCAGGACCAGATGTATTCCACCGCTTACCTGTCGTCGGCGGATTGGAACGACACGCGGTTCTTCAACGACCAGTTCGACCAGATGCTGCTTTCAGCACGTGGCGAGTTGGACGAGGCGAAGCGGACCCAAATGTATGCCGATATGGGCATGCTGCTTCACAACGAAGGCGGCTTGGTCTGCCCGATGTTTAACGACTTCATTGATGGCACGACCAACCGGGTCGCCGGCTGGATCGAAGGCCACAAGGGCTTTGACCTGATGAACTTCTACGCCCCGATGAAAATGTGGGTCGCTGGCTGATATGCCATTATTGTTAAAACTGCTGGTCCAGCGCATAGCGCTGGGCCTGCTTCTTCTGCTGATGGTTTCGGTCCTGATCTTCTGGGGCACGAATATTCTGCCGGGCGATGTAGCCCAATCCATCCTAGGTCAGTCCGCCACACCCGAGGCACTGGCCAATATTCGCGAAGAACTGGGTCTGAACGAACCTGCGCTAAGCCGTTATTTCGACTGGCTGGGCGGGCTTGTTCAGGGCGATCTGGGCACTGCGCTCACCTCTGGACAGGATATCGCTGCCAGCCTTGGCTCGCGCCTGAAAAACACATTGTTCCTAGCCTTCTGGGCCGCGGTGGTCGCCGTGCCGCTGGCAATCTTTCTGGGCCTGCTGGCCGTCCGGTACCGTGAACGCTGGCCGGACAAGCTGATTTCAGCCGTCACACTGGCCTCGATCTCCGTGCCGGAGTTTCTGATCGGCTATATCCTGATGTATTTCGTCGGCGTGAAGCTGGGATGGGCACCCACCGTGTCAATGATCCATGACGGAATGAGCCTGGGGCAGAAGCTAAGCTCCATCGCCCTGCCGGTCGCCGTGCTGACCATGGTCGTGTTGGCCCATATGATGCGTATGACGCGGGCCGCCATTTTGAATGTGATGCAATCGGCCTATATCGAAACGGCCGAATTGAAGGGACTGACCAGCTTTCAAGTCATCGCCCGCCACGCCCTTCCCAACTCGATCGCGCCAATCGTGAATGTGGTGATGTTGAACCTTGCCTATCTCGTCGTCGGGGTCGTGGTGGTCGAAGTCGTGTTCACCTATCCCGGCATGGGGCAATATCTGGTGGATCACGTATCCAAACGTGACGTGCCGGTGGTGCAGGCCTGCGGATTGATCTTCGCGGCGGTCTATATCGGGCTCAACATGGTGGCGGATATCGTGTCGATCCTTGCCAACCCAAGGCTGAGGCATCCGAAATGACAAGAATTCCCCCAGCCGCTTTGTTCGGCCTGTTCTTCACCAGCCTATATTTCCTGATGGCAATCCTCGCTCCATGGATCGCACCCTATTCGATGACAGAAATCGTTGGCGATGTCTGGGAACCGTGGTCGGCCGACCACTGGATCGGCACCGACAATATTGGCCGCGACCTTCTAAGCCGTATGATCTATGGCGGGCGCACGACGATCTTTATCGCGACTGCTGCCACGATGATCAGTTTCACCACCGGATCGATCCTTGGCTTTACAGCTGCCGTCATCGGTGGATGGGTTGATCAGGTTATGAGCCGCTTTGTCGATCTGATCATGTCGATCCCGACCTTGATCTTCGCGCTTGTCGTTTTGTCGGTCATGCCGGTCACACTGACGATCCTGATCCTTGTCATGGGCCTTCTGGATGCCACCCGCGTCTATCGACTGGCACGCGCCGTTGCCGTGGATATCAACGTGATGGATTTCGTCGAAGCCGCCAAGCTGCGCGGCGAAGGCCGGGTTTGGATCATCTTCCGTGAAATCCTGCCCAACGCGCTATCGCCGCTTGTGGCTGAAATGGGGCTTCGGTTTATCTTTGCGGTTCTGTTCGTCTCGACCCTGTCCTTCCTTGGACTTGGAGTCCAACCACCCAATGCAGACTGGGGCGGCATCGTGAAAGAAAACAAGGACGGCATCATCTATGGCATCGCGGCGGCGCTTGTTCCTGCGGTCGCAATCGCGACGCTCGCCATTTCCGTGAACCTTGTGGCCGACTGGGTGTTGAACCGAACCACCAGCCTGAAAGGAGGCCGCGGATGAGCGACGCGCTTTTGAAAGTCCGCGACCTGAAGATCGGTGCGCGTGTCTATCCGCCGGGCGAAAAGCCGCGTGATATCGATATCGTGCATGGCGTGTCGTTCGACCTTGAAAAGGGCAAAGTTCTTGGCCTGATCGGTGAAAGCGGGGCCGGTAAATCGACCATCGGGCTTGCGACGATGGCCTATGGGCGCGGCGGCGTCGAAATCACTGGCGGCGAGGTTTGGGTCAATGGGCGCGAAATCCTTGGCACCAGCCTTAAGGACCTGCGCAAACTGCGCGGGACCGAGGTCACATATGTCTCTCAATCGGCAGCGGCCAGTTTTAACCCCGCCAAGAAGATCATGGAGCAAGTGATCGAGGCATCGATCCACGCTAGCAAGTTCTCGAAGAAAGATGCCGAGGCCCGCGCGATTGATCTGTTCACCAGGTTAGGCCTGCCCGACCCTGAAACCATTGGCGACCGCTATCCGCACCAAGTCTCTGGCGGGCAGTTGCAGCGCTGCATGACTGCATTGGCCCTGTGCCCGGAACCCGATCTGGTGGTCTTTGATGAACCCACCACGGCGCTGGATGTCACCACGCAGATCGACGTGTTGATGGCGATCAAAAAAGCGATCCGCGACACGGGTGTTGCAGCGCTGTATATCACCCACGACCTTGCCGTTGTCGCCCAAGTCTCGGATGAGATCATGGTGCTGCGCATGGGCGACATGGTCGAACATGGCACCACCGACCAGATCATCAACGCGCCAAAAGAAGAGTATACCAGCGATCTGGTGTCGGTGCGGTCGCGTAAGCACGAAGGCAAGCCGCCTTCAGACAACCCGGTTTTGACCATTGAGCACGTCACTGCGCGCTATAAAGGCACAAACTTTGATGTGCTGCATGACGTGTCGATGGAGCTGCACGCGGGCCAAACGCTGGCCGTTGTCGGCGAAAGCGGGTCAGGTAAGTCAACCACGGCCCGCGTGATGACAGGGCTGTTGCCCGCGCGCGAAGGGCAGATCGTTTTCGAAGACCGCACATTGTCCGCCGATTTGAAAGGCCGCGCACGCGACGATCTGCGCGAAATTCAAATGATCTATCAAATGGCGGACGTGGCGATGAACCCGCGCCAGACGGTTGGCACGATCATTGGCCGACCACTCGAATTCTATTTCGGGATGCGCGGCGCTGAGAAGCACAAGCGCATCGACGAGCTTCTTGACGACATCGAGATGGGAGCCGAGTTCAAAGACCGCTATCCCGCCGAGCTTTCGGGCGGGCAAAAGCAGCGTGTCTGCATTGCGCGCGCCTTGGCTGCGAAGCCCAAGGTCATCATCTGCGACGAGGTGACATCGGCGCTGGACCCACTGGTCGCCGAGGACATTCTGAAGCTTCTGCATAACCTTCAGAAGCGCGAACAGGTCGCCTATCTGTTCATCACCCACGATCTTGCCACGGTGCGCGCCATCGCGGACAGCATCGCGGTGATGTATCAGGGGCGCGTCGTGCGCTATGGCACAAAGGCCGAGGTGCTGTCGCCGCCGTTTGACGACTATACCGATCTTCTGCTCAGCTCGGTGCCTGAAATGCGGTTGGGGTGGCTTGAAGAAGTCGTCGAACATCGCAAGATGGAAAGCGCAGGGAACTGATAGTTGGCCATTGCTGAGATGTGGGCATCATGGACCGAAAACTTCTTCTGATCATTCTCGATGGCGTGCCTTGGCGAAACTGGCGCAGGTTGTTTGGCAATCTGGAAGGCTGGGTGGACAGTGGCGATGCACAGCGCTGGAAAATGCGCTCGGTGCTGCCGTCGACATCGGCCAGTTGCTATGCCTCGATCCACACGGGCGTTGCGCCGCAAGACCATGGCTGCACCGGCAACAACAACGTGTTCCGCCTGGCTCAGCCCGATATCTTCAGTCAGGTGCGCAAGGCCGGTGGTGTCACGGGCGCTGTCACCCACAGTTTCTGGTCCGAGTTCTTCAACCGCGCGCCCTTCGATCTGGTGCGCGATATCGAATACGACGAGCCCGACAGCACCTCGATCAACCACGGTCGATTTCACACGATGACCGGATATGGGTTGATCAACCAGACAACTCCTGCTGACATCGACTTGTTCGCGACGCTGACCATGCTGTGTGAACGGTTCAACCTGAACTATGGCATCCTGCACACTTGCACGCTGGACAGCATGGGCCATCGGTTCGGGCACGACTGTCAGGAAATGGACCACGCCTGCTTTCAAGCGGACGAACAGTTGGCGCTGTTCATCAACCGGTGGCGCGCAGATGGGTATGAGATCATCGTGACCGCCGATCACGGCCAAACCGACCGCGGCCACCATGGCGGGCGCGAAGATTTGCAGCAGGACGCGGCGCTTTACTATTTCGGACCCGCCGCTGGCCCCGATTTCGATGACCGCCTGTGCCAGCTACAACTCGCCCCCACGATCCTGTCGCGACTGGGCGCACCGATCCCCGACACCATGAAAGCCGAGGTATTTTTGACATGACTTGGGCCATTCCCTGCCCCCCGCAGCCGTCGCTGCCCATCGTTGGGTCGGACGACCGCTTTCCCGTGCGCCGCATCTATTGTGTCGGCCAGAACTACGCGGCCCATGCGCGTGAAATGGGGTCGAACCCGGATCAGGACCCACCGTTCTTTTTCTCAAAACCCGCCGATGCGCTGGTCGCGGATGGGGCAACGGTGCCTTACCCGCCCGGCACGGACAACCTGCATCACGAGGCCGAGCTGGTCGTCGCCATCGGCATCGGTGGGGCGAACATTCCGGTTGAAACGGCGCTGGATCACGTCTGGGGTTACGCCATCGGCAATGATCTGACCCGCCGTGACCTTCAGGCCGCCGCCAAGAAAGTTGGGCGGCCATGGGACATGGCAAAGGGATTTGATCACTCTGCCCCGTGCGGGCAGCTTCATCCGGTCTCAACTTCGGGCCACCTGACTGCTGGCGCGATCAGCTTGTCCGTGAATGGTGATCTACGCCAGTCTTCGGACCTGTCAGACCTGATCTGGCCGGTCGCAGATGTGATCGCCTACCTATCATTTATGGTCGTGCTCGCGCCCGGTGACCTGATATTCACAGGCACGCCAGAAGGCGTCGGCCCCCTTGTGCAGGGCGATGTCTGCGTGGTCGAGATTGAAGGGTTGGGTCAACTAACAACCCATATTGGGTCGGCAACCGCCTAGCCCCCAATCGACGACAGATGCGTGAGTAAACTGTCGCGTGCGCCAAGAATATGGCGTTCTGTCAACTCGGCCGCTCGATCGGCATCTCTGCGTTCGCACGCCGCCTGAATTTGCATGTGCTCGTCATTGGCGCGTGCCATGCCATCGCTCAGCACCAACTGGGCGCGTAGATAGCGGTCGATCCTGTTTAGCGCGCCGTCGATCGCCTCCAGATGATAGGCCAAGCCACTGGCGTTATAGAGCGTCGCGTGAAACTGCCGGTTCAGATCGCCCCATTTCATCGGGTCGGCCTCGGTGTAAAACGCCTCGCAATATGCGCGCGCTTTGGCCAGCGTCGCGGGCGTCATTTTTTGCACGGCTGCGCGAATGACATGTGGCTCTAACACGGCACGAAAGTCGAAAATCTCGGACGCCTCTTTAGACGACAACGTTGATACGACCGCGCCCTTATAGCGTTGCGATTTGACCAAGCCGTGCTCTTCCAGCCGCAGAATCGCTTCGCGAACCGGTATGCGTGATGTGTTGAACATTTTCGCAATCTCGTCTTGCCGAAGCGGCGCAGCTTCTTTGATCTCACCTTCGATGATGGCTTTCTTAAGCGCTTCGAATATGATCGACGCAGCCGAGGCTGTTTGGGAAATATCCACGGATTCTAATGGCATAGGGCATTCTCCTTCCGGCAAGCTCACGACGCGCGCCGGTCGTGAAAAAGGCCGGATGAATAAAGATTGAATATTGGATACAATTTTGCTTAGCTCCGAGTCAAGCGATCCCGCAGCGGGTTTGACGACCAGCTGCAACACAGAACCCGTGCAGGAGACTTAAATGAACGCCGATATCTTCAAAGGTTGCATTCCAGCCCTCATGACACCGTGCACCAAGGGTCGCACGCCAGATTACGACGCCCTCGTCGCCAAGGGGCTGGAGCTGATTGCCGCCGGCATGTCTGCGGTCGTCTATTGCGGTTCAATGGGCGATTGGCCGCTTCTGACAGATGATGAACGAATGGAAGGGGTCGCCCGCCTCACCCAAGCTGGCATTCCCGTCATCGTCGGCACTGGGGCCGTGAACACAAAGATGGCTGTCGCGCATGCTGCCCACGCTGCCAAAGTTGGTGCGAAAGGCTTGATGGTTATTCCACGCGTGTTGTCGCGCGGATCATCGCTGACCGCCCAACGTCACCACTTTTCGGCAGTCCTGGCTGCTGCACCAGACCTGCCTGCGGTGATCTATAACAGTCCCTATTATGGCTTCGCGACCCGCGCTGACCTATTCTTTGCTTTGCGTGCAGAACACCCGAACCTGATTGGCTTCAAGGAGTTTGGAGGCGCTGCCGACATGCGCTATGCCGCCGAAAACATCACTTCACAGGACGATGATGTTACGCTGATGATCGGGGTCGATACCACGGTGTTCCACGGTTATGTGAACTGCGGTGCAAAGGGTGCGATCACCGGGATTGGCAACGTGCTGCCGCGCGAGGTTTTGCACCTTGTGGCGTTGTGTGAACGTGCCGCAGCCGGTGATGGGGATGCCCGCTTGAAGGCGCGTGAACTGGAAGAAGCTCTTAGCGTCCTGTCGAGCTTCGATGAAGGCCCGGATCTGGTGCTCTATTACAAACACCTAATGGCGCTGTCAGGGGATGAAGCCTACCGAACGCATTTCAACGAAACCGACAGCCTGACGGCGGCCCAACGAAACTATTGTGAAGCACAGTTTGGCCTGTTTAGAGACTGGTATGCCGTATGGGCACGACAAGGGGGTGTCGTAACCGAATGCGCGTAATCGACAGTCACACCGAAGGAGAGCCGACGCGGGTTATCGTGGCGGGCGGGCCTGACCTTGGGTTGGGCAGCGTGACCGAGCGTGCAAAGCGGCTGGAAGCCGATCATAGCTGGATATATGCCGCCGCGCTTGCCGAACCACGCGGACACGACGCCATGGTCGGTGCGCTTTTGGTGCCTCCGGCTGACAAAACCTGTGCGGCTGGCGCAATATTTTTCAACACTGTCGGTAATCTTGGAATGTGTGGTCACGCTTCGATCGGGCTGGCTGTTACCTTGGCGCATCTAGGCGAGATTGGCGTGGGATCTCATCGGTTCGAGACGCCGGTCGGGGTCGTCACGGTCGATCTGCTCGATCCAAACACGGTGCGCATGACAAATGTCGAAAGCTATCGGTATCGGCAGAACGTTCAGATCGATGTTGAGGGAGTCGGACCCGTTGTTGGCGATGTGGCTTGGGGTGGGAACTGGTTTTTCCTGACGAATAGCGAGACCATCGCAGCTAACTTCGACAACATACCAGCGTTGACAAGCAGAGCGACAGCGATTCGCGAGGCGTTGGAGCGCGAAGGGATAGCTGGAGAAAATGGAGCGCAAATCGACCATATCGAATTGTTCGGTCCGCCACATCTGGCAGGTTCAGATAGCCGGAACTTTGTCCTCTGTCCCGGCGGCGCGTATGATCGGTCCCCCTGCGGAACGGGCTGTTCAGCCGCGATCGCTTGCAAGGCGGCTGATGCAAAGCTCCGCGCCGGAGAAGTATGGGTGCAGGAAAGCATCATCGGCAGCACCTATAAGGTCAGTTATGAACCCGGACCGACCGGCGGAGTCATCGCAACAATTGAAGGTCGCGCTTACGTCACCGCGCAAGCTGAATTGCTTTTTGCCGGTGGCGACCCTTTCCGGAATGGAATTCGACCAACGTGATCAAGATAGTGATGGTGCAAAGGGCGCGTCTCGTTTGGAAAACCTATGACACAGGACACACACGACATCATCGTGATCGGGGCGGGCATCATCGGTGTCAGCACGGCGCTCAGGCTTGCCTCTCAGGGCCGAAAGGTTCTGCTGGTTGACCGAAAAGGCGTTGCGCAAGAAACTTCGCGTGGCAATGCCGGCGCGTTTGCCTTCAGCGAGGTCGAGCCTTTGGCCACGCCGGGCATCATGCGAAAAGCCCCGAAATGGCTGATTGACCCGCTTGGCCCACTATCAGTTCCGCCCTCTTACGCAATCAGGATTTTGCCGTGGATGCTCCGATTCTGGCGATCCAGCTGGAAAGACCGATATGAAAATGCGGTCGAAGCTCAGACCTCATTGATGCACCATTGCGCAGCAGCGTTTGAACGGCAGTTGGTCGCTTTCGGAGACCCAGCATTGATACGGCGCGAGGGTCAGCTTCAGCTTTACGAAGGCGCAGCCGCGTTCAAGGCGGCGCTCTCCCTTTGGAAACGGCGAGAAGAGCTTGGCATACCTTTCGATCTGCTGACGCGCGCCGAGGAAATCAGGGAGATACAACCCGGCTTGAGCGATCGGTTTACCCATGCAGGGTTTGCGCCGGGTTGGTTCAACACCACGGATCCGTTGAAGTGGACCGAGAAACTGGCACAGGCGTTCTTTGAGCTTGGCGGTGCGCTTCGGATTTCTACGGTGAGCGATATCCAACTCAAGCCTTCCTGCATTCAGCTTGAAACGGAACAGGGGCTGGTTTCCGGGCAGCGTGTTGTCATTTGTGCTGGGGCGTGGTCGCACAGGCTGGCAAGAATGATTGGCGACAAATTCCCGCTGGAAACGGAGAGGGGCTACAACACGACATTCGAAACGTCATCTGTCGACCTGAAAACGCATGTTTCGTTCTCCGCGCATGGGTTCGTCATGTCAAAGATTGGCGAGGGCTTGCGCATAGGAGGTGCCGTCGAGCTTGGTGGATTGGAACTACCGCCCAATTTTCGGCGTGCAGAGGCGCTCGTTTCAAAAGCGAAGACGTTTTTCCCGACGCTTCAAGTGGCAAACGGAGAACACTGGATGGGGTATCGCCCATCTTTGCCCGACAGCCTTCCGGTGATCGGGGCCTCGCCAAGTGATGACCGCGTTCTTTATGCATTCGGGCATGGGCATCTGGGGCTAACCCAATCGGCAGGAACGGCAGAGCTGGCGGCGGATCTGATTGCAGGCACAGAGCCAGATATCAACCTGTCGCCGTTTTCGGCCAAAAGGTTTTAGCCGCCGGTCGTCGGGTCGCTTCAGATGTCTTGTCGCACGATGTTGGTTACCAACACATCCCTAACCGTGTCGCCAATAATGCTTACGGCCACTTCTTTCAACGCCATGCGCAAACTGGCGAGGCGACCCGATTGAGTGAACATTCCGTCAAAACCTCCATTGTTGGCGTGGTTGAACATCACCTGTAGGAACTCGTCGCGCAGTTTCGGTTCGCGTTGATAGACAATTTCACGACCACCCGTTTTCACCTCTACATTCAGAGACATAACGACAAGCGAGGCTATTTTTGTGCCTTGGACGACAGGGATCACAAACTGGTTGTTGATCTTCACGAACTCGGTCGTTCCGTTTGCGGCATCCCCACTTTCAGAAGGTTCAGTGTGCTCTTTCGCAGGATCAGCGGCCTCGCCGCACGGATTGACTTCGACCACCTCAGCAGGCGGTTTCAACATCATCCCCACGCCGACGCCACCGCCAAGACCGATGATCGCCAAAAGGATAGGAAGGATTTTACCCATGTTCTTGGTCCTCAGAAGGGCAGAATGATATCTGCGACTTGTTGTCCGTATCGCGGTTGCTGAACGTCGGTAATCTGTCCGCGGCCACCATAGGAAATCCGCGCAGACGCGATCTTGTCGTAAGATATTTCGTTCTGACGCGAGATATCCTCCGGGCGCACAAACCCGGTCACCAGCAGCTCGCGAAGTTCGAAGTTAACCCGGACTTCCTGAGTGCCCTGTATCTGCAAGACCCCGTTGGGCAGCGTTCCGATGACAGTTGCAGCTACGCGAAGTTCCAGCTTTTCGTTTCGCTTGACCGAACCGTTGCCCTTTGATGAGCTGTTTGAAGAAAGCGCCACAGCATTTCCCATTGATGCGCCATCAGGCAAGCCTTCGTTAATCGACTGCGGTAGCCCAAAGAAATCAGGAACGCCCATATCCTCGGACGCGCCGCGCGATCTGGCGGAACTGTTGGAAAACTCAGCTCGGTCATTGATCTCGATGACTACGGTCAGAATGTCTCCGGCAGCTTGCGCGCGACGATCCCCCAGAAGCGATTGCCTGCCACCACTCCAAAGCGAAGCGCGCACAGGCGAGCTTTTTGGTGGCGCGGTGCGCGGCAAGGCTGAAGCATTCATCGCAGTGTGTTCGGCGCTCATTTCTATTGGATTGAGCGACGGCGCTTTGCCGACGTTCTCCATGCGAGCACAAGATGCTGCGAAGGCGAAAAAGATAAGAACAAAAGTGACCGGGCGCATGTGAACTCCCTAACGGTTCTGAAAGTGAGGTTGAGAAACAAGAACTGATCCATCGGCTGCGACGGAACCAGTGACGGTCGTGCGGGACATCAGGTTCATGACACGTATGCGATCCCCGACTCCGGCACGGGCCAGACTTCGGCCTTCCGCCAAGATCATCAGCGGACCTGTGGCATAGATCAGCGACACGATCTGATTGCGTTCGACCAGCGCAGGGGGGCCAATGTCATTTGCAAGAACGGGTCGACCTGCATACAAAACGACCCGCGCTTCCTGTCCGACCACGTCTTCGATGGATGTGAACCCACCCGCCATATCGGTGGCAACCAGCTTGAGGTCTGACGGTGCGATAACGGTATTGTGGCGTATATTTCGAGCTGCAACGACCGTGTCCGCCACCGCAAAACTGGAGCCAAACGCCAGCAGGAAAATGGACAATAAGACCCTCATCAGCGCACCTGCGTGGTTGCGGCGAGCATTTGGTCGGCTGCGGTGATCACTTTGGAGTTAAGTTCGTAACCCCTTTGTGCCTCGATCAGTTCGGTGATCTCTCGCACGGCATCGACCGAGCTGTTTTCCAAGTATCCCTGTCGCAATGTTCCGCGCCCATCCTCGCCTGGCGCACCGACAAAAGCTGGGCCGGAGGCTGGCGTTTCGCGAAACAGGTTTGACCCGATGGCTTCAAGGCCCTTGTCGTTGGTGAATCCGGCCAACGTAAATGCCCCCAGAAGCTCTGGTTCGACTGCGTTGTCGAAATAGGCATAGATCTCTCCATCTGCATTGATCGAGATTGAACGCGCATCGTTGGGCACTGTGATTTCTGGTGCGACAGCATATCCGTCAGAGGTCACGATAAGTCCGTCGCCAGACAGTTTTAACCCGCCGTCACGCGTATAAGCCGAGCCACCTGAAGGAAGGGTAACTTCCAGATAGCCCTTGCCTTCAATGGCGACATCCAAGTTGCCGTTTGTCTGTGAAAGGGTCCCTTGTTGAACCAGCATGGACACCGAGGTCGGACGCACGCCAAGACCCAGCTGAATACCGGTTGGCAGCACCGTTCCGTCCGAGGCATTGATCGTGCCCGCACGTGCCATTTGCTGATAGTGCAGGTCGGCGAACTCTGCGCGGCGGGCGTTGTAGCCTGTCGTCGACATGTTCGCGAGGTTGTTCGAAATCGTCTCAACCCGCATTTGCTGGGCCATCATACCTGTAGCTGCAATGTTCAATGCACGCATGTCGGGCCTCCTTTATCCAATGACCGTTTTCAGAACCGCGCGAATGCGCTCGTCCTCTTTTTCAAGAAATTGCTGACCCAGTTCATAGCTGCGCTGCACCTCGATCATCCGCGCAACTTCGGTGATGGGATCAACATTCGAGCCTTCGATGAAACCTTGCAGAACGACCGCATCGGCCAGTGCAGGTTCCACCCCGTTAGGTGCTTCGAACCGAGATCCGGCCACGTGACGCAGATCGTTTTGGTCTGTCGGGCTGAAGAGGCCAATCAAGGCAAGCGCGCGACCGTCGGCTGAAAGGGTTCCATCTGCGGCCAAGGACACCGACTGAGCGTCGGGTGGCACGAACACTGGAGATCCGCCACCGTCCAGAAGGCGATAGCCATCAGGGGCAACCAGCTCACCTTCTGATGAGGGGGTGAAGGAACCTGCGCGGGTCAGGAATTGACCGTTCGGACCTTCGACCATGAAAAAGCCCACGCCTTCGATGGCGAAGTCGAATGCACCGCCGGTTTGAGTCAGCGCACCTTGTTGAAGGTTCAAAGCGCGCGTGTTCGCTGTGGCCATCGAAAGCGAAGGGTCGTCCTTTTCAAGCGCGTGAACAAACTCCGAAAAGATGACACCTTCGCGTCGAAAACCAGTGGTCGAGGCGTTGGCGATATTGTTGGCGATGCTTTGCATTTCGCGCATCAAACCAGATTGGCGGGTCAAAGAGGTGTAACCGATATTGTCCAAGACCTATCCTCCTGCAATCAACGGAATGACGCGTGTGTGAAAAAAGCTGACCAGGGTTTCCGTCATGAACCCCATGCTGCCCCAGAACACGACAAGAATTGCGACCAGTTTTGGAACGAAGGTCAGGGTCATTTCCTGAATAGATGTCAGTGCCTGAAAAAGACCGACCAGCAACCCCGAGACAAGCGCAACGGCCAATATCGGCGTTGAGATCAGAACAGCGTTCCAAAGACCTGCCCGCAATGTGTCATAGAAGATGACGTCATCCATCATCAGACCGGCATCCTCAGAATTTCCTGATAGGCTTTCACGACTTTGTCGCGCACGGTCACAGCGGTTTCGACGGCAAGTTCAGTTTGTGCCAGGGCTTGCACCAAGGCGTGAGGGTCCGCGCCACCTGACATCGCTGCCATTGCCGTCTTTTCCCCCTGCTGAATTGTTTGCGAGAAATCCTGCGCGACCTTGGTAAATGCGTTCGTGCTTTGTTCATTTTGCGCTGTTGGTTTGGTCGCCAATTTCGATGCTGCGTATTGCTGCGAGGCGAGGGCTGATTTGATATCCATGTCGAACGCTCCTATCGGCGCAGAAGTTCAAGCAGTCCGCGCGACATTTGCCGCGACTGGTCGAACATTTTCAGGTTTGCTTCGTAGCTGCGCTGGGCTTCCCGGGCGTCCGCGATCTCAATGACCAGATCGACGTTCGAGCCTTCATAGTGCCCGGTCTGGTCGGCCATCGGGTGCGACGGATCATAGATCGAAGGCAATGCGGTTCGGTCCAGCGTCACTTTTCCAACTTCAACACGGCCCGTGGCCTGACCGCTTTCCAAGGCAGCCTGGAAGGTCGCGATCTTGCGGCGATACCCCGGAGTGTCGGCGTTCGCGATATTTTCAGAGACATGTCGCAAGCGAGCTGCCTGGCTTTTCATACCCGAGGCCGCTGCGGCAACTGAATTTCGAAGGTCGTTCATTGTCTATCCCCCTACCTGCGGCCCAGCGCGCTGCGCATGATGCCAAGTGAGGTTTGATAGACCGCAAGCGCCAGATCATGGTCGCGCTTCGCTTCTGCTGCGGCCATCATCTCGGTCTCTAGCGCGACCGAGTTGCCATTGGGCGAAAGCGCCCCTTCGCGATAGACCGCGTGTGGAGTGGCTGAAGTCTGGGTGGCATCGGCTGTCGATCTGTGGCTCGCACGCGTCGCACGCATTCCGGCGCTGTCATTGGGTTGAAACGCGTCCGCAAACGACGCGATGTCACGCGCTCTGTATCCAGGCGTGTCTGCGTTCGCAACGTTCTGCGCGATTACCGATTGGCGTGCGGCGGCATGTTTGGCCAGTCCGCTTGCCTTGGCAAAGATATCCATTTTTTCGATCATCGGGGCTTCTCCCTCGATTGGCTTCAACCAAGGCTTAACCCTGATTCCTTTATAAACAGTTTCAACGCTCAAACGGAGGCCGACATGACCCAAATAGGATTCGAACAACTCTGCGCCGAAATTTCCTCAGTGCGTGCGGTCGTCGATATTGGCCGGGTGGCAGCGATTGGAAGCGGCACATTGCAGGTTTCCGGTCTGTCAAAGGTGGCCGCGCAGTCTGATCTGGTCGAATTCAAGTCCAAATCGGGTCGCCTGCGCATGGGCGAAGTCCTGAACCTGAGTCAGGATATGATAACCGTTCTGCCGGACGGCGATATCGAAGGCCTTCAGATCGGTGGCGAAGTGGTCTTGCACGGGCATGCCGAAATTGCCCCGGACGACAGTTGGATTGGACGGGTTATTGACCCGATGGGGGAAGCCTTGGACGGCCGACCAATCATGCGCGGGCAAAAGGGTCGATCTCTAAGGGGAAAGGTCAGCAACCCGACCAATCGACGACCGCTTGGTGGACGGTTGGAAACAGGGCTTGCAGCGTTCAACACCTTTCTGCCAATCGTCAAAGGTCAGCGTATTGGACTGTTTGCAGGCTCTGGAGTCGGAAAATCCACCTTGCTTGCGAATCTGGCGCGCGGTGTTCATGCCGATGTCGTTGTGATCGCGTTGATCGGTGAACGGGGGCGCGAAGTTCGCGAGTTTGTCGAGCGTGTGCTTGGCGCTGAAGGAATGAAACGCGCTGTGGTCGTAGCGGCGACCTCGGACCAATCCCCGATGGTGCGCAGACGCTGCGGGTGGGCCGCGATGACGGTGGCCGAGCATTTTCGGGATCAGGGCAACCACGTTTTGTTTCTTGCTGACAGCGTTACTAGATTCGCCGAGGCGCACCGGGAAATCGCCCTGGCCTCGGGCGAAGGTGGAAATTTGCGTGGATTTCCACCCTCAACCGCGCAGCAGATTACGACCCTGTGTGAGCGAGCAGGTCCGGGTGCCGGAGCGGGTGGCGATATTACAGCAGTTTTCTCTGTTCTGGTTGCTGGGTCGGATATGGAGGAACCTGTCGCGGATATCCTGCGTGGTGTGCTGGATGGGCACGTGGTTCTGGATCGCAAGATCGCCGAGCGGGGTCGTTTTCCGGCCATCGATTTGTTGCGGTCCGTGTCCAGGGCGTTGCCAGATGCGGCGACGGATGAAGAAAACGCGCTCATCTCGAAGGGGCGCAGGTTGCTTGGGCTTTACGATCGGTCGGAGATGATGATCCAGGCGGGTCTTTACACTGCCGGGAATGATCAAGCCCTTGATGAAGCAATTGCGGCTTGGCCGAAACTGGACGCTTTCTTGACAGAGCCCGAAGTCGATACGAGTGTCGCAAGCTTCGGACGCCTGGCGAATTGTGTCACAGCGTAAGTAGCTTAGGGTGAGCTGCCTCTAGAAGTTTTGAAGAAGCGTCAAAGCGATGGCGCCACCGGACATCGCGGCATTGCCAGCGGCAATTTGGGACCGAACAAGAAATAGCCTGTTCAATTCGTCCAGCTTCTCGGGCTCTGCAAACTGGCTCACGTTTGCTGCGCCAAAATACTGTGTGGATTTGTCGCGAAAGGTTTCAAGCTGCTGATCCAGATCGAGAGTTCCAAACGCGCTCGGCAGGCCAAATGCGGTCTCAAATATCTTTCGCAAAGGTGGATTGCCCATGATGGTGAACCATTTTGTATCGTCTGAGGCGTTCTTTCGCGTGATCTCAGACAGCTCGCGCTCCAAGCTCATCGCCAACCGCATATCTTGATTCTGTGCGCCGACAGCGATTTCAAACTGCCGCTCTTTATAGGCTGCGACGGTTTTATCGCCAAAGTCAGATATTTGCGTCCTTGGGATCGAATAGTCGCCAAAACCAAAATCTTTTGCGAACTGCAAATAGCGCTTATCCGAAAGCTTGTTGGCCAAATCATCTGTGTCCAACGTTCCGTCGTCGAGAATTTTTTTGATGAAGTATTTGTTGTTGATATCGTCATCTAATCCATAGGCGCCAAGCGCCACTGAAAGCAGTCTGCGGTCACTGACCAGATCATCGCTGGTCTCGACTTTTCCGATCTTCTCTTTGAAGTATTGGACATCGCGTTGAATCTCTGCAGAGCTTTCAAACGCCTGCTTTTGATTTTCTTGCGTTCGCTGCAGGAATGCCCAACCGGCCGCACCGCCGTATGGTATGACCGGCTGGAACGTCATGAGTATTGAGCCGCAAGAAGGCGATTTTCGCGTGGCATCAGTGCGCGCAACTGCTTCATCGCATAATAATAGTCGCTTGCCGCGACCGCTGCTGTCGCCTTTCCGAGAAGATCTCGACTGTCTTCATCCGTCAGAACTTGGCTTAACTGCTCGATACCGCGGAGCAATTGTAAACGCGCTTCATCCTTCTCGACATCGCCTGACAGGACAAGTTGGGCGATGTAGCATACCCTTTTTACTGGGGTATTTGCCTCTTCTGGGTGAATCGCGTCGCGCAGCCTTAGAATATTGGCGTTTGGTGTGACAATTGAAAGCCGCGACCTGCGATCCCCATTTTCAATGACCGCGCCATTGATCAAAACACGTTCTTTTGGGCTGAGCTTGAGAACAAGTCCTGTCATGCTGCATCCCCCTTTTGGCGCAAACCACGCATGATTGCGGCGTTGATTTCGACAAGAACCGACGCATCTGCGCCGTCGGACAGAACCTTGCGGCTGTGGTCAGCTGTAAATTCGGACAGATAAAAGACCCTTGCACGTAGGTCATCTGGAAGGCCGTTTTCGTCTTCTGCGACGTCAATCGCCAGCAAGGTCCACAACCTCCTGTTCTCATGCAGGGCGCTGGCGAGTTGCGCGAAACCTGAACGTCCTTTCTTCAATGCTGATTGGAGTTGGTGCGTGATTTTCGCGAAAGCCTCGTATTCGGTGCCTCTAGATGTTTGTAGCGGTGCTCTGGACGACGAAGCGTAGGCCGTTTTGGCCAGGGTTACTGCGTTCACGGGGTTTTCCTTCCGGTGACGAATTCGCTCAAGGTATGATGCTAGACGGGGCGCCTTTTGGCGCCCCGGTCAATGGCTTAGCGGAACAACGAAAGGATGTTCTGCGGAGCCTGGTTGGCAATCGAAAGTGCTTGTGTTCCAAGCTGTTGCTGAACCTGAAGTGCTTGCAGCTTTGCAGAAGCAGCTTCCATATCGGCGTCAACCAGAGCGCCAATACCAGATTTCAACGAGTCCGAAAGTTTGCCGACGAAGTTCGACTGAATTTCGATACGACCTTCGACCGAACCGAACGAGGCGGATGCATCAATCGAAGTCTGGATCATGTTTTCCACTGCGCCCAATGCGGCATCGGCCCCTGACGAAGTCGAAACATCCATGGTCGTAAGGCCCGCAAGGCCACCCGACCCACGTGAGGCGCTGAACGAGAATGCTGCGTCACCGTTGGTTTCGTTGGTGACAACAAGCTGACCGGCATTGGTGTCGATATCCATGCTGAAGCTGTTGCCATCAAGACCGGCGGAGATCATCGCGTTCTTCATGCCTGCGACGACGGATTCAGCGGTATCGCCTTCTTTCACGACATAGTTGCCTTGAACTGAACCGATAGTCAGCGCAAGTGCGTCGCCAACGACCAGACCGGTATTCACCGCCGTATCCACACCTGCCGCATCGGGCATGACAGCGGCGGTTGCCGTGGCGCCACCCGAAGCATCAAGGAAGGCAAACGTATCCAAAGTAATCGAATCGTTTGTCCCGCCATCATTGGCGTCGATCACACCAGCCGTGCCGGTGTCAGTGCCGACCGATGCGGCCGCAGCGGCCAGTGTGGTGCCGGCGGTCAAAGACAGGTTCTGCGCATCGACCCCGATTGAGCTGGTGACGACTGTGCCATCAGACTTGCGATCAAGCGACGACAAGACATCAATTCCAGCCGCGCCATTGGCGTTTGTGCCGGATTGAGTGCCGTCAACAAGGTTTAGGCCATTGAACTGAGCAGCGCCGACAACAGAGCTGATCTGGTCCCGCAGAGCAACGATGTCTGTCTGGATTTTTGCCCGATCTACATTGTCTTCCTGCGCTGCAACGATCTTGCCTTTGATCTCGGTCAGAAGATCAGTGACTGTTTCCGAGGCTTGCCGCGCGACGGCGACCGTGCTTTCACCAAGCGAGAGGCTTTCAGAGATACCTTTGAAGCCCTTTACATCAGCTTCCATCACCTTGGAAATCGCCCACACAGCGGCGTTGTCTTTTGCCGATCCGACAGCCTTACCGGTCGAGATTTCGGCCTGCGTGCTGGCAAGATTGGAATTGATAGATTTCAGGGTTTGAAGCGCTACCATTGCGCTGTTGTTCGTCAGAATGCTGGACATGGAATAGTTCCTTCGGTCTTAGGTGCTTTGCACCTGGATTTCGTATCTGCCTGTCCGGGCAGGGTTAAAAGCCATTCTGTCTTCTGCGACGTCATATCGTTGACACGCGCCACCCGCTTTGGATGCCCTTGAAATTTGGCGCGAAAATCTGAAGGAAAACTGAATCGCGCCATCCGCAATGCCCGCAATTTGAAGTAAATCTAGACCGTCAGGCCCGACGCTCAAACTTTGTCGTCTTGCGAGAAATGGACTGGCTTTCCCCTTTTTGAGTGTATGTGCGCAGCACTTTTTGCCCCTCGCGCATGGCTTCCAGCCGGCTCTGAACCGACTTGATTCCGCAGGCAACGGCATCAAGCAGGGACTGGTTGCGATCGGCCTTTCCCTGGATATGCTCCAACCTACCTGCGCTATCACCCATGGTTTTAACGCGTTCGAGCAGTCGTTCCTTTTCAGGCAACAGGCGGGCGAGTTTTTGAATGTCGCCGCTGATGATTAAAGCGCGCTCGCGGTCCAGCAAAGTCTCCAATGCTCTGGCTGCGGGTTGGTTAAAAAGCGTCAACGCTGTGCTCCTTCAATGCTTCAAACAGAGTCTGTGCCAGGCCAATCCCGCCCGCTTTGACCATTTCCTGAGCCTGCGCTTGCCTCAGGAACGACGAAAACTGATCTTCGCCCGCACCTCCACCAAAGCTTTCGCGCGGTTTTCCAAGCCCTGCGGTCTTGAGCATTTCTGAAAGGAAACTGGCTTCCAGATCGCGCGCGACCTCCATCAACTGCGCGTCCTCTTTCGACGCATTTAGGGTTGCTGCTGGCACTTTGCCAAATGTCATTCCTGTAGAAATCGGCTCCATGATCGCCCCTCGTATTTGATGACAATTTTTTTTGTTATCTCATCAAGCGGTAAAGAACTGGTAACTCGCGTCTGCGATGGTTCATGCATCGGAGGCAGAAGACCCGGATGTTGATATGCAGATAATACAGGCGCTACTTGGTGGCGGTTTTAGTGAGCCAGCTGGTGCGGGAACCGCCGGTGCAGACGCCACCGCACCGCAGGGCGAAGTGCCTGATTTCGAGGCGTTGCTGATTGATGTGACAGTTGCTGGCACGGATTTGAGCGCGGAGATGGAGGGTGATTCTCTGCCTTTTCCAGTGCAGCAGGCCGCGCTGCAACCCGACCTATCTGTCAGTCCCAAGGTTTTCTTGCCGAATGTGTTGACCTCAGCCATCAAGCTGGAGCCTGCATCTGCGCAAGTAGCTGCAAAATCTGAAGCGAAGTCACCACTGGAAAGTGCCGCAAGTGGCGAAGCGGTGGATGCTATAGTTACGCTTGATCGTGCCCTCGAAACGAAGACTTTGCCGGACGCAATGGCAATTCTGCCCTCCGCAGAAACCACGGACCGGACTGCTTTGCCGAAGGCGCAATTCGAACCGGGCGAAATTGTTCCGCCCCATCAAGGCAATGAGGTTCGTCGAATAGAGCCAGAGCGGCGCCAGGTCGTTGGGCCAATGGCTGCACAAATCATGGCCGCCGGGAAGGTTCAACTGCCAGCGGCAGTTGCTTTGGCAGAGCCTTCAGTCGAAGCAGAAACTGTCAAAGAAACGGGTCGCGTTTTAGACCCGACACCGGTCGCTGATCCAACAATCGAGACCGATGGGATTGCACCAAACACCTGGCAAGCGTCGAAAGCTTCAGTGGTGGCCGCAGACAACAACAAGGCATCCACCAACGCCACAGCAACGCAAGCAGGCGCCGGGCTGGTGGACGGCGGACAGTTCGTATCCTCCGCCCCACAGCCAACGCCGTTGTCGCCAGGCGCGGCCGCGCCATTAGAGATCACCCAGGCCGACGCGCCGACCCACGAGCGTAAATCGCCAACTGAGCGGCGCAGCACGACAAGCAATGCCGAGGTTACAAAAGCGAGCGCAGGATCGACGCTTGTCCCCATCCCAAACCAAGATCGACCTCAGGGAGATCTGTTCGTAACAGATACGATTACCACGGATGAGGTGCCCCTTAGCGAAGTCGAAGTTTCACCGCTGGAACTGAAGAATGTGCAAGGTGGGGCGGATTTGAAAGCACCGATTGCCGGGCTACGACCCAACGAATACCCCCGACAGATCGCGCTTCAGGTTGCAGATATTGCGCGTTTGACGCCTGACAAGCCGACGGAGTTGGTGCTTAACCCGGAAGAGCTGGGGCGCCTTCGGGTGACCTTTCACACTGAGGCGACTACCATGAACGTTGTTTTGCAGTTCGAACGACCGGAAACGTTGGACCTGATGCGGCGCCATATCGACATGCTCGGACAGGAAATGCGCGACCTTGGATATGAAAGCGTGAATTTCGCGTTTCACGATCAAGGCGGCAACGACACAGGCGAGGAAAAGAAACAAAAACATGCTGCCCCTGAGCAGCCGCAATTCAACTCAACGGCCGAAAGGGCGGCTATGAACCCAATTCGCGTCACCCTAAGTGACGGCGCTGGGATCGATATCAGAATTTGAAAGGAACGGTCATGGAGATCGGACAGCCAATGCCAGCCGCACTGACGGCATCACCTGCACAATACACTCAAGCACAGGATGGCGAAGCAGCCGTCATCTCGTCTGATTTTGAAACCTTTTTGAAGATGCTTACGGCACAAATGGAAAACCAAGACCCGCTCAATCCGGTTGAATCGACGGATTATGCTGTGCAACTGGCGACCTTTTCTGGTGTCGAGCAGCAGGTGCGAACCAATGATATTCTTGAGGGGTTGGGTGCAAAGCTTGGCCTTATGGGTATGTCTGATATCGCTGGCTGGGTCGGAATGGAGGCGCGCGTGGCAGCGCCTGTCTATTTTGACCAAAGCCCGGTTACGATTGTGCCAAACCCTGCGGTCGGCGCGGATGAGACGCGGCTTGTGGTTCGCAATGTCGTCGGGGATATCGTCGACAACGCCATCATTCCGGTGTCATCGGACCCGATCGAATGGGCAGGTGTCGACGACACAGGGAATCCTCTGCCATCTGGCACCTACTCGTTCGAGCTGATCAGCTTCGGGAATGAACAGGTGCTGTCGTCAGATCCGGTCGAAGCCTACAGCCGCATCACCGAAACGCAAAATGAAGGTGGGACGCTGTGGCTGATCACCGAAAGCGGTGCAAAAATCTCGGCCGATAGTATTTCGGCCATCCGCGAGTCGTAGTGAAGACGCTTGCCGCGGCAGGTGCCTCTGATATGAACCAGTTTGGTTTCAGAGGTGCGCCAGATGGCAATTCGGAATGTTCAGAGCGAACAGGAACATCTTAGACGCATGTGGTCCGCCGCCAAGGTCATTGCGGATGATGCTGTCTGGACCGCCATGGATGGGGGGCGATCGAACCCCATTTGGCGTGTAGACCTTGCTGACGGGCCGAGCCTTGTGTGCAAGCTCTATGACCCAAGCAGCGCGACACCCTTGTTTGCCAATGATGGAAACCGCGAGGCCTTAGCGTTGCAAACCCTGGAGGGCGTTTCGATCGCGCCGCGATTCGTGGCGTTTCGGACAAGTGCGATTGGCGAAAGCCTTGTCTACCGACACATCGAGGGCAACACTTGGCAGGGCGATTTGAAAGAAATAGCAGTGCTCATGGCGCAACTGCATCAGTTGCAGCCACCCGCTGCGCTTCCGTCGCTTAGCTCGGCGCCTAAGTCCTTGATTGCCACCGCACAACGCATGTTGAAGGAGACTGAGTCAGGCTTGCCAGCCCCACCGTCCGCACCGGATTTGCCTGCCCCACGCCAAGCTTTTTTGCACGGCGACATCGTCCCGGGAAACATTCTTGTCACGCCAAAAGGTGTTCGGTTGATCGATTGGCAATGCCCGGCGATCGGTGATCCAAGCCTTGACCTAGCGGTGTTTTTGTCGCCCGCAATGCAGGTGGCCTATGGTCGCCGCGCACTAAGCGCCGAGGAAGTCAGTACTTTCCTGGCCACATATGCCGACGCCAGTCACGACTGTTTGACAGTCGATAGATACCGTGCCCTTGCGCCCCTTTTTCACTGGCGCATGGCGGCGTATTGTCAATGGAAGGTGGCGCATGGCGACGACGCTTACGCGCAGGGGATCGGGTTGGAACTGGCGGCGTTGGACCGGTTAGAGCAGCCTTGATACCCAGACCGCCGCAAGGGCAAGACCGCCGCCTAAAGTCACATAGCTCATCGCGCGCAAGGGGCGGGCACGATCTGGCGCAGGTTCAGGTGTCGATTGTTGGATCAACGCTGCCTCGGCCAATTCGGGAAGGCGCGGACCGAAGCGTGCCAGAACGCGCAAGGTTCGCACCAGATCGCGGATCAATGCTTTGGGACCGATCGAGTTAGAGATGTAGCTTTCCACCACGGGCTTGGCGACTTGCCAGATGTTGATATGTGGGTTCAGGGATCTGGCAACGCCTTCGACAACTACCATGGTTCTTTGGAGCAAAATCAACTCGGTGCGAGTTTCCATTCCGAATTTCTCGGTCACTTCGAACAGATATGACAATAGACGCCCCATCGAAATCTGCGTGGCATCCATGCCGAAAATCGGCTCGCCGACGGCGCGCAGGGCGCGGGCGAATTCCTCAACATTTTGGTCTGCCGGGACATAGCCCGCTTCAAAATGCACCTCGGCCACGCGTCGATAGTCGCGGGTGATGAAACCAAACAAGATCTCGGCATAGACGCGACGGGTGTATTCGTCGATCCGCCCCATGATGCCGAAGTCGATGGCGATGATATCGCCATTTGCGGCGAATTTCAGGTTGCCCTGATGCATGTCGCCATGAAACAGCCCATCGCGCAGCGCATGCGACAAGAACAGTTGCAACACCCGTTCGCCCAGCGCGTCCATGTCCAACCCCGAGGCGCGAATGGCGGGAAGATCGTTTGCCGGAATGCCTTCGCCCCAGCCCAATGTCATCACGGTTCGGCCAGACAGGCCCCAGTTCACCTTGGGCACCACGAAGCCCGCGTCCTGCGCCGTATTCTCTGCAAACTCGCTGGCCGAGGCGCTTTCCAGACGCAAATCAAGCTCGCCCATCACCACGCCTTCGAAATGTTCGACCACATCGGTGGGGCGCAGGCGGCGTGTGGAGGGCAGCAGCCATTCGATGAAGCTGGCCGAAAAATGGAACGCGTCGATATCGGTGCGAAACGCGCGTTCGATATGCGGGCGCAGCACTTTGACCGCGACATCCTCGCCAGTCGCGGCGACCCGCGCACGGTGCACCTGCGCAATGGAGGCGGCGGCGACAGGTTCGGAAAACTCCGAAAACACGTCGTCCACTTTCACGCCAAGTTCTTTCTCGATCATCCGCCGGGCAACAGAGGACGGGAACGGCGGCAGCTTGTCCTGCAGATACTGCAATTGGTCAGACAGTTCAGCGCCGACAACATCAGGTCGGGTTGAAAGGATTTGACCGAACTTAATATACGCCGGGCCCAGCGCCGTGATCGCGCGGGTCAGGGGCGGCAGGGACGTGTCGCCCTTCTTGCCCAGCCATGCGAACGGAAAGCCAATGACGCGGGCCGCAAGTCGGATAACCGGAGGCGCATTCATCGCGTCCAGCACAACGCCCATTGCGCCCGTCCGTTGAAAGGTCGCACCGGTGCGGATCAGCCGCCAGATGTTGTGGGGTCCGCGCATGTTAGATTTTCCACCCGGAATGCAGCGCCGCGATGCCCAGGGACAGGTTGCGATACTTGACGTTCTCGAAGCCTGCTTCGCGGATCATCTGAGCGAAACTGTCCTGATCGGGGAATTTGCGAATGGATTCGACCAGATACTGATAGCTGTCCGCGTCGTTCGCGATCAACTTGCCCATGCGGGGAATGACGTTGAATGAATAGAGATCATAGAGCTTCTGCATCCCGTCATTGGGAAGCTGGCTGAACTCCAGAACCATCAGGCGGCCACCGGGTTTCAGAACGCGATAGGCCTCGGCCAAAGCATCAGGAATGCGCGTCACGTTACGAATGCCGAAGCTGATCGTGTAGCGATCGAAGCTGTTGTCTTCGAAGGGCAGCGCCATTGCGTCGCCCACCACCCAGTCAAGGTGGTCGGCCTTGTTGGCCGCGTCCGCGCGCTTGCGCCCTTCGACCAGCATCGACTCTGTCATGTCCAGCACGACGGCGGAAGCCTCGGACGCGCGGTCAAGAAACCGGAACGAGATATCGCCGGTGCCACCTGCTACGTCCAACAGCCGCTGACTGTTTCGCGGCGCCAACCAATCCATCATCGCGTCTTTCCAGACACGGTGAATGCCGACCGACATGACGTCATTCATGATGTCATATTTCGACGCGACGTTGGTGAAAACGCCGTGAACCATCCCGGCCTTCTCGTCCTCGGCCACGGTCTTGAACCCAAAATGGGTTGTTTTTGTCTCGGAGGTGCTCATCAGGCTTGCCCATTCCTTGCGATTGATCCCTCATATCGTGACGAATGGTGGCACACAATGGAGAGGCGGACGAGATGCCCGAATTACCTGAGGTCGAGACGGTTCGCCGCGGCTTGTCCCCCGTGATGGAAGGTGCGCGGATTGCGCGCGCCGAAACCCGGCGTGACGGGCTGCGTTGGCCGTTTCCCGACCGGATGGCAGAGCGCCTGACGGGTGCGCGCGTGCTGCGGCTTGGGCGGCGGTCGAAATACCTGCTGGCTGACCTTGATACGGGTGAGACGTTGATTACCCATCTTGGCATGTCAGGGCGGATGCTGATCTCGGGTCATCAGTTGGGGGAGTTTCAGCACGACCACCCGGCGCCCGAAAAACATGACCATGTGGTGTTGGACATGGACAACGGCGCGCGGGTGACGTTCAACGATCCTCGCCGGTTCGGGGCAATGGATTTATGCGAGACTGCGACATTGGGCGACCACAAGTTGATCCGCGTGCTTGGGCCAGAGCCGCTGGGCAACACCTTTGACGAGCCATATCTGCAAGCCGCCCTAAGTCACCGCAATTCACCCATCAAAACTGCCCTGCTGGATCAGGGAATCATCGCGGGGCTGGGCAATATATATGTGTGCGAAGTGCTGTTTCGCACAGGCATTCACCCAACCCGCAAGGCCGCGCGCATTGCACCGGCACGGATCGCGGGGCTTGTTCCGATCATCCGTGACGTGCTGTCTGAAGCGATCGAAAGTGGCGGTTCGTCGTTGAAAGACTATCGCCAGACAGACGGCGATCTGGGCTATTTCCAACACAATTTTCGGGTCTATGGCCGCGAGGGTGAACCCTGCGTGACGCAAGGTTGCACTGGAAAAATAAGGCGAATCACGCAATCCGGTCGCTCAACTTTCTATTGCGCGCAATGCCAAAGATAGCTTGATCACAGAGGCGGGCATGCTTACGACTCCGCTTCGACCACCACGGACAAAGGCAAGGGGAACCATGGCCTATAAGAATATTATCGTTGAGACCGAAGATCATATCTGCCTGATCAAGCTCAACCGACCCGACGCGCTAAACGCTTTGAACCTTCAGCTGTTGGGTGAACTTGGCGATGCGCTGGCAGACGCCCAGAAGAACGACAAGGTGCGCTGCATCGTCGTCACCGGATCTGAAAAAGCTTTCGCGGCTGGCGCCGACATCAAGATGATGGCGGAAAAAAGCTTCGTTGATGTTTTTGCGGGCGATCTGTTCACCCCGGAAGAAGATGCCATCATGCGCATTCGCAAGCCGATCATCGCAGCCGTGTCTGGCTATGCGCTGGGCGGCGGGTGCGAATTGGCCATGATGTGTGATTTCATTATCGCATCTGACACCGCTAAGTTTGGCCAGCCCGAGGTAAATCTGGGCGTGATGGCCGGTATGGGCGGCACTCAACGTCTGACCAAGCTGGTTGGCCGCGCCAAGTCAATGGATATGAATCTGACCGGTCGTTTCATGGACGCGGAAGAGGCTGAACGCTCCGGGCTTGTCAGCCGCGTGGTGCCGGCCAAAAAGCTGATGGACGAAGCCATGTCTGCAGCCGCGAAGATTGCCGAGAAGTCGATGATCACCGTCATGGCGATCAAGGAAACGGTCAACCGCGCAGAGCAGCTTCCGCTGACCGAAGGCATCCTGTTCGAACGCCGCGTTTTCCATTCGCTGTTTGCGACGGAAGATCAAAAGGAAGGCATGGCCGCCTTCACCGAGAAGCGCGAACCGCAGTTCCGCGACAAGTAACGCCGTTTTTTGGGTTCCCTTTGCGGAAGTTTTTCCGTAAAGGGTGCCGTCATACATGCGCGTGAGGCCCGCTCTGGCCAGAATCACCGGTTCTGAACCCGGTCGGGTGCTGACGCGCAGCTATTGAAACGTAATACACACCCGATGAAGGGATCAGACACATGGCAAATTCGCCCCAAGCTAAAAAACGCGCGCGTCAGAACGAAGCTCGTTTTGCTGTAAACAAAGCCCGCCGTTCGCGCATCCGCACCTACCTGCGTAAAGTTGAAGAAGCGATCGAGTCCGGCGACAAAGACGCAGCTTCGGCCGCCCTCAAGGCAGCCCAGCCCGAACTGATGCGCGGCGTGACCAAAGGCGTCTATCACAAGAACACCGTGGCGCGCAAAATGTCGCGCCTGTCGTCTCGCGTGAAGGCCCTGGGTTAAGCGTCGCTTCGACCCAAAGGTCACTGATGAAAAACAAGCAGAGCGTGTCCGGAATGGCACGCTCTGTTTCCGTTTTTGGCGGCAAAAATTGCAAATGTGCAAGCGGCTTGGGATTCGCTTTCGGAAAGTCAGAGTCAAGCGCGAAGTTCTATTGCGCGCGCTGCGGACAGATTGCTAGCTTGCCCTCAGCGATTCACATCGCCGACTTGGGACTATGATAAAAATGCGGGCTAAACCCGCGAAACTTAAGGGTTTCTATCCTTAGCTTATTGGTTGGACCAGATTCTTACCTGGCCCAGCTGCATGAGAATTCTGTGCCTGCTTGGGGGTGGGTTTCCAGTATTGATCGTGCTGATGTCTGTGGGGCCGTTTTTGGCCCGGCGGACAAGCTATTGTCATGTCTCTTTGCCTGTGAGGGCATCTGAGTTGCGAACTTTCTGTTTGCGTCAGGTGCATGTCTTGGCTCGGCGTTTCGGTTTCCTCTGTTGGGGCAGAGGCGACGAAACCGACGTGAATTGCGGTGCGCAAGCGCAATTTGAGCGTTGGATAGTATTGGTAAAAGGCTGCCGTCGAACGGCCTTGTTACAAGAAACTCGGGTCGAGGTGACATGACGAACGAAGAATGGGGACAGGTCCGAAGCAAGCTGCAAAAAGCAGTGGGACAAAACAACTATACAAACTGGATCGAACCGCTTGAGTTTGCCGACCTCGCAAACGGGGTCGCGACGTTTCTGGTCCCGACGAATTTCATGGGCAATTGGGTCGATCGCAACTTTGGTGACAAGATTCTGCGTCACATGATCGGCGAAGGCCTGAAAGTCTCGCGTTTGGAATTTTCCGTCCCTGCCAGGACGGTTGCCACCCAAGCGGCCCCTGCTGTCGACACGGTCAGCGCGATACCCGCCAGAACAGATCAGGAAGAGCTGCCGGGCGCTCCGCTTGACGCCCGATTTACCTTTGACAGCTTCGTAGTCGGTAAACCGAATGAACTGGCGCACGCTGCCGCGCGCCGGGTCGCCGAAGGTGGTCCTGTCACCTTTAACCCTCTTTTCCTTTATGGCGGCGTAGGGCTTGGCAAGACCCACCTGATGCACGCCATTGCGCATGAAATGAAGACCCGCAATCCAGAACTGCGCGTCGTTTATCTGTCGGCCGAACAATTCATGTATCGCTTTGTGCAGGCCATTCGCGAAAAGCAGATGATGGATTTCAAACAGCTTTTCCGGTCCGTGGATGTGCTGATGGTGGATGACGTTCAATTCATCGCTGGCAAGGATTCAACGCAAGAGGAGTTCTTCCACACGTTCAATGCGTTGGTAGACCAGAACAAGCAAATCATCATCTCGGGTGACCGCGCGCCGGGTGAAATCAAGGATCTTGAGGATCGCATCAAAAGCCGCCTGCAATGCGGTCTTGTGGTGGATTTGCACCCGACCGACTTTGAACTGCGCCTTGGTGTCCTGCAAAAGAAGGTCGATTCTTACCGGGCGCAATATAATGGTCTTGTGATTGCAGATGGTGTTCTGGATTTCCTTGCGCACCGTATTTCGACCAATGTGCGTGTGCTGGAAGGCGCCTTGATGCGTCTTTTCGCGTTTGCGTCGCTGGTGGGCCGCGAAATCACACTTGAGCTGGCACAAGATTGCCTTGGCGACATCCTTCGCGCATCCGATCGCAAGGTCACGGTCGAAGAGATTCAGCGCAAGGTCAGCGAGCATTACAATATCCGACTGTCTGACCTGATCGGCCCCAAACGGGTGCGCACCATCGCGCGGCCACGTCAGGTGGCGATGTATCTTGCCAAGCATATGACGTCGCGGTCGCTGCCTGAAATTGGGCGCCGCTTCGGCGGTCGCGACCACACGACGGTGATGCATGGGGTAAAGCGAATTGACGAACTGAAGGGCGTCGACGATCAGATCGCCGAAGACCTGGAGCTTCTGCGAAGGGCGCTTGAAGCCTGAACAGGCTTGGATTTGGCGGGTTTTAGGGTGCTAAAGCCTTGACCCGCCCGCGAAAGAATCAGACATTCCGAATAATCAATTGAGCCGGGCGGTGAACGTGATATGTTCCCCGCCCCGGTATCTGTCAGGAGTGGGACATGAAGATCAGTATCGAACGCGGCGCGCTTCTTAAGGCCGTGGCCCAAGCGCAATCAGTTGTAGAACGCCGCAACACGATCCCAATTTTGGCAAACGTGTTGATCGAAGCGGACGGAAACAGTGTCACCTTCCGTGCCACTGATCTGGATATCGAAGTGGTCGACAAAGCGGATGCGGTTGTAGAACGCGCAGGTGCCACGACTGTATCCGCTGTAACCCTGCATGAAATCGTGCGCAAATTACCCGATGGCGCATTGATTCAACTGACCGACGATGGCGCAACTGGGCGCTTGACGGTCGAAGCCGGGCGGTCGAATTTCTCGTTGGCGACGCTGCCCAAGGAAGATTTCCCGGTTATGGCCTCGTCTGAGTATTCGGCGAACTTCTCGGCCCCTGCGCCGGTTCTGCGGCGCCTGTTTGACAAGTCGAAATTCGCCATCTCCACCGAAGAAACGCGGTATTATCTGAATGGCGTCTACATGCATGTCTCTGAGGCGGAAGGGGGCAAAGTCTTGCGCTGTGTGGCCACCGACGGCCACCGTCTGGCCCGCATCGATGCTGACTTGCCCGCAGGTGCCGAAGACATGCCGGGTGTGATCGTGCCGCGCAAGACGGTTGGCGAAATGCGCAAACTTCTGGATGACGACGACGCGACCATCGCGGTGTCTGTCTCGGAAACGAAGATCCGGTTTGCGACGCCTGCGATCACACTGACGTCGAAGGTGATTGATGGCACTTTCCCGGACTACACCCGCGTGATCCCAAGCGGAAACACACGGAAGTTAGAGGTGGACGCTGCCGAATTCGCGCAGGCAGTCGACCGCGTGGCGACCGTGTCCAGCGAACGATCGCGCGCTGTGAAGCTGCAACTTGACGAAGATCGCTTGATCCTGTCAGTCAATGCGCCCGACGCAGGCGCCGCGGAAGAAGAACTTGCCGTGGCCTATGGTGATGAGCGGCTCGAAATCGGCTTTAACGCCAAATACCTGCTTGAGATCGCCAGCCAAGTGGACCGCGAGAATGCCGTGTTCATGTTCAATTCGTCCGGCGACCCGACGCTTATGCGCGAAGGCAACGACACCAGCGCTGTTTATGTCGTGATGCCGATGCGTGTGTGAACCGGTGCATCAGCCCTGACGAACCAGAGGGGTGGGCGCCATGACACTTGCCCTTCGCGAACTGCGATTGAGCCATTTTCGCAGTCATAAAGCCGCCAAGCTGGATCTTGATGGACGCCCCGTGGCGATCCACGGGGTCAACGGGGCGGGCAAGACGAACATTCTTGAAGCGGTATCCATGCTGTCGCCGGGCAGGGGGCTTCGCCGTGCGACGGTTGAAGAAATGATCCGGCGACCCGAGGGCGTCGGTTGGAAGGTCGCTGCGATCTTGCAAAGCCTGCACCAGATGCACGAGGTCGAAACCTGGGTTGAGGCCGGCGCAACCCGGCAAGTTCGAATTGACGGAAAGACCGCGCCACAGATTGCGCTTAGTCGCATTGCGCGCGTGATCTGGTTGGTGCCGGTGATGGACCGGCTATGGGTCGAAGGCGCAGACGGTCGCCGGCGGTTTCTGGACCGCATGACCATGAGTTTCGAGCCCTCACATGCAGATGCGGTTCTGACCTATGAAAAAGCGATGCGCGAAAGGAACCGCCTTTTGAAGGACGGCCAGCGCGATGCCCATTGGTATCGCGCGCTCGAGGCGCAGATGGCCAAGGCGGGTGCGGCAATTTCGGCGAACCGGGCGGCGACGCTGATCCAACTGAGGGCGGCGCAAGCCGAGGCAGAAACCGCGTTTCCCGTCGCCGATCTGTCACTTGTTCATGCGCAAGAATCTGACGCGCCGACAGATGAGGCAGGACTTGCAGTTGCGTTTGCCGAAAGCCGCGCGCGCGATGTGCTGGCAGGCCGCACGCTTGTCGGGCCGCACCGTGTTGATCTGGCCGCGAGCTATGCAACCAAAGGCATGGCCGCGCGCGATTGTTCAACAGGCGAGCAGAAGGCGCTTTTGGTTTCACTAATCTTGGCCAATGGTCGCGCGCTGGCCCAGACATTTGGCGCCCCTCCGATCCTGCTTCTTGACGAAGTGGCGGCCCATCTTGACGCCGGTCGACGCGCCGCCCTGTATGACGAGATCTGCGCCTTGGGGGCGCAAGCGTTCATGACGGGAACCGGGCCCGAGTTGTTCAGCACGCTTGGGGCTCGTGCCCAGCATATGAGCGTGGGCGAAGTTGATGGAACATCGTTCATAGAGGTTCTGCACGACGGCGCGATTTGACAACTAGCCCATTGCCGAAAGGCAGTTGATTTGCCAGAGTTCACGCGCCTGATCACGACCTTCCGTGTGGGGCGTCATGAAAGCGAGGCGAAACAAATGAACATGAACCGTGTCAGCCTGATCACTCTTGGTGTGGCCAGCATAGACCGCGCGCGTGCCTTCTACGAAGCGATCGGGTGGGTGCCTGATACCGTGTTGGACCTTGTCGTTTTCTACAACATGAACGGGATGAAGTTTGGTTTCTTCACGCTCGAAGGGCTTGCGCGTGAACAGGGTCGTCCCATGGAAGACCTGTCGACCGGTGCAATGACGCTTTCGCAGTGCTTTGTTTCGGAAGCCGAAGTGGACGCGGCGTATGAACGCGCACTGAAAGCTGGTGCGCGCGAAGTCACTGCGCCAGTGAAGACGGAATGGGGTGGGTATTCGGGCTATATTGCCGATCCTGATGGGCATATCTGGGAATATGCATTCAACCCGTTCTGGCCGCTGGATGAAGAAGGTCATTTGGTTTGACGCTTACCGTCGCCGAGCTGGGGTTCTACATCCTCGGTTTGTTTATCCTGTTTCTCACCCCTGGTCCGGTATGGGTTGCCTTGGTCGCGCGCGTCTTGGCGGGCGGCTTTGCGCAGGCGTGGCCGCTGGCGATGGGTGTCGCAATTGGGGATATCTTCTGGGCTGTGCTGGCCGCGCTGGGAATGGGCTGGGTCGCCTCCAGCATTGGCGGTGCAATGCTGGTGTTAAGGGCCATCGCTGCCCTTTTCTTCATCTGGCTCGGGGTCACCATTATCCGGTCAGCAGATGCGGGCATATCGGGAGACCGCAGACTGACCCGCCCCGGCGTCTGGGCGGGGTTCGTGGCAGGATTGATTGTCATACTGTCCAACCCCAAGGCGATCCTATTCTACATGGGTGTATTGCCAGGATTTTTCGACCTGACGCGGTTGACGCTTCCGGATGTCGTAGCGATTGGCGTCGCCTCGTTTGTGGTCCCGCTTGTCGGCAATTTGGGACTAGCGTTCTTCATCGACCGCGCCCGCAGCCTTTTGTCCTCACCACAGTCGCTTAAGCGCATGAATTTGGCCGCCGGAAGCCTGCTAATTCTGGTCGGTCTGGTCATTCCTTTCGCATAAGCGGAAATCTGGGCGGTTTGACACTAAATCTTGTGTCAGATAGGTGACAACACCCCCGGAAAACCCTATATTTTCCGGAACAATAAACAGGAATGCCCACATGGCTGATGACGCGCAGAACGGCACCGAATACGGCGCCGAATCTATTAAAGTTCTCAAAGGTTTAGATGCTGTCCGCAAGCGTCCGGGCATGTATATCGGTGACACCGATGATGGGTCAGGCCTGCACCATATGGTCTATGAGGTTGTCGATAACGGGATCGACGAAGCATTGGCTGGCCATGCCGACGCAGTGAACGTGACAATTCACGCCGACAGTTCGGTTTCGGTTTCAGACAATGGGCGCGGAATTCCGGTTGATATTCACTCCGAAGAAGGTGTTTCGGCTGCCGAAGTCATTATGACCCAACTGCATGCAGGCGGTAAGTTCGACTCAAACTCCTACAAAGTTTCAGGCGGCCTGCACGGCGTTGGGGTTTCGGTTGTGAATGCACTGTCCGACTGGCTTGAATTGCGTATTTGGCGCAATGGCAAGGAACACTATGCCAAGTTTGAGCGGGGCGAGACCGTCGAGCATCTGAAAGTTGTCGGTGATTGCGGGGATCGCACCGGAACCGAAGTGCGGTTTCTTGCTTCAACCACCACGTTCTCGAACCTGGAATATCAATTCAAGACGCTAGAGAACCGCCTTCGCGAACTGTCTTTCCTGAATTCGGGCGTGCGGATCATCATCGAAGACGAGCGTCCTGCAGAAAAACTGCGTTCGGAAATGCACTATGACGGGGGCGTCAAGGAATTCGTGCGATACCTTGATCGATCCAAAACGGCCTTGATGGAAGAGCCGATTTTTGTAACCGGCGAAAAGGACGGAATTGGCGTCGAAGTGGCGATGTGGTGGAATGATAGCTACCATGAAAACGTGTTGCCGTTCACCAACAACATTCCACAGCGTGACGGTGGCGCACACTTGGCGGGCTTTCGCGGCGCGTTGACGCGAACGCTGAACCTATACGCAAATTCAACAGGACTAGCGAAGAAAGAAAAGGTGAATTTCACGGGCGATGATGCTCGTGAGGGGCTGACCTGCGTGCTGTCTGTTAAAGTTCCCGACCCCAAATTCTCGTCCCAGACCAAAGACAAACTGGTCAGCTCGGAAGTGCGACCCGCTGTCGAGGGCTTGATGAACGAAAAGCTGCAAGAATGGTTCGAGGAAAACCCGACCGTCGCCAAGATGATTGTCGGAAAAATCATTGATGCCGCGCTCGCCCGCGAGGCGGCGCGCAAAGCCCGTGAGATGACGCGCAAAAAATCCTCTCTTGATGTGGCGTCCCTTCCCGGCAAACTCGCTGATTGCCAAGAGCGTGATCCAGCCAAGCGTGAACTGTTCATGGTCGAGGGGGACTCGGCCGGTGGTTCTGCCAAGCAAGGCCGTTCGCGCCATAATCAGGCCGTTCTTCCCCTTCGAGGTAAGATCCTGAACGTGGAACGGGCAAGGTTTGATCGAATGCTGTCGAGCCAGGAAATCGGCACGATCATCACCGCGCTGGGCACCGGGATTGGCCGTGACGAATTCGACATATCGAAGCTGCGCTACCACAAGATCGTCATTATGACCGATGCAGATGTCGATGGTGCGCACATCCGCACACTGCTTTTAACGTTTTTCTTCCGCCAGATGCCCGAGCTGATTGAGGGGGGCTATCTCTATATTGCGCAACCGCCGCTTTACAAAGTGAGCCGCGGCAAGTCCGAGGTCTATGTGAAGGACCAAGTCGCGCTAGAGGACTATCTGATCGAGCAGGGCATTGACGGCACGGTTTTGCGCCTGACAAATGGCGAAGAAATCGCTGGCGCAGATCTGGCACGCGTGGTGGAGGCCGCGCGCAATTTCAAGCGAATACTGGACGCTTTTCCGACGCACTATCCACGCAATATTGTTGAACAAGCGGCGCTCTCAGGGGCCTTTGATGCCGGACGCGCAGACGCAGACCTGCAGGCCGTCGCAGAAAGTGTTGCGGCGCGGTTGGACAAGGTCGCAGTCGAGTATGAAAAGGGTTGGCAGGGCCGGATTACGCAAGACCATGGGATTCGTCTGGCACGAGTGCTTCGCGGCGTCGAAGAAATCCGGACCCTTGATGGCGCGGTGTTGAGATCCGGTGAGGCACGACGCCTTTCCGAGATTTCAAAGGAAACCCGTGACCTTTACCACGACAACTCCAAACTTGTTCGCAAGGATCGCGAGATACTGGTGCAGGGGCCGATCGATCTGTTGAAAGCCATTCTGACCGAGGGCGAAAAGGGTTTGACCCTCCAGCGATACAAGGGCTTGGGTGAAATGAACCCCGACCAACTTTGGGAAACCACACTTGATCCAGAAGCGCGCACCTTTTTGCAGGTGAAAGTAGATGATCTTGCCGAAGCTGACGACATCTTCACAAAGCTGATGGGGGATGTGGTTGAGCCGCGTCGAGAGTTCATTCAACAAAATGCGTTGTCAGTTGAGAATCTGGATTTCTAATCAACGAAGGACGGGACTAGCCAACACTGCCGCCTCCATGATTTTTGCTGATAAGCAATCGAAGATGCGGACCCCTAGCTGAGCGGACCAGCCCGCCGAGGTCTGAGTTGGCCTTTTTCAATGAAAGGTGGTCGCCCTTTGCGTTGCGCAAAGCGCCAAATCTTAGTGGTCATCTGACAATGAAGTCAGCGTGCAGCGCGCCGGCAGCCTTTATGCTTTTCAATATGTCGATCATGTCACGTGGCGCGACCCCCAAAGCATTCAACCCAGCGATCACTTCTGAAAGCGATGTGCCGCCTTCAACCTCGGCAAGGCCTGTCCCCGGCTCTTCTTCGATGCTAGCGTTGGTGCGGGGGACGACGATAGCCTCTCCGGCCGAGAATGGGTTGGGTTGAACAACGACTGGTTGCTCCTGGATGCGTAGTGTCAGGTTTCCTTGAGAAACTGCCACCCGACTAATCCTGACATCGGCACCCATCACAATCGTGCCGGATCTTTGGTCAACGACAACTTTTGCTTTCCGTTCTGGTTGGACACCGAGGTTTTCGATCGTGCCAATTGCATGAGCCGGTGAAATAGCCCGTGTTGCGCTGATGTCGACAACAACTGTGCCGCTGTCCAGCATGCGCGAAACGATGCGCCCATATTTGCCATTAATTGCGGTTTCAATACGTTCGGCTGTGGTGAAGTCGGGTGTTCTGAGCGCAAGGCGAATTGATTTCAACTTTGTAAAGTCAAAGTCAATCTCTCGCTCTACACGTGCACCATTCGGGATCACGCCGCTTGTTGGAACACCTTGCGTAACTGTTGCTGCATCGCCTTCTGCAGTCGCCCCCCCTGCGATTACGGTACCTTGACCAACCGCGTAGATTTCTCCGTCGGCTGCATTCAGGGGGGTCATGATCAGCGTTCCGCCCAGAAGGCTTTTGGCGTCACCGATTGCAGAAACCGTGACATCAATTCGCGAACCAGCACGCGCAAAAGGCGGCAGGGTTGCGGTGACGAAAACGGCCGCGACATTCTTTGGCCTGAACTGTTCACCGGTGATGTTAACACCGAGCCGCTCTAGTATGTTTGACATAATATCTTCAGTGAATGGCGCGTTCCGGATGCCATCCCCTGAACCATTCAAGCCGACGACAAGGCCGTAGCCAACAAGGTCATTGCCGCGCACGCCATCGAATTCAACAAGGTCTTTGATGCGAACGGAATTCGCGGTCGAAGAACTGGCGATCAAGCAAAAAGCAGCGAGAAGAACGAAAAGTCGGATCATCGCATGTAGTCCGTAAATGAGAGTTTCGAGAGCCGCGCGGTGACTGTGTAGAGCGACTCCATTTGTCCATAGAGCGCTTTAAGTGCCGTTGCGGTTTCATAAGGGTCAACGGCCGTCAGTTCGTTTCGTGCAAGCTCAAGAGCGGCGCGTTCAGCAGCGTTTTGAACAGTGGCATTTTCGATCCGCGCTTCGACCGCTCCGACCCGGGCGCGTGTCATCGTAAGCCCATCAATGGCGCCAAGCAGCTCGGACGAGGCCAACGCGCTTAGCTCTCTTTGTGCGGTGGCGTCCCCAGAAAGGACGCCTTCCGAAATCACCACCGACTTTGCGAGGGCGCTAAGCAAATCACGGATTTCGGTGCTATCTGCTTTCGTTGACAACGACACGGTTTCACCATTGCCCAGCTGGATAGGTCCCATATCTGCGTCGGCGCCAATGTAACCGGTGGTTTCAAATCCGCCGCCGACGTCATCAAACCAAGCGTCGATTTGCATCGCGACACCAGATGCTGTGGTTTGCCCTGAGGCGGCGCTTAGAAGGGCGCTGATGATTGTGTCTGTGTCGGCCAGTGCTTGACCATCTGTCGCGGCCCCTGCGAACAGAGATCGACCGCCGACGTTGGTGTTCAGAGAGGAAATGATCGAAGCGAACTTCTCGCGTGCATCGACAGCTGTGACGCCAATTAGCGTCGTGTTGTGCGAGCTGATGGCGCCAATCAATCCGCTGGATACATCTTGCGCTTGTTCTTGGATATTCCCAAGAACAAGCTGCGCTGTTGCGGTCAATGTCGCCGCCTCGTTGGTTGCCTGTTTGTGGGCGGTCAGGAGTTTCAGGCTATGTTCAATTCCGGCAATCGGACCGTAATCCCCTGACGTCGCAGAGGTCATGTCGGATTTGCGACCTGTGGCAAGCTCCATCCCAAGTCGTGAAAGATCCTGCTTCATGCGGGCATTCAAATGTCGTGTCTGAAAGGTGCTTGCGAGATCACCATATGTGGCAAATGACATGGTCGCCTCCTACAGCCCAAGGATCGTTTGAAGCATCTCATCGACGGTCGAAATGACTTGTGCGTTCGCCGCGTAGGCCTGTTCGATCATCATGAGCTTTTGCATTTCCGCATCAGTATCGACACCCTTCGAATACTCCATTTGCCGCAAACTGTTGTGTTGTGCTGTTGAGAAGGTCAGGCGCGTTTCGGTCTGATTTCGTTCTGCGCCAATGACTGTTAAAAGATCAGCCGCAAGGCCAGCGGACGACCGGGCCGCGCCAAGAAACCCGCCCGATGCGGGCACGCGGTTTTCAGACAAGGCATCGGCAAGGTCTCCTAGCAACGAGGCATTTCCAACATCGCCCGGAACGGCCGCGCCAAGCCCATCGCGCAAGCGCCAAATCGCGCCGCTTTGGTCAGGATCGACAGCAGCGTTAACCGTAAGGCGCGTTGAAAGCGCGACTTCATCGAGTGGGTCAAACGGCGCGCCGTTATCCGTGAAAAGACCGGCACCACCGGGTGCACGTGTCGGGTCAAGTGAAGGGTCCTGGAACCGTTCAACCAGATCGCGGGCAACAGCGTCAACGCGGCTTTGGGCAGAAACCGCAAGATCGTCGCGGACATCGAACAGACCGGCCAGTGAGCCGCCGGCAATCGGGCCTCGCTCAGCCGAGGTGACAATTGCCCGCCCATTGATCGTCAAGCCGGATAGTGCCCCGCCTGCTTGTGTCATTTCTGGAACAATCATGTTTACGGTGGAGAATTCCAGCTCGGCAGCTTTGCCATCCAGAAGTAAAGCCCCACCCGTGGTGATCAGCGCAACTTGGCCGTGGTCGCGGGGTATTTCCTTGAGTGGGACAATTGACGAAATTTCATCAATCTTCAATTGGCGAAGGTCCATCATGCCGGACGGGTCGACGCCACGCATCATGGCTTCTTGAATTTTGGTGTTGAGGAACTGAACATCTTTCAGGCCAGCGTTCAGCTGGTCGACCTGAAGCGCGATGCCCCGGTCAGCTTCAAGGCGCGCATTTTGAATGTTGTCGGTGGTCGTCTTCAAATGGGAGGTCAAACCTTTGGCTGCGTCCAGAACTGCGGACAGGCGTGCTTCGCTGTCGGGACGTGCTGCAGCTTCGACCAGAGACGCTTCGAATTGAGCGATGCGTCCCGAAAGGGACCCCGCGCTGTCGGGGCTTCCGATCACACGCTCCAGATCCGAGAGGAATTGAGCATGTGTTCCGGTGTGCCCTATAGCTGCGTCGGCAAGGCGACGGTCGCCAATCAGCACGTTGTCCGTATGCCGGATGACACCTTCGACGCGCACGCCCGAACCCGCGCCACCGAGCGATCTGGTCGACAGCTCCAACGATCTGGGTGCATAGCCCTCCGTCATCGCATTGGCCACGTTTGAAGACACAAGTTCTGCGGCTCTGGCGTTTGCGTTCAGGCCTGAAAGGGCGTTGGAGAGGGCTCCTGCGATGCTCATGAATTAGCTCCCGGTGGCGCGCGTCATTACCGTTTGATGTTGGTTGTTTCCTGAAGCATCTCGTCCACGGTCTGGATCACCTTCGCATTCGAGCTGTAGGCGCGCTGCGTCTGGATCAGGTTTGTCAGTTCGCCGGCTACGTCGGTTGTCGACCCTTCACGGGCGAAACCCACAACCTCTCCGGTTGGGCCGTCACCGGCGTCCCACATGAAGAAAGAACCGCTTTCGGGAGAGACTTGGTAGGCCTGATTCGACATCGAAATCAGACCATTCGGATTTGGCACATCGACAAGCGGCACCTGATAGATCGTCCGGATGAAGCCGGTGTCATAGGTCGCCTTGATGTAGCCGTGTTCGTCAACCTCGACGGCCGTTAGGTTGCCGACAGGTGATCCGTCCTTGGTGATCGAAACAGGAGCGAAACTGTCAGACAGTTGGGTCAACCCGTTTGGATCGCCAATTTTACCGATTGTCAGTGACATGGGGCCACCCAGGACCGTCAGGTCCAAAGTCCCATTCGCCGCATTGTATGTTCCGCCCGAAACGACCGAGACCGACGCAAGGGTGCCGCCATCTGTACGGCTATTGTCAAACGTCAGCGTGTATTCCCCGATCGAGGCACCGCCTGACGCGCTATCCGTGATGACCATTGTCCATTCGTTTGACGACCCGGTGCCAGGTACGGTCGGGGTAAATGAGAAATCCAGAGTCTCGGAGGTGCCCAAGTTTCCGAAATACTCGACCGAAAGCGGTAGAGCAGTTCCGTCAGCCCCTGCCTGAGTTTCAATTGCCGGAAGGTTGACGCCCAGCTTCATTTCAGTTGTCGGGTCGCCTGCTGTCTGGTTGGCGTTGATGACAACCGGCTCCAGCCCGACTCCCGTATCGCGCGGGTAGGTCGCAATGTTTCCATCTGCGTCCGCTGGCCAACCCAACAGGACAAGACCAGTTTCGGTTTTCAGCACGCCTTCGGAATCCGTTCGAAACGAGCCGGTCGTGGTCATCATCATCGGTCGTTCGCCAGGATTTGCGTCGGCAAAGACCTCCTGCGTGACTGGCAGCATACCGCGCCCACCGACCGCGATGTCCATCGGGTTTGAAGTCGAAATCAGTGGCCCATGTTCATCGATCAGGCGTTGCGTTGTGGTTCGGACCCCGCCGGCTGAATAGGTGCCGGATCCCGCCAAGCCGCCAATGACGAGACTTTGGAAATCTGCTGTCGCCCGTTTGTATCCGAATGTGGAGGAGTTCGCGATGTTGTCCGAAATCGTGGCCAATTTCGTTGCATGTGCGTTCAAACCGGCTACGCCGGCGCTCAAGGAAGAGGAGATTGTCATGGTGCGCCTTTCTGCTGCATCATTCTTCGTCTTGAGGCACATCATTACCGGTGCGACCTTAACAGGCGGCTAACGGAAGAAAATCTTCTGAAATGTCAGTGCTCGACCCGCACGGGGTCACTATTTGTCAGACCTGAGAAGGATCAGTTCTATGCGATTGTTGCGCACTGCCATCGTGTTTCCTGCAACTGGCTGACGATCGGCATGGCCCGTGACGCGTCGGATTCGTTCTGGCTCAAAGCCCTGCGCGCCAAACAGCTTGCGCACGACGCTAGCGCGGTCCGAGGAAAGATCCCAGGCGGTGTTGTTGGCAATCACGATCGGCATCGTCGCAACATGACCTTCGATCGCGACCCCATTTTCGACAAGGTCGAAGACGCGGGCCACCATCGCGATCAGATCTTTCATCACCGCAGTTGGAACGCTGCTTTGTGGTTCAAACAAACGTTCGTTTTCCAGATCGAACAGTTCGATCAACAAGCCCTCGTCGGTGACACGGGTGACGATGTGGCGCTCCACCCCATCACTTGCCATACTTTCACCGCTGCGCCCCAGCAACATATCCTCTAGCTTCTCCAGCTTAGCTGATTCTTCGGCGTCCGGTTCGCCGTTTTGGCCACCCGGTGTGTTCAGCGGCACACCGCCAGTCCCGGTCTGCGACAGCGTCTCATCCGTGAAGATGCTGTCACCCCCAAACGACCCATCACCGCCCCCGGAAACACGGTTGACCGGGATCGTGGGGCTGAAATAATCCGCGATACCTTTGCGTTGTTTTTCCGTTGTTGCATTCAAAAGCCACATCAGAAGGAAGAACGCCATCATGGCTGTCACGAAGTCTGCATAAGCGACTTTCCAAGCGCCGCCATGGTGGCCACCGCCACTGACTTTCTTCACTTTCTTGATGATTATAGGCGCATTTGTTTTCGCGCTCATCCCACCACCTCATTTTCACCCAAGGACATGGATAGCAAAGGTGTGTTGACGGGCGTTTAACCTTTCAAATTGTTCGGATTTTCAGCTGGTCGATCCCTGCCTCCGTCCGCCTTGACTTCATTGCAAGCGCAACGATACCATTGCCCTGCAAACAGGATCGCCCTTCGCGGGCATTGAAACGAGGCTTCAGATGAACCAGCAAAGCTCTGGGCGCGACATGACGCGCGCGGTGTCGTCGGTCGGCACCGAAACCCATTACATGCCCGGTTGGGCAAATGATTTCGAAACCGAGGCTCTGCCCGGTGCGCTTCCGCAAGGCATGAACAGCCCGCAGAAATGCGAATATGGGCTGTATGGCGAACAGCTGTCCGGCACGGCGTTCACGGCCAACCCGCCTGAACGGACGTGGTGTTACCGCATTCGCCCATCGGTGAAACATTCCGCGCGCTATACCAAGGTTGATATGCCTTACTGGAAGTCCGCGCCCTGTGTGGACCCGGAGGTGATCAGTCTGGGTCAGTATCGCTGGGATCCGGTTCCTACGACCGAGGGTCTGAACTGGATCACTGGAATGCGCACCATGACAACGGCGGGCGACGTGAACACGCAGGTCGGCATGGCATCGCACATCTATCTGGTGACGGAATCGATGGTGGACGATTATTTCTTCTCGGCAGACAGCGAGCTTCTGGTCGTGCCGCAGGAAGGCAAGCTGCGCTTCTATACCGAGCTTGGAATCATCGACCTTGCCCCGCAGGAAATCGGCATCATCCCGCGTGGCCTTGTTTACCGCGTCGAACTGCTGGAAGGCCCCGCGCGCGGCTTCGTTTGCGAAAACTACGGCCAGAAGTTCGAGATGCCGGGGCGTGGCCCGATCGGCGCGAACTGCATGGCCAATCCGCGTGACTTCAAAGCTCCCGTCGCAGCATTTGAAGACCGCGAAGTGCCCTCTACCATCACCATCAAATGGTGCGGCCAGTTCCATAAGACCGAAATCGGCCAGTCGCCTTTGGACGTGGTCGCATGGCACGGCAACTATGCGCCTTACAAATATGACCTGACCACCTATTGCCCGGTCGGCGCGATCTTGTTCGATCACCCGGACCCCTCGATCTTCACCGTCCTCACCGCGCCTTCGGGTCAACCCGGCACGGCGAATATCGACTTCGTTCTGTTCCGCGACCGCTGGATGGTGGCGGAAAACACCTTCCGCCCCCCATGGTATCATAAGAACATCATGTCCGAGCTGATGGGCAACATCTATGGTCAGTATGACGCAAAGCCGCAGGGCTTTGTCCCCGGCGGCGTGAGCTTGCACAACATGATGCTTCCGCACGGGCCAGACCGTGATGCGTTCGAGGGTGCCTCGAATTCGAACCTTGGACCTGATAAGTTGGAAAACACCATGTCCTTCATGTTTGAAACCCGCTTCCCCCAACACCTGACTGCCTTCGCCGCGAACGAGGCACCTCTGCAGGACGACTACATCGACTGCTGGGAGAGCCTTGAGAAGAAGTTCGACGGCACGCCCGGTAAGAAATAATGAAGCTTTATACCTATTGGCGGTCCACCGCGGCTTACCGCGTGCGCATTGCGTTGAACCTGAAAGGGATCAACGCGGAACTGGAATCGGTTCATCTGGTGAAGGATGGCGGGCAGCAACATTCGCCAGCGTATGTTGAAATGAACCCCGCCCATCTGGTGCCGACACTGGTGCTGTATGACGGAACGGTTCTAACGCAGTCCTTGGCGATCATCGATTATCTGGAGGCGCTACAGCCCGACCCCGCATTGCTTCCGCCTGACCCGGTTGAGCGCGCGCATGTGCTTGCTGCCGCTCATGTTGTCGCGATGGATATTCACCCGGTGAACAACTTGCGTGTCGTGGCCCATCTGGGCGACACTTTCGGCGCTGGACCTAAAGACAAGAAAGCGTGGATGTGCCATTGGATGGACAGGGGCTTTGCGGCGCTGGAACAGATGGTGCGCAAAGATACGCGCTTTTCCTTTGGCGACACGCCGACACTGGCGGACATCTGCCTTGTCGCGCAATACTACAATGCGCGGCGCTGGGGGGTGGACCTGACCCCCTATCCGCGTCTGACCGAGATTGAAGAAACCTGTCTGGCCCTACCCGCCTTCGCCGATGCGCGACCCGAGGCACAGCCGGACGCCGAGTGAGGATCACATGAGCAAACTGAAAAAATCCTGGGTGGAAAGCGCGAACTCCGCCGACACACCCTTTCCGCTGAACAACCTGCCCTATGGTGTCTTCTCGGTCGGGGATGATGAGCCGCGCTGTGGCGTCGCTATCGGGGATATGATCTTTGATGTGGCCGCAGCAGAAGAGGCTGGCCTGATCGAAATTAGCGACGACCCCGTCTTCGACGTCCCGTTCTGGAACGAGTTGATGGAGCAGGGATCGGATGCATGGTCTGCCCTCCGCACCCGTATGGAGCAATTGCTGCGCGAAGGCTCATCAGAGCGCGCGGCGGTTGAACCGCTGCTGGTCAAACAAGCCGACGCGGACCTGCACATGCCGTTCCTCGTTTCGGAATACACCGACTTCTATGCCGGTCGTCAGCACGCGGCCAATATGGGCGCGATCCTGCGCGGCTCACCCGATCTGCCCGCCAACTGGCTGCACATCCCGATTGGATATAATGGGCGCGCATCTTCGGTTGTGATCTCCGGCACACCGATCCACCGCCCGAACGGCCAACGCAAAGCGCCCGACGCCGAGATGCCAAGCTTCGGCCCCTCGATGCGTCTGGACATTGAACTTGAGATGGGGGCCATCGTCGGCAAGTCTTGCGAGTTTGGTCAACCCATAACGGTGGACGAGGCCGACGAAATGATCTTCGGCTATGTCCTTCTGAACGACTGGTCCGCCCGCGACATTCAGGGTTGGGAATACCAGCCACTCGGCCCGTTCCAGGGCAAGGCGTTTGGCACCTCGATCAGCCCATGGATCGTGACCGCGGCCGCGCTGGAGGAGTTTCGCGCGCCGACACCCAAGCGAGAAAAGGAACTTCTGCCCTATCTCGATGGGTCGAAGGACGGGCTTTACGACATCTCGCTGCAAGTGCTGATGCAGCCCGAAGGCGCAAACAAAGCCAGCGTTGTTGGCGAAACCAACTACACCCGCATGTATTATTCGGCCGCTGAGCAACTGTGCCACCACGCGATTGGCGGCTGCGGAATGAATGTGGGTGACCTTTTGGGGTCTGGCACGATCTCTGGCCCGACCAAGACGGAATATGGTTCACTGATGGAGATGAGCTGGGCAGGTCGCGAGCCCTTCACGCTGGACACCGGCGAGACGCGCACCTTCATCGAAGATGGCGACACCCTGACCCTGCGCGGGGCCGCCAAGGGTGACGGGTTTCTGATAGGGTTCGGCGATTGTGTTGGGAAAATCCTGCCCGCCGTGAAGTGGCCCAAGTAAATGCGTGTTTGGGCATCATCCCCCTGCAGACTGCCATTCGAGGATCGCCTCGGATGGCACCAGCAGCATGATGATGTTCAACGCCAACCCGTCGCGGATCAGAAAGGTTGTCAGCACCTCGAAGCCCACGACGATCAAGATGCTCGCCCAGATTGGCAGGCGCAACGCCAGCCAGAAGCCCAAGAACATGGCGCCAAGATCGACAGCGGAATTTACCACGCTATCGCCCCAGTATTCACCGGATACGGTAAATTCGCGGTAGCGGTTGATAACGGCCTCGGTGTTCTCGGCCACCTCCCACGCCCCTTCGACGATGGTGGCGACCAGCAGCCGCCAACCAAGGGCAAAACGGCGCATCAGCAGGAAGGTTGCGCCGTAGAACAGGAAACCGTGGATCAGATGGCTTGGTGTATACCAGTCCATCAAATGCTGCGACCCTTGCCCGGTGTCATCACCTGCATACCAAAGCAATGTGTAACCGCAGGGGCATGAGATATTCCGACCCATCGCCAGCAGCGTGATAAGCGTGGCGATGGTGACAAAAGCAACGCCCCAATAGGGCAGATATCGACGATCAAACATGAGGTGAGGGAATCACGATCCCCCACCCCTGTCCAGAAAGGAAAACCGGACCATGGCAAAGGCATTCGCGTCGCAAGGCGACATGACGGAAAAGAAAATCACCTTTGATGAGATCGGCGAGGGGCTTTATGCGTTCACCGCCGAGGGTGACCCGAATTCCGGCGTCATCATTGGCGATGACAGCGTGATGATTGTGGAAGCTCAGGCGACGCCCCGGCTGGCCAACAAGGTCATCGAATGCGTGCGCACGGTCACCGACAAACCAATCAGCCATGTTGTCCTGACCCATTATCACGCGGTGCGCGTGTTGGGCGCGTCCGCTTATGGCGCGGATCAGATCATCATGGGTGACGCCGCCCGCGCGATGGTCGTTGAGCGCGGGCAGGAAGACTGGGACAGCGAATTCCAACGCTTCCCGCGCTTGTTTGAAGGGCACGAAAGCATCCCCGGCCTGACCTATCCAACCACCACCTTTTCCGATGACATGACCGTCTATCTGGGCAATCGCCGCGTTGATCTGATGCATCTGGGGCGTGCGCACACGGCGGGTGATATCGTGATCCATGTGCCGGACCAGAACGTGATGTTCACCGGCGACATCGTCGAATACCACTCGGCCTGCTATTGCGGTGACGGGCATTTCAGCGACTGGGGCGATACATTGGACAGCATCGCTGCTTTCGACGTGGACGCGATTGCGCCGGGGCGTGGTGACGCTTTGGTCGGCAAAGATATGGTGAACGCCGCTATCGAAAACACCCGCGACTTCGTGGAAAGCACCTATCGCCCGGTGGCCAAGGTTGCCGCGCGGGGTGGATCGTTGAAAGAGGCATGGGACGCGTGTCGCGCCGAATGTGACCCCAAATTTGCCGACTACGCGATTTACGAGCACTGCCTGCCTTTCAACGTCGCCCGTGCCTATGACGAGGCGCGCGGCATTGATACGCCCCGTATCTGGACCGCCCAGCGCGATCTGGAGATGTGGGACGCCCTGCAGGGCTAAGCGCAAGGGGTGCGTTGACGCGCATATCAGCGCATCCCGACCAGCTTCGTTGTTTTCGCAACGAAATGCGCTACAATTGGCACAAGCGCGCCGCCAGCCGGAGGAAAACCTATGAACAAGATTTTTGAAGTCCCGCTGTATCCCTATCAACACAGCTCCGATCAGGATGCATCGGCGCCCGTGCGCCACCCGGTCGTGATCATCGGGGCCGGTCCTATCGGGCTGGCCATGGGGATTGATCTGGCACAGCAGGGGGTCAAGGTCGTCATTGTTGACGACAACGACAAGGTCAGCAGCGGATCTCGGGCGATCTGCTTTGCCAAACGGCCGCTTGAGATTCTTGACCGTCTGGGCTGCGGTCAGCCGATGGTCGACAAAGGCGTAAAATGGGACGTTGGTAAAGTCTTCTTTGATGAACGCGAGGTCTATACGTTCAACCTGCTGCCAGAAGAAGGCCACCAACGCCCGGCCTTCATCAATCTTCAGCAATACTATTTCGAAGAGTATCTGGTGAACCGCGTGCGCGAGCTGGAAGCCCAGGGCGCGCCGATTGAAATTCGGGGCGGCAACAAGGTCACAGCAATTGGCACCCACCCGGATCACGCCACGCTGGAAATCGACACGGCCGATGGACCGTATAACATCGAGGCCGATTGGCTGATCGCTTGTGACGGCGCTGGATCACCGACGCGTCAAATGCTGGGGCTGGATTTCGTAGGGCGTGTGTTCGAAGACAACTTCCTGATTGCCGATGTGATCATGGACGCTGATTTTCCAACCGAACGCTGGTTCTGGTTCGATCCGCCCTTCAACCGCGGCCAATCTGCCCTGTTGCACAAGCAACCCGATGGCGTGTGGCGCATTGACCTGCAACTTGGCTGGGACATCGACAAGGAAGAAGAGAAGAAGCCCGAGAATGTGATCCCGCGCCTTAAGGCGATGCTTGGCGACGATGTGGAGTTCGAGCTTGAATGGGTCTCGATCTACACGTTCCAATGCCGCCGGATGGAGAAATTCCGCCACGGTCGCGTTTTGTTTGCGGGCGACGCAGCCCACCAAGTGTCACCTTTTGGCGCACGCGGTGCGAACTCGGGCCTGCAAGACACTGACAACTTGGGCTGGAAGCTGAAGTTGGTCATTGATGGCACGGCCGATGAAGCGCTGCTTGACAGCTATGACGTGGAACGTATTCACGGCGCCGATGAAAACATCCTGAATTCGACGCGCTCGACTGATTTCATCACACCCAAATCCACGACCAGCCGCCTTTTGCGCGATGCGGTTCTGGACCTATCCGAAAAGTATGAATTTGCCCGGCCGCTTGTGAATTCGGGCCGCTTGTCCGTGCCCTGCACCTACGACGGATCGCCGCTGAACTCAGCCGACGCTCTGGATGGGCCGATAAAGACCCGCCCAGGATCGTCTTGCCCCGATGCGCCGTTAGGCGACGAATTCCTGCTGCCCAAGCTGGGCAACAAGTTCACTCTTCTGACCATTGACGCAGAGGCGCCGGACGTGATCGAAGAAGCAGGGGTCGAGGTCACGCGGTTGGCGTTGTCCGTAAAAGATGACAAGACGGGAGCGCTGCAAGAGCGGTATCTGGGCGATGCGCCAAGTGCCGTCTATCTGATCAGGCCAGATCAGCATGTGGCCGCACGCCGCCCCAGCTTTGACGAAAACTTGTTCCGCGCGGCCATCCGCCGTGCAACTGGCAAGGAGTAACGCCGATGACCGACCTTATCCTGACGCCGAACATCAATCGTGCCGACGATTTCTATGCCGAGCTTCTGGCGGCGCATGAAAACTTGTCGAAAGAAGAAAGCGATGCTCTGAATGCGCGCCTAGTCTTGATTCTGGCCAACCATATCGGTGATCGAGCCGTGTTGTCTCAGGCGATAAAGGCTGCGCAAGACGCCGGATAGCCGTGGTGGACAGTTCGCAGAAAAGACAAAGCCCGCAACCGAAGTTGCGGGCTTTTCCATTGGTAAACCAGCTTGGATTTAGCTTGGGTCTGCAGTGGTCCGCAGGTAGGGCAGCTTGATATCCACGTCGCCAAATTTTGCTTTCGCTTCGTCGTCCGAAAGCGTCAGGGCGACAATCACGTCTTCGCCTTTGATCCAGTTCGCAGGGGTGGCAATCGGTGTGCCGTAAGTGGCCTGCAGGCCATCAAGGGCGCGCAGAACCTCGGCGAAGTTCCGGCCGACGGACATTGGGTATGTCATGATCAACTGAACCTTCTTATCCGGCGAGATGATGAACACCGACCGCACCGAGGCGGAATCAGCGGCCGTGCGACCGTCGGGCAGGTAAGCTTCGGCGGGCAGCATGTCGAAGGCTTTCGACACGGCAAGATCTTCGTCGGCAATAATCGGGAAGCCCGCTTTGGCGCCCGAATAGCCCTCGATGTCTTTTTTCCAGCTGACATGTTCCTCCGCGCTATCGACGGACAGCCCGATCACCTTGGTGCCGCGCTTGGCCCATTCGTCGGCAAGCTGCGCAACCGCGCCGAACTCTGTCGTGCAGACAGGCGTGTAATCTTTGGGGTGCGAGAAAAGAATCGCCCAGCTATCCCCGATCCAGTCGTGGAAGGTGATTTTGCCCTGATCTGTTTCGGCTGTGAAATTTGGCACGATGTCGTTAATGCGAAGTCCCATTTGGTCTCTCCTGTCCAAGCATTTCGGTTGATCTTAAGTTACGATCTCTTATGCGCATTTAAAGACCCTGACTGGGTTCAAACGCAACCCAATCGTCGCACCTAAAAATTTGATCAAATTTTGTTTCCGTGGGTTGCGTCGGACAAATCGCAATGCCAGAGTGCACGCAAATCCGACCAAGGAGACTGGAATGATCGAGAAGCGCGATTTCTATATTAATGGTCAATGGGTCGCCCCGGCGGCGGCCAAAGACTTGAACGTCATCGACCCGTCGACCGAAGAGGTTTGCGCGGTCATTTCGCTGGGTGATCAGGCGGACACTGACGCCGCCGTCGCTGCTGCGAAGGCCGCCTTTGCCGACTGGGGTTTCTCGAAAAAGGAAGACAGGCTGGCTCTGATCGAGAAGCTACTGGCGGTCTATCAGAAACGCTCGGACGATCTGGCCGAAGCGATGAGCATCGAGATGGGCGCGCCCATTGATCTGGCCCGCACGTCGCAGGTGGGGTCGGGCACGTTCCACATCCAGAACTTCATCACGGCGTTCAAGGATTTCGAATTCGACAAGATGTTGGGTGCTCATGCGCCGAATGACCGGCTGCTGTATGAACCCATCGGGGTTTGTGCGCTGATCACGCCGTGGAACTGGCCGATGAATCAGGTGTCGCTGAAGGTTGTGGCCGCGATGGCTGCGGGCTGCACAATGGTACTGAAACCATCCGAAATCGCCCCGTTATCATCGATCGTCTGGAGCGAGATTGTTGACGAGGTCGGCTTCCCGGACGGTGTCTACAACATGGTGAACGGCGACGGTATGGGCGTCGGCACGCAACTGTCCACCCATCCCGATGTGGACATGGTCAGCTTCACCGGCTCGACCCGTGCGGGCATCGCCATTTCGAAGGCCGCCGCCGACACCTTGAAACGCGTCAGCCTTGAGCTGGGCGGCAAAGGCGCCAACATCATCTTTGACGACGCCGACGAAAAGGCCGTGAAGCGTGGCGTGATGCATATGATGCAGAACACCGGGCAAAGCTGTAACGCGCCGTCGCGAATGCTGGTGCAACGCGGCGTTTATGATCAAGCGGTCGAAGCCGCGCGCGAAGCGGCCGAGAAAGTGCAGGTTGGACCGGCCAGCAAGGAAGGTCGCCACATTGGCCCCGTGGTCAGCGAGCTTCAGTGGAACAAGATCCAGGATCTGATCCAAGTCGGGATTGATGAAGGCGCGCGCCTGATTGCCGGTGGCACAGGGCGACCCGAAGGTCTGAACAAAGGCTATTTCGTCAAGCCGACCATCTTTGCGGATGTGAACAACCAAATGACCATCGCGCGCGAAGAAATCTTTGGACCGGTGATGGCGATGATCCCCTTCGACACCGAGGATGACGCGGTCGAGATCGCCAATGACACCGTCTATGGCCTGACAAACTATGTGCAGACCCAAGACGGCACCCGCGCCAACCGCGTGGCCCGCCACCTGAGGTCGGGTATGGTCGAGATGAACGGCACATCGCGCGCGGCAGGGTCGCCCTTCGGCGGCTACAAGCAATCTGGCAATGGACGCGAAGGTGGTATCCTTGGGATCGAGGATTTCCTTGAGGTCAAAGCCGTGTCCGGTTGGTCGAACGACTGATCCGACCTTAACAAATCGCTGAAAATGCCCGCCCAGTGTGGGCTTTTTCAACGCACGCGTTCAACCGATGGAAACCGGCATCGGGATGATTGGAACGCCCTTCTCGAAGGTGACGCCGCTGGGAAGGGTAAACCGCGCCAAGTTCTTCTTCAGCAGCAGAAAGCCCTTGTAAGACAGGGTCGCCTCGCCTTCGAACACGGGTCCTGTCACCTCCCAAATGCGCCCATTTTGCACCTTCAGTTTGGCGTCTGTCACGTTCAGGGTCAGCTTGGCGTCAAAGTCCAACTGGCCCAGATGTTTGCCGTTGAACAAAACCTCTACCTTGGGTTCATGGGCCGAGGTCAACTTGTGCCGCCCTAGCTTAACCCAGCTCTTTTCTTCTGGCGGATGCTTTTCCAGATCACGATAGGCCTGTAGTTCGGCCATGGTTTTCCAGCCGGACTTCAAGATATCCAAAAAGGCCACATCAAGCGCTTCGTAGAGCACGGCGAGCGCCGCGGCGAAGGTGAACGCCTCGATCAACCCAGACCCCATTTGCTCCACATCTTTCTGCATGGCCGCTTTTGATGATTGATCGGGTTCGAGCTTGGAGAACGCGGCGCTATCGGAAGCGTAAAGCTTGGCGAGCGTCAGCGTCGCAGCCGGTTCGGTGGTCATGGTTTCGGTCATGAATCTGGGTCTCCCGTGTCTGCAAGGGGCTCCACTGCCACGTTGCCGGAATCGATTTTAGGGCGCAGCGATAGCTCAAACTCGATCCCGGGTTTGCCGGGTTCGGGTGTTACGACTTGTTGACCGGCATGAACACTTGGTTGCAGCCGGACGAGATGGGGGGGGATCTTCGATTTCGGGTCAGGTCGGCCGCGACCGAGCCGCGACAACAGGCGTGATATCATAAGCAGCCCTGCCAAGCCGCCGCCAAAAAGCGCAATCCAGGGCCAACGCGCCGCGTGAAGCGCCCCTTGTGCGCGGCGCAGATTGTTTGCTTTTGTGACCTCGGTGTTGCGCCCCGCCGGATCGGCTTCAAGTGACACCTCTACTGTATCGTCGAACAGCGTCACCCGAACCGGCACCTCCAGTCGGAGCGTGTAGCTTTCGTTTGGACCAAGGGCAGGCAGCGGCCTGATGATCGGACCTGCACCGGCAACGATCAGTTCCAAATCGGTCGCAGCGCTGCCGGATCCGCCCGTGTTCACGATCTCTGCCGTCACGCTCACCGGAGCGCCCGCCTGCGTCTGAGCAATGGCAAGCGACCTTACCACCAGGTCGGGCAATTGCGCAGCTGATGCCGGAATGCGCAGCGTCGCTACATGGCTTTCATTATTGTCTTCGCGGCTTTCATCGACGCGCCGATCGACATCGACCCATGCCACGAAATTCATAAGACGGCTTTCAGGCGAAGGCGCCAGCGGCGCCTCGGACTGCACAATGATGGACCGCCCGGGAACTAACGCTTGCAGGGCTATGTTTGTCGCCGGCACCTGACCGTCCAATTCGGAAAATCGGACGCGCGTTGCCTCTGATGGGGCCAGCCCGGAATTCACCACACCGGCGCGCAACACGATATGGTTCCGCACCGGGTCATATTCCGCAAACAACCGCGCGATCTGCAAGTCCGGCTGTTCCGGCTTGGGAGGAGCTTCCAAAAGCAGCCTGATTTGGGGCGAGAAATTGTTGTCAGTATTGCTTTCGCGCACCCGATCGCCCGGATCTGCTTCGGCCTGCAGCACGATCGTGCGCGCTGTGGTCACGGCTTGCACCGGGATGCGCAAGGACCGGCTTGTGCTTTGCCCTGACGCCAACCCTTCCGAGCGCAATGTGGTGGCGTTGATAAAGCCGGTGTGGTCAAAAACGCCGACCTCGAACGGGCCAGAATTTCCACGACCCTCGTTGCGGACTGCGAGGCTCACGGCGATCTCCTGTGATGCCGGATCGTAGCGGGCCTTGAACGCCACCAGCGCCAGATCGGCACGCTCTGGTTCAGGTGGTGGCTCCAGCCTGATACGAACGGGTCCAAAGCTGTTGTTGTTGAAATTGACCTCTCGCAGCTTTTTGTCCGCGTTCGCGACGGCTTCCAACTGCGCCACCTTGCCCAATGCGGTTTCGGGGACAATGATTTTGGCCACGCCAATCGCATGATCGCCCGGCGCGATTGCGGAAATTGAGATCGCGGGAATAGGGAAAAGCCTTTGCGTCTCGAACACCTGCAGCGAGGACGGTCCGGCGGGTGAGCCGCCAACGTTCCGCACGGTGACCTGAAGCGTCAGGCGGCGCGAGAGTGGGTCATAGGTCGGGTCAAACCTCGCAACAGCCAAATCCAGCGGGGGTGGAGTCGGACGTACCAAATATACGCTTCGTTCAACGCTATTGTTGTTACGCTCGTTTGTCTCGTGGATCGTCAGGGCGGCATCCGCAACCGCGTGCAGGCGCACCGTTTGCCCGAGCGCGGAATCGTTGACGCGAACCGCGGCTTCCACCCATTGCGCCTGACCCGGACCCAATGGTCCCGCGACGGAACGGCCAAGCTGGTCTCTGATCACGCCAGCGCTGTCGGGAAAAGTCACGGCAAAGCGAACTGGCACCTCTTTCTGCCCGGCATTTCTTACCAAAGCCTTCGCGGATAGAATTTTGGTGCGAGGATCGAAATCCACGCGGAACTCAGAAACGACAAGATCAGGCAGCGTCACCGGGGTCAGATTGTCAGGCCGCACGCGGTCCGGCGGCACGATCTCTGGCACACGTGGAAAAGGGGTGAGCATCTCGGCGAAGCTCCACGTGAGCATGATGAACCCAGGCTCCAAATCCGAAATGTCAGAGCGTGTCCGCATCATCCTTTGCATCTCGGCGCGCGCTTCGTTTGGCAACGGCACCAGTCGTGGCGCAAGCCCCAGTGACCGCATGTTCGCCGCCGCCAACTGGGCCAGCTTTTGCGTTCGTTGCGGATCAAAGAAAACGATCAGCTGGGTGTTACGCGATACGCCCCCCATTTCAGCCAGAAGACTTTTGGCCTTCCTGATATCCTGCGGCGTTCTCCGCTTGGTTTCCATCTCGTCTGCGTGTCGAATGATGACGCCACGGATATTTAGGCCGGTGCGTTCCGCTGCCCGCATCCAGTCAGTCGAAAGCGCGATAGCTTCGCGCAACCGCCCGTCTTCCAAGGGGCCGCGCGACATCTCTAGGGTAAGCGTCTGCGCCAGCCCGAAGACGGGAAGAAACAGCAAAAACAACCCGCCCCATATCGTGGAGCGAACGACATGGAGGAAAGCTGGAAACGGACGGATCGTCTGTCGATGAACAGGCATTTTGAGAGCGCCTTGCGGCCAAATTGCAGTTTGCAGGTAAGATGCGATACCTACCACCAGTGGTGGACGGGCAATGCCGTCACACTCAGAATACACCATTTACGCGAGTCGCAATATGAGTAGGCGGTCTTTCGCGGATGCCATGTGTCGCGCTGTGCCAAAGCCCATCCTTGCCGCGACCGCAGGCAGAATGCGCGTTTGCGTTGAAGGGCCGTGGGAAATTGGGTCCAACCTCACGCAACGGTCACGCTTGCAGGGCACAAATCCGCACGAGAATTGATCTAACTCATACAACTATTTGACGCATCGTTCATAATTGTTGTGGAGGAAGAAACAATGCCACAGCGTCGCAAGCCAGAGCTATCGGGACGCGATGTATCCAAGAAAGGGTATGTTGACGGTCAATCAGGTGAAGCCAATTCTCGTTTCGAAATGGGCGGATCAGTTGGCAAGCGGGATAGGTCCATAAACATAGCCTACGCAGCCGTTGATCAACATGTGATCGGCGGGCATGCCGATCAGGTCGCGCTGTTGTGGCTTGGCAAAGATGGGTCCCGCCAAGAGCTGACATACAGTGATCTGAAAGACCTTTCATCCCGGTTTGCGTCGGTGTTGCACGACCATGGGCTTCACCAAGGCGACAGTGTCTTCGTCTTGATGGGGCGCGTTCCCGAACTGTATGCCTGCGCGCTGGGAACACTCAGGGCGGGTATGGTTTTCACGCCACTCTTTTCGGCTTTTGGCCCGGAACCAATTCGCACGCGTATGGAAATCGGAAGCGCCAATGTGCTGGTGACCACCGCGTCAATCTACAAACGCAAGATCGCCGCTTGGCGCGATCAGATAGATACACTGAAACTGGTGCTTATTGTTGGCGACGACGCGCCTGACGACTGCGTCGCACTTGGCCCCGCGCTTGCAGCGGCGTCGTCTGAGTTTGAGCCGGTGCGAACAGCACCTGAAGACCCCGCGTTGATCCATTTCACCTCGGGCACGACTGGCAAGCCCAAGGGGGCGGTGCATGTCCATAACGCGGTTGTCTATCACGCGTTTTCGGGCAACCGGGCCTTGGATTTGCAGCCCGGCACGATCTATTGGTGCACCGCAGACCCCGGTTGGGTCACCGGCACGTCTTACGGCATCATCTCGCCACTGGTGAACCGCGCGACGATGATAGTGGATGAGGCTGAGTTCGACCTTGAACGGTGGTATGAAACCATTCAGCGAGAGAAGGTTGAGGTCTGGTATTCGGCCCCGACGGCAATTCGTATGATGATGCGCGCGGGGGCCAAGACCGCAGCACCTTTTGATTTTTCTTCGTTGCGGTTTCTGGCAAGCGTCGGCGAGCCGCTGAATCCAGAGGCCGTGATCTGGTCGGAACAAGTCTTTGGCCAGCCCTTCCACGACAATTGGTGGCAGACCGAAACCGGCGGGATCATGATCGCCAATCAGCCCGGAATGAAGGTGAAGCCCGGCTCGATGGGCAAGCCGATGCCGGGAATTGAAGCGGGGATCGTAGAGCATGAAAACGGGACGGTCCGCGAAGTCGCGGATAACGAGATAGGAGAGCTGGCACTGCGCCCCGGCTGGCCGTCAATGATGCGCGCCTACCTGAATGAAGAGGCCCGGTTTCAGAAGTGCTTCGTCGATGGCTGGTATCTTTCTGGCGATCTCGCGATGCGCGACGGGGACGGGTATTTCTGGTTCGTTGGTCGCGCCGACGATCTGATCAAGACGTCCGGTCATTTGATTGGGCCGTTCGAAGTTGAAAGCGCGCTGATCGAACACGAGGCCATCGCCGAGGCCGGTGTGATCGGCGTCCCCGATGAAACAGCGGGTGAGATCATCAAGGCCTATGTCACGCTGAACCCCGGCATAGACCCGTCCGACGATCTGGAGCGCGACATTCGCGGCCATGCCCGCAAGAAGTTGGGCGCAGCGGTTGCCCCACGCGAAATCATCTTTCGCAAAACGTTGCCCAAAACCCGGTCGGGCAAGATCATGCGACGGCTTCTCAAGGCCCGTGAACTGGGCCTGCCTGAAGGCGACATTTCCACTTTGGAGACAGACGAGACATGAGTTTGATCGACAAACCCCACCTTGATAGAGCGCACGTTCTGGCCCTGCTACGCGACATGATCCGTGTCCGGATGTTCGAAGAAAAATGTGCCGAGCTCTATACGCAGCAAAAAATTCGCGGCTTCCTGCACCTTTATGACGGAGAGGAAGCGATCGCCGCTGGTGTGATCCCTGTGCTGGGGCCGCAGGACCGTATCGTCGCAACTTACCGCGAGCACGGCCACGCGCTTGTGCGGGGCGTGCCGATGACAACAGTCCTGGCCGAGATGTATGGCAAAGCCGAAGGGTGTTCCGGCGGGCGGGGCGGATCGATGCATCTGTTTGATGCGGCCACCAACTTTTTCGGTGGCAATGCCATCGTTGGGGGCGGTTTGCCCTTGGCTGCCGGGCTTGCGCTGGCCGACCGGATGCGAGGTGAGGCCAATGTGACCGCCTGTTTCTTCGGTGAAGGTGCCGTGGCCGAGGGCGAATTCCACGAGTCGATGAATCTGGCCGAGCTTTGGGATTTGCCGGTGCTCTTCGTCTGCGAAAACAATGGGTATGCGATGGGATCGGCCTTGGCCCGGACCGAGGCGCAGACAGATATCCAGCAAAAGGCCGAAAGCTATGGCATCACGTCACGCGTTGTGGACGGCATGGATGTCGTCGCAGTGGAAGCCGCGTCGCGCGAAGCGATTGCGCAGATCCGCGAAACGGGACGGCCAGTGTTTCTGGAATGCCGGACCTACCGGTTTCGCGCCCATTCCATGTTCGACGCTCAACTGTATCGCGAGAAAGCTGAGATCGAGCAATGGCGCAAGAAAGGGCCGATTGTCCGCTTTCAGGGCTGGCTGCTTGAAAACGGCCTGATCCATGACAGCGACGTGTCCGAGATTGAACGCGCGGTGGACGCAGAAATTGCTGAGGCCGTCGCCTTTGCCGAGGCCGGGACCTGGGAACCTGTCGAGGACTTGACCAAACACGTCCTTGGCCCGCAGCCTGACCCGCCGACCACCCCCGCTCTGTCTGGTAAGACGGTCGAAATAACCTACCGCGAAGCCGTGAAACAGGCGATCCGCGACGCGATGATCCGCGATGACCGCGTATTCCTGATGGGCGAGGATGTGGGAGCTTACGGCGGGTGTTATGCCGTTTCGAAGGGATTGATGGACGAATTTGGCCAAGACCGTATCCGCGACACACCGCTGTCTGAAAGCGGCTTCACCGGGGCAGGGATCGGGGCTGCTGCTGTCGGGATGCGACCGATCGTCGAATTGATGACAGTCAACTTTTCGCTGTTGGCGCTTGACCAGATCATGAACACTGCGGCCACGATCCGGCATATGTCGGGCGGTCAATTCGGCGTGCCGGTCGTTATCCGCATGGCCACCGGCGCGGGCAAGCAACTTGCCGCGCAGCATTCCCACAGCCTTGAAGGTTGGTATGGACATATTCCGGGGCTGAAAGTGCTGACGCCTGCAACGCTGGAAGACGCTCGCGGGATGCTCTGGACCGCGCTGGAAGACCCGGACCCCGTCCTGATCTTCGAGAATGTCATGCTTTACAACAACACGGGTCAAATCGACGAAGCTGCCGGGCCGGTCGACATATCAAAGGCCGCGGTCAGGCGCGAAGGCACCGACATCAGTCTGATCACCTATGGCGGGTCGCTCTTCAAGGTGCTTGCGGCCGCCGAAGAATTGGCAGAGGCCGGGATCAGCGCAGAGGTCATCGACCTTCGGACTTTGCGCCCGCTTGATGACGCGACGATCATGGCGTCGGTTAACAAGACCCGCCGCGCGATCATCATCGACGAAGGCTGGCGCACCGGATCCATCTCGGCCGAAATCTCGGCGCGGATCATGGAGCAGGCGCTTTGGTCGCTGGATGCACCGGTCGGGCGTGTCTGCGCCGAGGAAGTGCCGATCCCTTATCCGAAACATCTGGAGGATGCCTCCATCCCGCAAACGCCCGGTATCGTCGCGGCGGCGCGCGCACTGTTGGGGCGCTGAGATGGGTATTTTCAACATGCCCTCGCTTGGCGCCGATATGGAGGCCGCCACCTTGGTCGAATGGCTGGTTCAACCCGGCGACACGGTCGCTCGGGGTGATGTGGTCGCTGTGGTCGAAACCCAGAAAGGCGCCATCGAGATCGAAGTCTTCGAAAACGGCACAGTTCACGAATTAGTGGCGCAGCTCGGAACCGAATTACCGGTCGGTGCGCCGCTTGCTGTTTTGCTGGCGGAAGGAGAGGCACCGCCCGCGAAAGCGGAGCCATCGGTTGAACCCCCACCTGCCAAAGCAGCGCCTGCGGCCGAGCGACCGCCTGCCGAACCACACGCTCCGGAAAGGGAAGCAGTGAAAGCACCTGCCACGGCACCAGCACCGCCAACAGTCGCGCCGACTTCTGTACCGCAAAGCCCGAACGCAGCGTCGCCCGCAGCACGGGTCAGGGCACACGAGCTTGGCCTTGACCTCAGCACGATCCGCGGCAGCGGACCCGGCGGGGTCATCGTTCTGGGTGATGTCGACGGCGCGCCAAGTAAGTCGCCACAAGCCGCTGCAAAACCGGGATCGCCAATTGAAGAGATGCGCAAGGCAATTGCTGCGGCGATGACACGCTCGAAGCAGACAATTCCCCATTTCTATCTGTCCCAGACGATCGACGTTCAACCCGCGAGCGATTTCCTTGCCAAGCTGAATGCCGGTCGTCCGCCCGCTGAACGGATATTGCTGGGCGCCTTGTTTGTTCGTGCCGCAGCGCTGGCTGCTGCCAGGGTGAAGACCATGAACGGACATTTCACAGATGGCGCATTCCACGCTGCAAAGGCCGTGAACCCCGGCGTTGCCGTTGCCCTTCGCGGTGGTGGTTTGGTCGCGCCTGCCCTGATGGACGCCGTGGCGCTTGACCTTGATCAGACGATGGCAGGTATGCGGGATCTTGTCTCACGGGCCCGGGCTGGACGGTTGAAGGGCTCGGAAATGACGCAAGGCACCATTACGATCTCTAGTCTGGGTGATACGAGCGCCGACGTCATGACCGGCGTCATATTCCCGCCGCAAGTCGCCCTTGTCGGGCTTGGATCACCGCAGGTCAGGCCGTGGGTGTTGAACGATCAGGTCATACCGCGCAGCGTTGTGACACTTTCCATATCTGCAGACCATCGCGTAAGTGACGGCCGTCAGGTCGCCCGCTTCATTACTGAATTTGAGACCCTCTTGAACGAACCGGAGAGCCTATGACAGAAGCAGAAATCCGCGCGGCCTATCTGGAAGAACTTGCCAGTATTGCGCCCGACATCGACACCGATACCGTCAGCGATGATGATCATATTCAGGATGACCTTGAGCTGGATTCGATGGATGTCCTTAATCTTGTGACCGCATTGCACAAGCGCACGGGTGTGGATATTCCCGAAAAAGATTATCCGCAGATCGCGACCGTTGCTTTGGCCGTTGCGTATCTGACGGACGCGATGAAGTAGTCAGCAGGCGCGGCGCCGAAGGACGGTTCGTGATGTCCGACGGCGCCCAGAATGATCACATCCCGATCAAGACACGCGCAGCCTTGGCCAGAACCCTTGGATCATGGTCAGTGGCCGCCACTGGGGGTGGCGGGTCTGTCCTGCCCGTCAAGCTTGAAACCGCCGTGCGTGCGGACCGCACCGAATATTCAACCGTAAACACACAGTCGCGCGGTTGTTCGCAAAACTGCCCGATCACAGCGAAGTTTTGCGCGCCACTTGGGCGCACATCCGGGCGGTCTGCGGGGTGGCGTGGCATGAACTGGCTGGTGACGAACGGCATTCGGCAGGGTATGACGCGCGCGCCTTTGAACCATGCCTTTTGAGCTTCGCTCAGTTTCAGGTGTCCGCAAAGCTCCGAAATGATTTCGTCCCCCGTCGCCTCCCACATCGGTTTGGTCACAAAATCTCCGGTCCGCTCCCCGCGCAGCCCATAGCCCCAAAGCGTATAGGTGCCATGCTTTTGACCGCGAAAATGGGGCTGGTGGAACAGGACGATAGAAAGGGTCCAGCCCGAGTCAGCAAAGGTGACCAGCCCCCCGGTTCCGGTCCGGTTGTTGGTGAAATCCTCCATGAATTCGAAGAAATCGGGTGTATCAAGCGTGACCGTGAAGGAATGCCAAGCCGTTTTGGCAGGGTCGCCGCAGAAGGTTTCGGGGCGACCGAAACCTTCATGTTGGGCTGCGAGACCACGCCACAGTGCCCAAGCACCGCCTTCGCGATCCTCTAGGGTCGGCGCGCGGTCATTCGAACCCAAAACAGATCCATCGGTCATAGAGCCGAGCGTCAGATAGACGCGGTCGGATTTGGAAACCGCAACTGTGCGGCCGTCGGCCAGCGCAAAGCCAGTGACACAGCGGTCCTGCCGCGACCCCTCGATGGTGACATCAGTGACTTGCGCGCCAGTGGTGATCTTGACGCCCCTGTCGCGCAGCCAGATCATGATCGGGGCGATCAACGTATCATACTGATTGTAACGCGTGCGCAAGATCCCGGCGATCCGAGAAAAACCGGGGAACAGGTGGATGAAACGCCTTAGGTAGCGACGCATCTCGACCAATGCATGCCAAGGCTGAAACGAGAACATTGTGGACCACATCATCCAGAAATTGCTGTCAAAGAATGATGGCTTGAACCATTCGTCTATCCGCTGCGGACCAAGCCCGCTTTCCGAATGCAATATCAGCCGGTTGATATCGACGATGTCACGGGCGCTCAGCGTCAGATCATAGCGATCTTCGGCGGGTTTTCCGTCACGCACAAGGCGGCAATTTGAAGACCCAGGCACCATGCGGTTAAACGCCATGATATCCTCGGAAACAGAAATGTTGGGGTCGTCCGCTGACGGAATGGAGTCCAGAAGGTCGAAGGTGCAGGCAAAGTGCTCTTCAAACATGCGACCACCACGGATCAGATAACCGTCGTCTGAATTGCCAGCCCCATCAAGCGACCCACCCGCCACATCGAGCTGTTCATAGATTTGGATGGCGCCCCCTTCAACGCCCGCGTCTCGCACTAGAAAAACGGCTGTTGCCAGACCGGCAATTCCACCGCCAATGATGTGATGCTGAACTTCTGGAGCATTGGTAGGCATGGCTTTCTCCCTTCGCTTTGAAGACCCCTAAGTCTAGCACTGAGCGGACACGTTCGCGTTGCCCCGGATCATGGCAAACGTCCCAGAAAGGGCGTAAAATACGCTTCGTTTGGGGCGTTTTTTCAGCTGCGAAGCTGGTAGAGCGCCACCAATTGCTATTGTCCGCCAATTCGACCCCACGGGCCAAGTCGGCTGCTGCGCTGATCGTTACTGAAACTGGAAGGAACAACAGAATGGCTGAGCATTCTCACACGCGTCAGGGAATTTCAGAGCGTATCGGCGCGCCGCAAGGCAGAGGTGTGCTTCGCGATGCGGTCTACGGTGCCATCGACGGCACGGTTACGACTTTCGCCATCGTCGCAGGCGTGGCGGGGGCTGGGCTTTCTCCGTTTGTTGTCGTCGTTTTGGGCTTGGCCAATGTGCTGGCAGACGGCTTTTCAATGGCGGCGGCAAACTACTCGGGGATCAAAGCAGAGCAGGACAACTTTTTGCGCATCCGCAAGATTGAGGAGAAGCACATTGACGAACATCCGCGCGGTGAATGGCTGGAAGTGCGCGAAATCCTGTCGCGAAAGGGTCTGCAAGGTCGTGTCCTGGATCAGGCGACCGACGCGATAACACAGGATCGGGAAAGCTGGATCGCTCTCATGATGGAGGGCGAGTATGGGTTGGGTGGCATTGATCCCCGCCCGTTGCGATCTGCCATCACGACATTCCTGTCATTCCTGATTGCCGGGATGATCCCGGTGCTGCCGTTCCTGTTTGGCATGGAGGATGCCTTCGGTCTGTCCGCAGGAATGACGATGGCGACCTTCTTTGGTATTGGCGCCCTGAAAAGCCACTGGTCGCTTACGCCGTGGTGGCGGTCGGCCGGGGAAACGATGCTGATCGGTGGCGCGGCGGCGGCGTTGGCCTATGGTGTCGGCAATCTGTTTCACGTCTGAGCCGATGGGTTTCATACCGATGCGAGTATGTGACTCGCCGCCTGAATTTTGCATTGGTGCCACCAATGTCGCTTCACGGCTGGGGCATGCCCGCAGCTTTGAAATACCTCGCGACACATCTGTTGATGTGGTGGGCAAGCAGGTTAGCGGCGTTGGTCGGGATCTCTCCAGTACTAACGGATGCGGTCGCTGTAGCTATTGACCCGCAGCCACGACACCGCGGCTATTGAGCCATTGTCGTGGTCTTTCCAATATGCGGGCTGATCGCTCATCCGCTGTTCAACGATTTCGCGCAACTTCGAGGGATGTCTGACAGCCATTTCGGCTTCGATTTGGGCAAGAGCCCATATGGCCTCGTGTCAGACCCGACCCTTGCGTGATGGACCGAACAGAACGTCGCGTTCCCAAATTCTATGGTCGACTGCAGCGTGCGAACCACCGGTCCAACCGAACTGGCGTCGATCATTGCTTATGGCCCCGACATCGGCCGTCTTGTTTCGCATCAGATATTGCTGGAAGACGCGTCACGGATTTTCAAATCCCGGCCACCAGAAGGGAGTATGAAAATCCAGGCGGTGACGGGTTAAGGGCGACTGTATCACCCCAACACCCATTGGGCGAACTCAGCAGGCTTGACCGCCCGTGTTAATATCAATAATTCACGATATATGGATAAGAATCATGCTCTCGGTGCGTTCGCCGCACTCAGTCAGTCCACGCGGCTTGAAGTGTTCCGGCTGCTGATCAAGGCCGGTGACGCGGGGATGTTGGCCGGGGACATTAGCGACACGTTGGATGTTCGCCAGAATACAATGTCAGCCAATCTTTCGATCCTTGCGCGTTCTGGTCTGATCCGAAACGAGCGGGAAGGCCGTAGCATCCGCTACTTCGCTGACATGGACGGGATGCGCGGTCTGCTTGCCTTTCTGATGGAGGACTGCTGCGGCGGCAATCCCGACCTGTGCCAACCCGTCATCAACGAACTTGCCTGTGCCTGCTAGGAGACTGATATGACCGATACACCGCTTCCCGCTGCGGCAGGCTTGGGAACCTTTGAACGCTGGCTGTCTGTGTGGGTGGCGCTTGCCATCGGCACGGGGCTGGTGCTTGGCAATCTGCTTCCCGGCCTCTTTTCCGTCTTGGCGTCGTTAGAGGTCGCGTCTGTCAACCTGCCCGTGGCGGTGCTGATCTGGGCGATGGTCTACCCAATGATGGTTGGTGTCGATTTCGGCGCGTTGCGACAGGTCGGGGACAAGCCGAAAGGGTTGGTCGTAACGCTTGTGGTGAACTGGCTGATCAAGCCCTTCACGATGGCCGCCCTTGGCGTGCTGTTCTTTGAATACGTCTTCGCAGGATTGATCCCGCCGGACGAAGCGCAGGCCTATTTGGCGGGCGTCATTCTGTTGGGTGCCGCCCCGTGCACCGCGATGGTCTTCGTTTGGTCAAACCTGACACGAGGCGATCCCACCTACACGCTGGTGCAGGTTAGCGTGAATGACGTGATCATGGTCTTCGCCTTCGCACCTATCGTGGCTTTCTTGTTGGGTGTCACGGATATCGTTGTGCCTTGGGACACGTTGCTGCTGTCGGTGGGCTTATACGTCATGTTGCCGCTGGTTGCCGGATATCTCACCCGCCGAAACCTCATTGCAAAGGGCGGCGAAGCGGCGGTGGATAACTTCAAGTCCCGTGTTCAACCCTTTTCCATCTTCGGCCTTCTGGTGACCGTGGTTTTGCTGTTCGGCTTTCAGGGCGAGGTCATACTTGACCGCCCGCTTGTCATCGCGTTGATCGCGGTCCCCCTGTTGCTCCAGTCCTACGGCATCTTCTTTGTGGCCTACGGCGCGGCGCGCGCATGGGGCATCCCGTTCAACGTTGCAGCCCCCTGCGCGCTGATCGGAACGTCCAACTTCTTCGAACTGGCCGTGGCCGTCGCTATCAGCCTGTTCGGGCTTGGTTCGGGCGCCGCCCTGGCGACGGTGGTCGGTGTGTTGGTAGAAGTGCCGGTGATGCTGTCCCTCGTCGCCTTCGCCAACCGGACGAAACATTGGTTTCCAAACGAGGCGGGTGCGCCGTGACGTCGTCGCCATTTTTTGAAAAGTAGAACGAGCGGTTCTTTGAATGCGATGATACAAAAATGCAGACCCGGTGGACGCACCGGCTCTAATGCTTTTCCAGCCGTCGAAACAGAAGCGACAGTCCAAAGCAGAGGATGAAATAGCACGCGGCCGTCGTCAGCCATGCCTCGAAAATCAGCCGCGTCGACGCGACCAGCTCTACGGTTTTGTAGGTCAGTTCTTGAACAGAGATCAGCGAGATGATCGAGCTGTCCTTGATAAGGCTGATAAACTGGTTTGCCATCGGGGGGACGACCTTGCGCAGCGCCTGCGGCATCACGATATAGCGCATTTCCTGAGAGCGGCTCATCCCGATGGCACGGGCGGCCTCGAATTGGCCTTTTGGAATTGATTGGATGCCCGCGCGCACGATTTCCCCGACAAAAGCCGCCTGAAACAGCCCCAAGACCAGCACGCCCGAGACAAGCGACGGGAAACGGCGCATGTCGCCAAAGAAGAATTCCCATGCGGCTGCGCTGTCGCTGCGGGCGATGCCGCGTGCCCATGCGTTCATGTTGAGCACGTCGATGAGTTGCTGCGATAGAAAGAAGAAAAAGATGAAGATGATGACGACTGGCGGGATGTTGCGCAGCAATTCAAGATAGGTGCGCGCCAGCAGACGGATCGTCAGGTTCTCGGCGCAGCGTGCCACACCGAGAATTGTGCCAAAAATGGCGGCCAGTATCCCCGCGTAGATGCAAATGCGAAGTGTCGCGAACAGCCCCTGTAGCAATAGGTTGGCGAACCATTCCTGCCGGTCTTCGCGGTAGCGGATGAAGTAATCGGGGATCAGCTCCCACCGCCAGGTGTAGTTAAGCGTGCCCTCCAGACGCAGGCCGACATAACCGAAGGCCCCCACCAGAACGATGAGGATCAGCCAGTCGGCCCATATCAGGCGTTTGAGGAACGAGGGCACGCTTCCAGGTCCTTACTGGGTGACCTGATCTTCCCAATCATTGCCCTTGAACCAATAGTCGTTGCGTTCCTTGAGCCAACCGCTGGCATGTTTCACCGCGATCCAATTGTTGAAGAAGTTCAGCGCGTCTGCGTCCCCTTTGCGAAGCGCAAACCCTTCACCGGACGCAAGGAAGGTCTGGTCAAACGGCACCGACAGCGTATCGGCATAGCGGCGCGCCTCGATCGAAGGTGTCGGCTCTGCGTGCATGGTGGCGTGGGCGTTGCCGTTCAGCACTTCTTGCGTCGCGGCACCGTCTTCGTCGAAAAGCAACAGCGTCGCTTCTGGGAAAAGCTGTGCGATGACGGTCGCTGGCGTGGCCCCCCGGCGCGCGGAAAACGTAACCTCCGGGCTGTTGTAATCATCAAGTGTGAAGCCTTCGGTCATCGCCGTGTTGGCCAATATGGTCAGGCCGGAATAGGCGTAAGGGTCGGTGAAATTGACGGTCAGGTTGCGCGCAGGCGTAATCGACATGCCAGAGATGATCACGTCAAAGTTGCCCGACACAAGCTGGGGGATGATGCCGTCCCATGCAGTGGGCACGAACTCTACGTCCACGCCCATATCCTTGGCCAACTCGCGGCCAACGTCCAATTCAAAGCCGATCAATTCACCGTTCACATCGCGCATGGACCACGGTGTGAAGATCGACAGGCCGATACGGATGACGCCGTCTTTCTTGATGGTCTCGATCACGGATTCAGAACTAAGGTCCTGTGTCGCGCTCTGGGCAAGGGCGGGAAGCGTCAGGACTGTGCTTGTCAGGGCGGCGAATGCCAATCCCAGCGCGTTTGTCATGATTTTTCTTCGTGTAAATGACATAGATCTCTCCTTGGGTGGGGTTCAGGTTTCAGTTGCAAAACGTCGCTCAAGCGCCGAGACGCCAAAAGACAACACGAGGGTTAGTGCTAAATATACGGCGGCAACGGTGAACCAGATCTCAAAACTCATATATGTGTCCGAGATGATATTGCGGCCCACGGTGGTCAACTCCGCCACCGCGATCACGCTGACGATTGCGGATGACTTGATTAGATTGACGATCTCACCGGTCAGCGGTGGCAACATGAAGCGGACCGATTGGGGCAGGATGATATAGCGATAGGCCTGCCCTTTGCTCATCCCGATCGAGGCTGCGGCCTCCCATTGCCCGACAGCGACGGAGTTGATGCCTGCGCGAAAAATCTCGGAAATCAGGGCCGAGTGGTAGACGCTGAGCGTGAGCACCGCAGCCGTCCAGCGGTCAAAGCCGAATATAGGGCCAAGCACGTAGTAGAACAGATAAAGCAGCACCAGCAGGGGGATGTTGCGCACAAACTCCAGATACCCGATCGCAACCGCCCGCCCCACAATCAACCCCGACAAGCGCAGCAATGCCACGCCAAGGCCAAGCAAGGTTGCGAGGAGAAAACAGGTCAGCGACAACAGAATTGTTGCCCAAAGGCCGGTCAGAATCTCACCCGCCTGGAACCCGTCATCGGTGAATGTATAGATATAGCCGGGAACCTGATACCACTGCCAATTATAACCCATCTGCTGGGCGCCCGTATAGGACGCCCACGCGATCGCGGCAACGATGACCGCATAGAGTGAAACGGCGACCGCCGGGGCGTTCAAGACGCGTTTGAGGGTGAACAGAGCCGCCATGCGCACGCTTCAGTGCTCCAGTATCTGGTCAAGAAAGACGCGCGCGCGTTGACTTTTGGGCGCGGTAAAGAATGTTTCGGGCGGGGAAACCTCGACGATGCGCCCCGCCTCCATGAACACCATCGTGTCGGCGACTTTGCGGGCAAATCCCATCTCATGGGTCACGACAACCATCGTCATGCCCGTCTCTGCCAACTCTACCATCACATCCAGCACTTCGCCGATCATCTCCGGGTCCAGGGCGGAGGTCGGCTCGTCAAACAGCATCACCCGCGGCTGCATGCACAGCGCGCGCGCGATGGCCACCCGCTGTTGCTGTCCACCAGACAATTGCGCGGGGCGTTTATCGGCCTGTTCTGGAATGCGGACCCGCTCAAGATACTTGCGCGCCGTTGCTTCTGCCGCAGCGCGGGATTGCTTGCGGACTTTCATCGGCCCGATGATCAGGTTTTCAAGAATGGTCAGGTGCGGGAACAGGTTGAACTGTTGAAACACCATGCCGACATCCTGCCGCAGCTGCCGCATACCCGGCGCATCTTCGCGCAATTCCATGCCGTCCACGCAAAGCCGCCCTGTATCGTGGTTCTCGAGCCCGTTGAAACACCGAATAAGAGTTGATTTTCCTGACCCCGACGGGCCACAGATCACGACGCGTTCGCCTTGGTTCACGATTAGGTCTACATCTGTCAGTGCTTTGAAATCACCAAAAGATTTTCCAACGCCTACTGCTATGATTATCGGTGTTTGCACCATGTAACTTCGTAACTCCGCGCTGTCCCAAGAACTATAGAACGACACCCCCGGCCACGTCGACACGCCGATTGCCGACCCACCTCCGCATACGAGCAGCAGGAACACAAGCAACGAGACGGTGTGCGTGAGGTTTTTCAAGAAATTCTTCAAAAAAGCGCCGATGCGGGCGCCGGTTTTTGTAAGGGGATGCCACGGACAGATCCGCAGAATAGTCGCGACCAAAGGCAGCAAACCCGATGCTGATCACCGATTGCAGGTCTTTCGGGTCTGCAAGGCGTTCGTGAGACACTTCAATTGCTGCCACGGCATACGGGTGAGATCGTCAATCTCATCAAAGCATCCGTCATTGACGGCAATGTCCGCTCTTATGCGCGAGCATACACACCCTTCGGGACCACGTCAGATGAGGTCAACGGTGGCGCGGTCTACCGTATTCGAGCGACGGATCGGGGTGCGATTGACGGCTGCGGTCTTTGGCAAGTTAAGGCCGCTTGCGCAACTCTGCCGCTCGGGCATGGCCCTCCATCCCTTCGACCCGACTGATCCTTGCGGTGCGCAGGGCCAACTCGTGCGAGGCGACGTCATTGCAGCGCTGCCAGGTCACGGTCTTGGTGAATTTGTGCACCGACAGACCACCGGTATAGCGCGCCGCGCCACTGGTTGGCAGCACATGGTTCGGGCCCGAGGTCTTGTCCCCAAAGGCCACGGTCGTTTCCTTCCCCAGAAACAACGAGCCATAGGCCGTAAGCCGGTCCAGCCACCAATCCAGATCAGCCGCTTGCACCTGCAAATGTTCGGGGGCGTATCGGTCCGCGACCTCGGCGGCTTCCTCACGGCTGTCGCAGAGGATCACTTCGGCTCGTTCGTCCCATGCGATGCGGGCCGCGGCGGCGTTGGTTTCCGGCAGGCTGTCGATTAGTGCCGAGACGCGGTTGATGACGCCCTCGGCCAGCGCCCTGTCGGTTGCCACCAGCCACACCGGGCTGTCCTTACCGTGTTCGGCTTGGCTGACCAAATCCCAGGCGACCGTTTCGACAGAGGCAGTATGGTCGGCAACGACAAGCGAATCCGTAGGGCCTGCGAACATGTCGATCCCGACGCTGCCAAAAAGCATCCGTTTGGCCTCGGCGACATAGCTGTTTCCCGGACCAACAAGGATATCCGCAGGTTTTCCACCGAACATTCCCTTTGCCATGGCAGCGATACCTTGCACGCCACCAAGGTTCAGGATCAGGTCCGCGCCGGAAAGGTCCATCGCAAAGACGATAGCATCGGGGATGCCAACCTCAGGGCGCGTCGGGGACACTGCAGTGATATGGGGGACACCCGCGACCTTGGCCGTGGTGATTGTCATCAACGCGCTGGCGACATGGCTGTAGCGGCCGCCGGGAACATAGCACCCGGCGCTCGACACCGGGATTTGTTTCTGGCCGGCAATCAGGCCCGGCATCACTTCGATTTCGCATTCGCCCATCGTCGCTTTTTGCGCCTCTGCGAAGCGGCGGATATTGGCGTGGGCAAAGCGGATGTCTGCCTTGAGGTCTTCGGGCACGCGGGTGCAGGCGGCCTTGCGTTCATCCTCTGACAGCACGATTTCGCCGGTCCAGCCATCGAGCTTCATGGCATAATCGCGCACCGCCGCTTCGCCACCACGTTCGATATTGGCCAGCATGATGGCGACGATATCGCGGATGTCGTTGTTTTCGACTTCCGGACGAGGATCGGCTGATTTCAGGTAAGTGATGGCCATTGGTTACCTCGGTTTCGTCAGAGATTGGGTTTGTATCGCGTCCGTCAACACGTTGATGGTGTCGAAAACTGGCGCGGTCGAACCCAGTTTGGGCGCGCGCATCGAGAATTCAGAGCAAGCGATCCAAAGAAGCGCCGCGTCTCGGCCCGTCAGGTCGTATGCGGCTTGCGACAGAATGCGGCGCGCCTTGGGCGTGAGACCGTTTGCCTTGATGCCACGGACCGTGTCAAAGGCACCAGCCGAACGGACCGCAGGCGAAGCCGATACCCCAAGGCTCGAAACGCTATCCAAGCTTTGCAGTGTGCGGGCCACTGCGGGGTCGATCCTATGCAGCGGTGGATTGGTGGTGGCGGCCCCGTGGCCAATGCCCTCCGGTCTTTCGACAAGTTTGCGGGTCATGGCGCGCTCATCCACGTATCCGGACGAAATCCGGATCGTAAGGCGAGTCTTCTATCACTTCGGCCCCGACCAAATCACCACATAGGTCCAGAAGCATGGTGCTGCCTGGCCCTGCGAGCGCCGGATCGACGAAGGCATAGGCGAGGTTCAGATTGACCCGGTGACCCCAATCGCCCGCCGTCACGGTGCCAATCACAGCATTTCCCTGCATCAACGAAGCACCGCTATGGGCGGGCGCATGTGTGGCGTCGATCTTGAGCGTCACCAGCTTTCTGCGCGGACCCTGTTCGCGACGCTTCAGCAGCGCCTGTTTGCCAATGAAGTCGCCCTTGTTGGGCTTCACGAAGCGGTCGAGTGACGTTTCAAACGGGTCGAACTCGGTGATTAGATCGGACTTCCAGTGCATGAAACCTTTCTCCATCCGCATCGAGTCGACCGCGCGTGCGCCGAAAAGCGTCAGCCCATACGCTTCGCCAGCCTTGCGCAGTGCCAGATAGGCAGCATAGAGCGAGGCATTCGGCACATGAATTTCGTATGCCAATTCTCCTGAAAAGCTGACGCCGAGCACAGTCGCCGGGGCGAAACCGATGAAACATTCGCGCACGCTGAGCCATGGAAAAGCCTCACGCGACCAGTCTCCGCGTGAACAGGCTGACAGAACGTCACGCGCCTTGGGGCCCGCCAGAACGAGGATCGTTTGATCATTTGTCAGGCTGCGGATCGTGACGTCTTCGCCGTGTTCCAGATGCATTTGCAGCCAATCCATATCGTGGACTTCACTTGCCGCCGCCGAGCCATACCAGACGCGCTCTGCCCCCCGGTCGCTGGCGGGCAGATTGGCCACCGTGGCCTCGGCCTTGACCATTCCGTGATGGTTCAGCAGATAGCCCAGCCCGACGCGGCCCTCGCGTCTGGTCACGGTGCCGCAGAACATCCGGTCAAGAAACCTGTGCCGGTCCGCCCCGGTGATTTCGAAGCGATTGAAGCCGTTGACCTCGCACAAGCCAACGTTTTCCTGTACGTTTTTGACCTCGGCAGCGATCACGTCAAAGGTCTCGTCGAAGTTGAAGCTGAGTGTCGGGTGAAACTCGGGATTGGGTTTGATGTAGTCGACGCGCTCCCATCCGTTTACGACGGTGAACGCCGCGCCTTCGGCGGCAAAGACGGGTGTCAGCGGGGTGGTCTTGGCCGGGCGGCCTGCCGGGCGATGCTCGTGCGGAAAGTGAAACCGAAACTCGTTTTGGTAATCTTCAATCGCTTTCAGCGCCGTCAGTTCGACATTGGCGTGCCCTGTAAAGCGGCGCGGGTCGTTACACCACGTGTCATAACACGCCTCGCCATGGACAATTTGCTGGGCCAAAAGCCACCCGTGTCCACCGCCTTCGCCAAGTCCTGCGCGCAGGCCGATGATGCAAAACGCATTGCGTTTGCCCGGTATCGGCCCGACCAATGGCGCGCCGTCAATCGTGTAGGTGATCGGACCATTCACAACCGTATGGATGCCCACCTCCATCAACGCGGGCATCCGTTCAAACGCGCCTTCCAGAACGTCCGTTACGCGGTCCAGATCATCCGGGCAAAGCGCATTGACGAATTTCGGATCAATCCCGTCCATGCCCCATGTCTTGCAGTCTTGTTCGTAAAACCCGACCAGCAATCCGTTCTTTTCCTGCCGACAGTAATAGTCCGAGATCGGGCAGCGCAGAAGGGGCATTCGGTGGTCAGCCTCTTTGATCGCGGGGATCTCCTCGGTTAGAAAATACTGATGCTCCATCGATGCGACGGGGTGATGAACCCCCATCATCGCGCCCACCTCATTGACCCGATAGCCACCGGCATTCACCACGATGTCGCAGTCAATGTCACCGTGTTCGGTGTGCACCGTCCAAGTGTCGTCCTTGTGCTGCGTCAACCCGGTGACGGGTGTATTGCGATAAACCTCAGCCCCGGCCTTGCGCGCCCGCCGCGCAAGCGATTGGCACAATTGCGCCGGATCAATGTCGCCGTCCAGTGGGTCCCACAGCCCCCCAATCAAATTGTCCGTGGAAATCAACGGATGACGACGCGCGCATTCCGCGGCGTCGATCACCTCGAAATGCACGTCCATCCCGCGCGCCATTGACGCAAAATGGCGATAGCCCTGCATCTGTTCCTCGGTGTTGGCCAGCCGGATGCCGCCATCGCCGTGGTGGTAATTTATGGGATAGTCAGGATCTTCCGCGAGCTCTTTATACAGGTTGATCGAATGGGACTTCAGCCCGACCATCGTCTGGTTCGCCCCGAAGTTCGTAACCTGCGCGGCAGAATGCCAGGTGGTGCCAGATGTCAGTTCGTTGCGTTCCACGAGCACAACATCGCTCCAGCCTTCCTGGGTCAGGTGATAAAGCGTCGAGCAACCGGCGATGCCGCCTCCGATGACCACAACCTTGGTGCGCGATTTCATAGAGCGTGCCTCCAACAAGCAACTCCAATGATAGGGTCGCGCCTTGCCTTAGATCGCAACGCTACAGACAGTTATCAGAGAAAATAAAATATTACTTATCAATATCTCATAATAGCGCGCGGCGGCGTTATGAGATGAGCTTGAAGCTGTCCGCAAGCCATGGATAGCTCTTATGAATGGGCGCGATCGCGTGCGTGCTCATCAGGGTCCGCACCTTGTCGTCAACGAGCTCAAACAACGATTGAGAGCAGTCAGGTGTTTTCATGAGCGCCAAAGTCCGACCAAAACCTTTGCTTGGAAAGCGGTGCATTCGCAGTTTCGGGTGAAACCGCTTGGCACGTGAAAACAGAAGCGGGGTTGAAATGGTCCAACCAGCCCCAGCCGCCACCATCGCCATCAGTGTCTGGTTGTTGCTGCATTCAAACTTTGGCGGTGAAGAAACGCCCAAGCGCCTGAGCTGTGATTCAATCTGGCGCGCGATGATCAGGTCGCTGGAGAACCGTAAGAAGGGCAGCTTCGTTTGGCCTTCGAAAATGTCGGATATTGATTGCTCGATGTCCAACGGAAGGACCAAGACATAGGGATCTTGCAGCAGCTGGCGTTCTTGCAGGTCGCGAAACTGCTCGGTCGGGTTGCTCGCGATACCAAGGTCCAGTTGACGATTGCGCATCATTTCAATGAGCGTATGGCTGGAAGCCGTGTGGTAGAGAAAATCGCAATGCGGCATGCTCTCGAGTAAATAGGCGGCCAGTTCGGGAATAATATCGCTATCGAAGTCTTCTACCGTGCCCAACCTCAGGTAACTTGCCCCGGATATGCTGCTGGTCGATGCCTCCGCCGCGGCTTTGCGAATTGCGTATAAGGCATCATCTATGTTCCGCAGAAAAATCTGACCTTTCTGTGTAAGCACCATGGGTCTTCGGGAATGATTGAACAGCTCAACCCCCAAATGGTCTTCGAGACTTCTGAGATGGTGGGAAACGGTGCTGACCGTCAGACCGGCCTCTTTGGCGGCAGTCTGCAGAGACCCCTTTTGCGCACATATCTGGAACAGTTCCAGCCACTTAAGACTCAGTTCTTTGCGAACGTTTTTTTGTGGCATGTCGGTGGTTCCAATGTCTTTGGAAGAGCCGTATTAATAGCGCTACGTGAGAATATTAGTATCAAGAATTCGAAATTGAAAGATTTGCGTCTATCGTTACGGGAATATGTGGAAGCCTTCGGCCCGTGGCGCATTTAGTTCGTGATCGCACTGTGATGAAAGGACGCCACGATAGGCCGAGATATGGTATTAATTCAAACATGGCCTGAAGGTTGCACAAGAGTGGTGGCTCTTTCGGGCACCCAGCATACTGACGATGCTGGAAACTTTTGATAAATCGACCAAACCGCCAGCAAGGTGGAACGGTCACCAAATCCACAGGGAGAAAACTATGAAAGCAAAGATCAGAAACAACATCGTTGCGGCGTTGTCAGCCAGTGTTGCAGTGCTAAGCGCAGCGCAAGCTTCGGCGGAAGAAATTACGGTCGCGTATTTCCTCGAATGGCCGATGCCGTTTGAATATGCAAAGCAAATGGGCACCTATGAAGAAGCGCTGGGCGTCGACATCAATTGGGTCAGCTTTGAAAGCGGTGTAAAAATGTCGGCTGCGATGGCGTCCGGCGACGTTCATCTATCAGTCAGCCAAGGCGTGCCGCCGTTCGTTGTGGCAACGTCCGCCGGTCAGGATCTGCAGATCCTTGATGTGGCCGTGTCCTATGCCGACAACGACAACTGCGTTGTGCGGTCCGAGCTTGAGATCGACAAATCCAACGCCGGGGAACTTGCGGGCAAAAAGGTCGCCGTTCCGCTTGGCACGGCAGCGCATTATGGGTTCCTCAAGCAAATGAGCCATTTTGGCGTTGATGTTGCCAGCATGGACGTGGTCGACATGGATCCCCCCGATGGTGCCGCCGCGATCGCGCAGGGTGCTGTCGATATGTTCTGCGGTTGGGGCGGCTCACTGCGCCGTGCGCTGGAACATGGCAACGTGCTCATCACCGGCGCAGAGAAGACCGAACTTGGTATTCTTGTGTTTGATGTGACCTCGGGTCCGGCTGATTGGGTGGCCGAGAACGGCGACATGGTTACCAAGTTCCTTGCGGTGACAGCTGACGCGAACGCGATGTGGGCTGATCCAGCCAACCATGCCGAAATGCTGCCGCTGATCGCCAAGGATGCTGGCATGGACGAAGCAGCGACCATGGAAACCATGGCGACCTTCAGCTTCCCGACAGTTGAAGAGCAACTGAGCGCCACTTGGCTTGGTGGCAGTGCGCAGGAGTTCATGAAAGGCGTCGCTGACGTTTTTGTTGAAGCCGGGTCGATTGATAGTGCGCTTGATACGTACGAGAACGCGGTGAATACGGGGCCGCTGGCCGCTGTCGGCGGCATGTAAGCGAGCCTACCCTCGATGGCGCAAGATTGTTTTTTCTTGCGCCATCTTTTTCTGCGAGCAGCTCCGGAGACCCCATGTCCACGCTTTCAATTGAAAATATTTCCATGCGGTTTGACCTTCCGAACGGCACCCACGTACAGGCGCTTAAAGACGTTTCGTTGGAACTAAATACCGGCGAACTGCTGAGTGTTTTGGGTCCATCCGGTTGTGGCAAGACAACGCTGTTGAACATCGTCGCCGGTTTTCTTGCGCCGACCGAGGGTCAGATTATCCTGAATGGGCACACTGTTACCGGCCCAGACGCCGAGCGTGGCATGGTGTTCCAGCAAGGTGCGTTGTTCGAATGGATGGATGTCCGCGAAAATGTCAGCTTCGGTCCCCGTATGAAGGGCCAGAACGAGGCGCAATGGGGCGCACATGTGGACCACTTGCTTGATGTCACTGGTTTAGGCGACTTCAAGGACAAGGCGATCTACGAACTGTCCGGTGGTATGCAACAGCGTGTGGCTTTGGCCCGCTGTCTTGCCAATGACCCGGATGTGATTTTGATGGACGAGCCGCTTGGCGCGCTCGACGCGTTGACGCGCGAAAAGATGCAGGGGCTTGTTCTGAAGCTGTGGAAAGAGACCGGCAAGACCATCATCCTGATCACCCACTCGGTCGAGGAGGCGATCCTTTTGGGCGAGCGTCTATTGGTGATGGCACCGCGTCCGGGGCGTATCCACAAGGAATACAATTTGCCATTCGCTGACATGGGTGTTGGCGCGGATCTGCGCGAGGTAAAGCAGGCCGAAGGCTATGCCGAAACCCGCGAAGAAATCCTCGAAATGATCTGGGACATGGAAGAAGAAATCATGGGACGTTCGGAGGACACAAAATGATTGGTTTGCTCATCCTCGCCGTTTATGTCGCGATCTTTTTCGTTTCGTTTCTGGTGGTCAGGTTCCTTGTGCGACGGACGACGCAAGACTACACGTCATTGAAAACAGTGACGTTTGGTGACGAAAGCGCTGTGACGTCCAACCGCGTTGCCTCAATTGTCTCCGTGGTGACGATCTTCCTGATCTGGGGGTCCTTCACTGGTTCCAATTGGGTGCCAGGTTTTCTTCACGCGCCCGGGCCTTTTGTAGGCGAGACATCCTTCACCTACACGCTTGAGACCGAAGACGGCACACGCGACGATGCGACAGTCCATGTCCGTGTCTTCGATTTTGGTGAAACAGCGCAGAAATTCGACGTTGATGAAGGCGATGGTATCGCGAAGGACGATGCTGTTGCGATGAGTGCCTCGCGCTCGACGACGATCTTGTTTGACAAGAACGACGAGGTCAAACGAAGTGACGGCGCACGCGTCGTGGCAATTGATGGCGTGGAATTCAACGGAAGTCGCAGGGTTAAATCGCCGGCTGGCAGCTTCTCTCTGACTGACAAGGGCGCCATCAGCTTTGCGCCGCCGCGCGGATTGCAAATGGAACCGATTTGGCTACCACCGCCTGAAGCAGTGGTGAGCCGTGCAGTCGAGATTTCCAATGAAGGTTACCGCGATAGCACGCTTTGGAAGCACTTGGGCTATTCCCTGTTTCGCGTGATCCTTGGTTTCTTCTTTGGCGCACTTTTGGGGATCCCGCTGGGCTATGCGATGGGTTTGTCCGACTGGTTCCGCGGTTGGTTCGAACCGATCGTCGAATTCATGCGCCCGGTGCCACCGCTGGCCCTGATCCCCTTGGTGATCATCTGGTTCGGCATCGGTGAAACCGGGAAGATCATCCTGTTGTTCCTTGCCTCGCTCTGGATCATGGCGATCGCGGCGCGGGCGGGCGTCTCTGGCGTGAATATCTCGAAGGTTCATGCAGCCTATTCGTTGGGCGCAAGCAAATTTCAGATCATGCGCTATGTCATCATGCCCAACTCTCTGCCCGAGATATTCACGGGCGCGCGGGTGGCAATGGGTGTCTGTTGGGGCACTGTTGTCGCCGCCGAACTTGTCGCCGCGTCCGAGGGGGCGGGCATGATGATCATGGTCGCGTCGAAGTTCCAGCTGACCGATATCGTGCTCATGGGGATCATCCTGATTGGCGTCATCGGCTTTGCCATCGATATCTTGATGAGCAAAGCCGAAAATCTTCTGGTGCCGTGGAAGGGTCGAAGCTAGCTGCAGTCAGTTGGGCGACCAAGGCTGGTTTCGTTGCTTCAGCCGACGGTCACCACATGTATTCGCTCCCGTGGCAACCTGGCAGCCGCCGCGCGGTTGATCGTGAAGCGCTCGAATGACCGCTTCACGGTTTTCACTCAGGCCGCTGCCGTTGCCTCAATTTCGAACAGCAGTCCGGGGATTGCGAGGCGCGTGACACCCAGAAGCGTCATGGGCGGGGCGACCTGATGCGGTCCAAAGCGCATCCCCATCACGTCAAAATTCTTCAACGCTTCATCCACATCCGTTGCATAGACGCCAAGCTTTGTCACATCGCTCAAATCGAAGCCGGCCTGTTCGAGAACAGCCTCCAAATTGTCCAGTGCCAGACTGATCTGGGCACGCATATCGCCCGGATGCTGCGGATGGCCTTGGTCGTCCACGGCGGTCTGACCAGCACAGACAACCTGTCGCGTAGCACCTTCGATTATTTCAGCCTGATTGTAGCCCAGCTTCAACGACCAGTCCCAGGGGTTCACAGCAGTACGTTTCATCGCATGATTCTCCTTGTTTGATGTTTCTCAAGTCGGTCTAGAACTAAAAGGTGCCAAAATATGTCACCATTTATGCTATGATCCAGCCATGAACATTCGACTCAGACATGACGCCATCGTGCGTAGCCTTCGCCGCAACGGAACGACGACAGTTGATGACCTTGCCGATGAGGTTCGTGCGTCACGCCGCACCGTCCTTCGTGACATCAGTGCGTTGCGCGACGCGGGCTTTGTCATTCATTCTGATGTCGGGCGGGGTGGTGGCCTGCAGCTTGATCCACAGTCCATGCAAACCACGGCCAGGCTTTCGGTCCCCGAGGTGTTTGCCCTTCTGATCAGTGTCGCGGCGATGCGGGCTGCTGGCAATCTGCCTTTCTCGGATCTGGCCGACGCTGGCCTCGCCAAGATCGAGAAAGCACTCCCCGGCGACAAAGTCCGCGACCTGCGCGCTTTTCTTGACTGTCTGCATATCGGAAAGCTCTCTCCGCTTCAGGACCTGTCAGAAATGGGCAGTATGGACCCCCAACTTTTGCCTGTGTTCGAGACCACATTCCTGAACCGCCAATTCATCCGCTTCGACTACCGTGACGCAAAAGATCGCAAGACCAAGCGAGAGGTCGAGCCGCAAGCAATGCTCATCCTACCGCCGCTTTGGTATCTGGTTGCTTGGGATCCAACGCGAGCGGCCTTTCGGCACTTTCGGATGGATCGGATCAGCAACCCAGCCGCCGCCGAAGGCACAAGTTTTCGTCGTCGCCATGTTCCGTTCGACGAAGATGTATGCCCCTATAGCCAGCTGGCACACTGAGATTGCCAAAACAGTCATCCAGTCATGCTGCGGCATCAGTCTGTCTGGGCTCGTTCCCGTCCGCGTCCGCTTCGTGGCTGATCAGATCATATGAAACTGCCTAAGGGTCAACAGGATGAGATTGGACCAGATTTTTGACGCAAAGGTCAAATTCATCTGACGTTCTACAAAGAGTATGGAACGTCGCGAACTTTTGACTCAATGCGACGGATTTTCTGAATCAAATCAGCGACCCACGTCATTCAATTCTAAGCCAAACGTCGAGCAATTCTGACCCAAAATTGAAAAGCGGCCATTCGCAAAGGTTGCCGCGAAGGTCCGGAACGAGTCCATTGCCCCCTCTTATGGCGATGGCGCAGCGTTGAATGGCGCGCCCGCAGAGTGTACCGCTACGATTGTTATGCAACCGAGATAGGGCTGGGTCTAAGGCTGACTTAAGATCTACGCTGTTCAGAAGAAAGCGTTCCCAGATATGAGACTGCATTGCCTCGCCCCCACCCGCGTTCGCCACGTGGCAGATTTGCAGGAACAGGCGGCTTCGCCGTCTGACCTTCAAATAGCCCCTGATTTTCCAATTGAGAAACGGGATCAAACGAAACGACCAGATGGATGAAAGGTGGGGATTGGGTCAGTTAATGACGTAAAGGTCAAAGTCGTGTGACGTCTGACAAAGAGGAAATGGCGCTCTGGGGAGGATTCGAACCCCCGACCCCCTGATTCGTAGTCAGGTACTCTATCCAGCTGAGCTACCAGAGCGCGGTAGGCGGGGATTTACCGACCCGGCGCTGGGTTTGCAAGGGCGAAATTGGATAAATCCAGACTCTTTCCTGCGTCACCAGCGTTTGTCTGACACCTGCACTTTCGGTATTGCCCCAAGGGCAGCGTCCATTGGTTATGACCAGCGCTTTAGCACATCTTCGAAGGCGCAGGCGTCATTGTCTTCTCCGGCAGTCGCATGGCCAGGGTAATGCGAAAGCTGTGGGGCGACGGCTGGTTGGGTGACGTCTGAAATGTCCGTGAAGCTGCCACGCGCCCGATTGTGCGGGTGGTGCGGCGCCTCCTTCAACGACAGGACCGGTGCACAGCAAGCATCCGTTCCCTCCAGCAGTGCGGCCCATTCGTCGCGGGTCTTCGTCATGAAGCGGTCCGCGAATGCTGTGCGGAGCTTTGGCCACCCCTCGATATCCATCTGGGCGGGCAAGCCAGCGTCAGCCAAACCGATACGGTCCAGCAATTCGGCATAGAACTTTGCCTCCAACGCACCCACCGACATATGTCCACCGCATGCACATTCATAGACCGTATAGAATGGTGCGCCGCCATCCAGCAGATTGGCCTCGCGGGTGTCCACCCACAGCCCAGACCCATGCATTGAATAGATCATCGCCATCAGGTGGGCCGTGCCGTCGGTGATCGCTGCGTCCACGACCGCACCCTGTCCTGTTTCACGCGCGGCGTGTAAGGCGGCCAGCATTCCGGCGACCAGATACATTCCGCCGCCGCCGAAGTCGCCCAGCAGGTTCAAGGGCGGGACCGGATGTTCACCCCCAATGGCATGAAGCGCACCGGTGATCGCAATGTAATTGATGTCGTGCCCCGCCGCCTGTGCCAGAGGTCCGGACTGGCCCCAGCCTGTCATGCGCCCATAGACCAGTTTCGGGTTGATTGCGGCAACGTGCTCTGGCCCAAGTCCCAGTCGTTCCATCACGCCTGGGCGCATCCCTTCGATCAACATGTCAGCCCGACCGACAAGCGTGCGGGCGTGGTCGCGGTCGGCAGGGCTTTTCAGGTCCAGCTCGACAAACCCACGCCCCCGGTTCAGAACATCAACCTTCTGAGGGATCAGAGGTTTGAGGTTCGGGCGTTGAATGCGCACCACGTCCGCGCCCATGTCGGCCAGCCACATCGCGGCAAAGGGCGTTGGGCCAAGCCCTTGAATTTCAACGACCTTGACGCCGCGAAGCGGGCCGTTTGCAGCGACCTCAGACATCAATCGACCGCGCGATCAGCTCTTTCATGATCTCGTTCGTGCCGCCATAGATCATCTGCACCCGGGCATCTGCATAGAGCCGCGCAATGGGGTATTCCATCATGTAGCCATAGCCGCCGAACAGTTGCAGGCATTCGTGCATCACCTCGTTCTGCACCTCGCTGCCCCAGTATTTCGCCATCGAGGCGGTGGGCGCGTCCAGTGTCCCGTCGATCAGCCGGGCGATGCCGTCATTGACGAAACTGCGCAGAACCTCGGCTTTGGTCTTACATTCGGCCAGCTTGAAGCGCGTGTTCTGAAAATCCATCACACGTTGTCCGAAAGCCTTGCGGTCTTGCGTATAAGCGATGGTCTGCTCCAGAGCGAAATCAATCGCACCAAGGGCTTGAATGGCGATCAGCAGCCGCTCCCACGGCAGTTGTTTCATTAGTTGGTAGAAGCCTTGCCCTTCTTCGGTGCCCAACAGGTTGGTCTGGGGGACTTTCACATCTTCATAGAACAGCTCGGACGTATCATTGGCCTTCATGCCCAGTTTTTTCAGGTTCTGGCCGCGCTTGAAGCCCTCGCACTGGTCCGGTTCCACCACGATCAGGGACACGCCTTTCGATCCTGCCTCTGGGTCGGTTTTGCAGACGGTGATGATCAGGTCGGCCGCCTGCCCGTTGGTGATGAAGATCTTTGATCCGTTGATCTTGTATTGATTGCCGTCCTTTTCCGCCCGCGTGCGCACCGCCTGAAGGTCTGACCCGGTGCCTGGTTCGGTCATCGCAATGGCTCCGACAATCTCGCCCGAGGCCAGTCCGGGCAGCCAGCGTGCCTTCTGCTCGTCCGTGCCATAGGCCGTGATGTAGTGCACCACGATGGACTGGATACCATAGCCCCAACCGCAATCGCCGGTGCGCGTTTGTTCATAGATCACGACGCTTTCAAACCCCATGTCGCCGCCCGCGCCGCCATGTTCTTCGGGAATGGCGCCGCCCATGATCCCGGCTTGCCCGGCAGTGCGCCAGAAGTCGCGGTCCACGATGCCCTGGTCGACCCAGCGTTCGATATTGGGCGTCAGCTCATCGGCGAAGAAGCGGTTGGTCATATCAGCAAACATGCGGTGTTCGTCGCTGACCCACGCGGCAGAGGGGGTGAAAAGGCTCATTGTGCGCTCCGATTTGAAGGACTTTTCCCAACTATATCCCAGCACGCTGCAGTTGGGCTGGTAACGTGGCGTTACAGGCGCTAAACGGGTCGCTACACGTGTTGTGCAATTGCGCGACAATCCACCACAAACAACGGCCTAGTGACGGTTTTACGTGCTTTGTGGGCTTGGATCACGTATTGGAACAAAAAAGACGTTGAACGGAGATGGCGGTGCGCATTTCACGGGTGGATTTCTGTAAACTTGCTGCGTTGGGCTTGACCTGCGCGGCGACCACGCCGGCGTTGGCGGATGTTGGAACGCAATCCACAAGCTATACGTTCTATGGAACACCCGGTTTGATTTCGATGCCGACGGCCGAAGTGGCGGCGGACAGCGAACTTGCCTTCACCTATTCGCAGTATGGCCCCAACGCCAGCGGGACTCTGACCTTCCAGATCACGCCACGGCTTTCGGGCAGTTTTCGCTATACGAAGATTGCAGACTTTCATCCGCGGGTCGGGGACTATTTCGACCGCAGTTTTGATCTTCGCTATCGCGTTCTGGATGAAACGAAATACCTGCCCGCTGTTTCGGTCGGCATTCGAGATTTTATTGGCACAGGCATCTACGCAGGCGAATACATTGTCGCCACCAAATCCATCGGTGATCGCTTGCGGGTTACCGGGGGTCTGGGCTGGGGACGTTTGGGCAGTTACGAGCCAATTGGCTCGATCGGCGGCACGCGTCCGGCATGGGACTTTGGCAAGGGCGGCACACTGAATGCAAGCCAGTGGTTCAAGGGGGATTTTGCCCCGTTCGCTGGCGTGTCCTACAAGATCAACGACAAGCTGACGGTCAAGGCAGAATATTCCTCAGATGCGTTCGTGCAAGAGGTCGCGGCTGGTGTCATGTCGCACAAATCACCTTTCAACTTCGGCGTCGATTATCAGGTGTCACCAGCGTTTCACCTGAATGCCTTCTACCTTGCGGGCGATACGATTGGCGCAAGCCTCACCATCCGCCTGAACCCGCGCCAACCGCAGTCCCGGTCGGGCAATGAACGCGCCCCGCTGCCGGTCAAACCGCGCCCCGCGCGTGGCAATGCGGCTGCGTGGAGCACGGACTGGATCGCAGACCCCTCTAATGAAACGGGTATCCGCAAAGCTGTTTCCGATGCGTTGAGCAAAGAAGGGATCGCGCTGGAAGGCATGGCGCTTGGCACGACACGCGCCGAATTGAAGGTCGAAAACAACCGCTACAATTCCCAAGCGCAGGCCGTTGGCCGCACCGCGCGTGTCCTGACCCATGCGATGCCGCCGTCGGTGGAAACCTTCGTCATCACGCTGGTTGAAAATGGGATTCCATTGTCGACCATAACCATGCGTCGCAGCGATATCGAAAGGTTGGAGCACGCGCCCTCGACTGACATGTTCAAACGCGTGACGATCGACGAAGCGACCCCGCGAGCGGTGCGCAATTCCGAGCTGATCAACACCGAAAACCGGTTCCGTTGGGCGCTTGCGCCCTATATGGCCGTCAGCTTCTTTGATCCACAAAGCCCCATCCGTGGCGAAGTCGGCCTGAAGCTGAGCGCGCAATACGAACTTGCCCCGAATATCGTTTTGTCCGGGGCCATTTCCAAAAGCATTTGGGGAAATCTGGACGACGCAACCTATACCAACACTTCGAAGCTGCCACCGGTGCGCACGCAAAGCGCGCTGTATGCAGCGCAGGGCGACCCGGCGATCGATCATCTGACAGCGGCTTGGTATGGGCGCCCGGCCGAAAACCTCTATAGCCGCGTAACCGTTGGTTATCTTGAAAAGATGTATGGTGGTGTCTCGGGCGAGGTGCTTTGGAAACCCGTGGATAGCCCGCTGGCGATCGGCGCAGAGCTGAACTGGGTGAAGAAGCGCGACTATGATCAGTTGTTCAGCTTCCGCGACTACAGCATCGTGACCGGACATGTTTCGGCCTATTACGATTTTGGCAACGGTTTCTCGACCCGTGTGGATGCGGGCCGTTATCTGGCCGGCGACTATGGCGCCACGCTGGCCGTGGACCGAACATTCGCCAACGGCTGGAAAGTCGGTGGTTATGTGACCAAGACCAATGTGTCTGCCGAAGATTTTGGTGAAGGCTCATTCGACAAAGGCATTCGGATTTCGCTGCCGTTGGAATGGGCGCTTGGCGTGCCATCGCGCAATTCGTCAGATGCAACAATTCGTTCACTTGCCCGCGACGGAGGCGCCCGTCTGAATGTCGATGGGCGACTGTTTGAATGGGTTGAAGACGGTCACGGCGATGCCTTGTCATCCCGTTGGGGTAAGTTCTGGAGGTAATCGTGGTGGACCAGTTTTCCAAACCGTCGCTGCGGACGGTTCTGCTTGGCCTTTGCGTCGCAATCGGTCTGACCGCGTGCGGTTCGGACGACAGTGAAACCGAGCTATCGGGCGCTGCAGCCAAGTTCCTGAAAGAGGCCGGCAAAAAGATTTCGACGAAAGCCAGCGGCGCAGGGTCAGCGAAACCGGCCCCCGGTGGCGGCGCAAAAGCACCGGACCCCAATGCCATTGTCGCGAAAGCGCTTGCCGCAACGTCTGGGCCGATCGCGCTTGTTGTGCGCATCGACACCAATGCCGTGCTTGCGATGAACCCCGTTGGACGCAACGCGGGCTACGTCACTTGGGGCAGTGCTGCCGGGCAAGGTTTGACCTTCAAGCGCGGCGTTCTTTCAAATTCGCGCGGACTGGGCGAAGACCTGATGGCATCGCGTATCGATGCCGCTGTGGCTGCGATCACATCGCGTCGCGCGGCAAGCTATCAGCGTGAGCATTACTACCTCGGAGACCTGGGGCAAAGCACACGGTTGGTGCTTGAATGCTCGTTGTCCCGGCTGAAATCCGAGCGGGTCGCCATTGGTGACATCAATGCAGATGCCGTTGTGTTGAAAGAACAGTGCCGGAAAGACGCGATCAGTTTTGACAACCTGTATTGGGTCGACGGGCGTGGCCGCGTCCTGAAATCCAGCCAGTGGGTAAGTCAGCGGATCGGCAGCCTTGCCATTCAGAACCTGCGCCTCTGACCGACCGGGTGCGCCTGTTTAACCGCGCGCGTAGGCGTCTTCATATCGCGTGATGTCATCTTCGCCCAGATATGGGCCGGTCTGCACCTCGACCAGAACCGCGTCGGTGTGTCCGGTGTTTTCAAGGCGGTGAACCTCGCCCTGCGGCACATAGGCTGACTGGTTCGCGGCCAAGGTGAATGTGTCACTGCCGATCGTGACGCTGGCAGAGCCTTCAACAACGATCCAGTGTTCGGCCCGGTGTTCGTGGGATTGCAGCGACAGCACGCCGCCGGGGTGCACGGTGATCAGCTTCACTTGAAACCCTGTTCCAGACACAAGGCTTTCAAACCACCCCCAAGGGCGATTGTCGCGGGGCAGGGTGGCGGCTTGTGAAATGCCGTTCGATTTCAGGTGTTCAACCAAAGCACCGACTTGGTCGGCGCGCGATCTGTCCGCGACCAGAACGGCGTCTTTCATGGCAACGGCAACGAGGTTTTGAAGCCCAAGGCCGACCAGCGCCTGGCCTGTGTCATCGGCAAACAGCAAACTGCCCGCGCAATCCACGGCATGGGCATTGCCGATGGTGACGACGCCATCCCCGGTGGGGCTTGTCTTGCTTTCTTCACGCCAAACCCCCTGCCAACTGCCCAGATCAGACCAGCGCCCAGCATAGGGCACGACCGAAAGGTTATTCGCGTGTTCCATGACAGCATAGTCGATCGAGATATCCGGCAGCGTGGCCCATGCCTGTTCAGACAGGCGCGTAAAGCCAAGGTCGCGTTTATGCTGTTCAAGCGCCGTTCTGGCTGGCTCTAACATCTCTGGCGCGTGCGCCTGGAAAGCGGCAAGTATGTCGGCGCACCGAAACAGGAAAATCCCTGCGTTCCACAGATGGCGACCCGAGGCCAGCATTTGGGCGGCGGCTTCCAACCCGGGTTTTTCCTTGAACGACCTCAGTGGAACGGCGTTGTCACCAGAATGCGAGCCCTCAAGCTCAAGATATCCGTATCCGGTCTCGGCCCGGTCAGGCGTGATGCCAAACGTGATCATGCGACCGGCACGCACGGCCTCAAGACCTCTTTCTACCGCCTTAGCAAACGCGTCGGTGTCGGGAAGGAAATGATCTGATGGGGTGACCAGACAAATCGCGTCAGGGTCTTTTTTGGCCAAGGCCAGAACGGCGGCCAGAACGGCGGGTGCTGTATTTCGGGAAAAAGGCTCAAGCAATATCAGCTCGGGTAGGCCCCCGATTTCCCCCATCTGTTCGACCACATGAAACCGATAGTCGTCATGCGTGACCACTACAGGGCGCTGGAACAGCGGACCCTGAAAGCGGTGCGCGGTTTGTTGGAACAGGCTGGGTGCGTCGCTGATTTTGCGAAACTGTTTGGGGTAGCTTTTGCGCGACAAGGGCCAGAGCCGCGTGCCAACGCCACCTGCCAGAATGATCGGGACGATCTTTTGCAACGCAGAGCTTCCTTCACGCTTCAAGCCAGACAGATTTGCCTTAGCTGGAATCATGACCCCTGAAAGCAAAAACGGCAAGCCCTTGGGCTTGCCGTTTCCGTTTGAAAGCCTCTGAAGAGGCGATCAGAATTAGTTGGTGGTCGACGTGGTGTCGTCATCGCTTGCAGCGATGATGCCAGCAACGACAGCCAGACCCAGCAGAGCCAGACCGGTGTTGCCCAGCGAGCTACCAGCTTCTTCAACAACAACGATTTCTTCTTCTACAACTGCGTCACCATATGCGCCAGCGAAAGCGGGTGCGGACAGGGCGATCATGCCAGCAGCGGCAAGGGTCATCACTTTTTTCATGTTTCATACTCCATAATTAATTCGCGGGCACCGCCGATTTAGCGAGCCGTCCATGTTTGTTTTGCACACACCGGACGCTATGGGAAGTGTGTTTTTGTTTTGGAACCCCTTGTTCGGCGGAAGATTTCCACTCTGTGGCACCGATGCAATACCCTACGTCACCCGGCAAAGATGTGGGTAAGGAAAACCGCACCACAATAGCCCGACCGCGGCTGCACGCCTGCGCCAACGCCACTATAGCGCATCTTGCGCGCCAGTATATTCTTTCTATGCCCGGGTGATTCCATCCATTTTCGCACAACCAGCTTTGCCAGACTGTTATAGCTGTGGCGCCCGATTTGACGGCCATCACGGGTTGTGAAGCTGCATTGCTCTGACGACCGAATCATGAAGTTGCGCCCATCTATTCCATAGAGGTGAACCATCCCAATGTTCTCGGCACCCGTGCGGAACCGCACACCAGAAGCGCGCAAGCGGTCGGTCAAGCTGCGCCGGTTCGTTCCGTTGGCTTTGTGAGACAGCTTTTGGCTACGAGCCATCCAGGCTGAATGCCGGGTGGCTTGCTTGCGCAATCCGCTTGTCGGGGTAAGTGCGGGCAAGCCGCGGCGGCATCGTTCCGCGTTGACGCGTTCGACGATAACGCGGTCCAGCAAGCTTTGGTTCAAGCCTTTGACAGGAATGGATTTTTCTGCACCAGCGACTTTTTTGATGGTGCATCCAGCCTCAGCCGTGCCAGTTAGCCCTGCGAAGGCAACAAGGACAAAGACCGAAAGGGATTTGAGCGCATTCAGGGGCATCGTTATAACTCTCCAGAACTTATCAACCCTACCCTTGTGCCGTAATGCCATGACGCAGGCATGGCGGAAATGGGGCCATCGTTGGATAAGCGGGCTTTCGCTTTCCGTTGACAGGCTGTCTGGTATGTCCCATCCCCTTGGAAAGTTTTTTAAGGTGAGGTTTTGAGCACATGAAGATTGCAATGATCGGAACGGGGTATGTCGGTTTGGTGTCCGGTGTCTGTTTCTCGGATTTCGGCCACGAAGTGGTGTGTGTTGACAAAGATCCCGCAAAGATTGCGATGCTTGAAGCTGGGCAGGTGCCGATCTATGAGCCTGGCCTGGAAGATCTGATGGCCAAGAACGTCGCCGCCGGTCGTTTGTCCTTCACTCAGAACCTAAAAGAGGCTGTGCGTGGCGCTGGCGCCGTTTTTATTGCGGTTGGCACGCCGACACGGCGCGGCGATGGCCATGCTGACCTGACTTACGTCTTTGCAGCAGCCGAAGAGATTGGTGATTCGGTCGAGGAATATACCGTCGTCGTCACCAAATCGACGGTGCCGGTGGGCACGAACCGCAAGATCAAGCAACTGATCCAGAAATCGCATCCGGAACTGGAATTCGATGTCGCCTCGAACCCCGAATTTCTTCGTGAAGGGGCGGCAATCGACGATTTCATGCGCCCAGACCGCGTTATTGTTGGGGTGCAATCCGACCGGGCCTCGGATGTGATGGCTGACATTTATCGCCCGCTGTTTCTGCGCGATTTTCCCATCGTCACAACCGATCTGGAAAGCGCCGAGATGATCAAGTACGCGGCCAACGCGTTTTTGGCGACAAAGATCACTTTCGTGAACGAAATCGCAGCCCTTTGCGAACGTGTCGGCGCGGATGTGAAACAAGTGTCGAAAGGCATCGGGCTGGACGGGCGTATCGGCAACAAGTTCTTGCATGCAGGCCCCGGCTATGGCGGCAGTTGCTTCCCGAAAGACACCCGTGCTTTGGCGCGGATCGGTCAGGAACACGGTATGCCGATGCAAATCACCGAAGCCGTCATCACCGTTAATGAGGAAGCCAAGCGACGCATGGTGGACAAGATCCTTGATCTTTGTGGTGGCTCTGTTTCGGGCAAAACCATTGCGGTTCTAGGCGTCACCTTCAAGCCCAACACAGATGACATGCGCGATGCCCCCAGCCTGACCATTGTGCCCGCGCTGATTGGCCAGGGCGCCAAGGTGCGGGTGGTTGACCCGCAAGGGCTTGCTGAAGGTGAGGCGCTTTTGCCGGGTGCACATTGGCTTGAAGATGCGTATAAGGCGGCTCAGAACGCAGATGCGGTTGTTCTCTTGACCGAATGGAATGAATTCCGTGCGCTGGACCTGAAACGTCTGGCCAAACGGATGGAAACCCCAAGGATGGCCGATCTGCGCAATATATATTCGCCCAAGGATGCGAAACGTGCGGGATTCGAGGCCTATTGTGCCGTTGGCCGGCGTGGTTTCGGGCCCGACGGCTGGGACAGCTAAGACCCCCGCAACGACGGGACCAACGAGCGGAAACGACCGACGATGAAACGTCTATTCGACATTGTCCTGGCGCTTGCCTTGTGCGTGTTGGTCCTGCCAGCGTTGGGAGTTTTGTATGTCGTTGTCATCACCAAGGATGGCAGGCCCTTTATGTTCCGGTCCCGTCGCAATTCGACGATGGACAAGGAATTTGATCTGATCAAGATCCGCACGATGCGGACGGTGCCTGCCCACGAAAACATTGGCATCACTGGCGGTCACAAGAAGAATCGAATCACCCCTGTGGGGCACTGGCTTCGCGCGCGCCGTCTGGATGAGCTGCCACAGGTCTGGAACGTCCTCAAAGGCGAGATCAGCTTTGTCGGACCTCGCCCACCTGAACCGCGCTATGTGAAAGCTTGCCCAGAGGTCTATCGCGTGGTGCTGGAGGATCGGCCGGGGATTACCGGGCTTGCCTCGATCATCTTTCACAAGCACGAAGAGCGGATGCTGGCCAAATGCAAAACGCAGGCGCAGGCCGAGGCGGTCTATATTCGCCGCTGCATTCCACGCAAGGCGCGGCTTGATCGGATTTATCACGACAACAAATCGATCCGTCTGGACATCTATATTCTCTACCTGACGGCAGCGAAAATCGTTCCCTTGCCGGGGCGCCGCGCCGCGCGCATCCGGGGATAAGCCTTTCCTTCACAGCCCATCCGCTTTAACCAGTAAACCAATGGACAATGCGCCCGAAACGGGCGAGCAGACAGGCGGATGCAAGGCGTGAAGGTAGAAGAAACCAAGCTTCAAGGCGTGGTCATCGTGACCCCTCAGCGGTTCGGTGACAATCGCGGGTTTTTCAGCGAAACCTTCTCGACCCGCGCGATGGAGGCCGCTGGTCTGCCCTCGCTTTTCGTTCAGGACAACCTGTCGCGCTCGGCCGTTAAAGGCACGGTGCGCGGGTTGCATTGTCAGGCGCCACCGCACGCACAGGCCAAACTTGTGCGATGCCTGAAAGGGGCGATCATGGATGTTGCGGTCGATGTGCGCGCGGGCTCAGAGACCTATGGTGAATGGGTTGGGGTCGAGTTGTCCGACGACAATGGTGCGGCACTTTTGGTGCCTCAGGGATTTCTGCATGGTTTTGCAACGCTGACAGATGATGTGGACGTTTTCTATAAATGCTCGGACCATTATGCGCCCGACACCGAGATGTCGGTGCGCTTTGACGATCCCGATCTTGCCATCGATTGGGGCGTAGATCCGGCAACGGTAACGCTTAGCGAAAAGGACGCGCAAGCTGGATCGCTTGCGGCGTTCGAAACCCCCTTTGACATGAACGAAGGGCTGGCGACATGAAGATACTGGTCACAGGTGGGGCAGGGTTTATCGGGTCAGCCGTGGTGCGCCAAGCCATCGCTCGGGGCGACGAGGTGGTGACGTTGGATGCGCTGACCTATGCGGGCAGCGAGATGAATTTGATGGACGTGGCCAACAACCCGCGCCACGTGCTTGTTAAGGCGGACATCCGCGACCGCCATGCCGTAGATGCGGCGCTGGCGGATCATGCGCCCGATGCCATCATGCATCTGGCGGCCGAAAGCCATGTCGACCGGTCCATTGATGGACCTGGCGACTTCATCCAGACCAACATTGTCGGCACCTATAATTTGCTTGAAGCTGCGCGGGCCTATTGGCAGCGCCGCGGTCAACCTGACGTGTTCAGGTTCCACCATATCTCGACCGACGAAGTGTTCGGAACGCTGGGCAAGGACGGGGCGTTTCACGAGACAACCCCCTATGCGCCAAATTCGCCCTATTCTTCGTCCAAGGCTGCGTCTGACCATCTGGTGCGCGCGTGGGGCGAGACATATGGACTGCCGGTCGTGTTGTCGAATTGCTCGAACAATTATGGCCCCTACCAACTGACTGAAAAGCTGATCCCCTTGATGCTGCTAAAAGCGATGGCTGGTAAAGAAATGCCGGTCTATGGCGCGGGTGAAAACGTGCGCGACTGGCTTTTCGTGGAAGACCATGCATCCGCGCTCTTGCGTATTCTGGACCAAGGGACGTTGGGCCGCAGCTATAACGTGGGTGGCAACGAGGAACGATCGAATATCGAAATTGTCCACCTGATCTGCGCCTATATGGATGCTCGCGCGCCCAAGGCTGCGCCGCATGCGGATCTGATCCGTTTTGTCACCGATCGACCGGGCCATGATTTCCGGTATGCGATTGATGCCAGCCGTATCAAGGACGAACTGGGTTGGGAACCATCCGTCACGCTTGAAGAGGGCTTGAAAGCCACCTTGGACTGGTATTTCGACAACCCTGAATGGGTCGAAGACGCGCAAAGGCGCGCGGGTGGCGGCAAACGTTTGGGGACAGGCGCATGACGGTCCTGGCCTTCGGTGCCAACGGTCAGGTCGGCACCGCGCTTGCGAGGCTTGAGGGAGTGACGGTGCTGTCGCGGGCAGAGGCCGATCTGTCGATCCCGGGGAAATGCGCGCAGGCAATCGACGAATTCAAGCCGGTCGCGGTGATCAATGCAGCCGCCTATACCGCGGTTGATCAGGCTGAAAGCGACGAGGCTTTGGCGACTGCGATCAACGGCGATGCGCCCGGTGAAATGGCGCGGGCTTGTGCTGCGCTGGGCATTCCGCTGGTCCACATCTCGACCGATTATGTGTTTGCGGGCGACGGTGACACGCCGTTCAACCCCTCTGACCCGGTTGCGCCACTTGGTGCATATGGGCGCAGCAAAGAGGCTGGCGAGCGCGCGGTGCGCGAGGTGGGCAGCGCGCATGTCGTATTGCGAACAAGCTGGGTGTTTTCGGAAACCGGCACGAATTTCGTGAAAACGATGCTAAAGTTGGGGGCCGAGCGGGCGGCCTTGTCCATTGTTGATGATCAGCATGGCGGGCCGACACCGGCGCGGGATATTGCGGCGACGGCATTGCGTATGGTGCGCGCGTTGCTGGACGATCCCAGCCTGTCGGGGACCTATCACTATGCAGGTGCGCCTGATTGCAGTTGGGCAGATTTTGCGACCCATATCTTTGACCGTGCGGGCCTTGATGTCAAAGTGACGCGCATTCCGTCCAGTGCGTATCCCACGCCAGCAAAGCGGCCTTTGAATTCGCGAATGGCGTGCGCGACCACGACTGAAGCGTTCGGTATTGAACGACCAGATTGGCGGGTTGGGCTTGACGAGGTGCTGCTTGCGATGGAAGAGGGAAGTCATGACAAAACACCGTAAGGGCATCATTCTGGCGGGTGGTTCGGGCACACGGCTGTATCCGATCACACAAGGCGTGTCGAAGCAGTTGATGCCGATTTATGACAAGCCGATGATCTTCTATCCCTTGTCGGTGCTGATGCTGGCGGGCATTCGTGAAATCGCCGTGATTACCACGCCGGAAGACCAAGAACAGTTCCAGCGTCTTCTGGGTGATGGCCGCCAATGGGGTATTTCGCTGACCTTCCTTGTGCAGCCCAAGCCTGAAGGTTTAGCGCAAGCCTATATTATCACAGAAGAATTTCTGGATGGCGCTGCCTCGGCGATGGTGCTTGGGGATAACATTTTCTTCGGGCATGGGCTGCCCGAAATGCTGATCCGGGCCTCGGCCAAAGACACCGGTGGCACCGTCTTTGGGTATCACGTGGCAGACCCTGAAAACTATGGCGTTGTGGATTTCGACGACCATGGCAAAGCCATCGCGATTATCGAGAAACCCAAAGTTCCGCCGTCGCACTACGCGGTGACGGGGCTGTATCTGTTGGACGGTAAAGCGCCAGAGCGTGCACGTCGCGTCATGCCCTCCAAGCGTGGCGAGCTTGAGATCACCGCGCTGCTTCAGATGTATCTTGAGTCAGACGAACTGACGGTCGAACATATGGGCCGCGGTTTCGCGTGGCTGGACACCGGGACGCATGGAAACCTGCTGGATGCAGGAAACTTCGTGCGCACCCTGCAAAAACGCCAGGGAATGCAAACCGGTTGCCCGGAAGAAGCCGCGTTCAGCAAAGGCTGGATCACGCGGGATGAGTTGCGCGCCCGTGCCAAGCTGTTTCACAAGAACGACTATGGTCGTTATCTGACCAGCCTGCTTGATACGACGAACCGGCCTGGCTCTGGCCATTAAGGGGGCGGCTGTGCTGAGCAGAATAAGGGGTGTCTTCCTTCGGTATCTCGACGAACATCTTGAACATGATTTCGGTGCGTTCGATTTAGGTGCGGACGGGCGTGTTGAACAGGCACAGCTGAGATCGGGGCGGCTGGACCTTGAAGGCTGGACAACGGCAGAGCAGATCGCCCTTGTGGATGAAACACGCACGGTGCCCGCCGTTCTTGCCGGTTCGGCCGATGCGCCACGGCAGTTTCACCTGTCCCGGACCGCTGGTCGTTCTAGCCCCACGATCGAGCTAACTTTTGCGGATGGCACGACATCGCGTTTTGCTGTTCCCAGTTGGTCAGGCCCGTCGTTGAACTTCGCCAAAGCGCGTATCGCTATGGGCTTTGCGGCGGCCTTGTTGAAATCTTTCCCGCTGCTTTGGCGGTATTCCAGAACCAAAGACCCGGTATTGCGGTCGCAGATCGGGCCTGCATTGGGGTTCGGACAACGCTCTGAACATCACTTGTTACGCAGCTCGCCCTATGGGGCTGCTGGGAAACCGCAAGACGCGCCCACAGCGCCCATCACGATCATCCTTCCGGTCTACAACGCTTTCGATCTGGTGAAGGACTGTTTGTCCCGTGTTGCAGCCCATACCGAACTGCCTTGGCGCCTGATCATTGTCGAAGATTGTTCGACCGATCAAAGCGTGCGCCCATGGTTGCGCGACTGGGTGGCAAATGTGGTTGATGGTGGGGCGGAAGTAGAACTGCTTGAGAACGAAACCAATCGCGGTTTCATCGGCAGCGTGAACCGGGCGCTGGAGCGCGCGCAAATCTATGGCGACCATGTCGTGCTTTTGAACTCGGATGCCTTGGTTCCCGCAAACTGGGCGTCACGCCTTCTTCTGCCAATCACACGGCACGCCGATGTGGCGACCGTCACGCCCCTGTCCAACGATGCCGAGATCTTCACCGCGCCGGTGATTTGCCAACGCCATACGATTGCGCCCGGCCATGGGGATGCGCTTGACCGGATCGCCTGCACGTTTGACCAAAACGCGGATCTGGTCGAGGCCCCGACAGGCGTTGGCTTTTGCATGGCTATGAACGCGTCCTTCATCGACAAGATCCCCGCGTTGGATACCGTTTTCGGGCGCGGGTATGGCGAAGAGGTTGATTGGTGCCAGAGAGCCCGCGCGCTGGGCGGGCGTCACGTCGCCTGCCCGTGGCTGTTCGTCGAACACCGGGGCGGAGAGAGCTTCGGGTCAGCAGAAAAACAGCGATTGATTCAGGCCAATGGCGCGGTCATTTCGACCCGTTATCCCACCTACGATCGTGAGGTTCAGGCGTTTTTGCGCAATGACCCCCTGATCACCCCCCGTCTGACCCTTGGCATTGGCTGGTTGGCGACTGTCGCGAAGAAAGCTGTTCCGGTCTATCTGGCGCACTCGCTGGGTGGCGGGGCCGAGATGTGGCTGCAAAGCAAGCTCGCGACCGACCTGCACGACACCGGAGGCGCGATCGTCGTGCGCGTTGGTGGTGCAAAGCGGTGGCAGATCGAACTTGTGACCCCCTTTGGGACCACACTGGGTGAAACTGATGATCTTGCGATTGTTGACGACATTCTGCGCCCCCTGACCCTCCGGCATGTTGTCTATTCTTGCGGTGTCGGTGATTCTGATCCGGTTGAGCTGCCCTCAATCTTGTCAAACTGGGCCGGGTCGTCGGATCGGGTCGAGGTGTTGATCCACGATTTCCTACCCCTTTCCCCATCGCAAACGCTGCTTGATCACGACAATATCTATCGTGGCCCGTTTGAAGCAGACCACACGGACAAAGCGCATATCGCCATCCGTCCGGATGGGACGTGGGTCAATCTGGCCGAATGGCGCGCGGCGTGGGGCGCATTGATCGCGCGCGCAGACGCGGTCACGGTGTTTTCAGACAACAGTGCAAAATTGGTGGCTGCGGCTTTTCCTGACGCGCGCATCAACGTGCGACCCCACAGCATTCTGGAACCGCTTCCCGCGTTGGACAGACCGAAGGGGAAGACCCGCGTCGTGGGGGTTCTGGGCAGCATCAACCTGCACAAAGGGGCCGAGGTAGTGGCGAAAGCCGCACGGCTTGCATCTTCTGGAGACGACATCAAGTTTGTCATTATCGGCACGCTTGACCCCGCGGTTGCAAAGCCGCGCGGTCTGACCGTCCATGGTCCCTATCAGATCGCTGAAATCGCCGAACTTGCCGGTCGCTATGGGGTCACGGATTGGCTGATCCCTTCGATCTGGCCCGAGACATTCAGCTACTCAACGCATGAATGTCTGGCGACGGGTCTGCCCGTCTTTGCTTTCGACATTGGGGCGCAGGGCGATGCGGTGCGAACCGCGCACAATGGGAATGTCATCAAGATGGAAGGTAATCTGGCGCAGGCCGTGATTGACGCTTTGCGCCAAGGCCCGCGCCAGTAGGCTTTTGTCAGATGGCGGTGCCGTCTGCGACTTTCAGCCATGAGGTGCCATCGCAATAGGCCAGTTGAGCGCCACCCGTCGCGTCTGAGACAAAAGCGATCCCCCCCGCACCGATGGTGCCTGCTGCCGGAAGGTTTGCGGTGACAACGGGTGTCAGTCGCATCACACCATCGATATCAAGTTTCGCGGCAGGTGACTTGCCGATGCCAACATCGCCATCACCCGTGGCGACCAGTGTGTCTTGCCATGTGCTGCCATCCGCGCTGGTCTTGATGGAAAAATCGTCCCCACCGGCCAAACCCATTTCCGCCCGTCCTGACCAGTTGGATTGAAACAACAAGGTCGAGGTGTCGCCTGCGCTGGCCTTGTTGATCTTTAGCTGATGCGAGGCACCATCATGCGACAGCAAACTTGCATCCGCGGCAACTGCCAGCCGGTTTGTCAGGTCAGCCGAGGTGTTGATGCCCACCATGTTCAGGTTGTTGGTGGGTGGCACGACGGCCAACCATTGGCTTCCATCGAACCGCATTTGGCCCGCAGTCGCGATCACATCAGCCCGCCAACCAGGCTGGGGGGTAACGAACTGCCAAGTGCCCGCTTCCAGAAAGGCAATGTCATGATCTTTGCCTGACCAGTCCCCTGTTGCCCCGACAGGCACGATATGGCGATCACCATCGGTGGCACCGGGCGGCGGGGTTGTGTCGTCGGCGCTGTTGACGACCAGCTGGACGAGTATATCCAGCAGGCGAATGGCTTCATTGTGGGTGACGTGTTTCTGGGCCTGCGCGGGCTGGATCAGGGGCAGGGACAGCACAGTAGAGGTGTCGGTCATCAAGGGTCTCCGCAGTGTTAGGACTCCCGGTTGAGTGATCCGTTGAATAGGTTAATTTGCCGTCGGGGCTGCGTTCGCCCATAGCGCACGACGCAACAGGTCAATACCAGCCGATATCGTCACGTATGTCGGACAAGCTAGAGACATTTTCGACGATGATCTTGTCTCCGTGTCCAAAGTCGAAAACAGCATTGCCCTTTTGAATTTTGGCGTAGGACATGATTTTGCGCACTGACATCGCACCGCCGCCCCATAGGTCGGAAGAAAACAAAAGCGTGTCTGATCTGGTGTTGAAATCCTTGATGCGATCACGACCGTCGCTGAACAGGAACGTATCTGCACCCTGACCGCCAATCATAAGATCGTTGCCGGCGTCGCCGCTAAGCACGTCGCGGCCCCTGCCCCCACGGATAACTTCGTTTCCTGACCCACCATACAGCCGATCGTTGCCGTTGCCACCGTTCAGCCTGTCGCTTGCTGTGCCACCATACAGCCGGTCGCTGCCTTTACCGCCATCCAGCCGGTCACTCCCCGACCCACCATAAAGTCGGTCGTTACCATTGCCACCATAAAGCCTGTCGCTTCCTGACCCACCATAAAGCTTGTCGTGACCGCTTTGCCCTTTCAGCCGGTCATTGCCAGCCTCGCCGGACAGCCAGTTGGCCCTGCGGTTGCCCAAAAGCGCATCACTTCCGCTTCCGCCTTTGACGCCTTCGATTGAATAAAGGCGGTCACCAGCAGCGCCGGCCCAGTGTTTGTTTCTGGCAAGGTTCACCCCTACGCTTCGCGACATATCTTCATAGCTGGCGATATCAAATCCTGCCCCACCGCTAAGCTTATCGCGTCCGCTGCCACCGATCAGAATATCATTGCCGTCGTTGCCATACAGGCGATCATTCCCGGAGCCGCCTTCCACACGGTCATGCCCATGCCTGCCAGCGATCACGTCATTGCCACTTTGGCCAAGGATCCGGTTGTTGGCCTCATCCGCCAAGATGAAATCGCTGCCTAAACTCCCTACCAGGTTTTCAACCGAGATCAGCGTGTCGCCCAACGCCGCGCCGTCTGACCGTCCTGACTGCAGGTCAAGGATGATTGGGCCGCCGCTGTTGCGATAGTCCACCCAGTCCCAACCCTCGCCGCCGTCCAGCGTATCGCCACCCGCGCCGCCCTCCAGCGTGTCATTGCCCGCGCCCCCGAACAGAAGATCATCCCCTTCCATGCCGATGATCCGGTTGTCTGACGCGTCACCCTGGAGCGTGTCGGAATATTGGCTTCCGTATATGTTTTCGATCGAAACAAAGGTGTCACCCGCGGCGGCGTCGCTGCCTTGTCCGGTTAAGAGGTTTACAGTGACCTGTGCCGTGCTTGCGCGATAATCGACCCAGTCAAACCCGTCGCCGCCGTCTAGATAGTCGCTTCCATCGCCAGCGATCAGGACATCGTTCCCGCCCCCGCCAAACAAGGTATCATTCCCGGTGCCACCATCAAGGTGGTCATCGCCGTCGCCCCCAAACAAGTCGTCGTGGCCATTCAGCCCGTGCAGAGTGTCGTCTCCGCTGTTGCCGGACAGCTTGTTGTTCGAATTGTCGCCTTCCAGAGTGTCGTCGTGATTGCTGCCCTCAAGCATTTCGATCCCAATCAGCGTATCGCCTGCTGCCCCGCCGGCCGTCATGCCGGTGAGAAGCGAAACCTCGACACCCTGCGTGGCGTCGAAATAGCCGACGGTGTCGCGGTTCTCGCCGCCATCCAGTATGTCCGCCCCAGCTCCGCCGACCAAGGTGTCGTTTCCGTCGCCGCCCAGCAGGTGATCGTCTCCGTCGCCGCCCTCTAGACGGTCCTTGTCAAGACCGCCCTCAATAACGTTTGCACCAGCGTCCCCGATCAGGACGTCTTTGTGATCGGACCCGACCAGGTTTTCGATATCGTCAAACTGATCGCCAACTGCAGCACCATCGGCGTGACCGCTTTCCAGATTGACGACGGCGCCCAGCGAGGCACCTGCGTAGGATACGCAATCGGTGCCAGCGCCACCGTTGAAGATATCTGCCCCCTCGGACCACGACATGATGTCGTCGCCGTCCAGCCCGTTCAGCGTATCCGTGCCTTCGTCACCGACCAGAACATCATTGCCATTGGTGCCATTCACCACCTCGGGAATGAATTGGAAACCATTTGGCGGACGGTCCAAGGACAATGTGCCCTCGGTCGAGAAATGAGAGGCGGTCAGTGGACCACCGCCAGCGCTGTGGACATAGATGACCTCGTTTCGATAGGTGACCTCTGCGCCCCAGGACCGCGTCTGAACGGTCATCTGACGGGCGTCATAGAGCATGTAGTAGCCCGACAGATCCAACGTATCGACGCCCGCTTGAAAGTCGGTGATCGTGTCCGCCGCGTTGTCGGCGACCAGCGCAAAGACATCAGCGCCCGCGCCACCGGTCAATTGGTCTTGCCCGGTTCCGTCGCGCAAGATGTCGTCGCCGGCCCCACCGATCAGGGTGTCGTTGCCCATGCCGCCTTCGATCAGGTCGTTTGCCGTCCCACCGGTCAGGGTGTCGGCGGTATTGGTGCCCACTATGTTCTGACCGATCGACCCCGGATCGACCTCGAATTGAGTGATCCCGGCTTCGGTTTCACTGGTCGCATAAATCTGGATTTTGCCGTTCAGATAGGTCGCTTCAAGTGATGCAATATTCTGCAACGCGGTGTTGTTCGTATCGGCAATTGTGTCCAAATGAACCAAAGAGCCGTCCGGCATGAGGGTGAACAACGACAGCCCGTCATCCGCCCCCCCTGCGATCACAAAAAGCTGGTCGCCAACCTGCAAGGTTTCGACTTCGGTCACCTTTGAAAAGCGCGTCCATTTGTTGTCGATCACGTGGTCTACGGGGTCGAGGTTGCCCAACCCGTCAACCTCCAGCACGGTTAACGATGAACTGCCGGCGCCGGCAACAACAACAAAGGCCTTGTCGCCGACAAACCCGGTTGCCATCGCTGTCGGTGACGAAATTGGCAACGCCTGGGCCGAGCTAAGCGCATTTGCCTCGACAGGTTTGCCATCGGTGCCAAGCGTGTAGCTTTTCAAGCCGTCGATATGCGTTGAGGCCGCAAGCAACACCGTAGCGCCGTCGATCACCAAGCTTTCGAACGCAACGATATCGGCTTTGTTCTGGCCCGAGCTGGTCGTTAAGTCGGTTTGCAACGTGAACACGGAATCGCCCGTGATCTCGTAATGTTTGAAACCGCTACCCCACGCGCTTGCACCAAAGACATGCGTTGTGCCGTCAATTGAAAGGGAGTGGAAGCCTGACAGGTTGCCCTCCCCTCCGGTGCCCCAATCAAACTGCGTGGGCGTTGTCAGCGTGCCGTTGGCGTTGACCGTATAGCCATCCAGAAGCCAATCGTGGTGGCCAAAAGCCACGAATTTGGTCAGCCCGTCATGTTCCACGATTTCAATCTGGGCCGTGGACGATGACATAAGGGAATAGTCGAACGCGGTCTGGTGAACGACCTGTGTGGTTCCATCCAAGGCGATGGAAAATGCAGTGGCGCCGCCTCCGAAACCGGTGGTGGAATACAGGTAGGCAGCGCCACCCGTCCACACGATTTCAAGATCGGTCACCCCTGATACATAATCTAACCCGGACCCGACAAGGGTTCCGGAAAACACGAAACTGGTCACCCCAACCACCCCGATTTTCACCCACGCAAAAACTTGCATGACTAAGGTGCTTCAGAAGGCTTAACGGCTACTTTGGGAAATGCGTCCTGAATTGGGAGTTTGGTGACAACTTGTTGTTAATGTCTGTTAAGCGCAATTGTCAAAAAGCCGTGACACCGCGGCTGACAACAATATTCCCTAATATAGCCAGAGTTGGTTGCTCTATAGCGGAGAGCTTGAACTCATAGCGCCTAACGCAAACCGGGCAGGGAAAATCAAATGACGGCACATACGCTAGACTTTTTTGGTTCTGGATCTCAATCGGTCCAATACGCCCGTTCCTATGGGTCCGTTGACCAGTTTGCCCATCAATTGACCACCGGGTTCTCGCGGTATGTCGGAGAGCCGGTCGATGCGTCGTTCAAGCTGCGGCCTGGTCGCGTTCTTACTTACAACCACGATAAATTGTCCAAGGCTGGGAAATGGTTCGCGCACAAGTCCTTGCAGGCGTGGTCTGCGGCGACGGGTATCAAGTTCAAGAAAGTGCCGTTTGCAAAGGCTGACATCAAGTACGTCCAAGGTGATCAGGATGGCGCCTACACCGTGACGAACTATAATTCGAAGGGCGATATCACCAAGGCGAAGGTGAATATTCCGAAGTGGTGGCACAAAGGCGAGGCCTACAAACTTGCCAGCTATAGCTATCAGACCTTCTTGCATGAAACCGGTCACGCGCTGGGGCTTGGCCACGCGGGAAATTACAACGGCAATGCCCGATTTCCTAAAGACGCGAAGTTTGCCAACGACAGCTGGCAAATGAGCGTCATGTCGTATTTCTCGCAGACCGAGAACACCAAGGTCAGCGGGTCGAAAGCGTTCATCCTGACCCCGATGCCCGCGGACCTGGAGGCGATTCACGATCTGTATGGTCGGCCGTCCGGATCGAAAAAAGTGAACACCGGTTCGACAACCTACGGGTTTGGCTCAAAGGCGAAGGGGCCGGTGAAGCATCTGACCAAACAGAAATCAGTTGGCGCTTTCACCATCTTTGACCAAGGCGGCACGGACGCGATCAACATGTCCAAAACCAGCAAATCCCAGCGGATTGACCTGAATCCGGGTAGCTTTTCGAATGTCCTTGGGAAATCCAAAAACCTGCAGATCGAAAAGGGAACCTGGATTGAAAACGCCATTGGTGGGCAGGGAGCGGACGTGCTGATTGGCAACAAGCTGGTCAACAAGCTGATCGGGTATTCCGGGGCTGATATTCTTGTCGGCAATGGTGGGAACGATCGCCTGTATGGGAACGATGGCAAAGACAAGCTTATCGGTGGCCTGGGCAATGACTTACTGCGGGGCGGCAAAGGCGCCGATGTGTTGAATGGCGGGTCAGGCTTCGACAGTGTGTCTTATCGCTACGAAGCTACGGGCGTGGATGTCAATCTGACAACTGGTCAGTCTGGACGCGGAGCGTCAGGCGATACCTTCCTCTCCATCGAAGGGGTGGAAGGGTCCGTTCACGCTGATAACCTGATCGGCAACGCAGCCGCCAACTGGGTTTCCGGCCGTTCTGGCGATGATGTTTTGCAAGGTATGGGCGGGGCAGATAGGCTTTATGGCGGTGCCGGGAATGATGTGTTGGCGGGCGGCGCGGGGGATGACCTGTTGCATGGCGGCTCTGGCGCAGACGAGTTTATCTTTGAAAGCGGCAATGATGTCATCGCTGATTTCTCGGACATCGGGGGGGATTCGATCAGCATCGACGCTGATCTGGTTGTCGTGACGGATGCGGCCGATCTGATCGCAAATAGCGCCCAGTCCGATGGAACCGACACCACAATTACCTTCGACAACGGGGATACCCTGATCGTCCGCGGCGTGGCAGACCCAAGCTCCCTTGTCGACGACATCGCTTTTTTCTGAGCTTCAAAGGCTCCCTCAAGCGATGTTGGTGCCTTAAAACCGGCCCATCAGGAAGGCAGTATACAGCACCAGAGTCTGACGCGTGCTTTGTCGCCGGATACCGTGGCGACCAAGGGTAAAGACAGAACTGAACCTGTTGCGGTCGTGACGGTGGATGAACGTTTCCAGCTTTTGCGCATTCTCGCTGGTTAGCAGTTTGGCATTGCGGGTCAGTGCGGCGTTGTTTCCGTCCACCCAGCTTTTGAAATGCCTGTTTCGCAACAAGCTGAGGCGCCGTTGCAAGGCACCACGACCCAAGTTGGCCCCCAAGGTATTCGATCCGTGCTGGCGATACAGCAACGCGGGTTCGGGATCGGCGACGATGGTGGCGTCAGCGCCGGCAAGCAGTTGATAAATCCACCAATCGTGAAACGGGATGTCGCTTTGCGGGCCGGCTTCGCGCAACAGGCGCAAGGCGGGTTCGTTCAGCAGCATTGTGTTGCCGGCAAGTATGTTCTGCACAAGCGCATTGGCAAAACCAGGTGGGCGCCGGAACGGGCGCGACTCGCGCCGATGCGTCAGGTCTTCATCCACAAGGATCGTGCGACTGCCATACAGTGCCGGTTCGTCGCTGGGCAGACGCCCTAAGGCCTCAAGCCCGCGCGACAGCCGGTGCGGCAACCAGACATCATCCTGATCGGACAGTGCGACAAATCCGGGTCGTTGGGCCAGCTCTGCGTCGCACAGAAGGGTCAGGAAGTTCATCGCCACACCATCCTGAGCGCCTTGGCGGATGTGCACCTCGTGTTGTGCGTGCGTGTCACGGAACGCCTGAACGATCGCCAGAGTGTCATCGGACGAGCCGTCGTCGCGGACCCAAAGAGACCAGTTTTGGTGGTCCTGACGTGCAAAGCTTTCCAACTGATCTGCGATGAAGTCTGCACCGTTATAGGTGCACATCAAAATGTGAACGTGATCAGAGAAGCTCATGTCAGTTGTACATGATGTCTTGATTGTAGCGCGTCAGCAAAATCAGCCCGGCTGACAGGGTCGCAAGAATGATCGCGAAGATATAAATGTAGGAAATATACGTCGGTTCGTAAGTCGCATAGACCCCCATGCGCATCTGGCCGATGACGTGAACAATCGGGTTGTACCAAAGAATATCCTGCGCGACCTTTGGAAGGTCTTCGAAGTTGAACAAGACACCCGAAATCAAAAACAGCGGCCGCATGAGAATGCCCCAAATCTGCTGCCAGAAGGTGAATTTCCAGAATAGAAAACAGTTCAAGGTGCCAAAGCCAAGTGCAAGGCCCAACGCCATCGTATAGGCCAGCGCCATTTCGGGAATGTTCAGAAACACAAAAGAGGGGTTCAGGATTACCATGCCACCGATCAGGACAGCACCGATCATTGCTCCGGTCAGTCCGTTCAACAGCGCGCGCGCGATGATCGCATCGATATAGGTTACCCGCGGATACCCCAAAAGCGGCTTGGAATACCGGATCGCGACGGCGGTCTTCGAGCTAACCTCGCGAAACAGCGACAGGGGCAGCAAACCGGTCGAGTAATACAGGGGAAAGCTGTCGCCCAGCGATGGCGAACGCAGCGCCAAGGCGAAAACTATTGATAGAAAGGCAATCCCGCCAACCGGCTCGGCCAATGCCCAGAGATACCCAAGCGAGGACTTGCCGTATGTTGACGACATCTCGCGCAACATCAGGGCCACAATCGTGCGCCCTGACTTAAAAGAAGTGGTATCGGCTGTTAGTGGCTGGGACATTGTGTAAAATCGAGTTGAATCATGGGGGCGGGTGTCCGATAACAACCCGCATAGATTATAGACAAAATCACGCTTCTGGCGTGTGTTCCCGGATGACTAACGCAAAAGGCGGCGCAATGAAAGATGCAGGCTCTAATAAGCCCAAAAGCAAGGCATCCCCTTCGACTGCCAAAGCGCTGTCCAAGGACGATATTGACGACCTTGCCGATGATTCATGGGACGAAGGCCCAATAGAACCGAAGAAAAAGAAGAAGACGCCCAAAACAGAGACGCCTGCGCAGCCAGTGGTTCAGCCGACTCCAAAACCCGCAGGTAAGGCAAAATTCCGCCGCAGGCATGGGATGCTTCTGAAGTCCTTCTACATCGTTGTTCTGCTTCCGATGATTCTTGCTGGTGCCTATCTGTATTTTGTAGCCAAGGATCAGTATGCCTCTCATCTTGGGTTCTTGGTGCGTGCAGAGGAAACGGCATCCCCGGTCGAGATCCTTGGCGGTATCACCAACCTGTCTGGCGCCTCCAGCGGGACAGATACGGATGTTTTGTTTGAGTTCATTCAAAGCCAGCGGATTGTCCGGCTGATCGATGATCGCCTTGATCTTAAGAGCATGTACTACATGCCTTCGGACCCGATTTTCGGCGTGGACCAAGACGCCAAGATCGAAACGCTCCAATCGTTCTGGTCGCGGATTGTCAAAGTGTTTTACGACAGCGGATCCGGGCTGATCGAAGTGCGTGTGACGGCGTTCAGACCCGAAGATGCGAAAGCCGTCGCGGACGCTATCTATGATGAGAGCTCCAAGATGATCAACGATCTCACGGCAATCGCGCGCGCTGATGCGACGCGCTATGCGCGTGAGGAGCTCAGCCTTGCGGTGGAGCGACTGCGCGAGACCCGCACGGCCATTCAGAAGTTCAGGCTGAAAACCCAGATTATTGACCCTCAGGCCGACATCGTTGGCCGGATGGGTCTGTTGAATTCGCTACAATCCCAGCTGGCCAGTGCGCAGATTGATCTGGATTTGCTCATGCAAGGCTCTCGTGCGGATGATCCGCGGTTGTCTCAGGCGCAGCGGCGCGTCGATGTCATTACGGAACGATTGCATGAAGAACGGCAGCGCTTCAGCTCGGAAGAGGGCACGGTAAACGGTGCATATGCCGACCTGATTGGCGAATATGAAAGCCTCTCGGTCGACAAGCAATTCGCCGAAACTGCTTATCTGTCAGCCTTGGCTGCATTGGATGGGGCGACGGCCGAAGCGGCGCGCAAGTCGCGCTATCTGGCGGCATATATCGAACCAACATTGGCCGAAACCGCTCAGTATCCCAATCGCCTGACCATTCTGGCGACCATGCTGGCTTTCCTGCTTGGTATCTGGACGGTTGCCGTAATGGTTTACTATTCGGTGCGTGACCGGAAATAGAGCGACCGCATGATCCGTATTCGCAACCTTTGCAAAGCCTACCACCTGCGCGGCCAGACCAAGGTGGTCGCCGACAATATCAATGTCGACTTCGAAGCGGGCAAAGTTATTGGGTTGTTGGGGCGCAATGGTGCGGGCAAATCCAGCCTGATGCGCATGGTCGCAGGCACCATGCGTCACGATAGCGGGACGATCGAAATCGACGGCACGGTGTCTTGGCCGGTCGGGTTTTCGGGCAGCTTCCACGCCGATCTGACGGGCGCACAAAACACAAAGTTTCTGGCGCGGATTTATGGCATCGATACAGATGAGCTTCGCGCCTATGTCGAAGAGTTCGCCGAGCTGGGGCAACATTTCCATATGCCAGTTCGAACCTATTCTTCAGGGATGAAATCCCGGCTTGCGTTCGGGGTTTCGATGGGGATCAAGTTTGACGTCTATTTGGTGGACGAGGTGACTTCGGTCGGCGACGCATCCTTTCGCAAGAAGAGCATGGCAGTGTTTCGCGACCGAATGGAATCCAGCGGGGCGCTTCTTGTGACCCACAACTTGCGCGTCATCACGAATGTCTGCGACGCTGCATGTATTCTGGAAGACGGAAAACTGACCTATTATGAAGACGTTACGGAAGCCGTCGAAGTTCACAGGCAGATTGCGAACTAACAGCGCTATTTGGCAACAAACTGTCTTGTGTCTGAGAGGCTGCAGACCACGAAATATGGTGATGACAGGCTTGTGAAAGGCCTTTTGTCGCCCTATTGTGCGCGAAACTGGCTTGTGAATTTCAAGCTTGCTGCATTTTTGGGGGTCGCGTTTATGCGCTTTGTATTGGTCGCCGTATCGGTGTTTGCCTTGGCTAGCTGTAGTTTGCCACGTGGGGCACCTATTCAGTCGGAAATTATCGGAAAAGAAGCGGAAGAACGGTCAGATCTCGCGGTTTATCGTGTGTCTCGCGAAACGCTGTCCTCGATTTCCAGATGGCCTTCACCCAACAATAGCGCGGCGTATTCATGGCCAGCGCGCGGGGCACCCGCTGCAGACCGCGCAATCCGGGCCTTTGACCGTGTGGATGTGACGGTTTGGGACAGTGAAGAAGACTCGTTGCTGTCGTCGCCGGGCCAAAACACAGTTCAGATGCAAAGCATGCAGGTTTCGGCTGCCGGGACGGTGTTTTTGCCATTTGTTGGCACAGTCCATATTGCGGGCATGCCCCACGCCGCGGCGCGCACGCGTATTCAGCGCAAATACGAAGAGGTCATACCCTCCGCTCAGGTCCAGCTTAATGTTCAGCCAGGCACACGGGGTGCCGTTTCCGTGGTGTCGGGTGTTTCGCGCCCCGGCCCGATCACGATGGAAGATCCCGATTTCACGGTGCTAAATGCCATCGCCACAGCTGGTGGCCCAAGCGCCAGAATTGACAATCCTTTGGTCAAACTTATCCGTGGCAACCGGTCCTACCGTCGGCCGCTAGAGCAAGTGATGGCCAATGCGAGCTATGACGTTGTGCTTCAGCCCGGCGACAAGGTCGCGGTTGAAGAGGACAAACGCTATTTCCGGTCGTTGGGTGCCGCCAGCCGCGAGGCGCTGATCCCGTTCTCGAAGGCCGATATTTCGGCGCTGGATGCAATGTCGATGATCGGCGGGCTGTCGGATATTCGCGCAAATCCGAAAGGTATCTTGATATTGCGGGAATACCCATCGAAAGCCGTTCGGGCCGATAATTCGGGTCCAGACAACACACGCAGTGTTTTCGTGATTGACCTGACCACGGCCGATGGACTGTTCAGTGCAGGGAAGTTCAGCGTTCACAGCCAAGACACCGTGTTGGTGACCGAAAGCTCTGTTGCATCGGTTAGCGTGTTGCTTGACCTGCTTCGCAAGATCGCGGGCACGGCGGTTGATGTGAACAAGCTGTAGAACTTTTTTTGGCGCGGGCAACCCCCGCGCCAGTTGCTTAGCCTGGCTGGCGCCCCAGATGCCTTTCCCCGCGCGCACGTGACAGGGCGATCTGCTTTTGCCGCTCTCGGAACCGGGTACGGCGTGCGTCATCGAATTCTTCAATACACTGGTGGCAACTGACCCCGTCTTCGTATTCCGGGCGGGTCTTGTCTTGCGGAAGGATTGGGCGGCGGCAGGCATGGCACAGTTCGTGCGGGCCCTCTGCCAATCCATGTTCCACGGACACCCTGCCATCGAACACGAAGCATGCGCCATTCCATAGGCTGTCCTCTGCCGGGATATCTTCGAGGTATTGCAAGATGCCACCTTTCAGGTGGAAAACGTCCTCTATCCCTTGGCCAAGCAAGAAGTTGGTCGACTTTTCGCATCGAATGCCGCCCGTGCAGAACATCGCCACGCGCTTGTTGTGAAAGCGGTCTTTGTTGTCTTCCCACCAAGCAGGGAAATCGCGGAAAGTCTTCGTTTCGGGATCAATTGCGCCCTCGAAGGTGCCGATCGACACTTCGTAGTCATTGCGTGTGTCGATCACAACGACATCGTCTTGCGAGATTAAGTCGTTCCAGTCTTCGGGCAGCACGTAGTGCCCGACACGGGCGCGCGGGTCGACATCCGGCACGCCCATGGTCACGATCTCTTTCTTCAGGCGCACTTTCATCTTGCCAAAGGGCTGATCCTTGGCGGTTGCTTCTTTCCAGGACAGATCATGACATCCCGGCAAGGCGCGGATATGCGCGATGACGGCGTCGATCCCCTTGCGTGGCCCAGCGATGGTTCCGTTGATCCCCTCGCGCGCCAAAAGCAAAGAGCCTGTGACATGCTCGCGCTGGGCAAGCTCCAGCAAAGGTGCCTGCAAGGCTTCGGGGTTGTCGAACCGGGTGAAGTGATAAAGTGCTGCGATTGTATACATACGGGCGGCATACGCCCATGTTTTCAAAGGATCAAGCCCGCCCTGCGCTTGACCCGCCTTCGCGCGGTGCTTACCCATTGAGTTTCAAGGAGGATCGCCCATGCGTGACGCAACCGAAGCCCTGATCGTGATCGATGTCCAAAACGACTTTTGCCCCGGCGGCGCGTTGGCGGTCAACGAGGGCGACAAAATCATTCCGGTGATCAACGCGATGCTAGCTGTTTTTCAGGTGAAAGTTCTGACACAGGACTGGCACCCGGCGGGCCATAGCTCCTTTGCGTCTTCCCACAAGGGAAAAGCACCTTTTGACACGACACAAATGCCCTATGGCACGCAGATTCTGTGGCCGGATCACTGCATTCAGGGCAGCATCGGGGCAGCATTTCATGAACATCTGCATCGTGATCGCGCCGATCTGATCATCCGCAAGGGGTTCCGCGCCCAGATTGACAGCTACTCGGCCTTTTTTGAGAATGACCAGACAACGCCAACCGGGTTGGAAGGGTATTTGCGCACGCGTGGCGTATCGAAGCTGACGCTTGTGGGGCTGGCCACCGATTTCTGCGTGGCGTATTCCGCTATCGACGGGGCCAAACTTGGATTTGACGTGACCGTTCTGGAAACTGCGTGTCGTGCAATTGATCTTGACGGATCACTGGACATTGCCCGCGCAAACATGCGCGCCGCAGGCGTGACGTTGGAGGCATAGATGGTCGATATCGCAAGCCGGGTTTACAACCACCATTGGAAGATCGACCCGATCGTCCGGTCGTTGATCGACACCGATTTTTATAAGCTCCTGATGTGCCAATCAGTGTTTCGCAACAAGCCGGACACCAACGTCACATTCAGCCTGATCAACCGCACGAAGTCTTTGCCCTTGGCCGATCTGATCGACGAAGGCGAGCTGCGCGAGCAGTTGGACCATATCCGGTCGCTGAGCTTGTCGCGTGGTGAAAGCACGTGGCTGCGGGGCAATACCTTCTATGGCAAGCGCCAGATGTTTCGCCCGGATTTCATGGAGTGGTTCGAAGGTGTGCGCTTGCCCGATTACCATCTTGAACGTGTCGGCGATCAGTTCGAGCTTACGTTCGAAGGGTCGTGGCCCGAAGTCATGATGTGGGAAATCCCTGCGCTTTCGGTGCTGATGGAACTGCGTGGCCGGGCCGTGCTGCGCGGCATGGGAAAGTTCGAACTTCAGGTGCTCTATGCCCGTGCGATGACCCGGATCTGGGAAAAGATCGAGCAACTCCGACAGCTTGAGGATTTGCGTCTGGCCGATTTCGGAACCAGACGTCGCCACAGCTATCTGTGGCAAGACTGGTGCGTTCAGGCGATGATGGAAGGGTTGGGGGATCGCTTCGTCGGGACCTCGAATTGTTCAATCGCAATGAAACGCGACATCGAGGCGATCGGCACAAACGCGCACGAATTGCCCATGGTCTATGCTGCCTTGGCTGATGATGACGCAGCCTTGGCGCAAGCCCCGTATGAGGTGCTAGCGGATTGGCATGAAGAACATGATGGGAATCTGCGGATCATCCTGCCTGACACCTATGGCACGCAGGGCTTTCTGGACCATGCGCCGGATTGGCTGGCCGGGTGGACGGGTATCCGGATCGATAGCGGTGACCCGGCTGAGGGCGCCGAGATCGCCATCAAGTGGTGGAAGGAACGTGGCGAAGACCCGACACAGAAGATGGTGATCTTCTCGGATGGCCTGGATACGGCCAAGATCATCGAACTTCATCAGCAATTTGCAGGGCGTGTGCGGACAAGTTTTGGTTGGGGCACGCTTTTGACCAACGATTTCCGTGGTCTTGTGCCAGACGATGCGCTTGCGCCGTTTTCGCTGGTCTGCAAAGCGGTTGCGGCCAATGGGCGGGCGACGGTCAAGCTGTCGGATAACCCCCGCAAGGCCATGGGGCCAAAGTCAGAAATCGAGCGTTATAAGCGCGTTTTTGGTGTCGGCAAACAGCCTGAAATGGAGGTCATTGTCTAAGCGCAGACAGGCGCGAAAAGACGATGACTACTGATCCAGAAACGCCCGTGCCGCCCGTATGGCTTTCACGGCATACTCGCGCACGACCGGGCTGTCGGCGGGATTGCGCGGCACGGCCCAACCCATCGATGCAAAACGTCGCATCATGACAAACATTGGCAGCAGTGCTTCGGCGTCGTCAGGCAAGGGGCGCAGTTCGCGATACCCTGCGATGGCCGCATCGCGGATTGCGTCGGCCGCGGGTTCCTCTTCGTTCTGGGTCATCATAACGGCAAGGTCATACAGCCGAAAACCGAAGCCCGCGTCGTCAAAATCGATCAACGTCAGGTCGCCCTTGTGAATGAAGATGTTCTCGCGCAGGGCATCGGCGTGGATCAGACCAAAATCGGCGCCGTTTTCGGCAAAAGCGGTCGCCTTGTCATGCGCAACAGCGCGCGCACGCAAAACCAAAGCGCGTTCGTCTGCGGACAAGGCAGGGCTTTCCCAAAATCGACCCCAAAAGGGTTGATCACCCAACAGGCCGGGAATGTCCCATCTGTGTCGTGAAAACTTTGTTGGTAACGACAACTGGTCGGTCAGGTTGTGCAGCGTCGCGATTTCACGACCAACCCTGCGGTAAAGGGCGCAGTGCTGGTTTGCATCGCCGTCAAGCGGCACGCCACCTTCGCCGATCGGCTTGCCTTCGACCCATGTGATCATCGTGGCACATTGACCGTCGCCAAGGCGGACCACGGTGTCCCCGCTTGCCGTCGGAATCGGTGCGGGAACACGCATCCCGGCGCGGGCCAGGGCCGCCATCCAGTCAAGTTCGGACTGGATGGCAGCGGGGCTTTGATATCCGGGGCGGTGCAACCGCAATGCGGCCGAACGGCTATCCACGCGGACCTCGTGCACGATGTTCTCGCGGTCCTTGATCATGCGAATGTCCTGCGCGCGCCAGGCCTTCAATGCGTCTTGCAGCGCACTCATGCTGGAAGCGCCTTCAGTGTCGCGGACAGGGTTTCAACGAGCACATCAGCCTGCGCCTTGTCAAAGCACATGGGTGGACGGATCTTGATACCGTGATAGTGGCGTCCGACGCTGTGAAGCAGAACGCCTCTTTCGCGCATGCCTTCGACGGTTTGTGCACAGAACGCAGCGGCGGCTTGCGTATCGCCATCCTTTGCGAATTCTACCCCAAGGAACATGCCTGCCCCACGAATGTCGGCGATCATCGGGTGATCAAGCTCTTTCAGCAGCCCCAGGGTATAGTCGCCTGTGTCGCGGGCGTTCTCAACGAGCCCTTCGTCTTCCAAAACATCCAATACCGCCATTGCGGCAGCGGCTGAGACAGGGTTGCCGCCAAACGTGTTGAAATAGCCGAAACGGGTGCGAAATTCGGCCATGATCTCGGGTCGCGTGACGACCGCAGCGACGGGGTGGCCGTTGCCCATCGGTTTGCCCATCGTGACGATATCCGGGGCAAGTCCGATGCGGTCATGCCCCCAGAAATTCCTGCCGGTTCGGCCAAATCCGGGCTGCACTTCGTCTGCGATGATGACACCACCCGCCCGGCGCACGACTTCGACGGTCGGGTCAAGAAAGCCCTTGGGCAGGTCGGGAAAGCCTTCGTTGGCGAAGAAGGGGCAAAGGATCAGCGTGCCAAAGCCATGGCCCTCGGCTTCCAGCGCGTCGATTGCCTTCTGGATTTCGTCTGCGAAGGCCTGTGGTTGGGCGTCAACGCTGCCCCCCAATGGCGCGAGCGTATCTGGCGAAGGCACCTTCTTGACCCAGTCCACAGCCCCGCCGATGGGTGTTTTCTTGGCGGACAAATGCGAGACCAGATCTGTGTTGCCGTGATAGGTATTGTCCGTGCAGACAATGCCGGTTTTGCCAGTCACGGCGCGGCCCATGCGCAAGGCGATGTCATTGGCTTCGGACCCGGTGCACACCATAATCAGCGTTTCAAGGTCATGTTGCATCGTGTCTGTCAGACGTTCTGCATAGTCCAAAATCCCCTCATGCAGGTACCGCGTGTGCGTGTTCAGCGTGGCCGCTTGCCGGGTGATCGCCTCGACAACTTTCGGATGCGCGTGACCGACATGGGGCACGTTGTTATAGCAATCAAGAAAGCGGTGCCCATCGGCATCCCAAAGCCATGCGCCATCGCCCCGTACGATGTGCACAGGGTTGTCGTAGAACGTCGTCATGTTGGGACCAAGAAGGCGTGCTCGTCTCTTCAGAAGGGTGGCGATTTCCGGCATGTTGGGGCTCCGATGTGGGTCAGTCTTCGCTGACCGGGCCGCGAAGGGATTTGACCTGACCGCGACGTGTTTTGGTGTCAAGTCGGCGTTTCTTTGACCCAAGCGTGGGTTTGGTCGCGATGCGGCGCTTGGGTGTGACGAGTGCGCGCTGGATCATCTCGACCAACCGGTTCTGTGCGATCTCGCGGTTGCGCGCCTGACTGCGCGTTTCTTCAGCCCGGATCACGATTGCACCATCTTGGGTCCATTTGCGCCCGGCAATCCGTTTCAACCGCGCCTTGACCGGTTGCGACAAATGCGGCGATCGCGCTGCTTCAAAGCGCAGCTCAACTGCAGTTGCGACCTTGTTGACGTTCTGCCCCCCGGGCCCGGAGCTGCGCGTAAAGCTTTCACTCAGTTCCCAGTCTTGCAAGGTGATATCGTCAGTCACACGGATCATGGCGGCACCCTAGCGTTTCGGATCCGAAACGGGAATGCCTGATCTGAAAGAAAGAAAAGAACGAAAAAGGGCCGTCCGCTTTGGGACGACCCTTTCGAGAATTTAGGAGGTGGGGCCGGTTAGGCCGAAGCCAAAAAAGACCCGCGTGTCCTGCCGGGGGCTGCCCCGGAAAGTCGCGACCTAGATTGTCCCGGCACCTCGCTCCGTTGCCTCTCTTGACATGGACACCTCCTTTCTCGTTGTTGCTATATCTAGGAGGTTGCCACAGATTTTGCGTTTGTCAAAACTTTTCACGCAGTATTTTGTGAAAGTTTTCCAACGATGAGGCGAAACGGAATCAATGCCGCAAGCGCGAGACACAGTTTTACAAGCCAATCGGCAACCGCTAAAGACACCCAAAGTGGGACTTCGGGACCGGCACCCAGAAGCGGCAGAACCTCGCCGGCCCAACTGACATCATTGACGGGCTCCAGAAATGTCAGGCTGGTTGAAAAGGCAATCGTGAAGAAGATCGCCGTGTCCAGTGAGCCTCCGAAAAGGGTGCTGACGACAGGTGCGCGCCACCATTTCCCGGCGCGTAACCTGTCGAAAATCGCAACATCAAGGAGTTGCGCGGTCAAGAAGGCCAGCCCAGACCCAATAGCGATGCGCAGGGTCACGAGCGGTCCGAACTCGCCGATGATCTGTGTGCCGATGAAGCTGCAGATCACGCCAACGACGAAGCCGGCAAAAACGACTTTCCGCGCGGCGCCTGTGCCATAGAGGCGGTTTGTGATGTCGGTCACAAGGAACGCGAAGGGATAGGTGAACGCCCCCCAAGTCAGCCATTGGCCAAATAGAAACTGCACAAGGATGTTTGAGGCGACGACAATGGTCGCCATGGCGATCACGCCGGGAAGGATACGGGTCATTAGGTTGGTCCGTTTTAACAAGGTTGCGGAGACTTGGCCCCAAACGTCAGGGACGCGCCGCTGTTAGCGGATCATTGCCCCTTGTTCAAGCTTTCGGTTTTGCGGAAAGATCGGCTTGGCACGACATATTCCACAATCTCGGTCACTTGAAAGAACCTGAAGTTGTCGTCGGACACCATGGTCAGCCGCATGTTCCCGTCCTGGTCTTGCCAGACCGCCAATCCTTCAAGATTGTCGTGTGCCCCGACCGCGCTTCGCAATAGCTCGACCTCGTTTGTCAGACCGTCAGGCCCAAGGTCGAACCTCCGCACGCGGCTGGTGAAGCCAAGGATGCTGCTAAGATGACGCTCTAGCAGATATAGCCGTCCGTCCGGGCCAATGTCGGCCCCAACTGGCAAATAGGGTGGAGACCGTGGGATCGAAAACGGCTTTTCCCAAGCTGTCGCGCCGGCGCGCAGGCGATACACAGGGAACGGGGTCGTTTCGCGCCCACTGCGTTCGGGGATCGTGTAAAGGGTGCCGCTTGCATCTATGGCCAAAGCTTCCAGCGCCGAGTTGTTTTGCAAAGCTTTGAAGTCAGCGTGCTTTGGAAGGCTCTTACCGCTTTCTTGCGGGGCTTCGAAGCTCATCAACCGGTGTTTGGCTTCGAAGCTGACAAACATGCGGCCGTCAGGTGCCAGAGCCAGCCCTTCGCTGTCCGTCCAGAATCGTTTGAACGGTCGGTTCTTCGCGGATCTGAGAGGCAGAGGGCGGCTGGCCTCAATCGTGACGATGGCGCCTTCCTTGCGCGTCAATTTACCTTGCACGAAATAGGCGCGGTCAGTGATGGCGACAAAACCGGTGCCATCAGCGTTGACCTCAATGCCCGAAAAGCCCCCAAAATCTTCACCCTGCCCTTGCCACCTGGTGGCTGACACAAGTTTCGCCTCGGACACGGGTTGCGCGCCAAGGTCAACCGACAGCAGCGCGCCAAGCGCCCCTATCGCGAAGACAGAACGGAACCGCATTGCTTGGGAAGATCCTTTAGTGTCAGGGGGCCACGCGGTTTGGCGGGCTTGGACGGCTTGGGCGGTGCCGGCTTTGGATGCAGAATATCCTGCACCCATTTCTCGGCGTCCTTACACCCGTCGCCCGGTGGCGGCGGCGCTTGGTCAACGCACCCGCGCAGGCCCTTGGGGCATTTCAACCGCACATGGAAATGATAGTGATGACCCCACCATGGCCGGATTTTACGCAGCCATGTGCGATCCCCTTTTTCGCTTTTGCACATCTGCACCTTGGCGCCGGGAAAGACAAAGATACGTGCAACACGCCTGTCCTTTGCCGCGGCTTTCAGGATGGCATGATGGCTGCGCGACCATGCCTTGTTGACATAGGCCCCCTTTGCGCGCCGCATTGAGATCGACGAGATGTTTTCGCGGTCTGCAACGGACAGGTTCAGTCGGCTTGGTGGCAACATCCAGATGTCTGCATCCAACCCGATCTGGTGTGATCTGTGACCGCTCAACATCGGACCACCGCGTGGCTGGCTAAGGTCTCCGATATAGAGCCCATCCCATCCGGGTTGTCGTGCGGCCTTGCGTGACAGATCTTTCAGAAAGTCGATCAGGTCTGGGTGACCCCAGTTGCGATTGCGCGACAGGCGCATAGCTTGCCAGGTCGGTCCGGTTTCCGCCAGCTGTTCGCCACCTGCAAGACACCCTTTGGCGTAGGATCCGAAGGCCGCCGGTTTGTGCGCTGATCCCTCCCGCGCCGCGCCGAACAGCTCTTTTGCGGGACGATCCGCACGTGCCGTCCCGGTCGTTCCCAACAGCGCGATCAGTCCGAGCGCCACAAATGTGATCAGGTATTTTCTGAAGTTCGAGGTCATGTCCATTTTGCCTTTCACCGCTCACCTTGTGGTTTAACCCAAATCAACAGCACAAGTCCCAGTGCAAATAATCCGATAAGCGGGGACACGCCAAGGCGCGCGCTGCCGGTTACTGTCGTGAACCATGCGATCAGAGCCGGTGCCATGAAAGCGGTGGCGCGCCCGGACAACCCGTAAAGACCGAAGCTTTCGGTGGGTGCATCAAGATCCACATGCCGCACCATCATCGAGCGACTGGCGGATTGCAATGTGCCACCCATGCCGCCAATCAACATGCCGCACCCGAAAAAGAGGATATCGGGCAAATTCGAACCGGCGGCCAAGGGAATTCCAAAAAACGCGTCTCGCGACATGTTCACGATCACCAAACATACGGTCATAAGAACCAATACCGAGCCGATGATCACGGGCTTCGGACCGCGCTTTCCGTCGACCCGCCCACCAAGCCAGCTGAAGGCCGCCGCCGCTATGCCCGAGACGATGCCAAAGACGCCAATCAGAATAATCGGCCAGTTCAACACAAGGCTCGCATAGACCCCGCCGAACCCATAAAGGCCGTTTAGCGCATCGCGGTAGAACATCGAGCTGCCAAGATAGGCAGCGAGGCTTCGCTTGTGCCTTAGGCTGCGGATCGTGCGACCCAAAATCGCGAAGGCGCCTTTCAAACTGTGTTTGCTGCCGGGTTTGGGAACATCTTTCACCCAAAGTGCATAGGGGATCATGAACACGACGAACCACAGGGCGACGAACGGTCCGACGATGCGTGTGCCTTCTCGTGTGTCTGCATCCAAAAACCCCAGGCCTGGGGGCAGTCCGATCAATGTTTTGCCATTTGCCTGCTCGACAAACAGCACCAACATGATTGCCAAAGCGACCAAGCCGCCCACATAGCCAAAGGCGAAACCAGAGCCCGAGATCTCTCCGACCTCGTTTTGGTCGGCAAGGCTGGGAAGCTGCGAATTAGTGAACACCAATGCAAACTCAGCGCCGATGAACCCAACCCCGAAGGCAACCATCATTGCCCAGATGTTAGAGCCGTCAGGTTGCGTCCACCAAAGCGACCCCGCACCAATGACATAGAGCATGCCAAAGAAAGCGACCCACGGCCGAACGCGGCCCGCTGTGTCGGCCAATGCGCCCATGATCGGTGCGCCGAAACCGACGATTAGCCCAGCGGCTGCCAGCCCCCATGACCAAATGCTTTGGGCTTTGGCGTCTGCTGCAAGCTCTGGCAGGCCTTGCGACATGAAGAATTCGGTGGCGACGGCGGCAAAGAACGGGCCGAAGATGAAGGTTAGAAGCAGCGTGTGATAGGGTTGGCTGGCCCAGTCGAACCAATACCATCCCCAAATGCGTTTGCGCGCTGTTATCTCTGCCATGCCTGCTCCCTGTTTGATGTGATCAAATAGGGAAATCCACGCCTGAGCAAGTGGTGTCATTCATGGGGCGGCCACGGGCGCACGGCATCTGCATCGATCCACGACTGAACCCAAGGTGGCATTTCGGGGCGCGAACCTTCATATCCGAGGGCCTCGATCACGCGATCGGTCGCAACGATCCCATTGCGATCCGTCACTGCGGACCGATAGACGATCTGGTTCGCGCAGTCTTTTCCCAGCCACATGCTTTGTTCGACATAGATGAACCGGTCATCCCAGCCGACAACCCGGCTGCGCATTTCGACGCGCGTGAAGGTGCGGATACGCTTGCGGTATCGAACAGAGGCGCCCGCCATGGTCAAACCCCAGCGGTTCTTGATCAGCATCCGACTAAGCCCTGTGCGCCCGGCCAGCGGGATGCGCCCCAGATCATAAAGCGTCAAGGTCCGCCCGTTGTTCAACTCGCGCCACAGGTCAATGTCCCACGGCCAGCACCGGTGATGGCTGACATGGGTTCCTGTGACAGGCAGCTTGTCGACCCGCGCGTTCTTGATTAGCTCTTTGGTCATGCGGATAAACGGATACATGATGGCTCCTTCAGGTTGTGTCCGACCTGCCGCCAGACCTTGGAAACGTCAACCGGAACCACGCGTCACCCTTGCCCTGCGCGGCAACCTTGCCTAGATGGAACGGGCAACCCAGAAGGAGCTTTCATGCAGTCCCTGTTTCAAATCCTGATGCTGATCGTGGATATCGCCTGGTTCATTCTGATCGCGCATATCGTGATGTCTTGGCTGATCAATTTTCAGGTTCTGAACCTGCGGCAACACATCGTGGCGCAGATCTGGTATGGCCTTAACCGCTTGCTAGAGCCCGTTTATTCCCGCATCCGGGCCTTCCTGCCGGACATGGGGGGGCTTGACCTGGCGCCGTTGGTCGCTCTGGTTGCGCTTTATGCGATCCGGATTATTCTGATCAACAACGCGCAGGCCTTCTACTAAAGCCCCTTGTTCCTTGCGGTCGCGCATGGGATTGTGCCTCAAAACACCGAGCAGCACATCATGCCCCGCGATCTGGACCTTTTGAAATCCGTTTTCGGTTTCGATGAATTTCGCCCCGGACAGGCCGAAATTGTCGAGGCTGTGGCCCGTGGTGAAAATACCTTGGCCATCATGCCCACAGGCGGTGGCAAGTCGCTGTGTTTTCAACTGCCAGCCCTGATCCGCGATGGTGTAACGGTCGTGATCTCGCCTTTGATTGCCCTGATGCGCGATCAGGTGCGAGCGCTTCAGGCGGCGGGCGTGACGGCAGGCGCGCTGACCTCTGGCAACACGCAGGACGAAACCGATGCGGTGTTTGATGCCCTGTCGCGTGGTGATTTGAAGCTGCTCTACATGGCGCCCGAGCGGTTGGCGTCCGGCGGCACGCTGAACCTTTTGCGCAATGCTGGCGTCACGATGATCGCCGTGGATGAAGCTCACTGCGTCAGCCAGTGGGGCCACGATTTCCGCCCCGACTATCTGCGGATCGGAGAGCTTCGTCGCACGTTGGATGTGCCCTTGGCCGCCTTCACCGCGACGGCAGACGAAGAAACCCGTGCCGAAATCATCCAAAAACTGTTTGATGAGGCGACGCCACGCACTTTTCTTCATGGATTTGATCGACCCAACATACATCTGGCATTCTCTGCCAAGAACAATCCGCGCAATCAGATCCTGGCTTTCGCCGCTGCACGCAAAGGGCAGTCGGGAATTGTCTACTCCGCGACCCGCGCACGCACAGAAACGCTGGCAAAGGCGCTGCGTGACACTGGTCACGATGCGGTGCACTATCACGGTGGTATGGACCCCGAAGACCGGCGCGAGGTTGAACGGCAGTTTCAGCAAGAAGATGGGCTGATCGTTGTCGCGACCGTGGCCTTTGGCATGGGGGTCGACAAACCAGATATCCGGTGGGTCGCTCATTCCGATCTGCCCAAGTCAATCGAGGCTTATTATCAAGAGATTGGACGGGCAGGACGCGATGGGGCGCCTGCTGAAACCATGACGCTGTTTGGCGCGGATGATATTCGACTACGGCGATCGCAAATTGACGAAGGCCTTGCTCCGGCGGAGCGTAGAGGGGCGGACCACGGGCGTTTGAACGCGCTTTTGGGACTGGCCGAAGCGCATGGGTGCCGACGCCAGCAACTGTTGGGCTATTTCGGTGAAACAACGCAGCCCTGCGGGAATTGCGACCTGTGTGCAACGCCACCTGATCTGTTCGATGGAACGGTCGATGTCATGAAGGCATTGTCAGCAATACTTCGCACCGGTGAAAGCTTTGGGTCGGGGCACTTGATTGATGTTCTGCGTGGCAACCTGACGGACCGCATTCGCGACCGCGGCCATGATGGCCTGCCCACTTTTGGTGTCGGCAAGGACCACGACAAACGCATGTGGCAAGCCATTTTCAGGCAGATGCTGGGTCTTGATCTTGTGCGTCCTGACCCAGAACGTCACGGGGCGCTGAGGATTACGGAAAAGGCGCACCCGGTTTTGCGCGGTGAGGCGCAGGTTGAACTGCGCCGCGACACCCTTAGGGCACATGCGCACCGACCAGCTGCCAAAATGTTGGTGTCCGAAGAAGACGAGCCGCTCTTGTCCGCCCTCAAGGCCAAGCGACGCGCCCTGGCAGAGGCCGCACGCGTGCCGGCCTATGTCGTCTTCAACGACAAGACATTGATCGAGATGGCCGAAAAGCGGCCAGTGGATCTGGACCAAATGGCCGGGATCGGCGGTGTCGGAGCGAAGAAGCTTGAAAGCTATGGGCGGGCGTTTTTGGATGTCATCGCAGGCGCTGTGGCCGACATGCATCCGGCGCGGCGCAAACTTGCCGGTCGCGCCGCAGGCACCCTTTTTGACATGTTGCAAGCCACAGCTGGACAGCTTGCGCGAGGCGAGGATGGCGCAGGAAAATACATGACGCTGACGGCAACGACGCTGCGCCATATTGCCGAACGCAAACCTGCCACGATCGACGAGCTTGCCCGCGTGTCTGGTATGACGGCCTCGAAGTCAGAACGGTTCGGGCCTGCTTTTCTTGAAATTCTGACCGAGGGAAACTGATATGCTGGTTGTTGTATCTCCGGCCAAACGGCTGGATGAAACGGATGCTAAGTCAATGCAAGGAACCCAACCTGTATTTCAGGATCAGGCAAATACTCTTGCTGAAACTGCGCGTGGCTTGAAGAGCAAGGATCTGGAAAAGCTGATGCATATCTCGCCCGCATTGGGCGCGCTGAATGTCGCAAGATTTGCAGAATTCGGTACGGGCGCTGGTGAAAAGCCAGCGATCGAGATGTTCGCGGGCGATACCTATGCAGGCTTGGATGCGGCAAGCCTTGACGATGATGAATTGCGTTACGCGCAGGATCACCTGTGCATCTTGTCGGGGCTCTATGGGGTTTTGCGACCCATGGACCAGATCGCGCCGCACCGGCTTGAGATGGGGACGCGCATCAAGACGTCGCGCGGCAAGAACCTGTATGAGTTCTGGGGCGATCGCATCTCGCGTGAATTTATGGCGCGGGCGAAGTCGACGGGTAGCGACCTGCTGGTGAACTGCGCATCGGTGGAGTATTTCTCGGCGGTTGACCGACGCGCGTTGGACCTGCGGATCATCACGCCACAATTCCTTGAAATGAAGGCTGGCCAGCCGAAAGTGGTCAGTTTCTTTGCCAAGAAAGCGCGTGGTGCGCTTGCGCGGTTTATTGTCCAAAATCGCGTGCGGGACCCCGAGACCCTGAAATCGTTCGATCTGGGTGGTTACAAGTTTCAGCCATCTATGAGCGATGGTGATGACCTGGTTTTCCTGCGCGACGAAACCTAAGCCATAACTTCTGGCAGCGGGCACCGCGCATTATCGGGGCAATGGCCCAAAATCTGGTCGATGATTTCGGCTTTTCTGAGGGGCTTTGTCAGGTGTTCGTCCAGTCCGAACGCAAGGATCTCCTCGGCGTCTCCGGTCATGGCGTGTGCCGTCAGGGCGACAATTCGTGTCGGGGCGAGTCCTTGAACTTCTTCGAGGGCGCGAATGCGTCGGGTGGCTTCTTTTCCATCGACCTCGGGCATCGAGATGTCCATGAAAATAAGGTCGGGTTTGAACTCCAGAAATGCTTCGACCACTTCAAGGCCATTGTTTGCAAACTGCAGGTCTATATCGAGCGCTTTAACCAGCTTCGAGAACACCAGTTGGTTGGTCTTGTTGTCTTCCGCAGCAAGAATGCGCATCTGCCGGTTTGCTGAAGGCTCTTCCGTCTCTACGTCTGAAGTTGTGTCGTCGCAAATTCTGATCTCGTCGCGAGCACTCTCTTTTGGGGGGTCAATCTGGCGGATCATGTCAAAGATCGTGCTTCGGATCAGGGGAAGCTGCAGAACGCGTGTCGCGTGGGCGGCATCTTCACTATTTTGGGCGGAAGCACTGTGTTGGGAGGCCAGAAGAAAAACAGGGGCGTCGGAAACAGCGCTTTGGAGGGCCTCGATCAGCGATGTGCCGGAATGACTTTTTTCGGATGCGCAGGTGTGCTCGTCCACCATGATCAGATGAGCCTCACCGACGCTTGCGGGAAGGCTGTCCGCGCGATCCAGCAATGTGACCTCGAATCCGCAGGCTTGGAGGTGCTTTTCCAGAATGCGCTGATCAAGCCCGTCTTGCATCATCAGAATGGCGCGGCCCGGTGATTGTGGCAGCTTGGGCGGATCGACGTGTTCTTCGACCGGAAGCGTGACGTGAAAACCGAAACAGGAGCCTTCTCCTTGGCGGCTTTCCACCCAGATTTCACCTCCCATGAGCTTCACGAGTTGCTGGGTAATCGCCAAGCCCAGCCCTGTGCCTTCATATCTGCGGTTGCGTTCATCCTCGACTTGATTGAACTCACCGAAAATGTGGTCTTTCATGTCCTCCGCGATCCCGATGCCGCTGTCTTCGACCGTGATGTGAACCTTCTGCTCGTCGCTATTTTCCAGCGGAAGACCGATCGCACGGATCAGAACATGCCCCTCAGAGGTGAACTTGACGGCATTGCCGATCAGATTTGTCAGAATTTGTCGAATGCGAACGACATCGCCTTTAAACAATGTCGGCAGGAACAGATCGAAATCGATCGTGATCTGGATGGCTTTTTCCTGCACGGTAGGCAGAAGCAATGTGACCACATCCAGAATGGTTCTTTCCAGATCAAACGGTTCGGCGTGCAAGGTCAGCTTCGCCGCCTCGATTTTGGAGTAGTCCAGCACATCGTTGATTATGGTCAAAAGAGCTTCGCCAGATTGCCGGATCGTTTCTATGTAGAGGCGCTGTTCATCATTCAACTCACCTTCGGCCATAAGCTCAGCCATCGACACAACACCATTCATCGGCGTTCGAATCTCGTGGCTCATGTTTGCAAGGAATGCTGATTTCGCACGGTTGGCGGCTTCGGCGCGATGACGCGCCTGCTTCAGTTCCGTCTGATAGGTGATGGTTTCGGTGATGTTAAGTCCAAGGCTTACCATGTCCCCATCGCGTGAGCGACGATCGACCAACTTGATATGGGTGCCATCCCAAAGACGTAGCACCAAGGGGTCACGGCTGGGCGCGCGCCACCGATCCAGCATCATATCGCGCCAGGCCAGCGGGCGAAGGTCGCCGATATCGACAATACCTTCTTCGGTGACGATGTTCAGGATCTCGGGATAGTGGATGCCGGGGGCCACACATTTTAGCCCGTCGAAGGGTTCCAGATACGCGCTGTTGGCGGCGATCATCCGATCGCTTTGATCGAAGACAGCAAAACCATCTTCGATGGTTTCTAGCGAATCCCACAAGCGTCGCTTTGCAATCACGACTTCCTTGTTCGCTTTTTCCAGATCGGCGCGAACTTGGGAGTTCTCCCCCTTGATCTCTTCGACGACCTCGCGGGTCTCGATGATCTCGTCAGACAGCGTTAACGCATGTCTGGACAGCATTCGGTTTGCATCCTTCAGCTCGGCCTGTTTTTGGGCCAAAAGCTGTTCAGCGGCCATTCTGGCGCGCCTTTCCTGGGCAAGGATATCTTCAATTTTCATCCCCGGTTCTCCGAGTCGCCACGTTCTATGTGACTCAGCATCAGGGAACAGGGTGAACAGGGTCTTAACAGCAGAGCAGAAATGGGCCGGCCCAACAAAAAAGCCCCGGCGCTAGACCGGGGCTTTGCTGGATCCGTCGCTGGATCAGTCTTTTTTGTCTTCGTCTTCGTCGGCATCCTTGTCGTCGGCGTCCGGCAAGTTGAAGAAGCTTTCTGCGTCCGGCAGAGCCTCTTCTTTGTCGTCATCCGGCGCGCCCGACAGGGTGAAGGTCTCAAGCCCTTCAATGGCGCTGGGGATCTTGGGCTCTGTGTCCATCCCAAGGCTTTGCTCGGTCGACACCAGCTTGCGACGCTCGTCATCCGACATCACGCCGCCTTCCTTGGCTTTCTTGGCGGCGGCTTTCTGCACCGCAAGGTCCAGCTCGCTTTGCTTGCACAAGCCCAATGCCACCGGGTCGATCGGCTCCATGTTCCCGATGTTCCAGTGCGTGCGCTCACGGATCGACTGGATGGTCGGCTTGGTGGTGCCAACCAGTTTCGAGATTTGCGCATCGGCCAGTTCGGGGTGGAACTTCACCAGCCACAGGATCGAGTTCGGACGGTCCTGACGCTTGGACAGCGGAGTATAGCGCGGTCCACGGCGCTTTTCCTCGCCGGTCGCAGCCGCATAGAACTTTTGCTTCAACTTGTGCAGCGGGTCTTTCTCGGCTTTCTCGATCTCGCTGGCATCCAGTTGGTTGTTGGCCACGGGATCAAACCCTTTGACCCCGGTTGCCACATCGCCATCGGCGATGCCCTGAACTTCCAACTCGTGCAGGCCACAGAAATCGGCGATCTGCTTGAAGCTTAGTGTTGTGTTGTCCACCAGCCAAACGGCTGTGGCTTTTGCCATGATCAGTTTGCTCATCTGAACACTCCTTAGATATGACCCCGGATACAACTTTCCCGCGCCCTGGCTGGGCTGCCTGTGTCGCGTGGACTTTGTCAGGCCGGTTTCCGTTGTCGGGGAACTTGAGGCCTATATAAGGGGGAAGCGTTAAAGAGGAAAGACAAAATGCGGCAAGCCTTTTTTGGTGGCATTCTATGGCTCGCATCTGCGCTGGGCGTATGGGCTGATGGCGAGCAGGCGGGCGATTTTGACTATTATGTCCTGTCGCTGAGCTGGTCGCCCAACTGGTGCGCCGTCGAAGGCGACGTGCGCGGGTCCGAGCAATGTGACCGGGGCCGAGACCTTGGCTGGGTCGTGCATGGTCTGTGGCCGCAATATGAGCAGGGCTGGCCCAGCTATTGCCATACATCCGAGCGCCCGCCATCGCGCAGCCTGACCAACGCGCAGGCTGATATTTTCGGGGCTGGTGGGGCCGCTTGGTATCAATGGAAGAAACATGGCGTTTGCGCGGGGCTTGAGGCCAAGGAGTATTATGACCTCGTCCGGCGCGCCTACGGCATGGTGAATCGCCCCGAGGTGCTGCGAAAACTGACCAACCCCGTTCGTCTGCCAGCGTCCGTGGTGGAAGAGGCCTTCCTGCAAGCCAATCCCGATTGGCACTCCGACATGCTGACCATCACCTGCCGCGAAGGCCGCATCCAAGAGGCCCGCCTGTGCCTGACCCGCGATCTGGAGCCGAGGATTTGCGCCCGAGATGTCCGCCGGGATTGCAGGGCGCAGAAGGCGCTGTTGGACCCGGTGCGGTAGACAGTTATAGAGATCTAAATTTGCTTCCTTTGTTTACAGGCAGCAAAAACATACCGCTCGTCGCAATTTTGCGTTGGAGTACAATTTTATCCCAATGCCAAAAGATGGTGGCAGCCTGCTGCATGATGTTCTGCTTTTGAGTCGCCGGCGACAGATAAAAAACGAGAATACCGTTCTTAGTGATTGCGGATCGTTCCGCCTTGCTTTTCCCATTCTTCAAATCTTTGGATATGACAACCCAATCGTCTTCTTTGCCGAGTGCGTTGAAGTAATCGACATCGGGAATGGAAATTTCAAACTTGTCTCGTAGAGGAAGCGCTTGATGGTTGTCACCCTTGATCAGCTCGTTCAAGGCTCGGGCGACGGCGGGTGGCATGTTGTGGTCGAAAAGGACCTTCACCATGGATGTCTACCCCCCACGCTCATCGAGGCCCACCTCAAATGAGATCGCTTCTCGGACTAGAGAGAGCGGAATTTCGTAGATTTTGCTAAGGTACTTGGCGTTTCCAAATTGATCAAACTCTGACTTCAGAAGTGCCGAGGAGATGCCAAATTCGTCGAGAATTGGAGCGCCAAATTGACGTGTAGGATCTAGCAAGATGCCCTTGGTTTGTCGTGGTCGCCACCGGACTGGGCGATTGCCGTCATACTCAAGATCGACGAGCGACTGTTTGACAATTTCGGCAAAAACCTTTTGGCCAGCTTTAGTTTTTGACAGGCTTACGTATTCACCGTCTTGTTCTAACGCTTCCATCAATATTTCTTTTCCATCGGTTTGGAATCCGAGTGAGGAAAGAGGACGCGCAATGTCAAATTCCTTTTGGGCGAAGATGATCGCATACCGAATTGCTTGAAGTGAAACGCCAGCTCGACGGAATGCTCTAACAACCCGCACTTCAACAAGATCTGCAAAGCTCAGTTCAGTACTATCGTCCAAATCGTGATAATAAGCATGCCAAAGGGGTGTGTTGGGACCGCTCCCGCGCGTCCAGCGCAGGACATCCTGAGCACGCGCGCCGATTAGTCGAGCTGCTTCCTTAGGGGTGTAAACCCCATGACCAAGTACTTGCAAATCTAGAGGCACAATGATCTCCGCCTTGTTCTATTCACCATCTAAACTGATTTGGTTGCGAATGTGAATCCTCAAACCTCCAGCACAATCTTCCCAATATGCTCGCTCGTCTCCATCCGAGCATGAGCCTTGTGGGCATCCTCCAGTAGAAAGGTTTGGTCCATCACCGGGGCTACACGGCCAGCGTCAAGCAGTGGCCACACCTTTTCGGCCAACTCCTCGGCGATCCGCGCTTTCGCCAAATCGGACTGAGGGCGCAGGGTTGATCCGGTCACGGTCAGGCGTTTGGCCATGATCATGGCGAAGTTGATCTCGGCTTTCGGGCCGGACAGGAAGGCGATGTGGACCATGCGGCCCTCAATCGCCAAACATTTGATGTTACGCGCGATATAGTCGCCGCCCACCATGTCGAGGATCAGGTTGGGGCCGCCTTCAGGCTTCATCACCTCGACGAAATCCTCGGTCTTGTAGTTGATGGCGCGTTCAGCTCCCAGATCGAGGCAGACAGCGCATTTCTCGTCCGAGCCTGCGGTGGTGAACACCCGCGCGCCAAAGGCGTTGGCCAGTTGGATCGCGGTTGTGCCGATGCCAGAACTGCCGCCATGCACAAGGAAACGCTCGCCTGCCTGCAACCCGCCGCGCATGAACACGTTGGACCAGACCGTGAAGAAGGTTTCGGGCAGACAGGCGGCCTCTTTCATGCCCATGCCGTCGGGCACGCGCAGGGCGTGGGCGGCGGGGGTGGTGACGTATTCGGCATAGCCGCCACCGGGCAGAAGGGCGCAGACCTTGTCGCCGACGGCCCATTGGGTCACGCCTTCGCCCAGCGCGACCACCTCGCCTGACGCTTCAAGGCCGGGCAGGGGGCTGGCGGTTGGGGGCGGTGCGTATGATCCTGCCCGTTGTAGCGCATCCGGGCGGTTGACGCCCGCAAAGGCCACGCGGATCAGGATGTCACCGGGGCCGGGTGTCGGGATCGGCTGGTCTGACAATTGCAGAACCTCGGGCCCGCCGGGTTCCGTGATCTCGATTGCGCGCATGGTTTCAGTCATTCTTTGCCCCTGTGTCTTCCGGTTCCCAACGTCCCGGGTAATTCGGATTGGGTCCCCCCGGCGCCTTGATCGTGTCAAGGATCTTGCCCGGCCCGGACATGAACGCCTTGTAAAGCGCGCTGTCGCGGGCTTGGCCCTTGATTTTCTCAATCTGCATCACATCGTCAATACGACGATCCAGAAAGGCCCATGTGGCCTCGTTCCCTTCGCTGTCATCGCCGAGCCAGAACAGCACGACGGACGAATAGACCGCCGACAGCGTGGCGCGTTTGGTATACCAGTTCAGATCGGTCGAGCTGTCGCCCAATGTTTCCCAAATCAAGCCGCAAGTCGCCCACAGCGCTGCGGCCCCGTCTCCGGCGTTCTGTGGAAGGGCGAAGAATGTCATGCCCCTGCGCACCAATTCCTTGTCCGCGACCTCAAGCCGATACCGCACGCCCGCCGCGATCCGGTCGCGAAACCGCATACCGTCCAAATCCGCGGCATTCAGCCGGGCCACCATGTCGGCATCCCCCTTACGGTGATAGGCCAGCGCCAGATCCAGCGCGCCACGAGGGAACATGGCGCGGGCGTCGGCTTCGGACATGTCGCAATCCTGCGCGGCGGCGATCAGAGTCGCGTCGCTCCACCCGTCAAACGGAACATGCGCGATGGCGGCTTCGAGCATCTTTTCTTTGTCGGTCATGGTGCGTTCCTCGCAAATAAGGGTGAACTGGACAAAAGCGGCAAGGGCTGCTAGACGGGCGCTTCCTGCAATTCTGCAAACTCTAACTTAGAAAGGTGGTGACAACCACATGCAGGTTTCGGTACGCGATAACAACGTAGACCAAGCGCTTCGTGCGCTGAAGAAGAAACTTCAGCGTGAAGGTGTCTTCCGCGAGATGAAGCTTCGGCAACATTTCGAGAAGCCCTCCGAGAAAAAAGCTCGCGAAAAAGCGGAAGCGATTCGCCGTCAGCGCAAGCTGGCTCGGAAGAAAGCACAACGCGAAGGTATGATGTAAATCATCCCCAAGCGACCCGGTGAGTGGGTTGTCAACCGCTCGCCAAAAACGACCCCCGCAGCATCCGCTTCGGGGGTTTGTTTTTTTGGTGGGGATTAATTCGCCGTCCGCCAAGCATCCAGAATGTAGCGGCTGGTCATCAGGTCCAAATGTGCGCCGCCACCGTTCTTATAAAGCGTGATGTCGTCAGGCTGGCGCGTGAATACGCCGTGTTTGTGGTCATAAAGGTCGCCCACAACGTCGCCCTGCTTGATCACGCCACGCGCGAGCGGGTCTTTGAATTCGCCAATATGATCCAGAACGGTATCACGGCTGTCCATGAACAGACGTGCGCGGGTCAGGGCGGTATCGTCGGCCTCGCGCATGTCCGCGCGATAAGCGCCGATCAGGTCCAGATGTTGTCCGGGGCGCAGCCAGTCGCCCTTGATCAGCGGGTCCGTGGTCATGGTGGCTGAAGTGATGATGTCCGCCTGCGCGACACCCTCTTCCAGCGAGGCGATCGTCTCTGTCTTGTCGCAATTGTCAGCGAAGCGCGTGGCCCCGTCAGGGCTGCGGTTCCAGATCAGAAAACGCGCTTGTGGGAATAAAGCACCGTAGGCTTCGCGCAGGTTTCGCCCGACCGTGCCTGCGCCGACGATCAGGATCACCTTGCTGTCGGGACGTGCCAAAAGCCGCGCGCCCAACACGCTGTCTCCAGCGGTTTTCCATTTGGTGACCAAGTGAAAATCGACGATGGCATCCAGCAGTCCTGTGACGTCGTCATACAGGTTCACTGCACCGTGGATCATCGGCTCGCCCCGCCCCGGATTGCCAGGCATGATGTTGGCGGTCTTCACGGCAATCCCCAGCCCGTCGATCCACGCGGATCGGGTCAGCATCGTGTCCTCGCCACGATACAGGAACGTGTCGCCGATTTCAGCCTTTGAGCGGGTATGGCCTTGGATCAATGCATCGGTCAGCGCGCGCCAATCCAACAGCGTTTCGGCGTCGAGCGGGATCATGTCTGGGGTCATAGGTCCGCCTTGTCGATCAGGCCAAGTGCGATCAGATGATCGGACCAAACCTCTGGCCCGGAGAAGTGATGGGTTTGCCAGCCGCGCCCGGCTGCGGCGGTGATATTGTCGGCGCGATCGTCAACAAACAAAAGACCATCTGGGGCGACGCCGCAATCGGCCTCGACCATCTCGTAAATCTGTGCCTCGGGTTTGATCACGCCCATATGGCCCGAGATATAAGGGCGGTCGAAATCGGACAGGAAATCGAATTTTGCCTTTGCCAGATCAAAGGTCTCTCGTCCGAAATTGGACAGGGCAAATACGGGCACACCGCGTGCCTTCAACGCGCGGAGTGTTTTGACAGACAGATCAATGGCAGGCTGCGCCATGTCCAGCCAACGGTCATGCCACAACTGGATTTCCGCGCGAAACTCCGGATAGGCTTCGGCGGTGTCATAGATGATCTGTCGAAACCCCTCGCCGCGATCCACCCGATCATTCATCGCGTGAAGGTCGACGGTATCGAACATTTGCCGACGGCGCTCGGGTCCGATCCACTCGTCATACAGGTCTTCGGGCTGCCAGCGGATCAGGACATTCCCGATGTCGAAGACTACGGCGTCGGGTTTGGGGGATTGGGGTCGGTTTAAGTTCATACCCGAACCCTATCCCAGTCGCCCGGCTTTGCAAGTCAGATGCTCAGGCGCGGCCCGCGCGTCCGTGGAAATCGACGACAGTTGCAAGATCTTCGGGGGACGTATCTGCTGATACGCAAGCGTGTGCGTTGGCGGCATGGTTGAAGATCGACCCATCTGAGAAGAAGCTTGATCCGGTGACAAAGACGACCCGCGCATCTGGCAGGCGAAAAGCGACGAAGTCAGCAATCGCCAGACCTTTTCCGTCTTCGAAATCGGTATTTATCACCACCACGTCAAAGTGGTTTTCGTTCAGTGTCGTTGTGGCGTCTGCGCCTGAATGAGCACATGAAACAACTGCCCCTTGTCGTGACAAGTGGCTGGACCAGACATGCGCCAAACCTGGACTGGCTTCTACGATCAGAACCCTCATTTTTGCTCTCCAACTTGCATGATGACATGCGCAGATGTGATTTCCTATCGGTAAGCGCAGTTAGGGTTAAGGGGAAACTTGGCGTCTGTGCATCCATCGAATTGGCGTCGGTGGCGCAATTGGCTTGGATTCGGCAAATGCCATTGTCTTTTTCGTGGTTTTCCGTTTCAACCCCAAGCAGGAAAAGGGAGCGCGCGATGACCACCTGGATTACGATTTGCGATACTTGTAAACGCGAAGATTGGGATGCAATCCGCTCCCCTTTGACTGATGGCGAGGTTCTGGCCGCCCTGATCGAGGCCCGCGCCGATGGATCCGAGGTCCGGACACGGCGCGTGTCGTGCCTGATGGGGTGTGACAACAGCTGTAACGTTGCCATTCAGGCTGAAGGCAAACTGGCCTATACATTGGGCAAATTCGACCCAACGGTCGAGGCCGCGCAGGGCGTCGTGGATTACGCCAAGGCACATGCCAACAGTGCCTCAGGTCAGGTGCCTTACCGCGAATGGCCGCAGGCGGTGAAAGGCCATTTCGTAACCCGCCACATGCCGTTACCCGACGACGAATGACGCAGCGCCAACACATACGCGACCATGGTGGTGGGTTGGATGCCGCCATCGCCACATATGGCGGACAGCGTGACCGTTGGCTTGACCTGTCTACGGGTATCAACCCTATGGCTTACCCGATTGGTGACATCTCACCCAATGCGTGGACGGCCTTGCCGGACCAAGCAGCGTTTTCTCGACTCGAAGCCGCGGCGCGCGCGTTTTGGACTGTGCCTGAAGGCGCGGCTGTTCTTGCCGCACCCGGGGCCTCGTCGTTGATCGCGCGTGTGCCGACGTTGCAGTCAGTGGGGCGTGTCGTGATTTCTGGCCCAACCTACAATGAACACGCCGCCGCTTTTCGTGCGCAGGGGTGGCATGTCGATGAAGCTGGCGTAGGTGATGCGCGCGTGATCGTTCACCCCAACAATCCTGATGGGCATTTCTGGCGCGACCCATCGTATGACCAAGCCCTTAGTGTGATTGATGAAAGCTTTTGTGATGTCGAACCAGCTGCCAGCCTGATCGCCGCAGCGACGCGGCCCGGTGTGATCGTTCTGAAAAGCTTTGGTAAGTTCTGGGGGCTTGCAGGGGTGCGGCTTGGCTTTGCTGTAGGTGACCCGCTTCTGATCGACAAGCTGCGCGAGGCTATCGGCCCGTGGCAGGTGTCTGGGCCGGCGTTGGAAATCGGGGCGCGGGCGCTGTCCGATCAATCGTGGGCCACTTCGACCCGGCAACGGCTTGGGCGCGACGCCGCACGGCTTGACGCGCTGGTCACCGCTAAAGGCGCCAAGCTGGTCGGCGGCACGACCTTGTTTCGGCTCTATGACGTGGGCGACGCGGTGGCGTGGCAGGATCGGTTTGCACGCGGTCAGGTCTGGTCGCGCATCTTCCCGTATTCAGATCGCTGGTTGCGGCTGGGTCTGCCCGCGTCTGATCGTTGGGATCAGGTGGAGGCCGCGCTATGAGCTTGGCCGGTAGCCTTGCGCTCGCAATGATCCTTGATGCGCTTTTGGGCGAACCTGCTTGGCTTTGGAAACGGGTTCCGCATCCTGCTGTCCTGATGGGCCGCGCGGTTGGCTGGCTGGACGAGACCTTCAATGAAGGGGCCAACCGATTTGCCAAGGGTGCGGTTGGCGTGCTGGCCTTCTGCGTCATTGCTGCTGCGCTGGGCTGGGTCATTTCTGATCTGCCCATGGGCGGGTTATTCGAGATCCTCATCGCAGCCATCCTGCTGGCACAACGGTCCCTGTCGGACCATGTTCAGGCCGTTGCCGATGGGCTGCGCGGCTCTGTTTCTGCAGGGCGCGCCTCGGTCGCCATGATCGTGGGGCGGGATACGTCGGACATGAACGGCGCAGCAGTTTCACGAAGCGCGATCGAAAGCGCTGCTGAGAATTTTTCAGACGGGGTCGTTGCGCCTGTTTTCTGGTTCCTTGTTGCAGGACTGCCCGGCTTGTTCGTCTACAAATTGGTGAACACCGCTGACAGCATGATCGGCTATCGAACGCCACGCCACGAGGCGTTTGGCAAGTTCGCAGCCCGTCTTGATGATGCGATGAACTGGATTCCGGCGCGCGCGACGGCCTTGCTTTTCATTGCGAGCAAACGCGGTTGGGGTGCCTTGCCTTTGATCCGCCGAGACGCCCCATTGCATCGTTCCCCGAACGCCGGATGGCCCGAGGCCGCGATGGCCGCAACCCTGGATGTCGCACTGTCCGGCCCCCGGTCTTATGAGGGTCGTCTGCAGGACTTTCCATGGGTAAACGGCAAAGGCGCACGCGACATCGGCGCGAAGGAAATCGACCAATCCGTTGATATGCTGTGGTCCGGCTGGTGGTTGCTCTTGGGGTTTGTAATCCTTCTTGCGGTTGCCACGTGACACCAGTCAGGTAACCTGTGCTCTGGTTACCGTTCTGGGGGATTATCTATGCGAAATCTATTCACGGGCGTTGTCGCGGCTCTTTTGCTTGGCGCCGCACCGTCCGAGGCTGGCACGCTTGTGCCGTGTGGTGGTGGGTTCAAAAGCTTCACGTCGGCGATGAAGGACGAGGCCGTTTCGCGCGGGCACACCAAGGCGAGCGTCGACAAGTTTTTCGCCTCTGTTCGCCAGGATCCTGCCACCCTGAAGGCGGATCGGGCGCAAGGCATCTTTCAGCGACCGTTTGTAGACTTCTCACAGCGTTTGATCAGCAATGACCGATTGGCGCGTGGCAAGTCGATGCTGCAAAAACACTCAAGTGTTTTCAATGTGATGGAAAGCAAATATGGAGTCAGCCGCGGTGTTCTAACTGCCTTCTGGGCTTTTGAGACCGACTATGGCGCGGTGCAGGGCAATTTCAACACTCTGAACTCTCTGATGACCTTGTCACATGACTGCCGACGGCCACAGCTGTTTCAACCGCAAGTCTTTGCTGCCCTTCAACTTTTTGAACACGGAAGCTTTAACCCTTCCACGTCAAAGGGCGCATGGGCCGGCGAAATTGGCATGGTCCAGATGCTGCCGGGCGATATCATCGAAGCGGGTGTAGACGCTGATGGAAACGGGCGTGTCGATCTGCGCACATCCCCTGCCGATGCGCTTCTATCTGGGGCCAACATGCTGCGCAAACTGGGCTGGCGGGCGGGTGAGCCCTGGCTGCAAGAGGTTGCAGTGCCAAAGAACTTAGACTGGTCTAAGACCGGTTTGACTCACCAGATGAGCGTTGCGCAATGGGCCCAACTGGGCGTCAAGCCGCGCCATGGGGCCTTGGGTCCGTCAAATCTTGAGGCATCAATCATTCTGCCGCAGGGTCGCAAAGGCCCAGCCTTCATCGCCTACCCGAACTTCAGGGTTTATTTCGAATGGAACAAAAGCTTCGTCTACGTGATGACAGCGGCCTATTTCGCCACACGCCTTGAAGGCGCGCCAGTCTACACGGTGGGCAAACCGGATCCGGCCTTCTCGGGTCAACAGATGAAATCGCTCCAAAAAAAGTTGAAGGCGCGTGGGCATGATGTCGGAAAGGTCGATGGAATCCTTGGTGCCAAGACCCGCGTCGCCATTCAGCAAGAGCAGATCCGCCTTGGCCTTCCAGCCGATTCCTGGCCGACAGCCAGCTTGTTAAAGGCGCTTTGATCGGTCCCAGCCCGAACACCATTGCGACCCTCGGCAAAAATGGCCCCAAAAGGAGATTTTGGGCTCAGGACAGCGCGTCTTCGAAACTTTTGACAAGCTCCGTCCAGATGTCGAACATCTCGTCGAAATCGTCTGAACTGACCCCGGCATTCCCGGTGTAGATGTCGTATTCCAGCAGCTTGCGCCCGTCCTCGGCTTGGTAGACCCGCCCATAGCGTTGTTCTGCGTTCCAGGCGTTCAAAGCTTCCAAAGTGATCTTGGTGTCAGCGGTATAGCCCGAAAACATCTGAAGCGAATCGCAATTCTTCGCCTCTCGGCAGCCATAGAAGAACACCGCGAACTTGGTGCCATAATACTGGATTTCGATCAGGGGATCGCCGACATTGTCTTCGGTCAGGTTCGCTGGCGCTCCGATCGCGGTGAAGTAGTCCAGAACCGATTGCGGCTCGGACGCCTTGATCGTGTCAGCGCAAGCACCCGTGGCAAAGCCTGCGGAAAAAAATGCCGCTGCGGCAAGCAAAAATGGTTTCAATATCCCAACTCCCTGAAATCGCTCTGCGCACACCCTATTTGGGTTTCACATCCGGCGCAACGATCCGGCTTTAGGCGACCAAAGCCTCGGCGTTCTTCAGGTCGACGCTGACAAGTTGGCTGACGCCCATCTCGGCCATTGTGACGCCAAACAGGCGGTCCATCCGCGCCATGGTCACCGCGTGGTGGGTGATGATCAGGAACCTTGTGTCGGTGCGACGCGTCATTTCGTCCAGCAGGTCACAGAACCGCGTGACGTTGGCGTCGTCCAAGGGCGCGTCGACTTCGTCCAGCACGCAGATCGGGGCGGGGTTGGCAAGGAAAACGGCGAAGATCAGGGCCAGAGCGGTCAGTGTCTGTTCACCACCCGACAGCAAGCTGAGCGTCGATAGCTTCTTGCCCGGCGGTTGGCACATGATCTCAAGCCCAGCTTCCAGCGGGTCATCGCTTTCGACCAGAACCAGCTTCGCTTCGCCACCGCCAAACAGGTGTTTGAACAGGTTGCCAAAGCTGCCGTTCACCTCTTCAAACGCGGTTAAAAGGCGTTCGCGCCCTTCCTTGTTCAGGCTGGCAATGCCGCTGCGCAGCTTCTTGATCGCCTCTTCCAGATCGGTCTTTTCTTTGAGCAGCGTATCGTGTTCTTCCTGAACCTCTTTCGCGTCCTCTTCGGCGCGCAGGTTCACGGCCCCCAAGGCATCGCGCTGGCGTTTCAGGCGGTTCACGTCGTGTTCGATTTGCTCGGCTGACGGCATCTTGTCGGGGTCGCCGTCGAGGCTCTCCAATAGCGCGTCGGGCGTTGTTTCCATGTCCTCGGCAATGCGTTCAACGGCATAGGTCACGGTTTCGCGGGCGGCCTCGGTGCGCGCTTCTGCGCGCGCGCGGGCCTCGCGGGCCTCACCGGCGGCGCGTTCGGCTTCACGTTCGGCATTTGTCGCCTCGCGCTCTGCAGTTTCGCCCTTGGCCAGCTTGTCCGCGGCACCTTTGCGCCGGGTTTCAGCCTCGTCGATCGCGTCGGCAAGTTCGTCACGTTTGGCGGCCAATGCTTCCGGGGTCGCGCTCGCCTCCGCCAGCTCAGCTTCGCTTTCGGTTTTGCGCTCTTCCAGCTCGGCAATCCGTTTTCCCGCCGTTTCAAGGCGGTGTTTCCAGCCGGACACCTCTTTGATGATTTCCTGCGAGCGGCGGGTGCGCGCTTCACCTTCGCGGCGCAATTCATCGTGGGACGAGCGTTTGGCCATCATCGTCATCCGCGCGGCTTCCACGGCCATCTTGACGTCTTCGACCTGCGCGCGCGCCGCGTCCAGATCGCCCAGATCGGCCACGCCGCGTTCGGCTTCCACCAACCGCTGCCGCGACCCCATGGATTCTTCCTCGTGGCGTTTCAGGGCCATGCCGAGGTTTTCCAGCTTGCCACCAGCGATATTGCGATCCGCTTCGGCACGGGACAGGGCGCGGTTGGCGTCCGCCATCGCGCGGTCGGCGTCGCGACGGGCGTCGCGTGCGCGCTTGTCGGCATCGGTGGTCTCAATCAGTCGGGTTTTCAGCGTTTCATGGGCCGCGCGTGCGCCATCCGCACGGGCCGAGGCTTCCTCAAGATCCTGTTTCAGTTCTTGCAGGCGGTTCAGCTGTTCAAGGCGCAGGGCAGCCGTCGAGGGTTGATCTTCTGCCCCAGCCCGGAACCCGTCCCAACGCCACAGGTCGCCTTCGGTCGACACCAGGCGCTGGCCCGGTTTCAGGTCAGCCTGCAGACGGGTGGCGTCTTCTGTATTGACCAGCCCGATCTGGCTCATCCGGCGGGCCAGCACCTCTGGAACCGTGACATAATTGGACAGGGCGTTGACGCCATCGGGCAGGGGCTGTGCTTGCGCATAAGCGGGTAGCGATGCCCAGCCAGACGGTGCGTCCCCATCAATCGCGGGCGCACGCAGGTCATCCGCCAGCGCCGCGCCAAGCGCCTTTTCATAGCCGGGCTTGACCCGCAGATCGTCCAGAACCTGCCCGCCTTCGGAAGCATCACGTTCGACCAGCCGCGCCAATGCCTGAACCTCGGCGTGCAACGCGTTCACCTCACCTTCGGCCGAGGACCGGGCAGCGCGGGCGTCGGCCTCGCGGGCCTGTGCGTCAGCGCGCGCCTCGTCTGCGGCGACCAAAGCGGCTTCGGCGGCTTCGGCGGCTTTTGCGGCGGTGGTTTCAGCGGTCTTGGCCGCGTCGTAATCTGCCCCCGCCTTGTCCAATGCCCCTTTGGCGTCGTCCATTGCGGCGCGGGCACGTTCAGCCTCGCCTTCGCTTTTCTCAAGCGTCTTGCGGCTGTCTTCCAACAGGCGGTGCGCCGATTGGTGGCGCGCGGACAGGCGCGCGACGTCTTCGGTCAGTTGGGACAGATCGCCTTCGCGCTCCTGTAAAATCGCCGCACTTTCGCGCGCATCGGCATGGGCAGCTTCCAGCGCCGCGTCATGGCCATCCGACGCTTTGGCAAGCTGCGCCTGTTCCCACTCCAACCGTTCAATCGTTTCGCCAGCGTCTTTGTTCAACCCGCTTTCACGCTCGATGTCGCGGGAAAGTTGGGTGATCCGGGCAGTCAGGGTTTCAATCCGCTGGCGGACCTGGGCTTCCTGATCGGACAGCTGGTCGCGTTGCACTTGAAGGCGCTGCAGGATGGCGGCGGCGACGGCTTCTTCTTCGCGAAGCGGTGGCAGGCGGTCTTCGGCCTCTTGCCGGGCTTTGCTGGCCGCACGCGCGGCACCTTCGGCGGCAGCGGCGGCTTTCACCCGCTCAGTCAGTTGGGCTTCCGCCTCGGCGCGGGCGGCGTCCGCTTCTTTCCAGCGACGATAGAGCAACAGCCCCTCGGCGCGGCGCAGATCATCCCCGATGGTGCGATAGCGGGCCGCCTGCCGGGCTTGCCGCGCCAACTGGCCCAGTTGCGACGCCAATTGTTCGATCACATCGTCAACACGCGACAGGTTGGTCTCGGTGCCCTTCAACTTCAACTCAGCCTCATGGCGGCGTTGATACAGCCCGGAAATGCCGGCGGCCTCTTCCAGAATGCGCCGACGGGATTTCGGTTTCGCGTTGATCAACTCGCTGATTTGCCCCTGACGCACCAGCGCGGGCGAATGCGCCCCGGTCGAGGCGTCAGCAAACAGCATCTGCACGTCGCGCGCGCGCACATCCTTGGTGTTGACCTTATAGGCCGAGCCCGCATCGCGTGTGATCCGGCGCAAAATCTCAAGATTGTCGTTGTCGTTGAAACCGGACGGGGCCAGCCGTTCGCTGTTATCCAGCAGAAGCGCCACCTCGGCAAAGTTGCGGGCGGGTCGGGTCGAGGCACCTGCAAAAATCACGTCTTCCATTCCGCCGCCGCGCATGGCGGTCGGGCGGTTTTCGCCCATCACCCAGCGCAGGGCTTCCAGCAGGTTCGACTTGCCGCAGCCATTTGGCCCGACCACGCCTGTCAGCCCGTCCGCGATCACCAGATCGGTCGGGTCCACGAAGCTTTTGAAGCCATTCAGGCGGAGTTTTGAAAACCGCAAGCGGTCTGCCTCATCTTTGATTCTTCTCAGACACTGAGTTTTTCGGGGGATTGTGGGCGAGTCAACGACTGACCGCGACATATGGATGATTTCGGCGGGTTATCCACAAGATATTGCATTTGAACCGCCCCTCGCGCCGGGCATTGCCGCCAAAGCGTGGTGTCGGGTCGGTTTCCGGCTTGACCCTGCCAAGCCTCGCACGGCAAACAGGGGCCGCATGGTTCCCCGTTCAGGGGAGAATAGGGAATGCAGTGAGGGTGACCCAATCCGGGGCCCGATGCTGCAGCCGCCCCCGCGACTGTAAGCGGTGAGCGTCCACCTGATGCCACTGGCCCAAACGGGCCGGGAAGGCGGACGGACGCTTTGACCCGCAAAGCCAGGAGACCTGCCATGCGCAATGAAACCCACCCGTCGGGGAGACGGGGCTTGGAGGACAAGATGCAAAGCAAAATACCCGCCACTGTTGTCACTGGCTTTCTTGGTGCTGGCAAAACCACTCTGATCCGTCACATGCTGGACAACGCAAACGGCAAGCGCATTGCGCTGATCATCAACGAATTTGGCGATCTGGGCGTGGATGGGGACATCCTGAAAGGCTGCGGGGACGAAACCTGTTCCGAGGATGACATCATGGAGCTGTCGAACGGCTGCATTTGCTGCACCGTGGCCGAGGATTTCATCCCGACGCTGGAAAAGCTGCTGGATCGTGATACGCCGCCCGATCACATTGTGATTGAAACGTCAGGGCTGGCGCTGCCGCAACCCTTGGTGCGCGCTTTTCAGTGGCCCGAGATTTCCACTCGCGTGACCGTCGATGGCGTCGTCACCGTGGTGGATGGCAAAGCCGTTTCGGACGGTCAGTTCGCGTCGAACCTTGCGGCGGTCGAAGCACAGCGCAAGATGGATGACAACCTTGACCACGAAACACCGTTGTCAGAACTGTTCGCCGATCAGGTGGCCTGTGCAGACATGATCGTCGTGAACAAGTCTGACCTGCTGGGCGAGGATGAGGCCCAAGCATTGGTGGGCAAGCTGTCCGGCGATGCGCGAAAGGGTGTGCAGGTCGTGCGCACGTCGATGGGTGTTTTGCCGGTCGAGGTGTTGCTGGGTCAGGGTGTCGGTGCCGAAGATGACATGGACGCACGCTTGTCACAACACGAGCAAGGGCATCACGATGATCACCATGATCACGATGATGACCATCACGACGATGACCACCACCATCATCATGACCACGACCATGATGCGTTTGAAAGCTTTGTTGTGACACGGGCCGAAGTCGCTGATCCGGCGGCGTTTGCCGAGCAAGTTGCCCAAACGATCCGCGACCACAACATCCTGCGCCTGAAAGGGTTCGCCGCTGTCACCGGCAAACCCATGCGCCTGACCTTGCAAGCGGTTGGTCCACGTGTCGATACGTATTACGATCAGCCCTTCGGCGCCCAGCCGCGTGAAACACGTCTGGTGGTCATCGGCCAGTCCGGGCTGGACCGCGTTGCCATTGAAAAGGCCTTGGTGGCATGACCATCGACGTCACCCCCGGCGATCCCCGCGATCCGGGGGCAACGGCTCTGCTTCAGCAAAGTCATTCGCTGATGGAAGAACTGTTCCCGCCCGAGGATAATTTCTATCTGGACATCGACGACCTCTGCGTGCCCGAAATCACTTTCTTCGTGGCGCGCGACGGGGGCAGTGTTCTTGGCACCGGCGCACTGGCCGACAAGGGCAGTTATGGCGAGGTCAAGTCGATGTTCGTCGCGACCGAGGCGCGCGGCAAAGGCGTGGGCGAGGCACTGCTGGCGCGGATCGAAGAGACAGCCCGCCAAAAGGGTCTGGCCGCCTTGAAGCTGGAAACTGGCAATGTGCTTCATGCCGCGCACCGGCTTTACCAGCGCGCCGGGTTCAGCATTTGCGGGCCGTTTGGGGATTACCCCGAGGCCAACAGCTCAATCTTCTTGGAGAAGGCGCTGTGACCAACGCTCAGCCCTTCTTCGCTTCAGCGGCGGCTTTCATCCGGGCCAACAGCGCCGCTTTGTCGTCCTTGCGGTTCAGCGGGTTCTTCTCGGTGCCACGGGCGTTATGTTCGGCGTGGCGCGGGGTGCCTTTGGCGGGCTTGGGCGCGCCGGCTGCTTTATAGTCCATCGTTCTACCTTGATTGGGCATGAGATTGCCCGGTCACATAACACCAATTCGCAAAGGGCGCGACATGCATCTTCTGGCCGCCACACCCGGTTCCATCGACGACGGAAAGGAACCCGTTGATCTGGGGCATACGCCTGCCGACGTGGTGTTCATCTCGGCCGCAGATACGGAATTGGCGGGTCTTTCGCAGGCGCGCGTTGAAATGGCCGATCCACCCGGATTGCGTCTGGCCAACATGATGCATCTGGCGCACCCGATGTCGGTTGATCTGCATATCGACAATTGCGCGACCAAATCCAAATTGGTGATCGCCCGCGTGCTGGGCGGTGTCGGGTATTGGAAATACGGGGCCGAACAATACGCGGCGCATTTGCGCGATGCGGGTGTCCCGCTCGCGCTGTTGCCCGGTGACGACAAACCGGATGCGGAATTGCGGGCGTTGTCTACGGTTTCGGATGAGGATTATGACGCGCTTTGGGCCTATCTGGTCGAGGGCGGGCCGGAAAATGCGGTCGGGTTCCTGAGCTACACCCGCGCTATGCTGGATGGCAGCGACAAACCCGAAGCCGCGCGCCCCTTGCTGCGTGCTGGCGTCTATTGGCCCGGCGCAGGGGTCGCCGATCTGGACGCGGCGCGGGCGGAATGGACCGATGGTGCCTCCGTGGTGCCGATTGTGTTCTACCGTGCGCTGGTGCAGGGGGCCGGGCTGAACCCGATCAACCGATTGGTGAAGGCGCTGCTCAGGCAGGGTCTGAACCCTCTGCCCGTGTTTGTCGCGTCGCTGAAAGACCCAGTGTCGGTCGCGACGATGGAGCATTTGTTCACCGAGGCCGCCCCGTCAGTGATCCTGAACTGCACCTCGTTCGCGGTCGGATCACCGCATGAGGGCGAGCATCAGTCAGGGGTATCGAACCCTTTCCAGATGCCTTGGTGCCAAGCTGCGCCAGTCTTTCAGGTCGTTCTAGCCGGGTCGAGCGAAGACGCGTGGGAAGAGGGTCTGACCGGCCTGTCTGCCCGCGACATCGCGATGAACGTGGCCTTGCCCGAAGTGGACGGGCGCATCCTGTCCCGTGCGATCAGCTTCAAGGGCGAAGCGTTCTTTGACGACGCCACCGAATGCCCCATCGCCACTTATCGCGCACGGGGCGACCGTGTGCAGTTCGTGGCTGATCTGGCGGCAAGCTGGGCCAAGCTGCGACGGGCCAAACCTGCTGACCGTCGCGTGGCGTTGATTATGGCGAACTATCCCAACAAGGACGGGCGTCTCGCCAATGGGGTCGGGCTGGACACGCCCGCCGCAGTCGTGCACGCGCTGGGCCTGATGGACGCCAACGGCTATCGCGTCACAGATGCACCCGCCGACAGCGATGCCTTGATGCACGCCGTGATGGCGGGGCCGACCAATTGGCTGACTGACCGGGCCGCGCGCTCGGGTGGGGTAACCCTGTCGATGGCAGAGTATCAGATCAGCTATGGCCAACTGCCATGGGCACTGCGCGAAGCGATTGAAACGCGCTGGGGCAAGCCTGAAGCCGATCCGTTCTACACCCCCGGTGATGTCGATTGCGGTTCGTTCGCGTTGTCGGTTCTGGAATACGGCAATGTGGTCGTCGGGGTGCAGCCTGCGCGTGGTTATAACATTGATCCGACGGATACCTATCACAGCCCCGACCTTGTGCCGCCGCACAACTACCTCGCTTTTTACTTCTGGCTGCGCCACACGTTCGGTGCCCATGCGATCGTGCATATGGGCAAGCATGGCAACCTTGAATGGCTGCCGGGGAAATCCGTGGCCCTGTCTGGTGAATGCTGGCCCGAAGCTGTGCTTGGCCCGACACCGCATGTCTATCCGTTCATCGTCAACGATCCGGGTGAAGGCACGCAAGCCAAGCGCCGATCGCAAGCGGTGATTATCGACCACCTGACTCCGCCGCTTACACGCGCCGAGACCTATGGCCCGCTGCGCGATCTGGAAGCACTGGTGGACGAGTATTACGAAGCCGCCGGGGTTGACCCGCGCAGGATTGAATATCTGCGCCGCGAGATTCTGACGCTGTCCTCGGCCACCGGGCTGGACGTCGATGTCGGTATGGCAGGGGATGACGAAGATCAGGATCTTGCCAAGCTCGACGCCTATCTGTGCGAATTGAAAGAGGCGCAAATCCGTGATGGCCTTCACGTGTTTGGTCAGTCGCCTGAGGGGCGGTTGGAGCGTGACTTGGTGCAAGCTTTGGTGCGGGTACCGCGCGGAACAGGTGAAGGTGGGGACGCGTCGTTGATCCGGGCCTTGGCGTCTGATTTTGGTTTGGAGTTCGACCCGCTGGATTGCGATATGGCCGAGCCGTGGGGCGGCCCGCGGCCTGACATCCTATCTGGTGATGATGCTTGGCGCAGCAACGGCGATACAGTTGAGCGGCTGGAGCAACTGGCCGCCCGTCTTCTGGACGGAGAAACTCCTGCACCGGGCAGCGCCAGCACCGCCGTTCTGAATGAGATCAAAGAACGCGTGCGCCCGAATGTGGCGGCCTGTGGCCCCGGCGAGGAAACGGGGCTCCTCACCGCCCTTGCTGGGCAATTCGTCGCTCCCGCGCCGTCCGGCGCGCCAACCCGTGGGCGGCTGGACACGCTGCCGACTGGCCGCAACTTCTATTCCGTCGACAGCCGCGCCGTGCCAACCCCGACCGCATGGGCGCTGGGCTGGAAATCAGCGAACCTTTTGATCGAGAAACACCTGCAAACCCATGGCGACTGGCCGCGCGCTTTGCTCGTCACGGCTTGGGGAACCGCAAATATGCGGACGGGCGGGGATGACATCGCACAAGCACTGGCGCTGATGGGCGTGAAGCCAAAATGGGACGGCGCCAACCGTCGCGTGACCGGGTTCGAGGTGATCCCAGCCACTGCGCTGGGCCGTCCGCGTGTGGACGTCACCTTGCGCGTGTCTGGATTCTTCCGCGATGCGTTCCCGCAGCTTATATCACTGGTCGACAGTGCCGCACGCGCCGTGCAGGCGCTGGAGGAACCGGAAGACGTTAACCCCGCCGCCGCGCGTGTGCGGGAAGGTGAGACGGCGCATCGGGTCTATGGGTCGAAACCCGGCGCGTATGGCGCAGGGCTTCAGGCGATGATCGACGAACGGCTTTGGGCGAACAAAGCCGATCTGGCTGACGCTTATCTGGAATGGGGCGGCTATGCCTATGGCGCAGGAGCCGAAGGCGCGCGCGACCGCGAAGGGTTCGAAGCACGTCTGGGTCAGGTCGAGGCCATCGTGCAGAACCAAGACAACCGCGAACACGATATTCTGGACAGCGATGACTACTACCAGTTTGAAGGCGGGGCGGCGGCAGCGGTGTCGACACTGCAAGGCCGCGACCGGCCGATCTATCACAACGACCATTCCCGGCCCGAACGCCCGGTGATCCGCACACTGGATGACGAGATTGGGCGCGTGGTGCGGTCACGTGTCGTGAACCCGAAATGGATCGATGGGGTGAAACGCCACGGCTACAAGGGCGCGTTCGAGATTGCCGCGACCGTCGATTACCTGTTCGCCTTCGCCGCCACCACGGGCGCGGTGAAAGGGCATCATTTCGATCTGGTCTATTCGGCATTCATCGACGATGACGAGACGCGCGATTTCATCGACGAACACAATGCGCCCGCGCTGAAAGAGATCGCTGAACGCCTGACGGAAGCGATCGAGCGGGGCCTTTGGTCTCCGCGCTCCAATTCGGCACGGGCGAGGTTGGACACGCTCAGATGAAGCCCCGCCGGTTTGACCCTGATGAAGACGCTGCGCCAATCCTTGCGCTTCTGCATCGTGCGTTTGCCAATATGGAGGGACGGATTGATCCACCCAGCTCGCTGCACCGTTTGACAAAGGCCGATATCGCAAATCAGGCGCGCGAAGGAGAGGTTTGGGTCATCGGCGAAGCAGCTTGTGTGTTTCTGACGCCCCTTCCAGACGAGACACCTCCGGCGCTTTATGTTGGCAAGTTGGCAGTTGATTCATCAGTGCGCGGGCAGGGATTGGCGCGAGCCCTTATCGCGCTGGCTGAAAATCGAGCGAGTGCGTTGGGGTGTGCACGGCTTATCTTGCAGACACGAGTCGAACTGATCGAAAATCACGCAATATTTGAGAAACTTGGGTTCGTGAAGACCGCCGAAACTGCCCATCCCGGATATGACCGCCCTACGTCATGCCGGTTCGAGAAAGCACTGCCTGAACGCTAGCTACAGTCAATCTCGGCCCGTTGGATGGCTTGATCGCCAGACAATGACCCTTTGACAACCCGGCATCCCGTCGCTTGTTCGATCGCGATTTGCGCGCGGGTAAGGATGATGGGAAGGCGGGGCAGGGCTTCGAAGCTTGTGCGATAGACTTCGACGAAGTTTTCGCGCCGGTGGATCGAAAAGGTAGAGCCGTCGACGGTTGCTTTCTTCACGCTGGTGTCGGCGGACATGAATTGCGGGCTGGGGCTGTCGCAGGCGGCCAGAAACACTCCAAGACTCAAAATCGCGACCAACGGTCTAGTGGTTTGCATCTGAATGGCCCTTTCGCCGATGGTTTCGCACGATGGTGAGCGGTTTTGGTTAACAAACCGTGAAATTCCGCGAGGGCCGAGGGCGTGACAACTTGGACCACACTCGGACTTGCTTTCAAAAGGGACTCAGCCTATAAATATTCATAAATATGAATATGAATGGAGAGATCCAATGCAAGCCAATCGCCCAGCGGACAAGTATTCGCCGCTCTACTTTCTGGCGTCTGTCGGCGCCGGTGGCCTGACGGTCACGTTTTTCATGTATCTGATGTTCTGGGTGCCGCACAAAGGCCGCCCGGTGCCCGTCTTCGAAGACATCTTTACCGCCCTTGGAACCGGTTCGATCGGTCTGCAGATTGCCATTGCAGTTGCGCTGGCCGGTATCGCGACCTTTGTGTTTCTGAACATCAAATATCTTGTTTGGAACCTCAAATCCTTCTCGGCATTTCGCAAGACCGACGCCTATGAGACGCTGAAGAACTCGAACGCTGAAACCACCCTTCTGGCGATGCCACTGGCGCTAGCGATGAGCGTGAACGCGCTGTTCATCGTCGGCTTGGTGTTCGTGCCGGGCCTGTGGTCGATCGTTGAATACCTGTTCCCCTTCGCGATGGCGGCGTTTCTGGCCATCGGCATTCAGGCGCTGATCTATATCGGTGATTTCCTTGGCCGCGTGTTGACCAAGGGGGGCGTCTTCGACGTCACCGCACATAACAGCTTTGCCCAGATGCTGCCGGCTTTCGCGCTGTCGATGATCGCGGTCGGTTTCTCGGCGCCTGCTGCGATGAGCACAAACTCGGTCGTCGTCGGTGTCTCGCTGGTTGGGTCCACATTCTTCGGGATGGCGTCAATCATCTATGGTGCGCTGGCCTTGTTCACGGCATTCAGTTCGATGCTGCACTACGGCACGTCGAAAGAAACCGCGCCGACGCTTCTGATCGTGATCCCGCTGATGACTGTTCTTGGCATCATGGCCTTGCGCCAGAGCCACGGCCTGCACGCCACCTTTGATGCGCATGTCACCGCTGGGGAAACCATGGTCTTCTTGGCCCGGTTGCTGACCATTCAGGTGCTGTTCGGTCTGATGGGTCTGGTTGTCTTGGCCCGCCATGGATACTGGAAAAGCTACGTTCTTGGCAGTGAAACCTCGCCAGGATCCTATGCGCTGGTCTGCCCCGGTGTAGCCTTGTCGGTGCTGACGCAGTTCTTCGTGAATGCGGGGCTGGTGCAAGCTGGCGTGGTGGACAAGTACTCGGTGGTTTACTGGATTGTGACGGCGATCGCGATTGCCTTCCAGTTTGCCATGGTTGCCATGGTCTTCCGCCTAAACAAGCAGCATTTCGGGCGCGCGACACCACAGGCTGTGCCTGCCGAGTGACCTGAACTCCGCTGAAATGATTGGGGGCGTGCCTGAAACGGCGCGCCCTCTCTTGCATCTGGTCTTCATGACCCGCACAGTGACGGGCGAGCAATTCATGAGGATACCATGACCGTAGACCCCGACCGCCACGCCTCGAAGATGGCCAAGAAGAAAGCCGCCCGCGATAAGATCATGGCGACCAAGACCGACAAAAAGGGCTTGATCATCGTCCATACCGGCAAGGGCAAGGGCAAAAGCTCGGCCGCGTTCGGGATGATCTTCCGCTGCATCGCGCATGGGATGAAAAGTGCGGTTGTGCAGTTTATCAAGGGCGGAATGGATTGCGGCGAACGTGATCTGATCAATGCGAACTTCTCTGACATCTGCGAGTTTCACACGATGGGCGAGGGCTTTACCTGGGAAACACAGGACCGCACTCGCGACGTGGAAATGGCGCAGGCCGCGTGGGAGAAGTCGAAAGAACTGATCCGTGATCCGTCAAACACCATGGTTTTGCTGGACGAAATCAACATCGCCATCCGCTATGATTATGTGGATGTGAACGAAGTCGTCAAATTCCTCACCGAAGAAAAGCCGCCTATGACCCATGTGGTTCTGACGGGGCGCAACGCCAAGGACGAACTGATCGAAATCGCCGACCTTGTTACCGAAATGGAGCTGATCAAGCACCCATTCCGGTCTGGGGTCAAAGCGCAAATAGGTGTCGAATTCTGACGCCTTCAGGGAGGAAGAACATGCCGAAATTCTATATGGCTTATCACGACCCGCGCGACGTCGCGCCCGACAAGAAGGGTGAAATGCAGGCGGAACACAAGGCATGGGCGTCGGCGCACGCTGCGGCCTTTGATGTTCCCGAAAGCCCTTTCTCGGCGCAATGGACAGTGGATGAAAGCGGCGTTCAGGATGGATATGCGTCGCCGACGATGGGATTTTGCGTATTTACAGCACCCGATGCAGAGGCGGCCAAGAAGATCGCTCTGGACTGCCCATTTACCAAGATGGGTGTGCTGCACCTGGCCCAGATGATGGACATGCCAAGCGTCTGATGGCAAGTCGGGCAGGACAAGGCGAAGTGAGAGGGTAAGGGAAAGATGACCAGCCATAGATTGCTTGGCCTGTCCGGCTCGCTTCGCATGGAGGCGACGAACAGGTTTCTGCTGCGCAATGCAGCACGCCTGTATGGCGCCACGACGTTTGTCGAAGCCGATCTAAATCTACCGCTGTTCAACGCGGATGACGAAGCCGAATTTGGCGCGCCGGAAGGCGTGAACCGCCTGGCCGAGCAAATCGCCCTTGCCGATGCGGTGATCATATCAACCCCGGAATACAACAAGATGTTGTCAGGCGTTTTGAAGAACGCCCTTGATTGGGTCAGTCGGGTGAAACCGAACCCGTGGGCTGACAAACCGGTGGCCCTGATGTCAGCGGCTGCCGGGCGCGCAGGTGGGTCTGGCGCGCAAAGCTCGCTGGTTGCCGCAATGATGCCTTTCCATCCCCGGCTTGTAGTTGGTCCTGAAGTTGCCGTCGCAGGCAGCAGAAACGAATTTGATGACGATGGGCTGCTGACCAATGCGCGCTATGAAGCCGGCTTACAGGGGCTGATGGACAAACTGCGCGCCCAAGTGGACCGCCGCGCTGTGTGACGCTAAAGGCTCGCCTCGACGCGGAAATCGTCTGGGATGGTGTCTTTGCCGTCCAGAACCAGATCCGCCATGACCTCTCCGACTTTTGGGCCCATACCGAAGCCGATCTTGAAGCCGCCATTGGCGATGAAATGACCGGGGCGGTTCGGGTATGCGCCCAGCATCGGTGCGCGCGATTTGGCGCGGGGTCGAACGCCGGCCCAGCGTTCCAAAACGGGGGCATTGGCGATGGCTGGACAGGCGTTTCGGACCTGGGCGATGACATCCTCCAACGCCGCGTCGCAGGTGGTTGGGTCGTCAAATTCCCGTTCGCTTGTTGACCCGATTGCCACAGTGCCATTGGCATGCGGAATGATATGCAGCGCGTCGGTGAAAAGCTGCGGCAAATCCCGTGCATCAAAATCAAGAAGCGCACTTTGCCCTTTGACTCCATTGCCAACGGCCTTTGAAAGCTCTTGCGACAAAGCGAGCAACCCTTGCCATCCAGTCGCCCAGACAACCAACCCTTCTGGGGCGGCGTCAGTCACCACTTCGCCACCTTTTTCACAAATGGCTGCGGCAAGTGCAGCCCCCGCCAGACGAGGGTTCATGCGGGCTGTCAGTGTGTCATAGATTACATAACCGGTCGCACTTTCCGGTGCCCAACCGGGAAAGTCGTGGGTCGCGCGCACTTGCCAAGTGGCCTTGTTTTGCCAAAGCATTGATGCCTCTGTGCTGCGTGCGCGGGCCAGATCCAAGAGCCTGTCGTCAGCAATGGGTTGCAACCGACCTGTGCGCGCATATCCAGCCGTCAGGCCAGACGCGGCCTCGACCTCGGCCCAATAGGCTTCGGCCATGATCAGGCTGTCGAATTGAAAGGCCTTCTTTGCGTTCCAGCGTTCGGGCACGTGGGGGGCCAAGGCGCCGACCAGTCCACCTGATGATCCGGCCCCGACGCCGTTCGGGTCGATCACACGCACACTCGCGCCGCGCTGCAAGCAGCTCCACGCCACTGACAGACCAAATATTCCCGCCCCATAGACGGTCACATCCACGATTGCCAAAGCTCTGGTCCTTCTTCATGGTCGCGCGCGTTGAACCGAGTTCTAGGGCATGTCATGACGAAGAACCAGATCGCAGAGATCGCGTGGAAAGATAACGGCGTGCCGGTGGCGACGCAGTTTGACGATCCATATTTCTCGCTTGATGACGGGCTGGCTGAAACGCGACATGTGTTTCTTGACGGAAACGACCTTCCTGCAAGGTTTACACCGGGCTTTCACATTGCAGAGCTTGGATTTGGAACCGGGTTGAACATGCTGGCCACGTGGCAGGCGTGGCATCAAGTGGGGGCTCCTAAGGGCGTGCGGTTCACATCGTTCGAGGCGTTCCCCATGTCGCCGGCTGATATCGCCAAGGCGCTAAGGTCATTTCCAGAACTGCAGAGCGCCGCCGAGCCCCTATTGCAAGCATGGACGGAAGGCAGGCGCGCCTTCGACCTTGGCGGCTTCACAGTCGAGGTGGTCGAAGGCGACGCCCGCCACACGCTAGCGGCGTGGTCCGGCCGGGCCGATGCATGGTTTCTGGACGGGTTTTCGCCCGCGAAGAACCCCGAACTTTGGGGCGAAGGTCTTTTGGCGCAGGTTGGGGCGCATACCGCCCCCAGTGGCTCGTTTGCGACTTACACTGCCGCGGGGTTCGTTCGCCGGGCGCTTGATGCGGCTGGCTTTGAGGTGGAGCGCGTGCCGGGATACGGTCGCAAACGGCACATGAGCCGTGGCACCTTGCGTTCCTGAGGAGGTTGCAAATGAAGGAAAACAACCGCGCGGGCATCTGGCTCATGATCGGTGCGACGTTTGTCTTTGCGATGCAGGATGGAATATCGCGCCATCTGGGCGGCGTCTATAACGTCTGGATGGTTGTGATGATCCGCTATTGGTTCTTTGCGGCCTTCGTGCTCTGGATCACGCGCCGCAATGGCGGGCTGCAAAAAGCGTTGCGACCAGCGCGACCTTACTTGCAGATGTTTCGCGGCGCTTTGCTGGCGTTAGAGATCTGCGTGACGGTGCTGTCCTTTACATTGCTGGGGCTGGTGGAAAGCCATGCCGTGTTTGCGTGCTATCCGCTGCTGGTGGCCGCGTTTTCGGGGCCAGTTTTGGGCGAAGCTGTCGGGTGGCGGAGCTGGGCGGCGATCGGGGTGGGATTTTTCGGCATTCTTGTCATCCTGAAGCCGGGCTTTGGGGTGTTTGCACCCGAAGCGATCGTGCCCTTGGTCGGGGCGTTGATGTTTGCGCTCTACGGGCTTTTGACCCGGTTGGCGGCAAAGACTGACAGCACGCAAACCAGCTTTTTCTGGACCGGGATCATCGGCGCGATCGTGATGACACTGATTGGTGCTTGGTTCTGGGAGCCCATGAGCCGCCCGGACTGGGCGTGGATGGCGCTTTTGTGTGTGACGGGCGTTCTGGGCCATTGGCTGTTGATCAAATGCTACGAGTTCGCCGAAGCAAGTATCGTGCAGCCCTTTGCCTATCTTCAGCTGGTCTTCGTATCAATCGTTGGCGTCACGCTGTTCGGAGAAGCGATCCGCGCCAATGTGGTCCTTGGCGCGGCTATCGTGGTCGCTGCTGGCATCTTTACATTGTTGCACAGTCGACGGGTCGCCTGATGGCACCCAGCTTATTGCTTTAGTTCTTTTGACAAGGTGATCGGCTCTGTCTTGCCAGTCAGTCGCGCCCGATAGACTGGCAAGCTTTCTGCCACCCGCATCACGTAGTTTCGTGTTTCACGAAACGGGATGTGTTCGATCCAATCGACGATATCGGTTGAGGCTGCGCGCACATCCCCGAACCGCTCTGACCACGCGGTCGCTCGGCTTGGTCCGGCGTTATAGCCGACGGCAATAAGCACCGGATTCGTGCCAAAATCCTCGATCAGCTTAGCAAGGTATTCTGACCCAAGCCGGGTGTTATACGCCGGATCAGTGGTCAACCGCACCTTGGAATAGGGCAGGTCCAGCCGATCCGCCATGTCCGAGGCCGTGCCGGGCATAAGCTGCATCAATCCACGCGCGCCGACGCCTGACATCACGCTGGGGTCAAATTCGCTTTCGCGCCGCGCGATTGCCAGTTCCAGTGCGCGCGGAACGGTTCTGTTGCCACGCCCTATATCGGGTGTGGGGAAATAGGGACGTTCTAAAACCATCCCCGTGCGCGCCGCCTGTTTGGCGATCATCACCTGTAGATGTGGCTCGTTCACGCTTTCGGCCCATAGCGCCAACTGACCGATCTGTTCGCGCGACAGGCTTTCCGCCAGGTGGACCGCAAACCGTTCCGTCCAATAGAGCTCGCCAGCGGCTTGTAGAAGACGGGCCGCTTCCATCACGGATCCCCCCCAAAAGGAGGCTTGTTCGGGGGATGGGAATGGCTCGTTTCCGGTCAGGGTTGGAGCCATGGCAACATTGGCTTTCTCTGCGGCAAGTAAGCCATAAAAGCTGGTTTGAAATTCCGCGCCGAATTCATAGGACGCTTGCGCCATCTCGCTGTCGCCGGCGGCTTCATGCGCGCGCCCCAGCCAATACCCGGCGCGTCCAAGGCTGATCGGCGTGTCCACGGCGGCGCTGAAATTCTGAAAATGCTCTAGCGCGGTGATCGGGTCGTTCAGTTTGCGTAGGGCCACGTAGCCAGCGATCCATTCAAGGTCGTTCTGGTTTGCGCCCCCCGTTAGGCGGTGAAAACTTGCCAGCTGATAGGCTTGCTGCGCCAGCCCTTCGCGCATCGACCACCGCGCCAATACACGGCGCCAACTGGCCCAGCGTTCGGGTTGTCCCAACTTGGCGGCACTTTCAGACCGCTCCAAAATCAAGTCAACCGCGTCCTGGTTCCGTCCCTTTGCGGCCCGCCAAAGGAAACGCTCATAGGCCAGCCCCGGATCATCCGCCAAGGCGGCCGGGACGGCGTTGATCAGATCGTCAACGCCACTTTTGTGCTTGCGCAGCGCCATTCGAGCTTTCGCCAAGGCTTTCTGACCGGCGTCGATCAGGTCCAGCATGGCCGTCGCTTCGCGCACATCACCCTGCCACAAAAGCTTGTCGGTGCGCGCCCAGTGATGGGGTTTCAGAGTGTCGCCATGGCGAGCCAGCAACACCTCGTGCTCTTCATCATCCAATGACAGTGTCGTCCATGCCAGAATGGCCTGTTTCTGGGCTTCCTCGGCCGCACCTGTCGCCTCCAGCGCTTCGATCAGGCGCAGCGCGCCACGACCGGTTTGAGGGGCGACGGTCGCGAAGAACTCAAGCACCTTCTGAGGGTCATAGCGATGCGGAATGGACTGTTCGGTCTGTTTGCGCAGGTAAGCAAGCCCCGGCCAGTCGGGGTGACGGGCCAAAAAGGCACGGGCGTCTTCAAAGCTTCCCTCTGCCTTGCGCAACTGGTGCCATTCCAGAACATCGCGTACCAAAGGCGCGGTTGCAGACGCTTCTGCACCCGGCCAGTCACCGGAACGCGCTGATTTCAAGGCCTTTTGTAGCTCGGCGACCGCCACCGCGTCCTGCGCCAATGCGCCTGAAAAAGGTGTCATCGACAACGAAAAAGCCAGTGATGCGGCTATAAGTGAGGGTTTCAGAATCCAGATCATTGGAAAAAACTAGTTAAGCAGGCAGGATACGCAACACACAAACTTGGCATTTGCAGCGAACCCGGCTAGTTTCCGCCGCGTTTGCGGGTGCGATTCAGCACAGGCCCGCAGTAATATGGAAACACAAAATTGGAGCGTGTCATGTTCAAAGGATCTCTTCCTGCCCTGGTCACGCCGTTCAAGGACGGCGCCGTGGATTTCGACGCGCTCAAACAACTGGTTAACTGGCAGATTGACCAAGGGTCGAACGGGCTTGTGCCGGTTGGGACGACGGGTGAAAGCCCGACGCTGTCGCACAAGGAACACGAGGCTGTCATTGAAGCCGTCGTCGATGCAGCCGCAGGCCGCGTGCCAGTTATTGCGGGCGCAGGGTCTAACAATACCTCCGAATCGCTTCGTTTCTTAGAGCATGCCAAACGTGTCGGAGCCGCTGCCGGATTGGTGGTCACGCCCTATTACAACAAGCCAACGCAGCGCGGTTTGATTGCGCATTTCACGACATTGGCCGACGCGGTCGACCTGCCGATCATCATCTACAACATCCCCGGTCGGTCTGTTGTCGATATGACACCTGACACGATGGGGCAGTTGGCAAAGCACAAAAATATCGTCGGCGTGAAAGACGCGACCGGCGATCTGGCGCGGGTCAGCTTTCAACGCATGACCTGTGGCACGGATTTCGTTCAGCTGTCTGGTGAAGACGCCACCGCACATGGGTTCAACGCACAAGGCGGTGTGGGCTGTATCTCTGTCACGGCGAACGTGGCACCACGCCTGTGCGCGGACCTTCAAGCGGCGACCCTGTCGGGTGACTTTGGTGCGGCGCTGACAATCGCGGATAGGCTGATGCCCTTGCACAAGGCGATTTTTGCAGAACCCGGAGTGTGCGGGGCGAAATATGCCTTGTCCAAGCTGGGGCTTTGCTCGACCGAGGTGCGCAGCCCGTTGACGCCACTTCTGGACGACACAAAAGACGCGATAGACGCTGCCATGCGTTTTGCCGGTCTTTTGACCTAAGCATTGCCGGCCGACAATCTGACCACTGTGTCGATTGCCGGGCTGGACAGCGCCGGGCCGAACGCCTACATCCGCCACATGGCCAAGACGAAAGACGATCCGAACTACAAGGTGATCGCCGAAAATCGGCGGGCGCGGTATGATTACGCGATCGATGAAGATATTGAATGTGGCATTGCGCTGATGGGGTCCGAGGTCAAATCCCTACGCGAAGGCAGTGCCAATATCGCCGAAAGCTATGCCGCCGTCGAAGATGGTGAGCTGTTTCTGACCAACGCCTATATTGCGCCCTATAAACAGGCCATAACCTGGGGCCATCAGGAACGTCGCAAACGCAAGTTGCTGGCGTCCCGTCGCGAGATTTCAAGGATGTGGAATGCCACCCAGCGCAAGGGGATGACCCTTGTGCCGCTGGTCATGTATTTCAACCATAAAGGCTTGGTGAAGATCAAGATCGGGATCGCCAAGGGTAAGAAGGCCCATGACAAGCGGGCGACCGAAGCCAAGCGCGATTGGGGCCGCCAGAAGCAACGCCTGTTGCGGCATGGCGACTAGCCTTTTTCCTTACCGCACACCCAGTGCGTCATAGGGCAGGAAGCGCACAAGATCGCCGGGGGCTACGTCGCACGCTTCATCGCCAAGCTCGACCAACCCCGTTGCCCAACTGAGACCCGAGACAAGACCGGACCCTTCCGACCGAAAGGCCTCGACCTCTCCATCTTTGGTGATACGGGCGCGAAGGTATTCACGCCGCCCAGCCTTTTTTCGTTTCGCAAACGCGGCAGGCCGTAAGATTGAGGGCGCATCTAGCCACGCGCCGCCAGCCAGTTGCGAAAAAGCGGGTCGTGCGAAGATCAGGGCCGTGACAAGGGCGGCGACCGGGTTGCCGGGAAGGCCAAAGACTGGCACGCCGCTCCATTGTGCCAACGCCAGCGGTCTGCCGGGTTTGATCGCGACGCGCCAGTGGTGAAGCGACCCGGTTTCCCCGAGCAGCGCAGAAACATGGTCTTCATCGCCCGCCGACGCACCGCCCGAGGTCACGATGACATCCGCCCTGTCCGCCGCGTCATCAAGGGCAGCCCGAAGCGCACTGCGATCATCTGCAACATGGCCAAGATCGACGGGTTTGTAGCCCCACCCCTCGGCCAGTGACAAAAGCATGGGGCGATTGGCGTCAAAGGTGCGGGCAACGTCAAGGGTGCTGCCCGGTTCGGCCAGTTCGTCACCCGTGGACAGAACGCCGACGCGCAGGCGCGCGTGGACCTTTGCAATGCCGACCCCCAAGGCGCTTAGCAGGGCGATATCTGGAGGGCGCATCGTGTGACCAGCCTTCAATGCGGTCGTGCCGGCCTTCACATCTTCGCCTGCGGCACGGGCATTCGCGCCGGGTTTCACGCCCGCTGAAAAAGCAAGCGTCGCGCCTTCGCGTTGCACATCTTCCTGCATAACCACGGTGTCCACTCCATCGGGGAGCAACGCACCCGTCAAGATGCGAATGGCGTGCCCCATAGGAACGTTACCTTTGTATGGGGCGCCTGCCGCCGCGCGGCCGTCAACAAGTGGAAGCTGCACTGGGTCACTGTCGGGAAGTCCCGCAAAGGCGAAGCCGTAGCCATCAACCGCTGAGTTTGCCCCCGGCGGGTTTGACCGGGCGGCCACGTGATCCGTTGCAAGGATCCGTCCACGTGCCTCGGCAACCGGGATGGTTTCGACCCCGACCACCGGCGCGATGCGCTCTTTCAGCGTGGCGAGAGCTTGGTCAACGGGTGTCCAATTGACCCCCGGAGGAAGCGCGAAACAGTCATTTTTCAAACCGATGCGCGGACGTGGTGCAAGACCGGTTGCCTCTGCGATGAAGCTGGCGATGGCGCTTGTGTCATCAAGGTCAAAGACTGGCAGGTCAAGATCAGGCAGGGGCGTATCGCTTGCCACAGCGCAGATGGTGTCATGGTCGGGGGCAAGAAGCGCCTCGCCCGTGGCGGCGCGGTGTGCTTCGATCTTGGGGTGCGATGCGCCTTTGAAGCCTTCGACCAGCACAAGGTCGCAAGGGGCAAGCCGCGCAATCAAGTCTGCCAGGCGCGGCTTGGGGTCATCGCGCAGTTCGTGCAGGATCGACACCCGCGCGCTTGAGGCCAGAACGACCTCTTGTGCACCGGCTTGTCGGTGGCGATGCGTGTCGGTTCCCGGCCGTTCCAAATCGACGCCATGGTGCGTGTGTTTCAGGGTGGAAACGCGCAGACCTTGGGCAGCGAAATGAGCGACCAGCCGTTCCATCAACCCGGTCTTTCCAGAGTTTTTCCACCCCGTGACACCAAAGATCTTCATGTGAGGTCTCCCACCAGCTGCTGTGCAAGGGTCAGGTCGTCAGGCGTGTTGACGTTGAAGAACGGGTCGATTGGATCGGGGTCGAACACAGCCAGCGCTGCGCCATGCCTGTCGGTCCATTGAACCACTTTGCGCAGGCCATCATGCAACGCGGCCCGCAGGTCATCGCGCAAGGCAACGGGCCAAAGCCCAAAAGTCGGCTGACGCATTGGGCCGCGATCCACGTCCATCGTGGCGGCCAGTGCAATCTGAGTATCAGCCTCGTGCGCCGCGCTTTGCAGGCGTGCAACCAGATCGTGCGGAAAGAATGGTGTGTCGGCAGCGGCAGACACCACATGCGTCGCGCCGTGGTCCGCAGCCCAGTCCAGACCTGCCAGAACACCGGCCAGCGGTCCCGCGAAACCTTCGATGCTGTCTGGCAAAACGGGCATGCCGAACGTGGCGAACCGAGCGGCGTCGCCATTGGCGTTCAGCGCCATTTGGTCAACTTGCGGTGACAGGCGGTCGATGACCTGTGACAGAAGCGTGCCATCGCCAAGCGGCAAAAGTCCTTTGTCACCGCCGCCCATTCGCGTGGCTTGACCTCCTGCAAGGATGATCCCGAAGGGTGCGGTCATTTCGCTGCTCCCTTGCGGTGGTGCTTGCTGTCCTCGCGTGGCGCATGCTTCGGGTCGGTATCACGGATCAGGCGGTCTTCGCCAGACAGGCAGGTGAACCGCTGCCCGCGCATGCGACCGATCAGGGTCAAGCCAACATCGCGCGCAATCTCGACCCCCCAAGCGGTGAAACCGGACCGAGAGACGAGCACGGGAATACCCATATGCGCGGTCTTTATCACCATCTCCGAAGTCAGCCGTCCGGTCGTGTATAAGATCTTGTCTGCGCCCTCAACACCTTCGGCAAGCATCCAGCCGGCCACCTTGTCCACGGCGTTGTGGCGCCCGACATCCTCCATGTAGACCAGCGGGCGGTCCCCCTGACACAGAACGGTGCCGTGGATGGCACCGGCCTCAAGGTAGAGCGACGGGGTGCGGTTGATCTTTTGCGACAGGGCATAGAGCGACGAGGTTCGGACCGATGCGGGTGGAAGGGTAAGACCCTCGATCCCCTCCATCATATCGCCAAAAACGGTGCCGACGGCACAGCCTGAGGTGCGCGTTTTGCGGCTCAACTTGTCTTCGTAGTCAGTTTCGCGCGCGGTGCGGACAACGATCGTTTCGATGTCTTCGTCATAGTCGACCCCGGTGATTTTGTCGGCAGTGGTCAGCATCCCCTGATTGCGCAGAAATCCGAGCGCAAGGTAGTCGGGATAGTCCCCGATGGTCATTGCGGTGACGATCTCGCGCGAATTCAAGAAAATGGTAAGCGGACGTTCTTCGACAACCGATACGGTGACACCATCGCCATGTTCATCATGGCCAGACACCGCACGGGTCAAACGAGCGGCAGTGGGATCAGGCGCAATCACGTAGTCGTGGATATTCTTCTCAGTGGCCAATTGAATCTCCTGCCGCTTCACCATAAGCGTGAGGGGCAACTTAGGACCCGATTATGACTTCGTCCAACCCCAAAAGATACTTTCTGCGCGGCGCTCAGGATGCATTGCCATTTGTTCTGGTGATCGTGCCCTTCGCCCTGCTGTTCGGCGTCGTCGCCACGGAAGCCGGCTTGAACGTGGCCGAGGTCATGGGCTTTTCAGTTCTGGTGATCGCCGGTGCGGCGCAGTTTACCGCTGTGCAGTTGATGACAGAAAATGCGCCGACGATCATCGTGATCCTGACCGCTCTTGCGGTGAACCTGCGCATGGCAATGTATAGCGCGTCGCTGACACCTTTTCTGGGAAAGGCCCCGGTCTGGAAGCGGGCGCTTGTTGCTTACCTCATGGTGGATCAGGCCTACGCGTTGTCGCAGATTAAATACGAGCTGGAGCCGGAGCTGTCAGTGCCCGAACGCTTTGCCTACTATATCGGCACGGTCGTGCCGCTTGCGCCGCTTTGGTATGCCGCCAGCTATATCGGCGCGGTGGCGGGCACGCAGATCCCCGCAAGCTTTGCCTTGGATTTCGCGCTGCCGATCACCTTTCTGGCAATGGTCGCGCCTGCGCTGCGGACGATCGCGCATGTGGCGGCGGCGGCGACGTCGGTTGTGTTGGCGTTGCTTCTGACATGGATGCCTTATGGCTCGGGACTTCTGGTGGCTGCCATCGGGGCGATGATCGTTGGGGCGCAGATTGAAGGTGTCATGGCACGAAGGGCACGCACATGAGCATGGACCACAGCGTCGTCTGGATTGTCATTGTTTCGCTGGCCGTGGGTAGCTTCCTGATCCGGTTCAGCTTCTTGGGCTTCATCGGAGACCGTCCGATGCCGGAATGGGTGTTGCGCCACCTTCGTTATACGCCGGTGGCCGTGCTCCCTGGTTTGGTCGCACCTTTGGTGCTTTGGCCGGCCGCGACAGCGGGTATGCCTGACCCTGCGCGGCTTGCCGCAGCATTGGTTACACTGTCGGTTGGGTATTTCAGCCGCAACGTTCTTGCCGCAATCCTGTCGGGCGCAGCGACGCTTTATGCGTTACTGTTCTTGCTTGGCTAACCCTTCAGATCAGATCCCGCGGGTCAGGATCTCTCCGTTTTCTTCTGGGTCATTGTCATAGAACTTGCGTTCAGTGACGCCCGGCAGTTCACCAAACGCCTTCATCACAGATTTCGGAAAGAACGAACCTGGGATGGATTGAAAGCCCGGAAGGGTGCGCAGGATCGCACCAACGGCAGATCCGCAATTCGCCTTTGGGACTGCCCCATATTGCTGCACCGTGCGCAAAGCCTGTTCGGCCACTTGTGGCGAGACAACAATATCCTGACGCACGACGTGGTAGGTGATGCGCGCGTGATAGTCGATGTAGAAATCGACCGCTTTGTCGGTCATTCCATAGTGCACATCATGGCGCTCAGGCAGGTTCGGGTGATGCCATGTCCCGGCCGGATCAAAAATCGCGCGCTGAGAGGCATTGATCAGCAGCGCTGAGTGTGCCCCGCCACCAGTTTTGTTGGAGACGACTGTCAAAAGGGTAATGGTGGGCGGTCCGGGGTGACGATAGGCGGCGCGCGATACGGCTTCGTCACTGGCCCAGATACTGTCTGCGCCACCGCAAGCCGTCAGACCCAGAACAAGCGTCAAGGCGAAGATCAATCGCAGCATAGGCAGATCCTACTCACACCGAAGGGGAAATGCTTCAGGCGTTGAACAGCGCCAGCAAAACCAGAATGAAAAGAAAGAACGCAACCGAACGACCAGAGAATTTCACGAACCCTTCAAAGGTCTTTTCCTGCTCGCTGGTGTCCATCGTGCCAACGACGTGATCCTTGTCTGCCATGTCTTGCTTCCCGTGTTAAAGAACTGTGTTGATCATCGAATAGCGGATTTGAACAGCGCTGTCACGACCCGGATTGTCAGAGCGCCGCGATTGGATTCAATCATCCTCGAATTCGGCGGCCAGTCGAAAACCGATCCGGTTGGGCGCTTCGCTTTCAACTTGCTTGGGCAGTGCGCGCAGCATCACCGACAGTTGGCTGACATGCTGGATCAACTGGGTTTTGATCCCTTCGACATCTGCCCCATAGAAGGTCAGCACATCAGGATCGAAAAAGCCGATGCCCTCGATCCGTAAGATACCGGCATCACCGCCAGTGAAGCCCATTGCGACCTCGTGTTCATTGTCCAACTGTTCCTCGAAGTTCTTGATATAGAGGATCAGACGCTCATACGCCCATTCGGCGGGGCTTTTGTCTTCCAGAGGCTTCTGGGCAACCTTCTTGGGCAAGGGATGGTCTTTGACGACAACAGGCCCATCCTCGCTGCATCTGGCAGTATGCGCGCGGGGCGGGTTGGAACGGGTTGTCTGCTTTGTCTGCTTTTTCTTCGCCATCTGGCCTCACAACGATCTACACTTCACTGAACCCTTTTTGGCACAAGCGCGCAAGGGCGTCACGCGAGGAACGCGAGATGGATATCTATCTCGCATAGGGGGCAAGAGCTGGTCTTGATCAGGTACATATGGTCGTAGCGGAGGGATGGCTGTGAGAATTGGTTTCGTTGGTTTGGGAAATGTGGGGGGCAAGCTGGCGGGCAGTTTGCTGCGCAATGGCAAAGATTTGACCGTGCTTGATCTTGATCCGGACCTTGTCGCAGGTTTCGCCGCGCGCGGGGCAAATGCAGCGGATAACCCCGCGGCCCTGATGCGCGACTGCGACGTCGTCATTACCTGCCTTCCAACGCCCGCTGCGTCGAATGCCGTGGTCAGCCAAATGCTGGATCACGTGCGACCCGGCAAAATCTGGCTGGAAATGTCCACCACTGACGAGGCCGAGGTCAAACGCTTGGGCGCCGAGGTGATCGCGCGCGGTGGCGATGCGGTCGATTGTCCGGTGTCAGGTGGTTGCCATCGGGCAGACACCGGCAACATCTCGATCTTCGCGGGCTGTGAGCGCGCGACGTTTGAGCGGGTGCTGCCGCTTTTGACCACGATGGGGCGGCGTGTTCTGCACACGGGCGAACTGGGTTCGGCGTCGGTCCTGAAGGTGATGACCAACTATCTGGCGACCGCCAACCTGCTGACCTGCTGCGAGGCAATGGTGACGATGAAAGCCGCCGGGCTTGATCTTGCGACGACCTATGAGGCGATCAAGATCTCGTCCGGCACGTCTTTTGTGCATGAAACCGAAAGCCAGATGATCCTGAACGGCTCGCGCGACATATCCTTCACCATGGACCTGGTGAAGAAGGATATCGGCTTGTTTCAGGCGATTGCTGATCGGGCAGGCGTGCCGCTCGAAATTTCACCTTTGATGGTTGAGATTTTCAATGACGGCATCGCGCGCTTTGGCGAACGTGCGCGGTCAGACGACATCATCCGCAGGCTGGAAGAGGCGACCGGGCTGGACATCACCGCCCCCGGCTTTCCCGCCGAGATGGTGGATGATGAGCCAGAGGAGCCGGGATACGAAGTGCTGCCGCGCGGGCGCAGCTAGGCCTTCTGCCACAGCCACGCGCCATCCTCGCGCCGGGTGCGTGTGGCACGCCCTTCGTGCAGAAGGTGGTTCAGGTGGCCGACGGCCTCGACCAAGGCCAGCCCATATTCGCCACCCGAAATCTCGCGCTTGAACAGCGGGGGGAAACAGTCACCCGCGACATGCGGCGTTTCAAGAAATGCCTCAAGCCGGTCAAGCGCGTTGTGATGGTTGTTGATCAATTGCCGCATCCGCGTGGGCAGGCCGGTGAAGGGCAGTTTGTGACCCGGCAGAACCAGTTGATCGGGGGTCGCGTGGTGTGACAAGCGTTCGCAGGCCTCAAGCCAGTCGCCAACCGGGTCGGCCTCGGGTTCAGTGGCATAGACGCCAAGATTGGGGCTGATCGTGGCCAGAAGCTGATCGCCGCCAATCACCAGCGTGCCATCGGTGGACCACAGGGTTGCATGTTCCGGCGCATGGCCGTTGCCGATGCGCACGTCCCAATCCCGCCCGCCGAAGTGAATGCGGCTGCCTTCCTTGATCCGTTTGAAGCCCAGCGGCATGTCGGCGACGATGTCGGCATAGTTGAACGGACGCTCGTTCAGCCGTTTTTCATAGATTTCAGGCGCCATACCCGCCGCGCGCCAGAAGGCGAGCGTTTCGTCCACTGGCACCATCTGCTCGTCCAGCAGCAACATCCGGGCAAACAGCCATGCGGTGCGCGTGGTCACAAGCTCGGCCCCGTGGTCGCGTTGCAACCACCCGGCCAGCCCGACGTGATCGGGGTGATGATGGGTCACGATCACCCGCGCGATGGGCTTGCCCCCCAACGGTCCCGCCAACAGCTTTTCCCAGATGCGGTGCGTCTTGCCGGTGTCAAAACCGGTGTCCACGATGGTCCAGCCGGCGGGATCGTCAAAGGCAAAGATGTTGACGTGATCCAGCGCCATCGGGAGCGGTAGGCGCATCCAAAGGACGCCCTTAGCGACCTCAACCGCTTCGCCCTCGCCGGGAATGTCCGGGAAGGGAAAAGCCAGTGGCGCGCTCGGTTTGGTGGTCACGATGCCAAATCTTCCGGGCTAAGGGCATAGAGCCCCGCAGCCCCGGTGCGCGCCTGCGCGAAGTGTGCGGTGTGCTCGGGCAACAGCCGGTTGATGTGGAAACGGGCAAGCTCTGAACGCGGCCCCTTGCCACCCTCGGCAATCGCGGCGCGCAAGTGGTAATGCGCGCCAAGAACACGTGCAAAGCCCATCAGGAACGGGACGGCACCGGCGAAACGGTCTTGCATGTTGGATTGTTCGACCATCCATTCGGTGGTTTCGCGCAGGTCTTCTGCGGCCGACCAAACAGCTTCGGACATGTTGGGGAAATCGGCGCGGGCAGCTTCGGCCTGTGTCTCGATCTCATCCAGCAGGCGGAAGGCGGCCTCGCCCCCGTCCATCATCTTGCGACCGACAAGGTCCATTGCCTGAATGCCGTTTGTGCCCTCGTAAATCGCGGTGACACGCACATCGCGGGAATGTTGGGCGGCGCCGGTTTCTTCGATGAACCCCATGCCGCCATGCACCTGAACGCCAAGATGGCTGACAAGCATCCCAACCTCGGTGCCGTAGGCCTTGACGATTGGCGTCAGAAGGGCGGCACGCGCCTTCCATTCCTCGTCGCCCGTCGCATGCGCCATATCTATCGCAAGCGCCAACGACATCGCCATGGACCGGGCGGCAAAAAGTTCAGTGCGCATCTGGGTCAGCATCCGGCGCACATCGGCAAAGTCGATGATTGCGCCGGTGCCCGCGTCACCCAAAGGTGTGCGGCCCTGTTTGCGGTCCATCGCATAGGCCAGCGCTTCCTGATAGGCGCGCTCGCCCACGCCATAGCCTTGCACACCCACACCCATGCGGGCGTTGTTCATCATGGTGAACATGGCGGCCATGCCCTTGTGCGGCTCGCCGACCATCCAGCCTTTGGCCCCTTCGAAGGACATCACGGCGGTAGGGCTGCCGTGCAGGCCCATTTTGTGTTCAAGGCTGACGACGCGCAGGCTGTTTGGCTCGCCCGGATTGCCGTCAGCATCGGGGATCAGTTTTGGAACCATAAAGAGGCTGATACCCTTGGTGCCGGGCGCACCGTCCGGCAGCCGCGCCAGCACAAGGTGACAGACGTTCCCGGTGATGTCGTTGTCACCCCATGAAATAAAGATCTTCTGACCGGTGACCGAATAGGTCCCGTCGCCATTGTCTTCGGCTTTCGACGACAGCGCGCCCACATCCGACCCGGCCTGCGGTTCGGTCAGGTTCATCGTGCCCGCCCATTCACCGCTGATCAGTTTGGGCAGATACAGGTCTTTCAGCGTGTCCGAGGCGTGGTGTTCCAACGCCTCAATCTGGCCCTGCGTCATCAAGGGGCACAATTGAAGCGACAGACAGCTTGCCGACATCATGTCGTTCACGGCGGTTTGCAGAGTCAGCGGCAGGCCCATGCCGCCATATTCTGGGTCCGCCGCCATGCCGATCCATCCACCTTGCGCGATTGCCTTATACCCGTCCGCAAAGCCGGGTGACGTGCGCACAACGCCATTTTCAAGCACAGCCGGGGTCAGGTCGCCGTTGCGGTTCAGGGGGGCAAGGATGTCTTCGCACATCTTGCCTGCCTCGGTCAGAACAGCCATCGCAACATCCGGGGTGGCGTCGGCAAACCGCTCGGTTTCGGGCAGCTGATCATAGCCGATGACATGGTCGAACAGGAACTGGAAATCGTCGGTTGTCGCGCGGTAGGTCATGGGAGTCCTCGGCAAATCTCTTGGCATCTGGGCGATAGGCCATTAACTGGGCCTTTATTCCCCTTACCGAAGGTCAGAGGGGTGGCAAAGGAAAACGCAGCGTCATGAGTGCGGACGGCTTGGATACGGAAATTCTATCGGCGGACATAGCCGGTGTCGCGCGGGCCGCAGAGCTTTTGCGGGAAGGCGCGCTTGTGTCCTTCCCGACTGAGACGGTGTATGGCCTTGGCGCTGACGCCACGAATGACCACGCTGTTGCGCGGATATTCAACGCCAAAGGGCGCCCCCATTTCAACCCGCTGATCGTCCATGTGCCGTCGCTGGAGGCGGCATCAAAGATTGCAGTGCTGGATGGGCGTGCCCTAGATTTGGCGCAGGCGTTCTGGCCGGGACCGCTCACTTTGGTGTTGCCGCTAAAACCCAACAGCCCGCTGTCTGCCCTTGTGTCTGCGGGTCTGCCGACTGTGGCCGTCCGCGTGCCCGCCCACCCGTTGGCACAGAAACTGCTGGAAGCCGCATGTCTTCCCGTCGCTGCCCCGTCTGCCAATCCGTCGGGACGCATCAGCCCGTCCACTGCGCAGCACGTTCTGGACAGTCTGTCCGGTCGGATCGCGGCGGTGCTGGACGGTGGCCCCTGCGAGGTCGGGTTGGAAAGCACGATCGTCGGGTTCGACCCCGCCCCGGTCCTGTTGCGCCCCGGCGGCCTGCCGGTCGAAGCCCTCGAAGCCGCACTGGACGGCACGATTGCCGTCCGACAAACCAGTGCTGCGATCACAGCGCCAGGTCAATTGTCCTCGCATTATGCGCCAAACGCGCAAATGCGTCTGAACGCCGTTGAAGCGAAACCGGGTGAACGTCTGCTGGGGTTCGGGCATGTCGAGGCCGATCTGAACCTGTCCCCGTCCGGCGATCTGGTCGAGGCGGCGGCCAACCTGTTTCGGTATTTGCACCAGTTGGACGACGAAGGCGACGCCCCGATCGCCGTATCTCCGATCCCCGATCACGGGATGGGCCGGGCAATCAATGATCGTTTGCGCCGGGCGGCAGCCCCGCGCGATTAGTCAGCGGTCACGCGTGCCCGCCTTCTGCAGACAAAAGCAGCGGATCAACGCCAAGTTTCGCCAACGCCGCTGTCCATTTCCCGTCACTGTCATCGGAAAAGACGATGGCTTCTTCCGCGTCACAGGTCAGCCAGGCATTTTGCTGGATTTCGCTTTCAAGCTGGCCGGGGGACCAGCCGGCATAGCCAAGGGCCGCCAGCGTGTTTGCGGGGCCGACGCCATTCGCCATCGCTTCAAGAATATCGCGCGTGGCGGTCATGGAAAACGCGTCGTCGACCTTCAGGGTCGAGGCGTCGTTGTCATATTCGCCCGAATGCAACACGAACCCACGCGCGCCTTCGACGGGACCGCCGAAAAACACGTTTGTTGTCTTGGTGCCCATGCCTGCGTCGATATCAAGTTGGGCAAGGATATCACCCAGCGACACATCGGGTGCTGGCTTGTTGATGATCAATCCCATCGCCCCTTCTGGCGAATGGGCGCACATGAACACGACCGAGTGGTCGAACCGCGGATCGCCCATGCCCGGCATCGCGATCAGAAGTTTGCCGCTCAAGTCCATTGGTGTGTTGTCGGTTGCGCTCATACCTCCAGAAAAGCGCCGCAGAGTTGGAAAGGCAAGTCTGAATGCCGATCGATGGTAACGATCCATCCCTGAAATGTGATTTCACATTGCAGGCTTGCGCTTTATGTATCGTTGCATGAACCTTCGACTTGCCCTCCGCGCAGCCTTTTTGGGGCTTGCTGTGTTTTCTGCACCCGCTTTGGCGGGGAGCAATAACCCGCCCGCCCCTGAAGATGTCGTCAAAATCGACGTTCTGCCCGGTTGGCGTGGCCCCGATGGGCAGCACGTCGCGGCCTTGCGTATCCAATTGGCCGATGGATGGAAGACCTATTGGCGGGCACCGGGACAAGCCGGCATTCCGCCCAGCTTGAACTGGCGCGGTTCTGACAATCTGGCGGGGGTAACCTTTCATTGGCCAGTGCCTGAGGTTTTTTATTCAAGCGGCATGCGCACCATCGGGTATTCGCATGAGCTGGTCCTTCCTATGACACTGACGCCGAAGACGCATGGCGATCCGATCAGCCTTGAAGGCGAGCTTGCTCTTGGAGTTTGCCAGGAGGTTTGCATGCCCATGGACGCCACGATCTCGGTTGTGTTGCCGTCGCGCGATGTCGGGCCGAAAGGGCCTATCAAACGCGCATTGCGCCAGCGTCCCGACACCGCCTCTGAAGCAGGCCTGCGTCGGGCGGTGTGCGATGTCGAACCCATCTCTGATGGGCTTCGCGTGATTGTGAAGATCGACATGCCGCGCGTCGGTGGGGACGAGGTCGTGGTTGTTGAAACGGCCGATCCGTCGGTCTGGGTGTCCGAGGTTTCCACATCGCGCGTTGCAGGCGCACTGACCACCATTGCAGAACTTGTGCCCAGTTCAGGCAAGCCTTTCCTGTTAAACCGATCCGATCTGCGCATGACGGTTCTGGCGGATGGGCGCGGCGTCGATATCCGCGGCTGCACAGGCAGCTGATCCAACCAGCAGCATTTGCGCAAGTTTGCGTCAATTGGTCGCCGCTGCGCGCTATTCTGCCGCCTTTCCCGTTGCGACTCCCCTACGCTCTGCCTATACGGATGGGCGACGAAGCCCATTGGGCCAGAGAGGTTGGCTGTCGACGATCGACCCGTAACGGGGATCAGACGCAGCGTCGTTGACAACAAGGCGCGGCCTCTTTGCACCCAGATTTTGCGTGAAAGGATGACCGCATGACCCGTCTGATACTTCTTGCTCTTGGCCTGTTGGCTGGCCCTGCCATCGCCCATCCCGGTCATATCGGAGAGCTGGCCGGACATGGTCATGTTGGCGGCATGATCCTGATCGGACTGGCGGCTGCCATCGGGCTTTGGGCGGCGCTCAAGGGCTCGAAAGAGGCAAAGGCCCAGCGTGAAGACGACAGCGATGACGCTGACGCAAACGAACCGCAGGAGGCATAAGCCATGACCAAGATTGGTGTGATGATCTGCGGGCATGGCTCGCGCAGTCAGGACGCGGTGGATCAGTTCGCGGTGCTGGCCGAAAAGCTGCCCGCTTTGTTGCCCAAGGACTGGATGACCGACTATGGGTATCTGGAATTTGCCAACCCGGTGATCCGCGACGGGTTGGACCGTCTGCGCGAAGCGGGTTGCGACCGTATCCTGGCCGTGCCGGGGATGCTGTTTGCCGCAATGCACACGAAAAATGACATTCCGACCGTCCTGAACACCTATGCCAAGAAGCATGGGATCGACGTGACCTATGGCCGCGAGTTGGGCGTGGACCCGAAGATGATCGCTGCCGCCGGAGATCGCGTGCGTCAGGCTGTCGATGCCGCAAACAAAGAACATGGCGAAGTGCCGCTGGAAGACACCTGCCTTGTCGTCATCGGGCGGGGCGCGTCAGACCCTGATGCCAACGGCAACGTCGCCAAGGTGGCACGGCTGCTGCAAGAAGGTTTGGGCTTTGGGTGGCTGGAAGTCGGCTATTCCGGCGTCACCTTCCCGCTGGTCGAACCCTGCCTGAACCACGTGGTCAAGCTGGGCTACAAACGCGTTGTCGTGTTCCCCTATTTCCTGTTCTCGGGCATCCTGATCGACCGGATCTATGGTTTCACCGACAAGGTCGCCGCCGCCCATCCCGAGATCGAATTCGTGAAGGCCGGGTATCTGAACGACCACCCCAAGGTGCTTGAGACGTTCGCCGAGCGGATCACTGAACAGCTTGGCACCGTTCCGCCGCCCAACTGCGGCACTTGTGGCTATCGCACCCAGGTTCTGGCGCTGGACGAGGGCGAAGACCGCACCATTCCGGTGGAAGATCGCGCCAAGCACCCGGCCTATGCCGACGTGCCGCCGCCCACCTGCGTGATGTGCAAATACCGGGTCGAGGTGCTGGGGTTTGAAGCCGAAGTCGGCGCCATTCAGGAAAGCCACCATCACCATGTCGAAGGGCAGGGGGCGTCTGCACCGGGGTCGAACGTGGCCGATTGTTCGTTCTGCGACACCTTCTGCACCGGCGAATGCCGACTGCATATGGGGCATCACCATCATCATGACCACAGTCATGATCATGATCACGGTCACGACCATCATCATCACGATCATCACCATGATCACGTGCATGCCGAATATCCCCATGCAAAACATCCGCATGGGCCTGAATCGGCCCGTTCGAAATGAGCGAAGGCGGCCGCTCTTCGGGCCCCAACGGGGCCGCTCCTTCGCGCCCGGCGCTCAGGTATGAGCGCGACCCGTCCGCCATCTATGCGCAGTCCTTCGCGACCCTGCGCAAAGAGGCGCGGTTGGACCGCTTTCCCGGCGGCATGGCGGCCCTTGCGACCCGTGTAATCCACGCCTGCGGCATGGTCGAAGTTGCGGATCGACTGGCCTTTTCTGCGAACGCCTATGAAACAGGTCACGCTGCTCTTAGGGCCGGTGCGCCTGTGTTTTGCGATTGCGAGATGGTCGGGGCGGGCATCATTCGCCGCTATCTGCCATCGGAAAACGATGTGATTGTCACGTTGAACGATCCGTCTGTGCCGGAACTGGCGAAGTCCATCGGCAACACGCGCTCCGCCGCCGCGGTCGAGCTGTGGTTGGACCGTCTGGAAGGTGCGGTGGTCGCTGTGGGGAACGCGCCAACAGCCCTGTTCCACCTGCTTGAGCTGATCGACGCAGGTGCACCCAAACCTGCCGTGATCCTTGGCTTTCCGGTCGGGTTTGTGGGCGCTGCGGAAAGCAAGGCGGAACTGGCAAACAACCCGCGCGGCTGCGAATTTGTCGCCCTGCGTGGGCGGCGTGGTGGGTCTGCCATTGCCTCTGCTGCCGTCAACGCGTTGGCCGCCGGACTGCCGGAGGAGCGCGCATGACAACCCCGTGGCTTCACATCGTCGGGATCGGCGAAGATGGCATTGCCGGGCTGACCCCCGCCACCCGCGCGGTTGTTGACGCCGCCGAGGTGATCGTCGGCGGCGCGCGCCACCACGACCTGATCGAAGGCGATGCCGAGCGACTGGCCTGGCCCTCGCCGTTTGACAGCCTGATAGACGAGTTGACGAAGCGCAACGGCAAGCGTGTCGTTGTCTTGGCAACCGGCGACCCGCTTTGGTATTCGGTTGGCGCAAAAATTGGCCGTCATATCGACCCGGCGCAGATCGTTTACCACCCGCAAGTGGGCGCATTCCAACTGGCCGCCGCGCGCATGGGCTGGTCGATGGCGGACTTGGAGACGCTGACCGTGCATGGCCGCCCGGTTGAGCAGATGATCGCTTTCATCCAGCCCGACATCCGGCTTCTTGTTCTGACCACCGGCTCGGAAACGCCGGGCCAGATCGCCCGCTTCCTAACCGAACGTGGCTTCGGAAAATCGCGCATGACCGTGCTGGCCCATATGGGCGGCAAGGACGAAGCGCGCTTTGATGGCATTGCCGAAAGCTGGAACCACGCCGTGCCAGAGTTCAACACGCTGGCCGTTGAATGCGTCGCCGCGCCGGACGCCGCCCTTCTGCCGCGTGTGCCGGGCTTGGCTGACAAGCTGTTTCAAAGCGACGGCACCATGACCAAGCAAGAGGTCCGCGCGATTACACTGGCAAAGCTCATGCCGATGCGCGGGGCGCTTTTGTGGGACATCGGCACTGGATGCGGGTCGATTGCCATCGAATGGATGCGCGGCGCGCGCTATGCCCGTGCCATCGGGATCGAACCGCGCGCGGATCGCCGGGCCATGGCTGCCGCAAACGCCTTGGCGCTGGGCGTGCCGAAGCTGGATTTGGTCGAAGGCGAAGTTCCCGCCGCGCTGGACGGTTTGGAAGCGCCCGATGCGATCTTCATTGGTGGCGGATTGTCGGAACAGGTATTCGATGCCGCTTGGGCCGAGTTGAAACCCTTGGGGCGACTGGTCGCGAACGCTGTCACCATCGAAAGCGAGATGTGTCTTACCGCCCTGCACCAAAAACATGGGGGTCAACTGGTGAAGCTGTCCGTTGAACGCGCCGAGCCACTCGGGCCTCATTCCGGTTGGAAACCCCTGCGTCCCGTCACACAGTGGAGCCTGATCAAAAGATGAGCGGAACGCTTTACGGTGTGGGCCTTGGACCGGGTGATCCCGACCTGATGACGCTCAGGGCCGCGCGGCTGATTGAACTTGCCAAAGTGGTCGCCTATCCGACGCTGGAGGGTGGCGACAGTTTTGCCCGTTCCATCGCTGCACATCTGATCGCCAAGGATGCGGATGAAATCGCGATGGACATCCCGATGACCGTCGAGCGTGCCCCTGCACAAAAAGCCTATGACGTGGGCGCTGCCAAGATCGCTGCGCGACTTGAGGCCGGAGATGACGTGGTCGTCCTGTGCGAAGGCGACCCGTTTTTCTATGGATCCTTCATGTATTTGTTTGCGCGGCTGGCCGATCGGTTCCAAACCGAGATCGTGCCGGGCGTCACGTCTGTCACCGCTTGTGCCGCACGGGCCCGTAGCCCGCTTGTCGCCCGTAACGAACGCCTGACCGTTCTGCCCGGCCCGCTGCCCGAAGACGAGCTGCGCGCCCGTATCGAAGGGGCTGAAAGCGTGGCGATCATGAAAGTTGGCCGCCACCTGCCCAAAATACGCGGCGTGATCGAAGCGCTGGGCCTTGTGGACAAAGCCACCTATATCGAGCGTGCTTCCCTGCCCGAAGAGGTCGTGCTGCCGCTCGCAGATGCCCCCGACAAAGCCCCCTATTTCTCGATGATCCTTCTTGCGAAAGGAAATGATCCATGGCTGTGACGCCTGTTGTAATTTGCCTGAACAAATCAGGTGAAAAACTGGCCCATCGGGTCGCAACCCTCTTGGGGGCTCAGGTGCATGGGCGCGAAGGTCGCGTTAAAAAGGCGGATGCGTTCTTCCCCAATGCGCTGGATCACGTGCGGATGCTGTTTGCTGCGGGCACGCCCGTTGTCGGCGTCTGCGCAGCCGGTATCCTGATCCGTGCCGTTGCCCCCCTTCTGGCTGACAAGACGACCGAGCCACCCGTAGTCTCGGTGGCCGATGACGGATCGGTCGTGGTGCCGCTTCTGGGTGGGCATCGCGGCGCGAACCGTTTGGCCAGCCGGATTGCGGAAGAAATCGGCGCGACCGCTGCTGTCACCACGGCGGGCGATGTATCGCTGGGTGTCGCGCTGGACGAACCGCCCTTGGGCTATCGTCTTGCCAACCCCGAAGACGCGAAAGAGGCAATGGCGGAACTGCTGTCAGGCGCGGGCGTCGCGATCACAGGCGAGAACATCTTTGATATCGAGGAAACCGGCGGTGCGGTCGAACTCGCCGTGACCGAGGCCCCGGTCGACACCGGTCCGACCCGTCTGGCCTATCACCCGCAACGCTTCGCGCTGGGCGTGGGGTGCGCGCGGAGTGCGAACCCCGATGAGCTTTGGGAAAATGTGTCGGCGCAACTGGCCGCAGCCAAAATCGCACCGGGGGCTATTGCCTGTGTAACCTCGCTGGACCTGAAGGCGGACGAACCTGCGATGAACGCTCTGGCCGCGCGACTGGGGGTGCCTTTCCGCGTCTTCACCGCTGCCGAACTTGAAGCCGAAACCCCGCGTCTGGCGAACCCGTCCGACGTGGTGTTTGCTGAGGTCGGCTGCCACGGCGTGTCCGAAGGGGCGGCTTTGGCGGCGGCTGGACCGGACGCCAAACTGGTCGTCCCCAAAGTCAAAACTGCCAACACCACCTGCGCCATTGCGCGCGCGTCTGCACCGATCACCGAAATGCGCGGCCGGTCGCGCGGCAAGCTGTCCATCGTTTCGATCGGCCCCGGTCAGCACACATGGCGCACGCCCGAGGCCAGCCGCCTTCTGCAAGAGGCCGAGGAGCTTGTGGGATACGGTCTCTATATCGACCTGATCGGCCCGCTGGCCGCAGGTAAAACCCGATCAGACTTCCCGCTGGGTGGCGAAGAAGACCGCTGCCGTTATGCGTTGGAGCAGGCGGGCAAGGGCAAAAATGTCGCGCTGGTCTGTTCGGGTGATGCAGGCATCTATGCGATGGGGGCGTTGGTCTATGAACTGCTGGATCGTGGCCCGGACGAGAAAGGCGTCAGCGACGCCGCGCGCCGGGTCGAGGTCGTGTCCACCCCCGGTGTGTCCGCGCTGCAAGGCGCCGCCGCGCGGGCTGGCGCGCCTTTGGGCCATGACTTCTGCGCCATTTCGCTGTCCGATCTTCTGACCCACCGCGAAGACATCGTGAAACGCCTGCACGCCGCCGCCGAAGGGGATTTCGTCATCGCGTTCTACAACCCTGTGTCCAAGAAACGCCGCACGCTTCTGGCCGAGGCGCGCGATATTCTGTTGAAACACCGCCCGGCAGATACGCCGGTGATGCTGGCATCCAATCTGGGTCGTCCCACGGAACACATTCGCTATCGCAAACTGTCCGAGCTTGAAGTGGACGAGGTCGATATGCTGACCGTGGTTCTGGTCGGATCGTCCAACTCTCGCCTTGCGCAGTTGGGCGAAGGCCCCCGCATGTTCACCCCGCGCGGCTATGCCCGCCGCATTGATGGAGATCTGTCATGACCGTCTATTTTATCGGTGCCGGTCCCGGCGATCCCGAGCTTTTGACCCTGAAAGCGCAGCGCATCATTGGTGAATGCCCGGTCTGCCTTTATGCAGGTTCTCTGGTGCCGCCGCAGGTTGTCGCCTGCGCGCCCGAAGGGGCCAAGGTGATGGACACGGCGGCGATGACGCTGGACGACACCCACGCTGAAATCAAAGCGGCGCACGCGCGTGGGCAGGACGTGGCGCGCGTGCATTCCGGCGATCCCTCACTGTATGGCGCGATTGCCGAACAAATCCGCCGCTTGAAGGCCGACGGCATCGACTATCAGGTCATCCCCGGCGTCCCTGCCTATGCCGCCGCCGCCGCCGCTCTGGGGCAGGAATTGACCATCCCTGAGATCGCTCAATCCATCGTGCTGACGCGGATGTCGATGCAATCCACCTCGATGCCCGAAGGCGAAACGCTTGAGAATTTTGCCAAGACCGGCGCGACGCTCGCCATCCACCTTGCCGTGCGCAACATGCGCGAGATTGAGCGTGTGTTGACCCCCTACTACGGCGCGGATTGCCCCGTGGTCGTGGCCTATCGGGTCGGCTGGCCGGACGAGATGTTCATTCGCGGCACCGTCGCGGATATTCGTAAGAAAGTGCGCGCCGAAAAGATCACTCGCACCGCGCTGATCCTTGTCGGTCCTGCGCTGGACCGTGGACGCGATTTTAAGGATTCGGCGCTGTATGATCCGGCCAAACCGCATGTGCTGCGCCCTGTGGTTGGTGTCGATCTGGTCGAAGATCACAACACCTAAGTTGATCCAAACCCGGCAGTTGCGCGTATATTTCTGGTAAAGCGGCCCAACATAAGGACAGAGGATGAGCACGCCTGATCAGTCCAATGCGATTTTACTGTTTCGCGACGACCTGCGGCTGTTGGATCACCCCGCGCTGACCGCTGCGGCGCAGTCGGGCCAGTGCCTGACCTGTGCGTTCATTCTGGACCCGGATGCGCCTTACGCGCCCGGTGGTGCGCGGCGCTGGTGGCTTCACCATGCGTTGGACGCGCTGGCAAAGCAGTTGGCTGACCTCGGTGGGCAACTGGTGTTGCGCACAGGTGCGACGGCCGATGTATTGGCTGATCTGCGCAAGGAGACAGACGCGACCCATATCTATTGGAGCCGACGCTACACGCCCGACGAGGTCGCCGCCGACACCGCGTTAAAGGCCGATCTGACCGCACAAGGCTGCACTGTGCACAGCCATCCCGGCCGATACCTGCTGGAGCCATGGCGGGTCACGACCAAATCCGGCACACCGTTTAAGGTGTTTTCGCCCTTCTGGCGCGCCTGCCGCGAAGAAATCCGCACCGCGGGCCTTGGTGACCCGTTGCCGGTGCCGAAGGACATCACGTTCGCCGATGAAGTCGCTTCCGTCTCGCTTGATGAATTCGACCTGTTGCCCAAAGCGCCCAATTGGGCCGAAGGGTTCACACCGCTGTGGCAGCCCGGAGAAGAGGGCGCGCTGGACCGGCTGGACGCGTTTCTGGAAGAGGGCGCGCAAGGTTACGCCAAGGGGCGTGACTTCCCGGCGGAACCGCACACCTCGCGCCTGTCGCCCTTCTTGCAGTCCGGCAACATAAGCCCGCGCCAGATCTGGGCGGCGCTGGACCGTGCCGAGCATCTGGGCCAGATGGCGGGCCGTGATGCCGAGAAGTTTCGCGCAGAACTGGGCTGGCGCGATTTCGCGGCCTATCTGCTGTTTCACAACCGCGATTTCGAGGACACCGAGTTTCAGCCTAAATTTCGCGACTTCCCATGGCGCTATGACACGGATGACCTGACCGCATGGCAAAAAGGCCAGACCGGATATCCCATCGTCGATGCAGGCATGCGCGAGCTTTGGCAAACCGGATACATGCATAACCGTGTGCGCATGGTGGTTGCGTCCTTTCTGGTGAAACATCTGCGGATCGACTGGCGTGCGGGGCGCGATTGGTTCTGGGATACGCTTGTGGATGGTGATCTGGCCTCGAACGCGGCCAGTTGGCAGTGGGTGGCGGGTTGCGGCGCCGATGCCGCGCCGTATTTCCGCGTGTTCAACCCGATGACACAAGCCGAAAAGTTTGACCCGGACGGGGCCTATATCCGCCAATACGTGCCCAAAATCGCAAGCCTGCCGGACAAATATCTGGCGGCACCATGGACGGCCCCGGCGGATGTGCTTGCCGACGCGGACATTGTTCTTGGCACAACGTATCCCCAGCCTATGGTGGATCACGCGACCGCGCGGAACGCAGCGCTGGAGACGTTTAAGTCCCTGTCGAATCCACCAACGGACCCCGACTGAACGACCATCAAATCCAATCCTTCACTTGACCGTTACACTTTCCATGCCATCATGGGCTGGGTTTGGAGGTGGAACATGCTGGAATTTTTGCCAAAAGAGGTGCGTGAAGGGCTGGAAGCCGCACGCAAGAAAGACCTCAAGAAGAAAAGCAGGCTTCGGATTCGTGTGAACGAAGAGGTCTTTCCAGTGCTGAAATTCTGGGAAACAGGGTTTTCCCTGGACGCCGAACGCGCGCCCCATCTGCGCGGGCTTGTAGACCTCTATGACGGGTCGCGACACTTATATCAGTGTTTGATCATCGCGTCCGAAGAAGAAGAGGGGCAAATGAAATACGACTTCAAGCGCAAGGCCGAAGCGCATGACCACGCGCCCCTTGATTTCGCGCCGGAAGAGAGCGCGCCTGTCGCCCTGATTGAAGAGAAACGCTAGTCAAAGCGTGCCGGATTTCGCCAGTGGTCACGGGGTGATTTCGACTTCGGTGCCGATGGATGTTACGCCCCATAACTCCTCGATCTCAGCGTCAGAGAGCGCGATGCACCCATCTGTCCAATCGTGCAATATCGGTTCGAAACGTTGTCGTCCGTTGGGCTGGCCGTGAATGAAGATATCGCCACCGGGGCTGACACCATCGGCAGCGGCACGTGCCCGGTCTTCCGCCAAGGGGTAATTGAGCCCCAAAGACAAATGGAACGCGCTTTGATCATTTCGCCGGTCAATCTTGAAAATGCCTTCTGGTGTTTTGCCATCACCTTTGAGCATCTTGTCGCCCTCGGGCGTGAAGCCCAGTGCGATTTCGTATGTGCGAACGATCGTGTCGTCTTGAAAGACCGTCATCTTACGCTCTGACTTGTCGATCAGGATGCGGTCGATCTGCCCGTTGATCGGTTCTAATGTCGCCGGTGGGGCAGGTGGCGTATACCGGTCCCAGAGGATCACGCTGACCAACCCAATCGAAGCCAATAGGGACAGGCGAGAGAAGAAGCGGGCCAATCTGTTCATGGCGCGCATTTGTTACATGCGCGCCACTTGTTCAAGCCCGAATAACAATGTGAATCTCTCTGGGCGATTCCCTGCCGTCAACGGCACTATTGAAGGTCGCTGAATGCCCGCTTCATGCGCGCCACGGCGTCTTCGACCCGCGCGCCTTGGGTGGCGAGGTTGAAGCGCTGGAACCCATCGCCACCGGTGCCGAAGGCCGGGCCGGGGCTGACAGCGATCTTGGCATCATCGCGAATGCGGGCCTCAACTTCCTCATGCGACATACCGGTGCCTGCAAAGTTGACCCAAGCCAGATAAGTGGACTGCAGGGGCATGGATGACACGCCCGGAATGCTGTTGATGCCTTCGTCGAACAGGGCTTTGTTGCGCGCCAGATGGGCGATCTGTTCATCCACCCAAACCGCCCCTTCGGGCGAATAGGCTGCGGTGATCATCGCCACGGCCAACATGCCGGGTGCATAGTCCAGCTTGTTGAGCTGGTTGTGCATCTCGGCCCTCAGCCGACTGTCCGGGATGATCATGTTGCCGGTGCGCTGACCGGCGATGTTGAATGTCTTTGACGGAGCGGTCAGTGTCACCATCCGCGATCGTGCGTCAGGTGCCGCAACCGCCATCGGAACGAATGTGTTTCCGGGATAGACCAGATCGTGGTGGATTTCGTCCGACACCAGCAACAGATCGTTGCGGTCCGCGAATTCAGCCACCGCGCGCAGTTCGTCTTCGCTCCAAACCCGGCCCGAGGGGTTTTGCGGTGAACACCACAGAAGTATCTTTTCGTTGCCTGTCAGGCGCGATTGCGCGTCGTCCAGATCAAGCTCATATCGGTTGCCGTTTAGGGCCAGCGGACATTCCACCACCTCGCGGTTGTTCTTCCGGACTTTATGCGCGAATTCATGATAGACGGGTGTGAAGATCACGATACCGTCGCCCGGTTCGCTCCAGACGTTCAGGCACAGGGCAATCGCATTGCCCAGCCCCTGACTGGTCAAGACCCACTGCGGGTCGACATCCCAGCCGTGCCGGGTCTTCATCCACCACGCGACGGCGTTCAGATACTCGGGATATTCCCAAGAATAACCGAAAACACCGTGATTTGCGGCACGCTTTACCGCATCAATTACACATGGAGCTGTGGGGTAGTCGCTGTCGGCGGTCCACATGGCCAGCCCGTCTTCGGGGGAGACGCCAAACAGCTTCTCCATCTTGTCCCACTTGGACGAATGGGTGCCTCGGCGGTCGATGATCTTTTCGAAACTCATGGGGTCTCCTTTCTGGTGGCACGGTAGCGGTTTGGACGGCAGGTGCAAGTCGAGTTGCGTCATGTGTGACAAGAGGTTTCACCGCTTCGTTCTGACGCAACCATTGCGCAGCGAGCGCTCATCCCCTAAATCCACCGCATGAGTATTAAACCGATCCTTATTCACCCTGATCCGCGCCTCAAGAAGGTTGCCGAAGCGGTGCCAGATTTGTCTGACGAGCTACGCCAGTTGGCCGACGACATGCTGGAAACCATGTATGACGCGCCGGGCATCGGTCTGGCCGCGCCGCAGGTGGGCGTGTTGACGCGGCTGATCGTAATGGATTGTGTACGTGACGACAGCGAGCCGCCCCAGCCGATGATCATGTTCAACCCCGAGGTTTTTCTGTCGTCCGACGATCTGAATACTTACGAGGAAGGCTGCCTGTCGATCCCCGACCAATACGCTGAAGTGACGCGCCCGAAAGAGGTCTCGGTCCGTTGGGTCGACCGTGACGGCAACGTGCAGGAGCGCGATTTTGACGGGCTGTGGGCGACCTGTGTGCAGCACGAGATCGACCACCTGAACGGCAAGCTGTTCATCGACTATCTGAAACCGCTGAAGCGGCAGATGATCACCCGCAAGATGCAAAAGCTGAAACGCGAAATGGCGCGGATGTGACCCATCGCCCGTTTCTGAGATATCCGCACAAATGCCTGCGCACAGCGGCTGAGCCGGTGGTCGAGGTCACGGACGACACCCGCGCCATCTGGGATGAGATGATTGAGGCGATGGACGCCATGCCGGGCGTTGGTCTGGCGGCCCCTCAGTTGGGGATCATGCAGCGTCTGGCGGTCGTCGATGCGTCCGACGAACGTGGCAAGGCGGTCCGGATGGCGAACCCGGAAATCCTGCACCGCTCGATCGAATTTCGCGACCATGAAGAAGCCAGCCCGAACCTGCCCGGCGTGTCAGCCGTGATCAGCCGCCCGCGCGCGGTCACGGTGCGGTTTCTTAACGAAGACGGTGCGGAGCAGGAACAGGATTTCGTCGGCATCTGGGCCACCTCGGTCCAGCACCAGATCGACCATTTGAATGGGCGGATGTATTTCGACAATCTGTCCAAGGTGAAGCGCGATATGCTGATCAAGAAAGCAAGGAAACTGGTGCGATGAGGCTGGTTTTCATGGGCTCGCCCGATTTTTCGGTGCCGGTGTTGGAGGCTCTGGTGGATGCTGGGCACGACATCGCCGCTGTCTATTGCCAGCCCCCACGCCCCGCCGGGCGCGGCAAGAAGGACCGGCCCGGTCCGGTTCACGCCCGGGCCGCGGAACTGGGGCTTCTGGTGCGCCATCCGGTGTCGTTGAAGGGTGCCGATGAACAGGCGGCGTTTGCCGCGTTGAACGCTGACGTTGCGGTGGTCGTGGCCTATGGCCTGATCCTGCCGCAAGCAGTTCTTGATGCGCCCAAGCATGGGTGTCTGAATATCCACGCCTCGCTTCTGCCCCGCTGGCGGGGGGCCGCGCCCATTCATCGGGCGATCATGGCGGGGGACGCCGAGACCGGCGTTTGCATCATGCAGATGGAGGCGGGGTTGGACACCGGCCCGGTTCTGCTGCGCGAGGCGACACCGATTGGCGCTGAGGAAACCACCGCCCAGTTACATGACCGCCTGTCCGCAATGGGTGCGCGTCTGATTGTTCAGGCGCTGGACCGCTTGCCCGACCTGACCCCCGTGCCGCAACCTGAGGACGGTGTCACCTATGCCCACAAGATCAACAAGGCCGAGGCGCAGGTCGATTGGACCCGCCCGGCCGTTGAGGTGGACCGGCTGATCCGTGGGCTGTCGCCGTTTCCCGGTGCGAAATGCGATATGGGGGGCGAACAAGTGAAGCTGCTCGCGTCGCGTGTCGTGGATGGCTTGGGGGCGCCGGGTCAGGTGTTGGACGGTCTGACCATCGCATGCGGTGAAGGCGCTGTCGAAATCCTGCGCGCCCAACGGCCCGGAAAGCGCGCGATGGACAGCGCTGATTTCTTGCGTGGCTTCGATCTGCCTGAACGGGTGGGTTAGCCCCTTACAATTTGCAGCCTGCACAGCCATATTAACGGCATGCCTGTAATCATGCTTATCATTATTGGTGCGGCGGCCGGGTTTCTGGCCACTCGGATCATGGACCTCAGAACTGACGTGGCGACGACTGTTGCCATCGGTGTGGCCGGTGCGCTGATTGGCGGCTTGCTGCTGCGGTTCATTCTGATGCTGACAGGTCTTGCTTTCGGCTTTGTCGGTGCGGTGGTCGGTGCGGTTTTCGTAATCTGGCTGTGGCAACGGTATAGCGGTCGGTCGTGACGCTCTTTCTGACGTTTCTTTAAGCATTGGTTAACCAATCGACACCAAAGTCGTCCTATGATGGTTCGGATTTTGGTCTTGGCGCTTGGTGTGCTTCTTTTTTGCAATGACCCGGCATTGGCCGGAGCTTGGCCGCGCGCCAAGGGCGACGGGTTCGTTTCTGCGCATGTAAGCTCAGAAACCGAAAGCCTCACGGATATCACGCTGGTCAGCGGTTATGGTGAATATGGGCTGACCAATCGTTTCACCTTGGGTGGCGGGTTGGACTATGATGTCACTCAAAAGGATATCCCCTTTGCTCAGATCTTTGGCCGCTGGCATTTCCCGGACAGCGAAGGCGCGCTTCGCAAAGCGTTGAGCCTTGGGATCGAAGGGAACGAAGAAAACCAGTTCCTGACACCAGCATTTCATCTTGGTCGAGGGTTCGAGACAGCACTGGGACCCGGCTGGTTGGACGTCGAGTTTAGTGCGCAGGTCTCAACCGACACATGGGGCTCGGACTTTGGTGCCTATGCACTGGTCGGGCTTATGCCGCACAAGCGTGTCATGACGATGATGGCGCTTGATGTGCTGACAGTGGGGGATAGCGTGCGGATCAATGCCATCCCATCAGTCGCGTGGGAGTTTGGCGACGGAAGGCACATGCATCTTGAATGGACCCGTGCTGTAGAAGGCGCAATCAAGGACGAAGTCGCCCTGGGTCTGTGGCTGGAATTCTGACCTGTCTGGGTCCAAGCGTTAGTCTTTGAAAGGCGCCATTCCGGCGCGGGCCAGTTCGTCTGCGCGTTCGTTTTCCGGGTGCCCTGCATGCCCTTTCACCCATTCCCAGGTCACATGATGGCGTGCCTGGGCGTCATCCAGACGTTGCCAAAGCTCGACGTTTTTCACCGGCTTTTTAGACGCGGTTTTCCAACCGTTTCGCTTCCATCCATGGATCCAACCCGTTACCCCGTTTTTCACATAAGCACTGTCTGTGATGACCGTAATGGCACAGGGTTTGCCCAAGGTTTCAAGCGCGACAATCGCCGCCATCAGTTCCATGCGGTTGTTGGTGGTCTCAGCTTCGCCACCTTTCAGGTTGCGTTCTTTGACGACGGTGTCGCCCTCTCGGGCCTGCAAAAGCGCACCCCAACCGCCGGGGCCGGGGTTGCCAGAGCAAGCGCCGTCTGTGTAGGCGAAGAACTCAGCCATCCCGTTGTCCTGCCATGTCTGTCAAAGCGATATACCCCGGAAGCGACCCCATTCTGCTGAGCCAAGCGCGCACATTCTTGAAGGGTGACAGATCAAAGCCGCCTCGGCTTTCGGCGGTGTGGGTATAAGCATACAGGCTGATATCCGCGATGGTTGGCCGATCGCAGCAGAGCCAGTTGCGGCCCTCCAGCCCTTGATCCAGAATCGCCAGAAGGTGCTGACCGGAACTTAGCAGATCGCTCAAAACCTCGGGTGTCGCCTCGCGCGCAAGGTGGGGATAGCACAACAGCGAGGCGCGCACGGCGATGACCGGCTCGTGTCGGTTTTGTTCAAAGAACATCCAGCCAAGCATCTGCGCCTGGGACAAAGAATCGGTCGGCACCCAATCGGTGCCGCTTGCCAGATACCACAAGATGGCATTGGATTCCCCAAGCACTTCGCCAGTTTCAAGGTGCAACGCAGGCACCTTGCCTTGCGGCAACTTGCCTTCAGTCTTTGCTGCGTCCAGTGCAGCCGATTGCGTTTCACACGCGACGTGTTGGTACGGTCGTCCGAGCAGTGCCAGCAACAACCGCACCTTGTAGCTATTGCCAGAGCTGGGCATGGAGTAGAGGGTCAACATGTCAGGTATCTCAACTTTACCAACGACTTACGCGGGTTCGCGCAAGACACGCGGCACTTTGAACTCGATGTCTTCCTTGGCGGTTTCAACCCGTTCGACAGTGACATCGAACCGGTCGCGAAAGGCGTCGATCACCTCGTCCACAAGAACCTGTGGGGCGGATGCGCCCGCCGTCAAACCGACCGATCGGATGCCGTCGATGGCGCGCCAGTCGATCTCTGTCGCACGTTGCACAAGCATGGCATAGTCGCAGCCGCTGGCGCGGGCGACTTCGACCAAGCGGCGCGAGTTGGAGCTGTTGGGCGCCCCGATCACTAGGAGGGCATCCACCTTGGGCGCCACGGCTTTCACGGCCTCTTGCCGATTGGTGGTGGCATAACAAATGTCTTCTTTGTGTGGGCCGATGATCTTGGGAAACCGCGCCCGCAGTGCCTCGACGATAGCGGCGGTGTCGTCGATGGAAAGGGTTGTCTGGGTAATATACGCCAACTGGTCCGGGTCGCGGGGTGCAAGATGCGCCACATCTTCCACGGTTTCGACCAACAACACCTCGCCTTCGGGCAACTGACCCATCGTGCCGACGGTTTCGGGATGTCCCGCGTGTCCGATCATGACCATCTGAAGGCCGGATTGGTGGTGGCGTTCTGCTTCGATGTGGACTTTGGAGACCAACGGGCAGGTCGCATCAACATAGACCATTTCGCGCCGGCTTGCCTCGGCAGGGACTGCTTTGGCCACGCCGTGGGCCGAGAAAATGACTGGCCGATCATTCGGGCATTCGTCAAGCTCTTCGACGAAGACAGCCCCCTTTGCGCGCAACCCATCCACGACGAATTTGTTGTGCACGATCTCGTGGCGCACATAGATTGGCGGCCCCCACTTTTCGATCGCCATTTCGACGATCTTGATGGCACGGTCCACCCCGGCGCAAAAGCCGTTGGGCGCAGCAAGAAACAGTTTGAGGGCGGGCTTTGTCATGGGGTCCTCCGATGCAGCAATGGCTACGCATTTTGTCCCGAAAGGTCTAGTGCCTTGCAAACCTGACCGCGGCACAGGCACGCGGGCGCCTGCACATAAAAAGGCCGGAGAAGTCCCCGGCCTTTAGCGTGCTGCTAACTTAGGTTACGCATCCGGCGCGTCGGTGCGTTCAAATTCCCGAGGCGGGCGACCGATCACGTCCTTCAGTTCCTCCAGCTCAATGAAATTATCCGCCTGGCGACGCAATTCGTCTGCGATCATAGGCGGTTGGCTGCGGATGGTTGAGACGACAGAAACGCGAACCCCCTGCCGTTGCAACGCTTCGACCAGGGGTCTGAAATCGCCGTCACCAGAGAAGATCACAGCGTGGTCGATATGCGGCGCAAGTTCCAGCGCATCGACAGTCAGCTCGATATCCATATTGCCCTTGACCTTACGCCGACCCATCGAGTCGGTGTATTCTTTCGCGGGCTTGGTCACCATCGAAAAGCCGTTGTAGTGCAGCCAGTCCACCAAGGGGCGGATTGGCGAATACTCGTCATTCTCAAGCAGGGCGGTGTAGTAGAACGCACGCAAAAGCTTGCCGCGTCGCATGAATTCCTGCCTGAGAAGTTTGTAGTCGATGTCAAAACCCAGCGATTTGGCGGCCGCATAGAGATTTGAACCATCAATGAACAGCGCAAGCCGTTCGTCTCGATAGAACATAATTGATCCTTTCAAATTCTCTTCGCTGATCAAATCCGTGAGTGGTAATGAAGAAAACAATCAACGAAGAAACATCCGATGCAATCTAGGGACTCGACACCGTGTCGCAAGTAACAATTTGGCAAGATACCTGTCCAAAAGTGCTGGTTTTACTTGGAAGTAACGCCACGTCAACTTTGGAACAGTCAGCAAAAATAGTGCGAGACGCAATTCGTCATCTTGCCGCACTGGGCCTGAGAATCACCCATATCGGGGATTATTATAGCACAGCTTGCTTTCCGGTGGGTGCGGGCCCTGATTTCGTGAATGTTGCAATCGGACTGGACAGCGACTTGGCCGCAAAAGATCTGTTGGCATTGTTCCATCAGGTGGAAGACGCATTCGGTCGCGAACGTCCATCGCGCTGGGCGCAGCGCACACTTGATATCGATCTGGTGGCCTATGAATCGCAGGTCCTGCCGGATGCTGAGGTTCTAAGGCAATGGATGGATCTTCCTTTGGAGGACCAAAAAAGGATTGCCCCTGACCAATTGGTTCTACCGCACCCAAGGATGCACGAACGCGCATTTGTGCTGATTCCCTTAGCCGACGTCGCCCCAGACTGGATCCACCCCATCACAGGCAAAACCGTGCGCGAGATGGCTCATGACCTGCCAGAGGCGGAAAAAAAGGGCGTAATCGCCATTCCGTCCCCCTGAATCAGCCCTGTTTTCGCTTGTATATGCGCGGCAAGGGCCCTAGATAGGCGTTTCACATCCCCTTGCAAGGAATGGAGTTAAGTCATGGCCCGCGTGACGGTTGAAGATTGCGTAGACAAAGTGCCGAACCGGTTTGAACTGGTGATGCTTGCGTCGCATCGCGCACGAGAGATTTCGGCAGGCGCCGGACTTACGGTCGATCGAGACAACGACAAGAACCCTGTCGTTGCCCTGCGAGAAATTGCAGACGAAACCCAGACAGCTGACGAACTGCGCGAGCGCATGATCGAAAGCCATCAGACCGAGATCGAAGTTGACGAACCCGAAGACGACAACATGTCGCTTCTTATGGGTGCAGAAGCGTCTGACAAACCGGCTGATGATGACATGTCTGAAGAAAAGCTTCTGCGTGCGCTGATGGAAGCGCAAGGTCAGGGCTAAGGGGCGCTTAGACCCCGCGGGTGGCGGACCGGATGAACGATCTTCCAGATCTTGACCTTGATCTCGATGGGCTGGTTGACCGGATCCACCGCTACAACCCGAAATCCAAAACTGATTTGATCCGTGCGGCGTATGAATATGGCGCACGGATGCACGAAGGTCAGACCCGCCATTCTGGCGAGCCCTATTTCACGCACCCTTTCGCTGTCGCCGAGATACTGGCGGACATGCGACTGGATGATGCGACCATCATCACAGCGCTTTTGCACGACACGATCGAAGATACCGGATCAACCTATTCCGAAGTCTCGAAGCTGTTTGGCAGCGATGTCGCAGAGCTGGTGGACGGGGTCACCAAGCTGACAAACCTGCAGCTTAGCTCCTCTGAAACGAAGCAGGCCGAAAACTTCCGCAAGCTTTTCATGGCAATGTCCAAGGACCTGCGCGTGATTTTGGTGAAGCTTGCCGACCGACTGCACAACATGCGCACCATCCGCGCGATGCGACCTGACAAGCAGGTGCAGAAATCGCGCGAGACAATGGATATCTACGCACCGCTTGCCGGGCGCATGGGTATGCAGTGGATGCGTGAAGAACTGGAAGACCTAGCCTTTCACGTGCTGAACCCAGAAGGCCGCAGTTCGATCATACGTCGGTTCTTGCGGCTTCAGAAAGAAAGCGGCGATGTGATCGAAAAGATCACGAGCGATATCAGGCTGGAGCTGGACAAGGCTGGCATCGAGGCAGAGGCTTTTGGTCGCGCCAAAAAGCCCTATTCGATCTGGCGCAAAATGGAGGAGAAGAACCAGAGCTTCTCGCGCCTGTCGGATACCTATGGTTTTCGCGTCATCACCGAAAACGAGGCTGATTGCTATCGTGTTCTGGGGGTGATCCATCAACGCTGGCGTGCCATTCCGGGGCGGTTCAAGGACTATATCAGTCAGCCCAAATCCAACGGCTATCGGTCGATCCATACAACCGTTTCCGGCCGGGATGGAAAACGGGTCGAGGTGCAGATTCGCACTCGCGAAATGCACGACGTGGCCGAGGCAGGCGTCGCCGCGCACTGGTCCTACAAGGATGGTGTGCGGGCAGAGAACCCGTTTGCCGTTGACCCGGCCAAGTGGATTTCATCGCTGACGGAGCGGTTCGAAGCCGCAGAAGATCATGACGAGTTTCTAGAGCATGTGAAGCTTGAAATGTATCAAGACCAAGTGTTCTGTTTCACGCCGAAAGGCGAAGTTGTGAAGCTGCCGCGCGGTGCGACGCCGCTGGATTTTGCCTATGCGATCCACACCCGAATTGGCGACAGCTGTGTTGGGGCCAAAGTGGACGGTATCCGGGTGCCTCTGTGGACACGCATCAAGAACGGCCAGTCGGTCGAGATCATGACAGCCGAAGGGCAAAGCCCCCAAGCCACGTGGATCGACATTGTGGTCACAGGGCGCGCCAAGGCCGCCATTCGCAAAAGTCTGCGCAGCGTGGATCGCGAACGGTTCGTGCGGTTGGGGCGGGAACTGGCGCGCGTGGCATTTGAACATGTGGGCCGCAAAGCAACAGACAAAGCACTGACCACGGCCGCCAAGCAAATGCGCCTGAAGGACGCGTCAGAGCTTCTTGCGCGCCTTGGCTCGGCAGAGCTGCAGGCCCGTAACGTGATCGAAGCGCTCTATCCGGAAATTGCTGCCGAAGAAGACGAGATTGACGGCGATTCCTTCGTGATTGGGCTTGAGGCTGGGCAGGACTTTGCCCGCGCGCAATGCTGCCAGCCTGTTCCCGGTGAACGGATCGTGGGTATTTCGTATCGCGGCAAGGGTGTGATGGTGCACACGATCGACTGTGAAGCGCTGGCCGAGCTGCACGAAGACAGCTCGCGTTGGGTTGATCTGCACTGGCATGCCGGACAGCATCCGCCTATTCACACCGTCAGTTTCAGCCTGACCATTTCGAATGATGCGGGCGTGCTGGGGCGAATTTGCACATTGATCGGCGAGCAGAAGGCCAATATCTCGGACCTGAGGTTTTTGGATCGGAAGCCGGATTTTTACCGTCTGATTGTTGATGTGGAATTGCGCGATATCGAACATTTGCACGCCATCATGCTGACACTTGAAGCGGATAGTGACGTTGCCGAAGTTCGTAGGCACAGGGATATCACCCGCAAACCGTAGTTCGCCGTTATTGGCCGAAAGGGATCACCCGTGTTCAAGAGAAACCCGCGCTCCTATCTGCGTATAATCGCGGAATTTTTCTATCCACGCGGCGGGTGGTATCGCGCATCGCGCTATGTGATCTATCGTGTTAGACGCTTGCCGGACCCGGCGCACCGTATCTCGCGCGGGATTGCGGCAGGGATATTCGCCTCGTTCACACCGTTTTACGGGCTGCATTTTCTAACTGCCGCTATCCTGTCCTGGACTATACGTGGCAACGTTCTGGCCTCTTTGCTGGCGACATTTATCGGCAATCCGCTGACATTTCCCCTGATTGCCGAGATTTCGGTCAATCTGGGCAATGCGATGTTGGGCCAGCCGTCCAGTGTCCACCTTCCTGAAATCATTTCGCAAACCGCCGCTGCGACGACGGACTTTTGGTCAAACATTAAAGCGCCCTTCACAGGCGGGGTTGTGGATTGGACCAATCTTTCCGAGCTCTATGATCGCGTATTCCTTCCCTATCTGGTGGGGTGTCTCTTTCCCGGCATTGTTGCAGCGACAATTGGTTACGCTCTGTCAAACCCTGTCATCCATGCCTATCAGCGTCGTCGTATCAAGAAGCTGAAAGAGCGATATGAAAAACGACTTAGGGCTGCGCGAGACGAGGCTGGCGAAGCGCAGAAAAAAACGTAAGACTTGGCGCGTCGACATATTGCGAGCAACGAAAGGGACGCGACATGATCAATCAGACCGCCAAATTGCGACTGGGCATAAATATTGACCACGTCGCAACGGTGCGCAATGCGCGCGGATCGGCATACCCTGACCCAGTTCGCGCCGCGAAGCTGGCTGAAGAAGCCGGAGCCGACGGCATCACCGCCCATCTTCGTGAAGATCGTCGCCATATTCTGGATGATGACATCGAACGGCTGGTCGCAGAATTGACAACACCGCTGAATTTTGAATGCGCTGCGACCGAAGAAATGCTGACCATCGCGTTGCGTCACAAACCCCATGCGGTTTGTCTTGTGCCCGAAAAGCGCGAAGAGCTGACCACCGAAGGTGGGCTGGAAGTTGCGCGTCAGGACAACAAATTGGCCGAGTTCATCGCCCCGCTGCGCGACGCTGGGTGTCGTGTATCGCTGTTCATTGCCGCTGACCCAGAGCAGATCAAAGCCTCTGCCCGCATTGGTGCTGCGGTGATCGAACTGCACACAGGTGCCTATTGCGATCTGCATGCCGAAGGTCGGTTTGACGAACGCGATGCAGAGCTTGAGCGCCTGCGCGAAGGCGCGACGCTCGCCCATTCGTTGGGACTAGAGGTGCACGCGGGCCACGGTTTAACCTATGACACCGTCGCCCCCATCGCCGCGATGCCCGAGGTGATGGAACTGAACATCGGCCATTTCCTGATTGGAGAGGCAATCTTTCGCGGACTTCCCGACGTTCTTTCCGAGATGCGTCGTTTGATGGACGCGGCGCGTGGATGACGGGCCTCGATCGCCCTCAACGGAGGCCTGAATGATCCTTGGCATCGGCACGGACCTTGCGAATATCGACCGGATCGCGGGCACGTTGGACCGGTTCGGCGATCGTTTCCGCCACCGCGTGTTCACCGAGACCGAGCTGGCAAAAGCTGCGCGTCGCAAAGACGAGGCGGGCACCTTGGCCAAACGCTGGGCGGCGAAAGAGGCGTGCTCGAAAGCGTTGGGCACCGGGCTTGCCATGGGGATCAGCTGGCGCGACATGGCGGTCAGCAACCTGCGCACGGGTCAACCGGTCATGGCGGTGACGGGCTGGGCGGCAGACCGGCTTGCTGAAATGACGCCTGACGGCCACGCGGCGACGATCCACGTCACTCTGACGGATGACCACCCTTGGGCGCAGGCTTTTGTGGTGATCGAAGCGCGACCGGTCGAATTCACTTCGGATTGATGGCAAAGGCGGCGGGGTCAACTTGACTCCGCGCGCGCATCCGCCCATATCGCCCACACCCCCAAAGGGCCGGCGTGGATCGGCTCGACCCAAAGAGGCAGAACCAACAATGGCTGAAAAGAAACAAGAAGGCATTCTAGAGACCGTCAAGACGATCTTTTGGGCGCTTATCATTGCAGGTGTGTTCCGCACGCTGTTCTTCCAGCCCTTCTGGATCCCGACCGGGTCGATGAAAGACACGCTTTTGATTGGCGACTTCCTGTTCGTGAACAAAATGGCCTATGGCTATTCGCGCCATTCCTGCCCGTTTTCGTCCTGCCCGATTTCCGGGCGCCTGTTTGGGTCAGAACCCGAACGCGGCGACGTGGTGGTGTTTCGCCACCCAAGCCTTGGCACTGACTATGTGAAGCGCCTGATTGGTCTGCCCGGCGACAAAATTCAGATCAAGAATGGCGTCCTGTTTATCAATGGTGACGAAGCTACACAGGTTCCCAACGGCACGTTTGAAGAGATCAAGCAGGCGCAGGGCCGGTTCGCGACCTTCCCCCAATGTGCCAACAGTCCGGTTGGACAGGGTGGAACCTGCGTGAAGGAGAAGTCCATCGAAACACTGCCCAACGGCGTCACCCACTCGGTGCTGAACGTGCGCAGCACGCGACTGGACAACACCAACGTGTTCACCGTTCCGGCTGGCGAATACTTCTTCATGGGCGACAACCGCGATAACTCGACCGACAGCCGGGTCAGCCCCAATGCAGGCGGCGTGGGCTTCGTGCCTGCCGAATACCTTTTGGGCCGCGCGGATCGCATCATGTTTTCGGCGGCGGGCAAACGTCTGTTCTTCTTCTGGACGTGGCGCTCGGACCGGTTCTTCAAGGCGATCGAGTGAAGCTGTCCAGCGATCTTCAAGCCTTTCAAGGCCGTATCGGGTATGAGTTCAAAGACCCCGAGTTGCTGATCCGCGCGCTGACCCACGGCTCGTTCTCGTCTGCAACCCGACCTGACAACCAACGGCTGGAGTTTTTGGGCGACCGGGTGCTGGGGCTGGTGATGTCCGAAAAGCTTTTGCGCGATGATCGGGAGGCGCCCGAAGGCACGCTTGCACCGCGCTATAACGCGCTGGTGCGCAAAGAAGCCTGCGCCGATGTCGCGCGTCAGATCGATCTTGGCGACGTGCTAAAGCTGGGCCGATCCGAGATGAAGACCGGCGGGCGGCGCAAGCTGGCCTTGTTGGGCGACGCGATGGAGGCCGTCATTGCGGCGGTCTATCTGGATGGCGGGCTGCAAGCGGCGCGAAGAATGATACTGTCGCTCTGGGGTGACCGCATCGACAAGGTTGAAGATGATGCGCGCGACCCCAAGACCGCGTTGCAGGAATGGGCGCAGGCGCGCAAAATGCCGCCACCGGAATATGTCGAAACCGGCCGCGAAGGCCCTGACCACGCGCCGATGTTTACAATCACTGCCAAGCTGTCCAATGGACGGTCGGCCGAAACCAAGGCCAATTCAAAACGCGCCGCCGAACAAGCGGCCGCCCGCGCGCTGCTGAAGCAGCTGGAGAGCAAGAAATGACAGATCAACCGCAACGCGCCGGTTTCGTCGCCCTGATCGGTGAACCCAATGCCGGGAAATCGACGCTGACGAACTATATGGTGGGGGCCAAGGTCTCGATCGTGACGCATAAGGTGCAAACCACGCGGGCGCGCATTCGTGGTGTTGCCATCGAAGGCAGTTCGCAAATTGTTTTCGTCGACACGCCAGGCCTGTTCCAGCCGCGTCGCCGTCTGGACCGCGCGATGGTTGCCGCCGCGTGGGGCGGGGCTGCGGATGCGGACATTACCGTCTTGCTGGTCGAAGCGCATCGCGGCGTGACCGAAGGCGTGAAGCGCATCCTTGAGGGGCTGGAAGATATCGGCAAAGGCCGCACCGTCGCGCTGGCGATCAACAAGATCGACAAGGTGAAGGCCGAGGTGTTGCTGGCCTTGGCGAAGGATTTGAACGAGCGTTATGACTTTGCCGAGACATTCATGATCTCAGCCGAAAAGGGCCATGGCGTGGCCGCGCTGCGGACGTGGTTGGCAGAACGCTTGCCCGAAGGGCCTTGGCTGTATCCGGAAGACCAGATCGCCGACCTGCCCATGCGCATGATCGCCGCTGAGATGACCCGCGAAAAGTTGACCCTGCGTCTGCATCAGGAATTGCCCTATCAACTGACCGTTGAGACCGAGAACTGGGAAGAACGCAAAGACGGCTCTGCCCGTGTGGATCAGATCATCTATGTCGCCCGCGACGGTCATAAGGGCATTATCCTGGGCAAGAAGGGCGAGACGATCAAAGCCGTCAGCCAATCCGCCCGCGCCGAGTTGGAGGAGTTCATGGGTCGCAAAATCCACCTGTTCCTGCAGGTGAAGGTGCGCCCGAACTGGTTGGATGAAAAAGAGCGTTATTCGGAAATGGGCCTTGATTTCAAGGACGGTAACGCTTGACGCGGCTGACCGCTGATCTGTGGGTCGCCGCCTATCTGACACGGCTGCGCCTGTCTGACATCCCGGCATTTATTACCCAAAAGGGTGACGCGACCGCCGGGGCCGTCTTGGTGAAAATGAACACGCTGGACGGGCAGGCCGTTGTCTATCAACGCAGCTTTGATCTGATGACCGGGGACCGCTGCTGGGTGGTGCTGTCAGAAGGTGACGAGGCCGATGTTGACGCGGCGCTGTCCCGGCAGAAAAGCTTTGACCCGGACCTTTGGGTGATCGAAGTCGAAGACCGCAATGGGCGCCATCTGCTGGATGAGCCTGGGTTGTCGGACTAACGCCATTGCCAACAGCGCGTCGAAGGCTAGGCTGATCGCAGGAGGGTGACAGGCATGGATTGGCGGGATCAGGGCGCGCTTTTGTCTGTGCGCAAGCATGGCGAAACCTCAGTCATTATCGACGTGTTTACGGAAAAGCACGGGCGTCATTCCGGTGTGGTCCGCGGTGGGATCAGCCGGAAGTTAGCCCCAATCCTGCAACCTGGTGCGCAGCTTGATGTTGCATGGCGCGCGCGGCTCGAAGAGCATATTGGCAGCTTCAATGTCGAACCTGTGAAAAGTCGGGCGATGGTTTTGTCTGACCGAACCGCCCTGGCAGGATTGAACGCGATCACGTCGCTTTTGGGGTTCGCGCTGGCAGAGCGTGAACCGCACCCTGATCTTTACCACCGCACGCAAGCCATGCTGGATCTGCTTGGCACAAACGAAGCGTGGCCGACGGCTTACTTGAAATGGGAACTCGCGTTGTTGGAGGATATGGGGTTCGGGCTGGACCTGAGCGCATGCGCCGTGTCCGGCGCGTGCGACGACCTTGCCTATGTCTCGCCCAGAACGGGCCGCGCGGTGTCCGCCGAAGCTGCGGGTGATTGGGCTGAACGGCTGCTCCCCTTGCCGCCCGAGCTTTTGGGGTCAGGCGATGGTTCGGCGCAGAACGTGGTCGACGGGCTTGTTACCACTGGGTATTTTCTAACCCGTTGGCTTGCACATTCGCTGGGTGACAAGCCAATTCCTGAAGCGCGCGCGCGGCTTGTCGATCGACTAAAGCGTGATTTGGGTGCGAAAGGGCTTAACCGCTAGTGCTTAGTTCTGGACGCGGAACACCATTTGCCGACCTGCATCGTTTGACATGATCAATGTGTCATCCAGCACTTCGATTTGCCGCATCTGACCCAGTGCATCAAAGAAAGCCTGTTCAAGCGGCAGCGCGTCGCACGCCATTCTTGTTGCGGCAACGGGCCCGATTTCGAACCAAGGATAGGGCGCTTTTTGTTCGCTTGAATACCGATTACACGGCGCTTGGCCAAAAATGCGCCCGGGTTCAGGGAAGGATATCGTCGCCACTGCATCAAATGGCTCGCGATCCAGTTCCTGCAGCACCCAATTGTCCTTGCGATCCGCAAACCCTGAAATCGTCTCGTCTTTGCATGCCGTCACGGTCAGAGCGGCAATTGCGACGGCTGTCAGTGCGGTTCTTTGCATGGGATTCATCCTCTGGTTTCAGGCTTTCAATATAGGCTCACGCGTCACGAAGGGCCAGTATCGCGGCCAGAAGCGTCGATAGGGTGTTTCTGTCGTCACTGGTGTCGGTGGCTGAAAGCGACCCAAGCCCGATATACGCTCCATAGACGATGCGTTTGAAGTCTGGGTTGGAGAGCCCCAGTTCTTTCAAAGTTTCGTCCAAATAAGACAGGCGTTTTTGGTCAACACGCTGCACAGCGGTCGCAGCGTCCGAAAATCCGTAAGCCCACGCACGAATAGCAGGTTCGGCAGTCGCGGGTCCGTGCAGCGCGTTGTGTGGGTGCAATGTGTCGCCAAGCCGATGCAGTCGTTTTACAGGGTCTTGCTCTTCGGATCGCGCAAGATCTATCGCATCCGACAATTGCTGTTCCCACAGCGCAAGAAGCCGCAGGTGATATTCAGGGACATCCTTGAAATGCCAATAAAAAGAACCCTTTGTCGTGCCTAGGACGCGTGCAAGCGGTTCTGCCTTGAGCGCCTCTGGGCCATGTTCTGACAGGGCTTTAAACCCCGCAACTATCCAGTCTTCTGATTTGAGGCGGGGTTTGGTCGCAGTCATTACGATTTTCCAATGCATTGCATACGCAGACGTATGCGCGGCCTATCAGCGACCAAAATCATGCGCAAGCGTGTATATTGAAAGCTGCCTGCATGCCCCCATTTGAGGCCAAGTTCCGCCGATGCCGCAGGGCGGCATCGACTGTTACCTATCCCAGCAACCGCCGGGCGATCACTTGGGCTTGGATCTCGGCAGCGCCTTCGAAGATATTCAAAATGCGCGCGTCGCACAGCACACGGCTGATCTGATATTCCAGCGCGAAACCATTGCCGCCGTGAATTTGAAGCGCGTTGTCAGCGCAGGCCCATGCGACGCGCGCGCCCAGAAGCTTCGCCATACCGGCTTCAAGGTCGCAGCGTTGGTCATGGTCTTTTTCCCAAGCGGAATAATAGGTCAGCTGGCGCGCCACCATGATCTCGACCGCCATCATTGCCAGCTTGTTGGCAACACGTGGGAAATTGATCAGGGATTTGCCGAACTGCTTGCGGTCCTCGGCATACTGCATGCCAATTTCCAGGGCGTTCTGGGCGACACCGATCGCGCGGGCTGCGGTTTGGATGCGGGCGGCCTCGAAGGTTTTCATCAGCTGCTTGAAGCCCTGACCTTCTTCGCCACCCAGAAGGTTTTCACCCTTCACCTTGAAGCCATCAAAGGCCAGCTCAAACTCCTTCATGCCGCGATAGCCCAGCACCTCGATCTCGCCGCCGGTCATGCCCTCGGTGGGGAAGGGGTTTTCGTCATCGCCGGGTTGCTTTTCGGCCAGAAACATCGACAGACCACGATGATCGGTCGAATTCGGATCGGTGCGCGCCAAAAGCGTCATGATGTGTGTGCGAGCGGCGTGGGTGATCCAGGTCTTGTTGCCCGTCACTTCGTAATCACCGTCTGCGGTCTTGACCGCGCGAGTGCGCAGCGACCCCAGGTCGGAACCGGTGTTGGGCTCGGTGAAAACGGCGGTGGGCAGGATCTCGGCCGACGAGATTTTCGGCAGCCAGTGTTCCTTCTGCGCGTCTGTGCCGCCAGCCAAGATCAACTCGGCAGCGATCTCGGACCGGGTGCCCAGCGAGCCGACACCGATATAGCCGCGGCTCAGTTCTTCGGACACGACGACCATCGACGCTTTCGACAGCCCCATGCCGCCGTATTCTTCGGGAATGGTCAGGCCGAAGACACCCATCTCGGCCAGTTCCTCGAGGATTTCCATCGGGATGTAGTCATCCTTCAGGTGCCATTCATGCGCGTTGGGAACGACCCGGTCATCGGCATAGCGGCGGAAGGTTTCGCGGATCATCTCAAGCTCTTCATCCAGGCCAGAGGCGCCGAATGTGGCGTGTCCCGCGTTGTCGCGCATCAATTCAACAAGGCGCGAACGAGCGGCTTGGCTGTTGCCCGCAGCGATCAGCGTCTCAATCGCATCGGTGTCCAGCGCGGTGCCATCGATCCCCATATCCGAAAGGCGGGCGAACTCGTTCTGGCTCATCATGATACCGCCCTTCATCTGGGACAGATATTCCCCGAAGGCGATTTGCAGGATCAGCTTTTCCATTTCGCCCAAGCGGGCGTTTTCGCTTAGCCGTGTCGCCCAAGCGTGCATCTGACGCAGGCTTTCGACATAGGTTGCGAGCCACGACAAGGCGTGCGCAGCGGCTTGGTGTTCTTCCAGCTTGGCCCCTGAAATGCGGTCGCCATCGACAACCATTGTGTGGACGGATGATTTGGCGGCCTTGAAAACGGTTTCAACCGGGGCCAGGGCCGCGCCCGTCAGGTTCAAAAGGTTGTCGATCAGGGGGCTTGTCATCACTGTCTCCTGTCACAGTCTGAGCCGGGATTCGGCTGGATATCTCGCGTCTGCAGAGAAATAATCCTTTTGCAGGTGCAGCGCAATTAAAATACAACAATCGACCCGAAAACGTAAATTTATGACGCGACAAATTGCATACTGCATTTCTTTGATGCCTCGGATAGAAGCTGAAAAGGTAGTCTTCACGGGAAGAAACGATGGGTATTTTGGCCGAGCTTTCGATGGTTACGTTGCTTCTGGCTTTCGCGATCACTTTGTTCGCGGGATTCGTCAAAGGCGCTGTCGGATTTGCCATGCCGTTGATCATGATCTCCGGTCTGGCGACGGTTATGCCTGCAGAAATGGCGTTGGCGGCTTTGATCTTGCCAACCGTGTTGACGAATGTTCAACAAGCGCTTCGTCAGGGGCCAGCGGCGGCCTTGGCTGCGGTGTCAAAGTTTCGGGTGTTCCTGGTCGCGATGATCATCTTCCTTGCCCTCAGCGCTCAGCTTGTCACCCAATTGCCGCAAAGCACGCTGTTCATCGTGATCGGCGGTCCGATCGTGGCGTTTTGCCTGATGCAGTTGAGCGGCTGGAAGCCCGTGCTGAAGCCCGAGCATAGACTGCGTGATGAGGGGCTGATCGGGGCCTTTGCGGGGTTCGTGGGCGGTTTGTCCGGTGTTTGGGGGCCGCCAACGGTCGCCTATCTGACAGCAATCGAAACGCCGAAAACCGAACAAATGCGCGTGCAGGGCGTGATCTATGGGGCGGGTGCCATCGCGCTGGTCATGGCGCATATGAAATCCGGTGTGTTCAATGCGCAGACCGCGCCGCTTTCTGCGTTGATGCTGGTGCCGGCACTGGCCGGTATGGTGGTTGGAAACTGGTTTCATGACCGAATGCCGCAGAAAACATTCAAACGGGCAACCTTGATGGTTCTGACGGTGGCTGGGCTGAATCTGATCCGCAAGGGGTTGATGGGTTAGCCTGCGATCCGTTTCCGAAGCGCGGCAGTGTGATAGCAAAAACTCGTTCGGCCGACTTGCCCCAACGCGCCGTCAACCGGTCGTTAATGTGAAGGTTCGCCGTGACGAAGCGTTAGCTTGCAAAAAAAACGCCCCGGCGCAGGACCGGGGCGTTTGTTCTGTCGATCTGGGCAAGAGGTCTTAGCCAATTGCGACGGATTTAACGTCGTCGTCGATATCGGTTTCGTATTGGGTGAAGTTCTCCGAGAACATCTTAACCAGCTTTTGAGCCTGCGCGTCATAGGCCGCTGCATCCTGCCATGTGCGGCGCGGGTTCAGCAGAAGGTCAGGAACGCCCTCAACGGTGACGGGCACTTCGAAGCCGAAATTCTCATCCTTGCGGAATTTGACATCGGCCAACGATCCATCAAGGGCTGCAGTCAGAAGGGCGCGGGTGGCGCGGATGGGCATCCGTGACCCGGTGCCGTATGCACCACCAGTCCAGCCGGTGTTGACCAGCCAGCATGTCGCACCGTGTTTGGCGATCTTGTCGCGCAGCAGCGCACCATATTCAGCCGGGCGGCGCGGCATGAAAGGCGCACCGAAGCAGGTCGAGAATGTGGGCTCGGGCTCGGTCACACCTTTTTCAGTGCCGGCGACCTTTGAAGTGAAGCCAGAAAGGAAGTGATACATCGCTTGTGCGGGACTGAGCCGCGCGATCGGAGGCAGCACACCAAATGCATCGCAGGTTAGCATGATGATGTTCTTCGGGTGGCCACCGATGGCTGACTTCGACGCGTTGGCGATATAATGCAGCGGATAGGCGCAGCGCATATTCGCCGTCAGGCTGTCATCTTCGAAATCAAGTTCTTTGGTCTCTTCGTCGTAGACCATGTTTTCGATCACGGTCGCGAACTTTTGCGTCGTGGCATAGATCTCGGGCTCGGCTTCGGGGGACAGGTTGATTGTCTTGGCATAGCAGCCACCTTCGAAGTTGAAGGTGCCGGTATCCGACCAGCCGTGTTCGTCATCACCAATCAGCGTGCGCTCTGGATCCGCCGAAAGTGTCGTCTTGCCGGTGCCGGACAGGCCGAAGAAAATTGCGGTATCGACCGGGTTGCTTTTGGCGTGGTTGGCTGAGCAGTGCATCGGCATCACGCCTTTTTCCGGCAGAATGTAGTTCAGAAGGGTAAAGACCGACTTCTTGTTCTCGCCGGCATATTCCGTGCCACCGATCAGGATGATTTTACGTTCGAAATTCAGCGCAATGACGGTTTCAGACCGGCAACCATGCCGTTTTGCATCTGCCTTGAAGGTCGGGCAGTTGATGACGGTGAATTCGGGGTCGAACTCGTCCAGCTCGTCACGGTCTGGGCGGCGTAGCATGTGACGAATGAACAGGCCATGCCAGGCAAGCTCAGTCACCAGGCGAACGTCCAGCCGATAAGCTGGGTCAGCGCCGCCAAACAGGTCCTGCACGTAGTAATCCTTGCCCTTCATGTGCTTCAGCATGTCGTCATAAAGAACATCGAACTTGGCCGGGTCCATCGGCGGGTTGTTTTCCCACCAGATATGCGGCTCGACGCCCGGTGTTTTGACGACGAACTTGTCCAACGGTGAACGGCCTGTGTGCTTTCCGGTCGTGACCAGGAATGCACCGCCATTGCCAAGGCTCCCTTCACCGCGGTCGAGGGCAGCTTCGATCAGCGCAGGCTCCATCAGGTTGTAGTAGACATTGCCAAGCCCCGTGATGCCTTGATCTTCCAAGCGGCGTTCTGGGTTTACCCGTCCAGTGGTCATGTTGTGCTCCTGTCGCCGGCATGTCTGCGGCCGGCGTGTTCTGGTTTCACATAAAAGCGCAAGGCACGAACCCCGCGCGCTGACCCTCATGTGAACGAGGGCCAATAATCGCGCTATAGCATGGTGAGTTTCAAATGGAACAGGTCGCAAGCGCGCAGTTAGCGCAACCAAGAGCGTGTTTGCGCAACCATGTTTCGCAACCGAATGCAGGATTGTGAGGCATATTCGCCAACATTTCGCACAAACCGTGAAAGATTGATACTCTTCGCTCCTTCGATTCGCAGATCCCTGTTGATTCGAAAGACTGAAAACTGAACAATGGCTCAAAACGATAAAAGAAATTGAGCAGTGCGAGGAGACCTCTCATGTCGAGGATCGCTTTGGTTGACGATGACAGGAACATTCTGACATCCGTCGCGATAACGCTTGAAGCCGAAGGCTTCGAAGTTGAAACTTTCAATGACGGACAAAGCGCGCTGGACGCGTTCAATCAGCGTTTGCCTGATCTGGCGGTGCTGGATATCAAGATGCCGCGCATGGACGGGATGGATTTGCTGCAACGCCTGCGGCAGAAAACCAAGACCATGCCGGTGATTTTCCTGACCTCAAAAGACGACGAGATTGACGAGGTTTTAGGGCTTCGCATGGGCGCAGACGACTATGTCACCAAGCCCTTCAGCCAGCGGTTGTTGGTCGAGCGCATTCGTGCGCTTTTGCGGCGGCAGGAGGTGATCGCCAAGGACGATGCTGGCGATGTCGAGGAAAGCAAGTCGCTGGTGCGTGGCGAACTGACAATGGACCCGCTGCGGCACGCGGTGACCTGGAAGGGCAACGATGTGTCCCTGACGGTAACTGAGTTCCTGTTGCTTCAGGCTTTGGCGCAACGTCCGGGCTTTGTGAAAAGCCGCGACCAGCTGATGGATGTTGCCTATGACGATCAGGTTTATGTAGATGACCGCACGATCGACAGTCACATCAAGCGGCTTCGGAAGAAAATGCGCACGGCTGACGATGACTTTTCGGCCATCGAAACACTTTATGGTATCGGGTATAGATACAACGAAGAATAACGCCCAACGCGTTGGAAATGACGGTGACGAAGGTGAGAGACACCAAAGCCACATCTGGCTCGGATCTTATTCTGGGTGAAGATTGGGTCTCGCCGACTGGCGAGATGGACTATGAACTGCGCGACAAACGCGCCAAACGCGGGTTGATCTCCATCAATCGGTCTCCTTTGGCGCGCAAGATCATTACCTTCAACCTGTTGGGTCTTGTCGTGCTGGTCGCGGGTGTTCTGTATCTGAACCCGTTCCGTGACAGCCTTCTTTTCCAGCGTGAGCGTGGACTTGTTGTCGAAGCCGAACTGATCGCGGATGTTTTCGAGGCGCAATTGGAGCAGGTCGGCGAATTGCAGATCGTCGATCCAGAGGACGTCCCCGATGTCTTCTTGTCCGAAAGCGAGGCAGAGACCGAACTGGTGGCCGTAGCACCTGCCGAACCGAATTTCGTGGAAACCCTAGCAGATCTTCACTTGCCCGTTGGGCTCGAGGTTTTCATCTTTGATGCCGACGAATTGCTGATCGCTTCATCTGTGGGACAGCCACGCGACGAAGTTTCGCCCAAAGACGTGCTGCAGCGCGAGGTGGGATCGACGATCATCACCGACATGCTGAACTCTCTGTGGGAAGGGGTCTCGGGCCTTATTGCAAAGGGCGACGAGTTCTCGGTCCCGCTTGACGCCGAAGTGATGGCACGCACGCTATACCCTGTCGCGATGAGCGGCACGACCCAAGTGTCTAACGGTGTTGACCAGAATGGTGGCACAGTTTTCACCGTGGCGACGCCGATCCTTCAGGGCGGTGTGCCGGCAGGTGTGGTGGCAATCACCAGTGCCGCAGGTGAACTGGATGAACTTGTGCGGGCCGAGCGTGAACAGCTTTTGCAGATGTTCGTGATCGCAATTCTCGTGTCTATCGGGCTAAGCCTCGTGCTTGCCTCGACCATTGCGAACCCTTTGTCCGACCTTGCGACCGCAGCCGAGCTGGGGGGCGACGGACATGGCAAGAACGTCAAACCCGGACGCGTCCGCATCCCTGACCTGACGGCGCGCCCTGATGAAATCGGGCGCCTTTCGGGTGCGTTGCGCGGGATGGTGGCCGCGCTTTATGATCGGATCGACGCGAACGAACAATTCGCAGCCGACGTGGCACATGAAATCAAGAACCCGCTGGCCAGTCTTCGGTCGGCAATCGGCACGTTGCGTCTTGCCAAGAAAGACGAACATCGCACCAAACTGCTTGATGTCATTGATCATGACGTGCGCCGGCTTGATCGATTGGTCAGCGACATTTCCAACGCCTCGCGGCTGGACAGCGAACTTGTGAAGGAGGAGGAGGAATCTTTCGACCTGCTCAAGATGCTGCGAAACTTGGCCGAGTATCTTGGCAACGAAGGCAGCGACAAAGGCGTCGAGTTTATCACAGATTTGCCGCCCGACCCGATCACCATCAACGGGCTGGAGGCGCGGCTCGCGCAGGTTTTCGTCAATCTCATCACCAACGCGCTAAGCTTCTGTGAAGAAGGCGATGCAATTCGCGTCTGGGCGCGGCGGCGTGAAAACCGCGTTCTGGTCGTGATCGAAGACACCGGCCCTGGCATTCCCGAACAGGCGCTCAGCAAGATTTTCAAGCGGTTCTATTCCGAACGGCCAGAAAACCAGTTTGGCAACAACTCTGGTTTGGGGCTGGCGATCTCGAAGCAGATCGTCGAAGCCCATGGTGGGGTGATCTGGGCCGAAAACATTCGTCCGACGGATGCGGATGTGACCTCGGACCCATTGGGTGCGCGCTTTGTCGTGGGTTTGCCGGTGTGATCGACACCGACGGAACGCTGATTGAAAACCACCACGCGACCACCGTCGCGGTCGGGACTGCCGCAGCCATGATCGTTGGCCCGTCCGGGTCGGGCAAGTCTGCGCTGGCGCTTGAGCTGATCGGGATGGGGGCCAAGCTGATTTCGGATGATATCAGCCGTGTCGCGCTGATCGACGGCGCGCCTGTCGTGCTTGCCCCCGATCACCTTCACGGTGTCATCGAAGCGCGCGGTGTCGGGTTGATCCACGTTCCCTGGGGGGCTGAAGCCCGGTTGCATCTGGTCGTCGATATGTCGGAAAATCAGCTTGAGCGGTTCCCCAGATCACAACTTGTCACAACCGTTGTAGGATGTGCAGTCGAGCGGGTCTTGCGGGTTGACGCCCCCTATTTCGCGAGTGCCTTATACCACCTGCTGAACAATGGCAGGTTTTCCGACACTAACTAGGCGATCAGAATGGCGGATGACAGCGACAAGATCGAACAAAAGGTTGTTCTGGTAACCGGACCTTCCGGGGCTGGACGAACGACCGCCATTCGCGTGCTGGAAGACATCGGCTATGAGGTGATCGACAACCTTCCGCTGTCGTTGATCAGCCGGGTTCTGTCGGGGCCTGCGCTGGGGCGTCCTCTGGCGCTGGGCGTTGATGTGCGCAACCGCGATTTTTCGACCGAGATGATGCTGCAGGTGATCGAGGACCTGCGCGAGGACCACACCCATGAGGTTGAGGTTCTGTATCTGGACTGCTCACGCGATGTGTTGATCCGCCGATATTCCGAGACCCGGCGGCGCCACCCTCTGGCCCCAGCCGAAACGCCTGACCATGGGATCACGCGCGAGATAGAGTTGTTGATCCCGGTGCGCGGGCGCGCAGATGTGCTGATCGACACCTCCGAGCTGTCACCGCATGACCTCAAAGATGAAATCATGCGATGGCTGTCGGAATCGGGCGCCGAGAATCTGGCCGTATCGGTCCACTCGTTTTCGTATAAACGCGGCGTTCCGCGCGGTCTTGATATGGTGCTGGATGCTCGTTTCCTGCGAAACCCGCATTGGGAAGCCGACTTGCGCGTATTGGACGGGCGATCGGCGGCGGTCGCGGACTATGTGGCGGCAGACGAACGATTCGACGAATTCTTTACGCGAGTGTCCGAGCTGGTCGAATTCCTCATCCCCGCCTACGGGGAAGAGGGGAAATCGCATCTGGCCATCGGCTTTGGCTGCACAGGTGGGCAACACCGTTCGGTTGCCCTGACGGAAAGGTTGGCAAAGACGCTTGCGCAGAAGGGCTGGCAGGTGTCAATTAGACACCGGGAATTGGAACGCCGGGCCGAAGCGGGACTGGCGTCAAACAAGTTGGGGTAATGAGCGTGATCGGCATCGTGATCGTCGCGCATGGCGGGCTTGCCAGGGAATACTTGGCCGCTGTCGAACACGTCGTCGGCAAGCAATCTGGCATGCGTGCTATTTCGACAGATGCGGAATGCGATCGCGACAGTAAGAGTGACGAAATCTCGACCGCGGCGGACAGTGTCGACCAGGGCGACGGCGTGATCGTTGTCGTTGACATGTTCGGCGGATCGCCAGCCAATCTTTCGCTGCCTGCCTGTAGCAAGCCAGATCGGATGATCCTTTACGGGGCCAATTTGCCGATGTTGGTCAAGCTTGCGAAATCCAGACATTTGCCGATAGGCAAGGCAACGGAAAAGGCGCTTGCAGCAGGGCGAAAATATATCGACTGTATGGACGGTATACAGGGGGTATAGGGCCATGAGCACCAGCCGTGATCTGGAAATTGTCAACGTAAAGGGCCTGCACGCGCGGGCCTCGGCCAAATTCGTCGAGACAGTGGAATGTCATGATGCGACGGCGCGCGTTTCCAAGGATGGTTTGGATGCGGAAGGGGATTCGATCATGGGCTTGTTGATGCTTGCCGCGTCGCAGGGCACTTCGATCCATGTTGAAACCGCTGGCCCACAAGCCCCCGAATTGCTAGAGGCGCTGGAGGCTTTGGTTGCTGACAAGTTCGGCGAAGGCATGTAATGACCTTTTCTTTGCGTGAATGCGATAGGATGGAACGTGGTGCAGAAGGCGAACAATGAAATCGGAGAAGTGGCGCGGGACAACCTGTCCTTTGATCACTACGACCGACGCAGTCTGACCTACGCGAATTCGTTCAACAATCCGGTGCAGTCTGTCGTCATTCGCGCGGTCGAATGGGGCACTGGCAAGCTGTCTATCTTGCGAATGGTGCGCAAGCTTGAACGACGTGGCGCGCCGATGGGCCATGCCTTTTGGACCGCTTGTCTGGATGTCATGGGCATTCAGGTTCAAACGCCTGATGACCAGTTGGCCAACATCCCCAACGCGGGGCCGGTGGTTGTGGTGGCCAATCACCCGCATGGGTTGGTGGATGGGATGGTGCTGGCTGAACTCATCGGGCGACGCCGGGATGATTATCGCATCCTGACGCGATCCGTGTTGGATGGTCTGGATGCTGTTGCGTCATCCTATATGATCCCGGTGCCTTTTCCGCACGATCCAGACGCGCAACAAAAGATGGTCGATATGCGCGCTGCAACCATGGCACATCTGAAAGCTGGCGGGCTTGTAACCTTGTTTCCGTCAGGTGTGGTTGCGTCGTCAAAGACATTGATGGGGCCGGCAATTGAACGCGAATGGAATGTCTTCACCGCGCAGCTTATTCGCCGTTCCGGCGCCCGTGTCGTTCCGATCTATTTCCCGGGTGCAAATTCGCGTTGGTATCAGATTGCAAACCGACTTTCAGCAACGATGCGGCAGGCGCTTTTGCTGCATGAGATCGTGAACAGTTGCAATCGTCCGGTAAGCCCGGTTGTCGGCGAACCCCTGAATGAAGAGCAGATGGAACGTCTGCACACAGACCCACGTGGGTTTATGACATGGCTGCGCGATCACACGCTGGCGCTTGGAAAAGGCTAAGTTGCAGGCTGTCGCGAAAAGGCCCCCGATCAGGCCCTGATCTTGCGTGTTGGTCTGGATTACCGCGTCGGGACCGGCTCATCGCCACGATAATCATAAAACCCTCGTTTCGACTTGCGGCCCAGCCACCCGGCTTCGACGTATTTTGTTAAAAGCGGGCAGGGGCGATATTTGGTATCGGCCAACCCGTCATGCAAGACGTTCATGATGGCAAGACAGGTATCAAGACCAATGAAGTCAGCCAGCTCAAGCGGCCCCATCGGGTGGTTGGCCCCCAACTTCAACGAGGTGTCGATGCTCTTCACCGACCCAACGCCTTCGTAAAGCGTATAGACGGCCTCGTTGATCATCGGCATCAGGATACGATTGACGATGAAAGCGGGGAAGTCTTCAGCGCTGGCGGCAGTTTTGCCCAACCGCTCCACGACGCCAAGACAGGCGTTGAATGTGGGTTCGTCTGTTGCAATGCCGCGGATCAATTCGACCAGTTGCATCAACGGCACGGGGTTCATGAAGTGGAACCCCATGAAGCGTTCCGGGCGGTCGGTGCCGCTGGCCAGCCGCGTGATCGAGATCGACGAGGTGTTGGATGTCAGGATGGTGTCAGGCTTCAGGTGCGGCAGCAGCCCATCGAAAATCTGTTTCTTCAGCGCTTCGTTTTCAGAGGCGGCCTCGATGATCAAATCAGTCGCGCCAAGCTCTGGCAGCTTCATCGTGGTCGAGATCAAACCCATCGCTGTGTCACGTTCGGTTTGGGTAATGGCATCGCGGGACACCTGGCGATCCATGTTCTTGGCGATGCGTGCAATCGCGGCGTCCAGACTGTCTTGGCTGATGTCGTTCAGGCGCACTTCATACCCGGCCAATGCCAACACGTGTGCAATGCCGTTGCCCATTTGGCCGGCGCCCACAACCCCTACGGTCTCGATGGTCATCTTATCCCTTTCCTTGTCTGGCCTCAGACTATGCGGCGCTGCGGCACAGGCGCAAGGGTTAAGCGACCGCTAAGAGAATTACCTGCATTTGAGCATTAGCGATTTGGCAACGGGTCGGTGCGAATCTCTGTCTCGGGTGAAATATATTTGGAGTGGGTGGTATGGCTTACGAGACACTTGGGAAAGGGTCCCTTGATTACGTGCCGTGTCGATATGGCGCGTCGAAGATTTTGTTTCGAGGACCGAAAAAGAAATTGACGCAACCCTATCTGGCGATGCTGGGCGGGACTGAAACCTATGGAAAATTTGTCGAACGCCCCTATCCGGCGCTGGTCGAGCGTGATGCAGGGATTACGTCGGTAAATCTGGGCTGTCCGAACGCAGGTGTCGACGCCTTCGTCTATGATGACACCCTAATTGATGCTTGCAAGAAGGCAGAGATGACAGTGGTGCAGATCATGGGCGCACACAACATGTCGAACCGGTTCTATGCGGTTCATCCGCGCCGAAATGACAGGTTCCTGCGCGCCTCGAAGCTGTTGAAAGCAATCTATCGCGAGGTGGATTTTACGGAATTCAATTTCACGCGTCATTTGCTGAACACGTTGGAGGAGATTTCGGCTGACCGGTTTGCGATGATCCAGCAGGAATTGCGAGAAGCTTGGGTGGCGCGGATGAAAATGCTGATCTCGCGTTTGAACGGCAACGTGGTTTTGTTGTGGATGTCGGACCACGCGATTGCTGACGGTGGACGGGACGGTATTCACGGAACAGACCCGTTGTTCGTGGATCAGGACATGATCAACGAGGTAAAGCCCTTCGTGCGCGAACTGGTCGAGGTCGTCGTGGCAGAAAGCGAGATTTCGGTCGGGCGTGAAGATCTTGTCTATTCGGACATGGATGAACCCGCGACCCATCAAATGCTGGGCACGGTTGCACATCGAAAGGCAAACCGCGCATTGCAAGAGGTGCTTCAGACGGTGATTTGACGGTGACCGCGGCGGGTGCGACCGGAAAAGGGCGGTCGAGCTTTCCCAACGTTGGGCCATTTCAAATAGAAAGGCCCGCCACTCAGGCGGGCCTTTGCTTTTTCGATTTCCGTCTGATCAGAGCTTGTCGGTCAGCGCAGGCACTGCGTCGAACAGGTCGGCCACCAGACCGAAGTCGGCAACCTGGAAGATCGGTGCTTCTTCGTCTTTGTTGATCGCGACGATGATCTTGGAGTCTTTCATGCCAGCCAAGTGCTGGATCGCGCCCGAGATACCAACGGCGATGTAAAGGTCAGGGGCGACGACCTTACCGGTCTGGCCCACCTGCCAGTCGTTCGGGGCGTAGCCCGAGTCAACCGCCGCGCGCGAAGCGCCAACAGCGGCGCCCAGCTTGTCTGCCAGCTTCTCGATCAACGCGAAGTCGTCTTCGGATCCCACGCCACGACCACCGGACACGACAACGCCAGCCGACGTCAGCTCGGGCCGGTCGCTTTCGGCAACCTTGTCTTCGACCCATTCCGATAGACCGGGGTTATCAGCGGCAGACACGGTCTCAACCGAAGCCGACCCGCCTTCGCCAGCCGCATCAAAGGTCGAGGTGCGGAAGGTGATGACCTTCTTGGCATCTGACGATTTGACGGTCTGCACGGCGTTACCGGCATAGATCGGGCGTTCAAACGTGTTGGCGTCCACCACACCCGATGCGTCCGAGATCACCATAACGTCCAGAAGTGCTGCCACACGGGGCATCACGTTCTTGGCGTCGGTGGTGGCGGGCGCAACAATGTGCTCGTAATCACCTGCCAGCGACACGATCAGCGCTGCGGTTGATTCTGCCAGACGATGACCCAGCGAAGGATCTTCGGCGATCAGCACCTTCGACACACCGTCGATTTTCGCGGCAGCGTCGCCAGCAGCGGCGGCAGATGCGCCAGCGGCCAGAACCGTCACGTCACCCAGTGCTTTCGCGGCGGTGACAGCCTTGGCGGTGGCGTCCATCGCCAGTTCGCCATTGTTGACTTCTGCGAGAAGAAGAACAGCCATTATACAGCCCCCGCTTCTTTAAGTTTCTCTACCAGTTCGTCGACCGAACCCACGATGATGCCTGCGGCACGCGAAGCGGGTTCAGCGGTCGAAACGATCTCAAGGCGCGGTGTGACGTCGACGCCGTAATCGGCGGCAGTTTTTTCGTCCAGCGGCTTTTTCTTGGCCTTCATGATGTTGGGCAGCGACGCATAGCGCGGCTCGTTCAAACGAAGATCAACGGTGACGATGGTCGGCATCGAAACCTTGATGGTCTGAAGACCGCCATCCACTTCGCGGGTCACAACGGCTTTGTCGCCGTCAATGTCCAGTTCAGAGGCAAACGTGCCTTGCGACCAGCCCAGCAGGGCCGACAGCATTTGGCCGGTGGCGTTCATGTCGTTGTCGATGGCTTGCTTGCCGGCCAACACGAGGCCCGGCTGCTCTTCTTCCACAACTTTCGCCAAAATCTTGGCCACGGCCAGCGGTTCGATGTCGTTATGAACATCATCAGCCGCAACCACCAGAATGGCGCGATCCGCGCCCATCGCAAGCGCGGTGCGCAGCGTTTCCTGGCTTTGCTTTACGCCGATCGACACGACGACAATCTCGTCGGCCTTACCAGCTTCTTTCAGGCGGATGGCTTCTTCGACGGCAATCTCGTCAAAGGGGTTCATCGACATTTTTACGTTTGCAAGATCGACACCGGATCCGTCCGCTTTCACACGAACCTTCACGTTGTAGTCGATCACGCGCTTCACAGGCACAAGCACCTTCATTGGCGTGTCTCTCCCAATTAAGCCCCGGATGGGGCGGTCTCAGTTCTTCTCCCGTTTACCGGGTCGTGGGCGCTGAAAACAGCGTAAAATCGTCACGTTCTGCGCTAAGGACGCCGCGTTTTTTGGTTTTGCAGGGGATTCATTGCGAGAATGTTTCCACCCTGCGCCAATCAAGACCTTTTGCTTCGGCGTGGGAGCAGCGTGCATATTGAACGGGAATCGGCAAGGAGGGTCCGAAATGCAGACAACAACGGAACCATTAGAGGTCCTAGACGCGCCGGCGCGGACGATAGCGGGCACAGTGAAATCCTATGACATGCAATCGCGCGCGACCATTCCTGCCCAATGGCAAGCGTTCTACGATGCGGGCCCTCAGTTCGAACACGGTGTCGAAGGTGCGATGTTTGGTGTTTCGTTCGATGCCGATGCCACCGGCGCATTTCGTTATGCTGTCGGTCGCGAAGTGTCCGACCGGTCGGCAACATTGGCTTCCGGTTTAAGCTATGTTGATTTGTCAGAAGGGCGATATGCCGTGCGTCGGGCGTTTGGTCCTATGAAAGAATTGCCACAAGTCTTCGACCTTGTTTTCACCAAGGATTTGCCGGCCAAAGGGCTACAGCCACGTGAGGGCGCGTGTTTTGAACGCTACCCGGATGATCCACGCAACAGCGCGGACGCGATGGCGTATGAAATCTGGGTTCCCGTAAAGTGACGCCCTGCAAGCTGACTTAGCGGTTCGCCCCCGGCACCCAAAGCACGTCCGATTTGCCGTCGTCATTTGCGACACGCGCGGCCACGAAACACCAGTCCGACAGGCGGTTCAGGTATTTGATAGCGGCGGGGTTCACGTCTTCGACGGTTGCAAGCTCGGTCGTCAGCCGTTCGGCGCGGCGGCTTACGGTGCGTGTTAGATGCAGATAGGCGGCCAGCGCGGACCCGCCGGGCAGGATGAAGCTGCGCAGGGGCTCCAACGCTTTGTTCATCGCGTCGATTTCCGCCTCAAGCCGGTCAACCTGAGCGTCATTCACCCGAAGCGGCGGGTATTCGGCCTCGTCATCCTTGTCCCTATGCGGGCGGCACAGGTCAGCGCCCAGATCGAACAGGTCGTTCTGGATGCGGGCCAAGGCCGCGTCGATGTCACCTTCGGCATGCAGTCTGGCCAGCCCGATCGTGGCATTGGTTTCGTCCACGGTGCCATAGGCATCAACGCGGGCCGAATGCTTCGCAACGCGCGACCCATCGCCCAGTGCTGTTTCGCCCTTGTCGCCGGTGCGCGTGTAAATCTTGTTCAGGACAACCATCAGCCGTTTCCTCCTCGTATCCAAACGAACAGCAGGATCAGCGCGATCGCGACGGCTTGCGCATATATCCGATACCGCATGAACCGGTTCGAGTGCTTGCGCGACGTCTCTCCGCCGATGCCGAACGTGCCGATGCCCATCAATAGAATGATGGCAACGCTGCCAACCGCAACTACGACTAGGGCAAATAGCGGATCGTCGAACATGCTGTTTCCTTGGGTCAGTATCTCGTGTTTCAGATAGCCCCGAAACCGCAAGATTGCGAGGGGTAATCCGTCGCGCCTAGCCGTTGGGCGTAAACCGGTCGAGGATACGGGTCGACAAAAGGCGGCGCGCAATCCCGGCGATGCGGGTGGCCGTCGTGACATAATAACGTGGCTTTGGGTTGCGGCTTTCCAGCGCGTGGACCAGCTTGTCGGTTACGGCAGATGGCGGCAATTCGAACGTGTCGGGTGTGCCGCTGTCGTCGTAAAGGCGTTCGCGCAGTTTGTGGTAAAGCCCAGCGCGGGCGCTGTTTTCCCAGTCGATCCAGCGTTCAAACTGTGGGATCGCGTTCTCGCGGATGCGCGTGGTGATCGGGCCGGGTTCGATCAGGATGACCTTGATGTCCATGCCCCGCATTTCAAGCCGCAATGTATCCGTTAGCCCCTCTAGCGCGAATTTTGTGGCGACATAGGCGCCGCGCCATGGAAGCGCTGCGAAGCCCAGCACGGACGAGTTGTTGATGATCCGGCCGTGACCTTGGGCGCGCATGACAGGCAGCGCAAGTCGTGTCAGGTGGTGATAGCCAAACAGGTTGGTCTCGAAGATGTGACGCAGCGCGTCTGTCGGCAGATCTTCCACGGCGCCTGGAATGGCGAAAGCGCCATTGTTGAACAGCGCGTCGAGCGTGCCGCCTGTGCGGTTCAGCACTTCGGCCATGGCGGCGTCCATGCTTTGCTCGTCGGCGTGATCCAGTCGGAAGCTTTCCAGCCCTTCGGACCGCAGACGTTCGCAATCCGCCTCTTGCCGGCAGGTTGCAAACACGCGCCATCCGCGTTTGGCCAATGTATGGGCCGCATCATAACCGATGCCGGACGAACAACCGGTGATCAGGATTGATTGAGGAGATTTGGGCATATTTGTTCCTGTTTGTCGCGCAGAGGCACTTAGGCGGCAGTCAAAGAAGGGGTCAATGTAAAAGCGACGCGCCCCGCAAAAAGGACGCGCCGCTCAGGTGCACTCGGTTGAATGTCGTGTATTGCTATGGCTCGTTCAGAGTTGAGTTTTCAGAAATTTCGATGCCATGAAGCCCCGGTCGCCGGTTGCAACAACCTTGATCTGGCTCCAACCACTTCCTGCAGGGCCCATATCAATGACCTCGGTGCCGCGTGACAGGCGTGCAACGACGCCGTGCTGAGTGGATGGTCCCGACCGCATGTTCACCGAACTGCCGCTCACAAAAACGGATTGCAAGGATGACGGGCTTGGTGCGATCGCGGGCGATGCAGGTTGGGGCGTTCCAACCCAACTTGCCATGAGCCGGGCTGCCTCTTCCGCCAGTTCGGCTGGTGTTTGCGCTGGCGCGGTGTTTTCCAACGCAACAGGGCTTGCCGCAAAGGCGGCCTGCGGGGCGTCCGCGATTGCCGCATTGGCTGTCGCGATCACCTCACCCTTGGCAGTTTCGGGCGAAGCAAGCATGCCAGCATCCTGAACTGCGGCAGAAACGGGCTGAATCGTTTCCTGCGCGATGGTCGGTTCGCGCCCAATTCGGTCTGCAGGCAGGCCGCTGTCTCGGCCAAAGTGCAGCATCGCAACGCCCAAGGCACCTGCTGCAAACAGTGTTGTCTTTATAAGACCCATAATATTCCCCCCTACTCAAACAACATCTACACAAGAACTTTTTTATCTATCGCGGGGAATGTAATATAAGTTTCCCCGCAGCCGCTTTACGCGAGTCTCCCTCAAAGATACACAGCTTCCATGAATAATGTAACTGAAAACCCCGACAGGCAGGGATCGGACATCGCCGAACCGCTGCGCCGCGCCATTGGCGACCGCTATCTGACTTATGCATTGTCAACGATCATGCACAGGGCCTTGCCTGACGCGCGTGACGGGTTGAAGCCAGTGCACCGGCGGATCCTTTACGCGATGTCGAGGTTGAAACTGGCATCAGGCGGCAAGTTCCTGAAATCGGCCAAGATTTCTGGCGACACGATGGGGGATTTCCACCCTCATGGCGATGCCGCAATCTATGATGCGATGGCGCGTTTGGCGCAGGATTTCGCGGTGCGTTATCCGCTTGTCGACGGGCAAGGTAACTTCGGAAATATCGACGGCGACAACCCCGCCGCCAGCCGATACACCGAGGCCCGGATGACCTTCGTCGCCGAGGCCATGTTGAACGGTCTTGACGAAAACGCCGTTGACTATCGCGACAATTATGATGGTCGCCTGACGGAACCGGTGGTTTTGCCAGCCGAGTTTCCAAACCTGTTGGCCAACGGCTCGTCGGGCATTGCGGTTGGCATGGCCACCAATATTCCGCCGCACAATATCGCAGAGCTGATTGACGCTTGTCTGCATCTGATCAAGGTGCCGGACGCCCGTGACGACACCCTTTTGAACTATGTGCCGGGCCCGGATTTCCCCACCGGTGGCATTATCGTCGAACCGCGCGAAAACATCGCGCAAGCCTATCGCACCGGGCGTGGATCGTTCCGGCTACGCTGTAAGTGGGAGATTGAGGATCTGGGGCGCGGTCAATGGCACATCGTCGTGACCGAGATCCCGTATCAGGTTCAGAAATCCAAGCTGATCGAGAAGATTGCCGAGGTGATCCAGACCAAGAAGGTTCCGATTCTTGGCGACATTCGTGACGAAAGCGCCGATGACGTTCGGATCGTGCTGGAACCGAAATCCAAGAATGTGGATGCCGAGCTTCTGATGAACCTGATGTTCCGCAACTCGGACCTTGAAACACGGTTCAGTCTGAACATGAACGTGCTGATCGACGGTGTGACGCCGAAGGTTTGCTCGATGAAGGAGGTGCTGCGCGCCTTCCTTGATCACCGCCGCGACGTGCTGTTGCGCCGCTCGACCCACCGGATGGAAAAGATCGACCACCGGCTTGAGGTGTTGGAAGGCTTCATTGTCGCCTTCCTGAACCTCGACCGCGTGATCGACATCATCCGTTATGATGATGACCCCAAAGCGGCCTTGATGCGCGAGGATTGGGCGCGCGATCACGTCCGCGCCATGAACGAAACGGATTATGTCAGCCCCGCGCCGGGCGAAGGTGAGTTGTCCGAGCTTCAGGCCGACGCGATCCTGAACATGCGCCTGCGCAGCTTGCGGCGCCTTGAGGAAATCGAGCTGGTGCGCGAGCGTGACAAGTTGATGGAAGAGCGTGCAGGTCTTGAGGATCTTCTGGACAGTGGCGACCTGCAATGGGCCCGGATCGCAGAGCAGTTGAAGGAAACCAAAAAGCTTTTCGGCAAGGATTACGAGGGCGGTGCACGACGCACGCAATTCGCCGAAGCGGGCGAAGTCGAAGATGTGCCGCTGGAGGCGATGATCGAGAAGGAACCGATCACCGTTGTCTGCTCGCAAATGGGTTGGATTCGTGCCATGTCGGGGCATATCGACCTGACGCGCGAGTTGAAGTTCCGCGACGGTGATGCCCCCCGCTTCGTGTTCCATGCGGAAACCACCGACAAGCTGCTGGTCTTCGATTCGAACGGCAAATTCTTCACGCTGTCGGCGGCAAACCTGCCGGGCGGGCGGGGCATGGGCGAACCTTTGCGTCTGATGGTTGATCTGCCGAACGAGGCAGAGATCGTCGATCTGTTCATTCACCAGCCGGGGCGACGACTGCTTGTTGCCTCGACCGAAGGGAACGGGTTTATCGTCAACGAAGATGATGTTCTGGCGCAGACCAAGAATGGTAAGCAGGTGCTGAATGTGGGCGACGCCCGCGCCAAGATATGCAAACCGGTCGAAGGGGATCATGTCGCGATCGTATCCGAGAACCGCAAGCTGCTTGTTTTCCCGGTGACTGAGATTAACGAAATGACACGCGGCAAGGGTGTGCGGCTTCAGAAATACCACAGCGCACGCGGCAAGCAGGGTGTGCTTGAACTGGACGGTGGGTTGTCAGACCTCAAGACCTTTGACTGGGAGGTTGGCCTGTCCTGGCCCGCCACGGGCGACCGCACCCGGACCGAGGCGGATATGTCGCCGTGGCTGGGCAAGCGGGCAGGTGTTGGCAAAGCCCCTCCGCACGGCTTTCCGCGTGACAACAAGTTCGAGTGATCAATGCCCCCTGCCGTCCTGACCATCAGCTATTCCGGGGGCAAGGGGCCGATGCTTTGGCTGGCGCTGAAAACCGGGGTTTTGACGGTTCTGACGTTGGGGTTTTATCGCTTCTGGGCGAAAACACGACTGCGCCGATATTACTGGAGCGCCATCCGTCCCGGCGGCATCCCCTTGGAATATGTTGGCGACCCGCTTGAGAAACTGTTGGGGTTTTTGGTCGCTGTCGTGTTCATGGCGTTCTATATCGGCATCGTGAACCTGCTTTTGATGTATTTCAGCTTCGCGCTGTTGCAGGGCAGTGTGGCGGCCTACTTTCTCAGCTTCGTTGGGCTCGCACCGATCATCTTTTTCGCGCAGTATCGCGGGCGACGCTACATCCTTGCGCGCACGCGCTGGCGCGGGATCAGGTTCGGGCTTGATCCTGGCGCCTGGGGGTTTTCATGGCGGTCCATCGTGCATTGGCTGCTTGCACTTGTGACGCTTGGGCTGACTTGGCCTTTGACGACCCTTTGGTTGGAGAAATACAAAGCTGGGCGCACCTACTATGGGGATCAACGGTTCGTGCAGGGGGGGCGACGCGGTTTGCTGTTCGGGGCGATGAAGCACGTCTACTACCCCGTGCTTTTGTCCGGTGTCGGTGGCGCAATGGCGGCGTTTTCTGAGAACCCTGCTTGGTTTGCCCTGTTTGTCCTGACCACCCCCTGGCTGATCTACGGTCTTGCCTATTGGCGGGCGGAAAGCTTCAAGCGGATGACCGAAGCGAAAGAGCTTGGCGTGATCCGTTTCCAGTCGTCTCCAAAGCCGTGGACCATCATTGGCATCTATGCGCTGGGCTGGTTTTTGATGAATTTGGTGATCAGCGGGTTCTTTCTGGTGCTGCTGGGCGGTTTGTTTTTGCTGCACGGTAATTTCGGGATCGACGGCGCGGACCTTGATCAACTTGAAGACATGCTTGTGACAAGTGTGCCCGTTCTGGTGCTCGCTTATTTCGGTCTGTTTTTGGGATATCGCGCGATGGCGCATGCGTGGATCACGCTACCGCTTGCTGCCCATTTCGCCGAAGCAACCCGCATCGTGAACGCCGCCGATTTGCATCTGATTGCACAGCGCGACCGGGACGAGTTCGCCGAGGCTGAAGGGTTTGCCGAGGCGCTGGATGTCGGGGCTGCGATATGACCGACCGGGTGGCGCAACAAACTGGGTTTGCAGATTTCGTGCATGGCGAACGCGCGTTTGTGTCGCGGGTGCATCTTCAGCCCCAATCTGCGGGTTTGATGATCGAGATGCCGGATGGCAGCGCGCTGCTTTGGCCGTGGGCTGAAGTGCGACGCCTTCCCGACCAGGCGGACCCTTCAAACTTGGTGCTTGGCCGATCTGACAACAAACTCGCGCGCCTATATTTGCGCGATGCCGCCCTGATCGCCGAGGTGCAGGCACATGCGTCGCAACTCAAGAAGCGGGACAACATGGTTCCGCTGTCAAAGCTCCTGGTCTGGGCCGGCGGGGCGGTCGCCTCGGTCGTTACGATCATTTTCGTTCTTGTGCCGTTGATGGCGGCCCAACTGGCAGAGATCCTGCCGCCGGAGGGCGAAAAAGCCTTGGGCGACGCCACGTTCGAACAGATTCGCACGGCGCTGGACGAAACAGGTTTTACCGGCACGCCGATTTGCGACGACCCTGCAGGCAATGCGGCGATGCAAGCGATGTATCAGCGGCTAAACCCAGCGTCTGACCTGCCGTATGGCGTGCAGATCCATGTGCTTGATCATGACATGGTGAATGCCTTCGCCTTACCGGGCGGACGCATCGTGTTCTTTCGTGGTTTGATTGATCAAGCCGAAACTGCCGAAGAAGTTGCCGCGGTTCTGGCTCATGAAATCGGACATGTCGTGCACCGAGATCCAACCCGCGATGCGCTTAGGTCCGCCGGGTCGCTTGGCGTTTTGGGGCTACTGTTTGGCGACTTTGCCGGGGGCACAATTACCCTGTTTCTGGCCAACCAACTGGTGAATGCGTCCTACAGCCAAGCCGCGGAAGCTACCGCCGACGCCTATGCGCATGCTTTGCTGGACAAAGCTGATATCTCGCCTTCGTCACTGGGCACCATGTTTGAACGTTTGCGGGCCGAATATGGCGACGCAGAAGGTATCATTGCGCATTTCATGTCACACCCGCAGATGGGTGCGCGGATCGCAGCTTCGCAGGCCGCTGTTAGCACGACACGCGACTATGGCTCTATCCTGTCGGGGTTGGAATGGGCGGCGTTGCAAGCCGTTTGCACCCCTGAAACAGGTGCAGCCACGCAGCCTGACGACGCGATCAAGAAAAGCTGGCCGTAGAAGCCGCTCGCAGCTTGATTGCGCAGGCGACACCCCAAACTTTGCCCAGCTTTTGGAGTTGATGCGAAAACAATACGCATTCCAGTCGCCAAAGGTGAGGGAAGTCTTGATTTTCCCTGCGCGACCGAGTAGTCAGCGCGCGATATGAATCCGGGTTCGGCGGAACCCCACCAGACACAAGGCTTATGGCACATGGCTAAGGAAAAGTTTGAACGCTCCAAACCGCACGTCAACATTGGCACGATTGGCCACGTTGACCACGGCAAAACGACGCTGACCGCTGCGATCACCAAGTATTTCGGTGACTTCCAGGC